>NZ_LVWJ02000014.1:0-1390794 GCF_001625015.1 Lewinella sp. 4G2 | reverse complement strand
CGAGCGGGACATCACCTTCCGCCTCACGGCCCACGACTATAACGATGAGGCCGGTGGTGTAGACTGGGAAACCTTTGTCTTCTCTACGGATGAGTCCGCCGGCCCCTTCGTCGTTAACGAACCCACCGAAGCGGCGTGGCGCGTAGGCGATTACCAGGAAGTTACCTGGGATGTTGCCGGCACCGACGGCGGCCGTGTTAACTGTAAGCGCGTGGACATCATGCTCTCCCTCGACGGCGGCCAGACCTTTGATCTCGTACTTGCTGAAGATGCCCCCAACACCGGGAGCGCTTTCGTAACCGTTCCCGAAGAAGCCCGTACCGGATCAGCTCGCCTGATGGTGAAGGCTTCCGAGAATATCTTCCTGAACGTCAACCGGCAGAACTTCTCCGTATCCCAGGCCATCGAGCCAGGTTACACTTTGGAGCCCGGCATTCGCTACCAGGAGTTTTGCCTCCCCAACACGCTTTCAGTTGAGGTGAGTACAACCAGCATCCTCAATTTTGACGAGTTAATTAACCTCAGCATTGAAGACAGCAGTTTGCCGGAAGGCGCAACGGTGACTTTTGCCGAGACGGCGATCCAGCCCGGCACCCTTACTACACTGGAAGTAGACTTTGGCACCGTAAACTTCACTGGCATTGTACCCCTGACTCTCATTGGCGTAACCGAAAGCCTCGATACAGCCCGTCGGGAAATTCTGCTGGACGTAGTAAGTAATGACTTCAGTGACCTCGTCACCGTCTCGCCCGCCGAAGGAACGGGTGGCATCGTCCTGGGTACCAATTTTGACTGGACGGAATCCGCCAACGCGCGTGATTACCAAATTCAGATTGCTACCAGTCCGGATTTCTCCCAGGAGAGCATTTTTGCGGAGGCGACTGGTCTCGAAGAAACGGAATTTAGCCCGGAGGACTTCTTCACAGAAAATACCCTTTACTTCTGGCGCGTTCGCCCCCGTAACCGTTGTGGTTTCGGTGACTGGCGTACCACCAGCAGTTTCCGCACCGTCAATACAAGCTGTAACGATTACGCATCCGATGGCCGGGCAATACCCCTCCAGGGTCGTGGCCCCAGTTTCAAAGCGGAAAGCCGTTTGTTCGTGGATGATCAGAACGGCGTGATTGGTGACGTCAACATCCCGCTCATCAACGTGCGCTACAACTTTGTTGCTGAGCTGAACGTCCGCCTCATCAGCCCCGCCGGAACCGTGGTGGATCTGTACAAGCAGAATTGCCCAATTTCTACCAATGCCATCATCCTTGGTTTCGACGATGATGCGCCGGACAACATCACCTGCCCACCGGATCAGGCGATCGTGCAGCAGCCCGTAGGCTCCCTGGCCGATCTGGTCGGTGAGCGCGTGTTTGGTGATTGGATCCTGGAAGTTGAGGTACTGGAGACCGGTGGATCCGCCGGTGCCATTGAAGATTGGAGCATCCAGTTCTGTACGGCCACCACGCCGGAAGCGCCCGAGCGCATTGCTAACAACGCCACCCTCGTGCCCCCGCTGGCGCGTAACCACATCTTGCAGGCGGACCTGGAAGCTACCAGCAGTGAGTTTGGTGACCGCGACGTCGTTTACACGTTGACTGAACTTCCGGAAGTAGGTCGCCTGCTACTCTACGGCCGTGAACTTGGCCTGGGGGATACTTGGCGCCAGAAGGACATCAACGTGGTTGGCCTTAAGTACGAGCACCTTGATGACTCTAAAGACGAAGACTTCTTTGGTTTTGTGATCACCACGCCGAACGGTGGTTACCTACCGATCGTGGACCACGATATCATTATCGATCCGGACGCCGTCGTGGTTTCCAACGATGACGTTAGTGCTCTCGAGGCTGGGTTAGAGGTCTTCCCCAACCCAGTAGCCAGTGAATTGAACGTGCGCTGGTCCGCCCAGGTGAACCGCACCATCGACGTGGAATTGTTCGACCTGAACGGTCGCCGTCTGCAAACCCGCCGCGTGGAGGGATTGACGGGCGCTACTACCATTAATACTTCCACCCTGGCCAGCGGCGTTTACTTGCTGCGCGTGGATGGAGCCGTCCGGCGGGTAGTTAAGCAGTAGTTTCGCACGGCGTAAGCTACTTACCTTCGGGCCCGGCCTGGTGATCATCACCGCGCCGGGCCCGACTTATTTGGGGGTGCGGTGAGGCAACGATCCGAAGTGCCAGCGCGTCCTATTAACTCTATTCTTATTCACGACTGTTCGATGCTGAAAAAGCTGGATTGGTACATTGTTGGCAAGTTTCTCCGCACGTTCTTCTTTACGTTGCTGATCTTCTCCATGGTGAGCATCATCATTGATTTTAGTGATAAGACCGAGCGCTTCATCGAATCGGACATCACCAAGTTCGAGATTGCCTTTCAGTACTTCCCCAGTTTCCTGCTCTTCATTATGGGGTTCATCTGGCCCATGCTCTGCCTGATCGCGGTCATCTTCTTTACGGGAAGGATGGCGGCTAATTCGGAGATCATCAGTATTCTCAATGCCGGGGTCAGTTTCCGGCGTTTTCTGCGGCCCTTTATGGTGACGGCGGCTTTCCTCGCCTTTCTGTTCCTGGTGGGCGTTCACTTTGTCATCCCCTGGGGTAATGAGATCCGAACGGACATTGAGCGCACCCACTTTGGCCGCAATCGGGACAAGGGCAAAACGAGCAACGTTCACTTCTTCGTCGCTCCGGGCACGAAAGTGTTCATGACGCACTACAGCAAATTGGATAGTTCCGCCCGCAATTTCCGGATCGAGCACTTCGAGAACAACGAGCTGGTAGCGCTAACGAAAGCCCGTTCGGCCAAGTTTACGCCTGGTGATCCTTCCTTCTGGCGGCTCTCCAACTACGAGCAACGAACGTTTGACGGCATTAACGAAACGTTGGAGGTAGGTGCCTTTGGCCACCTGGACACCGTGCTTAACCTCTTCCCCGCCGACTTCGTGGAGTACAAGGAAGAGCAGCAATCGATGACGACTCCCCAGTTGATCAGGCACCTCAGCAAACAGCAGGCGCGGGGGGCGGGCAACGTCCGTCAGTACCAGGTAGAATTAGCCCGTCGCTCGGCGCAGCCGTTTACGATCTTCATCCTTACGCTGATCGGAGTATCCGTCGCCGGCCGCAAGACCAGGGGAGGGATGGGGATTCAGTTGGCTTTAGGGATCTTCATTGGGGCGCTTTTCGTCTTCGTTACCCAGTTCGCTTCCACCATCACTACTTCTGCCGGGATGCCCATCTACCTGGGGATGTGGATGCCCAACATCATCTTCTTTGCCGCTGCACTCTACTTCGTCCTGAACGCCCAGCGCTGACGGAGTATCCTCTTAGGTACTTACTGCTCCTTTAGACCTTGGAAACTAAGCATCAACGCACTTAGTCCGAATTCCTGCATGCCCGTCATTCACTCTATATCGGGCGTCTCGACTAAGTGGGGGACTCAGAACGTGTCGCTGCCGCAGGTGCAATATTTTGGACCGAATAGTGGACAGGTCCTGAGCGATGATTTAGTCAGCGGATGCTGGATTGGCTGTATGATATCAGGCCTTCAGCAGCTTAGGCAGAGTATTGGACAAGTTAGACAAACGGAACTTCATTGTTACCTGGTCATCTTCCGCCATGCCTATTTTTGTACTCTGATTGAGCTTTGTCGAGCGTTTAAGCACAATAGAATGGCAATCTCTTAGACAAAACAATCTATATTTCATTTTTTACTGAAAGTTCAATTTACGGATGCGCACTGTTAAACAGACGTAAAGCTTTGTTTTACAGAGGTTTGGAGAATAGGCCCTAAGTGATGCAGGGTTAGGATAGATTCCAGTGGGTGCAAAAACCTTGCAATCCATTTAAGTTTTGCCTAAATTTGGTTAGACAAAACCACTAAAGCCTTCTATCATGTCCCAAATGGAATTTTTTACCGAGTTCAATCGGTTAACTACGCTACTTAATTCTTTCGCTTACAATCTGACGAAGAACTCGGAGGATGCGAAGGATCTCTACCAGGAAACTGCCTTCCGCGCCATTACGAACCGGGATAAGTTCAACCCCGGCACTAACCTGAAGGCCTGGCTCTTCACGATCATGAAAAACATCTTCATCAACAACTACCGGAAGAAGATGAAGGCGAACACGATCATGGACAATACGGAGAACCTATACTACCTCAATTCTGGCCGTACCCAGATCGATAATGAGGCGGAGAGCGATATTTTGATCAAGGAGCTGACCGTCCTGATCAATGATTTGGATGATAGTACCCGTATTCCTTTCCTCATGCACTATCAGGGCTTCAAATACCAGGAGATCGCTGACCACCTGGGTCTTCCCCTGGGCACCGTGAAGAGCCGCATCTTCTTTGCGCGTAAAGACCTTAAACTACAAATTGCCCGCCAGTACGGGAAGCTTCGGCAGACCGCCTAAGTGTACTGACTGTCGGCTTACTGTGGTGCATCAGTCCATAACTATTGTGCATGGTAAACTATCAAAACCTATTTCGACCGGGGCGCTACAACGCCCCGGTTTTTTTATGCGACCTTACGACGCACTAATAACTCCACATCGTTGACTAAAGCGGACTGGAAATATTTTCGAACGCAACTTCTGGCGTGGTACCTACCCGAACGGCGGCCAATGCCCTGGAAGGAACACCGCGACGCGTATAACATCTGGTTGAGTGAGATCATTCTGCAGCAAACCCGCGTCGAGCAGGGCCGCGCTTACTACGAGCGGTTTGCCGAGACATACCCTACAGTGGCAGACCTGGCCGCAGCTGATGACGACGCCGTCATGAAACTATGGGAAGGCTTAGGTTACTATTCCCGTGCTCGCAACTTGCTGAGGGCCGCCCGCATGGTGGTAGCCGAATATGGCGGGCAGTTTCCAGATACCGCCGATAAGCTCAGGAAACTTCCCGGCGTCGGGCCGTACACCGCCGCGGCGATAGCCAGTTTCGCCTTCGGTGAACAGGTAGCCGTGGTGGATGGCAACGTATACCGCATCCTCGCCCGCTACGCTGGTAATTCAACACCGATTGATAGCACCCCCGGCAAAAAACTCTTCGCACAGTTGGCGACGGATGCCCTCGGTGACGTACCCGCCGCACGCTTCAACCAGGCGATCATGGACTTTGGCGCACTGATCTGCACGCCAAAACGAGCTAGCTGTAAAGAGTGCCCACTCTCAACTAACTGCAGGGCATTTAACAACGGCCAGGTATACGAGCTACCCGTCAAGCAAAAGACGCTAAAGCGGCGGGACCGCCACTTCCACTACCTCGTCATCAAAGACGATGCCGACCGAACCATCATCCGCCAACGGCAGGGTAAGGATATTTGGAAAGATCTCTACGAGTTCCCACTCATCGAGACCGTCAGTAATGAGGTGGGCACGCAGGAATTGGCCCACCATCCCGATTGGCCCGAATGGCTCCCCGCCGCCGAATTGGAATTCACCAAACGCAGCCAGGTCTATAAGCAACAATTGACGCACCAGACGATCTACGTCAGCTTTCACACCTTTCGTTGGGGATTAATGCCAGGAAGTATTGAAAATTACCTGCTACCCCAAAACAAATTGTTGGATAAATTTGCCTTTCCACGCGTAATCACTAAATATATCGAGGATAAGACCCTACTTTTGGACCTCTTCTGATTACCGATCCCAAGCTCCTCATTTCACCCCTGCTGGCAAATTGCTAGAGGATTCCATTCCGCTAAATCGCACTCTCCATGGTCAATAAAGTTACCCTCATCGGCCGGCTCGGCTCCGACCCCGAAATTCGCACCCTTGAAAGTGGAGTAGCCGTTGGACGTTTCTCCGTAGCTACCTCAGAGAACTACAAGGACCGCAGCGGTGAATGGCAAGAACAGACAGAGTGGCACGACGTCGTCGTCTGGCGCCAGGCCGCCGAGCGCGCCCAACGTTCCCTGCACAAAGGAGTGATGGTCTACGTGGAAGGCAAACTGACGCACCGGAAGTGGCAGGATAAGGAGGGTAACAACCGGAAAACCACCGAAGTCGTGGCGAACTACTTCCGGGTGCTCGTCAACCCTAACGCTGGTGAAGGAGGTCCACGCCCCTCTTTGGCTGACGCACCTCCAGTTTACACTCCCGAAAACAACGCCCCGGCGGCTCCCCAAGCTACGGCGGCTACCCCTGCCCAAACTCCCGCATCGCAGGCACCAGCCGCTCCCGCCATTGACGACGACGGAGAGGACCTACCATTTTAATCCTCAGTAAAATAATTGACTAGGTAAGTGGCTCAGCGTACTGCAACTCGAGCATGAATACCATCCATTTAGCCGTAAGTACTTACACGAGTATACAAGGGGTGCCCCGTGAATAGGGAGGTTGTAGGCTGATGTTCAACCGTAGCCATTCTTCACCCCGCGGGTTACCGGGCTGCCCTATCTTTGCAACTTCACCATCCTGCGCGTGGGCGCACTGCATTGGACCCAACCGGTTTATCCTACCTTTTTGAATCTACCCTCCTGCTCAGCTTCACTTCGACGCTGATCTTCGGTGGTGGAGGAATCGTGCTGCTCTTATTGTTGTCCGGGCTCGTGTCCGGCTCCGAAGTAGCTTTCTTTTCGCTGACGGATAATGATTACGAAGATTTCGCCGAATCCCCCACGCCGGCCAGCCTGACGCTGATTGACTTCCGGGAGCGGCCGCGGCAGTTATTGGCAACGATCTTGATCGCCAACAACTTCATCAATATTGCGATCGTCCTGATCTCGGAGGTGCTACTGCGGGCGCTGTTCCCTGAATCTATTTTCACCAATTGGGCTACTGGCATCCTTTCGTTCCTGGATCAATTTGGTCTTGCCATTAACCCTGAAGGTTACTTCTCAGCGGAACCACTGGCTGGAGCGATTCGCTTCACCGTTACCGTGGTTGGAGTGACGTTTCTATTGGTACTTTTTGGAGAGGTAGCGCCAAAAGTCTACGCCCGTATGAACCGGGTGGAACTGGCTTCCCTCATGGCCCGCCCGGTCAACTTTTTGATGAGCCTGTTCAAACCAGTGTCCGTTCTCCTCGTGAATGGAGCTTCCATTATCGAACGCCGGCTGGAAAGCCACACCAACGACAATTTTTCGCCCACCCAGCAAGACATCGATGAGGCCATTGACCTCACCGTACAGCAGGAGGAGAACGGGGAGGAGAGCCAACAGGATGTATTCCTCCTCAAACAGATCGTCCTCTTCGCCAACGTGACCGTCCGCCAGATCATGCGCAGCCGGGGAGACGTGGTGGCCGTCGACCAGAGTGCGAACTACCACGAGTTGCTAGACCGCGTCCGGGAACACAGTTACAGTCGAATTCCCGTCTTTGAAGACGACTTTGATAAGGTGCGGGGAATCCTGTACGTGAAGGACCTGCTTGGTTACCGCTACGAAAGTGCTGACTTCGACTGGTTGAGCCTCGTCCGGCAAGAAGTGCTGTACGTACCCGAGAACAAGAAGGTGAGTGATCTGCTAAAGGAATTCCAACAGCAAAAGATGCACATGGCCATCGTCGTGGATGAGTACGGCGGCACGGAGGGCATCGTCACCCTCGAGGACGTCATGGAAGAAGTGATTGGTGACATTCAGGACGAGTTTGACGAAGGGGATGAGATCGTCTTCAACAAGATCGATGACTACAACTTTGAATTTGATGGCAAAACGTTGCTGAATGACGTCTGCCGGGTCCTCGATCTCAGTACCACCACCTTTGACGAGCTGAAGGGCGAGGCTGAATCTCTCGCCGGTATCATTCTGGAGACCATCGGCCACTTCCCCGAGCCCGGGCAAGAGATCAAGATTGGGGAATACACCCTCAAACCACTCTCGGTCACCTCCCGGCGGATCGAGGAGGTACTCATCACGCTTCCGGAGACGTCAGCCAGTGAAGAAGGTGAGGATTAGGCTGGCAATTGGCAACTGTTACTCGCCCTTTTTGCATTGCACCTGCGGCAGCGACACGAAGTAAGTCCCGCACTTAGTCGGGGCGCCTGACAATTTTAGAAAAAGAGAAAACAGCAAAGATTTTTTATAACTGCTCTTGCAAATAACAAATAGCGGGTCGTACATTTGCACCCGCATTGAGAAACTGCCTCAGTAGCTCAGTTGGTTAGAGCGGCGGACTGTTAATCCGTAGGTCGAAGGTTCGAGCCCTTCCTGAGGCGCATTTAAAAAGCCGAGTACGATGATTCGTGCTTGGCTTTTTTCGTTTAGGCCATTAAACCTTATTCCCGTTTTGGGGTAGCACCACTGGCCTTTGCTCCATAAATCAACTTCCAAGCACTTACCGTATGTCCGCCCTCCTTTCCATTGGTACCATTGCATTCGACGACGTTTACACCCCCTACGGTGAAGTAAAAATGATCGAAGCCGGGTCCTGCACCTACATCGCCATGGCGGCGACGCATTTCTGCAAGCCGGTTCAGCTCGTATCTATCATTGGTGACGATTACAACCAGGATTTTCTGGCCGACCTGAAACGCCGCGGGTCTGACCTCGACGGCGTCGAGGTAGTGGAAGGCGGCAAGTCCTTCTTCTGGGCCGGCAAGTACCACGACGACATGATGGGCCGCGATACGCTCGATACCCAACTGAACGTACTGGAGCACTTCGACCCGAAACTGCCCGCTAGCTACCGGACGACCGACTACGTGATGCTCGGCAATCTCAGCCCGCAGGTACAGTCCAGCGTGATCGACCAGTTAGAAACGAAGCCTAAGCTCATCGCGCTCGACACGATGAACTTCTGGATGGACATCGCCATGGAGCCACTGAAGGATGTCCTCAAGCGAATCGACGTGCTGATCATCAACGACGAGGAAGCCCGCCAACTCTCCGGCGAACTGAGCTTGCTTAAGGCTGCCGCCAAGATCGTCGAGATGGGTCCACGCATCCTCATCATCAAGAAAGGAGAGCACGGCGCACTACTGTTTGACGGCGACAGAGTCTTCTCCGCCCCCGCCCTCCTACTACCTCAGGTAACGGACCCAACCGGCGCCGGCGACACTTTTGCCGGTGGCTTCATGGGCTACCTCGCCTCGACGGACGATACCAGTTTCGAAAACCTCAAGCGCGCCATTATCTACGGTTCGGCAATGGCCAGTTTCGTGGTGGAAGACTTCGGTACCCGCCGCATGCAGGGCTTGACCCGGGCGATGATCGATGGCCGCGTACAGCAGTTCGTCGAGTTGATCGGAGTTGATATTTAAACTATCCCCGCTCCCTTGGCCAACTTCCTCGATAAACGACTGGCAGCCATCCGGGCTACGGGTACTTTCCGGTCCCTCCCCGGAACGGTGCGAGGGATTGATTTTTGGTCCAACGACTACCTTGGTCTGGCACGGGATGCCAGCACTGTTTCTTCCTCCGAACACCTGGCCGGCGGCGCTACCGGCTCTCGCTTAATTTCGGGCGATCGCGATGCCTACCACCAGCTGGAAGTACGGATCGCTGAATACCACGGGTTCCCTTCCGCCCTGCTCTACCCTTCGGGATATACGGCCTTCCTTGGCTTGCTTTCCTCCCTCCTACAACGGACGGACACCATCATTTACGACGAACTCAGCCACGCTTGTTGCCGCGACGGTATTCGTCTGGGCCACGCCCGCGCGCTCCGGTTTCGCCACAACGACTTAGAGGATTTACGCCGACAACTTGAAGGAGCCCGCCCCGACGGTAATGTCTTCATCCTCACCGAAAGCCGCTTCAGTATGGACGGGGATCGCGCGCCGCTGCGGGAGATTGCCCTTCTCTGCCAGGAATACGGTCCCCATCTGATCGTAGACGAGGCTCATTCCGGTGGTCTCGACGGGGCGGAAGGGCGGGGGATTGTCCACGCGCTGGGCTTGCAGCAACACGTTTTCGCAAATGTGATCACCTACGGAAAAGCCTTCGGGGGCCACGGCGGAGCGGTACTTGGTTCTGCGGCTTTGAAATCCTACCTCGTCAATACCTCGCGGCCCTTCATCTACAGCACGGCACCCGCGGCGGCCCAGTATGCTGCTATCGACACTGCCTACGCTACGTTGGAGGAGAGCCACGCACAGCGGATGCAAGACCTAGCGGACAATGTGGATTGTTTCCAACGGGCAATTCACCATTATCAGCTGTCCACTTTTAGCCCGGAGGTAAACGGCCCTATTCAGATCATTCGCTGCCCGGGTAACGACGCCGTGATGCAGTTGCAAAATGCTTTATGGGCTGACAATTTCCTGGTAAAGGCCATTCGATCACCGACCGTAGCGGCTGGTCAGGAACGGCTGCGTATTTGTTTGCACAGTTTCAATACCAAAGAAGAGATTGAGCGTTTGGTGCAGGTTCTTGGCCGGGAGTTGGCGACCTTTGGCGGCCATAAGCACTAAAGCCTACGGAAACCGCCATGCGGATACACATCAATGGTTCGGGGAGTATTTCCGCGGCGGGTAACCGCGCGGCTGCGGCGGCGGTCTACCGTTCCGGGGCACCTACCTGGAGCAAGGATGAGGCCACCGGGCTCCCCGTTTACCGCAATGAAGATCGGCCAATCACTCCCGCAAAACTCACTGAATTCATCGAACGCACGCGGCCGGACCGGGCTACCCAGCTCGCATTGGTAGCCGCTGAGGACACTGTCGCTCAAGCCGGCTGGCGGGGTGAAGACTTCGCAATCATCGTCGGTTGTTCCCGTGGCCCAACAACCTCCTGGGAGCGGGAGTACGATTTTTTTCAGGAGCAAGGCACCGCCCGCGCGCGGACGTCGCCACAGACGACTTTGGGGGGCATTGGCTTTGCGCTGGCGGGTTACTTCGGCACCCACAGCCTGGCCTCCAGTTTGAGCGTCACTTGCTCTTCCGGGTTCCACGGTTTGCTGCACGGGGTCGCTTTACTCAACTCGGGAATGGTCGATCGAGTACTTGTGGGTGGAGCCGAGGCACCATTGACGGGTTTCACATTGGCCCAAATGCAGGCGCTGAGGATCTATGCCGGTATTCCGGAACGGGGGCAGCACGCCTGCCGGCCGCTTGCCCAGCCACACTCCGGGATGGTGATCGGTGAGGGGGCGGCGTTTTTTGCCCTCTCCCGCGTGGGGGAAGCACATCATCCGATCATTACCGGGCTCGGTTTCAGCCGGGAAAAAACCACGAGTGCTACGAGCATTTCCGGAGGGGGCACTGGCCTCCAGCTGGCCATGCGGGCTGCTCTTGGGTCTGGCTTTAAAGTCCCCGATCTCATCGTGGCCCACGCCCCGGGCACCAAGCGGGGGGACGCGGCGGAGCGGGAGGCCATCAACCAGGTTTTGGGGGAGGCGGCTCTCGACCGTACTTTTTCCGGCAAGTGGGCGACCGGCCATACCTTCGGCGCTTCAGGGCCGTTGGGTTTGGACTTAGCTCTTTCCTATCTGGGCGCTGCCGCAGGTGCCAAGGTGGGGACGGGAACGCTACCTACCAACGTAAGATCGGCACTCATCAACGCGACCGGATTTGGGGGGAACGTTGTCAGCCTCCGGGTAGAGCAAGGGGAATAAGGGGAAACCCAATATCTTCGGGCCATGCGTGCCCTATCCTTCTTGCTCTTTTGTACCGTCTTGCCGTGGGGAGAAATCCGGGCACAGAACGTCCTTGAAGAGATCATTGAGGCCAACCAAAAGGAGTTCGGGGAATGGGCCCAAGACCCCGATCGCTACGAAGTACAGGTCCTCTACACCCAGATTGATCGCTCACCAGACGGCAGGGTGAAACTGACGACGCACCGGTGGGGGAGTGATTCCACCAATTACTTTTACCCCGCCAGCACCGTCAAACTTCCCGTAGCCATTCTTGCGTTGCAGCGGATCAACGAACTGGGCGTTACCGGGCTTAGCTCCAGGACGCCCATGTATCACGGTACCGGCACGGCACCCGCGGCAGCGCCCCAGACGTCCGTATTTGCGGATACCAGCAGTGTTACCGGCCAACCCAGCATTGAACATTACCTGCGGAAAATCCTGCTGGTGAGCGATAACGACGCCTACAACCGCCTCTTTGAATGGCTAGGGCCGACGTACATCAACCGTACTCTTGAAAATGTGGGAATACCTGATACCCGCCTCCTGCACCGGGTGGGTATTGGGGGATTCGATGTGGAATCCCACGCTTGGCTTAACCCGGTGAAATTTGTGAATGGGTTTGACGTCCCTTACCAAATTGGCGAACGCCACGATGACTTTTACCGGCCGCTCCCGTATCTGCGGGGCCAGCAAAAGGGGAAAGGCTACACAATGAATGACGGTGAACTCGTTGAGCAGCCTTTCGACTTTAGCCACAAGAATTACCTCTCGCTGGAAGCACTCCACGGCATCCTGGCCCGGGTGACGGTACCGGAAGCCTTTCCGCTAAACGAACGATTCAACCTCACCGAGGAGGATTACGCTACCCTCCGACCGGCGATGCGCCAACGCCCCCGCGAGAGTGCTTCGCCCCGGTACGACAAACCGGATAACTACGTGAAATTCTGGATCTACGGAGACCAACCGGACACCGTGAGCATTCCCGATAACTTACGCATCCTGAACAAAGTAGGCTGGGCTTACGGCACCCTGACGGACGTGGCCTACATCATAGACGAGGCGACCGGTACGGAATTCATCCTCGCGGGAACCATCCTCGTGAACGACAACGGGATCTTTAATGACGGCGTCTACGAGTACGGCCAGAAGGGCCTTCCCTTCTTTGGAGCACTAGGGCGAGCGGTGCTGGACTACGAGCGTAGCCGCAGGGATTAGCCGCTAAAACACTAGATTTAAGGCTTTCGTAATGGCTCCCGGTTGGATGATTGCGTTCTACGCAAACATCGGGCCGAGCATTCGACTTGTATAGAACAGAAAAATAAACCAGCATGCAACGTTATTCTCTCCATCAGTTCCTCCTGCTATTTACACTAGCAGCTACGTTCCTGACCTTCCAGCAATGTGCGACCAACCCGGTGACGGGTAAGAAACAGTTCAGCCTGATCTCCGAGCAAAAGGAAATCCAAATGGGCCAGAGCTACGACCCCCAGGTCGTCGCCGAAATGGGCATTTACGAAGATGCGGACTTACAGAACTTCCTAACTAGCGAGGGCAACAAGATGGCCGCCCAATCAGAGCGCCCCAACCTGCCCTGGACCTTCCGCCTGGTGGATAACCCCGTCGTGAATGCCTTCGCCGTACCCGGCGGATTTGTCTACTTCACCCGGGGCATCATGGCCCACTTCAACAATGAGGCACAATTCGCTGGCGTCCTTGGCCACGAGATTGGCCACGTGACGGCGCGGCACACGGTGCAGCAGCAGAGCAAACAAACCCTGGCGCAGATCGGTCTGATCGGCGGCATGGTACTCAGCCCGGAGATTGCCGCTCAGGGCCAAAGCCTGATGCAGGGTATGCAACTCCTCTTCCTGAAGTTTGGCCGGGATGCGGAAAGCCAGTCCGACCGACTGGGCGTCAAGTACAGTACCGCCATTGGCTACGATGCCGCCGAGATGGCCGGGTTCTTCTCTACCCTTGATCGCCTGAGTGGCGGCGCCGAAAACCGTGCCCCCACCTTCACCAGTACCCACCCCGACCCACTTGACCGTGAGCAAACCGTAAGGCAGCTCGCCAACGAGGCCCAAGCCGCCCAGCCTTCGCGGCAGTTTGAAGTCGGCCGCGATAGCTACCTCCGCCGTATCGACGGATTGCTTTACGGAGAAGACCCCAACGCTGGATACGTGGAAGCGGGTTCTTTCTACCACCCCCAACTGCGTTTCCAGTTCAAAGTGCCCGGCCAGTGGCAACTGCTCAATGCCCCCACCCAGGTACAGATCGTAGCGCCCGACCAGAAGTCCGTTATCCGGATGACCCTCGGCCAGGGCGAAAGCGCCGAGGCTGCTGCGCGGGAATTCGTACAGGGCAACAACATTCAGGTAGCCCAACAGAGTGGCAACTCGATCAATGGCTTACGCGCCTATACCGTCATCGGGGTTGCTCAGCAGCAACAGCAAGCGGGTCAACAGGCCACCCCCGCCATCGCGTTGGAGGCTTCCTTCATCGAGTACGGCGGCAACATCTACATGATCGTAGGCATGGCTGCGGAGACTGACTTTCGCCGCTACCAGCGTGACATCGAATACACCATCGGCAGCTTTGCTGAACTGACCGACCCCAGTAAGCTGAACCGTTCTCCGGAACGCATTCGGATCGTGACTAATAATCGTAGCCAGACACTGCAGCAGGCGCTGCTCAGCCAGGGAATTCCCCAGGATAGGTTGAATGAGTTCTCGATCCTGAACGGGATGGAGTTGAACGAGACTTTGCCTACTGGGATGTTGTATAAGGCGATTTCTGGGGGGACGATTAAGTAGGCGTCCACTTACTTCGGAAATTGAAAAGAGGGTAGTCACGGTTGTGGCTACCCTCTTTTTTAATGGTGGTTATGGTTCGCCTTCGGCAAACCTCGCTGAGTGGACCACCGCGAGATGGGGTTAGCCACCGCGATATAGGGTGGGCCACGGTAATGTAGAGTGGGCCAACTAACGGTGTGCCACCGCTACACAGGCCGGCCCTTCGGGACGGGTAGGGAGTTGATTGAGTTAACAAAATCTCGAAGCGAGATCATTCCAATTCAACCCAAGGCTATACAGTGTACTCCTTCTTTGTAATACGTGCGTGACACAGCGCCGCAGGCCTCTCCTTCTCCCCAACCTCCCCTACTCCTGCGAAATAATTCTGTCGCCTGATTCCAAACTTTCGTTTGCAGAGATGGGCCTCTCGCTTGTAGAGTGGGCCACCTTACGGTGTGCCACCGCTACTCAGGCCGGCCCTACGGGGCGGGTAGGGAGTTGATTGAGTTAACAAAATCTCGGAGCGAGATCATTCCAATTCAACCCAAGGCTATACAGTGTACTCCAACTTTGCAATACGTGCGTGACACAGCGCCGCAGGCCTCTCCTTCTCCCCAACCTCCCCTACTCCTGCGAAATAATTCTGTTGCCTGATTCCAAACTTTCGTTTGCAGAGATGGGCCTCTCGCTTGTAGAATGGGCCACCTGACGGTGTGCCATCGCTACTCAGGCCGGCCCTACGGGACGGGTAGTCTGATCTGTTTACACATCCACCTTCGCGTATTTCGCGTTCGCCTCGATGAAGGCGCGGCGTGGCGGCACCTCATCCCCCATCAACATGGAGAAGACGCGATCGGCTTCAGAGGACTCTTCGATCTGTACTTGCTGCAGCATGCGGGTATCAGGATCCATGGTCGTTTCCCAGAGTTGGGTAGCGTTCATTTCACCGAGACCTTTGTAGCGCTGGACTTTGACCTTCTTGGTCTCATCTCCCTTTTGGTAGTGGGCGATGGCTTCGCGGCGCTCGTCCTCATTCCAGCAGTACTGGAACTGGTTACCACGGCGTACCTGGTAGAGCGGTGGCTGGGCGATGTAGACGTAGCCTTCCTCCACGAGTTTATGCATGTAGCGGAAGAAGAAGGTCAGGATCAAGGTTACGATGTGGCTACCGTCAATATCGGCGTCACACATGATGACGATCTTATGGTAGCGCAGTTTCTCGAGGTTCAGAACACGTTCCCCATATTCGTTCTCCTCGATACGGACACCGAGGGCGGTAAACATATTCTTGATCTCCTCATTCTCGTAGATCTTGTGCTCCATTGCCTTCTCTACGTTGAGGATCTTACCCCGTAGTGGGAGGATGGCCTGGAATTTCCGGTTACGGCCCATCTTGGCCGTTCCGCCGGCCGAATCTCCCTCGACGAGGAAAATCTCGGAGCCTTCGGGGTCCTTATTGGAGCAATCCGCCAGCTTACCGGGGAGGCCGGTGCCGGTGAGGACGTTCTTGCGCTGCACCATTTCCCGCGCCTTGCGGGCGGCGTGGCGGGCCGTAGCGGCGATGATCACCTTATCGATGATTCGTTTGGCCTGGACGGGGTTTTCCTCCAGCCAGTGGCCGACGGACGTACCGACGGCACGGCTGACGATACCGGTTACTTCGCTGTTGCCCAATTCGCCCTTAGTCTGGCCCTTGAACTGGGGTTCGGGGACCTTAACGGAAACGACGGCGGTGAGGCCTTCGCGGAAGTCTTCGCCGCTGATCTTGAACTTCAGCTTTTTGAAGAGTCCGTTCTCGTCGCCGTATTTCGTGAAGAGGCGGTTCACGGCGCGGCGGAAACCATTCACGTGGGTACCACCCTCCCGGGTTTTGATATTGTTGACGAAGCTGTACACGTTCTCCTGGTAGGTGGTGTTGTACTGCATCGCTACTTCTACCTCCACGTTGTCTTCTTTCGACTTCACGTAGATGGGTTGCTCGATCAGGTCGGGCTTGCCGTCGTCGAGGTACTTCACCATTTCGGCGAGGCCGCCTTCGCTGTAGAATTCCTTTTTCAGGAAGCTGCCGTCGTCGTTTTTGACGCGGTGGTCCGTCAGGCTGAGGTGGAGGCCACTGTTCAGGAAGGCCAATTCCTGCATCCGGTTGGCGAGCGTCTCGAACTTGTAGACCAGGGTCTCGAAAATGGTGCCATCCGGCTTGTAGGTGATCGTCGTACCGGTGCTGTCGGATTCACCGACGACTTCAACCGGCGTTTGGGGTTTACCCTCGCTGTAGGTCTGGCGGTGGATTTTACCGTCGCGGCGCACCTTCGCTTCCAGGAAGCTACTCAGCGCGTTCACACAACTTACCCCGACGCCGTGAAGGCCACCGGATACTTTGTAGGTGTCCTTATCAAACTTACCACCGGCGTGGAGGACGGTCATGACGACTTCCAGTGCGGACTTCTGCAGCTTCTTGTGCATGCCTACGGGGATACCCCGCCCGTCGTCCGTAACGGCGATGGAATTGTCTTCGAGGATCTCCACGTCGATGCGGCTACAGTAGCCGGCCACGTGTTCGTCAATGGAGTTATCGACTACCTCCCAGACGAGGTGGTGGAGGCCTTTGGTGTCCGTCCCGCCGATGTACATCCCGGGCCGTTTTCTTACCGCTTCGAGGCCTTCGAGGGCGGTAATATTATCCGCGCCGTAGTTTGCCTTGGGCGCCTCTTTTTTCTGTTCTGCCATAGCAACAAAAGTACAAAAATCATGCCACAAAACCTATTAAAAACGGCCGTTCTAAAGGGCTTGTTTGGCCTTTGGTCGGCCCGCTAATATTAGGTTGCCGAGGCTGCCTGAAATGGTCTTCCTGGCTGACTTCATCACCCGTAAAAACTATCTGCTTTCGACGTCCTATTCGCTGCCCTGTTGCCGCTACTTCAAGAATCTGGGCGCCCCGACAAAGTGCGGGACTCACTGCGTGTCGCTGCCGCAGGTGCGGGGGAATAGGTAGGGGGCTAGAAATTGTGTGAGCATTACTCACCAATGATTGGCAGCAGATCATTGACTTGGATGCTGCCGGCAAATGGACTCTCAAAAGTATCGCCCGCATCAACGATCTGACTGTTTTTCCATGTACCATCATCCGTACTAGGAGATTGGTACACCTCTATTTTGCGGCCGCGCAAATTGATGATCCAATATTCAGCAACGCCAGCGGAAGCATACAGTGGACCTTTCACGGTCCGGTCGAACTCAAGGGTACTAAAGGCAACTTCAATGACCAGGTGAGTTTCCGTCACTAGCGGATGGCGGGACTTCATCCCTTTCGGAGTCCTTTTGGCAATCAAAAAGTCTGGTTCTGGCTCTGAGTCAGGTGGTAATGGAAGTGGACTTTCGGAGCGGTATCGATATTCCCTTCCAAGTAGCTCTCTAAAAAATTCCTGAAGCACTTCGATGGTGCCAGCATGTTCAACCTCTTTAGGAGGTGCCGTAATTAGTTTACCGAAAATCAGTTCAACTTTATCGTGCTCCACTAATACGCCCGAAGCGATTGCCTTGTGGTAGCGCTCTAAAGACCAGGACATTGTCTCCATCGCCAGTCCGGACTTCTGTAGCCATTTAAACATACAAATGAATATAGGGGCAATAAACTAGATAGCCCCGAACGCTAATGAAGCATCCGGGGCTATTCAGATTTGAGGAGCGATTCGCTTAGAACATCACCCCCAGCGTAATCACCAGCGCGTTGGTCTTACCGCGGCTGTCGTCCTCCCGGGCGTCGCGGCCGGGGCGGGTGATTTCGGTGTCTTTATCCGTGGTGATATCCGCAAAGCCGGACTGGTAGGAAATACCTGCCACAATGGCCGTACTCGTGGAGATAGAGTATTCAATGCCACCACCGATGCTCCAGCCCAGATTGACGGAATTGACTTCCGTGGAGATGTTGAAGCGTTCGTCTTCGCCCAGACCGGTGTAGCCGGAGATCTCACCACGGGATTGCGTCAGCACACCCAGGTGTAAGGAAGGCCGGACGAAGTAGCGGATGTATCCGAACTCACGAGTCCGCAGCGTCAGGCCAACGGGTACTTCGAGGTACTGCAGACTGTATTTGTAGGAGTTACCACCGTCAAAATCACGGACGCCACCGACGGGGAGGACTTCGTCAAGCGCTTCGCGCCAGATATCCACTCGGGTGAACTCATCGTCGTAGCGCAGCGTACCGCCAGCGTTAAAGTGAAAACCCAGCCCGGTGTGGAAGCTGTACTGGTCAGTGAAGTAGTATTCACCGATGATGCCCAGTTTCAGGCCCAGATTAGTGCCGTCGCTGTTGATGAGGTTATTGTCAGAACTCATCCAACTAAAGGTAGGGCTGGCCTGGAAGCCGAACTTGATATCACCCTGCAACTGCGCCGTAGCGGTGGCCGTAGTGAAAAGAAAGAGGCAAGCTGCCAGCAAGGTCTTGAGGGATAGGTAATTTGATTGCATAGAATTCGTTGGTTAATGGTGGTGAGAGATCTTCACCCAATTCGGTACAAAACCTGTAATGAGGGTGGGGTGTTCGCAATGGCCCACCCCAATTGTCTTCCCCCCTTTTCGAAATAGCTGATGATCAAAATTAAGGTTGTTACTCCGGTTGTAGCCGGTCTTTTTTGCTTGCTCCTTTCCGCCTGCACCCGCGACAGCGCCCCGGTTCCGGACGTGAGTGAGATTAACGTGGACGTAACGCTGATTCGTTTCGACGAGGCAGTTTTTGACGTCGATACGAACCAAATTGCCACCGAATTGAACCGGCTCGATGCGGAATACGGCAACTTTGCGGATCTCTACCTGCGCAACATCATGCCCGTCCGCCGCGCCGATTTCGATGCTGAGGAACAAATAGAGGTGATGGCCGCCATGCTTCGCTACCGACCGCTGCGGGTGCTGGACTCCCTCGTTTCGGAAAAGTTTGACGATGCCGAAATGGACCGGCAGGTAGCAGATCTGGAGCAGGCTCTGCGCTACTACCGCCACTATTTACCGACCGCGGAAGTACCGGATACGCTGACGACCTTCGTCTCCGAATTTGGCTACGCCGCCCTGATGTACGGGGAGAACGACCTGGCCGCCGGCCTGGAATTCTACCTTGGCCCGGAATTTGACTACACCCAGGTCAGCGCCCAGGAATCCATCTTTTCCGAATACCTGCGCCGTACCTACCGCCCGGAGTACCTGACCCAAAAATTGATGCAGGTGGTGATCGACGACCGCATCCTACGCCCCCGGGCCGGCCGGCTCATCGACTACCTGATCTACGAGGGAAAAAAACTGTACTTGCTAGAACGCGTGCTCCCCTACGCCGAAGAAACTCAGACCCAGGAGGTCACCGAAGAGCAACTGGAGTGGCTGCGCAACAACGAGATCGCCATCTACGCCAATCTGCAAAAGGAGGACCAGTTATACAGTACGGACCAGATCCTGATCCGCAAACTCACTCAGCCCGCCCCGTACACCCAGGGGATGCCGACCGACAGCCCCGGCCGCGCCGTGAACTACCTGGGCAAGCGGATCATCCAGGCTTACGTTGAGGCCAACCCCCAGACCACGATGGAGCAGTTGATCGCAATTGAGGATGGGCAAAAGATTCTGGCGGGGGCGCGGTATAAGCCGCGGTAGGTAGATGTTCCGTTCCACGAAAAGACCTATTTGTTCACGAAAGCCGGCCCTGCGCTGCTTCCGCAAACCTTGCCGAAGCTTAAGAGTTAAATTGTTAGTACTTTCAATTCTAAGTACCGTAACTAAATACCCAACCGCTCATGCTGACTACTTCCCGCGCCATCCCCCTGGTCAATCTCGCCGATTACGAGCACGGCAGTGACGCCGTCCGCCAAGGATTTATTGATCAACTGGCCAACGCCTTTCACGGCATCGGTTTCGTGGGCGTGACGGGCCACGGCATCCCGAAAGAACTGATCGATAACTTCTACGTCGCGGCCAAGAAGTTCTTCGCCATGGAAACGGACGCCAAGCGGAAGTACGAGATCGCCGGTGCTGCCGGGCAGCGGGGTTACACCTCCTTTGGCAAGGAAAAGGCCAAGCAGAGTAAAGTGGCTGACCTCAAAGAATTTTTCCAGATCGGACAGGAGACCGCTAACATGGCGGCCGAGGACCGGAACCCGGACGTGGCCGAAGTGCCCGAGTTCATGACGCTGGGCCGCGAGCTGTACCGCCAGTTTGAAGAGAAGGGTAACATCCTCCTCGAAGCCATCGCCCACCACCTCAACCTGCCGGCGGATTACTTTTCGACTTACACGAAAGACGGCGTCTCCATTCTCCGCGCCATTCATTACCCCCCGATCACTAACGAGCCGGCTAGTGCTATCCGCGCCGAGCAGCACGAGGACATCAACCTCATCACGCTGTTAGTAGGTGCCAGCGCCGGTGGTCTGCAGCTCCTCAACGCCGCCGGCGAGTGGCAGGAGGTCGTACCCGAAAACGATGAGATCGTCATCAACGTGGGGGACATGCTGCAACGCCTGACGAATAACTACTTGAAGTCCACCACCCACCGTGTGGTGAATCCTCCCCGTTCGGAGTGGCACAAACCACGGCTCAGTATCCCCTTCTTCCTGCACCCCCGGCCGGAAATGTCGCTAAATGTGTTAGAAAGTACGGTGACGGCGGACAACCCTCAGCACTACGAGCCCATCACGGCTGGTGGATACCTGGACCAACGCCTGCGGGAGATCGGACTGAAGAAGTAACATCTCGCTACGGGGGCAGCCGGCGTTTCCGGAGGCGACACTTTGCAAACTTGACGCCGAAAAGACGCTTAAAAAATACATTCCGGGCACTGGGCGTTATTTTTGTACCCTAAGCGCCCAGTTACATTATAGTCCCTTTCCGCTTCGGTGGAACTAAAAATCAACGTTATGAACGCTTCACTATTCTTGGTTTTCCAGGCGCTTGGCCCGGAAATGATCTTCATCTTCGTGGTGATCCTGCTGCTCTTCGGTGGTAAGAAAATTCCTGAACTAATGCGTGGTATTGGTAAGGGTATTCGCGAGTTCCAAACGGCCAAAGGCACCATTGAGAAAGAACTCAAAGATGGCATGACCGAGCAGGAGCAGCGGGAAAAAGATGCCCGCGAACTGAAAGAACTCCGCGAGCGTGAGTTACTCCGCAAGCGGGAAGAATCTTTCATCACCCGCGACGAAAAGTAGGCGCTGCCGCAGGTGCGGTGAAATGGGTTCGGGGCAACTTAATGCTCCGTCGTAAACCATCATTTTCGGATCAACACCTGACCAATAGGAAAGCCCCGCTGACGCGATGTCGGCGGGGCTCTCTGTTTGTCATTAGCTGTGGAAATTATCTGCCACTCATGTATTTGCCCAGCATGCTGGTGCCCATGCCGAGGATGTCATCCATGATCTGTCCGTCGCCATCTCGGTCGAGGAGGGTACCGGCCAGCCCGAGGTCGGGGGCATTCTGACGGGGGTTGGCCTGACTTTTGGTGACCATATCCATCAACGCGCCGCCCAGTCCGCCGGCGTCCGTATTGGTTTGCTTCTTTGCTTTACCGAGCATCCCGAGGAGGATGGGAGCGAGGGTAGCCATGAGGGGAAGCACTTTGCCCATGCTCAAGCCACTCTTTTCGCTGATCTCGCGCGCGGTATCTTCTTTCTGGCTACCGAGGACGTGATCGAGGATCTTACCTCCGTTCAGGGTCTTACGGAATTGGGGTGGGATCTGCTCCGTAGTGCCCGCCTGGTTACCGCCGAGCAGGCCACCGAGAAGGTCACCCAGGCCGCCGCCATCGTTGCCACGGGTTTGGCTCATCATGCCGCCGATCAAGTCCGCAAGGCCGCCACCGCCGCTTTGGGGTTGGCTTTGTCTGCCGCCGAGCATACCGCCGAGGACGCTACCGAGCAGTCCGCCGCCGGCAGAACCACCGGGTTGGCCACCGCCCATCATGCCGCCGATCATGTCCATCAGGCCACCGCCCGTGGGCATTCCCTGGCCGGGTGCCTGGCGCCCCTGCTGCATGAGGCCACCGAGCATATCGAGGATACTACCATCGTGGTCACGCTCCAGCGCGTTGGATAACGATTGAGCGCCTTGCGGAGTAGAGGCATTGCGGGCGAGTGCCCCCATCATAGCACTGATGGTAGCGCTGGTAGCCTTGGTGGTAGTTGTCTTGTCGGAGCCTGTCTGTTGCGCCAGGACGTCCATGAGACCACCGCTGAGTTGGTCTTTGAGTTGTGATTGGAGTAATTGTGCGAGATCCATTTAGGTCTATTTGTTTGGATGAAAGACTTATTGAGAGAAAGCTACTGGAAGACTGCCCGCACGGGTGTTAATTGTTTTCCGTTAGCTAATGGCGATAAGATAGGCTATTATTCCTATTTCTGCACCAACTTTTGTTAGTGGCGAGTTCCACGTGGTTTTCCTGTTACAATCCGAAAAGGTGATGCTTACGACATCACATCTTTACCTTCGCAATCATGTTACTTCCCTTTCACGAAGCGGACCGCCTGGAGGCTGGATGCGATGAAGCAGGTCGAGGCTGCCTGGCTGGCCCCGTCTTTGCGGCTGCGGTAATTTTCCCAGCTGGGTACAGCAATCCGGACCTAAACGACAGCAAAAAGCTCAAGAAGGCGGACCGAAACCGACTGCGGGCACAGATCGAGAAAGATGCGTTGACCTGGGCGGTGGCTCAGTATTCGGTAGCGGAGATCGACCAATTCAACATCTTTCAAAGTAGCTACCGAGCCATGCACCGCGCCCTCGGTCAACTGTCGGAGGTACCCGATTTTTTGCTGATCGACGGCAAGTTTTTCATTCCCTACGGCAAAACGCCGCACCTCTGCGTGATCAAGGGTGATGGCAAGTACCAAAGCATCGCGGCCGCGGGCATCCTGGCCAAAACCCACCGTGATGAGTACATGCAAAAACTAGACGTGGACTTCCCCCAATTCAGCTGGAAGACGAACGCAGGCTATCCTACCAAGGCCCACCGGGCGGCCATTGAGGAGCACGGAGCCACGATCCACCACCGCAGAAGTTTTAAGTTGCTGGCGGAAGGGAAACAGTACTCATTGTTTGACCCCGTTTAAAATCAAAGGGAGCAATTGACGCCAAAGGCAGTTAACGCAATCTTGCTACTAACTACTCGTCCTCTCCGTCATAAAAAATGCGGCAGGTCAAAACGGTCAGATCATCCGGGTACTCTGACCCCTGGCGGAAATCATCGAGCCAAACACGGAGGCGGTCATTGAACTGGCGGGCGGAGATACCGTGCTGGCGGCGGCAGAAGTCGTTGAGTAAGGACTCGTCCAAGGTCTCTCCAGCGGGGTTTTGCAAATCCGTCAGGCCATCCGTATAGGTAACCACGAGCGACTGGCGGGGCAGATCTACCGTACCGACTTCCAGAAAGGGTAGCTCATCAATAGACCCGAGGACGAGGGTGCCTTTATCGAGTAATTGGACGCCATTCTCCGTTACCAGGACGGCCGGGGGGTGGCCGGCATTGACGTAGCAAAGCTGATTCTTCTGCCGATCGTACTCCGCCACGAAGAAGGTGACGAACTTCTCCCCTTCCGTGATCCGGTAAACGGCAGCGTTGATGTTTTTTACGAAATCGTACAGGGAGCCCCGTTTTTCGATCAGGGTGTGGAAGTTGGCCTGAAAGTTGGCCATCAGCAGGGCGGCGCTCACTCCTTTGCCGGTGAAGTCACCGATGCAGAAGATCAGTTTTCCTTCGTCGTCGAATTCCGCATAATCGAGGTAATCACCTCCTACCCCGAGTTTGGGTTTGTAGATGGTGCTAAGCTCATACTCATCGCGCACCGGAAAGGAATCCGGGATCAACATTTGCTGGACTTTGGCTCCCAGATCAAGGTCCGCCTCCAAACGCTCCTGCTCAATTTGGCGGCGGAAGAGTCGCTTATTCTCAATGGCTACCGCAATCACGTTGGTGATGGCCGTGATGATCTGCACCCGCTCGTACATATCCTCATCTCCCCCAAAGTTGCCAATCAGGATGTAGGCGATGGGCCGCTCCTTGTGCAGGACGGGGACGATATGGACGAAGTTGTCCAAAAAGGGATGGCTCCCCTCCGGCAGGATGCCCGAGCGGGTGAATTTACTGAGTACCTTCCCCATATCTTCGGAAGGCGGTGGCATCCCTTCCAGGTCGATACCGGTGGCGATATTCCATTCATTATCCGCCGAAGGGTTCCGGACGAAGAGCGCCATGCGGTCCACGTTGAGCTCCTGTCTCAGGAACGAGTGGTACATGGAGAAAAGGTCGTCCGCCGAGACATTATTATTGATCGCCTGAGTGATCTGCAGCAAACGCCGAACCTGCAGCTGCCGCAAGTGCAACTCCCGCTCCAGTTTTTCCGTCCGCTCGAACTCCTTGATCATGGGGTGAAGGTAGCAAGGATTTTACTTGTAGCCACGGGCTTCGTGACCGGTCGGATCCAATCTATACCACCTGTAAATTACCTACGAAAACGCCAACAACTACTCCTCTTCTTTAGCCGGAGCGGCTGGAGCTGTGGCCTTAGGAAAGCCCTTGATCCAGAGATCCCGCTGCGGGAAGGGCACCTCGATTTTACCAGCACGGAAGGCTTCGTCGATCTTGAAGCGAATGTCCGATTTTACGTCTTCGATGCGCAAAAAATCCCGGGAATAGAACAGTAGATCAAAATCGAGCGAGCTATCCCCGAACTGCAGAAACCGAACGGAGGGAGCGGGGGAACTCAGTACGCTGCGATGGTCCTTGGCTACTTTCAGGAGCGTCTCTTGTACCAGTTTGGTATCCGAACCGTAGGCCACCCCGACCGGCACGTGGAAACGGGCGATGCGGGATACCTGGCTCCAGTTGGTGACATTCTCGCCAATCAGCTTAGAGTTGGGTACGAAGATGATGATGTCGTCCCTAGTTTCCAGGACGCTCGTCCGGGCACCGACCTTGCGGACGGTCCCTACCTGGTGGCCGGTAAGCTCAACCACGTCCCCCACTTTGACGGAGCGCTCAAAGAGGATGATCACGCCACAGATCAAGTCATTAAAGGTCTGTTGCAAGCCGATACCAATACCGACTAGGAGGGCGGCGGCACCCGTCCAGATCACTAATAAGTCGAAGCCCATGGCTTGGACAATCAGCAGCACGCCAATCAGGTAGATCAGGTAAGTAAGGAGCCGGTTGATGGCGAACTGGCTCCCCACATCAATCTTGGTCCGGGTGTAATAACTGCGCAAGAAGTACCCCGTTAGCACCTTCAGGAACAGGCGAAATGCGTAGAAAATAGCGATGGCGCGAAGCACGTGCAGGACGGTGATCTTGCCAGCGAGATTACCCTGGCTGTCATTCCAGTTGAAGAAACTGTACTCCGCGATGCCCGTATCCACGGCGATGAAGATGATCGCTAGTGTGTAGAGTAAGGGTCGGAGGCTGGTAATGCTACTGGCGACGTCTTCTTCCTCAGTATTGGAGGGTTTGCCGGTCTCCCTACTCGCTCGGGCGTAGTAGCTCTGAACGATCAGTTCCTCCAACAATAGATCCAGCACGTTAGCGATCACGAAGGCAATCAGAATCTTGACGATCGTCGAGATGCGAATAGTGAGGGAAACCGGGGGACCGTCTTCGGTCAGTGAGCGCTGAATATTCTCGTCGAAGAAGGTGAAGTCAATCTCCAGCGTTCGCAGTACGGCAATGATGAAGAGGCTGAGAAGAACGTAGCGTACTACTCGCTTCGTCCGCGTCCGGTTTTGGTCGGAGGTAGTTTCCCGATCATAGTACCAGCTGAATAACTTTTGATTGAGTAGAAAGCCCACCACGTAAAGAGCGAGGCCCGTCAGTACGATCAGGACGATTTCGTAGAGGTTGACGGGGAAGCCGCCAAGGTTGAACGAAATTTCTTTTAGCTTTTCCAAATCTGCTCCGATGGCTTTTTTGCGGTTACGCTATCCGGTCACCGTGCCCGTAAGGTACGCAGTTGAATTATACGTTCAGGTAGTTCATCAGGCTATCGTAACGTTCGCGTAAAGTGTCCTGCAGTTGCTTCTCGTTGAAACTGGCCTTGACGTTGTAGTTGAAGCGCTCAAACGTGGCGAGGGTAGCCGCAATGCTCTGGTTGTTGATCTTCACCGTGACCTCAATCCGCTCGGTATTATCGAAAGTCCGTAGGAAGGAACTCAGGATGATGGAACCTTCACTTTCAACGATGCGGGCAATCTCCGCCAGGCTGTAATCGTGGCGGCCCATTTCAAGGATTACGATGGAGCCGGGGTCGCGAAAGGTGGAGGTCTCCGCAAAGAATTTGAGCAAGTCTTCGCCGGTCACGAGACCAACGTAGTTTTCCTCCCGGTCCGTAACGGGCACCATGGTAAGCTTATACTCCACCAAGTACTTCATCACGTCGTAGACGTGGTCATCAGCGAAAACTCGGGGAGGCTGGTGGGGGAGTTGGTAATTACTGACTCTCTCCAGTGCATCAGACTCCAGAATATCATCTTCGCTGACGACGGCCCGTAATTTGCCGTCACTCACGATGGGGAGGTGGCGCAGGTAGAAATCGTTCATCACGTTCAGGGCATCGTCTCCGGTATCCGAAGGCGTGAGGGGAACAATGATGTCGGTAATGAGGGATTCAGCAGTCAAGGAGACGGGCTTTAGCGCGTAAGGTGGTTGGAAAGATAACTAGGAAAAATAAAGTAAGGCGAGCCAATAGGCTACCTACTTATCCGAGTAGCCGCTTTTTCTGGGTGGCAAACTCCACCTCCGTTAGTAGCCCTTTATCCTTGAGGGTAGCCAGGCGTTGTAGTTGATCCAGGAGATCGTCGTTGATCTCGGGCAATTGCACCATCTCTTCTTCGGCGATGGGGTTTTCCAACTGTTGCTCCTGCTCGGTCATATCCGCAGCGAGGCGGTAACCATTTTCGGCGAAGCGTTCGAAGGCCGGTTGGACGCGCAGAAAGGCAAAACTATCGTGAGTACGAATGCGCTCAAAATCCATAAAGCCGAGCGCAACGGCGCGGTCCAGGTGGTAAAAAGCTTCGTCCGCCTCTTCCTCGCAGGAGTAGGAAGCCGCCAGGTTGAAGTGAGAGGCAACGTCCTGAGGGTTAAGTTCGACGGCTCGCTTGAAAGCGATGACCGCCCGGTCGTATTCGTAGTCCTTGAAGTAGCGTAGGCCAGCTTTCCGCTCGGCGGCTCCGGGGATGACCTGACTGGGAGCGGGGTTGCTGCGGGTGCGGGAGGGTGCTGCCTGGTCTGCGTAACCTCCGCGGTTGCCGGATGCCCGGCGGCGGTTGCGTTCCCGTTGTTCGCGTTCCCGTTGCCTTTCCAGGTAGCGGCGTTCCCGGTCGTTGCGCGGCGCTTGCTGAGTAGAATTCTGGTACTGCGGCTTAGCGCTCGTTTGTCGGTATTCCCGAGCGGTTACGGTCCGGTATTGTTCTTCGTTGTACTTCCGGTCGAAAGTTTCCTGGTTCATCGTCAGCAAGGCAATGGCATCAATGAATCCGAGGATGGCCCCGAGAATAGGAATAAAGTAAAGGAAGGCCAGGCCAACCTGACCGAGGTAGAAGCGATGGAGGCCAAACCATCCGCCAAAAAGCGCCAGGACTGCTGCGAGATTTTTATCTTTCATTGTCGTCCTATCCTAACGGTTAAGTAGCAATATTGGTTTGCCGGATGGGGTATTCCGGGCGACCCATCCGCCATCCACTTTATTCTACGACAATCTCGTATTCCTCCAGTAAGCCATCCAGGTTGCCCCGGCTGAATTTGGCGCCCCGGAGTCGGTTTTCTTCGGGGGAAATTTGAAAGTTATGCGCCGTTCTCAGATCGGCCTTCCGCAGGTCAGTGCGTTCGAAAGTGGCTCGCTCCAGGTTGCAATCCGCAAAGGAAGCTTCCTGGAGGTTGCAGCCGCGGAAGTCTACTTCCATCAATTTGCAACGTTTAAAGGAGATGCCCTTCAGTTTACGGTCGTTGAAGGTAGCCAGTTCCAGGTTACAGTCCCGAAACTTGACGCTGAAACCAAATTCTTTGGAATCTTCAAAGTGAATACCCAGAAGCTTGCAATCCTTAAAGTTGACGGACTGGAACCCGGTTTCCTTCACCTTCGCATTGCTGAGGTCGCAGCCCACAAAAGTGCAATTCTCGAATAAGCTTTCATTCAGCTTAGCCTTGGTGAGGCGGCAGTTCTCAAAACGGCAGTTTTCGTAGTGGCCCGTAGGGATGGACTCCAACTTGGCGTAGTCCTTGTCGGCGAAATATTTCTTACCCATAGATCTGCTGTGGCCGCGCTGGACAGTTCGCCCGGGGGGAGGGGCGGTAGTTGAAGAAGTTTTCAAAAGTAGTCAGGTTGTTGAGATTATGAAAAACGAAAAGCTAAATAATCCACCCGCACTCTTGGGTTCCCAACGAAGATAAACACTTCCTCCCAATGTTACCTCAATGTTAACTCCTCCGTCGTAAAAATTCACCGCCCGTCCAGTGGTGCCAAACGATTAAATCAAAGGGGCTTCAATAGTAGAGCGTCTGATTACCTTCCGGAAAGACCATTTCATTTTCCCCGGGCGTAAACGATCGCAGGGCGGGTAGAGCGTCCAATTCCGCCATCGTACCCTTGCGGTCCGTTACGACGGGATCTCCGCTCGGCTCCCCGGCGTCGCAGGCCAAGGTTGATCTTTCGTAGATCGCCTCGCCCGTTGAGAGCACGTATTCGAGGTGCTCATTATCCAAACAGGGGGTTCCGTAGTCGACCGTTGCGTTGATGAGTTCAAATTCTCCGTGACGGTAACGGAAGCGGTGCTCGTAATTCCAACGTTGCCGGCTGCCTCCGTGGTGGCGGATGATAATGGTTCGGCGAGCATCGTCGTAGGCCACGCCCTGGAAGGGATCACCCATCATTCCGCCCGCCTTTGCGGGAAGAATGGCTGTGGTGGAGCGGTACCATTCCCCTTCCGCACCATCCATCAATGTATAGACGACCAAGTCGCGGGCCATACCGAAACCGTCCGTATCCCGGTTAGGGTTATCCACGATCTCCAGGCGATCAGGGGTACCATCCCGATTAAAGTCGCGGTAAATAGTGCGGTCGTCATCCTTAGAATTAGGGTTTGCTACCTCCACCGTTGTCCCTTCCGCGGCAGTGGCCGACGAGCGATCTTCTTGGCAGCTCAGTAGCAATAGGAAAACCAGTAGTATGCTATATCTCATCGCATAAAGGTCTTACTTACCCGCCACTTTGAGATAAGAAGTGATTACGCTGCTGACTACGCAGTCACCGACGAAGTATCCGCTTCCCCAACCGCCTCAAAGTTGCTCGCTTCGGTGATGGTTTTTTCATTTCCCGTTTCCGGATCAGCGTAGGAGCGTTCTCCAACTTCGACGCTGAGGGATTTCCCCACTAGATCCTCACTGTTGAGGGCCTCCCCTTCGATACCGACGGCGGCCATCAATTCGGCCAGGATCGGCTTGCTGGGTTCGCTATTGTAGAAGCGCTGTTCAACAAAACCCTCCTCGTTTTCCATCCGAGCGGAAAAGAAGGGGATGTCTTTGTACTCGCTGCGGCCATCCGTTACTTCGGTGATGGTGACTACGTGGCGGCCATCTTTAAGGCGGGGAGATTCGTTAACCTGAACTTGCATAGTTGCTTTGCTTTATGATTTGTTAGTAAATCGTAATCGCAAAACAATTTGTTCGTTAATCACAGAAAAGATTCGTCGCTTCTACTCTTTGTTTCGTCGAGAAAGCTGAGCTCCGGTTACCGCCGAACCTACTTTAACAGCTCACCAAACTACAGCATCATGGGCGGAGAAGGAAGTATGAGCCATGCCAACAACAGCCTACGTGGCAACGGCAGGCTACGGCGCCACGGCAAGGGAATTTTCGATAAAAAGGAGCAGGGGTACGCCTTTCACGCCAGAAAGGAGGGTAGCAATATTCCATCCGCCCCGCCCGAGGTGGTAGCTCGATTTCGGGAAGAGGCAGCCAGGGAACAAAAGCGGGAACGGGCCAAATGGGTATGGACCTTCGCCATCCTGATCGCGCTGTTCACGACCGGTTATTTTCTGGAAGAAATCCTTGAGGTACTGAGCGGTTAAGCTCTTTTAGCTTACCGCAGCTTTACGCTAGCCGCACCGAGGAAACCTACATCAGTGAAGATCTGAGCGCGGTATACACCGGCAGCGAGTTTGTCGTCCAGCTCGTGGGTGAAACTGAGCCGTTGGCTCCGCTCTACGTTTACGTCGCGGCCTTCGAGCGCCATGATGTCCATCTCCGAACCATTGACGGTGGCTTTGGCGCGAACGGGGTTATCCGAGATAACCGGAGTGCCGGACTGATCCGTCAGTACCAGGTAGATCGGGCGGACGCCGAGGTATTTCTCCGGCACGTCGGTGAGGTCGAAACTGACGGCGAGGCGGCGTACGCGGCTGGCGTTAGCCGTCACCTTAGCCCCTTTACTTCCCTTTAGGAGGTCGACCTGAATGGCGGTAGCCTTGAAGGCGCCGAGGGACAGCGCTTCAATGTTACGCTCCATGGTAGCGTTCATGGATTCCAGGTTCTTAGCCGTTTTCTCCGCTTGGTAAACGGCAGTCTTGGTTTTGGAAAGGTCCTGGCGTAGGGTCACGTTCTCCTTGCGCAGGGTTTGGTTTTCCGCCTGTAACTCGGCCAGGTTGGTTTCCAGGAAGGCACGGGTATTGATGAGGTCCTCAATCTGGAGGCGCATCTTGTAGGCGACGTCGGTATCATTGAGGGATTTCTGCTGGGCCGTCCGCATCCGGGCGAGGGCGGAGTTGGCCGTGGCCTGTGCACTCGCTAAGGATCCTTTTAGTTCAGCGTTGTCCGCTGCGGCGGCTTCGTAAGCGACGCTGATACTATCTACCTGCGCTTCGAGGTTCTTGCGCAGGGTCTCCAACTGAGCTACTTCGCCGGACATGGACTGGTTCTTCATCTCCAATTCCGTTGCGGCGCCGTTTCGGCTGATGCCCCAAATGAGACTGCCCAGGAAAAGTAGCGCCAGGATGATGGCCAGGATGGTAAGCGTCTTCTTATTCATTGCGGTTGGTTGTTGGCGTAAAGGTAAGCGTTTCGGTTATCCAGTTATCCCTTCGCCTGCTTGCCTACTTGCTTTGCACCTGCGGCAGCGCCCGTTTCTTAGTTGCAAGTGGCGAGTATCGAGTGGCGAGTTGCGAGTTCGCTTACTTACCCTTTCCTTGCAATAGGACGACGACGGTGTAGAAGAGGATCTTGAAGTCGAGGGCCAGCGAGCGGTTTTCGATGTAGAGGATGTCGAATTTGAGGCGCTGGATCATTTCATCAACGTTGCTGGCGTAGCCGTATTTCACCTGGCCCCAACTGGTGATGCCGGGGCGAACCTTCAGCAGGTGTCGGTAGTGGGGCGCGCGGGCGCTGATTTTGTCGATGAAGTACTGCCGCTCCGGGCGGGGGCCGACGAGGGACATTTCCCCGCGCAACACGTTCCAGAATTGGGGTAACTCATCGAGCCGCCACTTGCGCATGACGCCGCCCCAGGGGGTGCAACGATTGTCGTGGTCGCTGGAAAGTTGGGGCCCGGCCTCTTCCGCATTCGTGTACATGGAGCGGAATTTGATGATGTTGAACGGGCGGCCGTTCAGGCCAATACGCTCCTGCTGGTAGAAGATCGGGCCGGTGCTCGAGAGCCGCACGCGGATGGCCACGTACACCAGGAGCGGGAAGAGCAACAGCAACATGAAAGCGGACGTCAGCAAATCAATGACCCGCTTGACGAGACGTTGCCAACGCGGCATCATCTCTCGTTTGACCTCGATGAGAATGGCGCCGAAAACCTGGTCCATCTTCACGGTACCGAGCATGATGTCGTACATATCGGGGATGACCTTGACGAGCAGGCGGTCCTCGAAGTCAAACAGCACGTTCATAAGTTCCCGCAGCCGGTTGTGCTGGCTTGTCTCGATGGCAACGATGACTTCCTCCACGTTGTGCTCTTCAATGACCCGGGCGAGATCCGTCATCTTGCCTAACTGGGGCAGCTGTTGGCGCAACAGTGAGGGGTGCTTTTTCTCCGCGTCGACGAAGCCGATGAAGCGGTTTCCGGAATGCTTCTTCGCCCCCGTAAGCTCCTTGTACAGCTGAGCGGCGGCCTTGGACCCACCGACGATCAGGGTATTAAAGGTCACCACCCCTTCCTTTAGTTTGCGGCTAGCCCGCGTAAGTAAAACCATGCGGATAAACGCCGTCAGGCTAAAGTGGACCGAAAACAGGATGATGGGATTCTGGTAGTAATCGTGGAGATCGCCCGCATCGTCCAGCAACACGGCAAAAAACAGGACCACTACCCCCACCAGGGAGATCCCAAAGGTCTCCAGCAATACCCGCAAGCGACTCTGGCGGTAGATATCCCGGTACTGGTCAAAAATGGCGTAAGCCAGGAGCCAGCCGAAAGCGATGGCCAGTCCGCTGATCCAGAAATTAGCGTCCGCCAGCAAGGTTTCGATGGCACTACCCTTACCCTCCTTGGAATTGCGCACCCAGTAAAAGACCGACCACGCCACCCAGGCCGCAAAAAAATCGAAGGCGACGTAGACACGGCGGTCCTGGCGGCGGATACTAGCCGTATCCGGCCCCATCTTTTCGAGGGTATGTTGCAGGGCGACATCCATCAGCCTAGAAGTAGAGTAAGCGAATGTTATCGATGTGGACGACGGCATCCTCCTCGCCGGCCGGCAGGATACTGGTGAGGTACACCTCGAACTCGTCCAACTGAGAAGCCGCCACGATCTGGGTCATGTCGAAGTAGATCTTCGTCCACTCATCACGGGGGGAGGAAGTCGGGTCGAAGGGCCGCACCTCGCCACCGTTACGGCGACCGATGACGCCCCAGCCAATGGGTGCCTCGGAACGAAAGTCCACCTCCAACCATACGTAGGGCCGCACGGCAAAGAGGTTTTTCAGGTTCACGTTGGAGGACAGCTCGAACAGCGGCTGGTCCTCCGTAAGCACGAAGCGGCCGGAAGCATCGCCGGAACGGACGACCTCCGACTGGGCCATCAAATCCTGCGTACCGGCAATCCGGTTGACGAATACGCGGTCGCTCTGGGGCTCAAAGTTTTCGATGAAGCCAAACTGGACGTCCTGGCGGTAACCTACCGTCAGTGTTCCCAGATCGACCGTCTCGCCAGGGATCAGATCTAGCGTACGCACCGCTGGAGCGTAGAACTCGTAGGGGTCCGGCGTAGTGCTAACACCATTGCGGCGAACGCCCGGTTGCAAACGCACCTCCGTTTCCCCGGCCGAAAAGACGGGAATTCGGGCCGGCAAGGAGAAGGCACCAACGAACTGGTTATCGGCGAAGGCCCACACTTCGGTGATGTTACTCGTCGAGCCCTCCAGATTGGGGGTTACCAGATTAAAATCTTCCACCAACACGAAGGTGGGGGCCATTTCCAGATCCTCCGTACAAGCGGTGGCGAGGAAGAGCGACAGCGCGCTCAGGATGACGTATTGGGTAAATTTCATTCAGTAAAGGTGGTAGGGCTCAGCGATAAACGGACCTGATATAGACGAACAAACGCTAACTAACGTTGCCCGGGGCTTGGTCCGGCAGCCGACTTTGGTTGTCCGCTACGGCGGCGGAGATGCGATGGGCCAGCTCCAGGGCGCGGTAGCCGTCCTCGATACTCACGGCGGCGGGTTTGCCCTCCTTGATGCTGATGGCCAGGCTCTCCAATTCCATCTGAATGGCGTTGATCGGCCCGCTATCCGGTTGGTCCACGTGGATGATGCGTTGCCCCTTCGGCGTATCGAGCGGGAATTGCTGCCCGGCCTCGGGAATGTTGCTGGCGCCCGGGTCGTACAACCGCACAATCTGGCTTTCCTTCTCCAACAGGTCCAGGCTGATGTAGGCGTCCGGTTGGAAGAGGCGGACCTTCCGCATGTTTTTCAGGCTGATGCGGGAGGCCGTCAAGTTCGCCACGGCACCGCCCTTAAATTCTACGCGGGCGTTAACGATGTCCGGCTTATCACTCACGACGGCCACGCCGCTCGCGCGCACGTCGGTCACTTCGTCGTCGGCCAGTTTCAGAATGATGTCCAGGTCGTGAATCATGAGGTCGAGCACCACGCTCACGTCCACCCCTCGGGGGTTGAACATGGCCAGGCGGTGGGCCTCGATAAAGTAGGGTTTCACCTTCAGGTCCCCGAGGGACAGCAGCGCCGGGTTAAAGCGTTCCACGTGGCCAACCTGCACCAGTTTCCCGGCCTTCCGGGCCAGTTCGATGAGTTCGAGGGCTTCTTCCAGCGTCTCGGTGAGGGGTTTTTCCACGAAGACGTGGCAACCACCCTGCAGCGCCAATTTGACGGTCGCGAAGTGGGTGGGCGTGGGTGTTACGACGTCCACCACGTCCACGGCCGCAATCAGTTCCTCCACGGTTGCGAAGCGGTGCACGTTGAATTCGCGGGCTACGGCGCGGGCGTTATCCTCGTCCGTATCGTAAAAACCAACGAGGTCGTAATGCGCTTTCGCCAGGCGAATACACTTAAGGTGAATCTTCCCGAGGTGGCCGACGCCGATGAGTCCCATTTTTAGCATGGGGTAAAGATACGCGTGTCGAGTTGCGAGTAACGAGTAGCGAGTGTCAAGTACTTGCAACTCGCTACTTGCAACTCGCTACTTAAATACGGGCGCTGCCGCAGGCACCAAGAAATGGGTAAGGCAGGACGCACCGGACGGCTAAAAACTGAACCCGTAATTAATGCCCAGCTGCACGTCACTGTACCCGGGCCGAGCCTCGCTCCCGCCGGCGTTGATGAAGGAGGCCATCGCGTTCACCGTCTGCTTCTCAGTAATCTGGTAGGAGAAGTTGAGGCCGGACTGCAGTACGCCATCGCTACTACTCTCTAAACCGGGTTGGTCCAGGAAAGTCGTGAAGGCGATCTGGTAGCCGGCGTTGATGCCTACGGAACCATCCTCCCCCAGTACCTGCAGGTTATACCCGACGTTGGGGCCGACGGTCGTGATGTTAAGATCGGGCGTCGCGTTGCGGTGGAAGAGTAAGGTGCCGGTCAGACTACCCCGCGCTTCCTGCTTCTGCCGGGCGTAGGAGAGCATCAGCATGGAGAAATTACTGAGCTGATCCTGATCCACCTCCTCGTCGCGGATGAGGGCGGCCCGCTGGTAGCTTCCCGAAGCGATGAGGACATTTTCTCCCAACGCATCTAATAAATAGGATGCCGTGAGATCCACGCTTTGCTGGGTTTGGGCGATGACGACGCTATCCACCAGCAGGTTATTGACGGCGATGGCCTTGTGCCGATTCGTCGTCGTGAAGTTGGAGAAACTGGCGTTGAGGTTGAGCCGGTCACTAGCCGTGTAGTTCGCGTTCAGGGAACCGATGAAGCGGCGGTTGTTGGCTGCGGCGGAGTTATCCAGGTCATTGCGCTGCAAACCGACGTTAGCCGTCAGCGTCACCTTATTATCGAAGAGGGGGGCCGTAATGCCGGTCGTGATGTTCTCCAGGTCGTTCTGGAAGAAAAGGCTACCGTGCGTGCTGTACTCCGGCTCCACCCGCTCGTAGCGGAGGTTCAGGTCCCCGAAGGAGGGGGAGAGGGTGACGGCAACATTATAGGCGTCCGCCGCCGTAGTGGTGGCGTTCGGATCGAATAGACCGAAGAGTCGGGTTTGCCCCGTCGGGTCATCTAAATCCAGCGCGTTCTCGTCCCGCGTCAGGACGGACCGCGCCCACTCCCCACTCACCTTGAGCAGTTTGCTGATCTTTTGCTCTCCGGACAGGGTAAGCACCATGTTGCGTTCCGGGCTGGCGTTGAGTTGGGGGTCGAGGTCCTCTTCGTCCAGGGTAAGCCGGTCGCTGGAGGCGAAGAGGGAAGCCGATACTTTCGTCCCCTCATTATTGAAACCCACCTTGAGGCCCTGCCCCACCCGGCGGTAGGCCGTCTCAATGTCCTGGATGCTGCCAGCGTCCTCGATGCGGGCCCGGCGCAGTTTACCCATCATGCCCGAGATCTCAAACTTACCGGGCTTCAGCTCAAAGCCCCCACCCCGGAAGTTGACGCCGGAGAGGCTGTAGGGAGAGAAATTCATGCTCCGGTCGCCAGCGTGGAGGGTGATCCACTTGTAACTCGGGCTCAGGCCGGCAAAGCCGTAGGAGGGCAGATTATACAGCGCGTTGCCATTCGAGAAGGCCGCGGTGAAGGGTGCCTTAATACCCAGAAAGTCCAGGTTTAATCCGGCATTGAATCCGTAATTGGAATTCTGGTTCCGCTGCGGTGCGCCGCTCCCCCGGTCGTCGAAGAAGTTGAGGCCGGCCCGTGCACTGGCGCTGCCCGATATTTTGAAGTACTCCTTATTCTGAATGCGCTTACGGATATCACCAAAAAAGCCCTCCACGTCCTGACCGGCGAGGGAGAAGGAAAAACATACCAGTACTAAAACAAATAATCTGCTCATGGTGAAAATCCTTTATCAACGCTGCGCTAATTAATCCTGCGCTAATTATTAATCATTACTCCTGCAGTACGGCCACCTCCTCGGTGTAGGGGGAAACCTTTCCGCCCGGGAAGACGGCCTTCATCAAATAGCGGTAGGTCCCGGCCTTGCGGGCATCGGTATCCACGAACTCATTGAGGTCTCCCGCAACGACTTTGAGGAGGCTGACTGGTTGGTCGTCCACCCCTTTATAAATGTGGTATTCCCGTGGCGTGGAGCCGTAGGTCCATTCAATTAGAACGGACTTGTTCTCTGCGCTCGCCGTCGCCCGCAGGGTTTCGATGGGAGGCCGTAGGCCATAGTCCTTCACCTTCACGACGGCGGAAAGCGGGTAGTCTGAAACGAGCCCATCATCATCCGTTACGAGCATGGTGTATTCGTAGGTCCGGCCAGGCTCCACGAGGCTATCGCGGTAGGTACGGCGGAATTTGGCTTCTGTCCACTCCAGGACCGGCGTCCAGTCGGGCTCTACGTCGTACTCCCGGCGGTAGAGGACGTAGCTTTCGGCGTCCTCGGCGGGGCTGGGGACCCACTTTAAGCTGATGGCCTTACCATCGTTGTCCGCATCAATGAAGCGGGGTGGTGCCGGTGGGAATTTATCCGGTTTCTTCAGCGCCAGGATCGGCGTAAAATCAGAGGTATTCCCCCGGTAATCCACCGCCCGCAGTTGGTAGTAAACGGAATCGTTCGCCTGAGTAAGCGGCGTGGTATCCAGGACGGCGGGGCCGGGGAAGGCATCTTGGTTCTGTCGTTGCAATTCGCCGTCGCGGTAATATCCCTTAAAGAGGTAGTAGCCATCCAGGTCCGGTTCGTCCGTCGTTTCCCAGGTGAGGTGGGAAACACCCAGACTATCCACAAAGCCAGCAAAATTGGTCGGCATGTCCGGAGGCGTATCGTCCCAGGACATCACGAGGGCTTCAAAACTCGTGGCTTCCCGACCGCTGTAGGAGACGGCCTGGATCCGGTAGTAATTAGCGTCAAAAGCCATGGGGAAGGCAATCGTTGTCACGGTATCCTCGGCGGGGATGGAGTTCATCGCAATCTCGTAATCCTTACCCTGGGTGGGGCTGTGTAGGATGCGAAACTCCTTTACGAAGGGCAGTTGCTCTTCAGGAAAGCGCCAGGCCAGGATGGCGTAGTTACTATCCGTTTGTTCCGAACGGGTAAAACCCGGGCTCACTTCAATGTCGGACAAACCCTTCCCCCGGGCCTCCCGGTAGCCGTCGGATTCACCGCCGAGGTGGTCGTACCCCGTGAGGCGGAAAACAATGGAATCCTGATTATTGGGGATATCCAGCACGTCGATCACGTACAGATTATCCTCGGTACTGTCCATGGCCATCGTATCGAGGACGTTGACGTAGGCATCCTCGGCCACATCCTCAAACGGGCCACCGGCCACGGACCGTTGGAGGCGGTAACCGTAATAGTAGGGCCGGTATTCGAGCGTCCGCCACTTCACCTTGGCCTGGCGGTCGCCCCAGGTGACGCCCAGTTTTGGGAGTTCGGGTTCGACGTAGTTCTCGACGTCGATATCCAGGTAAAGGGTATCCCCGGTGGAGGTAGGGTAGACCTTGATGCCGTAAGCCCAAACATTGGGGTCGAGCGTTCGGGCGTAGCCCATCCCGGCGTAATCGATCCGTTTCCAACTGGACTGCAGTGCCGTCGTGTGGAAGTAGGGGACGATCCAACTTTTGGCGGAGTCGAACTGGGCGCGGATCTCATCGGCGTAGGGCGTCTGCTGGCGGAAGGCGTCCGGCATTTGCTCGGGGATGGTGGTGGCCAGGGCGACGGTATCCCACTGGTCCAATAGGTCCTGCGACCATTCGGCGAAGGGGATTGGTTCCATTTTTTTGGTTTCCACGACGCGGCTGGTTGGCCTGCGGCGGGGGCCGGATACGGCGTAGACAGTTACGGTCATGCCCTTGGAGGCGTGCCGTAATTCGCTGAGCGTTCGGGGTTCCCACCGGGTGTAGAGGACGCCGTCCTCCACCTTGCTGTACAGGTCGTAGCCGGCGGTACCTGTCGTCCCCAACCCCGCACCCGCGTTCTGCGCCCAACTGAAAGCGGGGAGGAGGCACAGGATGGCTACCCGAAGGCAATATGAAATTAAATGTGGCATATTTATAGATATACGGTTCCGCAACGGCTGCCCAATTTTACACTGGGGAGCCAAATGCCCTGGAATTTGCCCTTGACCCGCAGGCGGGACGGATTGGGAATATCCGCGTCGATGTAAACACCGGCGTTGATCTTGGGCGTCCAGACCCCGAAGAGCCGGGCTTTGGCCCACAGCATGAGATAGAAGCGACCGGTGGCGCGCCAGTATTTGGCACCGTGAGGAGCATTGTAATTTGAGGTATTACTGCAATAACTACCCTCCGGATATTTTAATAGACTAATATCAAATCCGGTACGGAAATTAGCGTCGACACCGAACCAGCCGTCATCTTTATAGACACGCAGACCGATGCTTGCGCCAAGCGCAAAACCCGTCCCCTGAGCCGCTTTGCCGCTCAGACTACCCCGGTTATTGGTATTTGTTCCGATATTAAAATAACTGGCAACGTCGTGCGGAACTGGTGGTGCGCCGGGGATATCGTTACCGGTAAGGAAGTAGGCTTTTGCCCAGGCGTTAAGGCCCGAACCGAGGTTGAGGGTAACCGAAACCGGATGGAGTGGCGCACCCGTGGCGGACGTCATGGAGCCACCTTCATAGCCGCCGACGTAGAGATGCCATTTCCCATTTGTGCTATTATAAAGAATATCCGTCGTGCCCTGCCCTTTGATGGTACTATTCGCCAAATCCATGTGGGCATCAAAGGCGCCTTTCAGGATGAAACCGTTGCTGAAATCCATTGAAATGTAGAAGGCCAGGCCAATGGCTCCAGGATTATTTTTGATAGCCGCTTTAGTCTCTGCTTGCTTTTCTTCTTTGGACATTTCTAGAGCAGCCACCTTAAAGCCCACCGCACCGGCTTGGCTGGCGAAAGCAGGCATGATGTCCACCTGCCCGTAAATCATTATGTTCTGGAGGGCCGTATTACTAAATACTACCTCCACCGTAACCACGCCGCTGTATAGTTTGGCGCCGGGGGCGGAACGCAGAGATAGCGTTGCTTTGAGGCCAAGCGCGATATTAGCGTCTGGCACGTACGTCACCCCGGAATTGGTGACGCCGGCACCACCCGTGGAAGGTGTAGCCCCGTTCATCTGGTCCCTGCGATTGACCACGTTTGGCGTGACCGACGCCATCCGCATATGGTAATAGGCGCCGCCACCAAATCCGTCAATAAATAAAATACCGGGGATAACGGGAATATTGATGGCCGAGCCACTCACCATACCCTCCACGAACCAATAATTATAAGGGTTACCGTTACTATCTGGCACCTTGCCGAACATGGCGTTGAGGGATACTTCGATCGTTGGGTTAGCGGCTTCTCCGACCTTAATCAATAATCCCCCCTGAAAACCATCACCGTAGACAGGGTCATCGCGTAGGAACAGCACGTGGCCCTGCATCGAGAAGCCCGTGAACTGCATGTTTACGTCGATACGATTGACGAGTATTCGGCGGAATTCAATTTTGTCGCGGCCCTGATTAGTTACTATCTCACTAAATATGGAGAAATCAGACTTTGCCGCCAATCCATTACCCTGTTGCCCCATCAGGGAAATCTGCACGGCAACGCGCAATTCAAATTCGTTATTTGGGGCGTTGCGCAGTACCACTGAATCAATCCCAATGGGGAATTTTGCCAGCGTCGGCTGAGTAATAAAACTGATATAGCCATCCTGCTCCAGGCCAAATTTTCGGCCCTTGGTGGCTAGCATCAAGCCCTGTACGTTCACCTCGGCGGCGTGTACGGTCAGTGATTCTTTGGGCTCATTGCCGTCGTCTCCGTCCGGGTTGCCACTGCCCTGCTTTGCTTTAATGGCGGCCCTGGCGTAGATGACGGCCTTCGGTTCGAAGGTTGTCGGCGTCACGGTCACGTCGATGTAGGTGGCCGAATCGATACTGACGGAGGCCATTTTTAGTACGGGGAAAGTCATGTCCGATTCCGCAGTTGCCGTGATGTTCCAGGTCTGGCTCGGCACATTGTGGTAGGCGGAGTAAGCCAGCGTTTCGTTCCCTTTCGCGACTGGGATTCGTATCTGCCCGTTGAACTGAAAATCGATGACGTCATTCGTCAGTAATTCCAACTCGGCGTGGGCGATGGTAAAGCCCCAGCTGTCCATCTGGGCGCCATCGCCGAGGTCCAATACATTATCGGCGTAGAATTTTCCGGATACGCCCTGGGCATCAATCAATAATCCTTTCACGCCAACTCTGGTGCGGCAGGCGGGGGCGAGGCTTTCCTCGTACTGCCGCTTGAAATCGGGTATATCTAATTCAAAAGTCGCGTTCTCCTCCGCATTTGCGGCCAATAAGGGCGCTGCCGCGGGTGCCGGGTTAGTGGTTCCTTCGGTATGTTCCAATTCCGGAAGGACCGGACCGAGTACGGGTTGGTTGCCATCGACGTAAAGGGGTTCGGCGGGAGCGGGGCCACGGACGTTAGCCAACTCGGTGGAAGGTTCCGCGTAGGCCAGCGGTGCCAGGTCCTCGCCCAATTCAATGGGCTTCTCCCCCATCGTATAAGTTCCGTACTGATCGAGGAGCAGCCCACTGGGGGTAGCGCGGTCCAGGCTGGATGTCCCCGCGCAAGACTTATTTAATTGGTTAGGGAAGGCAACGTCCAGCTCCTTGATGTAGACGCCGCGCCAGAGGTTCACGTTTCCGGGGGGCAGGTAGTTGGCCACGTACCCATCCGGGAAGGACATACTGGTGCTGTTGCGGAAATCGCTGAAGTCGAAGACCGCCGCGTTGAGGTTGAAGACCCAGTCCGTATCGTCCGCCAGCGCGAAGTTCGGGAGGCTCACCTCGACGAGGAAATTATTCCAATCCGTAAGTTGGGTCTTAATGTTGCCGGCTACCCGCCCGGTGGGGATCACCTGATCGGTGGGGGTGACGGGCACGATCCAGTCGCGGCTGAACATGACGTCGGCCTCGACGCCCATTTCCACGAACCCGTCACAGTCGATGGTCACGTAGGTACCGCCGTCGATGGATTCTCCCTGTTTTTTAACGCCACTGAATCCCTTCAGAGTGAGTCCGAACTTGGAGGGGTCGTCCGTCCCGATGGGCACGTCCGAGTAAAGGGCAATGGTGGCTTCGCCGAGGACGCCACCGTCGTGGGAGAACTTCAGATCGGGGGTGCCGAAAAAGAGTTCGACGTAATCCGAAATGGGTGCGTTGGGTTCCCCGTCGGGTCCGGTCGCTGGCTGGCTGATGGTGGCCCCGGCCTGAGCGGAGACCTTCCGCTGGGGGAGTTGCATGCCGACGATGACTTCCAGTTGGGCGTATTCCGGGTAGAGCCGCAGGTCGTCAAACATGATGTGGACTGGCACATTGCCAATCGTATCGGCGAGCACGACGGGGAATTCGATAAAAGCCAGGCTATCCAACTTCTGGATAAACTTCCCGACGGACATGGCCTTAGCGATCGCATTGCGCGCCTTTTGTATTTGGGCGAGGTTGGCGTTGGCTTGCTCCAGGGCGATTTGGTCGCGGGCTATGGAGTCGGCGGTTTGGGCTTGGAGGGAGGTGGGGGTACCAATACAGCATACCAGTACAAAAAGAAGCAATACTGATTTCAATATTGATCTCATTGCTTCGATCCAACTCAAGAAGTGGTAAGTCTCAATCATATGTCTTACTTTGAATTGAGTTTTTGGACAATAGAATTGATTTCACCTTTCTCCTTAGATAAAATAGATTGAGCTAAACAATCTAACTTCAGCATGTAAGCGACCTTCAGGTCAGTGCACTCTATTGCTTGCTCCATCTGTAACTCGCGCAAATCCTTCATATTAGTTACCGCGTATATGCCTGAGGGGCTCAGATATTTGACAAAACTCAAAAAGGACGTGCCTGGTGACAAAAAGCCAGTGACTTGAATATTTCCGTTAACTTTTGAAAATCCTAGTGCCAGAAAATCTGCAGTTGTTGCAGACCCATTGAACATGATTCGTAATGCACCCTCATTTTTATCACGGTCGTACAATGCATACTGCACGTAACAGCTATCGGATGGTAGTGCGTAGGCTTCCTTCACAAATTCGGCAGAATAAGAATCTTCATTCGTCGAAAATGTCGCATTGATAGGATTGACATACTGGTCGATTCCAAGGAATTCATTCCGCAAAGAGTCCGGTGTCACTCCATAAACCGTGCCTTCAGGAGTAAGAGAACGATAAATGGTCCAATCATATCTCTCAATAGTGTAGTCTATAACCGTCTTTTCCTTCATCTCAAGTTGACTGTAATTAACTTGCGCGATCAAAAAGTTTGACGACAGCAAAACCAGCACCATAAATAATTGCTTCATCATAATTTCGTGACAATATTATTCAAGAAAGGAAAGGCTGCCGTTCCACCATTACTATCAGCATAGTAAAACAAGTCGATTAAATTAGGAAAGCTAAATGCTACGCTACCTTTCGAATTTTCAAAGTTGGGGGCAATGTCAGCAATCAGCTCAGTAAAGTTATTCGTAGCAAACGCCTCCTTTAGAAATTCCGTTTTAAATTGAAGAAGGACTAGGCTAACCTGAGATAGTGTTGGTGTTGAACTTATTACCCATCTACCATCAACTTTTTTCAATCTAGTTACTGCTACAAGAGATGACTGGGAACTGTAGTCCTCAATTCTATATTTGATTACCGTATACTGGTCATTTCCTTCTGTAAAGTCCACTCTACATAGCAACCTAAATGCCAGGTCTTCATCTCCTGCAGCATTAATGTTGGCGTAATGAGTCTTCCCTTTTTCTTGGTAAGATTCCGGATTCTCCTGCAACTGCGCTTCTATTCGATCGTTTGCAGCTACTCTCATCCTATGGATAATTGATTCAGGAAATCTATCGTCTACTACCAACGAATTTGAACGATTGACAATAGAGTTGTCGGGATAAAACGCATAAGCAATTTGCCTTTCTATATTTCTTAAGTCAGGAATTTGAGTTGAATCTACGGCAACCTCCTGTGCATAAGTCCAAGTACTTAGAACCATCAAAGCGAGCAGTAAAGAATAGCGCATAGGATAATTATTATTGAAATTTAAAACCTTGTTACGGAAGGGTAAAGGTCATAATATTGAGACGTTTCGCATTCCAGACATTGTAGGTGTACGTTGCGTCGATTACTGTCCAGTTATAGCCTCCCGTTCGATTTCCACCAGCAAGTTTTAGATTAACGGATAGTTCCAAAGGTTGCAGTATAAAGTCCACGGTGACAAAGCTGCCGGCTTGTCCAGAACCTCCGTTAAACGAGATTCCGTATTCATACCCTGCCCCCACTTTAGCGGATCCAAATGCCTCTACGGTAAAATCATCTTTATATTGATCTTCCATTTTAAACCCCGCATCAAGTTGAATATAAAAATTATATCCAGCAGCAAAACCTGTCCTCTTGCGGTTCCAATTATTAACATTGTATTGCTTCAAGTCCTGGAATTCAGACTTTATGAAGATGTCACCACTTGGCACTATCTCCGCTCCTATCTCGCCAACCCATAATGGAATTCTTGGCGTTGGAATAGGTATGGCAGGCAGGGTAAATTCTACTTTTGCCTCGTATTCGCGTTTCCTCCAATCCTTATAACCCCTGCTGTTAGGATCTTCTAACTGACTATAATTGTAAGTTATCCCTGATTTCAGAGCAAACATATCTTCAATTTCCCTTTTTTTAGTGGCAGCAATTGCAAAATTATCTAGCAGATGCCCAATATCATTTTGAAAGGTGGTAACTAATGTAACCATTGTGGTAAACACTGGTGCTTCCTGGTAAAACTTATGATTTGGAGGCAATGCAGAAAGTAAGCCAGGTTCAAACTTCTCTTCAGATTTATGCTTACGTATCAGAGCCAAATGAGTCGTCGCCGTTTGATCGAAGGCAGTTAAACTTATTGGATATACTTTCGCTTCAACTTCCCCGTGGTTCAACGGCCTAGTTGCACTCACACCATTAAGGACATACCCACCCGAACCTGTTGTTGATGACCGAGACCTATCAGCTGCATAAGCCGGCTCCGTCATTGAAAGCGTGAAGTCATTACTATGGTGATAATTTTGTTCGCTGATTGAAAGACCCGCCATATTTGGCGACCCAAAGTCCCATATCCCTTCGGCTCCCTGATCTCCAGGTCGACTGTTTAATTCTCCCCAGAATTCATCCGGGGTAGGGTTATCTCCAAAATAGTTCATTCTAACAGTTACTGATCGATCAAGCGTGTCGGAATCAGAAACCACGTACAGTGTGTCATTAGAAAGGTCAAATGCATCTCCGACTCGATCCTTGAAAGTAAATCCGGCACGATCATCGAGTCTCGTATTCCCATCAATACTCATGCCAACTAGTCGTAGTTCCTCTAGGTCAAACGGACACTTCACCCGCTGCGTAAAACTCCGCCGGTTGATCGCCTGCCGCGAACCCCGGTACAGCTTCCCCTCGTACTTTATATTCTCGCAAACGCCACCGTAGCCAATACTCGCAACGGGGGATTGGCCATTCGTGTACGTCTGGTCAAAGTGATAACTGTTCAGTGCACCACCATTGCCCGGTTTGTAAGCCGTGATCTTTAAATCAAAGCCACTGTAACCAGCAAAAGGCATTCCATTATTCGTAAGGGTAACTACGTTATCGGGTGGGACGGACTCTTGCACCACGTCCGTATTCAGGAGTTCCATACGCAGGTTGACGGGGATAAAAATGAAATCGCCCGTTTCATCTCCGTAATTGGCTGTGAGCCAAACCTCGCTTCCAAATTGGCTGGCATCTAAAGTCAAGTTAGTTAGTGCCGATGTCGCAGCTCCATTTCCCAGCAGTGGTTGTATGCCAGTATTGGCAGCCGTTTCCGACCAACCAACCCGGCTTACCTGATAGTTTGAATTAATGAGTAACTCGATGGTCTCACTGCTACTCACACTACCGGTCAGCAACTCATCCGGCCGATGAAAGTAAAAAAGCGTATCCCCCGCGTAATAAACCTCATTGTCGTACCGGACCGAACCGTTCACAACGTAAGTAGGATCATTAACCGCATTGACAATCTCATCCACATAATCATCCAACCATTGGTCGCCCAGCGGCGTGCCCCACTGCGGGTTCGCATCCGGGGCGGGTTTGATCTGTTTGACGATCCCCTTCGTCCGGGACTTCGCATCCGGCCCGATGGAGAAGTACTTGCGCACCGTCACTTCCCCCTGCCCCTGCCGGTTGGGGCTGACGAGGGTAGCGTAAACGACGTGAATGGTCTTACTCGTCACCCCCACCGCCGTATTGAGGGCGTGGGCGATGGTATTATTCAGCGCATCATTGATCTCCTGTTGGTTGAGTGGTTCAATCTGCCCGTAGGGAATCTCCGCGAAATCCAGCAGTGCGTTGTTGGAGTAGGTATTGTACCGATCCTTGATCGAAATGTAATTCGTCGCAAAAGTGATGCGTACGTCATCCGTCGGCAGCAAACTGGCCAGCTTCGTCTCGTTTGCTGCAAGTGCGCTGGCGGAAACGAAATTCGTGCCGTTCAGCGCGCGGACCTGCGTCTGCGTCTGCCCGTAGAGGCTGGGGGCCACCAGGATTGCCAGGGCCAGCAACAGTAGTTGGTACCTGCTAATCATAGGACAAGAAATTGTATTTAGCCTTAAGTAATGTAGCCGCCTGCTCCCGCAGCGCCGACCGGTCGTAGGAGCGGGGATTGGCCGTATCGAACCAACTCTGCTCAACGGCATCCCGGATCACCTGGAATACGTCCGCATCTCCGGCGCGATTCACCCGGGCATACTCCCGTAAGCGGGTCTGCTGGGGAAGTTTCCGGCTCGAATTCACGTACAACTCCTGATGGACGCGACTCACCGCCAGGCGCCTGACTTCCTGGACGTCCGCCCCGTAAGAGTTCATGGAATTGCTACTGTTATTACCGGACGCCGGAGGCACGGGGACGACTATGGCATCATTCAAGTAATTCCGCTGCTGATTTGGCGGCGGCAGCGTTTGGAAGCGTTGGCCGAAGGAAGCCACCGCGGCATCGTAGGCCACCGTTGTATCTGCCAGTATCGAGGCGTGAATCTGCGCCAGACTATCCGCCGCTTCCCGGATGATTTCCATGGCCGCCGCTTCGATGATCATCGTATCCATATTCTGGCTGACGTCATTCAACGCATCGTTGATGTACACCATCAGTGAATCCAGCCGGGCCGTACAGCCCGCCGCCGCCGGGTCAGTAGGGTTATCGTCGTAACAATCAATGACGGCCTGAATGCTGTCCTGCAGTGCAATGGGCAGGTATTCGGAACAGCAGAGCATGATGCTATCCAGCTGCCCCACCTGCTGGTTCTGCAGCATCGTATCAATGTTACTCAACATCTGCATGGAGGTGGCGAGCAACTCGTCCGCCCAGGGGGGGAGCACCTCGATACCGAAGCCCGTTACGAGCATGTAGCCCAGCGCCATCTTGTTATCCGTATTGATGAAGACGGTATCAAAGGTCAGGGTAGCCTTGGCTGCGTTGAAGTAAGGCACCTGGATCTCGCCGGTTCCCGTCCACCGGTCTCCGGTTTTGGTAGCCGTCATGATCTTTACGTCAAAGTCGTAAGCTTTTACGATATCCCCCCTACGCAGTTGGGTCTGAGCAATCTGATTGGTGAGGTCGATACTGTTGTTGATCCCACAGACGTACATCCCGTTATTGCGGGAGACCCGCCCTACCATCAGCGTGTCTTTTCGTCCGGGGCGAATGTTCACGCCACCGTTACAGACCTCGGATACCCGGTATTCGTACTCTACGTTTTGGGTGAGGTTCTCCAGGGTGATGTATGGCGTATTTACCGTTTGGGAAGTCATTACGCCACCGTCGATCAAAGGCCGCAGGTCTACTTTGTAGGTGTTTGGGCCACGGTTTTCCGCCCAGGATAGATCCATGGAACTCCGCGACGCCTGGTACATCCGTACGTTCACGGGTGGCTTACATTCTTCCGAACGGAATTCCTTTGCGGGGGAGTACGAGCCGTAGCCCGGCGTCCCCTTTACCTCCGCACCCGCGGCAGCGCCCATATCCTGTACCATTGTGTAACCACGCTGGGCCGGAAGGAAGGCACCGTGCTCCAAATTGGGTCGTACTCTGAAGGAATAGCGGGTATTAGGCTTCAGGCCGGTCACTGTGTAGGAAGTCCCAACGGTAGTTTCCGTTTTTAGCACGGCGGGTGTTTGGTTCGAGGACGTATTGGTAGCCACCGTAGCCCCCGTTGGCGTCCCGGAGTTGGGGCTACCACCACCCGCCATGGTCATCTGTACGAGCATGGAACTGGAGGTAGCCTGAGCGTTGGGAACCCCAACGAATTCGGAGACTTCCACTTCATAATCGAGCGCGCAGGAACGGAGCGCATCCCAGTTCAGAGTCGCCGAGGTCTCCGTGATGGACGCCAGCGTGACGTTCAGGTTATCAGGGCCCTTCGGGTCACAGTTGGTCCGTACCTGCAGTTCCGGCGAATAGTCCGTCCAACCAAAGCTGGGGCAACGGGCGCGAACGACCACGATGTAGCGCGTCGCCGGGTTGAGGCCATAGAAAGTGAAGTAAGGGTTACTCGTCAGGTAGCGTTTCCAGCCCGACCCCCGGTAGGAGTCTCTGGGGGGCGCGCTACTCGGGGCCGTACCCGAAGGGGCGGTACTCGTTGGCGCCGTGCCACCGGGGGTATCGCCGCCGGCAGTCGTCAATTCGCTTGCGGAAGTCGCGGCCCTCCTGGTCATACCCGCATCCTCCAGAATAAGGATCTCCCACTGCTCAACCGTCCCGGTAACGTCCCAGCGGACGCTCATACGGTTGTTGGTCAAATTGGTCACGCCCAGCTCGGTCGGCACGCGGCAATCCACCAACGTACGGAAGTAAACGGGGGCTGAAGGCTCAGATATTTGGCCTCCGGGGCAACCGGAGAAGCCACGGGCCTCGTAGTCCGTATAGTCTTCCAAACCACGGAGGGTAAAGAAGGGGCCGGTCTGCGTCCGCGTAGCAACCCAGGTTGTATCACCACGTTTGCGGTATTCGAAACTGTTCCGACCCAGCATGGAAGTACTGGACAAATTGGTGAGCTGCGCGGAGAACTTATCAATTTGATCCGCATAGATCTCAGGAATGACACAGTCTAATTCGACGTCCTTAATAGCCATCGTATCGCTTTCGTTGACGGCACAAACGGAGCTCAGTCGGTATTCCTGTAGCGTCCCTGGCGTGAGGTATTGCAAAATCGTTGAATCCTCAAACACGGTTTGCTGGCGCCACGGGCTGGGCGCCTGCACGGTGTTCGTGCGGGGTGGCCCACCTGCATCTTCACCGCCCCGGCCGTTGATTCCCGGGTCAGTAAGTTCCCCGGTTACGGCCGCGGCATCGCGATAGTGGATGGTAGTTGCGATCGCGTTCGTACCCTTACTGAAGGCAAGTGCGTATGAGTTTTGGGTGATATCCGACACCCGGTCGTTGGTCGGCGGCCCACAGTAGGGGAGGGTCTGGAAGGGAAGGACCGGCGACCAATTACTCCACACCAGGCGGCTACACCAGTAGCGCATCCGGACTTCGTAGTTCGTCTCCCGGCTCAAATTATTGAGCGCCAGGCGAGGGGCGGTTAGGCTATCTACCCGCACCCAGCTACCTCCGGCCAATCGGTACTCAAATTGGTAATAAAGCGCATTCGCGGCGGGGTCCTTGGTAATTACGGCGTAGGTATCACCCAGGTCATTAACGTCCAGCGAGTCAGTGATCATACAGGCCAGGCTGAAGTCTAATGGTGCCGACCAGCTCGACCAGATCGTATCCGCACACCGCGTACGGAGTTCGGCCTGCCAGACCATGTAAGGAATCAGCTGATTAGTCTCAGCCAGTCTCTCCGGCGCGACGGGGTAGTCCGCCGCATCAAAGGTGGTGAGGCTATCGAAGTTAATGTTGACCGTCCAGGGGAAGACCACCGAGCGGTAACGGATATCGGCGGCGCGGACGCTGTCCAGCTCAGTACCGTAGCCCAACAGGACGCGGGTTTGGTTGGCCGCCACGAGTTCTGGTTCGTAGAGGGAAGGGCAACCACCAAAGGGCCGCAGATCCCGACACACCCGTTGGTTGGTAACGCACTCGGCGCACACCTTGATTTTGTAGACGAGCCCGGAGAGCAAGCCCGTAATCTGGTAGCGGCCGGCGGAATAAGCCACCCGGGCCGTATCGGCCTCGTAGGATTCATCCGATACCTGCCAGACCAAATCAAAGCTATCGGAAGGGGCTTCCGCGCCGCGTTGGTAACGCCAGGCGAGGTCCAGCGTTGTCGCCGTGCTATCGGTGTAGGTAAAGGCGACGTCCGCCAAACAAGCATCGTTAACGCCCTGGAAATCCAGAATCCAGGAATAACACTCCCGGCTGCCGTCTTCACATATCTTGCAGAAACTTACGTCGTACTGGGTGCCGGGTACGAGGCCGGTCATCATCGCATCGGAGGCCCCCGCTTGCAGGATGAGGCTATCCGCCCGTGGGGTGCCGTAGTTAGTGGAGGCAACTGCGCCACCCTTACCGCCGGGAGCAAAATCGCCGTTCGATTCTCCCCGGCTTGGTGCTCTCCCGCCTTCTTCCTGGCTACCGGGTTTGCCTCCGGTAGAATTGACGGTTAATGGCGTCCATTCAATCTCGTAACCGGTTACGGCATCATTGCGCTGCCAGGTGAGTAGCATTTCGGTTTCCGCCACTGGCGTGGTGGTGGGTACGATGACGGGGCCACAATCCAGCGGGTCCGTCGTGAACGTAGTGATACGGCACTGGGTGACCTTGTCGGGGCACATGACGCAGAATTCCACCTCGTACTTCGTGTCCAACGCCAGGTTTTCTAATGGCTGCTCATCGGTCCGCAGGTCGATCTTGAGGTACTCCGTCCATTCTTTGCTGTCGAAATCCCGGACCCGTACGCGGTAGCTTTCGGCCCTTTCGGGTTCGTCAACCGTCCAGGTGACGATTCCACGGCCGTCGCCCAAACTCTGGGCGAAGAGGCGGCTGGCGTTGGGGCAACCTTCAGTGCTTTCGTTGTCCCGGCCAGGGGGATAGGCAATACTGAATTCCCCAAATGCACTGTAGCCACCGTTGATGAAGCGGCGGTTGCTCATTACGTCCGCCACCCGAATTCGGTAGATATACTCCCGGCCTTCCTGCAGCCGCGCGTCGTAATTGGTGAATACGTAGCGGGGCACGGCCGTCCGGATCGCCGGCCGCACCGGCGGAGTGCTCAGTGCAACCTGATCGTAGGTGAGCCCGTACTGCTTTTCCCAGATCTCCAGGAAGTAGACGTCCTTCCCCGGTTGGGGTAAGTGGCGGGGGTTCCAGGCGAAGTTCACGACCTGGCTCGTCAGTTGCTCACCGAAGGGCAGGACGAGTTCCGGCGGGTAATTCTGCTGGATGAAGCGCGTCGCCATGGCCGTGTTGGAGACCGGCGCGTCCGAAAAACGATTGACGTCAAAGAACTCCGCCGTGATCATGATCGGTCCGTCGGGCAACGCTCCACCGTTGGCGAGGGTATTGTCGATGCCCGATCCCGTTACCTGAAGGTTCGCTAAACTGAAGTAGGGCGCAAGTTGCGGTCCGCGTAGGATCAAGGGTTGCCCCCGCCGCAGTCGGATGGGTCGGCTGAATTGTTCCATCCGCGTCGTGGCCGTATAGCCATTGCCGGCAATACTGAGCCGGAGTAGACCGTCGTACACGTCGCGGTCGTCCACGAGCGTCAGGATGACGAGAACGTTGCCATCGCGGCCGTAGTCTTCCAGGTAGGGGCTAGGGTTCACGATTGTGACCGAAGCCCGGACCGGGAAATTCTGGGCTACCGCCGCTGCCGAACTGCTCAGGATAAGCACGAACAGGGCGACTACCCGCAGGTATTGTTGTAGAGTCGTCTTCATCGGTCGTCCTTATTCGGCTTTAACATGCCGTAGATATAGCAGTGCGTTGTCAGTTCTTACCACGAGGGTATGAATTCCTATCGGTAAATTTTCCAGCGAGTAGCTTTCCCGGATGCGGGAGAGGTTGGCGAAATCACGCCGGTCCACCTGCTGCCCCTGCTCATTGAAGATGAAGAGCGTAACGGGTAGCTCCTCCCGCAAGTCCACGTCCACCGTAAACCGGCCGTTGTGGGGGTTGGGGAAGAGCGATACTTCGCGGATGTCAGCTCCCAACGCCAGGGTGTCGTACAGCAGCAGGCTATCGATGTCTTCGTAGATCGTGATCTCGCGGCTATTCATCCCGAAGCAACCACCGGAGTAGGCTTCCACCGTCACCTCGTAGGTGCCGGGGTCGGCGAACTCGAGGAACTGCTGGCTACCCCGCGTTCCGAGGTCCGTAATATTCTGGCCCCGCCAACTCCAGCGGATCGAGTCGGGCACGGGGAAGCTGATGTCGATGGCCACGACCGGGTCGTCGATCAAGCCCCGTTCAGGCATCAGGAAGTCGACGTCGAATTCACCTTCGTCGGCGAAATCCACGTTGAAGAGGTTGCTGAAGGAACAGCCATCCGTCCCCGTGATCGTCAGTTCAAACTCCCCTTCCTGGCTCGTCACCAGTCGGTCGGTCATCACTCGTGAGAAGTCCGGCAGGCGGAATTCGTAGGTCAGGTCATCATTGATTCCCGTCAGATCAAACGTGATCGTTCCCCGGGCACAGACGGCAGTATCGCGGACTACCCGCGCAATCTGCTGGAAGTCCTGCCGGTCCGCTACGGTGAGCATCGTCGTGGCTTCGCAACCGCGCGCGTCAGTGACGGTCACGGAGTAGGTACCGGCCAACAGATCATTCCGTTCGGCGCCCGATCCTTCGTCGGACCATTCGTACACGTAGTCGCCGTTTCCGCCGGCGGCCGTCAGGAAGGCCATTCCGCTCGTCGCGCCCAGGCAAGTCGGGGCGATCACGGTATCCACCGTGAGGGTTAGTACAGCCACGTCATCAATCGTGATCGACCGTTGGATGTTACACCCTGCTTCGTCCGTCACCAATAGCGTATAGTTGCCGGCGGCCAGGTTTTCCTGGTTGGCTTCCCGGCTCCCGTTGCTCCACAGGTAGCTGTAGCCCGGCGTACCACCCGAAATGGTCACCGTTGCCGTTCCGTCCATTTCTCCGTTACAGGAGATGGCCTGCGTTTCAATTTCCAGGGCGAGTGCCGCAGGTGCGGTGATAAGGGTTTGCAGGACGTCACGACAGCCATTACCGTCCGTGATGGTGACGGAATAATCTCCGGCGCCAAGGGCTCCCCGGTCTTCCGTGGTGGCACCATCATTCCAAAGAAAGGCGTAAGGCTCCGTACCTCCGTCGACGGTGACGTCGATGGACCCCGTATCGTCGTCGCCACAAACTGAATTGGTAGCGGCCAGCGAAGTCCGAAGCGCCGTAGGTTCAAAGATGCGGACGCGCGGACTGATGGTCACACATTCGTTAGCATCAGTAATGGTCGCTAAATAGCTGCCTGCTGCCAGATTTGTCCGGCTGGCCCCCGTCCCCCCGTCGCTCCACTCGACGCGGTAGGGCTCGGTGCCTCCCGCGAGAATAAGCTCGGCCGTGCCGTTGAGTTCACCATTACAGGTCACGTCAGCGCGGTTCGTCAGGGTAACACTGAGCGCGTCCGGCTCCAGCACGGCGATTGGTTCGGGGGTGGTCGTACACCCGTTCGCGTCCGTGATGGTAACGCCGTAGGTGCCGGCTGGAAGACCCTCCCGGATGGGGCCGGTTCTACCGTCGTTCCAGCTGAAAGTCAGCGGTTGAGCACCGCCGGTCACTTCCAGGAAGATGGAACCATCGGCTTCACCGTTACAACTTACCGGATTGGCTGCTGCCTCTACGGCGATTCTGCCGGACTCCGTTACGGCGTAGGCCGCTTCTATGCGGCAACCGGCGGCATCAACGACGGTCACGCCGTACTCTCCTGCAGCAAGGTTATCGATGCGTGGCGAGGTTGCGCCGGTACTCCAGACAATCCGGTATTCTGGCGTGCCACCGGTCAGGTTCAACGTGATGGCGCCCGAATTCTCTCCGTTGCAAGCGACGTTGATAATGGAGGGATCCAACCGGATTGGGTCCGGTTCAGTAATGACGATGTCCGTAATGAGTTGTCCGCAGCCGTTGGCGTCCACTACGCGGGCGCTGTAGACCCCTGCACGTAGGTCATTGCGTATCCGCCCCGTACCACCGTCGCTCCAGGTGACGGTGTATTCCGGGGTACCACCCGAAATATTTAGGGTAGCAGTTCCGTCAGCTTCGCCGTTACAACTGACGTTAGTGGCGTTTGCCAGCCCAACCGCGATTGCGGCGGCTTCTTCAATGGTGATCACGTCCGATTCCAGCGTACAGCCGTTGGCGTCCGTCACCGTTACGGTGTAGTCACCCGCCGGGAGGTTGGCGCGGTCGGCTTCGGTGGAGCCGTCGTCCCAGCGGAAGGCGTAATCCGGAGTTCCGCCGGATACCCTGATGCGGATGCTGCCCGTACGGTCTCCGTTACACACCACGTTGTTCACTGCGGTAACTTCCAACGCTAACGGGCTGGGTTCCGTAACGATCAGGTTTTCGACGGAAGCCAGGCAGCCGTTCCCGTCCGTCACCGACACGGCATATACGCCAGCGCCCAAATTGTCACGGTTGCGGTCGGTAGCGCCATCGCTCCACAGTACCGAATACTCGGGCGTACCGCCGGTGATCGCAAGGGAGATGCTGCCGTCATTACCTGCATTACAACTAACCGGGAATATTTCCTCTGCGGTCACGCTAAGGACGGCCGGTTCGCGAATGGTGAGGCGCTCGATGGTGGCCGTACAGCCATTGGCATCGGTTACGGTAACGACGTAGGTACCGGCCAGCAGATCGTCCCGGACGGCACCACTACCTCCGTCATTCCAGGTGAATTGATATTCAGGGGTACCACCGGTAGCGGAAAGCGACGCCGTACCGTCGGCGAAGCCGTTGCAGGTAGCATCCGTCAGGTTGTCAATTTGTACCTCAAGCGCCGCGGGTTCGTTGATGGTGATCTCGTTGAGCACCACCTGACAACCATTCGCGTCGGAAACGGTGACGGCATAGTTACCCGCACGCAGGTCACTACGATTTTGCGTTGTTGCTCCGTCGGACCAATCGAAGATGTAGTCCGGCGTACCACCCGTGACGAAGAGTCGGATGGTACCGTCAGCCGCTCCGTTACAGGTGACGTCAGTGGTCGTAAAGGTGACCGGTAGTTCGGGAGATTCTTCTACCGTGAAGTCACCCTCTACCGTACACCCGTTTGCATCGGTGACCGTCACCGAGTAAGTGCCGGCAGCGAGTTCGCTGAGTTGGTCCGAGGTGCTACCGTTGCTCCATGCGTAGGTGTATTCGGGCGTGCCCCCTTCAACGTTGAGGAGAATGGCACCGGTATTACCACCGTTACAGCCAACGTTGTTGACCTGGGCGTTGAGTTCCAGCGCGTCCGGTTCGCTGATGGTGATTTCTGCGAGTTCATTCGTGCAGCCGTTGGCATCCGTGATCGTGACGGCGTAAGTGCCTGCCTCCAGCTCACTCCGGTCGGCAGTCGTCGCCCCGTCGTTCCAGATAAAGGTGTACTCCGGGGTACCACCCGCAAAATCAAGGGTGATCATGCCATCCGCCGCTCCGTTGCAGGTAACGTCGCTCTGGCTGGCCACCGCGAGGACAAGTTCGGCAGGCTGGTCGAGGAGAATGGTTTCCGATACTTCGGTACAGCCGTTCGCGTCGGTGACAGTAGCGGAATAGGCACCCGCGACCAGTCCGGTCCGGCCTAATCCAGTACCGCCGTCATTCCAGGAAACCGTGTATGCAGGGGTGCCGCCGACCACGCTTAAGGTGATGGCTCCATCGGCTCCCTCGTTGCAGAATACCGGGCTTAGTGTCTCCACCGTGATGTTGATGGCGTCCGGCTCGTCGACGGTGAGCCCGTCGAGGCTGGTTGTACAGTTATTGGCGTCGGTGACGGTAACACCGTAGGTCCCGGCGGCAAGGCCATCGCGGTTTTGGCCCGTCAATCCGTCACTCCAGGTGAAGGCGTACGGAGCTGTTCCACCCGTAGCATTTACGCTGAGGGTACCGTCCGCAGCACCGTTGCAGGTGGCGGGGGTAGCGTCGCCGGCCGTCAGGGTCAGTGGGTCGGGCTCCCCGATCACTACGCTTGGGGATACCAGCGTACAGCCGTTGTTGTCGGTGATGGTAGCCGTGTAGGTACCCGCCACAAGGTTATCCCGCGTAAGGCCCGTTCCTCCGTCGCTCCAGACCACCGTGTAATCGAGCGTCCCACCGCTGACGAGCAGGGTAGCGGTACCGTCGGCGGCACCGTTACAGGTGGCGTCGGTGCTCACGGAAATGCTGGCTTCCAGCGGGGCGGGTTCAGCTACTTCGATATTATCGATGCTGACGTCGCAGCCATTTGCATCCGTTACGGTGACGGCGTAGAGGCCGGCACTGAGTTCCGTGCGATCTTCAGTGCTTGCGCCGTCGCTCCACAGGAAGGTGTAGTCCGGTGTCCCGCCGCTAACGGTCAGATCAATTGCACCATCATTGCCGCCGTTGCAGGAGACTGGAGATACCACGAAGTTGACCGGCAGTTCGGGTGATTCTTCGACGCTAAAGTCATCGGAAATGGTACAGCCATTGGCGTCCGTAACGGTGACGGAATAGTTGCCGGCCGCTAGCCCTTCGATGGAGCTGGCCGTGCTTCCGGTACTCCAAACGTAGGTGTACTCCTCCGTTCCGCCGGAAATGGCCAGGGTGATGGACCCCGTATTCCCTCCGTTACAGCCCACGTTATTCAGCTGTGGGTTCAACGCGAGGGGCTCTGGCTCCGTGATGACGTAAGTTTCGGATTCTACCGTACAGTTATTAGCGTCGGTGACCGTGACGGAATAGTTACCAACGGGAAGTTCCGTTCGTGCAGCTCCCGTTGCACCGTCGTTCCACGTATACCCGTACGGAGCGGTGCCACCCGTAGCGCTTACCAGCAGGGTACCATCGTTGAATCCGTTACAAGTCACGTCGGTCTGCTCCACCAGTGATACTTCCACCGGCGCGGTTTCATTAATTGTCAAGTCATTGATCTCAGCGGTACAGCCATTGGCGTCCGTAACGGTTGCGGAGTAGGTTCCAGCGAACAGGTCATTCCGCAGCAAACCAGCACCACCATCGCTCCACCCTACGGTGTACTCGGGCGTGCCTCCGCTGACCGCCAGCCGGAGACTTCCATCCTGGGCTCCATTGCAGGAAACATCGGACTGGGCCGCCAGGCTTACGAGCAAGGCGTCAGGTTCGCCAATGATGACCTCACTTAGGATGGCGGTACAGCCGTTATTATCGGTAACCGTGACGGAGTAGTTCCCGGCGGATAGGTCCGTTCTGCTCTGGCCCGCCCCGCCATCGCTCCACGCAAAGGTGTACTCGGGGGTGCCACCGACAACCGAAAGGGTAGCGGTACCGTCACTGTCTCCGGCGCAGGTAACGTCAGATTGGTCAGTCACACTGAGGACGATCGGATCGCCTTCACCAACTTCCAGTCCGTCCAGGCTGGCCGAGCAGTCGTTGGCGTCCGTCACGGTGACGGCGTAAGTGCCGGCGCTCAGGTCCGTTCTGGTTTGGCCGGTTCCACCGTCGCTCCAGGCAAAGGTGAACTCAGGGCTACCGCCTTCCACGTTGAGGCTGATGGTCCCGTCCGCGTTGCCGCTACAACTTGCGTCAACGATCGTACTTACCGTGAGCACCAGTCCTTCCGCGCCCTCAACCGTCAGGTTTTCGAGGACTGCCGTACAGGCATTAGCGTCGGTGACGGTGACGGAATAGGTGCCGGCGGCAAGATCATTGCGGCTGGAGCCGGTTCCGCCATCACTCCAATTGTAGACGTAGTCTGGCGTTCCACCGCTCGTTGTCAGATCGATGGCACCGTCGTTGTTTCCATCGCAGGAGGCTGGCATTTCGTTGACTACCGCGACTTCCAGTGCCGCTGGCTCCAGAATTTCGATGTCACTAAATTCTGCCGTGCAGCCATTGGCATCGGTGATTGTGGTGGCGTAGGTGCCGGCGCTCAGATCGTCCCGACTTTGGCCCGTACCTCCATCACTCCAGGCGACGGTGTACCCCGCCGTACCTCCGTCAATGGCGAGGGTAGCGGAACCATCGCTGGATCCATTACAAAGGGTGGGTTGCTGCGCGGCGATACTCACTTCAATAGCGGAAGGCTCCGTAATTAAGATGTCTTCTACGTTCGCTTCGCAACCGTTCGCGTCCGTCACCGTAGCACTGTAAGTACCGGCGGCCAAGCCGTTACGGGTTATGCCCGTCAGGCCATCGCTCCAAGCGACGGTGTACTCCGGGGTGCCCCCGGTGATGCTGAGGCTGATGGAGCCGTCCGCCAGCCCATTACAGGTAGCGGATTGTACCTCAGCAATTTCAACGGCAATTTCGGCGGGCGCCTCCAATGTGATGGTCGCAGTCGTAGCCGTACAACCGTTATCATCCGTGACCGTAGCCAGGTAGGTTCCCACAGGGAGGTCCGTTCTTTCGGCCCCGGTTCCGCCGTCATTCCAGGTTACGATGTAATCGGGCGTTCCTCCGGTGATCTCCAGGTTGATGGAGCCGTCTTCCCCCGCGAAACAAGTAGGGTTGGTTTGTACGGCTATGGAGATCGCAATCGCGGTGGGTTCCTCAACTTCGATGTTGTTAAGCACCACCTCACAACCGTTAGCATCGGATACGGTGACGTCGTAGGTCCCGGCGGTCAGGTCCGTCCGGTTTTGGGTAGTTGCACCATCACTCCAGTTGAATACGTAGTCCGGCGTACCACCGGAGACGAAGAGATTGATCGCTCCGTCGTTCCCGCCGGGGCAGGAGACGGGCGTAGTCGTAAAGTTGACGGGTAGTTCGGGCGATTCATCAACGGTGAAGTTGCCGAAGGCTTCGCAGCCATTCGCGTCCGTTACCGTCACGGCGTAGTTCCCCGCCGCCAGATCAGCAATGGAGGGTTCTTCACTGCCCGTGCTCCACGCGTAGAAATACCCCTGGGTACCTCCGCTTACGTTGAGGGTAATGGAGCCGGTATTTCCCCCGTTGCAACCAATATTGTTGACCTGCTCATTCAGCACCAATTCATCGGGCTGGCCAATCAAAACATCTTCCACCAAGGCCGTGCAGCCATTCGCGTCGGTAACCGTGACGGCGTAGGTGCCGGCGGCCAGGTCGTTGCGCTCAGCGGTAGTTCCACCGTCGCTCCATTCGAAGGTATAGTCGGCGGTGCCCCCGTCAACGCTGATGCTAACGGAGCCGTCCGTATTTCCGAAGCAGGTCGCGTCCGATTGGTCAGCGAGGGTGGCCGACAGTGCGGCTGGCTCATCAATCGTGATGGTTGCTGACGTTTCCGTACAGCCATTGGCATCCGTAAGGGTCGCTACGTAGTTGCCGGCCGGGAGTTCCGATCGGTTGAGGCCCAGCCCTCCGTCGCTCCAGGAGACGGTGTAGTCTGGCGTGCCGCCCGTAGCGATAAGCGTGATGCTTCCCGTAGCGTCACCACTACAGGACACAGGTACCACCTCCGATACGGTCAGCATCAACTCCGCGGGTTCGGTGAGGAGTAGGTCCGTCAGTTCACCGGTGCAGCCGTTGTCGTCCGCGACCGTTACGGCGTAGGTACCCGCGGCGAGCCCAGTGCGTACGGCGCCTTCTCCACCGTCGTTCCACTGGAAAGAGTAGTTCGGGGTACCACCGGTAACTGCTACCGAGATGGCGCCGGAATTGTCTTCGTCGCACTGGAGGTTCATCATCTCCACCAGCTCGACGGTAAGCGCCGTGGGCTCTGTGATCAGCAGCTCCTCCGTTTCGACCGTACAGCCATTCGCATCGGTGACGGTTGCCTGGTAGGTACCGGCGGATAAATCCTCCCGTACGACGCCGAACTGGCCGTCGGACCAACTGACTACGTAATCCGGGGTGCCGCCGGAGATGGCTAGCTCGATTCGGCCATCAGGGGTTCCATTACAGGTGAGGTCCGTCTGTTCAGCGATCTCTACGACCAGCGGCTCGGGCTCCGAAATTTCCAAATCCATTAGGACAGTGGTACAACCGTTAGCGTCCGTTACCGTCACCGCGTAAATGGCGGCGCTAAGGTCGGTACGGGTAGCGCCGGTTCCCCCGTCGTTCCAGGCAAATTGGTAGTCTGGAGTCCCACCTTCCGCCAGGATGGAGAGTATTCCATCGTTCGCGCCAGCGCAAGTGATATCGGCCCTTTCTGTAACGTTCGCTTCCAGTAATGCCGGCTCGTCGATAACGACGTTTTCGACGGAAGTTTCACAGCCATTAGCATCCGTGATTTGGGCAGTGTAGACGCCAGCCCCCAAGTTGGTACGGACGGTGCCGGTTCCACCATCGCTCCAGGTAACGGTGTACTCCGGAGTGCCTCCGGTGATGTTTAGGGAAGCAAATCCATCCGACAGCCCCTGGCAGGTTACGTCGGACTGTTCGCCGAGGTTGGCGGATAGCTCGGTGGGCTCCCCAATCACAATATCTTCCGCCGTAGCCGTACAGCCATTGGCATCGGTAACGGTTGCGGAGTAGGTGCCGGCGGGGAGGTCCGTACGGACTGATCCCAGACCTTCGTCACTCCACGTAAATTCGTAGTCCGGGGTGCCGCCGGAGGCCACCAGGGATACGGAACCGTCCGCTTCCCCGGCACAGCTGGCGCCGGTGGGTTCGGTAGCCGCGAGGTTGAGCACTGCGGGTTCTCCCACGACAATGTCAGCAAGGATTACCGTGCACCCATTTGCGTCGGTAGCGGTGACGGTGTAATTGCCCGCCGCCAGGTCATTTCTTTCCGCTCCGGTTGCGCCATCGCTCCAGAGAACGGCGTAGTCTGGCGTTCCACCCGTGACGATTACGGAAGCGAATCCGTCGGCTAGGCCGTTGCAGGAGGCGTCCACCTGCTCACCCAATTCGGCCGTGAGTACGGCTGGTTCCGAGATCACCAGGTTTTCCAGTACGGCCGTACAGCCGTTGGCATCCGTCACGGTGACGAAGTAGGTGCCGGCAGCGAGGTCGTCCCGGTTACTCCCTGTGCCGTCGTCGCTCCAGGTGTAAGCATAGTCCGGCGTGCCGCCGCTGGCCATCAGGTTGATGGTGCCGTCGGAGAAACCGGCGCAGGTAGCGTCGTTTTGCTCACTTACCGTCACCTCAATCGGAGCGGGTTCAGTGACTTCCAGGTTTTCTAGTTCGGCCGTGCAGCCGTTGGCATCCGTTACGGTTACGGTGTAAGTACCGGCGCTGAGGCCACCCCGTTCCTGCCCGGTAAGGCCATCGTTCCACGTGAAGGTGTAGTCTGGAGTACCACCCGCAACGTTGACGGAGATGGTTCCGTCAGCCAATTCATTACAGGTTGCGGGAGTGATCTCGCCCGGGCTGAGGGTCAGTGGAGCGGGTTCTTCGATCACAACATTATCGATCACTTGGGGGCAATCATTTGCGTCCGTTACGGTGGCGGAATAGGTGCCTGCGGAAAGACCCGTGCGGACTGCTCCCGTACCTCCGTCGCTCCAGGCGACGGTGAATTCAGGGGTTCCACCGGTAATCAGCAAGCTTACCGCGCCGGTGGCTTCCCCGTTGCAGGTAACGTCCTGCTGACTGGCGATACTTACTTCAATCAATTCAGGTTCGGTGATCTCGATGGCCTCGATGATCACCTCACATCCGTTCGCGTCGCTGACCGTGACGGCGTAGACGCCCGCGCTCAGGTCGGCGCGGTCTTCACTCGTGGGTCCGTCGGCCCAGGCGTAGGTGTATTCCGGGGTGCCGCCGCTCACCGTTAGGTCGATGGCACCGTCGTTTCCGCCGTTACAGGAGACGTTTTCGGTCGAAAAGTTGACGGGCAGTTCGGGTGATTCCTCGATCTGGAAGCTACCAAAACGCTCGCAGCCATTGGCGTCCGTCACCGTTACCGTGTATTCTCCCGCTGCCAGGTTTGCGATACCGCTTTCGGTGGACCCCGTGCTCCAGGCGTAGCTGTATTCCGGGGTACCGCCGCTCACGTTGAGGGTGATCGACCCGGTGTTGCCGCCGTTACAGCCCACGTTATTTACTTGTTCGTTGAGGGCGAGTGGCTCGGGTTCCGCGACCACAATTCCTTCCAGAGTGAAGGAGCAGTCGGGACCAGTGGAGATCGTCGCCGAGTAGGTTCCCGCGCTCAGGTCGTTCCGTTCGGCACCGCTGCCACCGTCACTCCAGGTAATGGTAAAGTCCTGCGGATTGCCAATCACCTGCAGGCTCACGAATCCGTCGGCTGATCCGGAGCAAGTGACGTCCGTCCGGCCCTCAATCGCTAACTCCAATTCATCTGGCTCACCGATCGTGATTTGGGCGCTGACGCCGGTGCAGAGTTGGGTATCGGTGGCAGTTACGTCGTACACGCCGGGGGAAAGACCGGAGCGGGAAGTACCGGACCCACCGTCACTCCAGGTATAGGTAAAACCGGGCGTACCGCCGGAAGCCGATACGGTGATTGTACCGTCGTTGGCGCCGAAACAGGTGGCGTCGGATTGATCCACGACCCCGACTACAATGGCATCCGGTTCGCGAATGTTGATGTTATCCACCGTCACGGTACAGCCATTAGCGTCAGTGATCGTCGCGGTGTAAAGTCCGGCGGTAAGGTCAGTCCGGGCGGCTTCCGTGGCGCCGTCGTTCCAGAGGTAGGTGTATTCTGGGGTGCCTCCCATTGCGACGAGGGTAGCGGAGCCGTCCGTACCGCCATTACAGGTTACGTTTCTTTCGTTGCCGATCCCCAGCGTAAGGGGAGCGGTAGGTTGGGTAATTTCGATGTCGCCGGTCTCCGCCGTACAGCCGTTGCCGTCCGTTACCGTCGCGGCGTAGGTGCCCGGGGCGAGGTCCGTGCGGATGGCTCCGGAGCCACCGTCGTTCCAACTGTAGGTGAATTCCGGGCTGTCACTGGTAGCCGTCAGGATGATGGAGCCATCGTTTTCTCCAAAGCAGGTGACATTAGCCAGGTCCTGCACCGATACGGTGACCAGGGCGGGTTGGCCGATTACGATGGCATCGACGAGTTCGACCGAACAGTCATTAGCGTCCGTAACGGTGACGGAGTAGGTGCCTTCGGCCAGGTCATTTCTTTCGTTGGTGGTTCCCCCGTCGCTCCAGGAGTAGGTGTAGCCCGGCGTTCCGCCCGTTGCGGAGATGGTGGCACTTCCGTCGTTAGCGCCGTGGCAACTTGCGTTATTTTGGGTGGCGACCGTCGCTACGAGTTGAGCCGGTTCGTTGACGGTGAGGTCCGTCAGTTCGACGGTGCACCCCAGGCCATTTACCACCGTAACTGCATATACGCCAGCGCCCAGATCCATTCGGTTTTGCTCCGTACTGCCGTCGTTCCAGAGAAACTCCAGCCCCTCGGGATCGCCGATGATGGTAAGGTTGATGGCGCCGGTCTCTTCTTCAAAGCAATTGGCATCGGTGATGGCCGGTGTAACCGTCAGCGTGGGGCCTTCCTGAATGACGTAGGTTTCGGTGAACGGGCAGCCGTTGGCGTCCGTCACGGTCACGGTGTAGGAACCGGCCGCGAGGTCAGACCGATCGGACGTAGTAGCGCCGTCGGCCCAGCTGAATGAATAGTCGGGCGTGCCGCCGCTGACGACCAGGGAGATGGCGCCCGTAGCCGTTTCGTTGCAAGTGACGTCGGTGATCGTCTCCATAACTACGAGCGGATCGGGCTCGCCGATTACAATATTTTCCAGTTCAGCCGAGCAGCCTTCACTGTCGGTCACGGTAACGGTGTAATTGCCGGCAGCGAGATCGTCGCGATTGGCACCGGTACCGCCGTCGCTCCAGGCTACGGTGTAGTCTGGCGTACCACATTTGATATCGAGCGTCGCCGTGCCGGTGGCCGAGCCGTTGCAAAGGGCGTCCGCTTGGTCCGCGACCGTGATGATGATCGGCGAGGGAGTAGAAATAAAGATGGTATCCGAAACGTCGCTGCACCCATCGCTGGTGGTGACCGTGGCTACGTAAGCGCCGTCGGCCAGGCCCGTGCGGACGAGGCCGATCTCGCCGTCGTTCCAGGTGACCTGGTCAGGGCCGCCGGTAAAGTCGTCGATACTGAGCGTGATGCTGCCGTCCATGGCGCCGGGGCAGGTGACGTTTTCCTGGTTTTCGACGGTGATGATGATCTCATCGGGTTCGAAGATCTCGAGTTCAGACGTGCCCTGCATGCAGCCGTTGGCATCGGTGATGGTGGCGGAGTAGATGCCCTGCGCCAGGTCGTTGCGGGTGAATTCCGTCAGGCCATCGTCCCACAAAATGGTGTAGCCGGGGGTGCCGCCGGAGGGCACGATGGTGAGCCCACCGTCCGCTTCGCCGAAGCAGGAGGCGTTCGTTTGGTCAACGATATCAAAAGTGATGGGCTCCGGTTGGGTGACGACGAGGTCTTCCAGGCGGAAGCTGCAACCGAGGGCGTTCTCCACCGTAACGGCGTAGGTGTCGGGGAGGAGGCCGGTGCGGTTTTGTTCGTTGCTGCCATCATCCCACAAGAAGGTCAAGCCTTCCTCGTCGCCCTCAACCGTAAGGGTGATGGCGCCGTCGTCAGCCTGAACACACGTGATGTTGGTGATGGCGGCCGTGACGGTCAGGGTAGACCCCGCGTTGATCACGTAGGTCGCCATGGCCGTACACATATTGGCGTCGGTGACGGTGACGGTATAGTTCCCCGGGGCCACGTCGGTCAGGTTAGGTTCGGTGACGCCGTTGGACCATGCGTACTGGTAGCCGGGCGTCCCGCCGGATACATCCAGGGAGATGGCACCGGTATTGCCTTCGTTACAGCCGGGTTCGGTGACCTCCCCCGTGATGGAAATGGCCTCAGGCTGGCTGAGGGAGATTTCTTCGAAGGTGACACTGCAGCCTTCGCTGTCGGTAACGGTGACGGCGTAGTCCCCCACGGTAAGGTCGGTGCGGGATGCTCCGGTGCCACCGTCGTTCCAGGCGACGGTGTAGGGCGGGGTACCACATTTGATGTTGAGGTCGACGCTGCCGTCCGTCCCTTCAAAGCAGTTGGGGTCAGTCTGTTCCTCCACCATAACGATGATGGGTGAGGGGGCGGAGAGGTAAACGGTATCGGAGGTGGCGACGCAATCGGTGTCCGGGTCGGCGATGACGGTGGCCACGTAGGCGCCGTCGGGCAGGTCGGTGCGGGTGAGGCCGGTGCCGCCGTCGTTCCAGGTGACTTCGAGGAATTCAAGGTCTTCCGGATCGATCCCGATGACTTCGACTTCGATGCTTCCGTCATTAGCGCCGGGGCAGGTTATGTTTTGTTGGCTCAGTACGTTGATGGTCACCTCCTCAAAGTCCTGAATGGTGACAACTGGGCTTACCGCCGTACAGCCATTGGCATCCGTGATGGTAGCTTCGTAATCACCGGCGGCTAAGTCGGTACGGACGCTACCCGTGGCTCCGTCGTTCCAGAGGTAGCTGTAGGGTACCTGTTGGGTAGTGCCGTCGTCCGCGACGAGGGTGGTTGTTCCACCGGCTCCAAACAGTGTTATGAAGCCATCCTGGCGGCCGAAGCAGGAGATGTCACCAACCGCTTGCGGCGAGACGGAAAGCATTTCTGGTTCCCGTACCACCAGGCCGGAGACAAACGTTTGGCAGCCATTCTCGTCGAAGATGCGGACGGAATAGTCGCCCGCGGCGAGTCCGGTGCGGATGGGTCCGTCTCCCATGCCATCCGTCCATTCGTAGGTGTAGTTGCCGGGTGGGGATACGACCAGGCGGATCTCACCGTCGCTATCCCCGTTACAACTTACGTCGGAAATCAGCGACTCCACCGTGATAGTGGGGGCAACCAAGAGTTCCACTTCGTTGGAGTACACCACCTCGAATTCGCACCCTTCCAGGAAGGCGCCACGGCGGAAAGTGCGGTTGACGTTACTTGGCCCGGCGAAATAACTGTCGTTTTGATTCTCCCCCGGTGCCAGCTGAAAGTCTTCACCCTCATTAGCGAATTCCCAGATATAGAAGGGGGTGAAATTAGGCTCGGAGGCTGTTGCCGGGCTCACGGGATCAATACTTACGCCACCCAGGGCATCCTGACAAGCAGCGGTAGCCGGGCCGGCAATCTCTCCTCCATCAACAATTCCCACACGTTTGATCTCGAAGGGTAGCGTTTCGGCGCAGCCACACTGGGCGTTGCTGACGGTAACCGTGTAGTTGCCCGCCTTGAAGTCAGAGCGGGAGAAGACCTCGACGTCGGGGTTATCGGACCACTCGATGCGGTAACCTGCGGCTACGGGGTCAAATACCTCCCCGCTATTTTCGAAGACCTGTACGTCGGCACTACCGTTTTCATTGGTACAGACTTCCGGGGTAGCAGCTCCCAGAAGAGCGCTGAAGGCTGGTGGCTCTTGGATTTCAAAGTCGAACGTATAGCTGCTGCCACTATTGAGGTTGATGGTAAAACGGTAAGTACCGGCCGCCAGATCCTTTATGGTTACGGACTGGAAGTTTTCCAATTTGTCGATAGGCTCCTGGCTACCGTTTTGAATGACGCCTGTCTGAGGAGTTAGTGATTCAACGGTGTAGTCGTAGCCGTCACAGGTCCGCAGGGCAGCGATTACTTCCCCCTTCGCTTCTCCGTTACACGTGTTATCGCGCAGGGTAAAGTCCGCGCCGATTTCTTCGTTGAGGAGAAACCCGTGGCGGGCGGTGACGCCGCGGACGTCGGTTACCGTGACGGTGTAGTTGCCGAACAGATCGATAGTGTTGCTGGTAGAGCCATCATTCCAAGCATAGGTGAAGGGCCCTTCACCCTGTTCCACGTTAACGGCGGCGGGTAGCAGCACGTCCCCACAATTAATACCATCTACGGTACCGGACAACTGCAGCGGAATACACGCAGCTACCGAGGAGGAGGACGCTTGAAGCGTACCGCGGCCCATCGCCGTTACGGACAGGCAACAGCAGAATACGAGGAGTACAAAGACGTAAACCGAGGAAAAATTCTTCAAACCTACAGTGATTTCATGCGGCGAAACCATTCCGAAATCAGGGTAAGACTTTGGAATCGAATGGCTAGTGTTTCCATCCTCACCCGGAGAATGGCGGAGTTGTGTTCAGACCTTAATCGTGTCCGGGTTTCAATTCTTACCCCGGCACTGATGAAATATAAACTGGTGATTTCCGCTGCCAAAGCTAGCCAATACTTATTAAGTATTTCTCATACGTGTCACACCACACTCGCCGGGAAGCCGCATGAACACTAGCTTCCATCTCAATTGTGCTACATTCAGATCCAATTTTACCACTAAAGGCGACCTTTGGCGGATGCGTTTCCTCTCCTTGCTTTCTGTCCTCCTCTTCATCTACGCCTGTTCCCCCTCCCCCGCAAACCCGCACCCGCGGCAGCGCCCGGATGATGAAACACCGGATATAACCCTATATAAGGATAGCAATGCTTACAACGTGGCCCTGCTGGTGACGGACGGTGTGTACAACACCGAATTGACGGCGCCCTACGACATATTCCAGCACACTATCTTTCGTGAAGGCATCCGGCCGATGCGGACTTTCCTGGTCGGACCAAGCCGCGAAGCCGTGACGACCTTTGAGGGCATGCGCATCCTCCCCGACCTGGGTTACCTGACGGACAGCCTGCCGCGCATCGATATCCTGGTCGTGCCCAGCGCCGAACACCACCTCGATACGGACCTGGAAAACGAAGAACTACTCGACTTCGTCCGCCAGGCCGACGCCCAGGCGGAATACGTGACGAGCCACTGCGATGGCGCCTTTCTACTGGCGAAAGCCGGCGTACTCGAGGGCGTGGTGAGCACCACCTTCCCGAGCGACCGCCAGAAGATGCGCGATATGTTCCCCGATCTCGACGTGCGCGACGACGTGCTGTTCGTTCACGACGGCAAGTACATCACGAGCGCGGGTGGCGCAAAATCCTTCGAGGCAGCGCTTTACCTGGCGGAGCACTTGTACGGGGATTCTATCGCCCGATCGCTGGCGGGTGGTCTGGTGATTGATTGGGAGTTGAGCAAGGTACCGCATCTGGTCGTCGAATAAATCTGGCGCAATAAGTGGTAGCATTTAGCCAACAAGCCGTTGTACCCGCAGAACGGCCATCTCAAAGCCGGTCCTTCTCCCCAACCGCCATGCGGGTGCATTGCATGATAACGTCCTGCAAATCCGCGCCCTGGCTATTGAGTGGGTGGATGAATTTGACCAACCCGGCGCGGAGGGCGTAGAGTTTCTCCGCGTCGTCCGTCCGTTCGCCGGCGCGGACCATTTCCAGTTTTACCAGGTGTTCCCGCTTGGCCTGGCGGGGGTTGTAGATCCCGGCCAACTCGCTACACTGGTTGCACGCGCCGTTCTTATTCACGAGGGCGCAACGCTCGTAAAACACCTGGCTCAGCACCTTGCGGCCGTCGTGGAGAAGGTGTTTCACGACGCCTTCACTCATCGACAGCACGGTAGCAATTTCCTTGCGGCCAAAGGCGTACATATCCTTCAGGATCACGGCGATCTGCTGCTCGATTGGCAGCGTCTTCCCGATGCAGGTGAAGCAGAAATCGATGTGCTCGGCCACGTCGTAAGCGCCCCGGCTGTCCTCCACGTGGGCCCGGTAAAAGGCCGTCTGGATGTCGGGTCGGCTTTCGGCCAGTGACCGCGCGCGGTCCTGTGCGTCGAGGGGCCAGGGCTTTTTCTTACGCTGGGCGTCACGCGCCAGGTTGGCGCCGATGCGGAAGACCCACGTCTTCAGCCCCGCCTCGCCGCGGTAGGTTTTGAGCTTGTCGAAGGCCCGCACGAAGGTGTCGTGCGTCAAATCGTCGGCGTCGTGGCGGTCCGCCGTCAGCCGGTAGAGGAAGGACTTCAGTTGGGGTTGGAAGGCCGCGAAGAGCCGTTGGAAGGCATCGATATCGCCCGCCATGGCGGCGGCCAGTAATTCGCTGTCGTTAGTCATTGCGCGGCACTTTGGGGCCAAAGAGATTAAGTGACCGGTCGCGGGCAAATGCTTCGGCGAACATGATCGCGGCGCCGGCCATGGAAAGGTCCCTAAAGGTAGCAATCAGGCCCGCAAAATCTCCCCCGATCAACGTGGGCAGGTGGGTAAGGGCAACGAAGAGGAGCAATTCCAGGGCCAGCAGGTAGCCCGCCAGGCGGTCCTTCCTACCCAGCACGGCGGAGAGAGCGAACAGCAACAGCCCTGCTCCGGCCACGTACACCCACAGCGCGGGCGCCGGCAGCCAGGCGGGTACGTAGGGCAGCGAGAATTCCAGCGGCCCGAAATGAAGGAAACCAAAGACGGCCATTGGGGCGGCGAACATCCATTTTCCAAGTTTAGCAAAAGTGTTCATAGGTATTGATTTGAAGGCACCCACGCGATTTTGGGCGCTCGCGCGGGTGCGGAGTTAAGGATTGAGTGCGGTTGATTGGATGATTAAATGACCGAGAGTGCCCCCCGGTCCGCGTCGATGACGTGGCTGTTGAGGATGGCCCCGGCGTCGGTAGCCAGAAAAGCGATGAGATCACCGAATTCCCGGACGGTCGGCCCCCGGCCGAGGGTGTAGCCACTGGCCATCCCGGCGGCAACGGCTTCCGGGGGGACGCCGGCGGCCTTCGCCTGAAGGGCGGTCGTTTCCTGAATGGTTTGGGTTTCGGGGAACGCCGTCCCGTTCACGCACACGACGCGGATACCGGACCGGCCGTACTCGGCGGCGAGGGTGCGGGTGAGCCCCTCCACGGCGGCGGAGGCAGCGGAGATGGTGGTCATGTTCCCCATTTTGAGGCGGGAGAGACTGGACGTCAGCAGGATGATGGTCCCCGTTTCTCCCCACTCCCGCCACAGCCGGGCGGCTACGCGGGCAGTGAGGAACTGCCCTCCGAGAATCAGGGAGACGTTGCGGGTAAACACATCGAGCTCCAGGCTGGTGGATGGGGTGCCGGAGCCCGCCTCCAACGCCGAGGGGCCTACGCCGTTGAAGACGACGTCCAAGCGCCCGGTCTCGGCCTTAATGCCGCGGAGGAATTTTTCGATGGCGGCTTCGTCCAGGACGTCGACGGTGGCCACGGAAGCATTGGGAGTGATTTCCGCGGCCAGGGTGGCGGCCTTCTCCGGCTCGCGGGCGGAGAGGTGGACGGTGGAGCCTTCGCGGTGGAGGCCCCGGGCGGCGGCGGCGGCCAGCTCACCGGAGGCACAAAAGATGGCGGAGGAAGTGTTGCGTAAGTACATAAGGAATGGTTTTTCCTTACTGACGGATGGGCCTTTCAAAACGGTCGAAACTTTTTTCGGGGGAGCCTTTTTGCGCGCTCTATCCCCCGCTCTGCACCCGCGACAGCGCCCAAATTTTATGAATTTTGCCTGACGTTCTTGAGACATTCGCCCCAAAACTAAAGCGAAAGCAAGGTGTTACCTTTGTGCTTCTTTAGTGAAACGATAGAAAATCTAATCCCCCATGGGCCAACGCCTGATCTACCTCGATAATAACGCGACTACGCCGACGGACCCCCGCGCCGTGGAAGCGATGCTTCCTTATTTCTACGATAACCCCGGTAACGCCGCGAGCCGTAACCACCCCGCCGGGTGGGCCGCCGAAGGTGCCGTGGATATGGCCCGCGAGCAGATTGCCGATTTGATCAACGCCGATACGCGGGAGATCATCTTTACCTCCGGCGCGACCGAGGGTGATAACCTGGCCATCAAAGGCGTATTCGAAATGTACCGCCGCAAGGGTGACCACATCATTACGGTGAAGACGGAGCACAAGGCCGTCCTCGATGCCTGTAAGAAGATTGAAAAGATGGGGGGTAAGGTGACTTACCTCGACGTGGACAGCGAAGGACTCATCAACCTGGAAGAACTCGAAGCGGCCATTACGGATAAGACCATTATGATCTCCGTGATGTGGGCCAACAACGAGACCGGCGTCATCCAACCCATGGAAGCCATCGGTAAGATCTGCGCCAAGCACGGTGTCCTGTTCATGTCGGACGCTACCCAGGCCGTCGGTAAGATCCCGGTCGACCCCCGCAAGACGGGTGTTCACCTGATGGCCTTCACCAGCCACAAGATGTACGGCCCCAAAGGCGTCGGCGCCCTCTACGTGAGCCGTAAGAACCCCCGCGTAAAGGTGACGAGCCAGATGGACGGTGGTGGCCACGAGCGCGGTATGCGCTCCGGTACGCTGAACGTGCCCGGCATCGTTGGTTTCGGTAAAGCCGCCGCCATTGCCAAAGAAGAAATGCACGCCGACGCCGAGCGCCTCAGCAAACTGCGGGACCGCCTGCAGGAAGGCCTCTGTTCCGTCCTCGAAGAATGCTACGTGAACGGCAGCCAGGAGCACCGGATGCCCCACGTGACGAACATCAGCTTCAAGCACGTCGAGGGCGAAGGCTTGATGATGACCTTCAACCAGAACATTGCGCTGAGCTCAGGTTCCGCCTGTACCTCCGCTTCCCTCGAGCCCAGCTACGTTCTCGTAGCCCTTGGCTTGGGTGATGACCTGGCGCATTCCAGCCTCCGCTTCAGCCTCGGCCGTTTCACAACGGAGGAGGACATCGACGCGACGATCAAGCAGGTCGCCGAAGGGGTGACGCACATGCGTGACCTCTCCCCGATCTGGGAGATGTACAAGGAAGGGGTGGATATTGATGCTATTGAGTGGAGTGAACACTAGGGATATGCGATATTTGATATGCGATATTTGATAGCTGATTTAGCTACCGCACGTCTCTTCGGGCTTTGCCCTCACTCGTAGTGTTACCGGGACTTCGGTCGAGTATATCACCCTCAGTACTACCCGACTACCCGACTACCCGACTAAATAACCTTCCTTCCCTAAAAATCGTTATAAGAACTCGCTCTCTCTGAAGAGCACTTAAACTTAAAATCTACTCCCATGGCTTACTCGGAAAAATTGCTGGACCACTTTAAGAACCCACGCAACGTTGGTACGCTGGACAAGAACGACAAGGGTGTCGGTACCGGCCTTGTTGGCGCGCCTGAGTGTGGTGACGTGATGCGTTTGCAGATTCACGTGGATCCAGAAACGAAGAAGATCACGGACGCTAAGTTCAAGACCTTTGGTTGTGGTTCCGCCATCGCCTCTTCCAGCCTCGCTACTGAATGGTTGAAGGGCAAGAGCGTAGACGAAGCGCTTGCCATCGACAACATGGCGATCGTGGAAGAATTGGCTTTGCCACCGGTAAAGATCCACTGCTCCGTACTCGCCGAAGACGCGATCAAGGGCGCGATCAAGGACTACCAGACGAAGAACGGGATGCCCGTTACGGTCGTTGAAAACTCCCACTAATTAGTACGTTGGTGCTTTGGTTCTTTGGTAGCCAAAGCACCAACGCACCAAAGCACTAACTATGTTATTCGTAGCAGACAGCGCAAAAGAACGCCTCCAAGCGATTCGGGAAGCCAAAGGGCTGACCGAGGACTACTTCCTGCGGGCGACCATCCAGAGCGGCGGTTGTTCCGGCCTGACGTACGAGCTCGACTTCGATAACGAGTTGCAGCCCCGCGACCAGGTGTTTGAGGACAACGAAGAGAAGGTGGTCTGTGACCTTAAATCCTTCCTCTACCTCCATAACTCTACCCTTGAATTCAGCGGTGGGCTGGACGGTAAAGGCTTCTCCTTCAACAACCCGAACGCTTCGCGCGAATGTGGGTGTGGGGAGAGTTTTGCGGTTTAATTACCCTGCACCAACAGGCAAAAAGCCCTTTCCTGAAAACCAGGAAAGGGCTTTTTCAATAGATAGCACTACCCGACTACCCGACTACCCGACTAAAAAAACTAACCCATGGACGGCCCCCAGATCAAATTTGAACACTTCCTCGAGCAATTCCCTACCCTCGAACTCCCCGTAGCCTTTAACGATGAGACGGTGCGGACGATCAGCAAGGAAACCCCACCCATCTCCCCGCGCGTCATCGAACAGTTCCTCGTGCCCATTGAGCCCGGCAAGGTGGATGAACTGACGGAATTCGTCGCCTGCCTACGGCTGCCGGAAGCGGATGATTACGCCGGCGTCGTTTACTGGCGGGCGGACCTCGCTCAGTACCACTTCACGCTGGCTACTTTTGACGTGAATACCCAAGAATTGATCGACCGGATGGTGATTGCCGGTACGAGTTACGACGGTGAGGAACTCCTCCAGACCCACGCGCTGATGACGGAGGCGCTGCTGATCTACCAGGTAAGCGGCCAGGGTGGCGGTAAGGATTTTGATTACCAGGCGAGTACGAGTACGGCGCGGCGCTTTCAGTTGGCGGATTCGGGTAAGGTGGTGGAGCTTTAGCGTTGCGAGTTGCGAGTTGCGAGTTGCGAGTTGCGAGTTGCGAGTTGCGAGTTGCGAGTTGCGAGTTGCGAGTTGCGAGTTGCGAGTTGCGAGTTGCGAAAATTAAATTTTTCCGACTTCCTTATCTACAATGCCATGAAAAATATCCCCTTTTCCTTCGTCCTGGATCACCTGGAATCGCTTTCGCCTACGGTGAAGGCGCTGTTCGGTACCCACGCCATTTACGCTGGTAATAAGATCTATCTGGCCCTACGGCTGAAGGACAAATACCCGGAGGACAATGGTATATGGGTGGGGACGGAGGTAGCGCATCACGCCAGTTTGCGAGCAGAGTTTCCGGCGCTTACGCCGTTGAACAGCATTGGGATTAAAAAATGGCTGTTGCTATCGGACCAGGCGGAGGATTTTGAGGAGGTGGCTTATCAGCTTTGCCTCTGCATTTTGGGGGAGGATGAGCGGATTGGGGTGGTGCCTAAAGCGCGGAAGGGACGAAGCTCCATCACTAGGAAGTAATAGGGTCCCGGTTTGCGATGTGGGTCTCTTGAGGAGTATCTTTAGATCATGGCTAAAGACATTTACCACGACCTCGTCAAAGAGGCTTTAGTTATCGACGGTTGGGAGATAACTCACGATCCTTTTCCATTAGATACCGGTCCTAATAGACTTCAAATTGATCTTGGCGCTGAAAAACTAATTGCGGCGACTAAAGGCAAGGAAAAAATCGCCGTGGAGATTAAAAGCTTCATTTCCAAAAGCCAACTGCACGACTTTTACGAAGCTTTTGGTCAGTTCTCCTACTATCAAGAAGCTATTGAACAGCAAGAACCTGACAGAGAATTGTATTTGGCCGTCCCCGCTGACACCTACAGCGAATTCTTTCAAAACCCTATCCCCCAACAACTTATACGCAAGACAAAAGTTAATATTATAGTCTACAACCGTCTCAAACCAACTCTCGTCAGATGGATAAGCGCAAAATAAATTTCGAGCTAGCCTGTGGTGTAGTTGAGCAACTACATAGACATGATCTGAAGGGTCCTAACCCTATTCAGGATGACATGGTAGTGGACCCTATTAGCGGCAGTCTACTTCTGTATTACGACACTTGGAACGAGGAAACTCGCACCTATGGCTGCTATTTGCATTTAAAGGTAGCTGAAGATGGCAAGGTTTGGGTGAAGCATGACGGCACCGATATTGTAGTGATTGACTTGCTGGAGGCAGCGGGAATACCTTCCAAAGAAATTGTTGTAGGATGGCATCACCCTGCTGTTCGAAAAATGACGGAGTTTGCTGAGGGGTAATAAGACCAATTAATGAAGGGGTAAACCAGCAAACCAAACATATCTCGGCGGGAATGAAAGGAGCTCGCCACACTAGTCTACAAGCGGAATTTCCGGCGCATGCGTCCTTGAGTTCTGCCTAGAATGAACAAACACCGGCCGGATTATAACAAATTGAATAAATCCGACCACGTGATCTCTTCATCCTTCGGGTATAAATTCAAATAAAGGGTAGTATCATTTGTGACACCATCAATATGGTATACGGAGTCCAGAGGGTTATTGGTATAGATAAGACAGTCGTTGACGTTTACATTATACCTTAACTCGTAACTGGTATCTCCTTTGATTCGATCATGGTAGTCTCTATAGAAGTTGCCAACATTAATACTGTCGTTAAAGGCGTAGCCAATCATTAATGGCTTTCTCTTATCGATACAAATCTTTTGCCCCTTGAGATCTTCTGGGTCAAGCCATCTCTCCGGCTCATCCCTGTAAATTATTGCTATGCTCATCAAAAATAAGGTCAATATAACGATTGGGAATATCGCTTCTTTCTTGAATCCATTTTTCATAAATGGTTCTATTTGCGGAGAAATTTCATAATACCTTTTAGGAAGTCTGAAGTTGTACCAATATCGAAAAAGAAAAGTTAGCGTAAAATCTTAAGTGCTAAGTCGTCAGTACATAATCAGATCGTCATTTGCTCAACTTGCCTTAAAGCGTAGACGGCGGCAAAAAAACCACCCTAACCTTCCCTACTCCCGAACCACCGAAGTACCATACCACTCCCCACCCCGGCCACTCAGCCGTAGGTAGTAAGCCCCTGCCGGCAAGTCCGCTAAGGAAATCTGCGTATTGATCTGAGTAGCTACCGGCAGCGCTCTTCGCAATACCTGCCGGCCGAGATTGTCCGTAACGGTGAGGTTGAGACCAAGCGCGGCGGGTAATTCTCCCGTAATGGTGATCACATCACTCGTTGGGTTAGGGCTAACGGCCAGCGCCAGTGGCAACCGGTCCTCCTGCACGTCCGTCAGTAAGCTAAAGACGAGGTAGTTCACGTTGACGGCACCATCGACCACCAGGATGCGCAAGCGCTGTGGGCCAGCGGGTAAGGTAACGGCCGGAGCGGACACGGTTTCGTAAGTCTGCCACCCTCCGGTAGAGGGGAAACTGATGTCGTGCAACGTGGTCGCCTCATCATTATCGTCGAGTAACTGTAGGAGAAAGCGCCCCGTGAAGCCGTCGGCCGCAGCCGTGCGGTAATCGACGGAATAAGTCCCCGCCGCGCTCACGTCAACGTTGTAATCCAGGAAATCCTGTGGGTCCAGGAAACCAATATTTTGGGTTCCCCCAACGTCACCGCTGTTCTCTACTTCTACGCCGGACATCCGAAAGAAATCCTCCGCCTGCAGGGTGCCAGGGATGGGGTAGGCCAGGGCAATCCGGTTGTCCACCGGTCGGCAGTTGAAGGGCTGTACAATCAAGTCATCCGTAGCAGCGAGGTCCGCCCCCGTGTAGGTCACGCAAATCACGTCGGCAGACCGCAGACGCGTATCAGTAGCGAGGGTGACCGTACGGGTAGTTCCCTCCGTGAATTCCGCCGCCGTAACGGAGGCAGCTTCACCGTTCACGCTCAGGCTGAAATCTGACGCGCGTAACCCTTCTCTTTTCAAACTCTTGTTAAAAGTCACCCGCACGGAGGTATTCTCTGTGGCTTCCGCCGTCAGGAAATCCGTATCCAACGCGGAGCTGGCTGCCACCCGGGTGAGTTGCATACCGCCGATGTTGTAGCCTCCCTGGTCGATGTACAGCCGAAGCTTCGTATCGACATCGGTTAAGGTCACGTTGCGGAAGGTGGTATTCTGCCAGTTCTGCCAGCCACCCGTAGCACCCGTTGCCAGGGCCTCCACTAACGGTTCTTCTCCACTCCGCAGACTGAGTTGACCACCACCTGCACCAGAGGCCGTCCGGACCGTCACGTCGTACAAGCCGGGTTCCGTGACGTTGATGGCGTACTGCAGCCACTCACCGTCGTCCGTCCAACCTACGTTGAAGCCGTTGTTCAGTTCGGTGTCGGTACAGGGCTCGATGTCCACCCCGTCGTTGCGGTAGGACCAACCATTATTCCAGGCGGTAAAGTCGCCGCCGGTACTGATGCGGTAGTTCGCGTTCTGGGTATCCTCGTAGGCATTACCGAGGCCGCCCATATCGTAATTAACGGCGTGGATAACGCCCGGCACGGCGTGCGTTTCCAGGTAAGGGACGGTCGTAGCTTCCTGGGTCTGGACCAGCAGGGCGTGGGTGACGTCCTGCTGAAATTTTGCGTTCTCCAGTAACGCATTCTCCGTCAGCACGGCGAGGGCATTGACGGCGTCCGTAGCGCTGGGCATTGGCCCGGTACCCGCCCAGTAATCCAGCAGATCCTGGTATCCGGGGTTAAGTTCAACGGAAACGGGACCGGCGATATCGTCAATCTTTTTCCAGGGCCACCAGGCGAAACCGATATTATTATCCTCCAGCAGCTTGGCGGCATCGTGGAACCACACGTTGGAGTTCTCCCCCGTTTCCCCGAGGTAGATCGGGACGTTGTACGTCGCTCCAAGATCGAACATCCATTGCACGCTGCCCTGATCGTTGAAGTTCCAGTATTTGTGGGGGCTGTAGACCATATTGTCGTCCCACGGTGGCGTCAGGCCGGTGAAATCATTCGCAAAGCCGTTGCCTTCAATGAAGATGATGTGGCGGGTGTCCACTGCGCGGATGGTATCGGTGATCCGTCCGTACAATTCCCGGATGGCCACGTTCCCCGGGAGAATATAATTAATCTCATTGATCAGGTCGTAACCAGCCACGGTAGGTTCGTCGGCGTATCGTTCGGCCAGTCGGCGCCAGAGGGCGACCGTTTTATCCTTATTCGCTTCGCTTTCCCAGAGGGAAGGTTTACTCAGGTCGCGGTCCGATATCGCCACGTCGTCACCCTGCCCACCCGGGGCTGCGTGGAGGTCGAGCACGACGTACATATCGCGTGCTTTACACCACTGAATCAGTTCATCCGTGCGGCGGAAGCCTTCTTCCAACCAGGTTTGTTCTCCGGCGATGGGTTCATCTTCAATTGGCGGGGTAAACAAGTTAAAATGCATGGGCAGGCGCACCGAGTTGAATCCGGCCTCCTTCATCTTTTGCACGTCCGCCTCGCGGAAATGGTTATCCCGCCAATTTTGGTAAAAAGTCTCCGCTTCCGCTTCTCCAACCACCTCGGCGATCCGCGCCCGGAGTTGGTGTTGGGTGGGCGCGAAACCAGCCGTCTTCATCATGTAGCCTTCCTGCAGCATCCAACCGCCGAGGCCCATGCCCTTCAACAAATATTTTTCGCCGGCTTCGTTGACGATCCGGGTACCATCGGTACGTAGAAAGCCCTGTGCGCTCACCAATTGGCAGCAAAGGGTGCAGAGAAGTAGAAGTAAAGCTCTTGACATGATCCGACCAGTTATTCCTTAAAAATAACAATATACAACCTGCCCCGTTGGGCGCCGATTCACACCAGCTATTTAACGGGGTAAAGCCAATCAACAATTTTATTGATATCCAAATCCGTGCAGTTCGTTCAAATCCCTTTATACCGGCGGCTGTGGGCGCTGCCGCAGGTGCCAAGCAATAGGAAGAATAAAAAACAAATCCCCCAGCCTACTGATAAGACTGAGGGATTTATAATTCCTAAAAGGAAGGTACCAAGCGAAATTACTTACGCACCACCCGCGTAGTACCCACCGGCGTACGGACGGTATATACCCCCGCAGGAAGCTCGGTAAGGTTCAACTCCGCCCGGCCACCGACGAAGTTACCCTGGCGCAAGGACCGGCCGGTAGCATCAAATAAGGTGTAGGGGACATCGTCTCCGGCGGGGATGGACAGGACCACATTACCCGAAGTCGGGTTAGGGAAGACGCTGAGCCCGGCAACGGCAGCACCGTTCAAACGGGCCGTTCTGATCTCGGAATAGCTTTCCGTGCCGTCTAGATCCGTCTGGCGGATGCGGTACTGGTAGTCCGTACCGAGGGCGGCCGTAAGGTCGGAGAAGGTGTAGGCGGCGTTTTCCTCCGCGCCGGCGCGGGCGGCTACCTCACCGATGGTCGCCCATCCGCGTTGGTTGTCGTCCGTCCGCTCTACGTGGAAGCCGGCGTTTTCGGCGTCCTGGTTGACGGTCCAGTTCAGGCCAATCTCTTTGCCCGTGGGTGCGGCGGCGAAGGTGAGCCACTCAACGGGGAGGGCGAGGGATTGAATACCCGTGACCGCGATGTTGTCCACGAACAGTGGCTGGCCGTAGCCAGCAATGTTCTCTACCTCAACGATGATGTCGCCACCACCCTGGAAGGGAGCCAGGTCTACTTCGATGCAACCTGGGCTGCTGAAGCACCAATCATCCTCGTCCTCGGGCAGGAACAAACCGAATTGCCCGACCCAGTCGGGTCCGGTAGCGAAGGTGCCCTGGCCCAACTCATCACCAAAGAATACCTCGGTCTTCACCCCATTCTGAATGATGGACACCCGCATCTTATCCCGGAAAGTGAAGTTGTAGCGGACGTAAGCGTATTCCAAAGACAGCTTAGGATCCTCTACCCCGTCAATATCGATGGCCGGGCTTTGCATAAAGTCACTCGTGAAGCGACGATCAATCGTACCGTTATCAATTCGGGCGGAGCTGTTTCCAAGCGTACCGTCCGTAGTGAAAAGCTCCCACTCCAGGATGTCGTTCTGGGGGTTGATGAAGGATACGCGGAGATCCTGGTCCTCAAAGTCTTCCCGGAAAAGTACTTCCATGCCACCCTCTTCGGCTACGGTAATGGGCACCTGTGAAGTGCTGGTTCCCGACTGGTTGGTCACCGTCAGGGTAGCCACGTAGTTACCCGGTTGCTCGAATACTACTTCGGGAGCTACTTCCGTAGAGGTAGCGGGCGTGCCGCCGGGGAAGGTCCACTGCCGGGTTTCGATCGTAACGGGCGTCTCGTCGAAGAAGTAATTCGCCGTACCCGCCGCGATGTTGGTGTATACCTTTTCGGGGGCGGCCACGGGTGGCGCACAAGTTTCGAGGCAAGTAAGGGAAGCGTAGTAATCCTGAATAATACTTACCGACGTGGCCGACCAGGTACTCACGCTGGAGACCGAGGGAAACATAATGTGTACCGGTGCACCTGGGCCACTCGGGTCGTGCGGGCAGTTAAAGTTGTGCCCCAATTCGTGGGCCCAAACGTTCCGCAACTGAATACTGCTGCTGGAGAAGTTCTCCAGTACGTTGTAGCGGCCACTACCACAGATGCCGGGTACGTAGGCGATACCGATGGTGCCACCGATAAAGTCCCTACCCGTCCAGAGGGAGGCGACGTCGTAATCACCGGGGATGGAAGAGGGGTTATTGCTCGAGTACACCCGGAAATCGTCGATCAACAAGCTGGCGTTGGTCGTATTGGAGTAGGGGTCAATATTCGTATTGGTGTAGATCGTGGTACTCGTAACGAGGTACTGAATCTCATCGGCAAACTCGTCGTCGTACACGGTCCGAACGTCCGCCAGGACGCCCAGCATGAAGTTCTCCACGCTCGCTACGTCATTGAAGTCTGCGTAGAGCTCGGTATCGGCAACCAGCGCGATGTCCACCCCGAGACAGCCACCGACCAGCGATTTTTTCGTTGGGTCACCCGTAGGTTTTTCGGCAACGAGGCCGGAAACGTCCGTCTCGCAAACATCCGTCCCGCCAGTAACGGCCTTGGTTTCGTCGTACAGCACGTAGAGGTCGCGGTCCGCACCATCCTGAAGGCGCCACAGTGGTTCGAGGGCCATCCGGCGGCCGTTCACTTCGTAGTGGCCGAGGATAAACTGCCGGTCAAAAGTCACGATGGCTTCGCCGCCACCCGTGACGTTGCCGCGGTAGACGGGAGAGTGCAGTGCGGTAGGTCGGGGCGTGCGGGCATCACCATTCAGGGTAACCTGGTAATCGGCCGTCCGCAGTTCCCAGGGAGCGAGGTGGAGGCTGACGGTGCCGGCGGTACCGGCCAGGTCAAAATCGAGCAACCCCGGCGTATCGTTCCAGGCGGCGTAAAGGCCCGCGACATCGAGGCGGACAATTTCGTAGTCGGTGATCTTTCCTTCGAGGGCGGCCGTAGCGTCTACGTCCGTGGCGTCAAAGGTAAAAGCGCGTCCCTGTGCAAAGGCGAGCGTTGGAAGAAGAAGGACCAGTGCAATGATCCCGGATAGCAAATTGCGACCCATACGTGTGTTGATTCAGTTCTGATGAAAATTCAAAAATAAAATACCAAAATAAGGAACCTCGGTATATTCATTAGGCCGCGAAAGTACTTCATCCTACTGAGTAGCCGTAGTTTACAAGTGTCGGTTTACCTCCATTTAAGGCGGTTTGGGAGTATTTTAACCTGATTTAGCGCTTGTAGCGGCCCATCGAAAGGCAGACCGAAAATCATACCTTGGCATTTACCTAGTAAAGGATACACGGTGGCAGGACGGTTACTTAACTAGGATCATCCAGCCCGTAATCCTCCGAGTCCGCCGGAATAGTTTCCCGCAACGCCGCTACGAATTGGCACCATTCACAGTCGCTTTCGCCGCACCCCGCGAAATCCTGCTCCTGAATGGACGCCCACGTTTCTCCGATGATCTCGCGAATCGCGATCATGTCCTTCGGTTCGAGCCGCCCCTCCGAAAAGGGTTGCTCCCCCGCCTGGTTGATCATCAGGTAACTGATGTGGCCTTCCTTCACGCGGCGGATCTGCCCCGGCCGCGCGTCGTACAGCAATTTGTAGAAGGCCAGCTGCCGCCAGTACGCTCCCCCTTCGGGTTTGGATTTTGTTGGGCCACGCAGCTTGCCGGACTGGGTACTACCCGACCCCGACGCGCTCGTTTTGTAATCCACCACGCGCACGAAGGCATCCGAAAGCACGTCCACCCGGTCGATCATTCCGGTTAGGGGGATGCCATTCACTTCGGCGTTGACGATTCGGAGTTCGGTTTCGCAATCGGTCGTCCAGGTCGCCCGGTAGGTATCGAAATAGAGGCTCAGCGCGGCCTTTCCCTGCTCCATCCTGCGGCTGAAAGCTGCGGGCGTAAAGCGGCCCCGCCGGTTGGAGAGGCTGGCCTCAAAGTTGTACAGTAATTCTTCCTTGCTGGGGAAGACGCGGCCCGAATCCGCCAGCATCCGGTTGAAGTAAGTCTCCAGCGCTTCGTGGAGGGCGGAGCCGTAGAGGGCCTGCTCCCGTTCCCGGTCCGGCACCCCGAGTAGCTTCTCGTAGAAGAATTTAGTGGGGCAATCCAGGTAAGCGTAGAGGGCGGAAACGCTGAGGCGAAAGTCGGAAAGCAATTCCGCCACCGCCGAGCGTTCGAGGCCGGGTAGGCGGGAAGGATCCACCGGCCCGAGTTGGGTTTTAGCCAGCTCAAAAGTCCTGTCGCTAGCCAGCCCTCCGGGTTGGAGGGTAAGGTCGGTCTTGGCCACCAACTCATCGATGAAGATGGCCCGTTCTTGGGCTTTATTCTTGTCGTTCAGTTCGGAGACGGAGATCACTACCTCCGTTTTTGCGCGGGTGATGGCCACGAAAAAGAGGCGGCGCTTGGCTTCCTCCAGGCTTTCGGGGCCGGTGTAGGACAGCGTATCCGGCAGGCTGAATTTCCGTTGGCCGCCGCGGTTACTGCCCGTCCCCCAGGTCTTCTCCGAGCAGTCGAGCATCCACACCTTATCGTATTCCAGCCCCTTCGCGCTGTGGGCGGTGACGAGCGTCACGGCCTCCACCTGGTCGAGGTGAGAACGGATGGGGATCTCCAGCCAGTTATCGTCCATTTGCTGGAGGGTATCGAGCAATCCGGTGAGCGTCAACTTAGGGCGGCGGGCGATCTCGGCGATCACGAAGTCGTTGAAGGTAGCCAGGTGCTGCACCAGTTCCGCCCGGTTCGGGTCGCGCAGGGTATCGGGTAGCAGGCCGGATTCGTTCATGGCGCGCTCCACGTAGGCGGGTAGGGCAAGGCTGCCCATCAGACCGATCATTTCTTCCAGCCAGGCGGCAACGTGCAGGATCTTTGCTTTCGTTTCCAGGTCGGTTGGCCACGCCGCAGGGTCCAGCAGGTACATCCGCCAGGTGGGGGATTGCCCGCGTTCATTCCGGAGTTGGAGGCGGGCGACGTTCATGCGGGCCAGGTCCACCGGTGCGATGCCAAAGCAGCGGAAGTGGAGGACGCGGTAAATCAGGTGTTCGCCGGTGCCGGGGCTGGTGTGTTCCCCGTCCAGGTACCCCAGTAGCTCCCGAAGTTGCCGCGCTGGCCGGCCGTCCAGCACGTTCGGTCGCCGCTTCGTTCGGTAGGGGATCCCACTACGTTCCAGCACGTGGCGCAGGCGCGCGGCCTGGCTGTGTTTGGCGTAGATCACGGCCATTTCTTCCCACGGCACCCCGGCTTCCTTCCACGCAAATAGTTGGGCGAGTAGCCCCGCCAGCTCCTGCGTCTGGTTGGTGTACTCGTAAATTGAAACGGGCGCTGCTTCAGGTTCCGTAGCCAGAGTGGGCGCTGCCGCAGGTGCAAGGGAGGTGGGGAAGGCGGCGGCGGATAGTTGTTTATCCACCTCAATGTCCGGAAGCTCAGCCCCGATCCGGTAGTTATTCCCCTCAATGAGGGCGGATGCGGCGTTGAGGATGGCCTGCCGGCTCCGGTAATTCTCCTTCAGAGTAATGACGGTCACTGCGTCGTACCGCTGAAAGAAGTCGATCATCGACCGGAGGCGGGCACCCTGGAATTCGTAGATGGCCTGGTCGTCGTCCCCTACAATGAAGATGTTGGGGCGTTCCCACGGTTTGGTCAGGAGGGTGATGATGTCGTCCTGCGAGCCATTGGTATCCTGGAATTCATCGACGAGGAGGTACTGGTACCGCTCCTGGTAGGAGAGCAACAGGGAAGGGTGTTCGTTAAAGGCCCGGAGGACCCACCCGATCATATCTCCGTAATCGTAGCGGCGTTGTTCCCGCAGTGCCTGCTGGTAGCGGGGGAAGAGTTCCGCCGCGGCCCGGAGGCGTTCCATTTTATTGGTGGCTTCGGCGATCTTCCCGAGTTTGAGATCGCCGGGCTGCTTGTCTTTGTATTTCTTGGCGTAGAAGAAACCTTCCGTCGTGGGTAAATCCCGCACGTAACGTTCGATGGCTTGTTCGATTTGGTCGAGGTCCCAGTTTTCACTCTTGATGTCGCTAAAGAGGTTCTTCAGGTGGGGCTCGTGGTAGTAGGGCTCGCTGTAGCCTTGCTTGAGGGGGTTGTCCGGCGGCACCTCATCCAGCAGTTGGCGGATGATCCGGATTTGTTCCAGCTCACTAATGGGCTCCAGTCCCGGCCGGCCAAAGTACTGCAGGTTCTGCTGGATGACGTTGGAGCAGAAGCCATGAAAAGTATGGATGTTCACCCGGTGGGCCTCCGGACCGATGAACTGCAGGAGCCGTTCCCGCATCGCTTTGACCCCAGCGTCGGTAAAGGTGAGGCAGAGGATGTTGTGGGCGCCGGTGTCCGTCTCCAGCAAAATGTTACCGATGCGCGCGGCGAGGAGGTGGGTCTTGCCCGTCCCCGGCCCGGCCAGGACCATGACCGGTCCATCGATCTGCTCCACGGCGGCCCGCTGGGCGGGGTTGAGGCGCTCCATCTCGGCGAGGAAAGTGGCGTTGTTTTCTTGGACTTGTTGGCGCATGAAGGGGGCGTGCGGTAGGATAACCGGTGGTGGGGGGATAGGTTGGGGGGGATGGGGAAAAGGCGGTGTCTATTTGGCATCTAGGTTGAATAACGAAGACCCGGAGCGAGGTAGGTGTTGGGATTTAAAACTCCGAGGAATTCGGCGTTATGATCGAAAACCCGGAGCGAGATCGATGTAGAACAAATTCCGAATGAGGTCGGCGTTAGAATCGAAAACCCGGAGCGAGATCGGCTACGCCGACTAACACCGGGCTACGAGGTGAACCCCTCCGGGGTTAACGTTAGTAGACGTATGGCTAGGTTCGTTTGGCTATTGGCGGGAATAACGAAAACCTAGGGTCGTTCGGCCGTTGGCCTCCTTGACCCTAGGCTAACTAGCGTCTCCCTCCGGGACACTTTGTCTCCGTTTTGATGAGATTCACAATAGCTCCGAGATATTAATCACCTGATAATTCCTCGGTTGCTCTCTATTCTCCTCTTACTCCCTAGGAAACCGCCGGAGGCATTCCACGTCGCCCTTCATATTGAGGCATCCTTTACTATTGCCCAATCCCAATTGCCCCGCACCCGCGGCAGCGCCCAATATCCAAGACAACGCGCAACTATGCCATTCCGCCTCGGTGTTCGGCTACGGATTGTGGGAAGGAAAGGCCCGCACGCCCTAGCTACGGGCCGCCTAATTACCCTTACCTTCGCGCCTTAAAATTTATGACCCATGGAACGCAGCGAACAGGAATTAGTACGAAGAGATAATTTGACGAAGATCCGGGAGATGGGGATCGAGCCGTTTCCGGCGGCGACTTTTCCCGTGACGCACCTGGCCAAAGAGATCAACGAGACGGCGGAATTTGACGAGGAGAATAAATCGACGAATCTTACCGAAGTGACCGTGGCCGGGCGGCTAATGGCGCGGCGGATCATGGGGAAAGCCTCCTTTGCATCCATTCAGGACAGTTCCGGGCGCGTGCAGATCTACGTGAGTCGCGACGATATTGCGCCGGGGGAAGACAAGGCGTTGTACAATACCCTGTTCAAGAAATTGCTGGATTTGGGCGACTTCATCGGGGTGAAGGGCTTCGTGTTTAAAACGCGGACGGGGGAGACCTCCATCCACGTCAAAGAATTTACTTTTCTGGGCAAATCGCTGCGCCCGTTACCGACCCCGAAAACGGATGAGGACGGCAACGTTTACGACAAGTTTGACAACCCGGAACTGCGTTACCGGCAGCGTTACGTGGACCTGGTGGTGAACCCAGAGGTGAAGGAAACCTTCATCAAGCGGACCCGCCTCGTCACCGCCATTCGCACCTTCCTGGACGGGATGGGCATGATCGAGGTGGAGACGCCCATCCTGCAGGGAATTCACGGTGGCGCCGCGGCCCGGCCCTTCGCGACCCACCACAATACGCTGGACGTACCGATGTACCTGCGGATCGCCAACGAACTTTATTTGAAGCGGCTGATCGTCGGGGGATTTGATGCCGTTTACGAATTCAGCAAGAACTTCCGCAACGAGGGGATGGACCGGACGCACAACCCCGAGTTCACCGCCATCGAATTTTACGTAGCCTACAAGGATTACAACTGGATGATGGACACGACCGAGGAGTTGCTCGAGTACGCCGTCAAGACCGTCAACGGAGGCGACCACGCCAAGGTGATGGCGGGCGAAAACGAGATCGACTTCGCCGGCCCCTACCGCCGATTGACGATGGCCGACGCCATCAAGGAATACACCGGTGAAGACATCAACGGCGCCGACGAGGACGAACTGCGCGCCATCGCGAAGCGGCTGCACGTCGGCCTCGACAACACGATGGGCCGCGGTAAAATCATCGACGAGATCTTTGGCGACCACGTGGAGGCCAAACTGATCCAGCCCACCTTCATTACGGATTACCCCGTGGAGATGTCTCCCCTCACCAAAAAGCACCGCAGCAAGCCCGGTTTGGTGGAGCGCTTCGAACTGATCGTAAACGGTAAGGAATTAGCGAACAGCTACTCCGAGCTCAACGACCCGATTGACCAGCGGGAGCGTTTCGAAGAGCAAGTCAAGCTCGCCAAGCGGGGTGACGACGAGGCCATGCCGATCGACGAAGACTTCCTGCGCGCCCTGGAGTACGGGATGCCGCCCACGGCCGGGATTGGCTTTGGTATTGACCGATTGGTGATGTTGATCACGGGGCAGTCTTCGATTCAGGAGGTGTTGTTTTTTCCGCAGATGCGGCCGGAGGGGGTGAGTAACGATTAACGATTAGTGATTGACGAGTGACGATTGGCTACCGCTGTTGCACTCGCTTTGCTCGGCTGCCGATAAGTGAGGACTGATTTTCCCCTCATGCGCCATACTACCTGATTAGAAACGGGAGCAGCCAAAGTACCTGGCTTCTCCCGTTTTAGTTAGTACTGTGGCCAATCCATTCACTTTGGACCTGCGGTAGCGCCCTATTTAAAATGCAATTGCATAGGGACTTATGATTTAATTGAAATCCTGCAGAATTACGAATACAAATGAGGCCTTCGCATTAACGCCACTAGATTGGCATTGCACCCCTCCCCGCCAATAATTTTCCTACCTTTTATCCCAAGTTTATCCCGCATAACTCAAAATTAGGCTTCACTAAGTACCAGGCAATTCATGATACGCGCGAACCTACTAGCCTCTACTTTGCTGCTGTGGCTACTGGCGATTGTCGCTAGCCTAGCGACTACGGGGTGTGGTCCCAGTCGAGGTTCGGTAAGCTTTACGGCGGATGTACGGCCCATTTTTAATGCCAAGTGCGTTGGCTGCCACGGCGGCGTTAAGCAAGCGGGTGGCTTTGGGCTAGTTTTCAGGGAAAATGCCCTACGGGAAACGGCCTCCGGAAAATTCGCCATCGTGCCAGGTGATGCGGCCAGTAGTGAGGTCATCGTCCGCGCCCGGCACGCGGACCCGGAATTACGGATGCCGCTCGGTGAGCAACCACTTACGGATGCGGAAATAAGCGTCCTCAGCCAGTGGATCGATGAGGGTGCGGAATGGGAAAAGCACTGGGCCTATGAGGTCCCAGTCCCACCGGAAGTACCCGCGGCCATTGACGGAGCAGGCCAACGGATTGATCATTTCGTTCGTGCGCAGTTAAAGGCGGAGGGGATTGTCCCAAACCCACCAGCCGACAAGGACAAATTACTCCGCCGCGTCAGTTTTGACCTTACGGGCCTCCCTCCGCGGCCAGCTCTGGCGGAAGCTTACCTGAGTGATGAGCGGCCCGATGCTTACGAACGCCTCGTAGATACCTTACTCAGCCAGCCTACCTACGGAGAACATTTGGCGAGCTACTGGCTCGATCTGGCCCGGTACGCGGATAGCCGGGGAAACGAAAGAGACCAGTCCCGAACGATCTGGCCCTACCGCGACTGGGTGATCCGCGCCTTTAATCGGGACCTGCCGTTTGACCAGTTCACCATCGACCAATTGGCTGGGGACCTACTGGAAGCACCCACCGAAGACCAATTGATCGCCACGGCCATGCACCGGAATACCCCGGCGAACGACGAAGGTGGTACGGAGAACGAAGAGTTCCGAACCCAATCCGTAATGGACCGCGTCAGCACGACGTACGAGATATGGCAGGGGACTACGATGGCCTGCGTACAGTGCCACAGCCACCCCTATGACCCCATCGAACACGAACGCTTCTACGAGGCGTACGCTCTGTTCAATAATACGGTGGACCACGACCACGCCACGGAAAGCCCCAATTTCATCACCTTTCACGCCCATAATGAACGGAAGTACCGCAAACTCAGTGACTGGCTCGCCGAGGAAGACAACAGCACCCAGCAGTGGTGGCGGCGGTGGATCAAGATGCGAGAGCCCAGGATGCGCGCCTACAATCTGGAGGCGTACGATGGTGTCTTTACCGGACGTGGTGATGAGGATGTCCTCGTACTTCGCAATGGTAACCATATCATCTTACCCGAACGGGACCTGGGAAATACTGACGCGCTGGTACTGGAGTATGCACCCCGCAGCCCCGGCGATTTGATATTTCGCCTGGACGGCCCACAAGGGAGGGAGATTGGTCGATTTACTAACGACAAAGGCGCCTGGACGAAACGACAACGGTTAAATTTAGCTGGGCAGTCGGGTACCCACCGCATCCACGTAACGGCCCAGGGCGCCCCGGGTGACGGGGAAGTCGTCCGCCTGTACACCGTAGGTTTTGAGGATGCCCTGCCGGGTGCCGAACGGGATGGCTACGCGGAAATCAAGCGCTTCGTCGAAGAATTAACCACTACCTACGATTCTATCCGCACACCGATCTTACTAGAAAATCCTCCGGAACAAGCCCGAAAAACCTACCTGTTTGAACGAGGCAACTGGTTGGTCCACGGCAAAGAGATGGACGGTGGGGATTTTGCCAACCGCCTTGAATTTGCGCAGTGGCTGGTCAGCGATACCAATCCCCTTACTGCGCGGGTGACGGTCAATCGTTTTTGGGCGCAACTCTTCGGGCGCGGCTTGGTGGCTACGCCGGCGGATTTTGGCAGCCAGGGTGCGTCACCAAGCCACCCCAAACTGCTAGATGACCTTGCCCTCCGCTTTGCGGGAGATTTGAACTGGAGCGTCAAAGCCTTATTACGGGAGATTGTCCTGTCCAAAACGTACCGGCAGAGTTCCTACGCCAGCGCGGAGTTGTTGAAGCGGGATCCGGAAAATGACCTCTTTGCACGAGGGCCCCGCAAGCGCCTGACTGGCGAACAGGTGCGCGACCAGGCCCTGGCTGTCTCCGGTACCCTGAGCCAGAAAATGTACGGCCCGGGCGTCATGCCGCCTCAACCCGACGGATTGTGGGACTTCATTCCGTACAGCAACTTGAAGTGGACGACCAGTGAAGGGGAGGACCGGTACCGCCGGGCGGTCTATACCTTTCTGCGCCGCTCCGTACCCTACCACGGCCTCGCTACGTTCGATGGCTCCGACCGTCAGATGTGTCTTTCGGAACGGGTGACGACCAACACGCCACTCCAGGCCCTGATGACCCTGAATGACCCTGCCTTTCAGGAATTGGCTCGGCACTACGCCACGGCCCTGCTTGAGATTGAGGACCCCAATGATCGCATTCAGCAGTTATACCAACGTGTTTTACTGCGACGACCGACAACTGAGGAAGCGATCATCTTACGTGGCCTTTACGCCGAAGCGCTAGCTCATTACTGGACGGTCAACCAGGGCAGCGCGGACCTAGAAGCCACCACCGTGATCGTAAACGCCGTCCTGAACCTCGACGAAAGCATCAACCTATCCTAGTATGAGCGGAATAGCCAATGAAGTGCTCGACCGCTTCGCAACGATGAATAGCCGGCGGACCTTCCTGAGAAAGTCTACCCTGGCGCTGGGTGGCGTTGCCCTGGGTGGGCTGCTTGGTTGCGGGCCGGATGTGGAAGCCGACACTTTACCGCAATCGGTTCGGCAAGCCCTCCGCCACGCTCCCCGGGCTAAGCGCGTGATCTACCTGCACATGGCCGGAGCACCCTCTCAATTAGAGCTGTTTGACTACAAACCGGAACTTGAGCGACTCCACGGACAGGATTGCCCCGCAAGCTTACTGGAGGGGAAGCGCTTTGCCTTCATTCAGGGCGTCCCGAAGATGCTAGGACCACAGGCGACGTTTGGCCGGTACGGCGAAAGTGGTGCTACCGTTTCAAACTTGCTGCCCCACTTCCAATCGGTGGTGGATGAGGTATGCTTCATGAAGGCCGTCCACACTAAAGAATTTAATCACGCGCCAGCGCAATTGCTCATGCAGACTGGCGACCCTCGAGGTGGGCGGCCTTCCCTGGGGTCGTGGCTAAGCTACGGGCTGGGTTCGGAGAACGAAGACCTACCGAGCTTCATGGTGCTGGCATCTGGTGGTCAGGAACCCAGTGCAGGTAAGCGCTTGTGGAGTAGCGGTTTTTTGCCATCCATCCATCAGGGCATTCAGGTACGGACGGCGGGAGACCCCATTCTGCACCTTTCCGATCCGGACGACATGTCGCGCGATCTGAGGGGGCGCAGCATTGCGGCCATTAACAAGATCAATAAGATCCAGCACGAGGAAGTCGGCAACCCCGAAACAATTACCCGGATCAAGCAGTACGAAATGGCTTACCGCATGCAGGTGTCCGTCCCGGAAGTGATGGACATCAGTAAGGAACCAGCCGCCATGCACGACTTTTACGGAACGGAGCCGGGCAAAACTTCATTCGCCAACAACTGCCTGCTGGCGCGCCGCTTGGCGGAATCTGGCGTGCGGTTCGTGCAACTCTACCACTGGGGTTGGGATACGCACGGAACGACCGCCAGCGAAAGCCTCAACATCGGACTGAAGGACCGCTGCCGGGAGATCGACCGGCCCATGACAGCCCTCATCGCAGATCTGAAACAACGGGGAATGCTCGAAGATACCCTCGTTGTCTGGGGCAGTGAATTTGGGAGAACACCCATGCAGGAAAATCGGGGCGGAACGGTCAATTCCTTTTTGGGGCGCGACCACAACGGTGAAGCTTTCACCATGTGGATGGCTGGCGGTGGCGCCCGGCCTGGGGTAACCTACGGACAAACGGATGCCATTGGTTACGCTGGCGTTGAAAACCGGATGCACGTTCACGATGTACAAGCTACCCTATTGGAATTGATGGGCTTTAATCACAAAAAATTTACCCATTCCTTTCAGGGTAGAGATTTCCGGTTGACGGATGTGCACGGGGAGGTGATTAGGGAGGTGATTGGGTAGCGCGATGCGACTTGATAGGTATATTTGCTATATGATATGTGAGGGCTGATTTGCCTACCGCACGGCTTTTTCACACTGCGTGCTCACTTCCGTTTTAGGTCAGCCGCCTAAAACTATAGTTAACTTACACTTTAAGGATATTACCCTTTGTTATTCTTTAAGCGAAATACCCATTACTTTTTAACCCCGAAATGCGGATAAAACCCTACCGTGTTTTACAAATCTAAACTTCATGAAACTGTTTAATTTATTTTTTATCCTGTTGGTGTCGCTGACCTTTGCGTCTTGTGACGATGAGGAAGACCCGGTGAGCAGCGATGACGGCATCGTCGGAACCTGGGACTTACAAACCTTTGAATTCGATGTGGAATCCTCCACGACAAGCCCACTATTTAATAGTGAATCCGTGACTAGTGGCACGGCAACCGCTAGCGATTATCAAGTCACTTTTACAGATAATGGCACCTGGACGGCTACGGGTTCTTATTCCGTTACCATTACGTCTACGGTTGATGGGGTTCGCCAAGCCTCTACGCCTAACGATTACACCTCGGTAAATAACACGGGAACCTACACCGTGGACGGAAACCTAATCAGTGTGGATGGCAGCTTCTTCACTTTGGAATTTCAAGGCATGCAGATTTCCGGCGTTGGCGGGCCACAAGTTGTGCCTTTTGAAATTAACGGTAACACATTGAAATTCACCCAAGATGATGAATCGGAGATTACTTCAGGTGAGGTTACGACTGAGACGAGATCCTTTTCTGAATCCATTTGGGAACGACAGTAATCAAAGCACTAAGTTTTAAAACCTAGAGAGAGGATCTTCATTAATGAGGGTCCTCTTTTTTGGTTTATACGTAACTGACTTCGCAAAATGCTGCCATATCAAATCAATCCGCAAGCCGTAAGCAACCTGTTATGTTTTAAATTCTTTTGCGTGGACGAACATGGCCTCTGATTTAGCCTTGATGTGGTAAAAATTCCGCACCATGGGCCTGTTTACCTCCAAAAAGAAATCCTCCCCCGATAAACCCGAAAAGCCAGCGGAAGCGCTACCTACTGACGGCGTTTGCGATTGGAACCACGCCACCCTCCAGCAACTGCGTGACCGCGCGGCCATCCAAAGCCTGGTGGGCCGCTTTGCCTGCGGTATTGATTTCCGGGATTGGGATGCCTTCGCCGATCTCTTCACTACAATGGTATCCGTAAACATGGACCCACGGACGGCCCCCAGCCCACCCGCTCCCGTGCCCATCGCAGCTTGGAAGAAAGTGGCCGCCGCCAGTTTCGAGCCCTACGATAGCACCCACCACGAAGTCGTTGTTGACTATATCAATTTAAATAACGACGAGGCGGTAGCCGTCAGCCACTTCCAGGCCAGTCACTACCTGGCCAACCCCGATGGATCGCCAACTTTCGTACAAAAAGGTACTTACCGGCATACCCTGATGCGTACGGATGACGGGTGGCGTATTAGCGGCTGGGAACAGGATGTTCGTTGGGGGACGGGGAATCGGGCGGTTTTGGATGAGGCCACCAAAAATATGTGATTCTCAAATTTTGATTCTCAAATTTTGATTCTCGATACTCGATTCTCGATAAATGAGGACTGAGTGGCTACCGCACGGCTTTTTCGCACTGCGTGCTCAAGAAGGTGTTGCTTGTGTTGCATTCGAAATACATTAAACACTATTTGTTTCATTTGCTGCTTTTCCGTAGCTTTGGATAAACAGCAGACATGACATCCAACCAAAAAGCCCAGATTTTAGAAGACAGACTGATTGCGTTCGCTATTCGTATTATTAAAGTGGCAGACAACTTGCCAAAAACATTCAGCGGCCAGCACTTTAGCAAGCAGATTGTGCGATCAGGAAGTGCTCCAGCTTTGCTTTATGGGGAAGCCCGCGGAGCTCAATCGGATAAAGATTTTCGGCACAAAAGCAGTATTGCGCTAAAGGAGTTACGGGAGACCTACATAAATCTTAAGATCATCCTCGGGGCTAAATATTTATCCGACCACAGGCTTAAAGACCTCATCGTTGAAAATAACGAACTCATCAGCATTTTTGTAGCCACCGTCCGATCGCTCGACAAAAAGTTAAATGCAGGTAGAGGTTTAGCAGATAGAAGAGCATAGCACCTCCCGAGCGATATTTACCACAACTCCACGTCTAGTTAAAACCCGAGGGAGTGCAAAGCACGACAGAGCCGTGCGGCAGCCGCGAAGCAGCAACGTAGTTCATCAGTCCTCGCCGATCGAGAGCATGAAGTACTGCGCAACAAATCGAGATTCGAGAATCATTTAGATCTTCTTCTCCCGATATTTACCACAACTCCACGTCCAGTTAAAACCCGAGGGAGTGCAAAGCACGACAGAGCCGTGCGGCAGCACAATCAGTCCTCGCCAATCGAGAATCGAGAATCGAGAATCGCATCTATGCCATCCGCCACCACGGCCCCAACTCCGCCCGCCGCCTCCGCGCCGCGCTGGACGCCTACGCCCCCGACCTCATTCTCCTCGAATGGCCGGCCGACGCGGTGAACCTGACGGACGTCGTGGCCAAGGACCTGCGGCCACCCGTCGCCATGGTGCTCTACGACGCTAAGGACATTGAGCGGGCCAGCTTCTACCCCTTCGCCAGTTTCAGCCCCGAGTACCAGGCCATCGACTGGGCGGTGGAGCACGGGGTGACGGTGACGCCCATCGACCTGCCCGCCAAGAACTACCTCGCCGAAACGGCCGCCCACGTGCCGCCCACCCTTTTCCAAACGGAGGAGCCCCCGCCGGAAACGCCCTCCCTGCTACCGGGGAAGACGCGCAAACAACTCAACCGCCAACTGCGCCGCGACCCACTTTCGCTGATGGCGGAACTGGCCGGTTACGAAGATTCTGAATCCTGGTGGGATGCTACGCTGGAGCGCGGCACGGACAATCCGGAAGCCACCTTTACCGCCCTCTTGGAAATGATCGGTGAACTCCGGGAAGCCTTTCCTTCGGCATCCGATGCGGAAAACGAGCGGCGGGAGGCCTTTATGCGCACCGAGATCCGCAAGGCCATGAAATCCGGGGCGGAGCGGATCGCCATCATCGTCGGGGCCTTCCACGGGCCGGCGGTGAACGACATCGGCCGGTACAAAGCCTCCACGGATAAGGCGCGGCTCAAGGGTCTGCCCCGCGTCAAGGTGGCGACGGCGTGGGTGCCTTGGTCCTACCCCCGCCTGGCCCGGTCGGGTGGGTACGGGGCCGGGGTACTGAGCCCATCCTGGTACAAATTACTCCACGACTTCCCCGAAAACGCCACGGCAAGATGGATGGCCACGGCCGGCAAACTCCTCCGCGAAGAAGGTTACGACGCCAGCCCGGCCATGGCTACGGAGGCCGTCGCCCTCGCCGGCGCCCTGGCCAATTTACGCGATCACGAAGCCCCCGGCATCCAGGAATTGGAGCAAGCCCTCCTCGGCACCCTCGCCGCGGGCCGCCCAGAACGGCTGGCAATCATTCACGAAAAACTGACGATTGGTACGACGGTCGGGTTCGTCCCGCCGGGGGTCACGTCCGTCCCGCTCGTCGAGAACTTCAATAAGGAGATCAAGAGCACCCGGATGGCCAAGCTCTGGGAAACTGCGGGCCAGTTATACCTCAAGGCCACCAAGACCAACCCGCGGGGCGGCATCGATCTGCGCGCTTCCAATGACCTGCGGAAGAGCCACCTTCTCCACCGCCTCAACCTGCTCGGCATCCATTGGGGGAGCTTACAGCCACTCGGCCCGGACACCATCAGCAGCTTCAAGGAGATCTGGTTACTGGAGTGGAAGCCCGAGTTTTCACTCTACCTCATCGAGCGGGCGAGTTACGGCAATACCGTCGCCAGCGCCGCGGCCAAGTACAGTGAGGAAAGGGCGCAGGAGCTGACGACCGTCCTCCCCCTCGCCCAACTTACCCTCGATTGTTTGCGGGCGGACTTGCCGGACGTCGTCCCCACCCTCATGGATCTCCTGCGCCAGCGGGCCGCCGAAACGACCGACGTGGCGGCGCTGCTCGCGGCCATCCCCACGCTCGTGCAGACCAGCCGTTACGGGGATTCCCGCAAGACGGATACGACGGCGCTGTTGCAGGTCATCGACGAATTATTACCGCGCCTCGTCGCTGGTTTGCCCGCCGCGGCGACCAACATTGACGACGACCAGGCCACCGATTTACTCGGCCATTTGGCGGCGGCCAACTACGCCATCGCCCAGCTCGAAAATGAGTTGCACGACGACGTTTGGGAGGGCGGCCTGCGCCGGGCCGTTGCCGCCGGGGGCATTCATCCCCTCATCGAGGGCCACTGCGTGCGCCTCCTTTACGACCGTGGTTTGTTCGACGACGCCGCGGCGGCCAAGCGCTTTTCGCGGGCCCTTTCGGCGGCCAATTCCGCTCATTACGTGGCCCAGTGGCTCAGCGGGTTTTTGCACGGTAGTGGCCAATTACTCTTTCATTATCCGCCGCTCTGGGCGCTTGTCGATGGGTGGGTGGCCGGTCTTGCGTGGGAAGATTTCGAGGCCATTCTCCCCCTCCTCCGCCGCACTTTTGCTGACTTTAGCGTCTTCGACCGCCAGCGTCTACTCCGCTTAGCCCAGTCCGATAATCAGGGCGCTGTCGCGGGTGCCGGGGAAAGGGTTGATGTGGCAGGCGCAGCTTCTGTCCATAACCCCGCACCTGCGGCAGCGCCGATAGATGAAGTGGATTACCTTCGGGAGGAAGCGGAAGTGGTTGAGGGGGAACACGAAGATTTGGTAGAAGCGCTTTTGGGGTGGATGGGGTAGCGGTTTTGGTGCTTTGGTATCTTGGTGCTTTGGTGGCCACCATCGAACGGGAGTGGGGATATTTCGGTTACCAAATCACCAAAGCACCAATTATGTGTGGACGCTACAGTGTTGTCATCGACGAAGCGAAGCTGCGGGAGCAATTTACCCGCGACCTCTTTACGCCTACAAATGCGCTGGTGAAGAACTACAACGTGGCCCCGACGCAGCGGAACCCCGTAATTACGAATGCGGACCCGGACCGATTAAATTTATTTCGCTGGGGACTCGTGCCGTTCTGGGCCAAGGACCTAAAAATTGGGGCGCGGATGATCAACGCGCGGCGCGAGGGGATCGAGGATAAGCCGAGTTTCCGCAAGGCCATCCGCGAACGGCGGTGCCTGGTGGTGGCGGATTCCTTCTACGAATGGCAACGTAAAGACGGCAAGAAATACCCCCACCGCATCTTCCCGGCCGACGGTAGCCTACTCGTAATGGCCGGTATCTGGGAAACCTGGAAGGACAAGAATGACCCCGACGCGGAGGCCGTCCATACCTACTCCATCATCACCGGCGCCCCCAACGCGGAAATGGAACCCTTGCACGACCGGATGCCCATGCTCCTCCAACAAACGGACCTCCAAAATGCGTGGCTGGACGATTCGACTTCACTAGCGGGAGTAAAAGACCTACTACGGACGCCGCCGGACGGGACACTGACGGCGTACCCCGTTTCGGCGATGGTGGGGAACGTAAGGAATAACGGGGCGGAGTTGCACGAGCGGGTGGGGTGATTTGTATCCTCCAAAATAAATTAAGTAATTATTTAGCGTATGCCTCACCCCTTTAAAATCATACCCGCCACACCGTCCGACTATGCGGTAATTCAACGGATCGCCCACGCTACCTGGCCAGATACGTTTGGGGATATTCTCTCCCCCGAGCAAATTGAATATATGCTGGAGCGGATGTACAGCTACGCCGCCATTGAACGACAGGTGGCGGAGGGCCACGTATTTTATTTGATACTGGAGAACACCGCACACGCCGTTGAAAATGGCTACGCAAAAGGGAAATCAAATAAATTCAGCGCCGTAGGTTACGTTAGTTACCAATTAAATTATTTACCGGCCACGGCCAAACTCCACAAACTCTACGTGCTGCCGGACCGGCACGGGAAAGGGTACGGGCGCGCGCTCATCGATACCGTTAAGCGAATTGCCAAAAACGAAGGCCAGAAAAAACTGCGGCTGGACGTGAATTACCAGAATAAAGCCATCGGCCTGTACGAGCATCTCGGCTTCGTGAAACTGGATCGCTTCGATACGGATATTGGGAATGGGTACTTGATGGAGGATTGGCGATTAGTCTGTAGTCTGTAGTCTGTAGTCTGCAGTCTTAGGGGCGGCGCACTATAGACTATAGACTACAGACTTTACCACAAACCCCTACCTTACAACTCTCAACCACCTTTCATGCTCCGCCGACTCAAGATCGCCTACAGCCTGTACAACCTGTTCAACCGGAAACGGCTCGATCACAACGTGGCGGCCTACGACAAACTGGGGCTGGAGAAAACCTACTTCTCCCCCGTATCCAGCAAGGACTTTGAGGGGAAGGACCCGGCTAAGCTGAAGGAGGGGAAACCGGCCATCCGGGTAACGGAAACTGAACTGTACCGCTCCCTTCCCGCAGCGGATCGGGCTTCGGTGGATGCTTTTGAGGAGGTGGGCTATTGCGTCCTGCCCAACTTTATCGACGCCGAGGTGGCGGACCGGATCAATGAGGAGATCGACCGGATGGTCAAGGACGGCACGCTGACGTACCAGTACAACAGCAAACTAATGTTCGCCATCCGCCACAGCGACCGGCTGCGGGACTTGTGGACCAACGAACGGCTGACGGAATTCCTGAGTGCGCTCCTCCAAGGCCGCGCGCGGCTTTTTCAGAGCATCAACTTCACGCAGGGAAGCCAACAGAAAACGCATTCGGACAGTATCCACATGACGACCTTCCCCCTCGGCGGATTACTCGGCGTGTGGCTGGCGCTGGAGGATATTGGTCCGGACCAGGGCCCCCTCCACTACTACCCCGGCAGCCACAAAATGCCGTACTACCTCAACCCCGAATACGACAACGAAGGCGATTGGTGGCGGACCGGCGAAAAGTTGTACGGTGACTACGAAAAGATGATCGCTGAAAAGGTGGCGGCCACCGATTACGAGCGCAAGACCTTCCTCGCTAAAAAGGGCGATCTCTTCATCTGGCACGCCAACCTCCTTCACGGTGGAGAGCCCCATTTGAATAAGGAATTGACGCGCAAGAGCATGGTGCTGCACTACTTTGACGTGGAGCGGGTTTGTTACCATGAGATTACGCAACGGCCGGCGTTGATGTAGGGGTGGTGTTATACCTGTTACCAGCTCACCAGCTAAAACGAAAGAATCCGCACCACGAGCACGTGATGCGGATTCTTGTCATTTCCACCTTATCGAAGTGGACTCCGGTAGTCGTTAGCTTAGAAAGCCGAAACGGATACGTTACTGAGGACATCGAGATCAACGGTAGCACCCGCAGAGTTGTAGAAGCTGATTACCGCAGCACCGCCGCTGTAGGTCACTTCATAGAAAACGCCGCGCGCATTGGGGTTGACCTGAATCACACTATTCGAGGCGGTAAGCATCATGCCCGCCATACTCACGGTGAGGGAGGTTTCGTCGGTCGTACCGGATGCTTCCATGGTTCCGAAGATGATATTATTGCCTGCATCATAGACTTCGGAGCTGGTCGCGGCATTGTACTTCGCCGCTCCTTTGGCTACTCCGGATGGGCCACGAGGACCTACCGGGCCCGCAGGACCAGCTTCGCCCTGTACACCCTGGACGCCCTGTGAACCCGTGGGGCCACGTGGGCCTTCGGGGCCACGGATACCTTCGTTACCCTGAACTCCCTGGATTCCCTGTGGGCCACGGGCACCGGTTTCGCCGTTGAGGCCGTCTTGGCCTGCGGGGCCAGCTGGGCCTTGGGGACCGGCTATGCCTTGCATGCCTTGTTCGCCTTGGGCGCCAGTCATGCCGGTTTCGCCTTGGTCACCCTGGTCGCCTTTAGGCCCGGTTGCGCCTCTTTCGCCTTTGGGGCCGGTCATACCGTCGGCACCATCAGCGCCGTCATTTCCAGCGGGACCTTGAGCGCCAGTAGCGCCGTCAGTACCAGCGGGACCTTGAGCGCCAGTTTCACCTTGGGGGCCAGCTACACCTTGGATACCCTGTTCGCCCTGAGGACCTTGAGCACCAGTAGCGCCGTCATTACCAGCAGGACCTTGAGCACCAGTTTCACCTTGCGGGCCAGCTATACCTTGGATACCCTGTTCGCCTTGGGGACCTTGAGCGCCATCAGCGCCGTCATTACCAGCAGAACCTTGAGCACCAGTTTCACCTTGAGGGCCAGCTATACCTTGGATGCCCTGTTCGCCCTGAGGACCTTGAGCACCAGTAGCGCCATCAGCGCCGTCTGCACCGTCATTACCAGCAGGACCTTGAGCGCCAGTTTCACCCTGTGGTCCAGCTATACCTTGGATACCCTGTTCGCCCTGAGGACCTTGAGCGCCAGTAGCGCCATCAGCGCCGTCATTACCAGCAGGACCCTGAGCACCAGTTTCACCTTGGGGGCCAGCTATACCTTGGATACCCTGTTCGCCTTGAGGACCTTGAGCGCCAGTAGCACCATCAGCGCCGTCAGTACCAGCAGGACCTTGAGCTCCAGTTTCACCTTGCGGTCCAGCTATACCTTGGATACCCTGTTCGCCCTGAGGACCTTGAGCACCAGTAGCGCCGTCAGCGCCATCAGCACCGTCATTACCAGCAGGACCTTGAGCACCAGTTTCACCTTGGGGGCCAGCTATACCTTGGATACCCTGTTCGCCTTGAGGACCTTGAGCGCCAGTAGCGCCATCAGCGCCGTCATTACCAGCAGGACCTTGAGCACCGGTTTCACCTTGTGGTCCAGCTACACCTTGGATACCCTGTTCGCCCTGAGGACCTTGAGCACCATCAGCGCCGTCAGCACCGTCATTACCAGCGGGACCTTGAGCGCCAGTTTCACCTTGCGGTCCAGCTATACCTTGGATGCCCTGTTCGCCCTGAGGACCTTGAGCGCCAGTAGCACCGTCAGCGCCGTCTGTACCGTCTGCACCGTCATTACCAGCAGGACCTTGAGCACCGGTTTCACCTTGTGGTCCAGCTATACCTTGGATGCCCTGTTCGCCCTGAGGCCCTTGAGCGCCGTCAGCGCCGTCAGCACCATCATTGCCAGCAGGACCCTGAGCACCAGTTTCACCTTGGGGTCCAGCTACACCTTGGATGCCCTGTTCGCCCTGAGGACCTTGAGCACCAGTAGCGCCATCATTACCGTCATTACCAGCAGGACCTTGAGCACCAGTTTCACCTTGGGGGCCAGCTATACCTTGGATACCCTGTTCGCCCTGAGGACCTTGAGCGCCAGTAGCGCCATCAGCACCGTCAGCGCCGTCATTACCAGCAGGACCTTGAGCGCCAGTTTCACCTTGTGGTCCAGCTATACCTTGGATACCCTGTTCGCCCTGAGGACCTTGAGCACCAGTAGCGCCATCAGCACCGTCAGCGCCGTCATTACCAGCAGGACCCTGAGCACCAGTTTCACCTTGGGGGCCAGCTACACCTTGGATACCCTGTTCGCCTTGGGGACCTTGAGCACCAGCTTCACCTTGCGGTCCAGCTATACCTTGGATGCCCTGTTCGCCCTGGGGACCTTGAGCACCAGTAGCGCCATCAGCGCCGTCAGCGCCGTTATTACCAGCAGGACCTTGAGCGCCAGTTTCACCTTGGGGGCCAGCTATACCTTGGATACCCTGTTCGCCTTGGGGACCTTGAGCACCAGTAGCGCCATCAGCGCCGTCATTACCAGCGGGACCTTGAGCGCCAGTAGCACCATCAGCGCCGTCATTACCAGCAGGACCTTGAGCACCGGTTTCACCTTGTGGTCCAGCTATACCCTGGATACCCTGTTCGCCCTGAGGACCTTGAGCGCCAGTAGCGCCGTCAGCACCATCAGCACCGTCATTACCAGCAGGACCTTGAGCACCAGTAGCACCGTCAGCGCCATCAGCACCGTCAGTACCAGCAGGACCTTGAGCACCAGTTTCACCTTGTGGTCCAGCTATACCTTGGATGCCCTGTTCGCCCTGAGGACCTTGAGCACCAGTAGCGCCATCAGCGCCGTCAGCACCAGCAGGACCTTGAGCACCAGTTTCACCTTGGGGGCCAGCTATACCTTGGATGCCCTGTTCGCCTTGAGGACCTTGAGCGCCAGTAGCGCCATCAGCGCCGTCATTACCAGCAGGACCTTGAGCGCCAGTTTCACCTTGGGGGCCAGCTATACCTTGGATACCCTGTTCGCCTTGGGGACCTTGAGCACCAGTAGCGCCATCAGCGCCGTCGGTACCAGCGGGACCTTGAGCACCATCAGCACCGTCATTACCAGCAGGACCTTGAGCTCCAGTTTCACCTTGCGGTCCAGCTATACCTTGGATACCTTGTTCGCCTTGGGGACCTTGAGCACCGGTTTCACCTTGTGGTCCAGCTATACCTTGGATACCCTGTTCGCCCTGAGGACCTTGAGCGCCAGTAGCGCCGTCAGCACCATCAGCACCGTCATTACCAGCAGGACCTTGAGCACCAGTTTCACCTTGCGGGCCAGCTATACCTTGGATGCCCTGTTCGCCTTGGGGACCTTGAGCACCAGTAGCGCCATCAGCGCCGTCATTACCAGCAGGACCTTGAGCACCAGTTTCACCTTGGGGGCCAGCTACACCTTGGATGCCCTGTTCGCCCTGAGGACCTTGAGCGCCAGTAGCGCCGTCAGCACCATCAGCACCGTCATTACCAGCAGGACCTTGAGCACCAGTTTCACCTTGCGGGCCAGCTATACCTTGGATGCCCTGTTCGCCTTGAGGACCTTGAGCGCCAGTAGCACCGTCAGCGCCGTCTGCACCGTCATTACCAGCAGGACCTTGAGCACCAGTTTCACCTTGCGGTCCAGCTATACCTTGGATGCCCTGTTCGCCCTGAGGACCTTGAGCACCAGTAGCGCCATCAGCGCCGTCAGCACCAGCAGGACCTTGAGCGCCGGTTTCACCTTGTGGTCCAGCTATACCTTGGATACCCTGTTCGCCTTGAGGACCTTGAGCACCAGTAGCGCCATCAGCGCCGTCATTACCAGCAGGACCTTGAGCTCCAGTTTCACCTTGGGGGCCAGCTACACCTTGGATACCCTGTTCGCCCTGGGGCCCCTGTTCGCCCTGAGGCCCTTGAGCTCCGTCAGCACCATCAGCGCCGTCATTACCAGCGGGACCCTGAGCACCAGTTTCACCTTGCGGGCCAGCTATACCTTGGATGCCCTGTTCGCCCTGAGGACCTTGAGCACCATCAGCGCCGTCAGCACCAGCAGGACCTTGAGCACCAGCTTCACCTTGTGGTCCAGCTACACCTTGGATACCCTGTTCGCCCTGAGGACCTTGAGCACCATCAGCACCAGCAGGACCTTGGGGACCTTCGGGGCCTTGAGCGCCAGTCTCGCCTTGAGGGCCCTCTGGACCAGTAGCGCCGTCCTCACCATTCAAACCATTCAGACCATTAAGGCCATTCTCACCGTCAGCTCCGGGAAGGCCGCGTAAGCCACGCTGACCGCGTTGGCCTCGTTGTCCGCGTTCACCTTGAGGTCCTTGCTCTCCTTGCGGGCCTTGTTCGCCCTGAGGTCCTTGTGGGCCGGTATCACCAGTAGCACCAATGCGGCCTCTGCGACCTCTTTGGCCTTGAGGACCACGAGGCCCCTGCAGACCCTGAACACCTTGGACGCCTGGAACTCCCTGCGGCCCTTGTTCGCCTTCCGGACCTTGTTCGCCTTCGGATCCATTCAGAGCGTAGAGTGCGTAAGGCACCGCCGTAAGTTCACGTTCGGTAATCAGCGTGGAGCCGTCTTCCGCTTCGATGACGGTCCGAAGTAGGTAAGGGCCATTCTCCCAATCGATCAGCAGTAGTTCTCCGTCTTCACCAACTTGAGCGTTAACGATGCCGTAGGCATTCGTAGTAGCATCTACCATCTCGGTATAAGAGGTGACGTTATCGTTGATCCTGACAAGGGTAAAAGTTAGGGATACATTCTCTTGGGCCAGTACGTCACCGTTTGCATCGCGAACTGCGGCCTGATAGTTTAACGCGCCCGAGGTCTGCGCGAAGGCGCCTCCCGTGCAGAGCAGGAGAAGCACCAATAATTGTAGTAATTTATTGTTCATAATAACCAGAGTTATATTCTTGATATGTGTGTATAAATGGCATTAGAACTCTGCCTCGCCTTAGGGCAAGAGAAAAAATGCACAATTAGTATGTGATTTAATTAATGGGTGACAATAACAATTTTACCGAGGTGAAAAGCCTTTCCGCGACTATTTATACCCCGAAGAAAGTAAGTGGCGTTCTCGAGGTTGGTGAGGTTAGTAAACGTGACGCGCGGTTGCTCAAAAGTCTTCAACTTTCGTACAGTGACACCATTTAAGTTTACGAGTTCGAGTTCAACAAAAGCATTTACGTGCTCGGCAAGATCCACCACCAGCCTTTCAACCGCTGGATTTGGATATGCCGCCACGTCAACCTCAACATCGGCCGTGTTTGTATTACCCGCTCGCGTTTGGGGAGCGGGCCCCGGCGCGCTGCTTTCCGTTTGATGAAAACCAACAGTTACAATCAAATCACCAGAAGAAAAGCCAATCAAGGGCTCGCCAAAACTAGCGTCGACCGACAAGTCGTTATTGCTCACGGAATGGTAAGCAGCGGCTCCAATTAACTCCCTTTCTATTTCCAATTGCCCAAATAATTGACATGGGAATAGTATGACGCCACCAAGCAGGAGAACCAGGCAGCCTAATTTCATAAGCATAAATAATAATTTATTAGTTATTAAAATGAAGTTACTATCATAGGCAAGATTTGACGTAATGAGGAAAGGCTCCTATGCCGACAATAAGCATAGGAAGTGAATTCTACCCGCGAATAGCGAATAGGAAGAATAAATTGGAGTTGTTGGAAACAGTGTGAATGAAGGCAATTACCCGGAAAAGCAATATTGAAAACGGGCAACCCTGAAGTGCACAAATATATCAATAAAACAACATGTCCTTTTTCTTACGCCTTTTAATATACATCAAACGTGCTATTTAATCGCCATATGTTTCCGATATCGACAGATTTATTACCACTTATCGTGAAATTTGGCACTTAAATGGACAAAAATGCACATAATCTTAAGATTTCCTTAACACATCTCGATGAAATATCATTTGATTATAAAGGCGTATTTGAAGAATAATATTCTTACTATATAATAAGAACAAAATATAATTCTGAATTTAAAGTAACATTGGGTCTCTTAACCTAACCCATCGCTTCCAAGATTTAGCGATAACAGCCGATAATCTTTTTCAAAATTGACAAACTATACGTTCGCAACATTAGTACGCTGTATTCAAGTTCGCTTAACCGAAGGATGATGAGTAGGCTCGTATATTTTCTAAAACAAGTTCACTTATACGACTGAAGCGAAGCTCTAGCGGAGCCGTGCTACGATTTATACCTGCCGAAACCATAACTGCTCTTTTAGCATTACGGTGTGTCTACTAACCTCAGCATATATGACCCCAACCTCCCCCCCCTGGATGCGCCTAACCCTCCGCCTGGCCGCGGTCTACAACCTCCTCTGGGGCGCCTGGGTCGTCCTCTTTCCCCAGCAGTTTTGGGAGTTGGTGGGGATGGAGCCCATGCGCCACCCGATGGTCTGGCAGGGGATGGGGATGGTCATCGGCGTCTACGGCATCGGTTACTGGCTGGCGAGTTACGACCCGATGCGGCACTGGCCCATCGTTGCCGTCGGGGCACTGGGGAAGATCTTCGGGCCCATTGGTTTCGTGATGAACTTTGCGCTGGGCCTCGTCCCCTTCGGATTTTTCTACACGCTCATCACCAACGATTTTATTTGGTGGATTCCTTTCGGCCTCATCCTCTGGCGCGTCCATAAAGTGTACCGATGGAAGCTTACGGCCTGAGTGTGGAGACGGCGGGTGCCCTGAGGCTGGTCTTCGATACGGGCGCGCTAGTCCTGATCTGGTTGGTGCAACTCGTTATTTACCCCGTGTTCCTGCGGATGCAGCGGTCGGATTTCGTCAGTTGGCACCCGGTGTATACCCGGCGGGTCACCTTCGTTGTGATGCCCATCATGCTGGGGCAGCTGGCCCTGTACGCCTACCTCTGTTTATCGCCGCCGACGGAGTGGAACGTGGTCGCCAACAGTACGCTGATCCTCATCGCCTGGGGGTTGACCTTCTTCGGGGCTGTCCCCCTCCACGCTGCTCTCGATGGGCCGGACGACCACTTACCGCTTAGTTCCCGTCTCCTGCGCATCAACGCGGCGCGGACTTTGGTGTGGACGCTGGTTTGGGCGTTTACGATGGTGGCACGGTTTGCTCCGTTCCTGTTGACCTGAAAATTCGGTTGGCCGGCGGAACTTTACGTGCGTCACTCGACATACTTCCGCAACTCAAACCTGCAAACGCCATGGCGGAACCTTCCACGCACCCCATTCTGCAAACCGAACGACTACGCCTTTCCAAACCAGCCGTAAAGGACGTCCCCGCCATCATCGCGTTGGCCAACAACGAAAACGTTTCGCGTACTACGGCGAATATGCCCTTCCCCTACGGTGAGGAACACGCCGTGTTTTGGCTGAATATGGCTAACGAAGGTTTTGCAAATAAAACCGCCTACATTTTCGCCATCCGTAATGGCACCACTGAAGAATTTCTGGGCGGGATTGGGTTACACGTCCACGCGGCCGACGAAAAAGCGGTCATCGGCTACTGGGTCGGGGAACCGCACTGGAACAAGGGTTACGTAACGGAAGCGCTGGGAGCCATCATTTGCTTCGCCTTTGAGGAATTAGGAATGAATAAATTGGAGGCCGTCCACCTCCTCGAGAACCCCGCTTCCGGAAAGGTGATGATCAAGAATGGCATGGTGCAGGAAGGCGTATCCATCGCCGACAGCAAGCGCTTCGGGAAGTTTCGAGATATTGCTCGTTACCGTTTGCTGCGTTCAGAGTATCACCTAAATGCCGGAAAGCAGAAAACATAAATTTTTTTAGCCCCCCAGTGTGCAAACCCAAAGATCCCTGCATCTACCCAGCAAATCACGCACACCATGGCTTACACTCCCCTCCGTATTTCCGTCCCCGAACCCTGCCACGAAGATTGGAATGGCATGACGCCCGTCGATGGGACCACCGCCCGCCACTGCGACTCCTGCGCCAAGAACGTCGTCGACTTCACCGGCTTTTCCGATGCCGAACTGCGGGCCTACACCAAAGAAAATGGCGCCAAGATCTGCGGCCGCTTCCGCCCGGACCAACTCGGCCGCGAACTCCGCGCCACCCACAAACCCAGCTACACTCCACTCAAAGTGGCCGCCACCGCCGCGGGGATGCTCTTCGGCTCGACCGGGTTAGATGCGCAGGCTACACCCACCCCGCCACCGGCGGACCCGATTGAGATCGATTACCCGGAAATCATGGGGGAGATCGCTGCGCCGCTCATTCCTGAGTTGGTGGATACGCTGCCGCCGGCCCCACCGAAGCAATTGGATACACCGATCATTCAACATCATATGATCATGGGGCGGATAGCTACGCCGATGTCCCCGCCACCACCGGTACCCGCTCCTACCGTTGATTCTATTCCGGCTATTCCACCGCCACCGCCGCCACCACCAATTATTATTAAGTGCGGCACAATGCCTCATACTGAGACGTACCTGCCGCCAAGGATTGAAGTCGATAGCTCTGGGGGAGGAGAAACGATTACAGGAAACCTTCAGGTAAGAGATATCGCCACTCCTCCACTCCCGCCGCCACCGCCGGAATACGACGATATCGAGACGACCATGGGCATCGTCTACATAGAGCCATCGAAACCTACTGGCTGGGACCTCGTCCGCGATACCATCGTCGATACGTTCTCTGCTCCCGATCCCAGCGCTCGCCCACTTTCTGAGCACCCGCGACAGCGCCCATTGGCTCCGGAATACCTGGAAAACGTCGTCATCTCACCGAACCCGATGGTGCGCAAACTGCGCCTGCAACTGACGCTCCCCGAAACCGGTACGCTGCAAATTGAGTTGGTGGACGCCAGGGGACAACTGCTCTACGAACTAATCTCGCCAGTCTTCGCCGGCGCAAATGAAATCACGCTGCGGCCCGATCTCCCCCGCCGCCACGGCATCATTTTCGTTCGGCTGACGGATGCTACGGGTGCGCGGGTTACTCGACCGGTGGTAGTACGGTAGTCGGGTAGTAGCGTAGTCGGGTAGTGCACGTGTGTCATGCACGTACTACCTGACTACCCGACTACCCGACTAAAATACTTTCGAATACTGCTCTACCCGGTCATGCTCCACGGGCTTACGGTCTTCGAGGATCTCGAAAACATTACCCTTGATGGTGTGGGCGATGTCGTTCGTCGGTAGGTCGTTGCAGTCGAGGCCGAAGGGGTCTTCGATCTCTTCACCCATGAGTTCGATGCCGAGCAGGGCGAAGAAAACGAGCATGGTGAGGGGCACGGTCGTCCAACCAAAACTCTCCTCCAGGCCCATGGGCAGCAGGATACCGTAGGCCGTCACGAACAGCTTGAGGTAGACGTTGTAGCTGAACGGGATCGGCGTTTTCTTGATGCGTTCGCAGGCGCCGAGGATGTCCAGCAGGGCCTGGTGCTGGGCCTTGATGTTGATGTAATCCCCCTCGTTGATGTCGCCGTTCCGGTGGGCCTCGGCCATGCGCTGGAAGATGCGCAGGGCGATGAAATTGGGGACGTGATCTTTGGTGGAGTAATAAGCGATCTCTTCTTCGCTGAGGTAAACGAGGTTGTCGAGCTTGACGCCGTCGCGCAGGTGCCAAGCCAGCGCGAGGCAGAAATTCCCGATGTGCTTGGCCATGAAGCGGCGGATGCCCGTGTCGGATTCCGGCCACATGGAATCGACGTAGATCGCCATGTTCCGGCTGTGGTTCACGAGGGCGCCCCACTGTTTGCGGGCTTCCCACCAGCGGTCGTAGGCGGTGTTCGTCCGGAAGCCCAGAAAGAGACCGAGGATGAGACCGAGCACGGAAAACATCATCGTATCCATGGCCAGGTACTCGTGGAGATCCCAGTATTCCACGGCGCCGACGAACAGGGCGGCGTAGATGCCGATGGCGATGACGGACTTCGAGATCCGCGTCATCGTGTAAGAAGTAAACAGGTGGCCGAGGTCCTTGAACCAGGGGCCGTTAGTCTTATAAATGATCATGCTGGGTGGGTGATAGAAAATAAAAAGAAAGGCGAGTCTTCTCCCCAACAGCAAATTGTTAGCAAATGATTAAAGCGGATTCAAAAAGTACCTTTTGGCCCCGTTTGGGCGTCTCCAGGGCATGCAAGTTCTCCCCAAAGCATGGCGGCTCGCGCTCCTCTTTATGTTGCTGATCGCCCCCGCCCTCATCCTCTCGCTACTCCCGGTTTAGCGGCCGGGCACGTCGCGCACGATCGCGTACTTAAAGCCCGCCCGTTTGAGCCGTTTGCGTAGCGCTTCGGCCTGCCGTTGTTGCTCGTACTGCCCCGCATAGACCCGGTTGAAGCGGCCATCGCTAATAATTACCACGTCTTCTTTCGCCGCCTTACTGAGCCGCAGGGCCATCTTCCTGGCGTTCTCCGGGTCTTCGTACGTCCCCACCAAAACGCGGAAATTCCCCGATCCATTCACCGTTCTTTCGGGCGCTGCCGCGGGTATGAAGTCGGCGGGCAAGTAACCCGGTGGCACCGTTGCGGGCTGGTTGGGAAATCCAGTGGGTTGGGGAACTCTTTCACGCTCAGGACGGCGCTCAACTGAAGCGGGTGGGGCGCTAGCGACGGCTGCGGATGGCGTATCCCCCGGTTTCCAGTTGGGCGGCGGTGGCGGAATGGGCCGGCCTTCCGCCCGTAACCTTTTGGACCAAGCCCCCCGGGAACAAGTGGGACCAGCCGTACTCTGGCGAATAACCTTAACGGAGACGGGCACCCGCCCCGCCCGGATCATGTCCAACTCTTCGGCAGCCGCTTGAGAGAGGTCGAGAATATTCCCTTTGGCGTGCGGCCCGCAGTCGTTGACGCGGACCTGGGTCGTCCGGCCATTGTCCAAGTTGGTGACTTCCAGTATCGTGCCCCAGTCGTACTGTTTACTGGCGGCGGTAAAGAGCCGTGGGTTGAGCTTTTCACCGGTACTCGTCAGCCGGCCGTAGAACTTCTGGTGGTAATACGTGGCCATCCGCGTCTGGGCGTCGGCCCCGGTGGAAAGCAAGATGAGTGTGGTGAGTAAGATCAGTGTGCGCATCAGGAATATTTGGATACTAAACGCGATGGTCGGCTGGGTATTGGCCCTAGCTCAGTCCAAAAGCAAAGCGCTAAACTACTGAGTCATCCGGATAGTAGAATACCCATCCACTGCTATACATGACGTTGTGTATTCCTCTCCCCCGGCCCCTTTCGCTTCGCGGCTACTGAGTGGTCCAAAGGAGAGGGGAGACGTGATAATCGTCTCATGTATAACAGTGTATGAATACCCACCAAGTCCGGTGGATGACGCATCTTTGGAGGGAGCCATTCGTTACCATTTACCGGATACGCTCCGACCTTTAAGCTACTCCCAAAATCTACCGACCATGGGCATCTTCAAATTCCTGAAACCACCGACCCACCAGCAGTTCAGTTATAAACCTCGTTACTGGGACCCCAAGAAGGAGGAAGCCGAGCAGCGCAAGGCCCGCGTAGAACTCCTCCAAACCGGTGGGGTGGACGCCATGAAGGCCCGCATCGCCGGTGGCTTCCGTAAAGGTGCCGGGGGAGCCGCCGCGGGGACCTACCGCAACCAACGGGTGAAGAAGGCGAACGGGACGCTCTTCATCGTCATCATCGCCCTGCTCATCATCAGTTACTTCGCCATTGAGGTGTACTTTCCGGATATTTCCGGTTGGTTAGAAACGGAATTACCCGTCGCCGACCCTAATCAGGAGTTGGCGCCTCCGCCGGCACCGACCGAGCCGCTGCAGTTGGAGGAACTGTGACGCCAACTAACAAGATACCAACAAATTGTTTGTCTTTGTTCCCTGCTGATGTTTGAAGTCGTATCTTGCCCTTCCCGCTTACTAAGATTTATATGACCGATAACCTGGTTCACCTGCTTCCCGACGCCATCGCTAACCAAATTGCGGCCGGCGAAGTCATTCAGCGGCCCTCCAGCGTCGTGAAGGAGCTCGTGGAGAACGCCATTGATTCCGGCGCCAGTGAGATCGAGTTGGCCATTAAGGATAGCGGAAAGACGCTCATCCAGGTGCGGGACAACGGTTGCGGGATGTCCGAAACCGACGCCCGGATGGCCCTGGAGCGGCACGCGACGAGTAAGCTCCGCTCCGCCGACGATCTGTTCAACCTCCGGACGATGGGTTTCCGCGGAGAAGCCCTGCCCAGTATTGCGGCCGTCGCCCAACTGGAGATCAAAACCCGCCGGGCGCCCGACGAACTGGGTACCCGCATCCTGGTGGAAGGCAGCGAAGTGAAGGTCCAAGAACCGGTCGCCGCCCCCGCAGGCACGACGATGGCGGTGCGGAACCTCTTCTTCAACGTCCCGGCCCGCCGCAATTTCCTGAAGAGTGATACGGTGGAGCTGCGCCACATCCGCGATGAGTTCATCCGGATTGCCCTGGCCTACCCCGGCGTCCGCTTCGACCTGATCGTTAATGACCGGTTGGATCTCGCTTTACCCATTGGTAAGCTGCGGCAACGGGTCGTCCAGGTATTCGGGCGGAAGTACGATTCGCTGCTCGTCCCGATTGATGAGGATACCGACGTACTGCAAATCACCGGTTACGTGGGTAAGCCCGAGGCGGCCCGTAAGAGTCGGGTGGGGCAATTCTTTTTTATTAACGACCGCTTCATCAAGTCCTCCTACCTCCACCACGCGGTGGTTGGGGCTTACGATGACCTGCTGAATAAGGATAGTTACCCCTTTTACGTCATCTACATGCGGATCGATCCCGCGCGGATTGACGTGAACGTTCACCCCACCAAACAGGAGATCAAGTTTGAGGACGAGCGGATGATCTACAACTACCTGAAGGCGACCATCCGCCACGGGCTGGGGCGGGCGAGCATTATGCCTTCCATTGATTTTGAGGTGGACAACGTCTTTTCGCCCTCCAAAACGGCTCCGGCGGCGACCGTCCTTTCCTCCCGCCTCAATGCGGATACGGAGGAAGAAGGGGAGGTCCTGGGTAGCAAGATGAATGCGGACTATTCGCCACCGCGTTCCCAATTCCCTGGCACCCGCGGCAGCGCCCAAAATAGTGGGAGCAGTTACCAACCGAGTGGCAGCGAAGCCCAGCGGCAGGCCAATAACCTGCGGCACTGGGAAGAACTGTACCGGGGCCTCGGCGGGGACAGCGAAACGACGCCCGATAATACGATCGACTTCCAGGCTACGGATGAATTCGGCGCCGCGCTCGTGGACCTCGATACCGGGGAAATCCTGCAAAGCAAGGTGAGCGAGGACGTGCTGCCCAGCCGCGTCGGCAACGAAGAAGAAACGCCCGGCGGCAGCGCTCAGGACCGCAAACCCTACCAGTTGCACGGCCGCTACATCGTGAGCCCGATCAAATCCGGGTGGCTGCTGATCGACCAACGGACGGCCCACCAGCGGATCCTCTACGAACGCTTCCTGCGCAACCTCGAGACCATCCCGGCCGCGAGCCAGCAGAGCCTCTTCCCCCAAACGGTGGAACTCCCCCACGCCGACGTCGGGGTGATGACCGACCTCCTACCGGACCTCAAACTGCTCGGTTTCGACGTGGAACCTTTCGGCGGGAACAGCTTCATCATCCGGGGCATCCCCGCCGAAATCGCTGGCCACAAGAACGAAAAGGAGATCCTCGAACGCCTCCTGCAACAGTACCGCGACGACGTGGACCTCAGCAACAGCGGCCACCAACGCCTCGCCAAGGCCCTGGCCCGCAACGCCGCCATCCGCCGCGGTGCCGCCCTGGACGTCGCCGAAATGCGCAGCCTGATGAACCAACTCTTCGCCTGCGAGCAACCACAAACGGGGCCGAGTGGCGGCAAAACTTTCGTGAAGTACGAACTGGAAGAGGTAGATAAGCTCTTCGCGAGCTGATGAATCTATCTGACGGAAAGAACCATTACTGACCTCACGGAATTTAGAGGTTAGATCTTAGATTTTAGACTTCCGACGTTTCGATCGCCGTGGAGTACTGGAGACTAAAGACTATAGACTACAGACTAATCATGCGTTCCATCACCCCCATCGTAAAGTACCTGTTGATCGCGAACGCACTCCTGTTCGTGCTCATCTTGGCGACCGGTGAGAACGGGCCGCTGGCGAATGAACTCGTCCTTTACTACCCATCGACGCCCAATTTCAAACCCTGGCAGCTGGTGACGCACGCCTTTATGCACGCAGATGAATTCCACATTGCTTTCAACATGCTGGGCCTGTACTTCTTCGGACCGGTCATCGAGACGCGGCTAGGAGCAAAGAATTTTACGCTGCTGTACTTCGCTTCTTTATTCGGGGCGGTGGCGATGCACTTTGGCTTCGTGTACTGGAATACGGCAGGGCTTGAAACGGCCCTGGAGGCGTTTGCCGCGGACCCTACCCTGGAAACTTTCGACGCCTTTTTCCGGGGAAAGGACCTGAGTGGAATCCCTTACGTCACTAAGGATGGGTCGGGTAACATCATCGGTAGAGAAACGGGGGCCAGCATTTTGGGCGACCTGCAAAATAAGCTAGCCTTCGGCGACCCGGTGGACGTGGAAGGGGCCGTCCGCGACGCCAAAGTCCTCATGCAGGATGAGTTGGAGCGGTGGATCCTCGTGCCGATGCTCGGTGCCTCCGGCGCCGTTTCGGGTGTCTTTGCTTCCTTCGCTGTTTTCTATCCGAATCAGAAGGTCTATCCGCTTTTCCTACCCTTCGGCTTCCCGGCCTGGGTGATGGTCTTAGTCGTCTTCGGGGTGGACCTGGTGCTCGGCGTCCTCAACATCACGGGGGATAACATCGCGCACTGGGCGCATTTGGGTGGGGCGATTACGGGGGCGGCGTTGGCGTACTACTTTGCTAAGACTACGGTGCCGCCGCATATTCGGAGGTTGAATTAGAAGTTAGACGATAGACTCTAGAATTTAGATTTTAGACGCACTCCAACGTCTAACATCTAAAGTCTAAAATCTAACGTCCCTGCCTCCCACATCAATCGTTGTAGAGAACAATTCAAGTCCTTTCTACGTCACCCACGAAGACTAATCCATCAGCCCAATCGAACTCCTCACCACCCATCCGCACCTATCCGGCGAAGCGCCGAACCCTACCGCCGAAGGGCTACGGGGCAACATTGAGAATTATATTGGGATGGCCCGCGTTCCGGTGGGGCTGGCCGGACCAATGCAGTTGAACGGGGACCACGCGCGGGGGGACTTTAGCGTCCCGCTGGCCACTACGGAAGGCGCCCTGGTCGCCTCCTTTTCCCGCGGCATGAAGGCCATCACGGAGAGCGGCGGCGCTACCGTGAAGGTGATTGACGAAGGCGTACAGCGGGCCCCCTACTTTGAGCTGGCGGACCTGACCACCGCCGCCAACTTCATCGCCTGGGTAGCGGGGCAGACGGAAGCGTTCCGGACGATCACCGGGGAGAACAGTCGGTACGCGCAACTGAAATCCGTCGTCCCGACGCTGGAGGGTAACGCGGTGACCCTGCGCTTCACTTACACTACGGGCGACGCGGCCGGGCAAAACATGGTCACGATCTGTACGGACCGGATCTGCCGCTATATCGCCGCTCAGTTTTCCGGCGACATCAAAGTCTGGTACCTGGAGGTGAATGCTTCGGGAGATAAGAAGGCTAATTACGCCAACTTCCAGCGGGTGCGGGGGAAGCGGGTTTGCGCGGAATTAATTCTGCCGCGGGCCGTCGTAAAGGCCGTCCTAAAAACCACGCCGGAAACCATCGACCGTTTCGGCCGGGCCGCCTGCTACGGCGCTCTCCAGACGGGGACGATTGGCGTCCACGCCCACCTCGCCAACGGCCTCGCCGCGCTCTTCATCGCCTGCGGGCAGGATGCGGCCTGCGTGGCGGAAGCGGCGGTGGGGACCGTCCGGATGGAAGCTACGCCGGAGGGGAACCTTTACGCATCCGTCACCCTTCCCAACCTGATCGTCGGAACGGTCGGCGGCGGTACGGGCCTGCCCACCCAGCGCGAGTGCCTGGAGCTTATGGACTGCTTCGGAGCGGGCAAGGCGAATAAGCTGGCGGAGATCACCGCAGGAGTTTGTTTGGCGGGGGAGTTATCGATTTTGGCGGCGTTGGCGGCGGGGCATTTTTCGGCGGCGCATGAGCGGTTGGGGCGGGGGTAGAGTTGCGAGTATCGAGTTGCGAGTTACAAGTACTTGATACTCGCAACTCGACACTTGATACTCAAATACTCGAATCTCTACAGCCCGTAATAATCTTCCAAAGAGTCCACCTCGAAGCCGTGTACGACCACCCGCACCCGCGTCTGTGACGATGGTGTATTGTTAATGCTGAGCACCTGCCCCGGCCGCAGGACGAACAAGGGTGCATGGTTAGCCATGTGGATCGCCGGCCCGGTGGAGGAGCTGCCACTGACGTAGATCCGCGGGTTCCTAATGGAACTGATCTCATTGGTTTGCGCATTGTACGAGGCGGGCGCGACGCCCACGTAGAAAAACTCATCCGGCACGCCGTCGCTGGCAATTACGGTGATGCGGTCGATGGCAATCAATTTGCCTGTCGGTGTGACGTACGGGTTATTTCCGCTATTGATAAAGCCACCCGTTTCCGAATCAATCGTATTTCTGATGAGGGTGAAGTTGGTCGTACCCGTCCCGCCGGCTACGGAAACGATGGCTTCGTGGAAGGAAAGCGCCCGCACGTTCTGCCCCGACGCCGCTTTGTTGAGCGACTGCCATTCGCCACCGGCGTAGCCTTCAAAGCTTTCTTCCGAGGAGTTGTAGCGCAGCGTCCCGTCGGAAGGCGTGGCGCCATCGTTGCCGATCTTGACTTTGCCGTTCACGTCGAGCGTCTGTTCGGGACTACTATTGTTGACGCCCACTTGGGCGGAAAGGGTCATCGTCGTGAGTAACAGGCAAAACAATAAGTAAGATTGCTTCATGGTGGCAGGTTTGTTTATGGCTTTATCCTGCGGCTAGAGGCATTGTTACGGGTTGGGGTAGATTAATTTTGCGCTGTCGCGGGTGCAGGGGGAGGTAGCATTTGATTTATTCATCAGCTTGGTTCAGGGGAGTGTTGAATTGACCGATTTCTATTTTTAGGTACCAAAGGCGGTAAGCTGTAGGCGGATAGGCAGTACGCAATATTGACTGATCTTTAGGCCGCGTGTTAATCCACCACTTCGGGTAGGCCAATTTTGAGACGGATCTGCTTCTCCCCAAAGTTGATATTTTCGGGATAGGCGCCTCCTTCGATATACAATTCAGTCGGCTCGCCTTCGGGAATCTCATCGAGGGCAGCAGTTACGGATAAGTAGTATTTCCGCAGCGTCGCATTGTACACCCGGCCGTCCTCACCATTGCCCGTCACCTGGAAGCTAACGGGGGGACTACCTATTGCCGACAGCGTAATAATTGCAGTCTGTGGCCCTTGGGAGGTTGGGGTGAAGCGTACCGTGAAGCCCAGTTCGCTCGGCGTGGCGCCACAAGCCGAAGGTAATCGTGTCTCCGAAAGGCCTTCAAGGGTGAAGTCGCTGTTATCACTGGTAATGCTGATATTTTCCGCCGCCCCGGAGCCTATGTTGGTTGCCGTGAAATTTAGCGTGGCGTCATTCTGGTTGACCACGATTTCGCCAAACTCCGTGGCAGCAGTTGCCGCATTGGTCTGGATCTCTGCTTGGGTCAATACGGTAACCGTCACTTGGCAGGCATTCTCATTGCCGGAGGCATCGAAAACCGTGAGGGTGACAAGATTCGGGCCAGCATCGGCGCAGGTAAAGTCTGTCTTGCTTAAAGTGGCACTGGTGACGCCGCAGTTGTCGGTACTAGCGCTGGAGACTTGGTCGGCAGTATAGGTAAAGGTTTCGTTGCGCGGGGTGATGAAACTGAAATCCTGGCAAACCGCGATGGGTGACTCCAGGTCGGTCACGGTAACGGTTGTTGTACACTGTTGGGCGTTGCCAGCCGCGTCGGTGACGGTTAGGGTAATGGTATTCGGTCCGAGAGCCTCACAGTCGAGGCGAGTAATGTCGATGCTTGCATTAGTAATCCCACAGGCATCACTACTTCCGTTGTCGATGTCAACGACCTCCAGCAAAACCTGGTTTTCTTCGCCAAGGCTACGGCTAAATTCTGCCACGCAATTCGTGGTAGGGGCTTGCCGATCGGTAACCATCACCGTGAAGCTACACTCGTCGGTCAGCGCCGCTATGTCGGTTGCCCGGTAGGTGACGGTGGTAGTTCCGACGGGGAAGGAGCCGCCGCTCTCCGGCCCCGCAATGCGTTCGGTCGTTACTGGGGAGCAATTGTCCGTTCCGACGGGTACGGGGAAGGTGACCGTTGCCGCACAGGTGCCTGGCTCGGCATCCACGGTTACGGCTGAAGGGCAGTTGATTTGCGGAGGCTCGGTGTCCGTGACCGTTACGGTGAAACTGCAGTCCTTGGTCAGGCCCGCAGCATCGGTTGCCCGGTAAGTGATCAGATTACTTCCCTTATCAAACGAGGAACCACTGGCTGAGCCTGCCGTTCTGGATAGGGTGGCTCCGGGGCAGTTATCGCTAAAAGTGGGGTCGGCGAAAGTCGCGGGTGCCTGGCACTGGCCGGCAACAGTAGCAACGTTTACGTTTGGTGGACAAAGAATGCTGGGGGGCTCATCGTCCGTTACCGTGACGGTAAAATTGCAGGTGGCGGATTGGCCGGCTGGGTTCACCGCGATCAGGGTGACCGTGGTAGTTCCTTGCGGAAAAGTTGAACCACTGGCCAGGTTCAGTACAGTAGGCGTTACCAGCGTTCCCGGGCATGGGCTTTCCGGAACCGGAAGGGAGTAGGTTACGACTGCATCGCACCCGTTAGCGTCAGTACCGACGCTTACGTTAGCTGGGCAAACGAGGGCGGGAGGATTAAGCTGTTCGGCAAAGGAAAGGACGTAATCTCCCGTCGCTCCGCTAACGCCGTCCAGATACAAATAATAGGTTGTTTCCACGTCCGTGCAAATAAGCAGTGCCGAGGCGGCTCCGAGGCTACCGTCCGGGGCGTCGTCGTTAAAATCAACGCAAGTAAGGTTGCCGCAGCTACCGGAGTACAGGAATAAGCGGGTGTCGAAGCTGGCGCCCTCGGTACTGATCAAGGTGGGCGCGCCCGTGCCGGTGAAGGAAAACCAAACCCCGCTGCTGGGTGATTGTCCGCTACACGCTACCGCACCCGTGGCCACGCTACCCCGGGTAGTGCCGGAGATTTGCTGGGTACCCTTTAATAATGTCGCCGTATTACAGAGATCGTTTGGCGGGGGGACGGGTGAAGTGGTGTACAAGAGGAGATAGTTCCCCACGTCATTCTCCTCGCCGTCCAGGTATACAAAATACTGTCGGCCGTTGACGGTCGGGACGGTCAGGGTCGTCCCGAAACTGACCGGATCGGCGCTAAAACCTTCACAGGTCAGCTGAGTGCAGCTACCCGAGTAGACCGTCAGGCGGCTGTCTAAATCCGTGGAAAGTAAAGCCAGATCGGCCAGATCACCCGTGCCGACAAACGTAAACCAGACGCCTGGGTTGATGGTCTCCTCACAGCTTGGGGGGAAGCCCCTATTGGAGCTGTTTTGGGTACTGCCTCGTAATTGTGCACCAACTGCCATGGATGTAGCCATTTCGCACAGGTCATTGGCAGGCGGGTCGTAAAATAGACGGTAGGAAGCCGATCCATTATTAGGGTTCAACCCGGGCGTACTACCCGCCACATCGGGTCGGTCGGGGTTGCTCTCCAGCGTGAAGCTGCCACCACCGCCGCCGCCATAGCCCTGCCCTCCGTGGCCGCCGCCGGAATATCCACCTCCGCCACCGCCAAAGGCATTGTTACCCTTTACGCCGGCGCCTCCCCCGCCGAAACCATTACCGCCGGCGGTAAAGAAAGCGTCGCAGGCGGCCCCTCCGGATGAAACGAAAGAAAAACTTCCCTTCCCTCCGTAAGTGCCCCCGTTGCCGGTGCCCCCGCAATCATTGCCGCCTCCGCGGGTGTTGAGACCGCCGCCGCCACCGCCGCCATTTGTCGTTCCGCCCTGGTTGCGGCCGCCTCCGTTGCCAGTGGTGCCACCCGCCCCGGGGTTGCTTGATGCCGGGCCTCCCCCGCTCGTCCCGCCTTCAGTAGTGACCGCGCTCTTCCCCGCAAACTCGAAATACTGGGCCCCGGCGCCCAAAAAGCCTGGGTCGTAGGAAACATGCCCGCCGCCCCCGCCGCCCGCTACGACGAGTAATCTGGGCGCTTGCCCGTCGATCTCAGCGAAGATCCCCGTTGCTCCGCCACCACCCGCTGAGCGCTGTTCACTTCCGTTCGGTGGAGTGGTGACAATATCCGATCGGCCAGCTTGGCCGACGATGAATTTAATTACGCTGTAGGGCGGGATTTGCCCCGCCCCGGTACCGATTTGGAATCGTCCATTAGCGGTTGCCCCTCCTCCACCTTTGGCAAAGCCTTGGGATAGGCCGCCATTAAAGGCGGCATATCCGCCGGATGCCCCCGTGGCTGACAAGTCAATAAAGGCACCAAGGGCGTTGGGGACGACGTATCGCTGTATGGTGTTACTGTACCCCAAGGATTGCGTGGACCCATCGATCGTAGCGCAACCGGGGAGCGGAGGGCTGGCGGGCGTCGCGTCGTAGAGTAAGTTGAAATCTCCCGTTTCGCCGTTTTTGGAGTCGAGGTACACGTAGTATTCCAGGCCCGCCCTCGTACAAAGGCTGATGGCGGAGGTGGCCACGCTAGAAGAGGCGTCGTCATTCGACCCTACGCAAGTGAGGGTAGTACACGCGCCTGAATAAACCGTCAAGCGGGTGTCGAAGCTGCTCCCTTCGGTCGATAGCTCGGCCTGGTTACCCGTACCGGTGAACCGATACCAAACTCCCCTGGTATTGACCGCACCACAGGCCAACTGCCCGAATAGGGCGGTACTGCCGGAAGTAGTCCCGGTAACCTCAACGCCGTCAACGAGGCGAAAGGCACCTTCGCACATGTCGTTATCGATCGGTCGGTTGACCTGGTAGGTGATTACACCAGTCTGGTCCGCGCCAACCCTCTGGCTGGAGGTAAGGAATGTATGTCCTGGCATCGTATAGCTGCCCCCGCCACCTCCGCCGCCGGAGTCTCCTCCCTTCCCACCGCCGGAATATCCACCTCCGCCGCCACCTCCGCCAGTCAACTCAATGACCGGCTGAATGGCGTAGCCCCCGAAGCCAAAGCCGCGCCCGCCCTCGTTATCCTCGAAGAAAAGGGTACTGTACAAGCTACATTCCGGCCGCCACGGCCCGGTCTCGTACAGACCGCTGCGTAAACCGCCGTACAGGATCGTCCCGTCGCAAGACGCCCCGGCGCCGTCCGTCAGGTAGCCGCCGCCCGCGCCACCGGAGGGGTACTGCCCGTTCTGATCTCCTCCTCCCGCTCCGTTCACGCCCCCCTGCCCCGCCAGGACGCCTGTACCATTTCCGCCGTTCGTCCCAGTCTGTGCATTTCCGCCTGGTGAGCTGACGTATGAGTTAGTCCCAAAGAACGGAATATGAACCATGGCGGCACCGCCGCCACCTCCGGCAATTGCGATGGGAGTGAAGGTAGACTCAGTCGGGCGTTTGATGATCACCGCGGAAGCCCCTCCGCCGCCACCAGCATTGAGGCTGGAGTGAAGGAAGTTGCCAAGCCGGTCGTACGATTCTCCTCTACGGCCCAATACCATTCGCAGGGTGCTCCCAGGAGCAATTTGGCCGGGCGCATTCCCAAAACGGTAATCCACCGTAACGTTGGCGCCACCGCCCCCGGGGGCTCGTGGGCTGCCATCCCGGTCAAATGCAGCCGAGCCTCCATCTCCGCCCCTTAAGACGAAGCGAATGTCCCCCGTAGCGTCGTCAGGCACGCTGAACTCTATGAAACCGACTACGGGCCGTACGTTGTCATTGTCGACGGTTTGCAAGCTTCCATCGAGGATTAAAGGGAACGTTTGACCCGTCACCGACGCGGTAAAGGCGCAAGCAAATAGGAAGATGATCCCACTGACGAGATGAGAAAACACCCGTCGGCGTAAACAAAAGATCATCGCAAAAGGAACTTGGTTGAAGGGAACTCGAATCGTCATGGCAGGGTGTTTATGGAAATCGACCGATCCATTGTCTTACCTAGAGGTCGATCTTGCGCCCCCTAAGTACTGGTGATTAATCGACTTACTCAGATGACTAAGCTAAGTTTTTGGAGGTTTGATCCAATATTGAAGGGTTCTGACCCGATAGTTAAAGTGCTCGCCCCAGAACTTGGAGGACACGATGTCCTTTACCCTGCGCTCCGTCCCAGAACAGTGCACCCGCGACCGCGCATGAGGAGGCTATTTCTGCGCTGACTAAGCTGGATTTGACTTGTTCATCGGCTTGGTTCAGGGGAGTGTTGAATTCGTCGGTTTCTAGTTTTAGGGACCAAAGGCGGTAGGCGGATAGGCGGTAGGGCTCCTCTCACCTGGAGACTGTGCCCTACCGCCTAAATCCCCCCCCAAAAAACTGAGCGACGAAGAGCAACGCGAACTCATCAACGGCATTATCTGGAAGGCTTGTGATACCTTCCGCGGCGTCATCGACCCGAGCCAGTATAAGGACTACATTCTCACGATGCTGTTCCTGAAGTACGTATCGGACGTGTACCGGGACCGGCTGGCCGTATACCTCGAAAAATACGCGGGCGACGCCGAGCGGGCCAAATCGTGACGCCCGACAAACTCACCGCCGTGAAGCACAAACGCGCCCTCGATGCCATCCCCGGCGGCGTGCAATCGGCCCTGATCTTCAGCCCGCCCGACATGTGCGAGGGCGAAGACAGCATCTACGCCGAGAGCGACGACCTGATCAAGCGTTTCTGGAAACAGATGATGGACGAGCACGGCACGGCCCAAAAAATACCAGGAAAACCTCGTCGAACGCTTCAAAAAGCAGGACCGGCCGGAGATCATGAGTGGGGCAGCTGCACGGCGAAAGGCAAGCTCATCCTGAATACGGAGTTGATCCGTGCCCCGCGTGGCTGCATTGAGTACGTGATCGTCCACGAGCTATGCCACCTGGCCCACCACAACCACGGGAAGGCGTTTCAGGCCCTGCAGGCGCGGGAGTATCCGGCGTGGGTGAAGTGGAAGCGGGTGTTGGAGGAGCGGATGGTGTAGGACAAGTTGCGAGTATTAAGTAGCAAGTTGCGAGTACTCGCAACTCGCAACTCGCAACTCGCAACTCCCACCTGGCAACGTTTCCCCCCACCCATCCGTTACCCATTCCATACCTTACCAGGGATTTCCAAAGCAAGCAAACCAGGGGACATGGCGGAAGTAATCGAAACGACGGTAGAAGAGCAGGCGGGGCTACGCACGGCCTACGACGAGATGATCGCCACCCTGGCCAAAACGCCCAACGAGGCCGACCTCGAACAGATGGGCCGCGCCTACGACCTGGCCAACTACAGCCACCGCTACCAACGGCGGAAATCGGGCGAGCCTTACATGTACCACCCCATCGCCGTAGCGCGGATCTGCGCCGAGGAGATTGGCCTTGGCCCCACCGCTATCTGCGCGGCGTTACTGCACGACGTCGTGGAAGACACCCCCGTTACACTCGCCGATATCCGCGACCAGTTTGGCGACCGCATCGCCCAGATGGTAGGCGGCCTTACGAAGCTGGACAGCGCCTACTCCGACGAATCCAAGCAGGCCGCTAACTTCAAAAAGGTACTGAGCACGCTGGTGGACGATGTCCGCATCGTCCTCATCAAAATGGCGGACCGGCTGCATAATATGCGGACGATCAAGTCCATGCCCGAGCACAAGCAGTTCAAGATCGCGGCCGAAACAAGCTACATCTACGCGCCGCTCGCCCACCGCCTGGGGCTGTACAATTTCCGGTCGGAATTCCTCGATCTCTGCATGAAGGTCCTCGAACGCGACGAGTACCAAGCCGTCGCCCGCAAGCTGCAGGAAACGAAACGGACGCGGGAGGGCTACATCGACCGTTTCATCCAACCCCTCCGCGAAGGGCTCGACGAGCTGGGCTACACCTACCGGATCTTCGGCCGGCCGAAGTCGATCTACTCCATTGCCAACAAGATCAAAAAGAAGCAGGTCCCCTTCGAACAGATCTACGACCTCTTTGCCGTCCGCATCATCATGGACGTGCCACCCAAGAAGGAGAAACTGGCCTGCTGGAGCGCCTACACGGTGGTGACGGACGTGTACAAGGGCGTCCCCGAACGCCTCAAGGACTGGGTTACGCTGCCCAAATCCAACGGCTACGAAAGCCTGCACACGACGGTCGTGGGCCCCGACGCCCGCTTCGTAGAAGTACAGATCCGCAGCGAACGGATGAACGAGATCGCCGAACGCGGTTTCGCCGCCCACTGGAAGTACAAGGGCGTGAGCGACCAACCGGACGTCTACGAACAGTGGTTCGATTCCGTGCGGGACATCCTCGACGACCCGACGTCGGATTCCGTCCAATTCCTGGGTGACTTCCGGGCCAATAACTTCTTCAACGAAGAGGTCTACGTCTGGACGCCCGACGGTGACATGCGCACCCTGCCGAAGGGCGCCACGGCCTTAGATTTTGCTTTTTCCGTCCACACCGAAGTTGGCTACCACACCCAGAGCGTTTTGCGCGATGAAAAGATCGTCCCCCTCAGCTACGAGTTACAGAACGGCGATCGGCTTAAAGTCATTACCAACAAGCAGCAAAAGCCGAACGAAGGGTGGCTGAAGATGGTCGTCACCGGGAAGGCGCGGTCGAAGATTCGCCAGGCACTCAAGGCGGAGCGAAAAGCTGCCGGTGAGTTGGGCAAGGAAGCCCTTTACCGGAAGCTGAAGAACATGCGGATCAACGACATCCCCGCCGCCGTGGAAGTGCTGGCCAAGCACCACTTCGAGAACAGCCATTTGGAGATGTTCTTCGCGCTGGCCGAGGAGCACGTCACCATCGCGCAGTTGCTGGAGCCCTTCATCGTGGAAGCGGGCAAGCTTACGCCGAAGGCCGTCGAGCTACCACCGGAGGAGCCGCGCGATCCGGCGACCATCCGCCGCAGCCGGGCGAATAAGGTGGAGGGGCACTCCAAACTCCTCATCAACGGCGAGCCGGGCGACCAGCTCGAGTACTCCATGGCCAGTTGCTGCAACCCGGTGCAGGGCGACCAGGTCTTCGCCTACCTCACCACGGGCGCCGGCCTGAAGATCCACCGCAGCACCTGCCCCAACGCGCAGAATCTGATGGCCAACTACGGCTACCGCATTATGAAAGCGGAGTGGGTCAGCACGAGCCAGAGCAGTTTCGTTGTCGACCTTCGCCTGACGGGGCTGGACAGCGGGACGGGCGTGATCGAGCGCATCAGCCACGAGATCACGGAGTTGGGCCTGAACATCCGCAGCTTCAACATCTCTGGCAACGATGGTTTTTACGAGGCCAACGTGTCGCTGCTCGTCCGGAATACCGACCAATTGTACCTCGCCATGCAGTCGCTCAAAAACTTAGCTTACGTCTCAACCGTTTCCCGGGTGTAGTCGTGTAGTCTGGTAGTAGCGTAGTCGGGTAGTGCCGTCGTGCTACTACCCGACTACGCTACTACCCGACTAAATACTAAAACAATGCAGAGCAAGGCCAGTACCGACATCGAGGTTGTCAAGGAACTCTTCACCAACCACCTGCGGGAGCGCAAAGCCCGGCGAACGCCCGAACGCTACGCGATCCTGGAAGAGATCTACAGCCGCGACGACCACTTCGACGCGGAGAGTCTCTACATCCACATGAAGACCAACAACTACCGCGTATCCCGCGCCACGGTCTACAACACGTTGGAATTACTGGTGAGCTGCGACCTCGTCAAGAAGCACCAATTCGGCAAGAATTTGGCCCAGTACGAGAAGAGTTACGGCTACAAGCAGCACGACCACCTGATCTGTAATGACTGCGGTAAAGTGCTCGAATTCTGCGACCCGCGCGTCCAGCAGATCAAGAACATGATGGGGGAGATCCTCAACTTCAATGTGACCTCGCACTCCCTCAATCTGTACGGCGATTGCGACGGCGGATGCGAGAAAACACGGGGTTAATCGGGTAGTTTTTAGTCGGGTAGTCGGCCTCCCGTTCCGTATCTTTACACCCCTTAATCTGGTAGTAAATTCTTAGGAGTTGCCCTCTCGCACTACGCTACTACCAGACTACGCTACTACCCGACTACACCAATGCGCTGCCGCAGGTGCAATGTTGGGAACAAGAATCGGCATTCAGCCATTTACTAAACCTAAAAGATAGAGAATATGTCTTTCGAAATTACTGGAACCCTCGTCAAAAAGTATGAAGTGGAAACGAAGGGAGAGTCCTTCCGCGTTCGCGACTTCGTGATCAAAGCCAATGACGGTGGCCAGTACGACAACTTCGTAAAATTCCAAACTACGCAGGACCGTACCGCACTCGTGGACGACATCAACGAAGGGGATGAGATCAAGGTGCACTTTGACCTCCGCGGCCGCCAGTGGCAGGATAAGTACTTCACCAACCTCAACGCCTGGCGCGTAGAAAACCTGGCTGGTGCCTCCGGTGCTGCTTCGGCCCCGAAGACGGAAGCTCCCAGCTTCACGGACGTCCCCGCCGCCGGCAGCGAACCCGCCGCTGAGGCAACGGACGATCTTCCGTTCTAACCTAACTACGGGCGTGCGCACCAACTACCTACTGGTAGTCCGGGCGCACGCTCCACTTTATACCTTAAAACCTTCCGCCATGGCTACCCTGACAACTAACGAAGTAACGGTCACCGCTGATAGCGCTTACCAGGACCAGTACAGCGAGCCGGTGCGGAACCAATTCGTCTTCTCCTACCGGATCCAGGTCCGCAACGTCTCCGGCCGCCCGGTCCAGCTCCTGGCCCGCCGTTGGACGGTCATCAGCGGTACCGGCGAGCGTAAGCAGGTGGAAGGGGAAGGAGTCGTCGGCCAGCAACCCATCATTCAGCCCGGCCAGACTTACGAGTACACGAGCTGGGTCCAGTTCGAGACCGCCGTTGGCGCCATGGAAGGTAGCTACATCATGGCCCGCGAAGACCGCCGTGGCCGGGAACAACTCTTTGAAGTAGAAGTCCCCCGTTTCGTGCACGTAGCACCGGAGGTATTGAACTGATGCCATTTCTCAAGTAGGCCTAGATTATCACCGGGGGCCTGACTGGCTCATTTCTCAGCGATAGCGCTACTGCGTGATGTTTTTTTTTAAGATTCTTAGCATTACCAGCTTCGTTCGAGAGCTCTACCTTATTCAGTGGGCGTGATACTGAAATCTAAACGTCAGTTTGGGCGAAAGCAACGCTTTATCTGTCCTAAGCGTTATTTGACCATACTTAACCCGTGTAACACCTACCAGTCTTCCATTTCTATGGAAAAAACTAGGTCTAGCGCTAAAGTATAGTATGATTAAAGGCCTCGCAAACCCTCTCCCCCCCGCCCCTTTCGCTACGTGGTTACTGCGTGGTCCAAAGGAGAGGGGAGCTAGAATTCCTGGGCATGAAACGATTATTAAAGTATATAATTCTATCGCGAGTCTCGTTCACCGAGAGCAGTATTACTTGTAAATCCATCTTTCTTTACTCACGTCCAGGAGGTCAGGTCACCCCTCTCCATTGGAGAGGGGCCGGGGGAGAGGGATTTATATCACCTAATCACCCATGAAGCCGTCCATTCCAATTCTAAAGGCGAACCGTATGACCCTCGTGGTCCTCTACTTGCTTCTGGCTTCCCAAACCGCCGTAGCCCAGACGGACTTCACCTCCACCCTCCCTATCCTGATCATCGATACGGACGGCCAGGGCATCCAGGATGAGCCCAAGGTGACGGCGCGGTTAGGCGTCATCGATAACGGACCGGGCCAGACGAACCGCCCCACCGACGACTGGAATGAATACGATGGCTTCATCGGCATTGAGGGCCGCGGCTCCTCCAGCCAGGCCCTGTTCCCCAAGATCGGCTACGGCTTTGAGACACGGGATGCCGACGGCGAAGACCGCCAAGTCAGCCTCCTCGGTTTTCCGAAGGAAGAGGATTGGATCCTGCACGGTCCCTACTCCGACAAGTCCCTCATCCGCAATGCCCTGACCTATCACCTCGCGGGGCAATTCATGGCCTGGGCACCCCGCGTCCGCATGGTGGAAGTCATCATCGACGGCGACTACCGCGGCGTCTACCTCTTTACCGAAAGGATCAAACGGGACAAGAATCGGATCGACATCGCTAAACTCTCCGAGGACGAAAATGCGGGCGATGACCTGACCGGCGGGTACATCATCAAGATCGACAAGCCCACCGGGGAAGCGGGGGACAAGCCCTTCTTCTTTACCTCCGACTTTCGGGCCGGGACCATGCGCCAGTGGGCCATCACCTACTTGTACCACTACCCTAAGCCGGACGACATCACCGCCGAGCAACGCACCTACATCCAGGGCTTCATGGCGGACTTTGAGGGCGCCCTCGCCGGCGATGATTTCCTCGAACCCATCAGTGGCTACAAACCCTTCGTCGACCTGCAATCCTTCGTGGACTTCTTCATCGTTAACGAGCTCACCCGCAACGTGGATGGCTACCGCATCAGCACCTACCTCTACAAGGATAAGGACAGCAACGACGCACGGCTGAAGATGGGTTCCGTTTGGGATTTTAACATCGCGCTGGGCAACGCCAACTACTGCCAGGGCGCGAATACCGCCGGCTGGGCGATCGACTTCAATATTGTTTGCGACTACGACCAACGGCAGGTCCCCTTCTGGTGGAAACGCATGCTGGAGGACCCCGCCTTCGTCACCCTCCTTCAGGAGCGCTGGACCGAGCTAAGGCGAAGCCACCTGAGCAACGGGCAAGTCTTTGGTACCATCGATTCCCTGACGGCGGAAATGACGGATGCCGTAGATCGCAACTTCGAGCGTTGGCCCGTCCTGGAGGGCAAATACGTTTGGCCCAATGCATTTCAGGGCCGGACTTACGCCAGTGAAGTCGCCTACCTTGAGGGCTGGCTCACCGAACGCTTGGCCTGGCTCGATGCGGCCATTCCCGCCCTGGAAACCGGCCTTCCCGAAGAGGTTGACCCGATCATGATTCTGAGCCCCAACCCTACGGCCGGCATCGCTTACTTCAACAATTTCAGCGAATCAGAGCTCGAACTGGTCGAAGTGTATTCGGCCACCGGCCAATTGCTGCAATCCGTAACCCACCCACCAGTCAATTCGGGAGTGGACTTAAGTGGCTACCCATCTGGCACCTACGTCGTACTGGCGGTGCTTAAGGGGGGAGATGTCCGTTACGACCGGGTAGTGCGGCGCTAGACCAGTTTACAACGCGACCTAACATAATTCTCACGGAGCCGAACATCCGCCCGGAAAATTCTATACGGTATTGTCGGGTGCAGTTTCTACCTTAGGTCTTGGTCCTGAGACGGGAACCATAAGCACGAGGCCGCATACACTATGGGAGAAGAAAGAGTAAACGTACCTACTAAACAAAGCCGGGCGGAATTTACCCGCCACCTGTTGCAGGACGTCCAGGCATTAGAATACATGCTGAAGAACCAGTGGTTCGAAACGGACACCATCCGCATCGGCGCCGAGCAGGAGATGTGCCTCGTCGATAAGAAAACCCTCAAGCCGACGCCCAAGAATATTTCCATTCTCGAGCGGCTGAAGGAACACCCCTGGGCCACCACTGAGATTGCCCAGTTCAACATTGAATCCAACCTCAGCCCCCAAAAGTTTACGGGCGACGCCCTTCGGCTGATGGAAACGGAGAACCGTTACCAATTGGACACCATCTGCAAAGCGGCTGAAAAGAAGAATGCAAAAGTGGTGCTCACGGGTATCCTTCCCACCCTCCGGAAATTCGACCTGGAAGAAACCAACCTGACGCCAAAACCGCGCTACAAGGCACTGATGGAAGCCATCAAGGCCCTCAAGAAACCGGGAAAGGACTTTGAGCTGCGCCTGGCCGGCATCGACGAACTACGGATCCGCCACGACAGCCCCTTAATGGAAGCCTGTAACACCAGCTTCCAGGTCCACCTACAAGTAACGCCGGATACCTTTGCGCCCCTGTACAATATCGCTCAGGCGGTGACGGCGCCCGTCCTGGGGATGGCCGCCAACAGCCCCCTCGTTTTCGGCAAACGCTTGTGGCACGAAAGCCGAATCGCCCTTTTCCAGCAGGCGCTCGACGTGCGGACTTCGCAGGACCACCTCCGCCAACCCGAACCACGGGTGAGTTTCGGTAACGACTGGCTTGATAGCAGCATCCTGGAGATCTACAAGGAAGACATCTCCCGCTACCGCGTCCTCCTCGGGGATACCATCACGGAGAACAGCCTGGACATGGTGGCGCGAAAGGAAATTCCGAAACTCCGCGCCCTGCAGATTCACAACGGTACCGTTTACCGCTGGAACCGGCCCTGCTACGGCATCAGCGATAACGGTATGCCCCACCTCCGCATCGAGGCCCGGGTTATCCCCGCCGGCCCCACCGTGGTGGATCAGATCGCCAACGCCGCCTTCTGGTTGGGCTGCGTTGTAGGCATGGCCCACGAGATCAAAGATATTCGCCAACACATGAGCTTTGCGGACGTGAAGGACAACTTCGTTAAGGCCGCCCAATTCGGTATTGATACCCAGTTCACCTGGTTCAACAACGAGAAGATCAGTTGCTGCGACCTCGTCCTCAATAAGTTATTACCCATCGCTCGTAAAGGCTTAGAACTGCAGGGCATTGTCCCACAGGATATTGACCGTTACCTAGGGGTTATTGAAGGCCGTGCCCTGGCCCAACAAAATGGTGCGCGGTGGCTACTCAAATCCTACACGGAACTGGACGCCAGTGTCAACCAGGATGAAAGCCTGACCATCATCACGGCGGCGATGATCAAACGGCAGATGTCTGAAAAGCCCGTTCACACCTGGTCCCTCCCTAAAGCTGAGGACCTCCGGAGTTACCGCCCGGCCGGCTTGCGGGTAGAGGAGTTCATGGAAACGGACCTCTTCACCGTCCACGAAGATGATCTGATCGACCTCGTCGCCGACCTCATTGAATGGCGGCGGCTCCGCTACATCCCCGTGGAGGACGACCAAGGCCACCTCTGTGGCCTCATCACCACCCGTAAGTTATTGCGTTACTACACCCGCAAAGGACGGCCGGATGCGCCCGAAGGTAAGTTCGTCACCGTCAAGGATTTAATGATCCCGGACCCGAAGACGATCTCCCCCCAAAACACGATCAAGGAGGCCATGATCATCATGCGGGGCGAAAAATTAGGTTGCCTTCCCGTGCTAAAGGGGGAACACGGCGAGCTCGTAGGGATTATAACGGAGATGGATTTTCTCCGCGTCAGTGGTCGCCTGCTGGAGCGGATGAAATGATCGGTAGTGTGCCGGTTCCTCCATCCGTCTAAAACTGCTACCAATGGAAAACTGGCTCATCAGCTCCCCCGCTACCTTACTCATTACGGTTGTTTCCGTACTGATCATCATGTCGGTACTACTCGTATCGATCAGATTATTTGGGCTACGCTCACTAGCGAAGATGTCCAGCGTGGACTTTGCATCTACGATCGCTATCGGCTCCATCTTGGCCTCCACCATGATGAATACCGACTCTTCCTTACTGAAGGGAACGGTCGCCATTTTAGCGACCCTTGGATTTCAACAGGTTTTCTCCAAACTCAAACGGGATTCGGATGCCATTGAAGCCATTGCGGAGAATAGCCCGAAATACCTCATGATCGGGACCGAGATCATCAAAGAAAACCTGGAAGCCAGCGGCGTTACCCATGCCGACCTCATGGCCAAACTCCGCGAGGCGAACGTGCTGCGGTTCAGTGAGATCAAGTACGTCGTTTTCGAAACCACCGGGGACGTCAGCGTGCTCCACGGTAGCCAGGACGTGACCGTGGAAGAGGAAATTCTGAAGGACGTTGTACGCTAACTGCCCGGCACCGTGCGCAGCCGCTGATTAATATTCGAACGATAATTTCTCCGCCGGGAAGCCAAACAGGTTCTTTTCCTTGATCAGGCGCGCAATTTTTGAGGGCACCTTATCCTCCCAGCCTTCGTCGCCGGCCTGGATGGAGGCCAGCACGTCGCGGCTGTACACGTTGAGGTTGTCGGCGCGCACGTCCTGGATATCCACGATCTGCCCGCTGTCCAACAGGTGCTTATAGAGGAACTTTACGCCTTCGGGGATGGGTACGTTTTGGGCCGTCATCAGGTCAGCAGAACCCTGTTGTTGAGCGGGGTAGACGTACAGTTTTACGTTGCGGGTAAAGATCTCCCCGAATGCGGCGAGCAAGCGGCCGTCCTGATTATTGTTGTACTTATCGGTGATGAGTTGCAGGAGTTCATTCACCCCGAGGACGATCCCCACCGGCGCCACCCGGTAGTTGGAGAGGTACTCGATCAGATCGCCGTAACGGTCGTAATTGGAGATGATCACCGTTTGCCCCGCCGCATTCAGCAGCGTAGCGCGGTGGAGGTAATCCCTTTCGTTGAGTTCGGAGCTGGCCTGGAGGTTATCCAACGTAAGTTCGGTCAGCAGGAAGCTTTTGGCGGGGTCGATGCCCTCGCTTTCCCGGAACTGTTGGTAGCCGGCGCGCATCATGTCCTCGTTCACCAACGTAATGGGCCGGAAGCTTCCGCGCACGACCATCACCGACTTGCGGTACAAAAATTCGCTGGCGTGAATACTGCGCCCGGCGGGGTTGAACATCGTGATGTCCGTCAGACCGTGCTTCACCAGCCACAAACTTAGTAGTCGGTTATCTACCGGAAATTCGGGGCCATCCAGCACGATCATGTCGATGGCGACGCGGCCCTTTAGCCCATCGAGGAGGCTCTGGATCAGCGTTTCGGGGTCATCCTGGTAGTGGTAGGCGCCGTAGATCATGTTCACGCCGAGGATACCAATGGCCTGCTGCTGCAGCTGGTTATCGTTGTCGAGCATCCGCACGTGGAGGAGCAGGTCGTTGTGGGTTCCGGCGGCCGGGTCCAGTTGAAAACGTAGGCCGAGCCAACCGTTGCCCTTGATCGTCCGGCTGTAATTGATCGCCGCTACCGTGTCCGCGAAAACGAAAAAGTTGGTGTCCGGCCGGTCGTGGCGGAGGCGTTCCACCATCAGTTCGTACTCGTGGTCCACCATTTTGTGGATCCGGCTCTCACACACGTAGCGCCCGCTCGGTTCCGTGCCGTAGATCTGGTCGGAGTACACCTTATCGTAGGCGCTCATCGTCTTGGCGATCGTCCCGGCGGCGGCCCCGACCTGGAAAAAGTAACGGGCGACTTCCTGTCCGGCTCCGATCTCGGCGAAGGTGCCGTAGATCTTCGGGTTCAGGTTGATCTCGAGGGCTTTCTGATCGGTTTCTAGTAGCTGTCTGGACATGGCGGAGGTTGTGGAGAGTTTTTGGGCGCTGACGCGGGTGCGGGGTTTGGGGGGAGGGTCGTCGGCTTTCAGCCTGGGATCGTCAGCCTCTAGCCCGGGGACGTCCGCCTCTAGCCCAGGGTCGTCGGCCTTTCGGCCTTGGGACCCTGGGTTAGGGGGGACCCTTTCAGGGTCGGGCTTCGGACCTGTGGCTAAGGTACGCAGTGCCTACGCGTCTTATAGTATCGTAAATGTCGCGGTAAGGTTTGCTGAGGATTTCCGTGAAACTGGAGCCGTCGTAGCGGAAGTCGGACTGGGTGGAGCGGTGGGTTTCGCGGGTGATGATGGGCTTCTGGCCGGTAATCATGGTGCGGACCTTATCCACGGGCCAGAGGAAGGCGGACTGCCAGGCGGGCATGGAGCGGGTGGGTGGCTCGGCGTCGATGCTGGCGGCGGCCTGCTCCAGGAATTCCTTCCAGGTGAGGTTGTCAGCATTGAGGAGGATGCGTTGGCCGTCGATCTGGGTGTCGGCGAGGTGGAGGATGGCGTCCACGACGTCCTGGACGTCCACGAAGCCGGCGCGGCCGGTGGGGTAGAAGCTGCGTTCTTTGGCGACGTGGCGCCAGAGGCTGGGGGTATTCGTTCCGGCGAAGTCACCAACCCCGATGATGGTGGAGGGGTAGACGACGCTGACGGAGAGCCCTTCGGCCTGCCCCCGCCAGACGGCCCTTTCGGCGTCGAACTTACTTTCGGCGTAGGCGGAGTTAGGGCGTTGGGCCGGCCAGCGGTCCGCGAGGGTGACGACCGGTCCATCCGGCACCCGGTTCAGGACGGATACGGAGCTGACGTAAACGAGGTGTTTCACCCCGGCTTCGAGGGCCATATTTACGACGTTGGCGGTTCCTTCACCGTTGACCTTTAGGAGCTCGTCGCGGTCCTCGTACTGAAAGCTCACTTTGGCGGCGGTGTGGATGATGACGTCCACATCTTCGAAGATCTCCAACAGACCTTCGGGGTCATTTACGTCGCCTTCGACCCATTCCATCTTTTCTTGCCCCTCTCCCCGCACCTGCGCGAGCGCCCAACTCGTCCCGCATTCTATCGGGGGCAGCGCCCTGCATAATGCTTTGAATTTTACGCCGCGCCGGAGTAATTCACGGGTGAGGTGGCTGCCGAGGAACCCGGTGGCGCCGGTGAGGAGGATCATGGGTCAGGCTTTGAATTGGAGGAGGTAATCGCGGACGATGCGGTCGAATTCCGGCCCCTCCCCGAAGTGGAAACGGACGGCCAAGGGCAGCACAAAGATGGGGAGGCGCTCGTCGCGGATGAAATCGCGGTGGAGCTCGAGGCGGGTGGCGTCCTTTTCGGTGGTGATGATGGCCTTGTGGCCCGCGGGCATCTCCTGGAAGCGAAGTTGTAGCGTGGCCAGGTCGCGGCGGTTGAAGTAGTGGTGGTCCTCGTACTCCAAACTCTGGACGTGGGGGCTCTGCCGCTTGAGGTGGTCGATCAGGTACTCCGTATTGGCGATGGCGGAGATGAGGAGGACGTTGACGCCCTCGTCCATCTTGAGCCGGTAGCGGTGGTCGAGCATGTAGTAGGGCGCGGCGTAGTCGTAGTAACTGAAGAAAACTTGTTGGTGGGAGAGCGGATCGATTTCCGCGATGAGGGCATCGGCTGCCTCCCGGGTAAGGTCACGCGGGCACTTGGAAACTACGATGAGATCCGCACGCGCCGCACCGGACCGCCACTCGCGTAGGCGGCCGCTGGGAAGCAGGTGGTCGCGGGTGTAGGGATTGCTGAATTCGGTGAGCAGGATGTTGAGGCCGGGTTTGACGGCCCGGTGCTGAAAGGCATCGTCGAGCAAGACCAACTGGGTATCCGGCCGCCGACCAATGATCTCGGGGATGGCGTAGGCCCGCTCTTCGGCGACGGTGACCATCAAATCCGGGAATTTCCGGGCGTACTGGAGGGGCTCATCACCCACCTGCTCGGCGTTCATCTGGGGCAGGACCTCGAGGAAGCCCCGCGTCTTGCGCCGGTAGCCCCGGCTGAGGGTAGCGATGTTGAGGTAGGGGCTGAGGCCGCGGATCAGGTATTCGATGTGCGGCGTTTTTCCCGCCCCCCCGACGCTCAGGTTGCCCACCGAGATGACGGGCACCGAAAACTCGATGGATTTGCGCAGCTTTTGCCGGTAGGTCCAATTACGAAAGCCCACCCCCAGGCCGTACAACAGGCTGAAGGGAGAAAGGAGGGCCTTGGCAATTTTTGATTGGACCATGAGGGGGATGCTGGGAAGAATAAGACGTTTGCCCGGTCGATTGGTTGGCCGGTCGCCGGTCCCCAGCCTATTGCAGGAAACCCAGCGCCGCCACGAGGAGGGCACCTACGGCTAGCAACAAGTGTGCCAGCTCCGCCGCCCGCTCCGGCAGGTTGTGGAGGGCCAGACCCAGCAGGATCCCGACCGGAACGATGAGCGTGGCGGTAGACGTAATGCTGATGCCCCCACCAAACAGGATGACCAGCGGCGTAAAAAGGAGCACCCAGAAGAGGATGGTGACGCCCTTATTCCCCTCGATATTGATGACGCGGACGATGTTATTGAGTTGCGTTATCAAGAGCAAGGCAAGTACGGCAAGCACTCCCGCAAAAGCCAGCGGAAGCGGAGCGGCGGGAATCAGATCGTAGGAGAAGAGTGGGGTTTGGGCCGCCAGAAATTCCGGCAGGAAACCGTAGAAGTAGGCGAACGTCCCCACGAGAAAGTACAGCACGAAGACGCCGGTCAGTAGGCGGAGGAGTTCGGCGAGGCCCGTCCGGCCCAGCACTCCGCCGGCGATGTACAGGGGTAGGAAAAACAAGAGGTAGCCCGGCGCCAAGATGCTGGCCAAGGCCAACCAGGCCCCCGCGTTGAATAGGGCAATTTGCGGGTATTGGTTCTTGTACACCTTCCCCACCGAGAGCAGGGCAAAGAGCAAAAAGATATTGGCGAGCATGGCCGGATGGAGTATCCGGAAGCCGGGCGTCAGCCCCCAGGCCAGGAGTACGCCCAGGGCGGCGAGTTGGGTAGCGGAGCGCGTCAGGTTGTGGCGGTTGGAGAGTACGCTTGCCTGGAGGGCGAGGATGCCCATCAACACCACGGGCAGCGCGACGGCCTGCCAGGGGTGGGCCACGGCGTAGTTGCTCAGGTAGTTGCCGAAGATCCCGTGGCCGGTGGTGGCTTCCGTCGGGACGGCCGCGCCGCCGAAGAATACCGGTAGCTGCAGCGCGAGGGCGTAGAGCAGGAATGGGAGGCCGGCGTAGGCCTGGGTGGAGCGGAAGAAGGTGAGCACTGGGCGAAGGTACGGGGTGGTGAGTTTTGTTTCGCAGGAGTAGGGGAGGTTGGGGAGGCCTGCGGCGCTTGATTCGCAGGAGAGGTAGAGATTTAGAGGAAGAGAGGCCTGCGGCGCTTGCTTGCGTGGGATTTGTTCGCAGGAGTAGTAGAGTAAATGAGGCCTGCGGCGCTGCGCCACTACCCGTCCCGAAGGGCCGGCTTGGGTAGCGGTGGCACACCGTTAGGTGGCCCACTCTACTTTGCGGCGTTTGATGGCATTTGCGGTTTGGGCTTTTGGAGGCGTGGCCTCTGGCCGCGTATTGCCTCCGGCAGTTGCCAGGGAGGAAGAGGAGGAGATGGAGAAACTGAGGTATTTCTTGCTCATCTCATAAATTCTAGCTCAACGTAATTTTTTCGCAGGAGTCGGAGAGGTTGGGGAGGCCTGCGGCGCTGCGCAACTACCCGCCCCGAAGGGCCGGCTTGGGTAGCGGTGGCACACCGGCAGGTGGCCCACTCTACTAGTGCGGCGCATTTTTTCGCAGGAGTTGGGGAGGTTGGGGAGGCCTGCGGCGCTGCGTAACTGCCCGTCCCGAAGGGCCGGCTTGGGTAGCGGTGGCACACCGTTAGGTGGCCCACTCTACTAGTGCGGCGCATTTTTGCTTCGCAGTACTTCGTGCACGCAGGTGTTGGGGAGGTTGGGGAGGTTGGGGAGGCCTGCGGCGCTTGGCCGCCCGTACGAAACCGTCCGTTCAGTAGCAAACCACCATCACTTCTTAATCCGTTCAATAATTTCCATGATACTCCCCGTCATTTCCTTGGGCATTTCGAAGGTATCGCGGCGGTACTTGGCCCAGCTTTCTTCTTCGGCGAGGCGGTGATCCACTTCGGCGCGGAGGGCTTCGCAGAGGTAACGGAGGTGGGGGAACTTCTGCTCGATCTCCTCAATGATGCGCTGGGATTCCTGCATGCTGTTGCTGGGGAAGATGTCGACCTGGAGCGCGATCTCGACCTTGCGGGGCTGACCGGAGTAGAACCATTCGGCGATGCCTTCCAGGTCGATGCCATCCTTACCATCGGCGCTCCAGATGAGGACGTTGAATAGTTCGGCGATCATGATGGCCGGTCGCTGGGGGGAGAGGCGGAAGATGATGTCGGTGGCCTTCTCGGCGGGGACCATTTCCAGGAACTCCAGCAGTAGAGCGAAGGCGCCTTCCCCGAAGACGACTTGTTGGCGGCTGCGGCGGCCGGTTAGGGCCATTTGGTCGTAGACTTGATCTAGTTGTTGGCGGAGTTGTTGGGGAGTGGGCACGTGGTGGAAACGTTATTTGTTTTGGGTGGGTTTTCTGGTAATGATGGTTGTTTGGAGGCTCCGCGGCTTTGAAAAGCTGATAGCACCTCCAGGGCGGGTTTACTTCCGGTACGTCGACCTTTAGGTCGATGCTTTACGTCACTTCTTTTCTAGCACTTCTTTTGTGACCAAAAGAAGCAAAAGTCTTGTCCTGTGCAGGTGGCTTAACGCAAAATTTCTTCGGATTGGCTAAACTCTGCAAACTCGCTCAACGATCGTGTTTTCAAGCTCAACCTTAGGGTTGCACTAAATTTAGCTTTTACACAGAAACCTGCATCAGCTCGAACAGTGCAGCGTTCTTAACGCCAATCCGAAGAAATTTTGCTACCACCTGCAAGGGACGGATATACTCCCAGGGGGTTAGGTATCCCGTCCAAAATCTAAAATCTAACGTCTAATGTCCCTTCCGCAACACCTTCAAGAAATCACTACCACGATTAATATGGACATCTCTCCCAAGTCTCCAGATATCCCGTCCAAAATCTAGAATCCAACGTCTAAAGTCCCTCCCGCCTTCCTGCCGAGAAATCACTACCACAGTAAAGGGACGGATAATCTTCTCGGAGCTTCAGGCACATCCCGTCCAAAATCTAAAATCCAACGTCTAAAATCCTCCCACCAAAACCACCACCCCCACCAAGCGTTGCCTTAATCCGAGCTAACCAAACAACCTCCTACCAAATGAAATTTCCCGACTTCCCCTACTCCCGGCCCGACTTGGAACAACAAGAAATAGCATTTCGCGCCGTACTCGCCGAGCTGACCGCGGCAGACGGCATCAACGAAGCGATTGCCGCGGTGGAGCAGATTGATTTGATCCGGTCCGGGGTAGCGACGGCTTATAATATTGGGTACGTGCGGCACTCCATTGATACGCGGGACGAGTTCTACAAGGCGGAAAAGGAATGGTTCGACCAACACCTACCCGCCACCGAGGCGTGGCGCATGGATTACTACCGGGCCCTGCTCGACAGCCCCCACCGGGAAGCATTGCGGGCACACTTTGGGGATCAACTCTTCCATACGGCCGAGCTCAGTCTCAAGACCTTCCAGCCGGAACTGATCGAAGACCTTCAGGAAGAAAACAAGGGCTACAGCCAGTACATGCAACTAAAGGGTGGAGCCGAGATTGAACTCGACGGGGAAACCTACAACCTCAGCAGCATCACCCCGCTGGAACAAGACCCCGACCGGGAAAAGCGGAAGGCCGCCAGCTCCGCCAAGTGGGGTTGGTACGCGGAGAACCGGGAGGAGATTGAAGGGATCTACGACTCCCTCGTCGGCCTGCGCACCAATATGGCGAGGAAGTTGGGCTACGACAATTACGTCGCCCTCGGTTACGCCAAGATGAACCGGACGGATTACGGGCCCGAACAGGTCGCCGTCTTTCGGGATGAGGTGAAGCGGCACATCGTTCCCATCGCCCAGGAATTGTACCGGCTCCAGACCGAGCGGATCGGGGTAGATCGGCTGCACTACTACGATACCGCCTTCCAGTTCCCCGACGGTAACCCTACCCCTAAAGGGGAGATGGCAGATACCATCGATGCGGCCCGTAAACTCTACGACGGGCTGAGTAAGGAAACCGGCGACTTCTTCCGCCTCCTGGAAGAGCGCCAACTGATGGATCTGGAAGCCAAGGACGGCAAGGCCACCGGTGGGTACTGCACCTACATCAACGACTACGGCGCGCCCTTCATCTTTTCCAATTTCAACCGGACGAGCCACGACGTGGACGTGCTCACCCACGAATTCGGCCACGCCTTCCAAGTATACTCCAGCCGCCACCAGAAGCCGATGGAGTACAACTGGCCGACCTACGATGCGGCGGAGATCCACTCGATGTCGATGGAGTTCTTTGCGTACCCGGGCGTCCCGGATTTTTTTGGCGACGATGCCGATAAGTACTACTTCAACCACCTGGCGGGCGCAATGCGCTTCCTACCCTACGGTTGTGCGGTGGATGAGTTCCAGCACCTCGTCTACGAGAACCCGGACTGGTCGCCCGCCGAGCGCAACGCCGCGTGGAAAAGACTGGAGGCGGAGTACCTGCCCCACCTCGACTATTCGGATATGCCCCACCTGGACGCGGGGACTTTCTGGCAGGGGCAGAGCCACATCTTCGGAATGCCCTTCTACTACATTGATTACTGCCTGGCCCAGATCTGTGCCTTCCAATTTTGGCTTAAGGACCGGCAGGACCACGCCTCCGCCTGGGCGGATTACGTCACTTTGTGCAAGGCCGGTGGTTCACGGTCCTTCCTCCAACTCGTGGAATTGGCCAAGCTGGAGAACCCCTTCGAGGCTGGGGTGATGGAGAAGATTGCCGGAGTTATTCGGGAGCGGTTGGGGGAGTTACAGTAAAAACTCATCCTGGCAAGGTGATACGTAGGCCATTTGTTATTCATCAAGTAGGTGACGAACATTGAAAAGGAATTTGATTTCACAAAAAAGGAAATGCGTATTTCTGTTTTAGTGGTCTGTCAAGCTAATTTTTTTCGGGTGACCTGGTGAGTCTTTTCGTCGCTAGCTTCGTTGCTCGCGTCCTCATTTAGCTATGGCTAAACTCCGGTTCGAGCGCCTCACTAGCAACGAAAATCCAACACCATTCTACCCGAAAATTAAACATTGACAGACCACTAGTTATTAAATCACCTAAAATTGAAATTTCAAAACTACCTGCCGCTCTTACTGCTCCTCCTCACCTCTCCCATCACGGCTCAAAGTGAAAGTTGGACGCACCTGCAAAATCAGTATTTCTACTCTTTCGATGGTGGAGGTCAATCCTTCGAACCCTTCTCTCTTACTGTTGACAGAGACACGATGATCAACGATACTGCATGTGTCGTAATGGTACCCTCCGAGGCTAATTATGAGTTTTTAGCGGATATTATCATATACGCGGAAGGTGATATCGTCTATCGCTACGCGGACGGGCAATTTTGGAAATTATACGATTTTTCACTGGATGTGGGGGATACTTACGATGTATACGTCCCCGAAGAAACGGCGCTAACCGGATTTCCCACTTTCATTTCAGTACGCGTAGACTCCGTGGAGCTACGAGCACCAATCAGAAAAGATTCCGTGCGGGCTCAGTATCTGAACACTTTTGCGGGGAATACCACGATTTTTAGATGGTACGGCTGGTCCGTTGAGTTTTTAGGAAACATTGAAACCTACTTCGTACCATTTAGTGAAGTAAGCTGTGACAATGGTTGCCCAAATGGACAAGTATGCTATAATATGCCTCAAGTAGGAGCGGCCCAAGGGGATCATGGTTCACCGTGTGACACCCTTGGCGCAAGCGTAAATTACCAAAACGTTTCTAGTGAAATGAAGGTATCCCCAAACCCTATTGGTTCGAACCGGCGGGTTACGGTCACCTTAACCTCAAATCTAGCTACACGGCCTAATGCTCGCCTCAGCGTTATTGATGGCTCTGGACGGGTGGTGCAAGCATACGAGCCTGTCATCGGGGATAAAGAACTGACATTAAACCTAAGCGGCCTAGCGCAAGGAATTTACTACTTAGAGTGGAGCACCTCTTCAGAGAGGGGCGTAAGGAGAATTGTAGTAGGCCAATAGGTTTTGCCAGTGATCGGTAGAACTGATCTTCTATTGGCAGTCCACCACAATAATTCAACACGATCAAAAAAGAGGACACCTACCCATTTAGGAGATACCTCAATTCCCATTTCACAGCATCCTGCGACAGCGCCCATACCCATGGTTTCAATTAATTTTTAGGCGCTAAAGAACTGAATGCTATTAACCCCTACGCTTTTATTTCCGACATCTCCTTCCTACTCATCCCGTAAGCCATCATCCCTAAGCCCAGCAGGACGCAGGGGATGGAGAGCCACTGGCCCGTCGTCAGCGCCTGGCCGAAGCCGCCCTGGTCACTTTTGAAGTACTCCCACACGAAGCGGAAGCCGAAGATCATCACGAACCAAAGGCCCGTTAGGAAGCCGGGCTTTTTCCACATATCCTTCTGCCAGTACAGCCAAAGGAGGACGGCGAAGGTGAACAGGTAGGACAGGCTTTCGTAGATCTGCACGGGGTGGCGGGGCACCTCGGCGAGGCTCGCCCGGGCGGCGTTGACGAACTTGAAGGCCCAGGGCTTATCGCTGGGAATACCGACGATCTCGCTGTTCATCAGGTTGCCGAAACGGATCATGGCCCCCACGAGCGCGATGGGCGCGGCGACCTTATCGGAAATCCAGAAAAAGGACTTCTTAGAAACGAAATAGCTAAAGAGCCACAGCGCCGTTACGACGCCGATCACCCCACCGTGCGATGCCAAACCGCCCTCCCAGATACGGATGATCTCACCCGGGTGGCTGCTGTAGTAATCCCACTGGTAAAAGAGGACGTGGCCGAGCCGCGCGCCAAGGATCGTTCCGCCGATGAGGAAGTAGAAGACGTAGTCCAGCCAGGCTTCGGGGGCGCCTTCTTTGAGGAACATCTTCCGCACGAGCCAGAACCCAATCATGAAGCCCAGCGCAAACATCAACCCGTACCAGCGAACTTGGAGGGGGCCGATGGAGAAGATTTCGGGGGAGACGTCCCAGGTGATGTAGGTGAGCATGGAAAGGGTTTGGGGCAAAGGTAGCTGCGGGCTGCTTTATTTTAGCTACGCTGCTCCTACGGGGTCTACAAGAGGAAAAAGAGGGAAAAGGAGTATAAGAAGCGAAACACGCCGTAGTCGTGCCCCTTTAGCCTCTTTTCCCTCCTAATCTCCTTGTAGAAAACAACCCCGCAAGCACGTCCCTTCCCACCGAAGGGAAATAGAAGAGTAAAGTAGGAGAAGCGTCTCAGACGCCATATTACCTGACCAGGGCTACGTGTCCACGCAGGGTAATGGGCGGGTCACTTCTAAAAATGGCTTCGATTACATAAACGTACAGACCAGCTGGTGCGGGCTGGTCATCTACCCGGCCATTCCACCATTGTTCCTCCGATTCGAAAGCAATATTTTGGTTGCGATAGATGAGCGCACCCCAGCGATCATAGATTGCGTAGTAAGATATTTGAGCGTCCTCCAACGTCGAGGTATAGACTTTGAACACATCGTTGATGCCATCGCCGTTCGGTGAAAAAGCGGTGGGAGCAAAGACTTTTCCAGCGTCGCAGAAACGACTGAAGGCCGGGTCGCTGGGGTTACGGCAGACGCCACAACTATCGAAGGTGGCACCGCCGTCCTGGACGCCAAAGCAATCAAAACAAGCATTAAATGTTGGTGATGAAGGGCTGGCACATTGCCCACAGTCATCGATAATGGATGCACCGTTGGGTCGCCCGGCGCAGTCCAGGCAGGCATTGAAGGTGGGGTCTTCCGGAGTAAGGCACAGGTTACAACTGTCCCGGGTAGCGCGGCCATTCAGGATGCCGTTGCAGTCAATGCGCCTCACGTTATCCAGGGCCGGGCCGCAGATTCCCGACATATCACTCGCAAAGGCCAGTACGGTAGTATCGGCCACCGCCTGAAATTCAAACCGCTCCGTTCGCCAGCCCATAGTTGATGCCGACTTGCCATTTATGTCAAATTGGTACCGTGCCTCCGTTTCAGCGGCGCTGACGCGCAAGAATTTCACGTTGGGCCCGCAAATGATGTTTCCCGCCAGGTCGAAAAGGATAATGTAGTTCCGGCCAGGGATGGTCGGTATTCGTTGGCTGATCGTCCCCGGTAAGGAGCCATTCAAGTCGATACTCCGTTCGCCGTCAGCCGCCGCCCAGGAGCCACCGACGTAATCTAGATTTTGGGTCACCTCCCACCCGTCAATCCGGCCGTCTCCCTCCAGGATGTTGACGGAGGACACACTCGGGTTCGCATCGCCCCGTTCGAAACTGCCGTTTACAATTTCCTGGGCTTGGCCGCAGGTACAGAATAAAATCATCAGCCACGTAAGGAAGGAACGTACGCTTTGCATTCTCCAAAGTTGAAAGAAATTCCGGACCTATACAATTAGCGCGGTTATACACACTCACTCAGGAGCCGAACTACTTATTGTCCTTTTCTCACTTTTCCTTCTTGCAGAAAACTGAACCGCTGGGAGCTTTATCTTCGACAAGGGGCTAAAGAAGAAAAAGGAGGGTAAGAAGCGAAACACGCCGCAGGCGCGCGCCCCCTTTCCCCCTTTTCCCTTCTATCCTTCTTGTCGAAAACAATGCCACAAGTCCCTCCTCAAGCAAAATTGGGGTAAATCACCAAACTCAGGCTACTCAACTGCTCCGGAGTGAGATTCGCGTTCACCATCTTCTTGGTCAGCTCGCCCAGGTGTTCTTTGAATTGTTTTTCCGCCGCCACGTCAAAGCCGGCCGGCATCCATTCGTAGTAAGTGAGGGGGGATTCGACGCCCCCAGCCGTCGATTTGAAATAGCGCAGCCCGGCGTATTTCTCGCTGAGGCCACTCAGACCAAGATCGAGGCTTTCGATGCGGCCGGCGGCCAGCTCTTCGTGCAGGAAGCTAAAGATCAGGTTGTTAGGCCTGGGCACCAGGGTATCAAGGCTGGAGGCCGAAAACTTGTGGAAGGCCCGTTTGCCCGTGAGGAGGATGACGAAACTGGCAATCATCCGGCCTTCGTAGAGGGCCTCCACCAAATAACCCCGCCCGGTGGCGATGAAAGCATCGAAGATCGACTTGAAGAAAACGTAGGGCTGGGGGATGCTCCGGAACTTCCGGGTACGGAGATTGGCGTACATCGCGTAAAAGCGCTCCAGGGCCCCTTCGTCGGTGGCTTTACGGACGGTCACGCCATCACGGGTGGCGCGGCGGGCGTTGGCGCGGAACTTTCCATTCGGCCCGGGGCCATCCGGGGTGATGGTGTGGAGTACGGCGGTGCGGACGACGCGCGCGCCAGCTAGCTCCGTATCGTTGGGAAGTTCGGTCTTGATCGTAATGGCCGCTTCTGGGTGTACATCCCGCAAATACTGAGCCAGCTGGCTTACTTCGGACGCATTCTTCAACGGGAGGTAATCACTGAAGGGAAGGGCCAGCACCCGCGTTCCACCCAGGGATTTCCGCAGTACGTAGGGAAGTGGCGGGGCGGTGGCTGACCACCCTTCGGCCCAGCGTAAATCAAGCCCGTAGGGGGCCGTGACGGCTCGGGCCCAAGCCTCCCCCCGGAAGAGGTTATCCTCAAAATCAGTACCTTGGTAATCCCTATTTGTCAAGTCGTAGTGTAGTTTTATTCCCAAACACTGATTGTCTGATTCCGTTACAATTCTGTCAGCAAAAGTAGCGCCCGCTTATTATCCGGACGAAAGAACGCCTCCATTCTCCCATCAACAATACACCAATTATCAAATCTTTCCTGATCCTCCTTGCTGCGTTTCTACTGCCCTGTCTCGCGGTAACCGTTCGGGCCCAAACGGGCCCAAGTTGTTTGGCCGACGACGATCTGAAGATTGTGGTTTGTACCCTAACGGAAGAAGGGGAAACCTTGCGCTCGGTCAGGGCGCTGAACGGGAGTGATAATTTTAAACTCACTTTCCCCGGCCGCATCACCCCTTCCCTTACGGAATCATTCAATGCTACTGGGGGATTTGGTGACCAGTACGCTGTTTACTTTTCTAAGCGCCCGCTCATCAACATTACGGCCGATTCATCACTGAATAACGACACTAAAGTCCGGTCCGAAATAACTTACCTCGACCGGGAGCAGCAAATTGTGGCCGGCGCGGGCATTGAATTCCGCGGAGCCACGGCCTTGTTATACCCCAAAAAATCCTACGATCTCGAATTCTGGACGGATACGGACGGCGAGAGCCAGGACGTCACCCTGGCCGGAATGCGCGAGGACGACGATTGGGTCCTGGACGCTGTGTACAACGAACCCCTTCGCATTAACGCATTCATCGCCCAAGGGCTCTGGAATGACATGTACGAACTCCCCTGGGTAGCGGATGACGACCGCGCTCGCGGTGGGGCGAATCAGGAATTCGTGGAGGTCTTTTTGAATGGTAATTACCAGGGCCTCTACACGCTGGGGGAACAGGTCGATCGGAAATTACTTCGCCTGAAAAAAACTAATGAAGAGGGAATGCGTGGCTACCTCGTCAAGGTATGGGCCATCCCCACCAGCCCCTCCTTCAACGACGTCGGCCCCCCCAACCCGATGGAGGAAACATGGAGCGGCTACGAACTGAAGTACCCCAACCCCAATGATACCATCAACTGGGACCCACTCTCCCAACTCCACGAGCGATTCATCACCGACCCGGACCCAAGCGAAGGCGCCATCATGGGCCGGCACCTCGATTTGGCCAACAGCATCGACTACGATCTTTTCATCAACGTGATCGGTGGTATCGACAATGAGGGTAAGAACATCTACTTCGCCCGGCGGGACGTGGACGAGCCCTACTTCTACATCCCCTGGGATCTCGACGCCTCCTTCGGTAATAACTGGGATGGCACCCGCGTAGAGTGGGGAGACCGCTACTTCACCCCGCTTTATCAGGATGTCGTCCAACAAGAAGAGGGCGACGATTACGCCGACGCCCGGTGCGCCCGGTACGCCGAGTTGCGCGAATCCGGCGTCTTTTCCGCCCGAAATATCAACGCTCGATTTCAAGCCTTGTACGATACCCTCAATGCGGAACAAATCTACGCGCGCGAGAATCTGGTCTGGTCCTCTACCCTGTCCGCCGACCAGGAGGAGATCGACTACACCAAAAACTGGTTAATCCAGCGGCTTGAATACCTGGATTCCTTCTACTGCCCGGCCGGAACCGTCGTATCGACACCGGAAACCGCAGCGACGGCCACGGAGATAAAGATCAGCCCCAACCCCGTCGTAGACCGCCTTACCCTGCGTCTGCCCCACCGTGCGGCCGAGGGATCACACATTCGGATTTGGAACCTGGAAGGCCGCCAGGTACTGGACCGGCAAATCCCCCCTTCTTCAACGGTCAACAATATCTCCCTGGATATTTCCCGCCTAAGCAGCGGTCTCTACATCCTGGAGGCAGATGGAGTACGGGCCAAGTTCATCAAGCGCTAGCCAAATCGTCAGTTGTAAAACCATTGCTTTCCTCACGCAACCCCGCTACAGGAAAGTCCAAACAGTACTCCTCTAACGTCTCTCTCGTCTTAATCTTCTTTGCGCAGAAGGAGCTGCTCGGAGCCTTTTCTCGACAAGAGGCTAAAGAAGATAAAGGAGAATAAGAAGCGAGACACGCCGCAGGCGCCCTCCTTTATCCTCTTTTCCCTCCTTTGCTTCTTGCAGAAAACCGTGCCGCAGGCACCTAAGGCACACTCTTCAGCACCGTATACCGCAGCACCGTCTCCAACAACAACAGCCCCAACCCAATCAGCAAGAAGTAGCCAAACCGCTCCTCGTAGCGCTTGAAGACCGTCGTCTCGATCTCCGTCTTTTCCAGCTCGTCGATGTAGCCGTAGATGGATTCTAACTCTTCGGTATCCCGCGCGCGGAAGTACCGGCCGTTCGTCGTTTGGGCGATGTAACCAAGCAGTTTATCGTCCACCGTGCCGCGGGTGGGTTTGAAGGAGTAGCCACCGCCACCGAGGGGGCTCGAGGGCATGTAAGTCGCCTGCCCGGAGCCGACGCCGATCGTGTACACTCGGATGCCGTACTCCTTCGCCAGTTCGGCGGCCAGCTCGGGGCTATGGTAGCCGGCGTTGTTCTCCCCGTCCGTCAGCAGGATGATGATCTTACTCGCTACGTCGCTGTCTTTCAGGCGGTTGACGGCCGTCGCCAGCCCGGTGCCGATGGCCGTTCCGTCGGTGATCTCCCCCATTTCCAGTTCGGCGATGAAGCGGTCGATGATCTCCTTATCCACCGTCAGCGGGCTCTTCGTGTAGGCTTCGCCGGCGTAGACGACGAGGCCGATCCGGTCGAATTCCCGCTGGGCCACAAAATTGCGCGCCACCATCTTTGCCACCTCCAGGCGGTTGGGTTGGAAGTCGGTCGCGCCCATCGAGGTCGAGAGGTCCATCGTGAGCACGATGTCAATCCCCTCAGCCGTGACGGATTCTTCGCTCAAATCCAGCCGGGGCCGGGCCAGGGCGACGATGAACAGGCACAAGGCCGCTACTCTCAATAATGGCAACCAGGGCCGTACTACGCTTTTCCAACTCCGCAAACCACTCACCGATGCCGTGCTCGGCAGGCGCAGCGATACCTCCCCGTCACGGCGCAGGTTCCACAGAAACAGCAGCGGCGGGATCACGACCAGTGGCAGCAACCAGGGGTAGACGAACTGGAATTGAGACATCATTCCTCTTCGGTGTTTAGGGTAGTGGGGGGCGTAGGAAGAAGAATATTTTTCAGCGGCGTCGGCGGATCAACACCATCATTTTCCGGCGCTGTCCCCGATTCAATGCGGGGCGAGTTGGGCGCTCGCGCAGGTGCGGGGTTGGGGGACGGAGGAGCAATCGCACGTGGGCCTTCCCCCACAACTTCGGGAGGGACGACCGCATCCGTACTAGCCAGATCGGCTGGAGTGGTGGACGTACTAACGTCAGCCGTCTCCCGCACGAACTCCCGGACCCGCTCCAAACTTCGTGGGTGGAGCTCCGCAGCCGGCGTCGCCTGCGCAAATTTGACGAGGTCGGAAAGTTGGAGGAGCTGTGCAAGCTCTCCCGTCAGCTTGGGTTGCATCCCGACGTTTTTCGTCAGGGCCGTGGTGATCTGCCGCGACGTCATCTCTTTGGCCTGAACCTGGAACCGGTCCTGCAGGTAAGTACGCAGGATGTCCGTCAGTTCCGTGTAGTAAGCCTTGGTGTTGCCGGCCTGCCAGAGGGATTTCGCCTCGAGGGCCTTGAGCGCATTGAGTGCCTGCAGATCCGCCGGTGGGGGAGGTGGCGGCGGCGGAGCCACGCGTTGCCGCCGCTCGTTCCAGACGTAAGCCGCGTAGCCTAACCCGGCGAGGAGCAGCACGACGTAGAGCGGCCAGAAATCCAGCCAGTTCCGCGGCTCTTCGATGATGGGTTTAATGGGCTGCAACTCCGAATCCTCCGTGACGGGGTAGGCGCTCACGTGTAACAGCAGGTCATTCGTATAGGCCGTATCGAGGACACCATCCGCCCCGGTAAATACGTACGGAAGAGGAGCAATCGCAATGTAGCCCGTATCAAAACTGGTGATGAGGAAGCGTTGCTCCAGCAGCCGCTCCGGTGTTTCGGCCACGACGTTGAGCTGGCCCCCGTTGACCAATTCAATACCGGTAATGGTATTCAGGAAGGCGGGTTCGAGGCCGGTGATGTTCGTCCCCGGTGGCGCCGAAAGGTTCACCTTGAGGTAGATCTGGTCTCCGATCTCAATGTCCTTACTCGCCAGTTCCGCCCGCGCCAGTACGTCGGCGTTGGTATTCTGCTGTCCGGCAAGGGGCAGCAGGTAGAGAAAGGCAATTACGAGAACACTAATGCGCATCTAGGGCCGGGCGGTTGGGTTAAGGGAGGGCAATTTACGGAAGATGGGGGGAACGGTGATGCAGGTCTTCCGCCAGTCTAAAATCTAGAATCTAACGTCTATCGTCTTCTCCACCTACCGGATGCTCCCCCGCGCCCGGCGGCCTTCGGAGCCAGCCCCCCGGTCAAATTGGTAGCGGAGGGTAAGGCCGGCCCGCCAACCCGTCCAGGTAAAGTCTTCGGTCTGGGTGAAGCTGGGGCGGAAGCTCTCCGTATTCCGGAAACGCGGGCTCCGCAGGTTCAGGCTGAGGGTGTACTGGTCGGACCACTTTTTGCTCAGGCTGAAATCCGTGATGTAATTGGCCCGGATCAGCTCCTGGGCATCCCGCCGTCCGCCGTTGTAGGCGCAGAAGGCGCTGAGATTGATCTCCCGCGGCAACTGCACCTGCGTCCGGAGGCTGCCCCGCCAGGCACCACCGCTGGCGGCAAAATCCCGCCCTTCCAGTACGCCCGTTTCCCGAAAGCCGAAGTAGTTGAATTCACCGTTCAAGGTGATCTTTTCGGTGGGCCGGTAACTGGCCGTCAGTTCCACCCCGAGCAGATCTTCGTTGCCCAGGTTAACCGGCAATGCCGTTACCGTACCGTCCGGTAGGCCGAAGATATTCTCCGGCTCGCGTTCGTAAATGGTCTTGAGGAAATCCTTCACCCGGCTGGCGTATACGGCCGGGTTGAAGGTCCACTTATCCGCCCGCACGAGCAAATTCCACTCTACCCGGCTGATGTAGATCGGGTCCACCAAGGGGTTACCGCGGTAGATTTGGGTGGGGTTGCCAATTCCACCGAATGGATTGAGCATCCAGAATGCCGGCCGGCGGATCCGGCGCCCGTAACTGACCTGGCTACTGACGGCCTCCGAAAGCGCATACTGAAGGCTCAGGGACGGGAAGAGATTCAGGTAATCCCGGTCCACCTCCGTGGTGGTTTCCAGTTCGTCTTCCGTTCTGACCGCCGTGGCTTCGGCACGGAGGCCGGCCCGCAAACTCACCTTCTCAAACTGGCGGCCGTACTGGGCGTAAACGGCTCCGATCCGCTCGTAGTAATCAAAATCGTTGGTGAAACCGGGGATCGGCTCGAAACCATTATCCCGGTCCAGTTCGGCCGAGTAGGTGGAGGAAATGATCCTGGTCTCACCACGAGCGCCCACCTCCAACTGGCCGCCTTCGCCGAGTGGGGTTTCGTAGTCGGCCTGCAACAAAAAATCGTTGCTCCCCTCGTCCGTATCGGTGCGGTAGCGGAAGGCTTGTTCCTCAACGGGCACGCTCCGCGTCAGGGAAATGTCCTCGTATTCGGGTTCCCGCCAGCGGTCATTCTTGAAGTACACGGTGTACTTTCTCCCCGCTTGCGGCAGGGTTCTGGCGAAGGTCAAGTCCGTCTGTTGGTAGGTGCCCGGCTCCAGGTATTCCGTGCGCTGTTGCAGTACGGAGTTGGGCGCTGCCGCGGGTGCAAGGTTGGGGACGAAGGCAAAGCCAAGCGTCGAGACGTCATCGTTCCGCATGTGGAAGACCGAGTAACTGCCGGATAGCACCGCCGTGGAAGAAAGGTTGTAGTCGGCGCCAAAAAATCCGTTCCCCGCCAGGTCATTCCGGGCCATATCCAAGGACTGGCTCAGGAGGGAAGTGTTCCCATCTTCCAGCGTGATGCGCCGCAGTTCACTCGACCCGTTGAAGTTGGAGTAGCGCCCGCCCACCGTCGCAAAGGCAAGTAATTTCTCACTGCGGTAGTTGAGGTTGACGTCCAGCGTGTGGTTGTCCGGAATGCCCGCCCCGACGCTGACGCTGCCGCCGTAACCGCGTTGGCTTTCCTGTTTAAGGATGATATTGAGGATGCCCGCCGTCCCCGACGCCTCGTATTTGGCCGACGGGTTAGTGATCACCTCCACCCGTTCGATGCTCGCGGCGGGGATGCCGGCCAGGCCACCCCGGTCCGCCAGCGCCGAGGGCCGTCCGTTGATCAGGATCCGGACGCCCCCGTCACCCCGCAGGGCTACCGCGCCGTCCGGGCTTACGGTGACGGAGGGGATTTGCTCCAGCACCTCATTCGCCGTGCCGCCGGCCGCCAGGGCGTCTTCCCCGACGTTGAAGACCTTCTTATCCAGCTGGAGGGTCATGGAACTCCGTTCGGCCCTTACCTCGACGGTGCTGAGGTCCACCCCACCACTTAGATTGATGGCCCCGAGGTCCAGATTACCCGTGAGGTTCACTGCCATTTCGCGGGCGGCGAAACCGATGAATTCGATCCGCAGGCGGTAGCCACCCTTCGGCAGGCTGAGGGCGAAGGCGCCGTTGGCGTCAGTCACCGTCCCGTCCACCAGGCTGCTATCCGGCAGGAAGGCGGAGACCGTTGCGTATTCGAGGGGGCCGGTGCCGTCGGCCTCCACCGTTCCGCGGAGGCTGGCTTTTAGGGAAGAAGCGGGCAAGGCAGTAGCCAGGAGGCTACCGGCGGAGGCCAGCAGGCTCAGGAAAAACAAGAACTTCATGGGGGTGGTGGTTTTAGGGTATTGGGATCAAGATTCAGCGATCCACCCGGGAGAGATCGCCGTTCCGGGCCGGGACACCAGGCCTGAACGTAATTCAGCGCGGTATCCCGGCTAACATTATCATTGAAAGATTGGAGCCTTACCGTACCGTCGCCCCGGCGTCAAGGAGGAGGTTAACGATGCGGGTTTCTCCTTCTTCGGCGGCGTAACTCAGGGGAGTGCGGCCGTAGGTATCTACCAGGTCCGGTTGTACTCCCTTTGCCAGTAAGTAACTCACGATCCGCGTATTTCCTTCCTCGGCGGCGTAGTGCAGGGCATTGCGCCCGTATCCATCCACTGTACCTGCGTCAGCGCCCTTTCTGATGAGGAGTTTGACGATGTCGAGATTGTTCTCTTCGGCGGCGGCGTGGAGGGGGTGATTTTGCTGGCCTGACCGGTTGACGCTCGCCCCCGCCGCGATGAGCAGGCCGATCATTTCGGCGTGGCCCTCGCTGGCGGCCATGGTGAGCGCCGACCGTGGGAGGCCGGGAAGATCAACGGACGCGCCGGCCTTCAGCAGGATCCTGGCGCATTCGAGGGCATCTTCGTCGGCCGCCTCGATGAGGGCCGTCCAGTTGTTTTTGTTGACGTAATCGACCTCCGCGCCAGATTCGATGAGGAGTTGCACCACCTCGGGGTAGTCTTCACTCGCGGCGTAGATCAGGGGCGTCCAGCCGCCTTCGTGGATGGCGTTGACGTCCGCCCCCCGCTCGATGAGCAGGCGGGCGACCTCTACTTCGCCTTCCTTCACGGCCGCCATCAGCGGGGTGTAGGTGGCGGCGTTGGGTGCGTTGGTGGCGTTCACGTCGGCTCCCCGATCGAGAAGACTTTGCACCAGGCGGAAGTCGCCATCGCTCGCAGCGGTAAGCATCAGGAGGGCGGTTTCCTGGGTGGCTGCGTACTCCGCTTCGTATTCATCCGCCCGGCGGTCGCTCGTGACGTTGGAGATGACGTTGTCCGTACGGTAGGCGGGTTCGTTGATCATTTGGGTGCCTTCGGCGGAAAGCGCGACGGCCACCGCCATGATGCCGAAGATGATCACCGCGGACGTGAAGCCCTCCCCGTAGGTGCCCGTCCCCAGGTATCCGGAGAGCAATCGGGTTACGCGTGACTTGAATCCTTTGCCGTGTCCACCGAGCGCCATGGCGAGTTCCGGACCCCTTGCTTGCTCATTTAACTGCACCAGCGTCCGCGCATAACCTACGCGCTCGCCCGTTACTTCAATCGCCAGATCGTCGCAGCAGTGTTCCCGTTCTTCCTCTATGCGGGCGGACATCCACCAGACGGCCGGGTGGTAGAAAAAGAGGATGCAGAACAGGGTCTGGGCCAAATTGACGTGGAAATCGTGCCGTTTCACGTGCGCCAGTTCGTGGGCGATGATGGCCCGTAACTCCGGCTCGTTGAGTTGCTCCAGCAGTGTTGCCGGGAAGAGCACGACCGGCCGCAGCCACCCCACCGTGAAGGGTGAATTGACGCGGTAGGACGTCAGGTAGCGCACCGCCTTGGTGAGGCTGATCGCGTCCTCCACCTCCCGCAGGAGGGGCGCAAAGGTGGCCGGGAATTTCTCCGTCCCGTAGTTTTTCAGGCGTTGCAGGTAGGCCAGCTGACCCACGAACCGCAGCTGCAGGACGAGCACCCCCAGCAGCCAAACCGTGACGATCAGCGGGAGGTGCGTATTGTAGTAGCGGGTGAACCGCGCCGCCAGCCCCGTAGCCGCCGCCGACGACGAAGCCATTTCGGGCGCTGCCGCGGGTGCCGGGTTAAAGGGGCTCACCGTCGCTCCGGCAGAAGCCGGTCCAGCGTTTGCGGACACGCCGGTCTGCCGGAATGGAGACCCAGCAAAAGTTTGTTGGAACTGGGCCGCAAAGGTGAGGCCAACCGTCAGGAAAAAGCCAAACAGCATCGCGATGGATACGTAGTACCGAGCGCGGGCGCTGTACTTGCGCAGGGCGAGGAGGAGACCGCCGAGGCCGAGGGCAAAAACGGCGGCCTGCCAGAGAGAATGAACCAGCGACCAGCCGATGGCATGGACGAGTTCGGGCGAAAGTGCGTGCTCGATCATGACTGCTGTTTTTCGATTTTTTCAATGAGGGCCTTAAGTTCGTCCAGGTCCTCTTTACTCGTTTCGTAATTGCCCAGCGCGCGCATGGCCAGCTTCTTGGCCGAGCCACCGAAGGCGCGGTTGACGAAGGTGTCCAGCAGGCTATCCTGGGTCTTTTCTTTGGTGATGGCGGCGTGGTAGATGTGCTTCCGCCCCTGGCTTTCCCGGCCGAGGAAGCCCCGCTCCAGCATCACCTGCATGGTTTTCAGAACGGTCGTGTAGACGACGTCCTTCTCGGCCGCCAACCGTTCGTGGATGACCCTAACGGGTTGGGGGCCTTCCTCCCAGAGGATGGTCAGGATGGCCAGTTCGGCCGTGGTGGGTTGTGGTTTTTTATCCTTCATTGCGCTTACTACGATTTTCTTCGTAGCAAATGTACGGGAACTCTCGTAGTAGCGCAAAGGTTATTACGATTTTTATCGTAGTTGGGAGGTTTAGTGGGGTTTGGGTGATGTACGGCTCAAGCCGGACGCTCGGAGGAGCTCCTGCGTCGCACGCTCCGAGGACCTGATGAAATGGGTAAGTTGCTAACTCTTTACCTCCCTCCAAGGACCTTGAAGCGTGGCCAAAGCGCGCGCAGCAAGATTTGAGTTCCTGCGAGCGTCCTGCCCCGCCCGTCTAAAATCTAATGCACGGAGTACTGCGAAACAAATCCAACTTCTAATGTCTGCTCAGGCCGGAAGAATTTGCGCCACCCATCCAAACACCCTACCTTAGTGTCCAAAGTACACTAACTATGCTCGATCAACCCTACGCGCTCACCTCGGAGCAGATTGCTTTCTACGACGAACACCGCTACATCAAACTCAAGCAGGTGCTGACGGAGGAGGAACTGGCTCATTTCAACGATGTCATTTCCCGTAGGGTAGCGATTAAACGGCAGGATCTTGCAGCCGTTCCGCTGGAAGAAAGGGATACCTACGGTAAGGCATTTTTGCAGCTATTCAACCTGTGGGAAGAGGACGAGGCAGTCAAAGAACTGGTATTCTCCGCCCGCATCGCATCCATCGCCACCCAGTTATTGCAGGCAGATGGCGTCCGTTTGTACCACGACCAGGCGCTGTTCAAGGAAGCCGGCGGCGGCATCACCCCCTGGCATGCGGACCAGTACTACTGGCCGTTGAGTAGTGACAAGACGATCACGGCGTGGATCCCACTACAAGCAACGCCCAAGGAAATGGGGCCACTGGAGTTCAGTGCCGGTAGCCACCGGATTGAGGAGGGCCGTGACCTGGCGATCTCGGATCAGTCCGAAGCCATCCTGCAGGAAAAATTGCGGGTGACCGACTTCCCCCACGTCATCGAAGGTTTCGAGGCTGGCGAGGTGAGCTTTCATTCCGGTTGGGTATTCCACCGCGCTGGCGCTAACACGACCGATCAGGTCCGGAAAGTGATGACCGTCATCTACATGGATAAGGACATGAAGGTCACTGAACCCATCAATAAGCACCAGCAAAACGATCTGGATACGTGGATGCCCGGCAGCCCGGTGGGGGAGACGGTTAATTCTCCGCTCAACCCGGTGCTGTATTCGGTGTAAACCAATCCTTACCTGGATGAGCATAGCAACGGACGAAGGAGTATAAAAAGCGCGAAACGCCGCAGGCACCCCTCCCTTTCCCTCTTTTCCCTCCTTGGCTTCTTATAGGAAACCGTGTCGCTTGTCACCTATTTAGCGCCAAAATGCGGCTAGCATGGCCAACTACAGCTAATCTTTAGCCCATCGCGTAAACGAAGCGCTCACTCTGGATCTTCCCGTCCCGCACGTGGTACACGCAAATTTCCTCTTCCAGGCCGGTGCGGCCACCGTCTTTCTTGGTGAGGTCGATACTCATACCGACGGTGAAGAATTCTCCGTGGATGAGGGGATCGGTCACGGTCAGCGTATGGATCTCCGCCACGTTCTCGGCCCACTTTTTACTCTTCTGGATGAGATTATCGCGGCCCTGTACGTCGCCACCGGGTACGCCGGGCATTTCGTGGGAGGAAGCATTTTCGGCGAATAATTCGAGGTAGGCGTCGTCGCTCTTACCGGTGCGGACCATCTCTACGAGGCGGTCGGCTACTTGCTGGGTAGTCATGTGCATGTGTTTAAATAGTGTTGTGACAAATATAAAGCTTCTAACTTTTACCTACAAAATGTTTTACCTGTATTTTATTCAAACTTTCCGGCGCTGACGCAGGTGCCAGGAAATGGGAAAAGCAGGGCCAGCCGCCAACCACCCCCGCCCCGAAACCGTTGGAACGACTATGCCTGAAAACAGCCCCCTGGATAAATTCTGGAAAACCTGCCGCGAAGTAGTCGACGCGCGGGAACTGATCAAACTCACCTTTTCCAAACCCGCCAAAAAGGTACCGACGAAGCCCAAGAACCTCTACGTCCGTTTCGTGGACATCAAGGGGGAAACCCAACTCCAGATCAACCACCGCTACCAGGACCGCGAGGAAGTAAAGAACTTCCCCATTGACCGGGGGATGGACCTCCTAAGAAGACTATTGGGCAAAGAATACTACAACGCCGATCTCTTCACCCCCTACGAACACCTCAGTATCGCGATCAGCCGGAAGGGCAACGCCCGGATCATGAACCGGCCCTCCAGCAAAACCCGCCGGGAAACTTCCCCGGCCGACGAGCCTACGACATCGCCCATCAACGACCGGGGGATGCAGCCGATGGAGGAGGCCGACGTGAAGTACGGCAAGCCCGTTATCCAGGCCCACAACCGAACCAAGCACCGTGATATTGGCGCCGACCGGCCCTACCTCGTCAGCCTCGGCGTGACCAATAAGGATGGGATCGTTCTGCCCGCCGGCAAGCGCAAGTTCAAGCAGATCAATAAGTTCGTGGAGATCATTGACGGGCTCGTCAAGGAACACCCCCTCAAAGCCGGTGCACACATCGTGGACATGGGTTCGGGCAGCGGCTACCTCACCTTCGCGCTGTACGACCACCTGGTCAATACGCTTGGCCTCAACGTCCGCGTAACCGGCGTCGAACTGCGGCCGAAGCTGGTAGAAAAGTGTACGGAGATCGCCAAAGAAAATGGCTTCACCGACCTCCGTTTCGTCGAAGGCTACATCGATACCTATCGTCCGGCCAGCATCGAAATGCTGATCGCCCTCCACGCCTGCGATACGGCTACCGACGATGCCCTGTACCAAGGTCTGCTGAAAAAAGCCGAAATCATGGTCGTTGCCCCCTGTTGCCAAAAACAGGTACGCAAGGACATGGCCGTCCCCGCAGATCTTAAACCGCTCCTTAACAACGGCATCCTCCTCGAACGCCAGGCCGCCATGCTGACGGATGGGCTCCGCGCCCTACTTCTTCAGGCTCAGGGATACAAGACCAAGGTTTTCGAATTCATCCCCCTGGAACACACCGCCAAGAACGTGATGATCACGGCCATTCGGGGTAAAGAACGGGAAGCGGCACTGGAAGAGGTCGCAACTTTGAAGCAGACTTTCGGGGTGACGCGGCATCGGTTGGAGGAGTTGGTGGCGGGAGGGTGACGTGCTCTCGGGTACTTTAGTATTTTAGTGCTTTAGGCTACCGCACATAACAGCGGCAGCCCACCACGCAGTAGCAGCGAAGCTAAAGCACTAAAGCACCAACGAACCAATACCTTACCTTCAACCGTAAATAATTCCCCAACCCAACCCTAACTCATGCTCACCACCGACGTCCTCATCATTGGCTCCGGAATTGCCGGCCTTTCTACTGGTATCAAGCTGGCCATCCTACGGCCGGACCTTAAGATTGACGTCCTTACTAAAGTCAACGAGCGGGAGAGCAACACCAGCTACGCACAGGGTGGCGTTGCGGCGGTGTGGGACCACAATTCTGACAACTTCGAAAAGCACATCGCCGATACCCTCGATGCGGGAGCGGGGCTGTGCGACGAGCACATCGTCCGCATCGTCGTGGAAGAAGGGCCAACCCGCGTCGAAGAGATCATCGAATGGGGGACTCGCTTTGACCTCGACCAATTCAAAAAGTACGACCTCGGCCGGGAAGGGGGGCACTCCGAAAACCGCATCCTCCACTACAAGGACCTGACGGGCTGGGAGATCCAACGCGCCCTCAGCGCCAAGGCGGCGACGCTGGATAACCTCGTCGTCCACGAACACTTCTTTGCGTTGGACCTCCTGACGCAACACCACCTCGGCTACATCGTCACGAAGCTGACGCCCGACATTGAGTGTTACGGCTGTTACGTCCTCAACCGGAAGACCGGCGAGATTGATAAGATCCTGGCGAAAAACACCGTCCTGGCCGCCGGTGGTAACGGACAGATCTACCGCTCCACGACTAACCCCGTAATTGCGACGGGCGACGGCATTGCGATGGCCTACCGGGCCAAGGTTCACCTGGAAAACATGGAATTCGTTCAGTTCCACCCCACCGCACTGTACAACCCCGTCGGTGACCCGCAGGCCTTTTTGGTCAGTGAGGCCGTTCGAGGCGAGGGGGCGATCCTGAAGCGAAAAGACGGGACTGAGTTCATGCACGACTACGACCCCCGCGGCAGCCTGGCACCCCGCGACATCGTGGCCCGGGCCATCGACAACGAAATGAAACTGGCCGGCGTAGAATGTATGTGGCTCGACTGTACCCACATCGATGAGGCCCACTTCATCAAGCACTTCCCCACCATCCGGGATAAGTGCCTGAGCATCGGGATCGACCCGGCGAAGGACATGATCCCCGTCTGCCCGGCCTGCCACTATATGTGCGGCGGCGTGAAGGTGGATGAGTATGGGAAGTGCAACGTCAGCAATCTCTACGCCTGCGGAGAGTGTACGTCCACCGGGCTCCACGGAGCCAACCGCCTCGCGTCCAACAGCCTGTTGGAGGCGCTCGTTTTTGGCCACCGGATCGCGCATTCCATTGCGGCCAACATCGATTTGGCGGATATCGAAGAAAACATCCCCCACTGGAACCGTACGGCGACGATGGACCCGAAGGAAAAGGTCCTCATCACCCAATCCACCAAAGAGCTCAAGGAAGTGATGTCCAGCTACGTAGGCATCGTCCGCAACGATAAACGCCTTGAGCGGGCGCAGAAACGCCTCGAATTGCTCGGTACGGAGACGGAAGAACTGTACAAGCAAAGCTTGGTAAGTACCCAGTTGTGTGAACTTCGCAACCTCATCACGATCGGCCACCTCGTCACCAAAGCGGCCAGTCTACGCCACGAAAGCCGTGGCCTCCACTACAATACGGACTACCCGGAGAAGGCGGATTTCTTGCAGTATTCGATATTGTGATAAGCTGTCCCGCAGTAAACTTTCCCTCTGCACTAAGTCGTTATCTCTTTTACAAACCATTTAACCATGTTAGTTGCCGATTTCACAATGCTGGCCAGGGTTGTAGCTTTCTTGGGTGAAGGCCATTCCGCCGAGGAAATAATGGCTTACAGATCTTCCGAGGAAGAAGACCTTCATCTACGTAAATTAATAGCATTAGTCGAGGCGGAGGCTGCTACTGAGGAAGAACAGAAAGAGTTAGATCAAAGCTTATTAGCACAACACATAATGTCAATCGCTAAGCTCAATGCTCACGCAGAGCTAAACGGCAAGTCTCAAAATGGGAACTAACACCTTGCTTGAGAACTTTCGGACAGAACTAATTGAGCTTTCATCGGATAGATGTGAGTACTGTACTATGCCTCAGTTCAGTACCTTCTATACTTATCACATTGAACACGTTATCAGCCGAAAACAAGGTGGGCCTGACTTACTTGAAAATTTAGCTTACGCTTGTCCCGCCTGTAATCGGTATAAGGGAAGTAGTATCGTTAGCTACGATTATACTACTGAGGAGATTGAACTATTGTTTCATCCGAGGAGACAGATTTGGAACGAACACTTTCAACTTTTACCGAATGGCAAATTAAAATCATTCTCGAAGGCGGGGGAAGGCACCATCCGTATTCTTCAGATGAATCTACCAATCAGAGTTGAAGAGCGGCTTATGGCAATCAGTAAAGGGTACTTGTTGTCATTTAGCTAGAGCAAATCCAGTGCAAGGGACTACTTGCGACTAGAAGGAGAGTTCAATTAGGACTGCTTAAGATGAATGTTGCCGCCAAGTATTGTAGGTTGGACTCAACATTTCATGCCATATGTCCTACTACTATCCATTAGTCCTTTCCCTCCTCACCCTCCTCCTCTGCACCTGCGACAGCGCCCAGAATGACGGTAGTACGGGGCGAACCATGGGTGAAGTCACCACTATCTCAAACGTCGAACCCCGGCTGACCAAGGACGGGCAGATCGTCGATGCGCACGACGGGCGGATCATTGAATTCGAGGGCGCTTATTACTGGTACGGGACGCAATACGGGAAGACGAACGGCTTCACGACGGCCAACGAATACCACGTGTACCGGAGCGACGATATGGTGACCTGGGAGCACCTCGGCCCCGCGCTGGCAGACCACCCGGAGGGCGTGCACTACCGGCCGCACGTGATCTACAACGCCGCCAGCAAGCAGTACGTGCTATGGTATAATTGGTACCCAACGCTGTGGGAAGGGCACTTCGGCGTGGCGGTTTCGGATAGCCCCGGCGGCCCCTTCACGCTGGTGAACGATGACGTGAAGGTGACGCATTCGGACCTCGGCGTCGGTGATTTCGGCCTCTTCGTGGATGCGGACCAGACGGCCTACATCAGTTATAACACCATCGACGGGCACCGCGTATCGGTAGAAAAACTGAGCGCGGATTACCTCGGCTCCACGCTCGAAAATGGCGGCTACATCGCCCAGTACTGCGAGGCGGGGTCGATGTTCAAACGGAACGGCATCTATTATTTACTGACGGATTACACCTGCTGTTTCTGCAACCAGGGCGCCGGGGCCCGCGTGTATATGTCGGACGACCCGCTGAGCGAATGGACGCTCACCAACAACATCAACCGGCGGCCCGGGCGGCAAGCGCCGTTGCTTCGGGACGACGTTACGTTTACCACCCATTACGCCGCCCTGGCGAAGGGGGAGCAAGGCTTTGAAAGCCTGATCGTTGACCTCGCCGCCAAGGATGGCCACCCCCAACTTACGCTGTACCACTTCACCGGAGACCGCTCCGGGCAGTGCGGAGAGGTGGACAACCCGCGGGTGCACCAGGATATCGTAGTGCCCACTTTTACCGTAGATTATTACGACCACGGCTGGCAGCCCGCCGGTGAAGTTGCCGTCACCACCACACCCAAAAATATGCTGACGGAAATGACCTTCGACGTGGACCGCTTTAACGGCCAACGCCTCCGTTTCACGCCGGTGGCGGAGTATTCCTACCCCGTCCGCCTCACCGAAGTGGCGGGCGATTTGGACGGAGTATATATCAGCAACGGCCAGCCCGGCCCCGTCATCATCCCCGCCCAGCAGACGTACGTCATGGAGCTGAAGACCAGTAACGGCAACGAATTCATCTGGATGGGTGACCTCTGGGGTTCCGCCTCCGACAACGTGAAGGGCCACGACTACCAGTACTGGAGTAGCCCGCTGAGGTTTGATTCCCTGGGCTGGATCGCGCCGTTGGAGTTGGAGGAAGAGATTCGGGTGGCGTTGTAGTATTGTCTAATAATTGACAATATTCAGGATTCGGCGCTGCCGCGGGTGCGGGGGAAGTTGGAATGGGGTATCACGGAAATAGAGAAGCGTTCTGCTCATGATGGAAGAGGTACCGCATAACTCAGTCGGCGAAAGGATCTTCATATGGATACAATTCCCTAACCTCAGCCAACGTAAGCGTATCGATGTATAGCGGCCGGTCAGGCATATTGCGGCGGGGGAGCTCTTTAAATTCAATGACCGTTTGGGGTTGAGTGGAGATAATCCTGGCCTGTATATAAGGGCGGTCAAATTCATCACCACCCGGTAGATAATTATTTACCAATTGATCAGAAACAGCGTTTAATTCCGCGAACAGATCTTCCCAATCGCCTGCTACTATTCCCTCCCGGGTAAGTAACGCGCCATTAGGCCAACGCAGGTGATGTTCATCGAGGCGAAATAGCCGTGGCGGATCAAGTGGACGGATATTTCCAAATTCACTTTTTAAGTAATTCAATTCAATCACTCCATCTTCTTCTGTGTATTCACCTAAATACAAGGTGCCAATATCAAAATGACCGTTTGGTATAAATTTAAATATACCATTGTTCATAAAAGTAAAATTCCACTGCGTTTCAAACCAGTACGTTGAGTAGGTAATTGGGTTGTACTGAGGTGCCTCAGCCAAAACCTCTGCGGGCGGAAGAACAACGGGAATTATCGTGTCCTTCAGAAATCGCAAGGTGTCTGGAGTAGGCTTGCAGCCAATTGATTCCACGGCTACGTAGGAGTCCGTTACTTCTTTGATTAGATAGCTGTTTTCATTCCTATGGTGAAGAACTAGATAATTTTCTCCAGCAAACTCATCTACTGAATAGAATTGTTCATACTCATAATCATAAAGTGGTTTGCCTTTATAATCATAAACTGCTAAACGGTGATCCTCCGAAAATATCCAGCGAGACCGATCCGTCCACCGTTCAAAGATTTTATTGGCGAAATTTTCATTGCTCGCAATGGTAATTTTTTCGTTCGCGGCACCAGCAAGACGAGTCGCTACTAATTGTCCCGGAAAATCTCCCGTAGAAGTTATTATCAGTTGCTGATCCGTTATCGTAGCAGCTGTAATATCAAACCAAACATCTTTATAATTCGTAGTCAGTGGCTCCCTGAAAACTTCAGTAGATAAACTTCGGTGCTTTATATGGTCTCTATCAACAAAGTTGGTAAAGGTGCTGCTGGTGATCGAATCTTCCCCTACTTCGATTACGATGAAGCGATCGTAATTCGCTTTTCCGTCCGTCTCACAGGATGCAACGTAAGTACCCATTGGGTGCTCATTATTGGAACTACAAGCGATAATGTAACCCATGCTGGCAATCAGTAACAGGTATTTCCAAAGTTCCCTCATCGGTGTATTTTATTGCTCTGCTTGCATGCATGATGATACGACTTTATGTTTTGGTGTACTACCTATTTATCCCATCTATTAAAATGGAAAGCCCCGAAACACAACAGCGTTCCGGGGCTTCCAATTGAGGTATATAATCAGACGATCCTACAACCGCTCAATCACCCCAGCAATACCCTGGCCACCACCAACGCAGGCAGTTACCATGCCGTACTTCTGGTTGCGTAGCCGCATCTCTTCCAATAACTGGATGGTGAGTTTGGCGCCAGTACAACCCAGTGGGTGACCGAGGGCAATCGCACCACCGTTCGGGTTGACGGTTTCGGGGTCAATGCCCAGCGTTTTGATGACGGCCAGCGCCTGGGTGGCGAAGGCCTCGTTGAGTTCCGTTTGCTCGATGTCGCCAATCTTCAGGCCGGCGCGCTCGAGGGCTTTGGGGACGGCCACGCAGGGGCCAATACCCATGTACAGGGGGTCCACCCCACCGACGGAGCAACTCACCAGGCGGGCGATGGGTTCCAGGTTCAGTTTTTTCACCATCCGTTCGGATACAACGAGCGTAAAGGCGGCTCCGTCCGAAGTCTGGCTGGAGTTACCGGCCGTTACTACCCCATCCGTTTGGAAGACGGCGCGCAGGCGGGCCAATCCCTCCATGCTAGTACCGCGGCGGACACCTTCGTCCATCTTCACGGTATGGCTGCTCTTCACCATTTTGCCATCCTTGACGAACACATCCTCCACCTCAACGGGGACGATCTGGCTGTCAAATTTGCCCCCGTCAATGGCGGCGGCGGCCTTTTCGTGGCTGCGCACGGCGAAGGCGTCCGCCTCCTCGCGGGTGACGTTGTACTTCGCGGCCACGGCTTCGGCGGTCTTACCCATCGAAACGTGGTAGTTCAGGTTATCCATCGCCGCTTTGTAGCTGGGGCTGAGTTTGTAGCCCGTCATCGGGATCATGCTCATGCTCTCCGCGCCACCGGCGAGGTACATATCCCCAAAGCCAGCTTTGATCTTACCCACCGCCATCGCGATCGACTCCAGGCCGGACGCACAGTAACGGTTTATGGTGATTCCGGGCACTTCCTTACCCAAAGCGCGGGCGGCGATGAGGCGACCCACCTGCAGCCCCTGCTCCCCTTCCGGGTTAGCACAGCCGACGATCACATCGTCGATGAGTTTCGGATCAACCTCCGGCACGGTACTCATCAGATGACGAATAACGTCCACGGCCAGATCGTCCGAACGATAATTTTTAAATCCTCCCTTTTTGGCGCGGCCAACGGCGGAGCGGAATCCTTTTACTATGTATGCCTCCATGATCGAGGTTATTTTTCTTGATTAATTAATTGGGCGCTGACGCGGGTGCAGAGTGAATGGGTTCGTTGGTACTTTGGTGCTTTGGGCTGCCGCAAATTGGATGCATGGCAGCCCAAAGCACCAAAGTACCAAAGCACTAAATCAGTTCCTCAGCGGCTTATTATTCTGCAGCGTATACTGAATCCGCTCCAACGTCTTCTGGTTCCCCAGTAAACTCAGGAAGGCTTCCCGTTCCAGGTCCAGGAGGTATTGTTCGGATACTTGTGTGGTCTGAGTCAGCTCGCCACCGCAGAGGATGTTGGCTACGTGGCGCGCAACGACACCGTCGTATTCGGAGATGTACTTACCCAATTTAAATTCATTGATCGCCGTATAGATGGCAGCCAAACCGGCGCGGCCCAGTACGGTGATGTCCTCCCGGATGCTCGGGGCGACGTACTCACGGGAGAGTTCCAACACCTTACGCTTGGCTTCGCCGATATTGCGCTGGAGGTTGACCTCAACGAAGTCCTTGCCTTCGATTAAGTACTTGTAGTCGAACGCTTCGTGGGCGGAGGTCGACACCTTGGCCGTGGCCACCGTTTGGAAAGCATCCAGCAGGGTTGGCATCATCACGTCGCCTTCGAAGTAGCTGTCGGAAGCACGGAGAGCAAGCTCTTTCGTGCCGCCTCCACCTGGGATGAGACCTACGCCCACCTCAACGAGGCCGATGTAGCTCTCCGCAGCGTAGACGCCGGCGTCGCAGTGCATGGCGATCTCGCAACCACCACCAAAGACGTAGCCCTGAGTGGCCACCACGACGGGCACCTTACAGGTTTTGATCTTCATGTTGAGTTGCTGGAAGCCATCCACCAGCTTATCTAACTGGTCAAACTCCTGCTGCATGGCGAGCATCCCAACGTTCATCAGGTTGGCACCGACGGTGAAGTTCTTGGCGTTGTTACCGATGACGATCCCTTTCCAACCTTCCGCTTCCGCCTTATCGATGGCATCAGAGATGGCCTGGCCAATCGCATCGTCGATGGAATTGGACTTGGAAGTGAATTCCACGCACATCACGCCGTCGCCGAGGTCGTGGACGGTCGCCGATTCGTTCTTGATCACCGGAGACTGGTCACGCAGCGTATCCAGAATAATGTAGTTATTCAGGCTCGTGACCGGCTGGTAGCTCTTCGAGGACTGATCGTAGTACAGCCGTTGGCCGTCCTTTACTTTATAGAAGGAGTCGTGGCCGGCGGCCTTCATCTCCTTCACCCAGTCGGCTACTTTGCCGCCTTCGATCTCGTTGATCATGGCGATGCCTTCGTTGAGGCCGATCTGGTCCCAGGTCTCGAAGGGGCCGTATTCCCAGAAGTAACCCGTCCGCATGGCATCGTCGATGCTGTAGAGGTTGTCCGCAATTTCAGGGACGCGGTTAGCGGAGTAGGCCAGCAGGCCGGCGAAGTATTCCCGCAGGAATTTACCCTCCCGGTCGTCGGATTTGACGATGGACTGCATCCGGCGGCCCATATCCTCCACCATCTTGTTCTTACCGATGGCGAGGCGGGGGCGGGTGGCGGGGGCATATTCCAGCGTCTTCAGGTTCAGGGCGTGGATGATGGATTTACCCTTCTCATCGCGTTCCTTGGTCTTTTTGTAGAAGCCCTGGCCGGACTTGTTGCCGTACCACTTGTTATTGAGCAGGTGGTGCATGAATTCGGGCTGCTTCTTACCCTTCACCATGTCGATGTACTCGTCGTCGGAAACATTCTGCATCACGAAGCCGGAGACTTTGGCGCTGGTATCGATACCGACGAGATCCTGTAGGCGGTAGGTCGCCGTATTCGGCCGGCCGATGAGGGAGCCGGTGATGGCATCCACCTCCTCGATCGTCATGTCGTACTTCACCGTGAGGTCCATCATCTGTACGCCGGACATGACGCCGATACGGTTACCAATGAAGCCGGGGGTGTCCTTACACAATACGGTCTGCTTACCGAGGTAGACGTCGCCGTAGTGCATGAAGAAGTCCACCACGTCCTGCTTGGTCCCGCCGTGGGGGATGACCTCGAAAAGACGGAGGTACCGCGGGGGATTAAAGAAGTGCGTACCACAGAAGTGGGCCTGGAAGTCATCGCTCCGCCCTTCCACCAGTAGATTGATGGGAATGGAAGAGGTATTGGACGTCACCAGGCTACCGGCCTTACGGTACTTATCGACCTTTTCAAAGATCTGCTTTTTAATGTCGAGCCGTTCGATGACGACTTCGATCACCCAGTCGCAATCGGCGATCTTTTCGAAGTCATCTTCGAAGTTACCGGTGGTGATGTGTTTGGCGAAGTCCTTTTTGAAGAGGGGGGCGGGCTTCGATTTAATGGCGGCGGCCAGCGCGGAAACGGCCTGGCTGTTGCGCTTGACGGGGTCCTGCTTCTCCTCATCGCTGAGGTTGAAGGGGACGATGTCCAGCAGCAGCACGTCAAGCCCAATGTTGGCCAGGTGGCAAGCGATGCCGGAACCCATGACGCCGGAGCCCAAAACGGCTACTTTTTTAAGACGGTATTGCATGTTCGATCGATAATTTTTGTGGTGCGACGCAAGTTAGCGAAAATTCGCTGAGAATTTAGTCAGGTAGTACGGTAGTCGGGTAGTCGGGTAGTGCTACCCGACTACGCTACTAATTCTGTCCCGTCATTTGTAAAGCTTCCGGGATCGTCACCCGCTGGCCATTGTTCTTGGCGACGACGAAGGCATCCTTGACGCCCATCTGCTTGAGGCGGTCCCGCAGGTACGCCGCGTTGCTGTAGGTGCGGAACTGGCTGACGACTACTTTTTGCATGCCGTTCTGGTCCTGCAACTCCAGTGCATTCTCGGTAGCTAGTTCGGGGTTGAGCGTATTCTTGACGTAGGCACCCAACTGGACCTGGAAGACGACGCCCTGTACGACAGCCTCATCCGTATCCACCTGATCGTTGCGCTGGCTGGCGGCCATCGTCGCTAATTGTTGTTTCAATTGGGCATTCTCCACGCCCAGCGTCTGGGTCTGTTGGCGAAGCTGGGTGAGTTCTCCTTGAGAGGTCTGGGTGTACTGCCGCAGTTGGGCCACCTCATTTTCCAGGGCTTGCCGCTGCTGCTGAACCTGCGCGGCCTGGCTCTGGGCGTTGGTGACCGCCTGGTTGGTCGTCGACCGCTCGTTGCGCAGCTCCATCAGCTCCCGCTGGACGGCCAGGAGCTTCATTTCGTTTTCCTGGCACTGCTCGGTGAAAAGGCGCAAGGAGGCCGGATCGTCCCGGTACTGGCGGGCTTTGGCGGCCCAGTCGACGCCGTCGTCCCCAACGGCCACGGTCTTCTTGGCGCAGGATGGGGTTAGAAATAACAAGGGGGTGAATAGGAGAAGAGAGAAAATCTTTTGCATGGGTATCAATTGTGGGATGTGTGCGATGCTTTTTGGTTGAACCATTGCTACAACGCTATGATACCGGGTGGTGTTGGCGGGTATTTAAATTGGTGGGTTTTGATTGATTCTGGGGATAACGAAAACCCGGAGTGTGTTTGGTGGTGTCGATCAAACCCGGGCATAACGAAAACCCGGAGCGCGTCTTCGACGAACACCGGGCAACTAGGTTTACCCCTTCGGGGCAAAACATGGATTTGACTAAAACCCGGAGTGCGTCTTCGATGAATACCGGGCTACCGGGTTTACCCCTTCCGGGGCAAACGGTAGAATAGGTTGTTAACCCGCCTGTTGGAGTTGGTCCATATCGCGGACGAGCATGCGTTTACGATCGAAAGTGAGGACGTTCTGGCGGCGGAGATCATTCAGTACGGTATTCACCGTTTGGCGGCTGGTGCCCGTCAGATCGGCAATCTCTTTGTGGGTGAGCATATTTTTTACCTCCCGTTCGAAGCCGACGGCGCGGCCCTTTTCGGCGGCGAGGGTGTGGAGGAATTCAATGATCCGGCTCCGGCTGGTTTTGAACATCAGGTTTTCCAGGCGCTGCTCCAGGCGGAGGGTGCGGTTACCGATGAGGCGCATGAAGAAGAGTTGGAGTTCGCTCCGTTCGCGCAGCATTCCCTGCAGGTCTTCCTTTTCCAGGACGCAAAGGCGGGTCGGCTCCAGGCTGTAGGCAAAGTCACGGCGGGTACCATCGTTGATGAGGGCTAACTCCCCGAATACTTCGCCGGGGGCGAGGATGGCCTTCGTGACCTCCTTGCCGTCCGTACCGTAGGTGCCGATCTTGACGCGCCCTTCGCTGATCAGGAATATCTTTTTGGCCGGTTCGTCCGGCAGGTAGATGTACTGATTAGCCTCAAAGGTGGGGTGCTGCTTGCTGTCCAGCATTCCCATGTCCACTTTCTTGGGGCAGAAGATATTCGTCAGGTCAATATTTTCGAGGTACCAGAGTGTTTGGTCGGCCATGCGTGTTCAAATTTTGAGGGGTGGATAAATGCGCGTTGCGTTACGTAAATACTTACACTACGGACGGCCCAAAGGCTGCGTGGGGCCGTCTTATGGCGACAGTTTGGCCGCTTTTGGTTAGGTAACGGGAAGTATTGAGCACTACAAGCCGCCCTTCAACTGGTCCTGCCACGCTTTGAGCTCCTCCATCTTTCCGTCGGCGGCGAGGCCGGCCTGAGCTACCCAAGTTTTGGGGTCGTGAAAGCGGAAGCTGCCGCCAGCTTCGTCGAGGATGGATTGAATCCGCTCCGTATCGCTCGCCGCCAATTTCCCCAACGTATCGATGCCCTGGTCCCGCAACAACTGTTGGATGCGGGGGCCAATCCCCTCCACGATGCGCAGGTTCTCGTCATCCGCATTGGGGCTATCCTCGGTGGGAACGGCTCCGGTTACCGTGGCCTCTTTTTCTTTTGGGGCTGGGGCTGACTTAGCGGCTAACTCCGGCTGCGGTGATGGCGATGCTGCTGCACGGGTGGCCCTTTCCGATTCAATTGGTTTTGGTTCGGACACTTCCACTTCAGCTTGCTCCGGTTCGGACGCCGCAGCTAAACTTCGGGCCTGGCCCACCCAGTCATCCTGCTTAATGATGCCGGGCACGTAACCGATCAGTTCGGTATAATTTTCAATATCAGCCTCTGTCCAGGAGGCGATCTGTTCGTAGCGGTACACATCCACCCGGTTGAGCTGGCCTTCCAGGAAAGGGCCGATCTTATTGATCTTCGTCAGGTCGTCCCGTTCGGGCTCCGCCTCCGGTTGGACGGGCGTCTGCAACGACTGGGCGGCCTGGACGATGACCTCCGTCTCCCCGTCCGCGGCGGGGCGGGCACCACCGGCGGTGATGTCGGCCCGGATGACGAGCGGTTCCCCGGCGTCCGGAACGGTGGGGGGCTGGACGGTGTAGAGCGTGCTCGGCGTCTGCTCGGCGAGTTGTCTTTGCTCGGCCAATTGGGCGAGGCGGTCTTCCAGGTATTGAAGCCGATCCTCCAACTCAGTGGTTGTGGTTACCGGTTGCTCCGTGGCGGGAGCGTCCGGTTTTTCCGCATCCGGTTCTTGGTGGAAGGGGAGATCCTCACCGTCGAGTTCCGGTGTTACCCATTCTTCCGCACCTGCGCGAGCGCCCAACTCGTCCCGCGTTCTTCCGGGAGCAGCGCCCTGATCACCTTCCGTACCATTAGTAACGCTACCTCCCGATCCGTACAAATGCTCGTTCTGAGTCTTCAGGCCGATGACCTGGTTATTGAGGCTTTCGATGGTGGAGGCGTAGGTCTGGTTGGTGGTCTCAAGCTGGCTAACCTTGGTCATGAGGCGCTGGGTGGATTCGTCCCAGCCCGTGACCTCCGCTTCGAGCAGTTCGATGCGTTCGAGGGCTTCGACCTTTTCGGTGCTGACGAGCTCGAGCTCGCGGCCGAGGGTCTGGCGCTCCTTTTCCAGGGTGGCGTTGCGGCTTTCGTAGAGGTCGCGATCCGTCTTCATGAGGATGGCCTGCTGGCGAAAATGGCGGGTGGATTGGCGCTGGATCAACCAGCCGATCACGACCCCAAGGGTGAATACCAACAGGCCGATGATGGCCAGCAACGAGGTCATTTGGGGCGAAAGCGTCGCGAAAAAATTAGCGATCTGATCGAAAAGCGTATTCATTTCGCCAAGGTAGGATTTTGTGCGCCATTTCCGGCCGGCGGCGTGCAGAACCAAAGCCTTACCTTCGCCGCATGCCCGATAAACCCCACCGCCCCCAACGTAGCGCCAGCCCCGGATTTCGTAAACGCGTCCGTACCGACCAGCCCGTAGCGCCCGCCGCTACCGGCCCCAGCCCCGCCGAAATTCAGGCCCGCGATACCGCCCACGAAGCAGACCTCGTGAGCCGCCTGAGCCAACTTCACGGGCAAGAACTCGCCCCCGGGCAACTGAAGGTGGAGGAGGCCACCGTCCGCGTCGGCTACCTCAACGCCGCCGCCGGCCTGGCCTTCGAGGTCTACCCCAAACGTAAGGGCAACAACTCGGGCATCAAACGGAAAATCACCGCCGACATCCTAAAACTCGCCCTCCTGAAAAAGCACTGGGCAGCGGAGCACGGCGACAAGGTGGTTTGCGCCATCGTCCTCGGCGACGCGGCGGCCGTCTCCGACTACATCGGCGTTAAGGGGCCCTCGTGGATGCGCCGCGCGGCGGAGCAATTCGGCGTGGAGGTGATTACGATGGATTAATCAGCGCCGCCGCTTCTTTTTAGCCACCGCCCGGGGCCGCACCACGGTGCCCTCGCTGGCGACGTAGAGCCAGTTTTCATCCAGAAAATCTACGGCTTCGTACTGGGTCGGTGGCCCCCAACTCAGGTTTTGCCGGTGCAGTTTGCCGGTCAGGTAACGGTCGTTTTCGTAGCCGTCGATGGTGATCAGCGAAGCGGCGCTGGTGGGGATAATCCCGAGCTGCATCTTAAAAGTATAGGCCGTCATCACCAGTTGGTTGCGTACGGTATCGATGGCCGCGGCCGTCACGACCCGCCGGGGCAAGTGGAGGCTGTCGATCAGTTCCGCCTCGTAATCACCCGGCGCGGCGGGCACCCGGAAGTGGTAAATATTGTCGCGGCCGTGCTTATTGAGTTGGTCCTTCGTGAAGAGGTGGAGGTAGCCGCTGGCGTAGGCCACGGCTTCGCAATCGTAGTTGCCCGTTTCCTGGCGGCCGCCGCCGTTTTGCCCGGGATAGTGAAAATTTATGGTCGCGGTCTCCCCATTTTTCGGGTCGTAGCGGTAGATCTGCATCCCCTTTCGCTGCCCGCGGTTATTCCCGGTATCGGCTACGTAGAGGCGGCCGGCGGCGTCCCGCGTCAGGTCCTCGTAATCGGAGGCGGGCACGGGCAGGGTATCCTTGCGGATCACTTCGCCGCGGGTGTTCGTCACGTACAGGTAGGGCCCGTCGCCACTATCGTTGTGCCAGATAAATCGTTCGCCGTCGATCACCAGCCCGGAGGCTTCCCGAATCTCCGGGTCGAGTTTAATCTTGCTCGGGAAGAGGTGGGCGCTGCTCCCGGTAGAACGCGGGACGAGTTTGGCACTCGCGCAGGTGCAGAGCAATAGGGACAGGGACCAGCCCGCCAGGAAATGGGAAAACTTCAACGTGTGGTGGTTAAATCAAAGGTGGTAGGGGACGGAAAAGCGACGGCAAAATAGAAAGGATTCTTTAACACGTTGTCTACCTTGGTTCACCAACGTCCCAATTGGAGGTCTCCGTCTAAGCGGGTAACCATAACAATTTCTCCATGAAGTTATCCCCCCTCTTTCTCCTCCTGCTCGCCTCCCTGTGCTTCACCGCCTGCGAAGACGACGATGACCCCCGCCCCGCCACCATCATCGGCACCTGGAAACTCGTCGAAGTCTACGCAGACCCCGGTGGTGGAGGAGATTTTGAACCCGTCGACAGTGAAAGGATCATCAATTTTGAAACGGACAGCACTTACTCGTCGAATTCCATCATCTGTGACTTTTCCACGGAGACCAATATGCTCACCGTACTCAGTGAGGGCACCTACGATCTGGACGCCGAAACGCTGACGCCCGGGGATTGCCGCAACGTCCCCCCGCAAGGCCCGAACTTGCGGCTGGAATTTGACGGCGAGGAAGTGATCCTCTCCTATCAGTGCATCGAACCCTGCCAGCATAAGTACCGCCGGCGGTAGTTCTTTAGGTCATTACTTATCTCCCAATAACTGAATCACGATCCCGGTAGGACCACGTAGTAGACGAGCAGCGCATCACCAAGATAGCCCGGGATCAGAAGGATCGAAGATCCTGAGAGATGCCGGCGGAAGTGATAGCCTAAGATCAGAAGGATCGAAGATCCAGATAGATCCCGGCGTAAAATGATTCCGCCCGGACTACTCCCCGTAGCCCGGGCATTTTATTTAAAATTTTCTTCCCCCCACCGTTACCTTTCTGGGAGTTGTGCGAGTATCCCTGCACAGCATCCAGATAAATGAACACCCACACCCCCCAACAACGGCGGTTTTTAGCGGCTTACGAAGCCTGCCACGAGGCTTTCCAACGTTACTGCTCGGCCCTGGCCTTTGAGCGGATGGACGTGGAGGATCTCGTGCAGGACGTGCTGCTCTCCGCCTACCACAAATTTGAGTCCCTCCAGGACCCGGCCAAGTTGCAGCACTACCTCATCCGGGCAGCGCGCAACCGGTCCGTCTCCCTTTACCGGAGCCGGAAACGTAAGACGGAGATCACCGAGCAACAGGCCCGGCGCCTGGAAGCGCGGGGGGCTACGCCCGACCAATTGGCGGACGTTCACCTCCTCTACCGGGCCATCCACCGGCTACCCGCGAAGCAGCGGGACGCCATCCTCCTGTTTGAGATCAGTGGCTTTTCGCTGAAGGAGATCGCGGCTTCCCAGCAGACCAGCGAGGCCTCCATCAAGATGCGCCTCAAGCGAGGACGGGAGAAACTCGCCCGGCTCTTGGCCGACCCCGTCCGGGGGAACCGGTCCCAACTACACACCCTCTTGCTCACCGCAAAAAGCATTGCCCTATGAGCCAGCCCAAGAACACCCCCGAACAGTTGCTGGCGAACGCCCGCGCCCTGCCCACCGAGCTCAGTCTGGCCCGCGTTGGGGAGATCGTCGCTCAATTTCCGCCCGATTCCGAGCCACCGGCCGGGTTTGGGCATACACCTAAAATCCTATTACTCATGCTTTTACTTAGTGTATTCACCGCTGGCCTCTACTTCCTGGTTGGTTCCCCCCTCCCCGTTGACAACGACCAGTTGAGCGGGGCCTTCCCCGCGGAGACGCCCTCCGTGGTGGAGGACCGAAATTTGGTTGCGGAAGCGGGGGAAGTGGTGGCGCCAGCCCTTGCTCCTTCCCCGGCTCCCATTGCGGCTAGCCCATCGGTAAATGAGGTTCCGGCTTCAATCCGGAAGAGTTCACCTCCGCTGAAGACGGCTCCGAGCGTCCCCAGTTTCGCACCTGCGACAGCGCCCTCCGCCGCAGGCAGCAGCGTAGACAACTTATCACGCGAAGGTGCTGAAGGAACCTCTACCCCAACCGAAAATACCGGGCCGGAATCTGAATTACGAGCACCCGCCCCCAACACCCTCGCCCCCTCCCGCTACCTGGCCACCGGACCGCAGGATGACCCGATTGAAGGGCGCTACAGTCAGAAAAACAAGCGGCTAACGCTGTACAAATCCGTCAGGATCCGGGGGCGGAAGATCACCTGGGTACTGCCCTTTCAGCTGACCCCGTTGGAGCAACGACAACTCGACGAGGAAGGGTTCATGGAGCGGGAAACCGGCCGGCTCTCCCTCAGCAAGGGCCAGGACGGGATCACCCAGGGCGACTTCACTTTCCAGCCCCGCAGCGAAGTGCGGGCCGGCTACGAACAACGCGGTTGGGGTACCAGCCAGGCGCCCGCCGAGGAAGTAAATATGGAAGGCATCGTGAAGGGACTGCCGATGGCCAAACCCGTCTACACCGAAGAGCCCGCCGAATTGCTGTGGCTCCGCTACTTCATTACCGGCGTAGACAATGGCTACCTCGGTATCCTGAAGGACCTCGGCTTCCGAGAAAGTAGTTTCCGGGATCTCTGGCGGCTACCCAACGAGAGCATCAGCAAGGCCAGCCTCCTCGAGCTGGCGAATGACGTGCGGCGCATCTCCCCGCTCTACCGGGGTAGTGACCTCGAAGAATTGGTCGCCTTCCACAAAGGCCGCCGGCTCCTTGAGAAACTTTACGACCTGGGTTACCGGGACGTGACCCCGGCCGAGATCCGCAGCCTCACCGAGGCTAAAGTTTTCCCCGTCTACCTAACCACCATGAATCAGGGGCAGCCGGAACCGGTACCGCTCGCCGACATCGTCCGCTACCGCCAGGCGAATATTTACTCCGGCTACCCGATTGAAATGGAAGCCGCCTTCGGCCGTGACCTCAGCGTGGAGGAGGTCGAAAAAATGCACGCCGCCAAGTTCTTTGCCGCTAACCTGCAACGGATGCAACGCGACGGCTTCCGCGACCTTTCGGTGGAGGAATACCTCGAACTCCACCTCGCCCCCCGCAAGGTGGCCAGCAAACTACTTGAGGATGGCGATGGCTTAATCGTGGATGCCAACTACGCCCGCAGCGGCCGCGTCAAACAAACCGAAACCCGCCGCCTCGGTAAATTCCGTACCCTAGTGGTGGACCGCGACATCAGCGTCGTCGTCATTCCCGACGGGCAGAACCGCGCCGAAGTAGGCCTGCTCGTCAAGCCGGACTGGCTAAAGATCAAGATTAAAAGGAGCCGGGGTGGCAAGCTCACCATCAAAAAGAAGACGAAGTTTGGCGTCTCCATAAAGGGCATGATCCAGGCCGAAGTACGCCTCTACGCCAGCGACCTGGAGAAGATCGTGGTGGACGAAACATCCCGCGTCTTCGTGGTGGGCGACGTGGAAAAGTACGAGACCTACGGGCCGGTGGGAAAGGCGGTTTTGGTGGAGTGAGGGCGGCTCATCGAACTTGGGCGTGACGCGTCAGCTCACCACCCGCTTTACTGATCGGGGTGACGGACTTTTGCTATCTTAAACGCCTTAAGTCGATCTTACATGGCGAATTACAACACCAAGGCGGATAAGTCCGTCACCTACGACGCGATTGTCGTCGGCTCCGGCATCTCCGGCGGATGGGCAGCGAAGGAGCTGACGGAAAAGGGCCTCAAAACCCTCGTCCTAGAACGCGGGCGCATCGTCAAGCACGTTGAGGACTACCCGACGGCCAACCTTGACCCCTGGGATATGGAACTACGTGGTGGCCTCACCGCCGAAGAGCAGGCCCGCCATTACAAAAACGGCCGCGCCGGCTTCATCGGGAAGGACACCGAACACTTCTGGGCCAATGACCTCGAGAACCCCTACACGGAGGCCAAACCATTTCTCTGGATCCGCGCTCACCAGATGGGTGGCCGCAGCATTCTGTGGGGCAAACAGACCTACCGTTGGAGCGATATTGACTTCGAGGCGAACGCCAAGGACGGCCACGGCGTCGACTGGCCCATCCGTTACCGCGATATTGCTGCCTGGTACTCCTACGTGGAGAAGTTTGCCGGTATCAGCGGCTCCAAGGAGGGGCTCAAGCAATTGCCCGACAGTGAGTTCCTGCCACCCATGCAGCTGAACGTCGTCGAGAAAGCCATCAAGGAACGGTTGGAGAAGAACCACCCCGGCCGCAAACTCATCATCGGCCGCTGCGCCCACCTTACCGTTCCGCACAACGGCCGCGGGAAGTGCCAGTACCGCAACCGGTGTAGCCGGGGTTGCCCCTACGGTGCCTACTTCAGCTCAAACGCCGTAACGCTTCCGGCCGCCGCCGCTACGGGTAAGCTGACGATCCGCCCCTTCTCCATCGTTCAGGAAGTGATCTACGACGATAAGGCCGGTAAGGCCACCGGTGTAAGGGTTATCGACGCCGAAACGAGCGAGGTGATCGACTACAAGGCGAAAGTGATCTTCCTCAACGCCGGTTCCCTGGCTTCCACGCAGATCATGCTCAATTCCAAGTCGCGGCGCTTCGAAAATGGTTTCGGTAACGATTCCGGCGAGTTGGGCCACAACCTGATGGACCACACCTACCGCTCCGGCGCCACCGGTACCGTGGAGGGTTTCGACGACCGCTACTACAAAGGCCGCCGCCCCAACGGGATCTACATCCCCCGCTACTACAACATCGACAAGGCTTCCGAACACCCCGACTTTATCCGGGGCTTCGGTTACCAGGGTGGCGCGGGCCGCGGGGGTTCCCTCCATCAGAACAACCATTCGGACTTCGGGGCGGACTTCAAGGACGGCCTCGCCAAACCGGGCCCGTGGGAATTCTTCATCACGGGCTTCGCCGAAGCACTGCCGCGCCACGAAAACCACGTCCGCCTCAACCCGGACGTTCTCGATAAATGGGGCCAACCTACGCTTACCATCGATGCGGAGTGGGACGACAACGCCCTACGCATGAACGAGCAGGCCCAAACCGACGCCGAGGAAATGCTGGAACGGGCGGGTTTGAAAAACATCGTCGGATTCAACAACGGCCACGAAATGGGCTACGGCATCCACGAAATGGGTACCGCCCGTATGGGTAAGGACCCGAAAACGTCGGTATTAAATAAATTCAATCAGGTCCACGCCGCAAAAAATGTATTCGTGACGGACGGGGCCTGTATGACCTCGGCGGCCTGCGTTAATCCTTCGCTCACCTACATGGCGCTGACGGCGCGGGCGGCGGACTTCGCGGTATCGGAATTAAATAAAGGGAATATCAAATAATCGGCTTATGGATCGTCGGGAAGTACTTCGGAATATATCTTTTTTAATCGGTGGGGCAGTGGTCGCGCCGTCAGTACTGGGCCTCATGCAATCCTGCACACCGGATAAAGCGGGCAGCAGCTGGGTGCCAGCTTACTTTGATGGTGACCAGGCCCGGTTCTTGACTGCCTACGTCGATACCCTCCTGCCGCGCACGACTACCCCGGGTGGGGTGGACCTCGGCGTCGATCACTTCATCGACAAAGTCCTGGCGGCCACGAACGCGGACCCGGAGGCCGAATCCCCCATGCGCACGGGCATCATCGACTTTGATACGAACGCTTCCACCCAATTCGGTAAAGTATTCGCCGACCTCGAGGCGAGCCAACGGGCGCAGCTCTTCAGCGAGGCCGAAAAGTCATCGCGTTACCAACCGTCGGTATGGGGCACGGCCGTTGGGGAGCAGCCACCAATCAGCTTTTACCGCTCTTTAAAATCCATGGCACTCTGGGGCTACCTGTCCTCAGAAACAGTGGGGACGGAGATCCTTAATTACCTTCCGGTACCGGGGGAATACGATGGCGATATTCCGCTGAGTAGTGTGGGGGGCAAGGCTTGGAGTTTGGGGTAGGTAAAAGTTACTGACTGTTGGGTAGGACTGAGTACGGGAATAATTGTGAGGGCGCTGCCGCAGGTGCCAAGAAATGGGAGGTGGAGCTATGCACGTGAAGCCACACCACAACGACAACGCTATCCGTTAACCTGCTGATGCCACCTTCATACCCAATGCGAGTACTCCTATCCCTTTGCGCCCTCCTATTCCTTTCCACCGCCGTGGAAGCGCAAGCGGATGACCTCCGCCTACCCGTCCTTAAAGCGGGGAAGACGGGGTTCATCGATAGCCAGGGAAAATTGGTGGTTGATTTTCAGTACGCCTCCGGTAGCTTTTTTACCGAAGGCCTCGCCGCCGTCCGCAAAGGTGGTTTGTATGGGTACATCGATACTAATGGATCGGTGGCGATCGACTTTAAGTACGATTACGCCGAACCTTTCAAGAGTGGATTGGCCAAGGTGTACATGGACGGTAAGCCAAGACTAGTCGATCGTCAGGGCAAAGTGCATTACCGGAGCAATGGAAATGACTTCAAGCGTATCGGTGATTTACCGCTTGCCATCCACCGCAATGACCGGACTTACAAGGAATACATCATCGATCACAACACCGGTGACTTGGTGTTGGACAGTATCTACAAACACCTTTATGTGGACGCCGAGGCCGGCATGGCCCGCGTTAGTTACGCCACGCCGGGGTCCGATCCGGACGACTACAACCCCACCGTCTTCTGCCGCGCATTCGACCTCCGCAACTGCAACTGGGTAACGCCGGATGGGCAATACTGGACCATCTCCGCCTTCAGTAACGGTCTAGCCAGTGCACGCCGGGCGGATGAAACCGGGGTGGACATCATCGACCAGACCGGGCGGATCGTGCACACTTTTTCTGATATCCTGCTGCAACCCACGCAGTACGATGCCCTCACCTTTGCCGGGGGGCTGCTTCCCGTAAACGTATACCACTTCGACCCGCGGCTGGACCCACCTAAACTACCCTACGCCCAAAATCAACGGGAAGGTTTTGCCGATACTTCCGGCCAACTCGCATTCGCTACGGCGGACTACGATGAGATCACCAACTTCTTCCCCAGCGGCACTGCGCTGGCCGAATCGACCAACCGCGATGACCGCCACCGTTACCTCATCGATAAGACCGGACGCAGGCTAAACGGGATACCGGGCTTTGATGAGGTTTACTACCACCAGTATCGAGACCTTGATCAGGGTTTTGTTGCTGACCGGATGGTGGCAAGACGTAACGATACCCTCTTACTTATCGATGATCGGGGGCAGTACGACGACCGCTTCGTCGTCCTCCCCAAAACGTTCAAGTATTTCCCCGACAATATCCACGTAGAATGGAATGGCGCCATTGCGTTAATCAGTTTTGACTACTACGATGAGCAGACTAGTGATTACAAAGTCGCCGGTGGCTGGTGGCACCCCGCTTCCAGCTTCATCACGCTTTTGCCGGGGCCAGTCCATGCCGCACCAGGTGGATTTTTGCTCTACTCTTCCGCCACCGACGAATACTACTATACTCCGGAGGGTGAGGTCATCTGGCATGCAGTTCTAGATCAGACGGCCCAACCCGTAGATGTTGATTATATGATGTCAGGCTACGGGTACGTCAACGAAAAGGCGAAGACGTACCGGTACCGCGATCGGGTCCGGGATAGTAGCCTACTTCCCCGGATGAATGAAGGCCTACCCCTGCCCCAACTGGTAAATACAAATGACCTGTCTATCTATGTAGACGTATCCACAACCGCGCCATTTAGGGATTATTCCCTGGGGCACTCCGTCTACCTAATAAATGGAACCAGCGACACGCTGGCGTTTAATACCCAGGACCAACGCCTCTACCTCACCGCTGAGGTGGATACCGGCGACGGTGATTGGCGCCCCATCGAACACCTGGTCAGCAGTTGGTGCGGGAATAGCTACTACGAAGTGGCCTTGCCAAACAACCACTACTGGCAGGTGACCATGCCGCAGTACCGTGGGAGTATTCCGGTGGATATCCGTCTGCGTCTGCGTAATGTTGAAGGCCGGGAGGATATCGTCAGTAATACGGTTCGGATGTCCATTAACCCGGGGCAGTTGTGGCGGAAGCGTACTCATTATTCTGGTGGGTTGATGGATGCTTACGGGGAGTGGTAAAAGGCATGAATTAGTAGCGGGTGGTCGCATCGTCAAACCGACGGCAACCACCCGCTAAATTTTACGGTGCCGGGCAAATGCCCACCCACCTAATCCAACAACTCCAACAAACCCCGCAGCGGCACAATCGCCTGCTGCGTCCGGTAATTCAAATCGTACCGCAACTCCTGCAGGGCTTTCTCAATCCGGAAGGTATCGAGCATCACCTCCAGATCCGTTTCGTCGGCGGGGAGGAGGCGGGTGCCGGTGGTCGCCTTACGGTAGGCAGTGAGGAATTCGGCGGCGAGGTAGCGGTAGGCGGTTTGGAGCCAGTCTTCCAGTTGGGTGGCCGTTTCGTCCCGCAGGCCGGCGGCGAGGTCTTCGTACACGAGGCCACAGGCGTAGTTGATGCTGCGCATCAGGTTGGCGATGTCCTTCGCCGGGCTGCGGCGGAGGCGGCGCTGGCTGAAGGTCCGGTCCGGGTCGCCGTCAAAGTTTCGGATGACGAAGTGGTCGTCCACCTGCGAGAGTTGCATTAGGGTGAAGTCACCGTGGATCCGAATCTTATCCGCCTCGATCTTATGGGCGAAGAGCAACTTCAGCTTGGTGTGGATTTCTTCCTCCCGTTCCAGCAACGCTTCGGCGAGGCCCGCCGCGTCGTCGCTGAGTTCTTCCATTTTGTTCCGTAGGAGGTCCAGCGTGGCGCGCACGTCCCCCTTCAGGCCGGCGTAAACACTGCGTTGGTAGTGGAGGGAAAGAGCTTCCCGCTCGAAGTTCTTCTCGGAGCTGACGTCCGCCATCACCGTGTGGTAACTGGCCAGCGTCCGGCCCAGATCCGCTAGCTTCGTGACGAAGGGCGACCCCAGGATATCCTGGATCGTCTCCGGCATATCCGAATACATCACTGTGTCGGTAACGGCTATCTCTTCGGGGTGGGCCTTTTCCAGATCCACGTTGGGCTGCTGGATCAGCGTGATGACGTCTTCGGCGAAGCGTTGTAGGTTATTCTCCACGTAATCCCAGGCCGTGCCGCCACTGCTGAGGCGTTCTTCGAAGATGGCCAGCGTGGCATTCTGGTTCGGCTTCGGCGAGAAGTGCAGCGTTCCTACCACCTTCGGCGCGTTGGCGAAGCCCCGGCGGGTCAGCATACGTTTGATCTCGAGGTCGGGTACGTCGGCCACATCTACCCGGCGGTAAAACTTGATGTTGTAATCCTTGGATTGCAGCAGCATGTACTCCGTTCCCGAGTGCAACAGAGTAGCGGACTGCGGCCCCGTCGTCGCCATGCTATCCTGAGCGATAAATTTGAACCCAGGCAGGTTCCCATAGTCGCGTAGGCCGTTGATGAGCCCCCGGCGGTAATCCTCATCGTACAGCGCGTCGATCATTACGATCTGGTCATCGCCGTATTTTATGAGGCTGATGACCTCCTCGCGCTGGGTGTAGTCTACTTCTTCCCGGTGGTTGTGGAAGGCCACGGGGAGTTGCAGCATTTCGGGCAAGCCTTCGAGGTAGTTGACCTGTAGCAACAGCCAACCAAAGTGGCGTTGGTTATCGTGTTGCATCCGGTGGTCCAGGATGGTGACATTTTCCAGGTCTTCGGCGCGGGCGCCCATCCATTCCGCACTCTGGAGGTAAGAAGGAAGTACCTCCGTTGCCAGCGCCCGTAAATTTTTACGGTCAAAAAAGTTCTCCAGTTTGGTAGCCGATAGTTGGGGGGAGGCCAGCCGGCGGCGGTCCGTATTGACGGTCGTGTTGTTCTCCATTTGCAGCCAGTAGTAACCGTGGCCGGCAATGGTAATTACGTAGGGATCGCGCCCCACGTCGGGGAACTGCGTACGGCCGAACACCTCCCGCATTTTTGCGCCTTCGTGCTCCTGCAAGTCCAGATGCAGCGCCTGGGAGTGGCGGCTGAGGTTAACAATCACCACGACGGCTTCGTCCTCAAATTCCCGGACGAAGGCCAGAATCCGGCTATTCTCGGGCGTCAACCATTTAATGGTACCGCGGCCAAACACCTTGAAGTTCTTGCGCTTGCCGAGCAGTTTTTTGGTCCAGTTCAGCAGGGAGTTGGGGTTCTGCTGCTGGCGCTTGACGTTCACCCAGCGGTAGGAATACTCCGTATCGCGGATGACCGGCAGGTAAAGGCTATGGGGGTTTGCCTCGGAGAAGCCGGCGTTCTCGTTATTGTTCCACTGCATGGGCGTCCGGACGCCGTCGCGGTCACCCAGGTAGTAATTGTCGCCCATCCCGATCTCGTCGCCGTAGTAGAGTACGGGCGTGCCGGGCAGGCTCATCAGCAGGACGTTCAGCAGTTCGATCTTACCGCGGTCGTTATCCATCAGCGGGGCGAGGCGGCGGCGGATACCGAGGTTGATCCGGGCCGTCCGGTCGCTGGCGTAGACGTTGTACATGAAGTCACGCTCTTCGTCCGTCACCATTTCCAGCGTCAGCTCGTCGTGGTTGCGCAGGAAGGTGGCCCACTGGCAGTTTTCGGGGATGGCCGGTGTCTGGTCGAAGATGTCCGTGATCGGGTGGCGGTCTTCCATCTTCACGCTCATGTAGAGGCGTGGCATCAGCGGGAAGTGGTAGTTCATGTGGCACTCATCACCGTCGCCGAAGTAGCTGGCGGATTCCTCCGGCCACATATTGGCCTCGGCGAGGAAAAGGACGTTGTCGTAGTTATCGTCCACGTGCTTCCGCAGTTTTTTTAGGAAGGCATGGGTTTCGGGCAGGTTCTCCCCGTTAGTGCCTTCCCGCTCGAAGAGGTAGGGGATGGCGTCCAGCCGGAAGCCGTCGATACCCATCTGCATCCAGTAGTCGAGGACCTTGAAGATCTCCTCTTGCACTTTAGGGTTATCGTAGTTCAGGTCGGGCTGGTGGTGGAAGAAGCGGTGCCAGTAGTACTGTTTGGCCACCGGGTCCCACGTCCAGTTACTCGTTTCGGTATCGGTGAAGATGATCCGTACGTCGGGGTACTTCTCGTCGGTATCGCTCCAGACGTAGTAGTCCCGCTCCGGGCTACCCTTGGGGGAGGTCCGGGCCCGCTGGAACCATTCGTGCTGGTCCGAGGTGTGGTTGATGACGAGTTCGGTGATCACCTGCAGATTCCGCGCGTGGGCGGCATCGAGGAAGCGCTTGAAATCATCGATGTTACCGTAGGCCTTGGAGACCTGGTAGTAATCCTGGATATCATACCCATCGTCCCGCAGCGGGCTGGGGTAAAAGGGGAGGACCCAGATGGCGGTTACGCCCAATTCTTCCAGGTAATCCAGCCGTTGCTCGAGCCCGGCGAAGTCGCCAATCCCGTCGCCGTCACTATCGTAAAAGCCCTTGATGTTCAGTTCGTAAATAATGGCGTCCTTATACCAAAGAGGCTCGCGGCGGTAATTCGTACTCATAGTCGTGTGTGTAGGTAGTCTTGGATGATGATTTCACCGAAATCGACTACGCAAAAACGCACTGTTGGGTGGGATGTGCAAAGAATTACCGGAATGTTTTTTGGATTAGGGCGCTGCCGCGGGTGCAGGGTTGAGTTGCGAGTATTGAGTTACGAGTTCTACCGACTACTGAAGTATCCAGGATCTTGGAACGCCTGACGGAGGAAGGTCTCCAGGCGTTCGGGTGGGGAATGAGTAGCGAGTATCGAGTAGCGAGTAGCGAGTAGCTAAAACCAACATCCAGCAACAAACCCGTGTTGTAGGGGCACTAGCTTTTAAGAATGATGTGCATTAACAAACAACTCCCCTCCTTCCTTGCCCTGCTGTGCCTACTGGTCAGCGCTGCCCTTACCGCTCAGGTGACCACCTGCCAGGTGGTGGATGAAAACGGGGAGCCCGTCCCCTTCGTGAACGTTTACGCCCCCGCCAGCCAAGCGGGATTAGTTACGGACGTGGATGGCTACTTCGACCTCTTCGAAAAATTTGCTATTGAGGATACCCTACGCTTTTCCTGCCTAAGCTACGACGATCGCTACCTCGCCAGTAATGACCTGGAGCCCGGTGCGAATTGCCGTGTTACCCTGCGGAGCGATGCCATCGAACTGCAAAACATCGTTGTGCAGGATGAACGGTTGGAGTTCATCGACAGCACGGTTGGCCACAGCGAAGAGCTACCCCTTGCCTTTTACGACTTTCGCGCTCCTGGCGCCGAAAACGGTGTCTTAGTGGATATGGACCGCCCCATGCTCATCGATAAAGTTGATATCCAGTTCGGCCCGGTGACCGTGGACACTACCGTCTTGGAACTCAACTTCTACGAAGTAGGTGAAGACGGCCAGCCAGCCCGCTATTTGCAAAATAAGCGCATCATCCACCAGGTGCTGGGCCCCAAGCTACACGGCGCCATCTATTCGATTGACCTCACCGACGAACGCGTACGGACGGAAGGCCCCATCCTCATCACCCTCCGCACCCTCAGCGTTGCGGACGATGGACAGGGCAAACTATTCGTCGGGGCAAAAATGGATAGCGACCAGGGCCTCTTCCGCACGGCGGATAACGAAGGCTGGGAAGATCCGGGCATCCACCCGTTGATTGAGGCTACGGTGCGGGTGATTGAGTAGGGATTGAGTTGGGAGTATTAATTCAATTTGTGTCCTTGCTAAATCAGACTTTCTGGGTACAATCTGGACGCTCGCAAGACCTCCTGCGTCGGACGCGACGAGGACCTGGAGATTTCGGTAGTTGAACAATTCTCCCGTCTCCCATAGCTCCTCGTAGCGTCGATTTTATTGTAGCGTAGCGGAAATAGAATCGTCCTGCGAGCGTGCGGCCAAATACACTACCGGACGCTCGCAGGACCTCCTACGTCGGACGCTACGAGGACCTGGAGATCTTGGTAGTTGATTAATTCTCCCGTCTCCCTTAGCTCCTCGTAGCGTCGATTTTATTGTAGCGTAGCGGAAATAGAATCGTCCTGCGAGCGTGCGGCCAAATACACTACCGGACGCTCGCAGGACCGCCTACGTCGGACGCTACGAGGACCTGGAGATCTCGGTAGTTGATTAATTCTCCCGTCTCCCATAGCTCCTCGTAGCGTCGATTTTATTGTAGCGTAGCGGAAATAGAATCGTCCTGCGAGCGTGCGGCCAAATACACTACCGGACGCTCGCAGGACCTCCTACGTCAGACGCTACGAGGACCTGGAGATGTAGTAGTTGATCAAATCAGCACCTTCCATTAGGACCTCGTAGCGTGGTCAATTCGCGCGCAGCAAGGATTGAGCTCCTGCGAGCGTCCGGTTTTAATCACCCCCATCACCCCGCACCTGCGGCAGCGCCCTAAAACCCAATTTAGCCGTACCTTACAGTACTTCGCAACAACCAACGTACATGCTTTACTGTAAGCGCTTTTTCCTGGGTACGGCTGTCTTCTTTTTAGTTTTACTGAGCCCATACAGCCACGCACAGACTACCAAAAATGAGGCCGGCACCAAAAACGCCGAGCCGACCGCCGTGCTGAAAGACGCCACGGAAGCACGGGTAAGTGAACGCGAACGGCAGTTTGCCCGGGCGCTCGCGAAGTACATGAAAGAAGACTACGCCGGCAGCCGAAAGGTACTGGACTCCCTGGCCCACGACGCTGACGGCGACCTGATCGTGGATAGCCTCTCTGGCCTGGCCTACCACATGGCGGGGATGAGTTACTACCAGGTGTACGACGACGTGAACGCCGTACCGATGTACCAAAAGGCCATTTCGATCCGGGACCAACTGTACGACGGGCCACACGTCCACCGCGCCCACACCCGCTACAACCTGGCCAACTCGATGCACTGGTTGGGACGGCCCGATACGGCGACCGTGCTGCTGCGGGACGCCATCGCGATCTACGACGGGATGGGCGAAACCGACACGACCAACTGGCTGCGCAGCCTCAAGCTACTCGGCGTGATCGCGGAAGAGGCGAATGACCGGGAACTCACCCGCAGCTCGGTCGTCGCCATGACGAGCCTGCTGGAAGAATACAGCAAGCCGACCTTGATCGATCAGCACCAGATGTACTACGATGCCGTCAAGCATTATCAGTATCTGGAGGACTACGATAAGGCGGAATCTTTCGTTCCCATCGCCATTGCCAGCGCCCGGCAGCTGGGGGAATACTCCTACGTTGCCGACGTGATCTCGACCCAGGGAAACCTTTACTACAAACGGAAGGATATGGACACGGCGCGGAAACTATTCCGCCGCGCCATCAGCGTGCTGGATAGCGTGAAGGGCGACCCTACGAGCCTCAATATCGTCTACGGCAACCTGGCGGCCAGTTACCAGGAAGATGGCGATTACGACGAAGCCCTGCGGTACTACCGCCGCACCATGGAATACCCTTATTCGGAAGGCGTCCCCTTCGCCGAAGCCAGCACCATGGTCGCACTAGCCGACGTCTACGCAGGCCTCGGCCAGGAAGATCAGACCCTGAGCACCTACGCACGAGCGATGAACCTGGTGAGTAAATCCGGAACCACGACGGAAAGCGGAGACCTCAGTTACATCGAGCCCGATAGCGTCCGGTCCCTGGCCAATGCCATGAACATCTACGAAAACCGCGCTCGCTACCTGCTGTCCGTAGGCCGGACGGACGACGCCCTGCGCGACCTCGAAGAACTTTTCAACTATCAGGACCTCGCCCGCGCCCAATTCAATAATGACGGTAGCCGCTTTGCCCTCAGTGAATCCGGCTGGGGTTACTACGATCTGGGTGTTAACCTTTACCATCAGCGTTCTCTCGAGCCCGATGGAGAAGAAGATGTCTGGAAAGCCTTCACCCTGAGTGAACGGGCCAAAGCCTACTCCCAACTCGCCGGCCTCCAACAAACCCAACGGGCCGCTGACCGGCGGGAGCAGGACCTCCGCTACAACATCGCCGAACTCGAACGCCAAAAAGTAGCCGACCCCAGCCTGGAAAGCGCCTACGCTAACCAATTGCTGCGGCTGGAACTACACCTGAGAAGCGAAGGCCCAAACCTGGACACCGTCGATACCGAACTGAACCGGCAGGAAGTCATCGACTACCTCGCCGCTACCGGGCGCGGCGTGGTGGAATACCACCTGGGCCGGGACCGGAGTTTCGGTTTTTACCTCGACGGCTCCGACCAGGTAAAAATGTGGACGCTCCCCGGCGCCGATACCCTGCAGCAATTGGTGGAAGACTACCGCGCAGCCATCGTTGCGGGGGCCTACCGTGATAAATCACTACGGTCCGCAACGGCGCAGGCGGACCTTGACGCGCGGTTCGCTGCCGCCGGGGCGGAGCTGGGTCGCCTCCTTTTTCCGGATGACATTGATTTTGGTGATCGGCTGCTGATTGTCCCGGACGGTGCCCTCCACTACCTCCCCTTTGCGGCCCTACCCGTAGCGGAATCTGGTGGCGCGGTGGATTACTCCCAACTATCGTACCGAGCCGACGGACGGGAGGTAACGACTACGCTCTCCCTCCGTTACTTACTGGAGTTGGAGCGGCAGACATCTCCCGTTTATGAGCGTAATCTTTTGGCATTCGCACCGTCCTACGGTGGAGAGATGACGGCGGGTGGCCTATCCGCCCTTAGGAGTGCTCGGTCAACCCGCCGGCCAATTGCCGGCGCCCAACCGGAGGCCTTCCCCGGGCTGCTGCCCCTACAACATAACCGGGAGGAGGTGGTGGCCATTACGGGGGCCATCCCCAACAGTGAGGCGATCACGGATACGGCGGCGAGCCTGGCCAATTTCATTGAAACTTTGGGGAATGCTGCCATCCTCCACGTCGCCGGCCACGGCTTGGTGGACCCGGTGAACCCCAGCCTCAGTTTTCTCGCCTTCGCGCAGGAGGGCGAAGCGATTGAAGACGACGAATTGCTTTACTTCAACGACCTGCAAACGTTGCCCGTGGAGGCGGACCTCGTAGTACTTTCCGCCTGCGAGACCAGCCTCGGGAAAATTGCGCCGGGGGAGAGCGTCCTCAGCCTCGGCAATGCTTTCGCTTCCGCCGGTGCCCGCAGCACGCTTACCAGTCTCTGGAAGGTGGACGACGCGGCTACGGAGGCCTTCATGCGCCAATTCTATACCTCCCTGGCCGACGGGGCGGAGCGCAGCACGGCGCTGTACGCAGCGCAGCGGTATTTGCGGGAGGAAACAGCCTTTGCTCACCCTTTCTACTGGGCCGGTTTCACCCTGAGTGGCCGCGCGGATGCCATCCCCCTGGGCCCAGACTGGCTCACCATCTTCAGCTGGACGTTTGGCGTACTGGCGCTTACTGGTGTTTGTGGTTGGGTGTTGTGGCGGGAGTGTTTTTAGGACTTTGGACGACAGACGTTAGATTTTAGATCTTAGACGGGATACCTGAAGCCTTGGGAGGTTATTCGTCCCTTAACCGCAATAATGATCTTTCGGTGGAAAGGCGTTGAGGAGTTTAGACGATAGATTTTAGATTTTAGATTTTAGACGGGATACCTGAATCCTTTGGAAGTTATTCGTCCTTTAACCGTGGTAGTGATTTTCCGGCGGGATGGCATTGAGGACTTCAGACGAGACCTGAATTCTCTGTAGGTTATTCGTCCCTTAACCGTGGTAGTGATTTTTCGGCGGAATGGCGTTAAGAAATCTGCACTGTTCGAGCACGCGACGGATGGAAGAATTACCCACTTTATAATGCAATCAGTAGGCTAAAGCTCAGTGCGAAAGTTGAGTGGCGAGTTTGCAGATTTTAGCCATTCCGCCGAAAAATCGCGTTAAGCCACGGTTACAGGACAAAGCTTTTGCTTCTTTTGGCTACAAAAGAAGTGGTAGAGGAGCATCGACCTAAAGGTCGACGTACCGGTAGTGAACCCGACCTAGAGGTCGGGAACCGACTCCATTTAAGGAAGTATCTTACCACCCGTAAACCCCGTGCAATGCGCCACCTCCTAACTTTGGTCTTCCTCTCGATGCTGTTCCTCTCCAATTGCCAGCCCGAACCACTCCCCGTACAGGACCCCGGCGTATACCTCGACGATAAGCAAACGACCGAACGGGATCGCGGCTTCTGGCAACAACCCGGCGCCGTGATGGACGCCATGGGCGACCTCGAAGAAAAGGTCGTCGCTGATATTGGCGCCGGAAAGGGCTTCTTCGCCCGCCGCCTCGCGCCCATCGCCGACCGCGTCATCGCCGTAGAACTAACGGACACACTCATCAGCGAACTCGCTGCACTGCGCGACCGTGAACTACCCAGCGCCCGGCGCAGCCGCCTCGAACCCCGCCTCGGTACGCCGGACGACCCCAATCTGGAAGACAACGAGGTGGACATCATCCTCTTCGTTAACACCCTCATGTACATCGAGCGGCGGGAGCAATACCTCAAAAAAATCTCCCCCGCCCTGCGTCCCGACGGCCGCATCGTTATCGTGGATTGGAAGAAAAAGGATACCGACATCGGCCCCGCAAAGAGCAACCGCATCGCCCTCGGCGACCTTGAGGATATGCTCAAAAATGCCGGCTACCACCTCGTGAGTAGCGACGACGAAACGCTCGAATACCAGTACATCGTCGTCGCCGATAAATTGCAATAAGCGCGGCTGAACGCACGATCCTTTTTTCGGGAATTTTGCGCGCTTACCTTTGTGGCTCTATGTCGAAGACCAAGTACAATAACGCCCGCCTCGTCCCCTTCATCCTGATGTCCATCGTCACGCTGATCTTTCTGTTTTGGGCCATGCGCCAGTGCAGTTCTTCCGACCCGGCAACCGCAAACCAGGTCGAGGAAACCGAGCGCCGCCGCTACCTCGACACGCTCATTCAGCAGGACAACAAACTACTTATGCAACGCAAGCTCGACAGCATTGAGCAGGCCGCCAAAGCCGCCGCCTTACTGCGCGGGATGACAACACCATTACCCGGCGATTCTCTCGTACGTGGATACGGCGTCAAAACCGTCACTGAGCGCGTTACGCCACTCTACTCCACCATCGATGGCCTCAACGTCCGGTCCGGCCCGAGCCTCAAAAATGGCGTCCTCGCTCGCCTGCCGCTTTACGGGGAGGTCACGTTCCTCAACGAAGTCACCGACTCACTCTACCAACTCGACCTCGGAGATTTCAAACCCACTGCACCCTGGGTGAAAGTCCGTTTACCCGACGGCCAGGAGGGATGGGTGTACGGCGCGCTCGTGAGTTACTACAAGTTCAAACAGACCGGCGTCAAAACCGATTAAGGCGTCCTTACCAGCACCATAAAGGACGGTGCAACTTGGGGCCAGCGGCTTACCTTCGGGGCACCTTAAATCCCCCCGCCATGCTCCTCGCCCAACCCGTTACTGCCCAGGAATTAGCCGATCGCCTCGGCGGTCAGCTCATCGGCGACTCTTCGCTCGTCGTTACTGGCCTCAACGAAATTCACCACGTGGAGGCGGGCGATCTGTGCTTCGTCGACCATCCTCGCTACTACGCCCCGACGCTGGCCTCGGCCGCTTCCGTCATCCTCATCGATCAGGTTACGGAATGCCCGGCGGGGAAAGCGCTCATCGTCGTCGACGCCCCGTTTTTCGCCTATAACGATCTCGTACGCGAGCAACGTCCAGCGACCCAGTACGGTGATCGGATCGATGCTTCCGCGGAAATCGGCGAAGGAACAGTTTTTGGCCCGGGCGCTGCCGCGGGTGCCGGGGTAAGGGTAGGGGCCAACTGCCACATCGGCCCGAACGCCGTTTTGCTGGAGGGCGTCCACCTCGGTGATGGGGTAACCATCGGCGCAAATACGGTGGTTGGGGGCGAAGCCTTCTACTTCAAGAAGACCACCGCCGGCTATCACCCCTGGCGCAGTGGCGGAACGGTCATCATCGGCAATGACGTCACCATTGGCCCAAATTGCAACATCAGCCGCGGCGTCTCCTCCCCCACGGTAATTGGTGACGGAACGAAACTCGACGCCCTCGTCCAGATCGGCCACGACTGTAAGATCGGCCGCCACTGCCTCCTCGCCGCCCAGGTTGGCGTGGCCGGCAATACAACGTTGGGGGATTGGTGCGTCCTCCAGGGCCAGGTCGGCGTAACTCAAAACCTTACCCTGGCCGAACGGACTACCGTGATGGCCCAGTCCGGCCTCATGAACGATACGGAGGCGGGGAAATCCTATTTCGGATCCCCAGCCCAGGAGGCGCGGGTAGCGTATCGGGATTTGTATAACCTGCGAGGGTTGCGGGGGAAGAAATGACTTTAGAGGTTAGATTTTGGATTTTAGACCGGATGGATAGGACCTCTATTTCAATGTCGTCATATACCTCCGGCGGCGCTTGTAACAACCCGTCCCGAAGGGCCGGCCTGCGTAGCGATGGCACACCGTTAGGTGGCCCATTCTACTAGTGGCGTGCCAAGTTTAATTTGGCGTGACACATTATTCTACCGCTTCTCCTCCACCACTTCTTTTGTAGCCACCACGCAGTAGCAGCGCAGCTAAAAGAAGCAAAAGCTTTGTCCTGTAACCGTGGCTTAACGTGATTTTCCGGCGGAATGGCTAAAATCTGCAAACTCGCCACTCGACTCTCGCGCTGAGCTTGGATAGATCGATTACATCGAATTGTGAACTAAATACTCAATCTGTAGCGTGCTCGGACAGTGCAGATTTCTTAACGCCATTCCGCCGGAAAATCACTACCACCGGTAAGGGACGGTTGAACACCCAAAGCCTATGGTATTTGTCCTAAACCAAATACGTTGACACCAATGCATCGAAATGTCAACAAAAAATCGGAAGATCCGTCCCACCAAGCGCTACGGCGAGTGCTTCAAACGAGCCCGCGTCAAAGATTTTGAGGAGGGCACCTTTAGTGTCAAGCAAATGGTCCAGCTTTACGGCGTATCTTATCAAACGATCTACAACTGGATCGCTAAATACAGTAGCATGGCCAAGAAGAATGCCGTTATCGTCGAAGTCCCCAATAGTCAAACTGCTAAGCTTGCAGAACTGCAACGTCAGCTCGCCGAACAGCAAGCCCTCCTCGGTCGGATGGCCATTCAACTTGACCACAAAACGAGAATGCTGGCCATTTACGAAGAGGAGATGCCGGAGTTCAAAAAAAAAGCTGCTTCCACACTGCGCTCAGCCGACTCTTCGAGCAAAAAGAAGAGCCAATGACGAAGCAAACGATCTATTTAGCCTTGGGCGTTAGTCGACAAGCTCACGCTGCTTTTTGGAAGCGCCGAGCTAAGTACGAGGATGCCATGAACGGAGCTGAGTCTCAGTTAAAACTGTTGCGCAGAGAACACCCCGGCCTGGGCCTACAGAAAGCCTGGAGTATGCTACGGCCGCGGCATATCTCGCGCAACGCATTCTGCCGTGAGATGACCCGGCGTGGCTATGCCCTAGTCCGTAAACGCAACTACGTGCGGGTAACCCGATCGGGGTCCTATCGCTATCCTAATTTAATTAAAGAACTGATTATCAATGGGGTTAACCAAGTATGGCAGAGCGATACGACGTACTATCGCATCAACAATAGCTTTTACTACATCACCTTCATCATTGACGTTTATAGCCGTCAGATCGTAGGTGTCCATACGAGCAAACACCTACTGGCAACGGCAAACATCGCTGCCTTGGAAAGCGCTTTTCGCCAGTGTGGTCAGTCAGATCTACAGGGTCTCATCTTCCACAGCGATGGTGGTTCGCAGTATCGTAGTCGTCAGTTCGTCGAACGACTGCGTAGCAGAGGCATCTCAAGTAGTATGTGCGACGTAGCGCTGGACAATGCTTACGCTGAACGCCTCAACGGTGTGATCAAACAAGAGTACCTCGACCACTGGCAACCCAAAGACTTTGACCAGCTAAAGCGCCTGGTAAACAGAGCCGTGAAGCACTATAATACCAAACGGATCCACGGAAGGTTGCCGTTGCGAAGCAGTCCCAAAGCCTTTGTGGCCGGCTGGCGATCGGATCAGCCAGGCTACCGCTATGCGCTCTTGATCAAGGACGGCCAGGGGGTGAATGAAGACCTGTGCCCAACCGTCGTGAAGTATTTACCCACGCCCGGCAAGTATGCCCGTGAGGGGCGTGGGCAAATACTCCCCGCCGGTGTCAAGTACCTAACTGAGGAAAAATTTAAAAACCGTCGTGCGTAATGGCGCGACTTCATTATTAATCTGTCAACGCTATTTGGTTAGGCACAATTCCGTCTAAGATCTAAAATCCAACGTCTAACGTCTCTCCCGCCATACCACCCCACCAAAAGCCCGCAATAAGACCCAACAATCCTTTTTACCTGGGCACACACAACTATTCCCGGTTAAATCGTTTTTTCAATAGCGCATCCAACCCGCTCATGCTACAATCCATCTGGGACGACGTCCGCCGCGAATTCAACTTTGGCAATATGGTCAACAAGATCATCATTGTCAACGTCGCCGTGTGGATCGTGGTGGCACTGACGGGGGTGGTCTTCAACATCATCAATGGCTTTAGTGAGTCGCCCATCTTCGAGCAAGTACTCCGCTTCCTGGCGGTGACCTACGACCCGTGGCATCTCTTGACGCACCCGTGGACGCTCATTACCCACATGTTCCTACACGTGAGTTTCTTCCACATCCTGTGGAATATGCTCTTCCTCCTGTGGTTCGGCCGCATTATGGGGGATTTGTACGGAGACTGTCGCATCCTACCGCTCTACCTGGCCGGTGGATTGTTTGCTTTTCTGTTCTCCTTTGCCGTGATCTACCCTACCTCCCTGAAGGATGGTATTTCCGTTGCCTACGGTGCGAGCGGAGCAGTCTCCTGTATCCTGACGGCGATTGGCGTCCTTTCCCCCGAGTACAGTATCCGCCTGATGTTTCTGGGTAACGTGCGACTCAAGTACATCGTCATCGTAACGATCCTGATCCAGGTTCTGAGCCTGGGGACGCTCGATAACATCGGAGGTACGATTGACCACATCGGTGGCATCATCTTTGGTATCCTCTTTGCCGTCCAACTGCGGAAAGGGCGCGACATCACCGAACCGGTTGCCAATGCAATCTCCTGGGTGGAGCGCACCTGGGATCGCCTCCTTACCCCTTCCTCCGATCATAAAAAGAAAGGCCCCCGCTCCGCTTCACGGGGTGGCCGTTCCGTCAAGGAAACAACGCCAAAGACGCGCCCCAGCTTTATGCGGAAGGCGGGTGGTGAGGCTAAGAAGTCCGGCCATTCTTCCCGGTCTTCCACGACCTACGAGGAGCCCGAACTTTCCCACCAGGAGCAGCTCGACGCTATTCTGGATAAGATCAAGGAGCGGGGTTACAATAGCCTTTCGAAGGAGGAAAAGGACTTTCTTTTCCGCGCTTCCAACCAGTAATTTTAAGCCACCACCTTGTTCCGCTTCCTCTTTCACTTGCTGGGTTACGGCACGGCCTTCCTCGCTGGATGCGGATTGCTGGCACGATTCATTCCGCCGGATCAACTCTGGCCCCCCGCCATCATTGCTTTGATGCTACCGGTGTTGCTGTTGTTTACCCTTATTTATGCGGGGATACTTGTCTACCGCAAGGATTGGCGCAAATTGGTTTTTCCACTGGTAATTTTAGTGTTTGCCCTCCCCCTGGTACCCCAACTCTTTTCTTTTGGTGGTGGAACCAAGTCAGCTAAAGGCGAGCCCACCATCAGGGTCCTCACGACTAATGTGCGATTGTTCCGGAATGACGCCTGGAAAAAAATCAGTGCGGACCGGAGCCTCTCCTTCGCCAAGTCTTATGACCCCGACGTGCTGATGGTCCAGGAGTCTTCCCGCTTCGCGAATACGAAGGCGGAACGGTCTTACATAAAGCAGCACCTTGGCCTCGGAGACTACTATCAACCAACGGGGAAAACGGCCGTGACCTTTGCGTCGGGCCTGAAGAAAATTTCCAGCCACTATACCCCCAAGGCCTACAACGGATTTACCGTGGTGGATGTGGATACGGAACTGGGGAAAGTCCGGGTGATAAACGCCCACCTGCAGTCCAACCAAATTTCCAAACTCGCCGACCGGATCGGTAACGATAAAGACCTGGACCAAACTGTAAATCGCGCCAAGTCCATGCTCCGCAGCTACGCCACAGCGGCCGCGAAGAGGGCCCAACAAGCGGAAGAAATCCAGGCCATCGTCAACGCCAGCCCGCACCCCGTCATTCTGGGCGGCGATTTTAATGACGTCCCTTCCTCCTATACCTACCGCAAAGCTCTCTCGCCCCGCCTACGGGATGCCTGGGCGGAAGCGGGAACGGGGCTCGGCACGACGTTCACCGGCCCGATCCCCTGGCTAAGGATTGATTACCTGATGGTGGATACAGCGTTCACCATTCACTCCGTAGAGCGGGTGGAGACGGGGTATTCGGACCACCGGGGCTTGGGAGTGGTGCTGGGACTTTAGACGTTAGATTTTGGATTTTAGACAGGATACCTGAGGCCTCTGGAGATTATCCGTCCAGCAACCGTGGTAGTGGTTTCCCGGTAGAAAAGCGTTGAGGATTTCAGACGTTAGATCTTAGATTTTAGACGGGATATCTGAGGCCTCTGGAGATTATCCGTCCAGCAACCGTGGTAGTGGTTTCCCGGTAGAAAAGCGTTGAGGATTTCAGACGTTAGATCTTAGATTTTAGACGGGATATCTGAGGCCTCTGGAGATTATCCGTCCCTTGCAGGTGGTAGTGATTTCTCGGCGGGAAAGCGTGAAGAAATCTGCACTGTTTGAGCACGCACAAGTTTAAAGAAATAGCCCACCATATTATGCAATCAAAAGGCTAAGGCGCAGCGAACAAAGCGATTGGCGAGTTGGCAGATTTTAGCTTTCCCGCCGAGAAATCACTACCACCTGCAAAGGACAAAGCTTTTGCTTCTTTTGGCTACAAAAGAAGTGACAGAGCGGAATTGGGACTATATCTCCGGCTAAAAGTCGAGAGTTAATTGAAAGAGGGATTTCGATCTGATCATCTTAACACCGAGCTACGTCGAAAATGGCTACCAGCATCGTAGAATATTGAGTGCAGGAGACATCTTTCATCTCAGTAGAATGGGCCACCTAACGGTGTGCCATCGCTACGTAAGCCGGCCCTTCGGGACGGGTTGTCGGTACCGCCGGAGGCCCCAACCCTTATACGTGAAGTGCCCGATCTCCAGTAGCCGCCAACGCCGCTTCCTTAAAGGCTTCCGTATACGTAGGGTGGGCGTGGCTCATCCGCGCCGCATCCTCCGCGCTCGCCCGGAACTCCATCAGCGCAACGGCTTCCGCGATCATATCCGCCGTACGGGGGCCGACCATGTGGACGCCCAGGATCTCATCAGTCTCCGCGTGGGCGATGACCTTTACCATACCCTCAATGTCCATACTGGCGCGGGCGCGGCCGAGTGCTTTGAACGGGAACTTACCCGCTTTGTAGGGGATACCTTCCGCTTTGATCTCTTCTTCCGTCTTACCAACAGCAGCCACTTCGGGCCAGGTGTAGACGACGCCGGGGATGAGGTTGTAATCTACGTGCGGCTTCTGACCAGCGATGGTTTCGACGGCAAACACACCTTCCTCCTCTGCCTTATGCGCGAGCATGGCGCCGCGAACGACGTCACCAATCGCGTAGATGTGAGGAACGTTGGTTTCCAGGTGATCACCAACGGCGATACGGCCCCGTTCGTCGACGTTGACGCCGGCTTTGTCCAAGCCTAAGTTGTCCGTGTAGGGGCGGCGGCCAATGGCGATGAGGCAGTAGTCTGCGTCGATGGTTTTGGCATCGCCGCCTGCTTTAGGTTCAAACGTGACTTTAGCGCCGGTATCGTTACCCTGCACGTCCGTCACTTTATGCTTGAGGTGGAATTTCACGCCCGTTTTCTTGAGCGCACGCATGAGTTCCTTGGAGCAGTCCTTGTCCATGGTGGGGATGATTCGATCCTGAAATTCCACCACTTCCACTTCGGTACCGAGGCGGGCGTAGACGCTGCCCAACTCAAGGCCGATAACGCCACCGCCGACGATGACCATGTTCTTGGGTACTTCCTGAATGTTGAGCGCCTCCGTAGAGGTGATTACCCGTTTCTTATCGTAGTTCATCATGGCCGGCGTGATGGGCTTGGAGCCGGTGGCAATAATGAAGTGTTTGGAGGTGAGCGTCTGGTCGTCCCCCTCGTTCATGGCCACCTTGACTTCGTTAGGCCCGGAAAAAGTGCCGTGGCCGTAGTAAACGTCCACATTGTTCTTCTTCATCAGGAACTGTACCCCCTTGACGGTTTGGCTCACGACGTCATTCTTACGGTTGATCATCTGCGGCATGTCGATGCCCAGATTTTCAATCTTGATCCCGTGCTCCGCAAATTTCTCGTGGGCAGCGTGGTAGTGCTCCGAGCTATCCAGCAACGCCTTGGAAGGAATGCAACCTACGTTAAGGCAGGTGCCGCCGAGGGCGTTGTACCGTTCGATAATGGCCGTCTTCATGCCAAGCTGTCCGGCACGGATGGCCGCTACGTAACCGCCGGGGCCACTACCGATAATGATGAGATCGTATTGCATTTCCAATTGATTTTTTGGTTGGTCTGGCCCTTGGTTCGGAGAGATTTAAAGTCAGCTGTTGCTGATCAGGAAGCCCGATAAGTACGCCTATTAAAACACGTCCGGTAAAGCTTGGGTTGACCACTCAACCCGCTTTTACCACCGGGGCCGCAAAGGTAACACGCCGGGGGAAACGCTGGCAGCCAGGTAACGAGGATTACTCCGAAAATGCTAAAAGGCCTGACTGCAGTGCAGTCAGGCCTTTTAGCGTAAATTATGTTGTTGAATGATTCATCGTCTTTAATGAAATAGACCACCCGAGGCAGTAGAATGGGCCACCTGACGGTGTGCCATCGCTACGCAAGCCGGCCCTTCGGGACGGGCAGATGCGTAGCGCCGTAGGCCTCCCCAGCCTCTTCAACTCCTGCAAAATTTTGAAAAATCCGGAGCACAAAGAGCGAGCAGTTCTACTTCGCCAACTCCTGCATATCAGCCAGGATATTAATCGCCTCCTGAATGTAAACATCCTTACTGACGCTCTCCTTAAACTCTTCGTTACGGGCCGTCTTGCTCTCATCCTGTAGGATGGGCTCAAGGTCCACTACGAGGTTAAGGACTCCGGGGTTAACGACGTCGTCGAACAAATCGTCGTACATCTCCGCCTCCGACTTATTAGCGCGAATGAGGTTCTGGTAATCACTCAGGGCGAGGGGGTAGGTGTTGCGATCGCTTTGCTTCTTCACCCGCTCCGCATTCTGCTTAATGCGTTGGAAGGTGTTGTTGCTGTTTACCCGGCTGTTGGAGCGGGCGGCGAGTTCGTCCATAAAGTCGATCGTGTACACGTTCTGCTCGTACTCGGCGGGGTCGATGCTCGTCCACGCGAGGGGGGCGTGCTGCTGGCGCTCACCCGTTTCGAGGAGAGAGCGGCTGTCCGGCAAAATGATGTCGGGCACTACGCCACGTAGTTGGGTGGAGCCACCGTTGATGCGGTAAAACTTCTGCATCGTCAGTTTCACGGAGCCGAGTGGCTTTACGTCACTGCGGCCGGGAATGGTACGGTCGAGGTCAATGAAGCGCTGAACCGTCCCCTTACCAAAGGTACTGGGGCTGCCTACGATTACGGCGCGGTTGTAATCCTGCAAAGCAGCGGCGAGGATCTCACTGGCGGAGGCGGAGTACTGATTGACGAGGACGACCAGTGGGCCATCGTACACCACGCTGGGGTCCTTGTCGGAAAGCACTTCCTTCTCCTTTCCGCGGCCGGCCACCTGTACGACGGGGCCTTCGGGAATAAAGAATCCGGACATGTCCACCACGTCACGTAGGGAACCGCCACCATTATTTCTGAGGTCGAGGATGATACCATCCACGTTCTGCTCCTTCAGCTTTTCGAGCTCTACCTTAATGTCCTTTGCGGAGAAACGGCCATCCTTATTCTGGAAGTCAGCGTAGAAGCTGGGCAGGTTAATGTAGCCTACCTTTTCCCCTTCAGCGCGACCGGGAACCACGAGGGAGCGGGCGAAACTATCGTCGATCACCACCACGTCACGGACGATGGAAATCTCCTGGATGGCGCCGTCTGGCTTCTGTACTTTCAGGATCACCGTAGTGCCCTTCTTGCCGCGGATGTAGGTGACGACGTCCTCCACCACCATATCCTTAATGTCCACGATGGTATCCTGATCGCCCTGGCGGACGGACATAATGAGGTCGTCCACCTCCAATTCTCCACCCTTCCAGGCGGGGCCACCGACCACGAGGCTGGTGACGCGGGTGTAGCTATCCTTGGTTTGCAGGGTAGCACCGATGCCTTCCAGGCGGCCAGAGAAACGGATGTCGAAACTCTCCTTATCCTTCGGACGGTAGTAGCTCGTGTGGGGGTCGAACATGGAAGTGAGCGCATTCAGGTACTGGCTGCGCTTGATGGAAAGTTTGCCGGTGCGCATCCGCTCCGTCCACTTTTGGTAGCGTTCGAGGGTCTTTTCGCGCATGGTTACCTCCAACTCTTCGGGGGTAGGTTTGACGAGCAGGCTGTCATTCTTCGCATTCTCCTCCAGTTTATTGGTGATCTGGTTGAGGATATCCCGCTTCAGGTATTCCTCCCAGTACTGGCGAAGTTGTTGGTCGTTCTTGGTCCATTCTGAATCATCCTCGTTGCGGAGAGTGATGTTACCACCGCGCTCGAGGGCGAAAGGCTCACTCAGGATTTCCGTGTAGATCTTTTCCGTTTTGTCAACGGCGGCGTCCATGTGCTTCTGGACGAGCTCGAAGAACTCGTAGGAACCGGCATTGATCTGATCGTCAATAGCCAGGCGTTGCCCTTCAAAAGCTTTGATGTCTTGCTGCGTAAAGAAGAGGCGGTTGCCATCCACGTCGTCCAGGTAAAAATCGTAGGCACGTTTACTCAGTTCGTCGTCAATCTGCAGCGGCTGGTAGTGGAACCGGGCAAGGTTGCGCATCATCGTTTGGATGATCACCGAATCCTTATCTCCGGGGGGGAAGGGTTCGGGAGTATAAGCTGCGTAGAAGATGCCGGTTACGAAGAGGAGGGCCGCAAATAGCAGGGTGCCGCGAAATTTCATAGTGGTGTTGTTTGCCCTTGGGATTACAATTGCTAACGCAAGAACTAACCCGATTATTCGGTGGGTCAGCGCAAGGAACAAATTTAAGCCAGCAGGCACCGGACGTACAACCACATTAAATGTTGCTTGCCGGCATTGTCAGACGTATAAATGATTGGACCAAAGGAAGGGTTGTGTCCGGCCGCCACCGATCCGGGCATTAACGTCAAATTAACGGATTGGCGAAGACTCATGATGTACGGATAGGCAAGCCCTTTGGAAAACATCCCTGCCCGCCAAACGTCTACCTTTTATATAGAGCAACCACGACACCCTCAATAGATTTAGGGGCCACTTACTGATTCAAAGCCGTTTACACCCATGGAGAAAACCCATAAGATCCTCAACGATCCCGTCTACGGCTTCGTCAGTATCCCCTACGGCATCCTCTTTGATTTGGTGGAGCACCCCTACTTTCAGCGCCTGCGGAGCATCAAGCAGGTGAGCCTGACCCACTACGTATATCCGGGGGCACTACACACTCGCTTTCACCACGCATTGGGCGCCCTTCACCTGATGACGCTGGCCATCGATAGCCTCAAGCGCAAGGGCGTCAAGATCAACAAGCGAGAGGCGGAGGCGGCCAAGATCGCCATTCTTCTCCACGATATTGGCCACGGACCTTTCTCCCACACCCTGGAGAACACGCTCATCAAGGCGCACCACGAAGATCTTTCCCTGCTTTTCATGGAGCGCCTCAACGATGAGTTCGACGGCAAGCTCGATCTAGCCATCAAGATCTTTCGGGGCAAGTACAAGAAGCACTTCCTCCACCAACTCGTTACCGGCCAACTCGATATGGACCGGATGGACTACCTCAACCGCGACAGCTTCTTCACCGGTGTTGCGGAAGGCGTAATTGGCTATGACCGCATTATTAAGATGCTCAACGTCGCGGATGGCCGCCTCGTCGTAGAAGAGAAGGGCGTCTATTCCGTCGAACGATTCCTCACCAGCCGCCGGATTATGTACTGGCAGGTCTACCTCCACAAAACCGTCGTCTCAGCGGAACAAATGCTCAAGCTCGTCCTACGGCGCGCCCGGGAACTGTATGACGCTGGCACGCCCGTATGGTCGCCACCCACGCTGGAATACTTCCTCAGCAACAAGATCACCGGTGAAGATTTCCACAATCGTCGCAACGAACTGCTCGACTGCTTCGCGGAGCTCGACGATACGGACATTTCCTCCGCCGTCAAGGCTTGGTGCAAGCATCCGGACGCCTTGCTCTCCTACCTCAGCTACGGCCTGGTACACCGCCGCCTTTTTCGGCTGGAATTTTCCGACAAACCCTTCCCCGAAGGTTACATCCGTCGCGTCCGTGAGGCACTGGCGAATAATCGTGACCTCCCCCGTGGGGCCGAAAAGTTCCTCATCATCGGTGAGGAATCTAACAGCGCGTACACCATTCACAAGGATGAGATCATGGTCCTGAAGAAGGACGGCTCCGTTACCCCCATGTCCCAGGCTTCCACCTTCGGCATCGCGCCGCGCACCTTCACCAAGCACTTCCTTTGCTACCCAAAAGAGATCAGCGCGGAACTTGATCGGGGCGCTGACGCAGGTGCGTAGCAATGGGAACCGGCACCTCCGGCGTCAGGGATGGACCCCATTCACTGAAAGGTATGCTAAGCGCCCGGACCAGCCCGCCAAGAGACTGCTGAATCGGACCAGCCCGAAAGAATTCGTATATTTTTGCTGTTAACCCAACACCCTCAAACCATGCGTACGCTTCTCTTCCTTATCTGTATCTGCCTCACTTTTTCACTTGCCGCTCAAGAAAAGGAGAACCTTGATCTCCGTGAAGAAGTCCGCCCCAACAGCCGGGCAACGAACGATATGTTCAACCGCCAGGATGCCTCCGCCGCACTGCAATCCGGTGGCACCTTCTACGCCAGTGCCCCGCCCGCCACGCTGGAACTCACCCCGGAAACTGCCTACCTCCGCCCCGAATGGGAAGAGCTCGTCATTCGGACGACCACTAACGAAACGGCCACCGTTCAGGGCCGGTACCGGCTGATCGACCAGAAATTTGAGATCAAGGACGGTGAGGATATTTACGAGATCTACACAACCATGGTCCGCGAGGCGCAATTGGGAGACGACTACTTCGTCGTCCAATCCGAAGGGGCGGAGATGGTCATCTACCAGGTTCTCTACCGGGATACCGATAACCAGGTCCTCATCAAGCATACGGCCGAGTGGCAGGACCCACCCCAAAAAAATATGTTCGACACCAGCGAGGCCGTCCGTAAGCTCAAAAAGCGGCAAATCACCTACCTGGCTAGCAACGGGAGGTTGATCCGGGCCGATAAGAAGAAGGACGTCCTCGCTGCACTGGACCTCGGTCAAAACCAGGCTGCCTACGCCTACTTTAAAAAGAACCGCCTCAACCCGAAGGATGAGCAGGACCTGATTCAACTCCTTACCTACATAAACTCCCCCCGTTAATGGCTTCCCTGCCGATGCGAATCCATCGGTTTCGGGGTCCGGTCCGGCAGAAAGTGGACGACCATTTAGCCGTAGAATCCCCCTTGCAAATCCAATTACAAGGCACCCGCGGCAGCGCCCCTAAAAGCGTAGCGATCACGATGCGCACGCCGGGGCAGGACCATGACCTGGCACTGGGCTTTCTGTTCTCCGAAGGCATTCTGAGCGAGCCCGCCGAAGTGGTGAGCGTGGCGCACCGAGATGCAAAGAGCGAGTCCGGACGGAACACCATAGTCGTGAAAACTGCCCCGGGAGTTATCATCGATTGGCAGCGACTCGAACGGCACGGCTACACGACGAGTAGCTGTGGCGTGTGCGGCAAAACCTCCCTCGAACAGGTGCACGCGGCGCTACCTTTTCCGGAAACGTTGTTAAAGTGGCAGCTAGACGCAGCGGTAATCTCGACCGCCCCGGACGTACTACGTGAAGCCCAAAAAAGCTTTGCGCGCACGGGTGGGATTCACGGTGTGGGACTATTCAGTTTAACAGGCGAACTCTTGCACCACGCCGAGGACGTAGGCCGCCATAACGCGATGGATAAAGTACTCGGGTGGGCGTTTCGAGAAGCGCGCTTACCCCTGGAAGATCATTTCGTAGTCCTAAGCGGGCGGGCCAGTTTTGAGCTCGTGCAGAAGGCGGCCATGGCGGGAATCCGTTGCGTGGTAGCCGTAGGTGCTCCTTCCAGTTTAGCCGTCGAATTAGCGGAAGACCAGTCGATGACGCTCTGTGGATTTGTGAAGCCGGGGGGATTCAACTGTTACTGCGGCTCGGAAAGAATTACGGAAAATACAGGATAAGCAGGTGTCCGAAAATCAATCCACCAACAACGCCTCCCGGTCCAACTCCTGCTGCTGCATGTGCTCCGGCAGATCACGGTATTCGTACTGCTGGGTGCGGAGTTGGGGGCGGAAACCGGCTTCGCGGATGGCCTCCTGAATGCCATCGGCCGTGAAGCGCCAGCGGGCGCCGGCGGCGGAAACAACGTTCTCTTCGATCATGATGGAACCGAAATCATTGGCCCCGGAATGAAGGCAAATCTGGGCGACCTGCTTACCGACCGTCAACCAACTCGCCTGGATGTTGGTGACGTTGGGCAGCATGATGCGGCTCAGAGCGATCATGCGGATGTACTCGTCACCCGTCACCGAATTGCGGGCGCGTTTGATCTTTTTGAGGATGGTATCCTCATCCTGGAACGGCCAGGGGATAAAGGCCAGGAAACCCTTGGCGTGGTCCGGCTTTTCGGCCTGGACGGCGCGCATCCGCACAAGGTGGTCCATGCGCTCCCAGTTGGTTTCGATGTGGCCGAACATCATTGTTGCAGAGGTGGTGATGTCGAGCTGGTGGGCGGCGCGCATGACGTCGAGCCACTCCTCCCCGCCACACTTGCCTTTACTGATGAGCCTCCGGACGCGGTCGCTGAGAATCTCTGCGCCGGCTCCGGGCAGGCTATCGAGACCGGATTCTTTCAGGGCTTTGAGCACGTCGTAGTGGCTCATGCCTTCCAATTTGGCGATGTGAGCGATCTCCGGCGGGCCTAGGGCGTGGAGTTTCAGGCGGGGGTAGAGAGCCTTGAGTTCCGAGAAGAGGTTAGTGTAAAATTCCAGCCCGAGGTCGGGGTGGTGGCCGCCTTGCAGCAGTAACTGTTCACCACCGAGGGCGAAGGTTTCCTCGATCTTGGGTTTGTATTCTTCGATGGTGGTCGTGTAGGCCTCTTCGTGGCCGGGCCGGCGGTAGAAATTGCAGAACTTACAGTTGGCGATACAGACGTTGGTCGTGTTGGAATTCCGATCGATGATCCACGTCACGTCGTTGGCGGGCACGGCCTGAAAACGCAGCTGGTTGGCGACGTACATGAGTTCGGAAGTGTCCGCGTTTTCGAGCAGCCACACGCCTTCATCGGCGGTGAGCCATTCTTTACGCAGTGCTTTTTCCAGTAGATCGGCGGTATTCATAGCTAGATATTGAAGCAATAGAACAAGCCATAACAGTAGTGGTTGCCCTTACTTTCATTTTTTTCTGAAAGTTAGTCTGATGTTCTCTTGTGGCGCTTCAACTGATTACGGGACGAGTTAGCCGCGTTGCTGCTTGCGGCCGTGGGCGCTGCCGCAGGTGCCGGGTTTGGGACGGGAGGATTCAACCTAAACCAGGATGACCTTTCGCGTAACCAAGTCTTCCACCGCCGTAAAAATGGCAGGCTCCAGGCGAGCAAAAGCGGCTCCGTGGGTGTGGTAAAGGACATTGGTGATGGCCGGGAGATCCAATTCGTCCAACCCAACGAACTCCTTAAGCGCCTCTTCACTGAATTGCGTGATGGATTCAATCTGCGGGTAATTCAGTGCATGATCTGTCATGGCAGTACGCAGCTGGGGTTCCAGGTAAAAAAGGGCGCGAGTATATTCGTACAGGCCCAGGTGAAGGTATTTCTGCGGTTCCACGGCGGAGCGCAGGAAGTAATTGAGCGTCCAAATAATGGCGCCGTCCGGCTCGTGCAATTCGCTGGTGTGGAGCTTATCAATGAGTGGCGTCGGAAAGGCGTGGCGGTAGAAGATGATGGTATCAAAGTGGTCCAGTAAGAACTCCTTTCGGTAGTAGGTAACCGTTGCGGCGGAGGCCGCGACCATGATCCGAACGTCCTCCGGGAACTCCTCGATGGCCTGACCGTGCAGGTGGGTCGCCTCCTTCAGCAGAAAGGTGCGGCGGCGAAATTCCCGCTTCCCGGCGAGGTCGAGGGACCGGTAGAGGTCAAAACGGTTCAGCAAAGCCGCCAATTCGGTGGGCAGGTCCGGCGGATTGCGTTGCCACCACCACCACATGATCTGAGGAGCCAGGGTGTAGGCCCCCGCCGCGGCGATGGCCGGGAGAATCATGAGTGCGGAGTAAGGCGGTCCATCCGTAGCCAGGGTAAGGAGGATGCCCATAGCGATGAGGCAGGCGCAGGTTAGGTAGATGGCTTTTAGGGGGTTCATGCGGAGACCATAACGGGGAGGAGGTTGGGTGGGTTTATTTGATTGGCGATTTGCTTCGCAGTACTTCGTGCTCTCGAAAAGTGAGGACTGATTGGCTGTTGCAGTCGCTTCGCTCCGCTACCGCTATTAACGATAGACGATAGCTGATAGACGATACTTGATAGACGATTGGCTGCCGCCTTGAAGGATATGCGATATTTGATTCTCGATATGCGATTGGCTGCCGCTGAATCAGTCGCTTTGCTCCGCTACCGCTGTTAGAGGTACTACCGTACATCCATCAACAGCTGACCATCCTTATGGCCAGAAAAGTGTTCCCCGTGTTGGGATCGAACCAACGACTCGCGCATTAAAAGTGCGCTGCTCTACCAACTGAGCTAACGAGGAATGGTGATTTGATTGACTGTAACTGATATTTTGGAGAGTCATGGTAATTCAGTCCTCACATATCACATATCACATGTCACATATCAAATATCTCTAAGCGGTCCCACGGGGAATCGAACCCCGATCTGCGGATAGACAATCCGCCATACTCTCCGTTGTACGATGAGACCATTATAGGTGGCTAGACCAGGACTTGAACCTGGGACGCGCTACGCTTCAAGCAACCGCTCTACCAACTGAGCTACCTAGCCAATGGGTGCATAATGGGATTCAAACCCACAACAACTGGAATCACAATCCAGCCCCCCTCTCAGCAGGGGCCTATGCACAGTACTCCGGACGGGGCTTGAACCCGCAATCTCCACAGTGAAAGTGTGGTGCCTTATTCCAATTTGGCTACCGGAGCAAAAAAAACGCAGACCCGCAAGGAATTGAACCTCAACTACCTGGACCAAAACCAGGGGTACTAGCCGTTATACGACGGGTCCGTAAAGGGAGGGAGTAAGCCAAGCATCGAACTTGTCCTGACCCGCACCAACCGCGCGAGCACCCCGGCCAGTGGGGTATACTTACTGAGTTGGGATAGCAGGAGTCGACCACGAAGTAGCAGCGCAGCTAACCCGCCACCTCCGGCTGAGCTTCGCTGCTACTGCGTGGTCGTATCCCGGTGTTCTTCCAGATGAACTATATCCCAGTTTGGTAGCGTGAGGAGTTCGTGGATCACCCTGAATGAGAACCGCCCCGCTATCAATGGTTGAATAGCGAGGCGGCTCGAACAGCTCTACCCAAACGGGCAGCCTATTTCATGCTTCGCTAATGATCGTGGTGGCGCTCCTGACGCTGCTTATCTTGAAGTTGAAACATGGTGATGAACTTTGTAATTGAGGTTGAGGGTTAGCCGCTGCATTCTTCGCCGTCAGCTACCCGGTTTCGGAAGGTCAAATGGGTTGGAGAGAGTGATAAGTTGCGGGCAACGCAAAAAAAGTTCAAACGTTTCTACCACCTGAAGATCAGACCGTCACCCACGGTGGATAGCTTTACACGGCTCAATGGCAAAATAAATTTGGAAGCCCTACTTGCAGGTTGAAAAATACCGCCGTAGTTTTGCATCGCTTTAGCAGGAATGCCTGTTGTGTGAGCACGTGCTACTTTAGTTATTACTTTAAGGTCTTAATTTAAGGTTGCCAGTTTTTGGAGATTTTTGCGTTTTCGAAGGAAGCGCGAAATGTGACGCAGGAGCAGATTGTGCTTCCTTCGGAAAACCAAAAGCGAAAATGTCTAAAAACTAGACATCATACCCGGTGCGGTAGCTCAGTTGGTAGAGCAATGGACTGAAAATCCATGTGTCGGCGGTTCGATTCCGCCCCACACCACTTTAAGGGAGGTTTGCCCCACGCAGACCACATATTACGATCAACCCATTTATGATCTACGCCATCCATCATCACCGTGCTATTAACCCTTGCCATACCGGCGAGTAGTAGTTAGGTGGGTGGATTTTAAATCCCGCAAATTATTCTCAAGGTCCGTTGGCAAGTAGCCGGCGGACCTTTCTTGTTTTCCCCAGCGACCTTGGCAATTGCCCGTTTTACCCGATCAACCAACGTAACTTATTTATGTCTACCCCGAAACTCAGAATTGCCGTCCAGAAATCAGGCCGCCTGCTCGATCAATCCATTCAACTCCTGAAAGAGTGCGGCATCCGCATCGATAACGGCCGCGGCCAACTCAAGGCTACCGCCCGCAACTTCCCGGTAGAGGTATTATACCTGCGCAATAGTGATATTCCTCAATACATTCAGGACGGAGTGGCCGACATCGGCATCATCGGAGAGAACACGGTCATTGAAAAGGACAAGCAAGTTACCATCGTCCAGCACTTGGGCTTTTCCAAGTGCCGGCTCAGTTTGGCGACGCCGAAGGGAACCGATTACACTGGTCCCAAAAGCCTTAACGGCAAACGGATCGCGACGAGTTACCCCGTCAGCCTCCGACAGTACCTCGAGCGGGAAGGGATTTCGGCGGACATCCACGAGATATCCGGTTCCGTAGAAATTGCCCCCAACATCGGTCTGGCCGACGCGATCTGCGACCTCGTTTCCACCGGGTCTACCCTCTTCAAAAATGGATTGGAGGAGCAGGACGTGATCCTTACCTCCGAGGCTGTGATTGCCGCCAGCCCCAAGATTGACGGGGAGCGACAGGCCATCCTCGATCAGTTACTGTTCCGCGTGAAGTCCGTGCTGGCCGCCAAGAACAAGAAATATTTGTTGATGAACGTCCCTACGGACAAGGTAGCTGCGGTCACAAACCTGCTGCCGGGCATGCGTTCCCCCACCGTTCTTCCGCTGGCGGAGGAGGGTTGGAGCAGCGTCCACACCGTCATCGCCGAAGACAAGTTTTGGGACATCATCGACCAACTTCGGACGACCGGAGCGGAGGGAATTTTGATCGTCCCCATCGATAAGATGATTCTTTAGTACCCATTTCTAATCCCTCGAGCCCGATGAAGATCTACGACAATCCGTCCCCCAGCGAATGGCCGGCCCTTACGCGGCGGCCCGCCAAGGACCTCTCCAACCTGCGCACCAGCGTCAGCGCCCTAATGCAGAACGTGCGGGAAAACGGGGATGCCGCCCTGCGGGAACTGACCGCTAAATTCGATGGCATTGAGCTGGATAGCATCCGGGTTGAGCAATCGATCATCGAAGCGGCAGGCGACCAACTGGCTCCAGAACTCCGCGCAGCTATTCAGCTCGCGAAGCAAAATATTGAGACTTTTCACCGGTCGCAACGCGCGTCCGCTACGGAGATCGAAACCATGCCCGGCGTCACTTGCTGGCGGGAATCTCGGGCCATTGGTAAGGTCGGTCTGTACATCCCGGGAGGCACGGCGCCGCTGTTTTCTACGGTGCTGATGCTCGCCGTGCCGGCCAACATTGCGGGTTGCGAAGAGATCGTCCTTTGCTCGCCCCCCAATCGGGAAAGCGGCGAGATCCACCCCGCGGTGCTCTACGCCGCCGGCCTCTGTGGCGTGACCAAGATCTTCCGCGTCGGCGGCGCCCAGGCAATCGCGGCGATGGCGTTCGGCACGGAATCCGTCCCGGCCGTCTACAAATTATTCGGCCCCGGAAATGCCTACGTGACCGTCGCCAAACAACTCGCCCAACTGGACGGCCTGGCCATCGATATGCCCGCTGGCCCCAGCGAAGTACTAGTTTGCGCGGACGCAGGTGCCGACAAAAAGGCGGTAGCGGCGGACCTACTCGCCCAGGCCGAACACGGAGCGGACAGCCAGGTCGTACTCGTCGTAGCCAGTACCGAGCAGGCCAAAGCGGTGGGGGAAGAAGTGCAACGACAACTGGCCAAGCTGCCCAGAAAAGACATGGCGGGAAAGAGTATTGACAACAGCCTTACCGTCGTACTGGCGGATCAGCAGGCGCAATTGGACTACATCAACCTGTACGCACCGGAACACCTCATCCTGAGTATGGAAGCCCCACGGGATTTCGCCGCCGGCATCGAGAACGCTGGATCGATCTTCCTCGGCTACCACACCCCCGAATCCGTGGGCGACTACGCCTCGGGCACGAACCACACCCTGCCGACCTACGGTTACGCACGGAATTATAGCGGCGTAAGCCTAGATAGTTTCGTGAAAAAAATCACCTTCCAGGAGTTGACGCGGGCCGGCCTGGAAGCCCTTGGCCCCGCCGTCGTGACGATGGCGGTTGCGGAGGAATTAGCGGGCCACGGCCGGGCAGTAACGGTGCGGTTGGAGAACTAAGCGGCGGTAAAAAACCGTTACCTTAGGCAAACTAAAATGATTGATGATGGGCCATTTTGAACTACTGGGAGGTATTGTGCACGACTTGCAACGCCTTGATAGTGAACGTCTTCTCGAAGTGAGAAGAAAACTTGATGAAATGATTGAGAACACGTTGGACGCTGCCCCAAGTCATTTGAAGGCTAATGACGAATTGAGCGATGGCGATGCAATGGCCGCTGAACTTTTGCGTAGAGAACAACGGGAGAGTACTGAAAGTGCTCCGGGAAGACCTGCATCAGTAGTGCACGAAAAAGTTTCCAAGTGGCTGGCGAGTACCAAGTAATTTATGTCTCGGATGCTGAGAACGACCTCGATGCGATACTGGTATTCTTGTCAAATACCTACGGTAAACGAACGGCGGAGGTATTCTATAGTAAGGTTGCTGATGCAGTAGCTACTATTGCTAATTATCCATTATCCAGGCCTGTTTACTTGCCCGAGAGAGAAGACCTCGGGCAGCGGTTTCGATTCATCTTCGTCACCAAATCATATCGGCTCGTTTATAAAGTAATTGAGGAACAGCAGCTAGTCAAGATATACAGTATTAGCCACCACGCAATTGACTCAGAAACTATAATCGGCAACGTTATTAAGGTTGAAGAAGAATGATTCGCACCATATCCCTCGGTCAGGTTTGCCATAGCATCTACGAGCAACTAGGCCAACCAGAAATGTTCGCCAAAGTATTAGTCGATAAAGGAAAGTGAGCAGCCACCACCGCTACATCACTTTTCCTTTATCTACAACCACTTACGTCATGATCGACCTTACTACCCCCACTACCATCAACTGGACGCCGCAGAAGATTGCTGCCCTCGTCCGCCCCAACCTGCTTGATCTCAAAGCTTACTCCAGCGCCCGCTCCGAGTTTAAAGGCGTCGCCGAAGTACTGTTGGATGCCAACGAAAGCCCCTGGGAAACCGGGCGCAATCGTTACCCGGATCCCAATTCAACGGCCCTGCGGGAAGCCTTCGGCAAGATCCGCAACTTCAACCCCGACCAAATCGTCTGGGGGAACGGCTCCGATGAGTTGGTCGATCAGATCACGCGCATCTTTTGCAACCCGGGGGAGGCCGTCCACGCCCTGCCCCCCACTTTTGGGATGTATAAGGTAGCGGCGGGCATCGCCGGCGCTGAATTCCGGGCGACTACCCTGACGAAAGACTTCACCATTCCCGTCGACGAACTGAAGGCCAGCTGGGATGACAAGAGCAAAATCCTCTGGCTCTGCAGCCCAAACAACCCGAGTGGCAACGCCATCGACGGAGAGGTGCTGGAGGACCTCATCCGCTCCTTCCCCGGCATCGTGGTGCTGGACGAAGCCTACATCGATTTCGTCCCCGAACTCAGTTTCGTTCCGCGCTTGGCCGAATTCCCCAACCTCATCATCACCCAGACGCTGAGCAAGGGTTGGGGGATGGCCGGTATCCGGTGTGGCGCGGCCTTTGCCTCGCCCTTCATCATCGGGATGCTGAATACCATCAAGATGCCCTACAACATCAACGTGTTGACCACCGGCGTTGCGCTGGAAGCCCTCAGCCAACCGGCCGCCATGCAGGAAAAGGTCGACACCCTGATTGCGGAGCGAAAACGACTGGAAAGAGCCCTATGGGAGTTGGAAATCGTGAACCACGTGTTCCCATCCGTCACGAACTTCTTGCTCGTCCGCTTCAAGGACTCCGCGAAGGTTTACCAGGCTTTGCTGGACCAGGGGATCGTCGTTCGCAATCAGGCTTACCAGCCGAATGCGGAGAATTGCCTGCGGATAACGGCTGGTTTGGTGGAGGAGAATGATCGGTTGTTAGGGGCGTTGAAAAATATACAGTAGGTGCAACTTGTAGCAGCTACAATATGTAGCTGCTACAAGTAAATAATATACACTAGAAGCAATATACACCTGATGTAAGTTACACCTAGTGTATATTTACGTAATGGAATCACTTTTTCACAATCGGTTTGACGAGCAAAGAGCGCTTCAGGCCCTCGGAAGCCGGGGTAAACAAGACTTAGCCGTTGTTTTTGGTCGCCGACGTTGTGGGAAGAGTACCCTCATCCAACGGGTATTGAATGGCGATGGGGTTTACTACTTGGCCACTAAAGGCTCAGGCGCGCTGCAGCGTAAAGCACTTGCACGGCAGCTGGAAGGAAAATTCCCCGGATTTTCGCGGTCCAACTTTGTTGATTGGTTCGATTTCTTTGAAGCCTTGGTAGAGCGTTCAACGCAAACATTCACCTTATGCCTGGATGAATTCCCCTATCTCGTAAAAGAAGATGAATCACTACCGGGTCTGCTGCAAAACTTGATTGATACGAAGCGGATGCCGTTCAATTTGATCTTATGTGGATCATCCCAACAAATGATGAGTGGACTACTTACTGGAACAGCGCCATTGTACGGTAGAGCAGACGAAATCATGAAGATTCGCCCACTAACCCCAGGATGGATAACTGATCACTTCCAAGCTAGCTCAGCTGAAGAATGCATCACTGAATATGCCGTTTGGGGAGGTGTACCTCGCTACTGGGAGTTGCGAAGCATATACCCGAACCTTGAAGCTGCGGTAAAAAAGTTGCTACTCGGTAAGATTGCGCTTCTTTATGATGAACCGGAACGCATTCTTTTAGATGATATTCGAGACCTGCCCCAACCCATTGCCATTTTGCAAGTGGTTGCAAACGGCGCGCATCGTCTGAGTGAGATTGCCGCACGCTTACAGCGTACTGCTGCCGACTTAAACCGGCCGATGAATAGGCTCATCAAATTGGGCTACGTCAAGCGGGAGAGCCCTTTTGGAGCACACCCCCGTAAGAGCAAGTCGGTCCTCTATAAAGTAGATGATTCATTCATTCGCTTTTACTACCGATTCATCGCGCCTAGTGCATCAGAAATAGAAAACAACCTTCCCGATCTTGTTTGGGAGCGTATTGCCAAAAATCTACCCCAATTTGTAGGGCCTGCGTGGGAAGATTTGTGCAGACGATCCATAATAAGAGGCGCCCTGAATGGCGAATACTGGTTAGATGCCAAAAGGTGGTGGGGAAATACGCGAAAACTAGGCAAAATTGAAATCGATGTCGTAGCGCGTAATAAAAGCAGTGGTCAACTCATCGTCGCCGAATGCAAATGGTCCCACGTCACCAACGAGGCTAAGTTGCGGGAGGAGCTCCTGGCCAAAGCCCGCGCCCTGCCCTTTTACGACGGCGAAGAGATCATCACCGTGATCGCCGCCAAGTCGTTTGCGGATGAACCGTCGGGGCTGGTCCTTACGCCGTCCGAAGTGCTTCCCGCACTCAGGTATTAATCCTAATTTCGCGGCTCCCTCCCCATCACCCTGCACCTGCGGCAGCGCCCAGAAAATACTTCTGAAGACCCCCAAATGAAAAAAATCCTCTTCCTAGACCGCGACGGCACCCTCATCCTCGAACCCGAGGATTACCAGGTGGACCACATCAACAAGCTCAACTTCTACCCCGGCGTCTTCCGCTGGTTGGGGCGCATTGTGCGGGAACTGGACTATGACCTCGTGATGGTCACCAACCAGGATGGATTGGGTACGGACAGCTACCCCGAGACTAACTTCTGGCCCACCCACAACGCGATGTTGCGGGCGCTGGAGGCAGAAGGGATCACTTTTACCGAGCAAATTATTGACCGGACGTTTGCGGCTGATAACCAACCGACCCGCAAACCCGGGACGGGCCTCGTCCAACACTACCTGAGGGGAAATTTCGACCTCGCCAACAGCTACGTGGTGGGGGACCGGCTGACGGACATCCAACTCGCCAAAAATATGGGCGCGAAGGGCATCTGGATTGCCACCGACCCCGAACTCGGCGTGGAAGAACTTGACGCTGACCAACTCGAAGGCCTCACCGAAACCATCGCCCTGCGGACGACCGATTGGGAAGAGATCTACCGCCTCCTCCGCCTCGAGTCCCGTACCGCAGCGGTAACGCGGACCACCAAAGAGACCGACATCCAAATTGAATTGGACCTGGACGGCACTGGTAAAACCGACATGGATACCGGCCTCGGCTTCTTCGACCATATGCTCGACCAATTGGGCCGCCACTCCGGTTGCGACCTGGCCGTCAAAGTAAAAGGTGACCTCCACATCGACGAGCACCACACGATTGAAGACACCGCCATTGCCCTCGGGGAAGCCTTTGCCGCCGCCCTCGGCGACAAGCTGGGCATCGAACGTTACGGCTTCAATTTAGTGATGGACGAAGCCACCGTAGACGTTCGCCTCGACTTCGGCGGCCGCCCCTGGCTCGTCTGGGATTGCGACTACAAACGCGAAAAGATCGGCGATATGCCCACGGAAATGTTCCACCATTTCTTCAAATCCTTTAGCGACGGCGCGAAGTGTAACCTGGCCATCAAGGCGAGAGGGAAGAACGAGCACCACATCATTGAAGCTACGTTCAAAGCCCTGGCAAAATCCATCAAGGCCGCCAAGCGGAGGGACGTAGATAATATGAGGTTACCTTCAACAAAAGGAATGCTATAGGGTACAGAAAAGTGGAGATCCAATAACCCAAGCTACGATTTAGGGCGAGCACTAAAATTTTCAATTCTACATTTCCAATTCCCAAATTATAAATTCCAATGATCGCCGTAATCGACTACAATGCCGGAAACATCCGCTCTGTCCTCTACGCCCTGGAACGTATTGGCGTCGAGCACGTCCTGACGAGTGATCATGATGTCATCCGGGCAGCCGACAAGGTCATCTTTCCTGGAGTCGGTGCGGCGAAGAGCACGATGGCCCACCTCAACGAAACGGGGCTGAGTGATTTGATTCGGTCCCTCAAACAGCCCGTGTTTGGCATCTGTGTGGGGATGCAACTCCTCTGTAGCCACAGCGAGGAGGGGGATGTGGACTGTATTGGGATATTCCCCGAGCGCGTGCGGAAATTCACCCCTTCTCCCACCGAAAAGGTACCCCATATGGGTTGGAACAACGTTACCCTCACCGATCGGAACGATTGGGTCAGCGATGAGGTGGATGGTGACTTTTGCTACTACGTTCATAGCTACTACGTAGAGCCCGGCCCCGATACCGTGGCGACGACCCACTACTGCGGCCACGATTTTGCCGCGATGATGCAGCGGGATAATTTCTACGCCGCCCAGTTTCACCCGGAGAAATCTGCCCGGGTGGGGGAGCGGATCATTCGGGATTTTTTGGCGGTGGCGGGGTGAGGGGTGCCTCCGGCGGTTGCTGGGGAGTAAGAGGAGGTTTTGGAGAAACTGAGGGATTTCCTGGGTTTTAAGTTTCTGCGGCTCGTTGCTTTTTCGCAGGAGTTGGGGAGGTTGGGGAGGCCTGCGGCGCTTGCTTGCGTGGGATTTGTTCGCAGGAGAAATAGAGTTCAAGAGAACCAGAGAGCTACTACGGCGCTGCCGGTCATCCCGTCCCGAAGGGCCGGCTTGCGTAGCGATGGCACACCGTCAGGTGGCCCATTCTACTACCTGGTCGCATTTGGCAGACTGCGGCACTATTTTCGCAGGAGTTGGAGAGGTTGGGGAGGCCCGCGGCGCTTTTTTGCGTGGGATTTGTTCGCAGGAGAAATAGAGTTCAAGAGAACCAGAGAGCTACTACGGCGCTGCCGGTCATCCCGTCCCGAAGGGCCGGCTTGCGTAGCGATGGCACACCGTCAGGTGGCCCATTCTACTACCTGGTCGCATTTGGCAGACTGCGGCACTATTTTCGCAGGAGCCGGAGAGGTTGGGGAGGCCTGCGGCGCTTGCTTGCGTGGGGTTTGTTCGCAGGAGAAATCGAGTTCAAGAGAACCAGAGAGCTACTACGGCGCTGCCGGTCATCCCGTCCCGAAGGGCCGGCTTGCGTAGCGATGGCACACCGTCAGGTGGCCCATTCTACTACCTGGTCGCATTTGGCAGACTGCGGCACTATTTTCGCAGGAGCCGGAGAGGTTGGGGAGGCCTGCGGCGCTTGCTTGCGTGGGATTTTGTTCGCAGGAGAAATCGAGATTGAGAGAACTAGAGGCCTGCAGCGCTACGTGACTGCCCGTCCCGAAGGGCCGGCCTGCGTAGCGATGGCACACCGGCAGGTGGCCCATTCTACTTGATGGCCTCCGGCGTTTGCCAGAAAGGAAAAGGAGGAAATGGAGAAACTGAGGTATTTCCTGGGTTTTAAGTTGCTGTGGCTCGTCGTTCTTTCGCAGGAGCCGGAGAGCTTGGGGAGGCCTGCGGCGCTGAGTACCAGCGCATCTGATCCTGCATGCCAACAACCGTTGGTTCGCTGTTAAGCGCCCAAGCCTCCATTTCTCCTATTCTCTACCTCTCCTGCGAAACCCTTTTTGCGCAGCAAAACAAAAGCGCCGCAGGCCTCTTCCACTCCCCAACCTCCTCAACTCCTGCGAAATAGGTGATCATCAAACAATTAAAAGAACTTTGCCATTCAAAGTGAACCCTTTTCCACCCCACTCCTTTCACTCCTACACCATCCCGAAAACTGAGTGCGTAAAATATTCATCTTCACCAGCCTGCTACTCTTCGTAGCCTGTAACGCCTACCGGCCCATCGCCGAGGTAGCTAACGTCGGCAGCGACGTTTGGAAAACTAGGGTGTTGCCCGCTAGCCCGCAGGACATTAGTGGTGACCCGGAAGCTGGCTTCGATTACCTGATCCACGGCGACTACATCGGTAGTGGGGTACCCATCGACATCATGCGCTCCGCAGCCAAACGGATGACGAAAGAGGACCCTTACGCCCGCAACAAACTCAACGAAGGTATCCCCTACAACATGACCGGTTTCGTAGCACCTAACGGCACCGAAGTGGCAAATGGCAATTGCTTTACCTGTCACGCCGGCCACATCGGGGAAGAACTCGTAATTGGGATGGGGGAGAGCTGGTCGGATTACGAAAAGAGCATGGTCCTCGGCGGCGTGGGAATGCGGACGGGGATGGCCCTTAAGTACAAAAAGGACGACCCGGAGTACAAGGCCTGGGAAGACTTCGGTAATTACTTCAAGGTGATGGCGCCCCGCATCAGCGTTACCCAACCCGGGGCTAACCCGGCCTTCCGCCTCGCCGAGGCCTGCATGATGCACCGCGATCCGGAAGACCTGACCTTCACCGAGGAACCCCAATTTGAGATGTGGGATTACAACATCGGCACCGATACGCCACCCCTTTGGCACGTCAAAAAGAAGAATACCCTTTATTACACAGGGATTGGCCGGGGAAGTATGCCCAAACTCCTCCTCCAGGCGAGCGTCCTAGGGGTGCCGGACAGTGCGCAGTCCCGCAAGTCCGTGGAGGCCTTTAAGGATGTGTACGCCTGGCTCCTCACCCTGGAAGCGCCCAAGTATCCCAAAGCCATTGATCAATCCCTCGCCGCCGCCGGGAAGCCGCTGTTCACGGAGCATTGCTCTGGCTGCCACGGCACTTACGGCGCTACTGATGCGGAGGATACCTACCCCAATAAAGTCGTCCACCTCGACGTCATCAAAACGGATCGGTTGTATTCGGACTATATCCAGCAGTCCGGTATCGTCGATTGGTACAATAAGAGTTGGTTTGCCACCTCGGAACCGAAGTCCGCCTTCGTTCCCAACGTAGGTTACGTGGCCCCGCCCCTGGACGGCGTTTGGGCCAGTGCGCCGTACTTCCACAATGGCTCGGTCCCCACCCTCTATGAAGTCCTACACTCAGACTCCCGCCCCGCCCGTTGGACGCGCTCCGGCGACCCCAAAGACGTAGACTGGAAAAAAATGGGCTGGGCCTACGACCCCGAACCCAAGAACAAAAAGTGGACCTTCGACACCTCGGAACCCGGCTACAGCAACGTTGGCCACTACTTCGGCGATAAACTCAGCGAGGAGGAACGTTGGGCGGTGGTGGAATACCTGAAGACGCTTTAGGCGCTCCGCGCATCTTTTCGCAAAGGAGATAAAGAAGGAAAAGACGAATGAGAAGTTGTCACAATGCACGCCTTCTCTATCGCCTTAATCACCTTAGACTTCTTTGCGAAACCACTGCACTAATTAATTTGGGCAGGCGCGCTGCGCGCTTTGTTTTGCAAAGGAGACAAAGAAGGCAGAGACGGATGAGAAGTTGTCACAATGCACGCCTTCTCTATCGCCTTAATCACCTTAAACTTCTTTACGAAACGATCCCACGAATTAATTTAGGTAGGTGCGCTGCGCGCGTTGTTTCGCAAAGAAGACAAACAAGGAAGAGACGGATGAGAAGTTGTCACAATGCACGCCTTCTCTATCGCCTTAATCACCTTAAACTTCTTTGCGACCCCGTAGGAGCAGCGTAGCTAAACTAGTTAATGAGGAAGCGTAGCGCCCCTCCTTTTACCTCTTATCCTCCCTTATCTCCTTGCAGAAAATAAGCCGCACCCAAATCCATCACTTCAAAAAGTCCGCCGGCTTCATCCCCTGCTTATACTTATCCCCGAATCCAGAATTATTCGGGTCGTAAGTCCCAACCAACTTCGCATCAAATCCCTCCGCCGGGATCTCCCGCTCCATCGCCCAGGCCATTCCGTTCAGGGCTAGCCGGCGCATGTTGTCGTTCTTCCAATCGTAGGGGTGGCCCAGGGTGGTGAAGAAAACCCGGGCGCCGTTGTAATCATTCGTCCAGGCTACCGGGTTCTCGAGGGGGTACTCCTCCAGTTTACCGGCGGCTTCTTGTTTGGAGCGCAGGCTTTTGCCCGTCAGGAGCCACTTGGTTTTGGGGTTGATCATCCATTCGCCGCCATTTACGTGGTAGAGCCAACTGTAGGCGTCAAAGGGTTCCACGCCGTTCAGGATCTCCGCGTTTTGGGGGTTTTCCACCAGGCTAACGGACGTCAGCGGGTCGTGGCCATCGTCAAAATGCCCGTGGTGGACGATCCATTGCTGGCCCCATACCGCCGTCGGCCAGTCATTGTTGAGGGGGAGGCGCTCGGTGTCGTCGTCATCGTACTTGAAGGTGTGGGTGCTCGTCCGGAAACCCACCATCGGTTTTCCGCTTTCGGCGAAATCCAGGATGTGTTGCGCTTGCCCCGCCGGCAATTTTCGCCACCGTAAAAAACATACCATCATGTCGGCCGAGTCCAGTGCTTCCAGCCCTTCGATGTGGTCGTTCCGGTTCGGGTCCACCACCCCGGCCGAATCCACCGCAAATAGCACCCGCGTCCGCGCCCCTAATTCGCGCTCGGCAAGCTTGGCCAACATCGGCATGGATTCTTCGGAGCGGTATTCCTCGTCTCCCGTCACGAATACGATATAGGGACGCTCGTCTGCTTCAGCGGGCGCTGCCGCGGGTGCCGGAGAATCGTTGCAAGCAAAAAGTAGGCAGAGCAACGCAAAGAACGACAGCAAACGCATAGCGGTTATTTTGATGATGAGGACCAAGCTCTACAAATGTGGTAAAAGGCAGGAAATAAACTTGTGGACTACTACTTCTTTGAATTCACCGGCCGCAAGTCCTCCGCCTTATAATACCCCTTATGCCCGGATGCCTCCACCTCCGCGCGCACTTTCGCTACAAACTCGGGGGAAATAACCGAAGACCGGTTGCCGAAAGCGTTGCGGACGTACGTCATCACGTTCGCCATCTGCTCGTCGTTGAGCATGTCTTCGTAGGGCGTCATGGGCACTTGGCCGGGGAACTCCCGACCGTTCACTACGATGGGGCCGATGAGGCCTTTGAGTAAGATCTTGGCGAGCACCTTAGGGTCCCCCTCCACCCAGCTGGAACCGGCAATGGGCGGAAAGCCCGATGCATTGAGACCCTTGCCCGTCTTTTGGTGGCAGGTCATGCAGGATCCATCCTCGTGGTAGATGTCCCACCCGGCGGAGAACTGCTCGAGGTCGGCTCCCTTAAGGTGATTAACGACGATCTCGGACCCTTTACTGATCTTGAGGCCCTCACCCGTCAGGAATTTCGGCGCTGCCGTGAAGGTCGGCTCCATCCAGTCATCAATCGGGTGCTGCTGGGCGGTGTTGATAACCATCCGGCCGGCGTCCTCCGGTAACCAGGTAGCGGCCGTGACGGCGTTCAGGCGCACGCGGCCGTGCTCGTCCGCGGCCAGTGCATTCAGCATATTCGTAGCGCCTTCGATCTGGTCGCCGGCGTAACGCAGTACCTGGACGGCACCCGCGCGCACGCGGTAATCCTTGGCGGCCAGCACCTTCTCGAGCACTTCCTGGCTGACGTTGTTCGCGCCCCAGGTAGCCCAGAGGCCTTCGAGCATCCAGCGCTCGTAGTTCGGGTCGTTCGCATCGAGTCCGGCTACCCAGGCTTCGACGGCGGATTTGACCTCGTCAGCGTCGCGGCCACGGAGTTCCCGTTGGGTGCGGTAGCGGGTCCGGTATTCGGGGAGCTTCAGGTTATCCAACAATGTAGCGATGGGGGCACCATCGATCTGAGCGGGCTCCACCAAGGGGCGGCTCGGGTAGGTGATGCGGTAGATACGGCCGTGGACGTGGTCCCGCAGCGGATCCCGCGCGTTGTGCTGCATGTGGCCCACGAGCACGTTGTGCCAATCGACGATGTAAAGGGAGCCATCCGGCGCAAATTCAAGATCAACGGGGCGGAAATTGGTGTCCGTGCCCCTTAGGAGATCCTGGCGGAAGGCCATCTTGTACCCCGTGCCGTCGTCCTCGATGCTAAACTGCTTCGTACCGAGGAAACCGATGGTATTGTTGTAGATCATGTCCCCCTGCATCTCTTCCGGGAAGTGGCGGCTACTCACGAATTCTACCCCGGAAGTTGGGCGCACGCGGTGGTCGTCAGGGATCAACTCCCGGCTCATCGGCGCCTGCGTACCGTAGTGGTTCCGGATCGTGGAAGGTGCCATCCAGCGCACGGCCGGGTCGGAGGTATGCAGGAAGAAAGGTTGGCCCCACTGATCAAACGCCGTTCCCCAGGGGTTCGGGATGGGGATTTGCGCAAAGCGCTCCAAGTGACGCTTCTGCGGCTGGAATCGGTAGAAACCACCGTTAGTAGCCCGGACGGGGCCGTACGGCGTCTCCACGTTCGTATGCAGGAAAATGCCTTCGCCCATAATGATGGCGCCGGAGGGGTCCGTCGTAAACGCACTCGTCGTGTGGTGGGTATCGTGGTCGTCAAAGCCGGAAAGGACGATCTCCTTTTCGTCGTAGCGGTCGTCGCCGTCCGTATCCTTCAGCAGCACAAGATTGGTACCCTGGGAAACGTAGACACCCTCGGGCGCAAACTCGAAACCGACGGGCACGTGGAGGTCATCCGCAAATACGGTCGTCTTGTCCGCCTTCCCGTCGTTGTCGGCATCCTCGATGATGACGAGTTTATCGTTGGGTTTGGAGTCACCCGGTTTGTAGTGGGGGTAGGTCGGCATACAGGCCACCCAGAGGCGACCCTTGTTGTCAAAACTCATCTGGCAGGGGTTGGCCAGTTCGGGGAAGTCTTCCTCGGAGGCAAAAAGCTCCATCTTGAAGCCGTCGGCCACCGTGAAAGTGCTCATCGCTTCTTCGCCGTAGAGGTACTTCGCCTCTTCGCCTTCTTCGACGAGGGAATAGTTCGTCTCCACCGGCGGCAGCGTGTAGGTTTTGGCGTCGGCGGCGGCGATGTCCATCTCTTTTCCCTGCAGGGCCATCCAGATCGCGGTGTCGCGGATCATGGTCATTTCCTGGATCTTCTTCAGCTCCATCGGGTAGTTGTCCGGGCCAAAGGGGGTGTGGCGGCGGCCGTAGACGTGGACGCCATTCGGAATCTTGTAATCGTTCTGCCAGTACCAGTTCTTGTCGTTAACGAGTGTGTGTATCTCCTCACGCAGACTCTCCTTGGCGTCGCCGCCGAAAAGGTGGTCGGCCAGGTAGGGAGCGAGTTTGGCGTAGGCTTCGTCGGTCAGTTGCACGCCGTCGGTGGTCATATCGTTATTGCCGGAGAACCAATCTTCCGTCACGTCGAACAGATCGATGAAGGGGATGCCATTTTCGGCGGCCACTTCGCGCATCGCCTCGGTGTAGAGGGCGAGGTTTTTGTTTTCGAGGGTACCTTCGGGCACGTCCAGCCGGTCCGTCACGTTCTGGAAGTAGGTGGGGCTGACGAGGGCGATCCGGGCTTCGCTTTCGCCGTTCCATTCGGAGAAAGTGTTCCATTCGATCCAGGCGGCGAGTTCTTCCTTGAAGGTTTCGAGGCGGTCCGGCCCATCGAAGGATTCGCTCCAGCCGAAGAAGCCGAGGATCACGTCAGCTTCCACGCGTTCTAGCCATTCGTCGGGGGTGGGGAAGTCGCCCTGAGGGTCAGAATCACGGTCCAAGCCGGTGTCTTCGTAGAAAGCGTTCGCGCCCTGGAAGGCCCAGGGTTCCATCCGCGCAGAGTGGGGTTGGAAGCCGGGGGTGTTGCCACCGTCGCACATATTTCGGATGACGAGATTGTGCTCGGGGAAGCGCAGGTGCAGTTCCGTCTCAAAGTGGCCGAACTCCATCATTCGGGAGCATAAATTACCACCCACCAGCGCGATGTGATCGTCGGGGTTCAGCGTCAGGACGGGTTCGGGTTTGGGGTCACCACACTGCATAAACAGGAGGGCCAGGGAGAATATCAGTAGGTTACGCATGATCTGAATTAAGACCGGTAAAATACGCAATTTCGGCCGCAGACCTTAGCTAAACGGAGATGGAGAAGCCCAATTTTGGTCGCCCAATAGCCGGGGCGTACTTACTTTGTTAATGGCAATCGGTTGTAATGCCTGCGGGCAATTCACCCTATTTCTTTAGAATCGTTGAGCATGCATAACCCAGCAAGAGGCGCTGCCGCGGGTGCCAAGAAATGGGTGGTAAAGAAGGATTAGCTCAAGACGCGGGACAACCTCTCCAACATCTCCCCGCAAGCGGACAGTTGGCTGATGGCCACAAACTCATTCGCCCGGTGGGCCTGCGCAATATCCCCCGGCCCGCAGATGACCGATGGGAAACCCTGCCGGGCAAACTGCCCCGCCTCCGCGGCGTAAGCTACCGTATCCGTTTCGTGGATGCCCGAAATCTCCTTGATCAAATCCACGATCGGCGCACTTTCGGGCGTATCCAACGGTGGGACGGGTGGGTGCAGAGCTTCGTGGGTAATACAGAAGTCCGCAAAGGTTTTTCGTTTGAGAGCAATCCGCTCCGCGCAGTAGTCCTCAAAATCCTGGATGATCGACTCGGCGGTATCCATGGGGATGTTGCGGAATTCCCAGTCGAAGGAGCAGGAATTAGCGATGATGTTGAAGGCACTCCCCCCGTTGATCTTCCCCACATGGATGCTGGTGTGGTTCGGGTGGAAGCGATCGTCCAAGCGGCCGGCGGCGATGAGGGCATCCATCTTGTCCTCCAACCAGACGACGAGGCGGGCGGCTTCCTGAACGGCGTCTACCTCCTCCTTGATCCGGCTGGAATGCCCCTGGCTGCCGTTGACGGTCGTCGTGTACACCATGATGCCTTTTTGCCCGACGATGGGCCGCAGCATGGTCGGTTCTCCAATGATGGCGCCCATCGGTTTTTCTGGATAGTGGTCACGAATGGCTGCCGCCGTCAGGTCACCACTCCGGCAACCAATCTCTTCGTCAAAGCTGAAGGCGAAGTACACGGGTTTCTTCAATTCCGCTGCTTGAAACGTGGGTACGGCCGCCAGACAACAGGCCAGGAATCCTTTCATATCGCAGGAACCTCTGGCGTACAGTTTATCCCCCTTCTCCGTCAGCACGAATGGGTCCGTTTCCCACGGTTGCCCGACGACGGGTACGACGTCCGTATGTCCACTCAAAATGATGCCGCCGTCCGCGCTCGGCCCGATGCGGCAGTGAAGGGCGGCCTTGGCCCGTTCGTCGTTGTAGATCCGGTGGCTCTCCACGCCGTATTCCTGCAGGTACCCTTCGATCCACTCGATGATGTCGAGGTTGGGTTCGCCACCTAGGATGGGAAAGGCGACCAAGTGGCGGAGGATTTCTTGGGCGGATTTGGGCATGGGGGGGGGAAGGTACGACTACTCGGTGGGGATGATGGAGACTTGGGATTGTTTGGCTTACCTCCGTCCTGCGTAATAATGGCATCAAGTAGAATGGGCCGCCTGACGCCGTGCCATCGCTACGTAGGCTGACCCTTCGGGGCAGGTAGTTTGGGAACCGCCGGAGGCCTCTCCTTTTCTCCAACCTCCCCTACTCCTGCGCAATAAATGTAACACGTAGAATGGGCCGCCTGATGGCGTGCCATCGCTACTCAGGCCGGCCCTTCGGGGCAGGTAGTTTGGGAACCGCCGGAGGCCTCTCCTTTTCTCCAACCTCCCCTACTCCTGCGCAATAAACGCAACAAGTAGAATGGGCCGCCTGACGGCGTGCCATCGCTACTCAGGCCGGCCCTTCGGGACGGCTAGTGATCCCTAAAAATCTCAACCTTATTTCATCACCTATTTGCTTTGCGAATCCTTCTTCTTCAAGCCACCGGCCCAAACCATGTTATAATGAAGGCTCACCATCGTGCTGGAGGAGACTGGTTTACCATTTACGGTTGCGGGCTCCCAACGGATTCCTTCGGCCATCATATTATCTACGATGCGCGCTAAGTCTGATGACCTACCGTGACCAACTGCCTTGTAGGTCCGGTGGGACTTGACAAGGCCATCAGCACCAATCCAGACTTCGATGGTCGCGTTTCCCGCAGTGCGGTGAGTAGTTTTTCCGGTAGCGTATCCAGCGTGGGATTCCAGGTATTCGCTTAGCTTCTGCTGGCTACAATTTCTTTTCTCGCCCCCCGTCAGTTCGGCGCAGCCGGGGAAGAAGGGCATGGTAGTCAACCGTTTGGTAGGTATAGCGACCGGCACCGCAGCGGCTTCAATTGGAATGTCTACATTCCCACAAAAGGAGTTGGCTTGATGTATTTCCATTAGCTGGTTCGCCAGAGCGATACCGAGAACCAAAACCCCGATACTCCAGGGCAGGTAAAAGTATTTGTACTTCGCGGATCGGTTCATGGTAGAGGGATGCGACTGGGTAGTGAGGTGGTGGGTACGCTAGGATATTTAGGGTGATTTTCTATGGTGAATCGTTGAACACCGTCGTCGTTTGATTAACTGGGATGACGAAGATTAAGGTCGTTTGATCGGTGGAGCTTTAACGAATACCCAAGGTCGTTCGGCCTCCGGCCTCCTTGACCCTGGGCTAACTTGCGTCTCCCTCCGGGAGACTTTGTTGCAATGAGGTAGTTGCCTTGATGCACCTATAATTTCGGACTCACCGGCGCGCTACTTGCAGGCTGGCCAAGCTTTTAACCTCCCATGTGGTTAAAGGATCTCATGTTTATACCTCAGCTTCTCTAAAACCTCCTTGTCTCTCCTGAAACCGCCGGAGGCTCCTTAGATTCCTGTAAAATAAGTAGAGTGGGCCACCTAACGGTGTGCCACCGCTACGCAGGCCGGCCCTTCGGGACGGGTAGTCACGCAGCGCCGCAGGCCTCTAGTTCTCCCAATCTCTACTTCTCCTGCGAACAAATGCCACACAAGCAAGCGCCGGAGGCCCCAATTATTTCCCCCGCCGGTACAACTCCCGAAATTTCTCCGCCAGCTCACTCTGCTTGTTGGTAAGGTCCACCATGCGGCCATCGATGAAGGCGGCTTCTACTTCGCTGGTGCGCATGTCGAGGACATCGCCGCTGACGAGGATCAGGGAGGCGGATTTGCCCGGCTCCAGGCTGCCGTAGCGGTCGCTCACTCCAGCAATACGGGCCGGCGTCAACGTTAAGGCGGTGATGGCAGCTTCGTAATCCAAACCGAAGGCGACGGCCTGGCCACCAATGAAGGGGACATTCCGTTGCTCCCAACTGCCACCGTGGCTCAAAGCGAAGGTGACGCCCGCTTCGGCGAGCAGGGCCGGGTTGCGGAAGGGCTGGTCAATCGCATCATCCTGGTTGTCCGGTAGGGCCTGGGTGCTGCTGAGGATGACCGGGACGTCCTCCTGCTTGAGGAAGTCCGCCACCCGGTAAGCTTGGTAACCGCCTACGATGACGACGTTCGCCCCCATTTTTTTTAGGAGTTGCACGCCCTGCTGGATGTCCCGCGCTTCGTCCACGTGGAGGTAGACGTTCTTGGTTTTGTTCATGGCTTCGCACATCGCCTCGAGCTTGGTCAGGCGTTCCCCCTGGCGGCCGGCACTGCAGTAAGCGGCGGCTTCGTTAAGGAAGTTCTCGAGCCCGGTGACCAGTTCATCGTAGCGCTCGTTGGCGATCAACCGGCCGGTCTGCCAGTTGTAACTGTTGCGGCGCGGCCAGTTGAGGTGAACGCCATCGTCTGGCCCGACGCCGGCATCCTCGAAATTCCAACCATCTAGCTGCATGATGCTGCTGCGGCCGCTGACCAACCCTCCCATCGGGGTAGCCTGGGTGAAGAGGACGCCCCGTGACCGTACGGTCGGGATCACCTGGCTATCCGTATTGAAGGCAATCAACGCCCGAGCGTTAGGGTTGATGTACCCCGTCTCCCGCTGATCATTCGTTGCGCGGACGGCGTTGAACTCCGTCAGCCCCAGCTGGCTATTCAGGGCGAAGAGGCCGGGGTAGACGTGTTTGCCGGTCCCGTCCAATTGCTTGGCACCTGCGGCAGCGCCCACATTCTTACCCACCTGAGTGATTTGACCGTTCTCAAAAAGAATACTGCCCCCTTCAATCACCGTGCCGTTACCCACGTGGATGGTGGCGTTCGTGATGAGGATCGCACCCTCCTGGTCGGCGGCGGGGGTTGGATTCTGAGCGGAGAGTGTAGTGGCGAAGGCTAGGAGGAGGAAGAGGTATAGGGAGCGCATGGGCGGGAGGTTTATGTTGGAGGGGCGTTGAGGGGTATGGATTTGGCAAGGGTGCTTTGGTATTTTGGTGCTTTAGCTTCGCTGCTACTGCGTGGTGGTGCTGCCGCACGTGACAGCGGCAGCCCCAAAGCACTAAAGCACCAACGAACCACTAATGCGCGTGCGTTTCCAGCGCATGATCAAGGGAGTTACAGTGCAGCATCCGCCGCTGTTTGCCCTCCGGTTTCTGGGTCGGAGCGCCAGCCTGCTTGGCTTCGAGCGACTTCTGGATGAGGGCGTTGCGTTCTTTCTCCACTTCCTGGCGGAGGCGGGCGTCGCGTTCGCGGTTGAAGTATTCGATACCGTCCACGAAGGTGTGCTCGGCCTTGGCGTAGATGCTCATGGGGTGGTCGGACCAGACGACGACATCCGCATCCTTGCCCGCTTTGAGGGAGCCGACGTGCTCGTCGAGGTGGAGCATCTTGGCGGGGTTGAGGGTGACGAACTTCCAGGCATCCTCTTCGGAGACGCCACCGAACAGGACGGCCTTGGCGGCTTCCTGGTTGAGGCGGCGGGCCATCTCAGCGTCGTCGGAGTTGAAGGCCGTCAGTACGCCCTGCTCGTGCATTATGGCGCCGTTGTAGGGGATGGCCTCGTTCACCTCAAACTTGTAGGCCCACCAGTCGGAAAAGGTAGAACCCGCGGCGCCGTGGGCGGCCATCTTATCGGCCACCTTGTAGCCTTCGAGGATGTGGGTGAAGGTGTTGACGGTGAAACCGAAGCGTTCGGCCACCTTCATCAGCATATTGATCTCTCCCTGCTGGTAGGAGTGGCAGGAGATGAAGCGCTCGCTGTTGAGAATTTCCAGCAGCGTTTCGAGTTCAAGATCGCGGCGCACGACTTCGCCCGACGCCAATGCATCCCCGTACTCGCTGGCGCGGCTGAAGTAGCTCTCAAAGATCTGCTCCACGCCCATCCGGGTTTGGGGGTAGCGGACGCGGTAGTCATCCCCCCAGTTGGATTGCTTGACGTTCTCCCCCAGGGCAAACTTGATGAAGGGATCGGCCTCGGCGAAGATCATCTCGTTGGCCGTCTTGCCCCAGCGCAGTTTGATGATGGCGGATTGCCCACCAATAGGGTTCGCCGAACCGTGGAGGAGCTGACTGACCGTCACACCGCCCGCCAACTGCCGGTAGATGTTTTCGTCGTTGGCGTCGACCACGTCGTTCATCTGGACCTCGGCGCTACTGGCCTGGCTGCTTTCGTTGACACTCGTCAGCGCGATGTGGCTGTGCTCGTCGATCACGCCGGAGGTGACGTGCTTACCCGTCCCGTCGATCACCGTAGCGCGGCCGGCCTTGAGGCCTTTGCCTACGCGGGAGATCTTCCCGTCGGCGATCAGTACGTCGGCGTTTTCGAGGATGCCCTCTGCTTCGTTCGTCCAGACAGTAGCGTTGCGGATGAGGAAGGTGCCCGCTTCCGGCTCCGCCAGCATTCCGTAGGCGATGTTCGGGTAGGAGAGCTGGCTGACGAGCGCCGGCTTGGCCTCGTCGTCATCCTTTTTATCCGCTTTTTTTTCGTCGTCGTTCCCGGTGGGTTCGAGGGTGCTGCTCCACTTCACGATGCTGCCTTCGGGGTCGCGGCCGGTGCCGGAGTAGTTGCCCCGCTCATCCGCCACGCCGCTGAGGCGGTAGAAACCCGCTTCCCCTTCCGGTTGGAAGGCCAGGGTGATGAGTCCACCGCTGAGGGAGAGTTTGGATTTCACGCCGGTCGTATCGCTGCCGGCCATCACTTCCATTTTCTGGCTACCGGCTTCGCCGCTCACTTTGCCGTTGAAGGTTTTGCCACCAATGGTGATCTGGTACTCGCGGCCCAGCTCGATGGCGTTCAGTTCTTTGAGGGCGTAAGGGTTGCCCTGTACCCAGTGCTGGAAAATGCTGGCGCCGTCTTCGAAGTAGTCCTTATCCGTCACGAAGAAGGTGGCAATTTTACCGTTTTCGAGGGTGCCGATCCGGTCGGCGATACCGAGCAATTGAGCCGGGCGGGTCGTCAGCGCGGCGAGGGCGGCTTCCTTGCTGAGGCCGGCTTCCACGGCTTGGCGGAGGGCCTTGGCGAAGTCGGATTTTTTCTTGAGGTCGTCACTGGTCAGCAGGAAGTCGATACCGGCTTTGGCGACCATTCCGGCGTTGCCCGGGGCGCGTTCCCAGTGGCGGAGCTGGCCCAGCGTCACGAGGTCGGCGGCGAAGGGGTCCGTTACGTCGTAGGCTTTGGGAAAGTCCAGCGGGAGGATGAGCGTCGCGCCGGCGGCCTTCAGGGCGGCGATGCGTTCGTACTCGTCGCCCCCACCCTTAATGATGTACTGTTTGCCGAATTCGTCCCCGACCATATCAGCCCGCAGGGCGTCCTGCCAGTTGCCTACTTCGAAGATCTGAGGAAGGGATTGGGCCTTGTTCCAGGCTTCCACGCTGAGGTTGGTTTCTTCGCCGCGTTGGCGGGCGTACCATTCCCCGTCGAGGTAGGACTGGCGCAGGAGGGCCATGGCGCCCATCCGCGAGCTCGGGTAGTTTTGTTTAGAGGAACCCTTCGAGAAGCTGAGGTGATGGGCCACGTTCGTTTTCAGGATCACATCGTTTTCCGTCGTAGCGGCGGTGCTGACGACGGCGGCCGTCCCCCGGCTAATGCCATCGTGGTGGTGGGTGCTGACGGTGCCGAACCCGGCTTCGCGGTAGGCCTTCGCCTCCTTTTTGTCGATGGTAAAGAGGCGTGCCGCATCCGTTTCGCTGCGGAGGGCTTGGTTCCACGAGAAGGCGCCTTCCGTTTTGGTATCGGTCTGTGGTGGGTCGCCCCAGCCACCGCCGCCGCGCTTCACTTCGGGCATCCCGAGGTCGCCGTAAGCTTCAATGAACGAAGGATAAATGTGTTTGCCCTTCAGGTCCACTTCCACGGCACCCGCGGCAGCGCCACTTGACGCAGAAACACTGACAATTTTTCCCTTGCGAATCACCAGCGTTCCGTTCTCAATTACCCGATCGGGGCTCACGTGGATGGTCGCGTTGGTGAAGGCGTAATGCCCATCCCGCTGGTCGTAAACACCATTATAGGGATAGGTTTTTTGGGCGCTGACGCAGGTGCAAAGGAAGAAGGCGAGTAACAGGACCGGGCTGAAACGCCGGAAAGTAGATTGATTCATTCGGTGACGGGCTTAAAATTACGGGCCGTTAAGTTCGTAATTTTTGGGATAACCAGCCTTACCGCCGGACAACCCGAACTACCCTGCTCCGGCCATCCCGGATAAAGCGGAAGAGGTAGACGCCCGCCGGTTCCATAATGAGGAGATCGGCCGGTGGTCGCAGACCCCGAAAGATTCGCCGGCCGGTAGCATCGTAAACCTCCACTTCCGTTCCGGGCAGTAATCCGCTGAGAGATAGGAAGCCTGAGGTGGGGTTGGGGTATACCTGGATCGGGTCCATCAGCGGATCGGGGCGGGTACTCACGAGGTTAGCGCATGCTGCCGGGATGAGTTCCGTCGCCGTGACGCTCTCGCAGCTGGCACAGAAGAGGCGTTTGAAGAAGCAGCTGGCCTTGGCGATGCGGGCCTGGGTGCCGAGCGTATCCCGGTAAATGCCGTGGCGGCCGAAGGGGTCGACGGTGAGGTCGCTACACACCCCGGCGTCCAGCAATAAGGCGTGTATGGGTCGGGAGCCGATCAGCCCCAGATCGGAGGTATCGATCGGTACCGTCTCGTCCGCCGCCCCGTGGAAGGCGATGGTGGGGAGTAACTCATCGGTAGTGATGGCCGTTGGCAGGGTGCTGCCCCAATTGTTGAAGACGCCGCGCAGTTGCAGCCGTTCCGGTAGGCTGTTGCCCGTGGATTTCAGTGGGCCGAGCCGCAGGGTGATGCCCGGCACGATGGCGTTCCAGTCCGTTTCGTCGACGTACACCGCGTTGAGGGCGGAGATAGAGCCGGCGCTGACGCCCCCGATGAAAGCCCAGTCGGGGTCGATTCCGTAGGCATCCGTCCGGCTACCCAGGTAGCGGAGGGCGGCGAGGGCATCCTGCTCGGCCCGGTAGATGGCGCGGAGGTAATCGAGGGGGTTCTGGCGGTTGAAGCCGGTTCGGTAATCAATCGTGGCCGCCACGAAGCCGCGGCGGGCGAATTCTTCACATTCGAAGGCCAGGTTTTGCCGGTCCCCGTCCCGAAATCCACCACCGTGGATGAGCAGGACGAGCGGCCGGGTGCTCGCCGTGTCCACCGTCGGGTCGGGGAAGTAGAGGTCAAGGAAGAGGTCCTGTTGGTCCCCATCCCGATTCTCGGCGGTCGCGTAGAGGAGCCGGTCCGCCGTTGAGATCTGGCTGGAAGTGAACACGGGGGTGGCCGTGTAGCGGGCGTCGGTCGTGCAAAACTGCGCCCGCAGTTGGTTGGTTCCCAGGCACAGCACGAGGGCCAGCGCTGGGTAAAAATATTTAGTCATTGGCGGGGTAAACGCACGGAGGGTTGGGTTTTGTTGCGTCCTTCATTTTGCTTTTGGGGGATCGATAGAGGCGGTGCCCCAATTCTTCTGCTTGCTTCCGGTCTATTGTTCTGAAGTTGGTCCGCTTGTTTTGGTCGGTCTTTGGAGGGTGGGTGTGCCCGTGCCCGCTTACCTTGTACCTGCGTTAGCGCCAAAAAATACGCTTCATGAATATGCTCCGCGTCACCACCGTTCAGGCCGATATCCAGTGGGAAGCTCCCGCCGCAAACCTCAGCCGCTACCAGGCACTGCTGAATAAACTGACGAGTGCAACGGACCTCATCGTTCTCCCCGAAATGTTCACGACCGGATTCACCATGGCGCCAGCCGCCCACGCGGAAACCATGGACGGCCCCAGCGCCCAATGGATGCTGGAACTGGCCCGCGAAAAGGACGCCGCCGTGACCGGTAGCCTGATTATCCGGGAGGGAGACACCTACTACAATCGCCTGCTGTTCGTCCATCCGGACGGCCGGGTGGAGACCTACGACAAGCGCCACGGTTTCACGCTGGCCGGGGAGGATAAAGTGTACGCGGCCGGCGGCGAACGGGTGGTATTCAACTACCGTGGCTGGCGCATCCGGCCGACGATTTGCTACGACCTCCGCTTCCCCGCCTGGATGCGCAATACGTCTGAATTCCCCTACGATCTGCTCCTCTGCGTCGCCAGTTGGCCGAATAAGCGGGCGCGGGATTGGTCCGTGTTACTCCAGGCCCGCGCCATCGAAAACCAGGCCTACGTGGTGGGCGTCAACCGCGTTGGGACGGACCCGAACGGCCACGAATATTCCGGAGACAGTTGCGTGATCGACCCCGGGCCAGCGGGGGTGGTGTACGCAGTAAATGGCCAGGAGGAAGCCCACACGGAAGTACTTTCCCTGGAACAACTGCACGGCTATCGGGAACGCTTGCCCTTTTTGCGGGATGGGGATGCGTTTACGCTTGGGTGAAGTGGATAATAATCTAGCGGTTGCTAGAATTCACCTAGTCGCAAAGCTTCGTGTAGCCCTCTCCCCCGGCCCCTCTCCGTGGGAGAGGGGTGACCTGCCAATAAGGATTACGGAACAATTCAAATATCGACCTAGGTACAGAGGGGAAACGCGATAGGTGTGTGCAGTAGCTATTTCTGTTGTTTCGACTAAAGCAACCCAGGAATCAACTCTACCGCCTCAGCCATTCCTTCGCCGCCGCCCTTTACGATGGTCGTGATGTCCCGCCGCGCGAGGGCATCGTTGATCGTTGGGTTGGGATCAATGTAGATGACGGGAATATGCGGCGGCGCGTAGCTAACGAGGCCGGCGGCGGGGTAGACCTGCATGGAGGTGCCGACGATGATGATTAGGTCGGCGCGCGATACGACGTCGGCAGCCATATCCATTCTGGGGACTTGCTCGCCGAACCAGACGATGTGGGGGCGGAGTTGGCGGCCCTCATCGTTGAGGTCGCCGAGGTGGAGGTCTTCCGTCCAGGGGATAGGGTCCTCAAAGCCGTCGACGCTGCGGACCTTCCGCAATTCGCCGTGAAGGTGAATGATGTTACTGCTGCCGGCCCGCTCGTGGAGGTCGTCCACGTTCTGGGTTACGACCGTCACGTCGTAGTCCTTTTCCAACTCCGCGATCAGGTGGTGGCCGAGGTTGGGTTTGACGGTCTTGAGCTGGGCCCGGCGCGCGTTGTAGAAGTTGAGGACGAGCTCCGGGTTACGCGCGAAGCCTTCGGGGCTGGCGACGTCTTCCACGCGGTGATTTTCCCAGAGGCCATTGCTGTCCCGAAAGGTGGCGATGCCGGATTCCGCGGATACGCCCGCGCCGGTGAGGACGACGATCTTTTTCATGGTGCTTGTTATTGCTTTTTGAATTTGGCCAGTGCCGCTTTGGCGTCTTCCCCCAGGACGAGGCCACCGGATACTTCGGCCCGCTCTTCCAGAACGATGGGCCAGTTTTCCGTCCCGAACCAGAGAGTCTCCTTTAGTTTGGCGGCGGCTTTGAGGCTGTGGCCGGCGAGTTTTGTGGCCAACGTTTCGGCGGCATCGTAAAGTTCCGCGGGGGTAGCGTAGAGGCGTTGGAAGAGCCCGTTGGCGTGGGCCCACTGGGCGGAGTGCCATTCGGTATCGAGGCTCATCTCGCTGGCGGCGGCCACCCCCAGCTTGCGGACGAGGGCCGGCAGGATGACGAAGGGCCCAATGGCAATGGCCAGTTCACTCAGTTTGATGGATGCGGCCTCCGTAGCCAGGCAATAATCGGCAGCGGCGGCAATCCCGACCCCACCGCCAATGGCCTTCCCCTGTACGGCGACGACGATCGGTTTCGGGCACCCCTTCATGGCGAGGATGAGGCGGGCGAAACCCATGAAGAATTCTTTCGCTTGCTTAGGCTCCCGGATGGCGAGGAGTTCGTCCAGGTTCGCCCCGGCGCAAAAGGTCCGTTCCCCCTGGCTCCGCAGGATAATGCAACGGGTATTGGCGTCCTGCCCCGCCGCGTCGATGGCCGCCACGGTTGCCTGTAACTGAGAGGACGGAAAAGAGTTATGGGCTGGGTGGCCGAAGGTGATGGTGCGGACGCCACTGGGCGCCAATTGGCTGGTGAGTTCTCCGGTTGGGTGCATGGTGGTTGGTTGGTGAGGGCGAGGAAGATAGTTGAAAGGAACGGATGAAAAGTCTTTACCACTAAAGTGGTTCAGCAAACCCATACGTGAAAGATAATTTAAGGTTCAGCTCGGGGGGTGCCTAGCCCGATTCAACTTCTTAATCTTGTTGCGCAAATTGTCCTGAGCGTTAGTGGTGTCTTTCCCAGCCGACAAAGCCAGCCTCAACAGTTACTTTAGGCTAACAATTTGCCAACGCGGGCGGGTACTTCATGCGTCCAGATTATGGTTATGGTAGGAGAGTTATTTGATATGCAGCGATTTTACGTCTTATTCATGCTGGTACTATTGGGTTCCTGCCAACTTTCCGGCCAGGTGGCGAATGATGAGTGCGCCAACGCAACCGAGCTACCAATGGTGTTGGAGTATTGCTCCGGAGTTGGTGCGTTCAGTAATATCAACGCCACCACCTCGCTGGAAGAGTCAGCGCCCGGTGAGACCAATCGCTACCCCACCTGTATTGAAAATAAGGATGAGATCCGCGACGTATGGTTCAGTTTCGTCGCCCAGCGGAACGCGGCCAACATTAGCGTGAACGGAGCCACCGCCGGTAACGAAGGGGGCACGCTGGAGGCCCCGCAATTTGCCGTAATTGACGGCACCTGTACGAGCAATTACCAGGATGCCGCCATTGGTTGCCGGTCTCCTTTCGTGGACCCCAACACCGGCGAAGCCCAGAACGGTGGTAACGTCATCGTCACCGGCTTGGTGGAGGGGCGGACCTACCTCATCAACGTCAGTTCCAGTAGTGGCGACCAGGGTAGTTTTGAGTTGTGCGTCAACCAATTCGACCAGGTGCCTTCCCCCAGTAGTGATTGTGCTACCGGCGTCCTACTTTGCGATAAGCGGCCCTTCTCCGTCGACTTCCTCAGTGGCCGTGGGGATGTTCTGGACGACCTTTTGCCCTCCCCCGAATCGTGCGGCCGTTTGGCCGATGAGTTCAACTCCGCCTGGTACAAATGGACGTGCGACGACCCGGGGACCCTCGCCTTCACCATCACGCCACTCGGGCCTGCTTTCAACGAAGACCTAGATTTCGTCATCTACGAATTCGGCAACGGGTTAGATGACTGTAATGGCCGCACGGTCCTTCGCGAGATGTATTCCGGAGAATCTATCCGTCAGGATCCAGCGGATAACTTCCTCAACCTGCCCTGTCTGCGGGAGACGGGGCTTAGCCTGAGTGACCCGGATTTGCTGGAATCCTGCGGTTGCCAGGAGGAACTTAACAACAACAATTTTGCCGCCGCTATCGACATGGTTTCCGGCCGCAGCTACGCGCTCGTGGTGATGAACTTTTCCGGTTCCGGCGATGGCTTTTCCATCAACTGGAGCGGTTCGGGTACCTTCCTCGGGCCCAACCCTGAGTTCACCTCCGCCACCGGACAGGTCTGCGTTGGGGAAGAGTTGGTCTTTGAGGATGCTTCCACGTCAGTGGATGCCATCATTTCGCGAGAATGGGACTTCGGCCCTACGGCCACCCCCCGCACGGCTACCGGGCCGGGGCCGCACACCATTGTCTTTGGTGAATCCGGTAACCCGGACGTGGAGCTCATCATCGAAACCGACCGCGGTTGCCGCGAGGTCGCTAGCCGGCAAACGGTGGAGGTGGTGTGTTGCGACAGCCAATTCCCTGGCTCCGCCGTCGTGACGCCACTGACCTGCCCGGGTGACTTTTCGGGGGCCATCGACCTTTCTTCCGCCAGCACCTTTTCGCCCACGACGACGACCTACACGTGGAGCAACGGGGAGACGACCGAAGACCTTTCCGGGTTGGACGTCGGCACCTACACCGTCACCGTCGGCGACGAATCCAACTGCGAGCGGGTATTTTCCTTCGACGTGACGGGCCCGCCGGCCTTCACCTTCGATACCACGATCGTGATGCCCGACTGTGGCGGCTTCACTAATGGTTCCTTCGCCTTCGAGGTTACCGGCGGTGGGGAAGGGCCTTACACTTACAGCGTCGACGGTGGCCCCTTCGGTTCGGCGACGCCCGTGCTGACGGACATTGGCATAAGCACCGTCAACGTCCGGGTGCGGGATGCTAACGGGTGCCCGGTCGAGCAGGACATTCTGGTGGATGAGCGGCAACTTGGGCTTTTCCAGGGGGAGGATCCCTTCACCGAGCCCACCTGCAATGGGGATGATGACGGGCGCATCGACATCCGCATTCAAAACGGCATCCCCAACTACGAATACGACTTTCGCCAGGGGGCCGGCTTCCAGGCCGATAGTTTCCTGACGGGTTTAACGCCCGGCCTTTACACCGTGGAGGCCCGCGACGTGGAAGGCTGCACCGGCATTTTCGACATCACCATCACCGAGCCACCCGTCATTACGCTGGGGCTGACGGGGGAGAGTAGTTCCTGTTTTCAGGCGAACGACGGCATCCTCAACATTAGCGCCGGTGGCGGCCGGCCGGATTATGCTTACGAATGGTCCGACGGGATGGGGAGTGGCGACACTTTGCGGGAGGGATTACCCCAGGGTTTATACACCGTTTCGGTGACGGATGACAACGGTTGTCTGCGCACGACTTCGCTGCAACTTACGGACCCGACGGAGGTCGTTCCCGAGATCATCAACGTCGTCAACCTACGCTGCTTTGGCCTGCCGGAGGGCAGTTTTGAGTTGGCGGCTACGGGTGGTTCGCCGGGGTACACCTACAGTGCGGATGGCATCAATTTCAGCCCGGATTCTCTGCTGGGTGGCCTTCCAGCGGGTGATTTCACCCTTTACGTGCAGGATGCGAATGGGTGTACGGATTCCGTCCCCGGTAGTTTGACGCAGCCGCCGGAGTTGATCATCGATCCGGGCAGTGAGGGTACGATCACCCTTGGTTTTGACACCATTTTGCGGGCGTTTTCTACTTACGATCCGGTGTCCTTTCAGTGGGGGCCCGATTCCGTAGTGTGTCTTGATCCCCCGCTTTGCACCCGCGTCAGCGCCCAACCGGTCGTAACGACGGACTACGTGGTGGTGGGTACAAATTTGGCGGGCTGTACCGATACGGCGCTATTCAAGCTCAACGTGATCGAGGACCGGCCCGTGTACGCACCGACGGCCTTTAGCCCGAATGGAGACGGCATCAATGACGGATTTACCATCTACGGCGGGCGGGCCGTGGCGGGCATCGAGAGCCTGCGTGTTTATCACCGTTGGGGCGGCCTGGTGTTCGAACGCGGCGATTTTGCCGCCAACGACGCGAGCCTCGGCTGGGACGGTCGGATCGGTGACAAGGAGGCCAACGCAGCGGTTTTTGTGTACGTAGCGACGGTGCGGTTCGTGAATAATACCGTCCGGACGATCTCCGGAGACGTCACCTTGACGCGCTAATTTTTCAGGGCGCTGACGCGGGTGCGGAGTTCGGACCAAGCGGCGCTCGGGAACTGGGGACGGCGTAATAACACGTCGCGCGCCTCCTGGCTGGAAATCAACAACTCCTCCTCTTCGACGGCTACATTGGTGACCGAGAAAACCGGTAAAGTGGTGTGCAAGGCCCCGTTGCGGTGCTCGATCATGACGCTGTCGAAGTAGATGAAGCTGAAAGTCAGGGTAGTAAAACCGAGCCCAAAACCGACGTAGAAGAGCCGGGCGATGAGCTCGCCGTAGGTGGGTGGCTCGTCCGCCAAAAAGTGGATGTCCACGAGTTGGTACAGGTTGCTGATGACGAGTACGAGGATAAGGATCCCCGTATAAAAAGTAGCGTTGCGGATGAGGAATAAATTCCCCGCTTTCGCCTGGCCGATGCGGACGTACAGCTCCAACCCCACGCAGGCGATGATGAGGATCACGCAAATGGCCATTACCGTAGCGAGGGCGCCCGGGTAGAATGCAGGTGCGATGCGGTGGGTCAGGTAGCCTACGCAGATCAGGCCTACGGTGATGCGGGCGATGAGTTCGTAGGGTGGGGTTTGGCTGCGCATGGTTTTTTGTTGTGGTTGGGTTGTAACTGGTTGGGTTTGGAGTTTGTTGGTTTTGGGTTTCCGACCTCAGGTCGGGATTTTAGGATCTGTTTTTTTTCCAACTACTGGGTGGTTGACCTTTAGGCGGCATTACTGGGTGGTTGACCTTTAGGCGAAAATACCGGTAGGTTGACCTTAAGGTCTACCCTATGACCTCACTCTTTTCTAGCACTTCTTTTCTAGCACTTCTTTTCTAGCACTTCTTTTGTGACCAAAAGAAGCAAAAGTCTTGTCCTGTGACTGTGGTAGCGATTTCCCGGCGGAAGAGCTAAAATCTGCAAACTCGCCAATCGATTTTAGCACTGAGACTAAATCTGTCGATTGCATCATTCTTCAGGGTTGCTATTCAACCTATCGCGCGCTCGAACAGTGCAGATTTCTTAACGCTCTCCCGCCGGGAAATCACTACCACAGTCAAGGGACGGAAAACCTACCGTGAATCGAGAAATAGCAAAAGGATTGAGGGGTGGCACAAGGCCGTCCAAAATCCAAAATCTATCCTCCAAAATTCAATCCCTACCTTACCCCGTAAGCAACATTAGACAATATGAAATGGGGCATCGACTTGGGCGGCACCAAAATTGAGGGGATCATTCTTGATGAAGCCGGAACGGTTATTGATCGGCGGCGGATCGATACGCAGCGGGAAGGGGGGTACGCACACATCGTCAGCCGCATTGCGTTGTTGGTGGAAGAGATGAAAAGTGCTACCGGGTTGGTTCCTGAGCACATCGGGGTGGCGACGCCGGGGACGATTGACCCACCCACGGGGCTGATGAAGAACTCCAATACGGTGGTGCTGAACGGGAAAGCGTTGGGGAAGGATCTGGAGGCAGCCATTGGCGTGCCGCTTACGCTGGCGAATGATGCGAACTGTTTTGCCGTCGCGGAAACCTTGCTGGGAGGGGTGCCGGCGGCAGTGCCGAATGCGAAGGTTGTCTTCGGCGTCATCCTCGGTACCGGAACGGGTGGCGGGATCGTCATTGACGGTAAAATTCTGGGTGGCGCGCAGGGCATTGGTGGCGAGTGGGGTCATATGTTCCTGGACAATTCCGGCGGTTATTGCTACTGCGGCCGGGTGGGGTGCGCGGAGCAGATCTTGTCCGGGCCGGCCATCGAGCGGTACTACGCGAATTTGGCGGGGACTTACCGGACGGTGAAGGAGATCATCCCCCGCTACCGGGCCGGCGAACCGCACGCGGTGCAGGCCATCGACCGGTGGCTCCACTTCTTTGCGAAGGGTATCGCGACAATCATCAACGTCCTGGACCCCGACGTGATCGTCCTAGGCGGTGGCCTCAGTAACGTGGCGGAGTTGTACGAAAAGGGGATTCCGCAAGTGGTGGATCACCTCTTTAATCCTCGGATGGATACGGTGTTTTTGCGGCCGGAGTTGGGGGATTCGGCGGGGGTGTTTGGGGCGGCGCTGCTTTAGTCTTTAGTCTTTAGTCTTTAGTCTTTAGTAATTAGACCCTTCAGGCGGCGCCAAAACCGAGCGGAGCGACATTTTGGTGTTCCTGGAGCGGCCGGTTTCTAGTCTGTAGTTTATAGTCTATAGTCACGCCGTTTTCTCAGCGGGATTTAGGTTAATTGGAACTTCACCGGCAGCGTGAAGCTTACCCGCACGGGTTCCCCGTCCTGCCGGCCTGGTTCCCAAACGGGGAGGGAGTTGATAATGCGGATGACTTCGCGTTCGATATCCCGGTTGAGGCCGCGTAGTACTTTGATGTTGGTAAGCGTGCCATCCTTTTCGATCACAAAACTGACTTTAGCGAGGCCTTCTACTTCCAGTTGCCGCGCCCGTTCGGAGTACCGCACTTTCCCGTAGATGTGTTCGAGGAGTTTACGGTCGGCGCAGCGTTTGCGGTCTTCGTACGGCTCACCATCCGGGCAGCCGGGGAAGAGGGGGAGTTGTTGGAGTTTATCGAGCTCGTTGTTCTGGGCGCGCCAGGTAGATTCGTCGACCCACTTGCCATCCTGGCGGTACTGGGTGGAGATCAATTCACCTTTTTCGTAGGTATCAATTTTGGTGGGCTGGCCGTCTTCGTCGTAGGTGGTTTCGGTGCCTTCTTGTTGGCCATCAACGTAATGCCGTTCCATAAACAGCCGGGCGGCAGAGCTGTCTTTCTGGGTGTTGAAGATCCATTTCCCGTCGGGTTCTCCGCCGCGGTAGATGCGGGTAGCATATACCTGGCCGTCCGGGAAATACTCGGTGAAAGTGCCTTCCTGCTTACCGTTGCGGTATTCGCCTTCGAGCATCAGGGCACCATCGTCGAACCATTCTTTGGCGGTGCCGTGGGGGCGAGTAAACGTCTCGTCCTGGTATTCCGTGTAGTGGGTCATCACCTTCGTTTCGGGGTAGAAGCGGCGGTAGATGTAGGTATCGCCACGTTTGGTCTGCACGTACTGGTACATACTCAGCAGTTCCACTTCGCCGGGTGCATAAGTTTCTGCGTACCTGCCTTTGAATGGCGTGTTATTTGTCACTCGAGGGCTTACGCAGGCGGTCAAAATCAGGAGTAGTGGTAGGGTGAGAAGGAGTCGGTACTGTGGCATTTCTTTTTGTTTGGGGGCCAGACACTTATTGAAAGTACAAGATTAATTCAAACGCAATAATACGGCGCTCCGACAGCGTACGGAACTTACTGCGTGGCGCTGCCGCAGGTGCGGTGTTGGTGGGATTCTAGACGTTAGATTTTGGATTTTAGACCGCCTCCCCTTAATCTTTTTACTACTTTTTAATCTATAGTAATTTATTCGTCCCTTAACCGTGGTAGTGATTTCAGCGGCAGAAAGCGTGAAGAAATTTGCACTGTTTGAGCTGCGAAGAATTAAAGCATTGCCCACCAATTAGCTGTAAACGGAAGACCCAAAGCTTGAAACAAAAGGTCGTTGGCGAGTTGGCAAATTTTAGCTTTCTGCCGTTGAAATCGCGTTAAGCCACGGTTACAGGACAAAGCTTTTGCTTCTTTTCGCTTGAAAAGAAGTGCTAAACGGGAGAGAAAGGTAGATATTCAAAAACCCGGCCCGGAGGCCGGGAGCCGTAAGCGAAATCGCGGTAAGCCAGCAAGAGAAATAGCTCTTCGCTTCTGTACAATTTATTAGGAACGATTACCACCTTGAAATCCCAACCGGAGGTCGGGAACCGTAAGCGTAATCGCGTTAAGCCACCTGCAAAGGACAAAACTTTTGCTTCTTTTAGCTGCGCTGCTACTGCGTGGTCATCTGAAAAGAAGTGATAGAAAAGACACGACGTTAAGCATCGACCTAAAGGTCGACGTACCGGGAACCGGGTAACTCCCTACCTTGCCACCTATGAAAAGCTTATTAACCCTACTCCTACTAATAATCACTATTTCATTAACTGCCCAAACCACTTTCCCCAATAAATGGGTCGGTGACTACGACGGCACAATGATCATCGGCAACGCAGGCCAAGCCAACGCCACCGTCCCTGTGACCTTTACGCTAGAGGAATTAATCGCGGACTCCGTATACATCCACCGCATGGTATTCAACAGTGAGCAATACGGCGTCATCACCAAGGATTACCAATTGGTCGCCCAAACCGCCGGTGACACAACCCATTTCATCCTCGACGAACGCAACGGCATCACGATGGACCAAACCCTGATGAACGACTGCTTCTACGGTATGTACACCGTGATGGGCAGCACCTATATCTCCACCCTTCGCCGACTACCTGACGACACGCTTTTATGGGATTTATTCGCTGCGAAATCCGATACTGAGCGCGTGACGGAGTTGGAAGGGAAGGAGCCGATTAAGGTGGTGGGGTTGACGGTGGGCTTGCACCAGACGGTTTATTTAAAAAAGAGATTTTAGACGTTAGATTTTGGATTTTAGAGGGCCTCCCTCTTAATGCATTTACTACTTTTTTATTTTATGGTAATTTATCCGTCCCTTGCAGGTGGTAGTGAAATTTCTTCGGATTGGCGTTAAGAACGCTGCACTGTCCGAGCTGATACTGTCATTGCCTGAAACCAGAGTCTTATGCAAACGTAGATCGGTGCTTGAAAGACAGATCGTTGAGCGAGTTTAGCTTCGCTGATCGTCGTTCCTCCTCAGAGTTGCAGCGTTTAGCCAATCCGAAGAAATTTCGCGTTAAGCCACCTGCAAAGGACAAAGCTTTTGCTTCTTTTGGCTACAAAAGAAGTGATAGAAAAGACACAACGTTAAACCACCTGCAAAGGGTAAAGGCTTAGCTTCTTTTAGCTGCGCTGCTACTGCGTGGTGGCTACAAAAGAAGTGCTAGATAAAACACGACGTAAAGCATCGACCTAAACTCGACGTACCGGAAGAAAGCCCGGCCTGGAGGCCGGGAGCCGGAAGCGTAACCGCGTTAAGCATCGACCTAAAGGTCGACGTACCTGGAGTAAATCCCGACCGGAGGTCGGGAACCAGGGAAGCGCACAACCAACCTTTATGCACGTTCTACCCCCGAAATGTCCAACCAAACCTTCTTCCAAAACCTACCCGTCCACCGGACCAAACTCTCCACCCTCCTCGGCCAGGAAAGCCGCTTCACGCCCGTACCGGAAGATTGGCACGTGATCGTGGTGGACATCATGGGCTCCACCCAGGCCGTCGCGCGGGGGAAGCACCACGACGTGAACCTGGCCGCAACGGGTGGCATCGTAACGGTCCTCAACCGATTGAAGGCCAAGCACGGTGGGCTGACCATCCCCTACTTCTTCGGTGGGGACGGCGCCACTTTCGTGGTACCAGAAGAACTGGCCCTCGAACTCGTAGATGCTCTGGATAATTACCGGAAACACGTAAAACAGAGAATGGAGCTCATCCTCCGCGTAGGCGCCCTTCCGGTAGCCGACGTTTATGTGGGTGGCACCACCATCCGCATCGCCCGCGCCTGGGTGACGCCCCTTTACGCGATCCCCGTCGTACTGGGTAACGGGCTGAAGGAAGCGGAACGACGCATTAAAGCCAGCTTCGTGGACGATGAAGCCCTAGCCGCCGAACTCGCCGAGATCGACCTCACCGGGATGGAATGCCGCTGGAACGAAATCGAACCACCACGCGACGCCGAGCGGATCGTCTGCCTCATCGTCAGTTCCAATGAAGATGAATTGCAGGGCCGCGTCTACGGCGAAGTGATGTCCCGCCTCGACCAGATCTTCGGCCGGCTGGAACGCCGCCGCCCCATCGCCACCAACCGCCTGAAACTCAATCTCGGCCTGATGAACATTGCTCGCGAGATGTACGCCAACCTCGGCCGTTTCAAACTCCGTTACCTCCTCCTGAACTGGGTCGCGACCCTCTACGGCCCCTGGTACTTCAAACGCACCGAAGCCGGCAAAAACTACCTCGCCAAAATCGCCCAACTCATCGATAGCCTCATGCTGGATGGCAACATCAATACCGTCATTTCCGGCACGACCGCCCAGATCGAGCAATTAAAAATATATTTAGAGCAACGCGAAGCGGAGGGCAAGTTGATCTACGGCCTCCACGCCACCCACGCCTCCGTAATGTCCTGCTACGTCCGCGATCACGACGAAGACCACGTGCATTTTTTGGACGCTACGGAAGGGGGGTATACTAGTGCGGCAAGGATGTTGAAGGGGAAGATGAAGGATATGTGATATTTGATAGGTGATATGTGAGGACTGATTTAGGTAGGGATTTTAGACGTTAGATTTTGGATTTTAGATGGCCATCTATTAATCCTTTTGTAACCTTTTTAATCCTTGGTAATTTATCCGTCCCTTGCAGGTGGTAGTGATTTCTGGATGGAAAAGCGTGAAGAAATCTGCACTGTTCGAGCTCGCACAAGATTATATATTTTGCCCCTTTGGATAATGCAATCGAAAGAATTAGGCTCAGCGAACAAATTGATTGGCGAGTTTGCAGATTTTAGCTTTTCCATCCAGAAATCGCGTTAAGCCACCTGCAAAGGACAAGACTTTTGCTTCTTTTGGGCACAAAAGAAGTGGTAGAATAGATACGACATTAAGCATCGACCTAAAGGTCGACGTACCGGAAAGAAACCCGGCCTGGAGGCCGGGAGCCGGGTAAACCCAAAATCCTTAAAATCCCGACCGGAGGTCGGGAACCGAGCCACCTCACCCCGCTCCTAATCCAACTTCCCCAGCACCCGCGGCAGCGCCCAAAAACAACCAACAAAGCAAGCCAACCCACCTCCAAATAAGCGGAGCCATGAAAGTGCGAACCACATCCCAACCCCACTAGTTATCTTCACCCTATGACGTACGAAAACTTCACCACCAAAGCCCAGGAAGCCATCATCCAAGCGCAAAAGATCGCTAAGGAGATGGACCAGCAACAGGTCGATACGCCCCACCTCATCGCCGGTATCATGACCGTGGACGAGAGCGTGGCCGACTTCATTTTCAAGAAAGTGGGCGTAAGTACGGACGCCGTGCGCCGCGAGGTGAAGGAAGCGCTGCGCGACTACCCCAAGGTGCAAGGGAGCACGAAACAGTACCTCAGTAATGACGCGAACCGGGCGCTGGCCAAGGCCAAAAAGATGCTGGCGGATTTTGGCGACCAGTACATCTCCATCGAACTGATGCTGCTCGGGATCATCTCCGGCGCATCCGATAAAGGAGCGCGGATTTTGAAAGAATTGGGTGCCACCAACGACGGCATCCGCGGCGCCATCCAGGAACTGCGGAAGGGCAAAACGGTGACCGATCCGAGCACGGACAACACCTATAACCTCCTCGAAAAATTCACCCTAAACCTCAATGAGCGCGCTGAAAACGGGAAGCTCGACCCCATCGTGGGCCGCGACGAAGAAATCCGCCGCCTCCTGCAAATTTTGAGCCGGCGGAAGAAGAACAACCCGCTGCTCATCGGTGAACCCGGCGTGGGCAAAACCGCCATCGTGGAAGGCATCGCCTGGCGGATCGTGAAGGGCGACGTGCCCCAATCGCTGGCCGACAAGAAGATCTTCGTGCTCGACATCGCCGGCATGCTCGCCGGGGCGAAGTATAAGGGTGATTTCGAAGAACGCCTCAAGGGCATCATCAAGGAAGTCAACGAATCCAACGGCCGGTATATCCTTTTTGTGGACGAGATCCACACCCTCATCGGCGCCGGCGGCGGCAACGGAGCGATGGACGCGGCCAACATCCTCAAACCCGCCCTCGCGCGCGGCGAACTGCGGACCATCGGCGCGACAACGCTCGACGAATACCAGAAATACTTCGAAAAAGATAAGGCCCTGGTGCGCCGCTTCCAGACCGTGCGCATCGACGAGCCGAGCGTGGAGGACACCATTTCCATCCTCCGCGGGCTGCAGGAACGCTACGAAGTCTACCACAAAATTGAGATCCTCGACGAAGCCCTCGTGGCCGCCGCCGAGTTCTCCAACCGCTACATTTCCGACCGGTTCCTGCCGGACAAAGCCATCGACCTCATCGACGAAGCCGCCAGTCGCCTGCGCCTCGAATTGGACAGCGTGCCGGAAGAGATCGACCAGGCCGACCGCGCCGTGCGCCAACTCGAGATCGAGAAGGAGGCCATCAAGCGCGAGGGTAGCGCCCCCAAACTGAAGATCGCGGAGCAACAGATCGCCAACGCCCGCGAGAAACGCGACAGCCTCCGCGCCCGCTGGATGAACGAGAAAAACCTCGTCGACAACAGCTCCGAACTCAAGAAAAAGATGGAGGAGATGGAGCAACTCGCCGAGCAGGCCGAGCGCGCCAGCGACTTCGAGACCGTCGCCAAAATTCGCTACGGCCACCTCGCCGACCTCCGCAAGCAGATCGAAGACGCCGAGAAGGAACTCGAGCAATTGCCCGACGAAAAGCGCTTCACCAATGAGGAAGTGACCGCTAACGACATCGCCGAAGTGGTGGCCCGCTGGACCGGCATCCCCGTCCAGCGCATGCTTCAATCCGAGCGCGACAAACTCCTTCGTTTGGAGGACGAACTCCACAAACGCCTCATCGGCCAGCACGAAGCCGTGCGCGCCGTGGCCGACGCCGTGCGCCGCAGCCGCGCTGGTTTGCAGGACGAAAATCGCCCGATTGGCAGCTTCATCTTCCTCGGTTCAACTGGGGTTGGTAAGACGGAATTGGCGAAAGCCCTCGCCGAAGTACTGTTCAACGACGAGCACGCGATCACGCGCATCGACATGTCCGAATACCAGGAACGCCACACCGTGAGCCGCCTCGTGGGCGCCCCTCCCGGCTACGTGGGTTACGACGAGGGCGGGCAACTCACCGAGGCCGTGCGCCAGCGCCCCTACTCGATCGTGTTGCTCGACGAGATCGAAAAGGCCCACCCGGATACCTTTAATATTCTGCTGCAAGTCCTCGACGACGGCCGCCTGACGGACAACCGCGGCCGCGTTGCCAATTTCAAGAATACGATCATCATCATGACGTCCAACATGGGCGCCGATAAGATCCTCGAAAACTTTGAGGACCTCGCCAGCGTCGGGCCCGAGCACCGCGACGACATCATCAATACCACCCGCGAGGAGGTCTTCGAAACCCTCAAGGACGAGCTCCGCCCCGAGTTCCTCAACCGCATCGACGAGCGCATCATGTTCCTCCCGCTCACCCGCGACGAGATCAAGCAAATCGCCCGCCTCCTCCTGCGCAAGACCGAAAAAATGCTCGCCCGCCAGGGCATGATCATCAAGATCAGCGACCGCGCCCTCGACTGGTTGGCCGACCGCGGTTACGACCCCCAATTCGGTGCCCGCCCGATGAAACGCGTCCTCCAGGCCGACCTCGCCGACGAGCTTTCCAAAGACCTCATCAGCGGCAAATTCGTCGCTGGCGACACCATTTATACCGACGTGGACAAAGGCGCTGTCGCGGGTGCCGGGTCGGGGACCGAGCAGCTCGTCTTCAGCAAGGACCCCTTCCCCGCCGAAGAACCCGCCACTGAGGTGGACGCCGAAGCCGCCGCGGAAGCCAAGGCGGTGTTGGAAGAAAAAGCCAAGGCCGAAGCGAAAGCTAAGAGTGAAGCGACGCCCACGCGCAAACGTAGCCGCCGGGGTAAGTCCAAATCCGAGAAGAAAGACGCCGCCGTGGAGCAGACGGAGGCGAATATTAAGGAGTTGGAGCAGGCTACTAAGGATTTGTTGGCGGCGAAGAAAGATCTAGAGAAAGGGGGACCGAAGACGAAGAGTGAGTGATGGGGCTAGGCCCGAGGTAATTACTGAAGCCATTCAGTTTGTCGTTTTCGGGTCGTATGTTTCTTCGCTACGGGCCTGGACGCCATTTTGCAAACAGTACATTTGCGCCGCAATCGCCGTCCGAACACGTAACGTGCAAACGTGCCTCGCTACTTCCGGGCGGCATCAATCCTGATCCGGGCCCATTTTACGTATTCACCGAGAAGTGCGGCCCTCCACATCGTCATCCGTGAAGTTTTTCGCCGCTCTCCTACTTGTCGTTTTTTCCCTCACCGGCCTTTCCGCCCAGGACATCAAGTACCCCGTTGCTGACTGCCAGGGCCTACGTGAGGAAGGCGTAACCTACGCCCTGCCGGACGGTAGCTCCAGCTGGTGCGACGCCAGCTATTCCTCGTACGCGCAGTGCATGTGTTCTTTCGAGCGCGACGTAGCCGCCTACAAACAGGCCAAGGCCCGGGTGGATGCCGAAAGGGAAAACCTCCAGGAGCGGCGTGTTGCCCTACTCGAAGAGATTGACGAATACGAGAAAAAAGCGCAGTCGGAAGCCTCAGGGATGTACGATAACGACGCCCTCTTTGAGCAGTATAAGTCTTCCGCCATCACCTATTACGAGATCATTCTCTCTAAACAACGGCGGCTCAACGACCTCGAAGATGAGCGCTTCCGCCAGTGCCAGATCATTTACGATAACTGTACGAAGAGCGGATCCGGCGACCAGATGATCACCTACTGGAATGATAAAATAGCCGACATCCGCGCCACCGAGCGCAAAAAGGGGATCACCCTGGGTGGTTCATCTTCGGGTGGTTCCCCCAGCCGGTCCTCCTCCAGTTCAAGTACTAAGAAGTCTTCGTCGCCCAACAGCAACAGCAGCAGCTCTTCTTCCGAAAGTAGCAGCAGTTCCGGTTCGACTGGCGATCCGGTTACGGACATCGTGCGCGAACGTAACGAGGCCTACCGGCAGCAACAGAAACGGGAAGAGCAACTGCGTCAACAGCAATTGGCGCAGTACGCCGAGATGGGTTCGCGCTTTTCCCAGGGCTTCAACAACGGGACCTTTACGGGTGTCCGCGCTAATTTGGGGTACCGGGAGGTCATAAGCGGCGAATTCGCGGACGGCGGCGACTACGATACCGACGTGGACGGCAACATTGACGAACTTACTTATGAGCTGGGCCTTCACGTTGGCCGTAATATGAGCATGTCCCTGGGGTACGGGCAATTCCGGAGCGAGTCAACGGAGAGCGACATCTTCAAAACGGGCTTCGGTTACTCCTTCACCAAAAGCAGATTGCACGATCTGGAATTGGGCTTTGAAGCCGGCTACAGCACCGATAATAACGCCAGTTTCGACCAGACGGGCGACGAATCCTCCGCCCTTTTCTACGGCCTCCGAGCAGAAGCTCGGCTCCTCTTCTTTACCGGCGGTATCGCCTTTGGCCGCTTCAACGGCACGCTCGAAACCCAGGACGCGGACCGCAAATTCAGTGGTTGGTACCAAGGCGTGTTCGTCGGCTTGGGCTACAGTTGGTAAGTGTGAGCGCTGTTTCTTTTCGGAACAACTCTCTTTTCACCGATTTTCGATAACTCCTCTCCTGTTGGCAGCATTTTTGCGGTCGTTTCTACTTGATTCCTAACAGTATTTCCCCCGTATCCTTCGCCACAATGTAGCTCTTGTGGATACGCATAAAATTAGCCGGCAGGTTTTCCTCCAGCGCTTTGAGGAAGGCAATCGCCATCGTTTTCCCCGTCGCGGCATGGTAGATCACATATTCGCGGGGGATGGCTCCGCCGTCCAAAATTCCCGCTATTGTTTGTTAGGTCAAGCCACTCCACCCGGTGGCTCTGACACCCGGTGCCCGTTACTAACCCTTATTTTAGCCCAATGTATCCTTACCGATTACTTTGCTCCCTAGCGCTACTTTTTCTGGCTGCCACCACCCTCCCCGCCCAATCCATCCAAAAAATCGAACCCCCAAACTGGTTCACCAACTTCCAAAACCCCGAAGTAGAACTACTCATCTACGGCAAATCCCTCAGGGGCCTTCACGTAACCACCGACTACCCCGGCGTCCACGTCGTCAGCACCACGAGCTTGGAGAATTCGAGTTACCTCATAGTTCGTTTGCACCTCACGGAAGCGGCCCAGCCGGGCACTATACCTCTGCGGTTCTACGCGGGCGACCGGCTCGTCACCACCCACCAATACCCACTATCTGCAAAGGGAACGACCACCCTCGAGGGCTTCGACCAGAGCGACGTCATCTACCTCATCACGCCCGACCGTTTCGCCAACGGCGACCCGGAGAATGACGTAGTGGCCGGCCTTCGGGAAACCACCGTGGACCGCAACAACCCCGGCGGCCGCCACGGCGGTGACCTGAAAGGAATCATCGACCACATTTCCTACCTCGACGAGCTGGGCGTCACCGCCCTCTGGCTCAATCCCACGCTGGAGAACGACATGGCCGAGTACAGCTACCACGGCTACTCCACCACGGACAGCTACCGAACTGACCCCCGCTTCGGGACGAACGAGCAGTACCAGGACCTCAGCCGGCGGCTCCGGCAACGGGGGATGAAGTTGATCATGGACATCATCCCCAACCACCTCGGCTTCAACCACCCCTTTGCCACCAACCCGCCAACGAAAGATTGGATCAACCTGGGCAACAAGTTCAAACCGACCAACCACCGCCGGACTACCGTCCAGGATCCTTACGCCGCGCCCGCCGACGCTGAGTTACACACGGACGGTTGGTTCGTCCAGGTCATGCCCGACCTCAACCAGCGCCAGGCCCACCTGGCTACCTACCTAACGCAGCACGCACTCTGGTGGATCGAGTACGCCCAACTCGGCGGCCTCCGCGTGGACACCTGGCCCTATTCTGATAAGGACTTCCTGGTGGACTGGACGGGCGCCATCCTCCGCGAGTACCCGGAAATGAGTATCGTGGGGGAGGAATGGTCGCCCCAACCCGCCATCATTTCCTACTGGCAGGCCGGTAAGGACAACCACGACGGCTACGCCAGCAAGCTCCCGAGCCTGATGGACTTCCCCCTCCAAATGGCCGTGCAGGCTGGCCTCAGCGAGGAGGAAACCTGGGGCACCGGACTCATCAAGATTTACGAAACCCTGGCCCTCGACTTCCTCTACGCCAACCCCCACGACCTGGTCGTATTCCCCGACAACCACGATATGGACCGCATTTTCACGCAGGTCGACGAAGATGTGGCCCTTTGGCGGGCGGCGCTGGTGTACCACCTCACCACGCGGGGCATTCCTCAGCTGTACTATGGCACCGAAATCCTCATGCAGAACACCGATTATCCGGGCGACCACGGCGTGATCCGCACCGACTTCCCCGGCGGTTGGGCGGGTGACGCCACAAACGGATTTACCGGAGCGGGCTTATCCGCTGAAATTCGTGAACAACAAGACTGGCTCCGCCAACTCCTTAACTGGCGCAAAACGGCTTCCACCATTCACCACGGCCAATTGATGCATTTCGCCCCGCAGCACGACGGGGCTTACGTCTATTTCCGCTATACCGATACGGAGAAATACATGATCGTACTGAATAAGGCCGAAAATCAGATGCTCGATCTATCCCGCTACGCGGATATGCTTACCGAGGCCACTCAACTGAAGGACGTCCTTTCCGGCGCGGAGTATCCAATTAATTCGGAATTACCTATCCCCTCCCGGGGTGGGTTTATTTATCAGGTTAAATAATTACCTGCCCCTTATTTTTCGAATAAAGTTCCCTTCACCACCTCCCGATAACTGCCCCCCACCGGCAACATTTTCGCGCCCACTTTCACCTGGTTCCCCTCCAGCATCTCCACCTTATCCTTCGCTACAATGTAGCTTTTGTGGATACGCATAAAATTAGCAGGCAGGCTCTCCTCCAGCGCTTTGAGGGAGCCGAGTGCCATTGTTTTCCCCGTCGCAGTGTGGTAAATCACGTATTCGCGGGCGGATTCCACGTACAGGATATCCGCGTGCGCGATCCGAAATAGTTTGTGTTCGGATTTGACGAGTTGGTACGATTTTTCGGGCGCTGCCGCGGGTGCGGAGTAAATGGGGGAGACAGGGCCGGGCCGCGACTCCGACACCTTCCCTACCGCTTTGAGGAAACGCTCGAAAGAAAAGGGTTTCAGCAGGTAATCCGTCACGTCCAACTCGTAAGATTCGAGTGCGTATTCGGAATAGGCCGTCGTAAGAATGACGGCGGGCGGGTGGCGAAGGGTCCGCAGGAGATCGGTGCCTTTCATCTCCGGCATCTGGATATCCAGAAAAAGGATGTCCACGTCATGTTCCCGCAAAAGTTGGGACGCAATGAGTGGGTTAGCGGCTTCCCCGACGACGTTGAGGTAGGGCACCCGTTCACAGTAATTGATGACGAGCCGGCGGGCCAGTTCCTCGTCGTCCACGACCAGGCAGTTGAGGGTATTCATCGGGTTTGGAGTTGTAAGTGGGCGGTGAAGGTGGTTCCATCGTTAGTCACCCGCAGCGTATGCCGATCGGGATAGAGCAGGGCCAGCCGCTTGCGGAGGTTATCGAGGCCAATACCACCAACGTCATCCTTCGGCCCATCTTGTTGGGGAAGGTTATTGGTGACGGTAAAATCCACCTTGCCACCAGCATCCGTATTTAATTTAATATCAATGTATCCCTCCGCCACGTCCTCGATCCGTCCGTGTTTGAAGGCATTCTCCACGAAGGTGATGAAGAGCAGCGGCGCCACCGGTAAATTAGGTTGGCTCGCATCCAGCTCCAGCCGCACGTTAAGCCCGGCACTGTCCTTCAACTTCATCAGGTTGACGTAATTGCGCAGGTAATCCAACTCCCGCGAAAGCGGCACCGTATCGCCCTCGGCTTCGTAAAGCATATAGCGTAGCATATTAGACAGGCGCAGCAGGCTCTCCGGCCCGCGCTCATCCTGCAGCAAAGTGAGGGTATAGATATTATTGAGGCTATTAAACAGGAAGTGGGGGTTGATCTGCGACTTCAACAGTTTCATCTCCGTCGCCAATCGCTCCCCGTTCACTTCCAGCACCCGGCGCTGCTGCTCGTTGGCCACCTTTGTCACTGCAAAGAGGGCGGAGCCGAAAAAGGCCAATCCTAGCGGCAAAAGGTAACGCAGTGCCGCCGCTCCCCCGCCACCCCGTAGCTGTCCGGCACTCCGCCCGTTGAAGCCACTCAGCAAAGGATAAGCCCAGTGCAGTAAGATGGATAAGCCGATCACCAATACCAAGCCCACTAACAGATAGGCTGTCCGGCTCCGGAAGTAGAGCTTGGGCAGTAAAATCGTACCATTCACCGTCACCACAATAAATATCCCCACCAGCGCCGGCCAGATCCGCTTGATGTACCGCCACGGATTGTCGAAAGCTCCCGTCAGAACAAAGAACACCAGGAACCATACGGCCGCCCAGGCCAGGGCTTGCAGCAATACTTGCAGGAGGGGAATTTTGCGAAACATGTAGTTGAGTTGGGCGGTAAAGTTGGGGCCAAGCGCACTAAAAACGGCATTTCTTCAACGAACGCATGGAACTTATCAATGAACGCTTGCTCCCTGAATATAAAGAAGCTACTATCGCCTGCAGCGGGCTCGACACAAAAACACAAAGTGATCTAAACCAAGCCAAAGTCTCAACACCTTACCTCTTATACCTCCTTATCCTCCTTTACTTCTTGTTGAAAATAGCACCAACATCCATGCCGTTCATTGACAAACTCCCCCAGTTCGTTGAAAATAATTGCCCGCCCCCACCCCTCCCCGCATCTTTGAAGGGCATTAGGGAATAAGCAACCGGCGATACGCTTTCACCGTTAGAGTTATTCCGCATCATCAAAATCATAAACCGATGAAAACGTCATTCAAGTTATTCTTCTTCACATTGGCCCTTCTCTTTACGGCCACCACCGTCAACGCCCAGAACCAGGAGCGTCGCCAGGCCCGCCTGCAGGACCGCCCCGAACGCGCCGAGCGCACCCCGGAGCAGATCGCCGAGCAGCAGACCAAACGCATGACCAAAGCCCTGAACCTCACGGAAGCGCAGCAGGAAAAGGTCATGGCCGTTAACCTAAAGCATGCCAAGGAAATGGTCGAAGTCCGCGAAGCCACCAAGGAGCAGCGCAAGGAGGTCCGCGAAAATGGCAAGGCCATCCGCGAAAGCCAGCAGCAGGACCTCAAGGCCATCCTCACGCCGGAGCAGGCCAAGGTCTACGAAGCGAAGCAGGAGGAAATGAAGGCTAAAGTGAAAGAACGCAAAGGCCAGCGCGGCGGAGGCCGTCGGGGCGGTGCCCGCAGTGGCCAGTAAGCCGCATCGCTTGCGCACAAGTCGTTTGATTATCGAGAAGGCTGAGTTCTCCGTTCGCGGAGGGCTCGGCCTTTTTCGTGCCGCTTATCCATCCCGGCCGCTCAACTAAAGGCGGGCCTCAGTCCTTTACCTTGCACTAAAACACGTACACTATGTTAGGAGACATGATGGGCCAGATGCAGCAAATGCAGGAACAAATGGCCAAGCAACTCGCCGCCCAAACTTTTGACGCCGAAGCCGGCGGTGGCGCCGTCACGGTGACCGTCACTGGAGCCCGCGAGGTCACCAACGTCAAGATCGATACCGAACAGATCGACCTGACCGACACCGAAGGCCTCGAAGACCTCCTCGTCGTAGCCACCAACCGGGCCCTCGAAAAAGCCGCCGAGTACGAACAAGGCCAAGCCGGAAACATGATGAACAGCCTCCTCCCCGGCGGCCTCGGCAGCATGTTTGGCGGATAATTATTATCTTCCCTGTTGACGTGATCACGCCCGTACCAAACGAGCGGTCACGGAATGAACTTACTTCTGCGGACACTTCCCCACCGGGGAGTGCCCGCACTTATTTTAGTAGCGCCGCCGTACAAAACGGCCGGCCGAACCCACCCGGTAAATGGAAGAATTAGCAGGCATCATCGTCCTCGGAATATTCGCGCAGTGGCTCGCGTGGAAGGTCAAGGTACCCGCCATCCTGCCCCTGATCGTCTTCGGCCTCCTCGTAGGGCCGCTCTCCACGTTGTGGACGGAATCCGGCGACAAACTCATCAGCCCCATCTTTTCGGGTGGGCCCGATGGCAAAGGACTTTTCCCCGGCCGTAGCCTCTTCTATTTCGTTTCACTGGCCATCGGTATCATCCTTTTTGAGGGTGGGCTCACGCTCAAACTCAAGGAAATACGGGAGACCCAGCGGTCCATCCTCCGCCTCATCTCCCTCGGTAGCCTTATCACCTTCATCGGTGCGGGTCTCGCCGCTCACTTCATCATGGGCCTGACGTGGAGCATCTCTTTCCTCTTCGCCGGTCTTATTATCGTGACGGGCCCAACGGTGATCGCACCCATCCTACAGAATATCCCGCTGAATAAGAATGTCTCGACCGTACTGAAGTGGGAGGGCATTCTCATCGACCCCATCGGGGCTTTGGTGGCCGTCCTCGTTTTCGAATTCATCCGTTCCGCCGAAGGGGGGATGGCCTTTACCGGCCACGCCTTTGGCACCTTTATCGAGATCCTGCTTTACGGGGGCACCCTTGGTTTCCTGGCGGGATTGGCGCTGTACCACATCATTAAGCGGGACGCCGTCCCCCACTACCTGCTCAACGTTTTCATCCTCGCCTACGTGTTGATGGTCTTCGTATTGAGCGACGTGCTCGCCCACGAATCCGGCCTACTGGCGGTGGTCGTGATGGGGCTCGTACTGGCGAATAAGGACGTCCCGCGCATTAAGGAGATCCTCTCCTTTAAGGAAAGCCTCTCGGTCCTGCTCATCTCCATCCTCTTCATTTTGCTCTCCGCGAACATGGATATGGAAGAGCTCCAGTTGCTCTACAAGGACTGGCGACCGATCACCCTCTTCGCCTTCGTCGCCCTCGTGCTACGGCCCCTCAGTGTATTCGCTTCCACTGCTGGTGGTAACCTGAGTACGCCGGAGAAACTCTTCATTTCCTGGGTCGGGCCCCGCGGTATCGTCGCGGCCGGTATCGCTTCTCTCTTCGGCCTCACGCTGGCGGAGGAGCAGATTCCCAACGCGGAGTACATCACGCCACTGGTCTTCATGATCGTGCTCGGTACGGTATTGCTGAACGCTACGACGGCCCGCCTCGTCGCCCGCTTACTGGGCGTTATTCAGGATACTTCCAGCGGGGTGCTCATCCTTGGTGGTAACGATTTTGCCCTTACGATCGCCAGCTACATCAAGGAGCAGGGGCGCAACGTGTACGTCGTGGACAGCAACGGCAGCAACATTGCCAAGGCCAAGGAAAAAGGGCTGACGGGCATCGTCGCCAACATCTACAATACGGACCTGGCCGAACAGTACGAGCTGCTCGACGTCGGCTACATGCTCGCTTTCACCGGCAGCAACGAGGTCAACGATTACGCTCTCTCCCGCTACACGCCCATCTTCGGCGAACGCGGCGCCTACCGCCTGATTACCGCCGACGAACTCAAGAAACGCCACCAAGCCGCCGACGACGGTATTTTCAGCTACAGCGACGATTTTATCAACTTCAGCGATGCTAACCGGGAGATGTCCGTCGTTCACGAACGGGAACTCTTTAGCAATACGGAATTCGCCGAATTGCTCGTCGCGGCCAATACCGAAAAGGTCATCGTCCCGCTCTTCCTCAAGCACCCCGATGGCATGCTGCACGTCATCCCCCGCGATCTCTCCACCGTCGACGTCGACGCCGGCGGTTATCACCTCGTTTACCTCGGCAATACGCTGCCGGAAGGAGCGAATGAGGAAGAGGTGGTTATGGAAGAAGGGATTTGATCGATATGCGATATTTGATAAACGATATTTGATATTTGATTTGCTCCGCTGTTACAGTCGCTTCGCTCCGCTACCGCACTTGCTACTCGATACTTGCAACTCGATACTTGCAACTCGATACTCGCTACTAGAAACTAGCAACTAGAAACTGCCCTAAACCCAAAAATGCGACTCCTCGCCACCCTCCTTCCCTTACTACTTGTCTGCTCCTCCTGCGGAGACGGCGCGCTGCCCATCCCCAAGCCGCGTTCCTACCCCCGGGTCAACTATCCGGAGCGGGTGTACGAGCGGGTGACTACGGACTACTGCCAGTTCAGTTTTGAGGCGCCGACCTCCACATCGCTGGTCCGGGAAGAGCTATTTTTTGACCGCGTCCCACCGGATAGTTGTTGGTTTGATCTGCGGCTCGATAAGGAGTTGAACGGGTCCGTTCACTTCAGTTATTACCCGATTGATTCGGAAGAAACCTGGGAGTTTTTGCGCGAGGAAGCCTTTGAGCTGGTCGGCGTCCACAACGACCGGGCGAGCAACATTGAGGAGTTTGTCATCCACCGCGACGAGGCGGATGTCCACGGCCTGGCCTTTGATATTGCCGGCCCCGCCGCCAGCCCCTTCCAGTTTTTCCTGACGGATTCGACGACCCACTTCGTCCGCGGTGCCCTGTACTTTGATACGGAGGTCCGCCCCGATTCCATTGCCCCCGTCGTCGAATACGTGAAGGAAGATATCCTCCATTTAGTGGAGACTTTCTCCTGGCAGTAAGCACTTTTTTATAGTTGCATTTGGGCGCTCACGCGGGTGCGTAGTAATTGGATCGGGGGAGCTTTTGTGTGGATGACCTACCTTGCCACCAATGGCTAACGGAAAACTATACCTCCTCCCCTCACCACTCGGTGAAGGGGCCCTGCACACGCTGCCCGCCGCCACGCTGGCGACCATTCTGCCGGTGCGCGAATTCGTCCTGGAAACCGGAAAGGTGGGCAGAGCCTTCCTGAAAGCCGCCGGCCTCCCCCTCCCGGAATGCAATTACTACGAACTGAATAAACGTACCCGGCCGGAGGACCTGCAGGAAATGATCCAACCCGCCCTCGACGGCCGGGATGTCTGCCTACTTAGCGACGCCGGCGCCCCGGGCGTGGCCGACCCCGGCGCCCAACTCGTCCTGCTGGCCCACCAACGGAGCGTACGGGTGGTACCGCTGGTCGGACCAAGTGCCATCCTGCTGAGCATCATGGCGGCGGGGCTGAACGGGCAGGCCTTTACCTTTCACGGTTACCTCAGCCCCAAGCGGGGGCAATTGGCCAAGGACCTACAACGCCTGGAACGGGAAAGCCGGAAGCACCGGGCCACCCAACTCTGGATCGAAGCGCCCTACCGGAATCAGGCTACCGTTGAGGTGGCTCTGGCGACCCTCCAACCCAACACCCTCTTCTCCGTGGCCTGCGACCTGACGCTCGAGTCCGAATACATCTTCACCGGCCGCGTGAAGGACTGGAAGGCGGAGATCGGCGCTGAACTACAGAAACGACCGGCAATGTTCCTTCTATTGGGCTAAAGAACCTTCCTTCTGAATCCCCTTAACTTTGGTTGGATCCCTCAGAATATCGTCAGCCAGCAACCACGGGCGGTTTGTTCCGTTTCCCATTACTCAAGCTACCCATCATGTCGAAGAATCCACCCTCCACCACGGCGAGCCATACGGAAGCGCAATTGCGGTCCTTACTCCACTTGCAACGGAACTTTGCACCCGCGTTGAGCGCCCAAACGGCCGCGCAGCGCAAAGCGAAACTGGACCGGATGGAAGCCTGGCTAAATAAAAAGGAAAACGTGCGCGGACTGGTGGCCGCGCTGCAAGCCGACTTCAAAAAACCGGAGGTAGAAACGCTCACGAGCGAGCTGGGCGTGGTGCTGAGCCACCTGCGCCACGTGCGGTCCAACCTCAAAAAATGGATGGAACCGAAGAAGCTGCCCGGCGCCCTCGCGCTGACCGGGATTACGAGCTACCTCTACCTCGAACCGAAGGGCAGCGCTCTGATTATCGCCCCGTGGAACTACCCGTTTAACCTGACGCTCGTGCCCCTGGTGTACGCCATTGCGGCCGGGTGTACGGCGGTCGTGAAGCCTTCGGAAATGAGCCCCGCCACGACCGACTTCATGCGGCGAATGCTCGACGAATTATTCGAAGAAAAGGAGGTAAAAGTGGTGACGGGCGAAGGCGATACCGCCGCGTTTTTGACGACGTTGCCCTTCGACCACATTTTCTTCACCGGCAGCCCCGCCATCGGCAAAAAGGTGATGGCCGCCGCCGCGAAAAACCTGACGAGCGTGACGCTGGAACTCGGCGGCAAATCACCCGCCGTGATCGACCGCGGAGTGAACCAGCGAAAATCAGCCGAGAATACCGCGTGGGGAAAGTTCTTCAACGCGGGCCAAACCTGCATTGCGCCGGATTACGTCCTGGTACCCGAAGACATGGCGGATAGCTACGTCGGTGAACTTGCCGCGTCGATCACCCGCTTTTACGGGGAGGACCCACAGCAATCGGACAGCCTCGCCCGCGTCATTACCGACCGCCATTTCCAGCGTATCAAGGCGCTATTTGACGACGCGGTCGCGAAGGGCGCCACCGTAGTTTGTGGCGGGCAGTTCAACGCCGCAGACCGCTACATTGCTCCCACCATCCTGACCGACGTGACGGAAGAAATGGACATCATGACGGAAGAGATCTTCGGCCCGCTCTGGCCCGTCGTCACCTATCAAGACTTGGACGAAGCCGTGGCCATCATCAACCGCCGGCCGAAGCCGCTGTCCTTTTACATCCAATCCAATAACCGCCAAACGATCAATAAACTGAAGCGGGAAACGAGTTCCGGCGGCCTGCTCGTCAACGAATACCTACTGGGCGGTGGCTCCCCGACGGTCCCCTTCGGTGGGGTGAATAATTCCGGGATCGGGAAGTCCTTCGGCTACCACGGTTTCGTGGAGTTCTCCAACGAACGGGCGGTGATGGAGCGCAAATTCCTGGATCTGAGCGTAGCGTACCCGCCGTATACGGATAAGGTGGTGGGGTTGGTGCGACGGATTTATGGGTGGTTGTAGGGGGGGCGACGGAGATTTGACCGCACGCTCGCAGGACGATTCTATTTCCGCTGCGCTACAATAAAATCGACGCTACGAGGAACTGTGGGAGGCGGGAGGGGGTAGAAAACTACGATGATGTAGGTCCTCGTAGCGTCCGACGCAGGAGGTCCTGCGAGCGTCCGGCTGTGTGTTTGGACGCACGCTCGCAGGACGATTATATTTCCGCTGCGCTGCAATAGCATCGACGCTACGAGGAGCTGTGGGAGGCGGGAGGGGGTAGAAAACTACGATGATGTAGGTCCTCGTAGCGTCCGACGCAGGAGGTCCTGCGAGCGTCCGGCTGTGTGTTGGACCGCACGCTCGCAGGACGATTCTATTTCCGCTGCGCTACAATAGAAACGACGCTACGAGGAGCTGGGGAGGCGGTGAGGGGTAGAAAACTACGATGATGTAGGTCCTCGTAGCGTCCGACGGAGGAGGTCCTGCGAGCGTCCGGCTGTGTGTTGGACCGCACGCTCGCAGGACGATGCTATTTCCGCTGCGCTGCAATAAAATCGACGCTACGAGGAACTGTGGGAGGCGGGGAGCGATAGAGAACTACGATAATGCAGGTCCTCGTAGCGTCCGACGAAGGAGGTCCTGCGAGCGTCCGGCTGTGTGTTGGACCGCACGCTCGCAGGACGATTCTATTTCCGCTGCGCTACAATAAAATCGACGCTACGAGGAGCTGTGGGAGGCGGCAGGGGGTAGAAAACTACGATGATGTAGGTCCTCGTAGCGTCCGACGCAGGAGGTCCTGCGAGCGTCCAGATCGATACGACAATACTACCTATTCCTCCTCCACCTCAAACCCAGGAATACCCTTTCCACCGATAATCTTCACCCCGGGGAGCAGTTGAAACTGCGTGTAAGTGATGGTCTTCCCGAGCCCCTTGTGGAGTTTTTCGTAGTAGGTCTCCGTGCTGAGTTCCGGGATGGGGAGGGGTTTGGAGTAAATGTCGTGGTCGTGGTAGAGGACTTTGACGGCGGGTTGTTGGGCGAAGGTTTCCTGCGTCCACTCGTAGAGGTCGCGGCTGTCGGTTTTCAGGTGGATGGTACCGTTTTCCTTGAGGATGTGGCGGTACTGCTTGAGGTAGCGGGCGGCGGTGAGCCGGCGGTTTTCTTTGCCCTTTTTGAGGAATGGATCGGGGAAGGTGATCCAGATCTCATCGATCTCCCCCTGGCCGAAAAACTGGGCGATGATCTCGATGCGGGTCCGGAGAAAGGCGGCGTTCTTCAGGCCTTCTTCCTGGGCGATCGTGGCCCCCTTCCAGATGCGCGCACCCTTGATGTCGACGCCGATGAAGTTGCGGTCCGGGTACTGCCGGGCGAGATCGACGGTGTATTCACCGCGGCCACAGGCCAGTTCGAGGGTAATGGGGTTGTCATTGCCGAAGTGGGCCCTGGCCCAGTTGCCCTTACGCTCGCAGGCTTCGCCGCCGGCCCCGATGAGTTCCGGGCTCCGGGGATCGAAGTTCTCGTAGACGTGGGGCATCTGGAGGATTTCGGCGAATTTTTGGAGTTTGTTTCTCGTTGCCATTGGTACACAGAACGTTTACTATTGAAGCGCAAAGAAACTGTATCCTTCTGACAACATCGCAGCTCTTTCAAGGACTGTCTCCTCTTCATTCGTTTTTGCCGTCACTCAGCCACCCGCCCATAAACACTATTCACCACCTCCGCAATTAAATGCCGGTGCACGATCGTATTTACCTTTCTGCTATTCTTGATGTTGGCCGGTAATTCCTTGCCCGTCGCCGCCAGGTACTTTACTTCTAACTCGGTACGCTCGTGAGCGTAGATGAGGACGGGGATTTCGGCGTAGGCGGGGCTGAGGAGGAGTTGCTCCGCGAAGGTGATGCCACGCTTGCTTTCGGGAGCACCCCCTTCCTGCCGGCTGGCGTCGGAAATGATGAGGTCGATCCTTTCGTTGGGGTCTTTGCTATCCACGTTGCGGGCGCGGAGGATGGCGTACGCGTCCAGGCTGGAGCGGGTGACGATAACGTCGACGCCCATCTCATCGAGGATGGCGACGGGTAGAGCGTAGGTAAACGCGTCGTCGATCCAGAGCGCCTTGTACTTCACCGGGCGTTGGCGGAGGAACTCGATCTTATCCATCAGTGCCTTATCGTCGACGATGCCAAAGACTTCCAGGATATCTTCCAGGTTACGGAGTTCGGAAAGTTGCCACATGGCCGGTTTGATCCGCTGTAGGAGGTTGCGGTTGAGGGTCGCCTTGTAGCGTTTCCAGTTGAAGCGGCGCAGGAACCGGGCCGCGGCCTCGGCGCCCCGGCGGAAAAGGGCCAGCTTTTCCTCGTGGGTGATGCCGAAGTTGAGCCAGTCGAAATCGTCCACCCGGATGTATTCTACGACGTCCTTGTACTCGGGGTTGGCGCGCAGGAATTCAAAGTCCCGTAGGTTGCGGACACCGTCAAACATGGTACGCGCAAAACTGATGAGGGAGTGAGTGGGGTGGGCTACGGCACGGTCGATCCCCAACTTGACGCCAAAGGTGGGCCGGTTAGGAATCTGATTATCCCCGTGAAAAAGATCGATGGGGAAATTGCTCATGATTCCACCGTCAGCGAAAAGGATCTCCTTCGGTAAGTTACCGGTGAAGGCGGCTTCCCTACGCCAGCTGCGGCGCATGGCATCCCGTTCGGCTTCGGGCAGTTCGTCGATCCAGCCCAGGTTGACGCGTTGGGGTTCGAAGAAGGCGGGGATGGACATACTTGCCCGGACGAATTCCGCCGGGTTGACTTCCCCCGGCTTTGCGTAGTACAGGCTGGCCATGGCGGGGAAGTCCACTTTGGTCTGGGTGGTGATGTCCGCCGCGACGATGGCCAATCGGGGCCCAATCTCCTCGGCGGCGAGTTGGTAGCGTTCCCGGCCGAGGTCGTCGCGCAGGTGGAGATCCGACGGCAGATCGGCAAGGTTTTCCAGTAGGTCGGTTACCGTGGCGTGTTGGAGGTTTGCGCGGAGCCAGCGTTCGAATTCCTTGCCCGGATTGATGCCGAGGTCGTTCCACAACTCGTCCAGATTACGAATGAGTTGGAAGACCTTGGTGAGCATCCCCTTATCCGCGGCGGTGATGAGGGCCTGGGCGTCGGGGCCGCCGTCAACGAAGTCCATAAAGTTTTTTGGGGCCACTTTATCGAGTACACGCATGCTTTTGGCTTCCTCCGGGCGGCCGGCGTCCGCCAGCAACAGGGTGTTAATGGAGCCGGCGCTCGTGCCCCCCAGCCCGAGGAAGCGGATGCCCATTTGTTCCAGGACGTAGGTGTAGCCGACGAGGGCGAGCCCGAGAACGCCACCACCTTCCTGGACGAAATTCACGTACTGATTGCCGGCGGCATCGTAGACGTCCGAATACCGGCGCTGGTGGATGCCTTCCTGGCGGAGGTCTTCGAGGAGGTTGAAGACGGCGTCTTTGTAGGGTTGGGTGGGCATGGGTGTAATTTAGGATGGATTTGGTGAGGGTGGTAGTTGGATCTAGCTAAACCTTTTCGCCCGGCATCTGCTTCGACCTGCGGTCTTGGCTGATGCCGGGCTATCATGGTGATCACTACCGTGATCTTGCTTCTCATTTTTTAGCCCTTGGTCATCTTTTAGCACCTGCGGCAGCGCCTACTTACCACGTATCTTTGCGCCATGCCGAATTACGAACTCCAGCGCGTTACTGACTTTAAGGATTTTCACAACGTGCTTGACACCATTTACCGGAAGGACCCGCTGTACGTATACCCGCTACGGACGGATATCGAGGGCATTCTGAGCGAAAAGAATGCGGCGCATACCGGCGATAATCTGCGACTTTGGGTAGTGAAAAAGGACCGCAAACCGGTGGGGAGAATCGCGGCCTTCATCGATGAATCGCGGCAACAAGAACTGACTTTACCGACGGGCGGAATCGGTTTTTTTGAGAGCACCGAAGACGAGAAGGTGGCCGAACTTTTGTTTGACGCCGCCGAAACCTGGCTCCGGGAGAAAGGAATGGAAGCCGTCGACGGCCCCATTAACTTCGGGGAACGGGATAAATTCTGGGGCCTCCTCACTCGGGGTCGCTACCGCCCGATCTACCAGGAAACGTACAACCCGGCGTACTACGAACGCTTCTTCGAGAACCGCGGCTACGTACCCCACGAACAGTGCCTGACGATGCGCGGCGTGGTCTCCGAATTCCCCGGTGAACGCCTCGGCAAACTGGCCGCGCGGGTGCGGGATCGCTACGGGCTGTACACCAAACAGATCGACAAGAATAACCTTGAGCAGGGCGCGAACGACTTCGCCGAAGCCTACAACGCCGCCTTCAACCACTGGCCCTACTTCAAACCGCTGAGTGGCGCGGACATCCTGCCCACCTTTCAGCAAATGAAGCCGATCATGGACCCGCACCTGACCTGCCTCGCCTACAATAAAGACGACCGCCCCGTCGGCCTGGCCGGGCTAATTCCGGACATTAACTGCTTTTTGCACGGGACCGGCGGTATCCTCGGGCTCTTCGGCTTACCAAAATTCCTGTACCGGCTAAAATTCCAAAAGCAACCCCGCAACTGTAAAGGAATTGCCTTCGGCATCGCCCAGGACCACCAGCGCCTCGGCGTCTACCCGCTGATGGTGGACGCGATGTTCCAATCCGGCAACAAACACACCAGCCGCACCTATAAGTACGTCGACATGGCCACCATCCGGGGCCACAACAAGATCATGGTCGATACCTGCCGGCAGATGAACACGGAGATCCACCGGGTGCACGTGGCTTACCGGAAGGGGCTGGTGCCGGGGGCGAGCTGGGAGGCGTTTGAGATGATGGACGTTAGCGGTGTGCCTGTCGGCACGCCTTGATTCTCGATTCTCGAATCTCGATTGGCGAGGACTGATTTGCTCCGCTGTTACGCTCGCTGCGCTCGGCTACCGCCCTCACATAGGCGGGAGCACGCAGTGCGACAAAGCCGTGCGGCAGCCAATCAGTCCTCACTTATCGAGAATCGAGAATCGCCAATCAGAAGCTCGCTAGAGCTTCGTATAGTGTTTCTCAGCCGTCAAAGAAGAAGTAGGGTTCCGCCAGCCATTGCCGAGGCCGGACCAGAGGGCATCCGACTGTAACGGGCCCCAGGTGCCCGCTGGGTAGCTGTACAGCGGTACTTCGTTGGCTTCCCAGGCTTTGAGGATCGGGTCCACGAAATCCCAGGCGGCTTCGACACTGTCTCCGCGGGCATAGAGGGTAGGGTCGCCCTTCATGCAATCGAGGAGGAGGCGGGTGTAGGCGTCGGGGACGTCGTTCTTGGTGAGGTCGCGGTAGAAGAAGTCCATATCGACGTTCTTGACGCGGAAGCCTTCGCCGGGAACCTTCATACCGAACTCAAGCGCCATCCCTTCATCCGGTTGGATCCGAATGATGAGTTGGTTGTCGCAAGACATCGCGTAGTTGTCGTACTGGCTGAAGATGGCCTGGGGTGGGTTCTTGAAGGTGATGACCACCTCGGTCAGCTTCATGGGGAGGCACTTGCCCGTCCGGACGAAGAAAGGCACCCCGGCCCAGCGCCAGTTATCGATGAAGAACTTCATCCCGACGTACGTCTCGGTGGTGCTCTTTTCGGGTACCCCTTCGGCGTCGCGGTAGCTGACCACGTCGCCATCCTTGGTGCGGCCTTCGGTGTACTGGGCGCGGATGACGTGGTTGCGGACTTCCTCCCGCTTGATCTCGCGGAGGGATTGGAACAACTTCAGCTTCTCCCCGCGAATACTGGGCGCGTCCGCCCGGATCGGCGGCTCCATCGCCACGTGAGCGAGGACCTGCAGGAGGTGATTCTGGACCATATCCCGGAGGGCGCCACTACCGTCGTAATAACCTCCGCGGGTACCGACCCCGACGGTTTCGGCGGCGGTGATTTGGACGGACTGAATGTAGTTCCGGTTCCAAAGAGGTTCAAAGAAGCCATTGGCGAAACGGGTGACGAGCAGGTTCTGGACCGTCTCCTTACCCAAGTAGTGATCGATGCGGTAGATGGTGTCCTCCTCGAAGTGGGTTTGGATCTCTTCGTTGAGTTGTTTGGCCGATTCGATGTCGTAGCCAAAGGGCTTCTCGACGATCAGGCGCGACCAGCCGTCGGGCGTCTCATTCAAACCGGCCTTGGCGAGGGCGGGTGGGATGGTACTGTAGAGGCTCGGCGGCGTGGAGAGGTAGAAGATGTAATTGGAGCCGACACCGAGGTCCTTATTCAGCTTACGAAGGCGCTTACCGAGGTCGTTGATGTCCTTTTCACCGTCGTAGGAGGCGAGGTCCTGGTAGAAGAGCAGGTCCGCGAAGGCCTTTACTTTTTCGTCGGGTTGGCCCTTGGCGTCGAAGTGCTCGTTGTTGTAAACGACCTTTTGGCGAAACTCATCGTCCGTCATGTTGGTCCGGCTGGCGCCGAGGAGGGCGAACTTTTCGGGGAGGTAGTCGCCGCGAAAGAGATCGAAGACGGCGGGGATCAGTTTACGCTGGGCGAGATCGCCGGAGGCACCGAAGATGACGAGGGTGTGTGGATCGAGTGATTTCGGCATGGGAGTGAGGTAGTCTTGTAGTCGGGTAAAGCTTAGTCGGGTAGTCGCTCGGGGACCGTGGGGCTGGCGCAACGTGCGCTCCCTCTACCAAAGGTCACTCCTTTTGCCAAGGTTTACCCATCTTGTGAAGTAATTTACGGCCGCAAACGAAAAATACGCACCATGACAATCGGAATCGCTACGGACCACGGGGGGATCGAGCTGAAGCAACAACTCCAGGCTTACCTGGAAAAGAAGGGCTTCGCCATCAAGGATTTCGGTGCCTTCGAATACGATGCGGCCGATGACTTCCCCGACTTCGTAGTGCCCCTGGCCCGCGCCGTCGGTGCCGGCGAGGTTGAGCGGGGGATTGCCTGCTGCGGCTCCGGTGTGGGGGCGAGTATTGCGGCGAACAAGATCAAGAACGTCCGCGCCTGCCTCGTCAACGAAACCTATTCCGCGCGCCAGGGCGTCGAGCACGACGATATGAATATGATCTGCCTTGGTGGCCGCGTCATCGGCATCGCTTTGGCTCAGGAATTGGTAGATAACTTTCTGGGTGCGGAGTACCAGGCCCTGCCCCGGCAGGTGAGGCGGATGGGGAAGGTGGCGGAGCTTGAGTAGTCTGGAGTCTATAGTCTGGAGTCTATAGTCTGGAGTCTATAGTCTGGAGTCTGTAGTCAACTCCACCAAGCCACTATAGACTGAAGACTACAGACTGTATTCTGGAGCGGCCGGGCTGAATCAGGCTGTAGTCAACTCCACCAAGCCACTGTAGACTATAGACTGAAGACTACAGACTGCAGACTATAGACTAAAAACTAAAAATGCTACGCCCGGTAAATCAAGACAAGCAAAACGAGGAGGGTAATTCTCTGAGCAACTGGCTGAATCAAATTCAGCGAGACAGCTGGCAGTTAGAGTTGATCATTAGTGGTGTGGTGATCTTTTTATTGTTGGCAGTGTACGAGCCGTTGGAGGCGATCGGGCGCGAGTATATGCTGCAGCAATTGGCGCACAGCCACTTGGTGGATTCCATCGTAATGATTGCGCTCTCCTTTCTAATGATTGCGTTGGTGTTGGTGACGCTGGGCTTTATCATTCACTTGATCATCCGGGGATTTTGGATCGGTGCCATCGGGCTACGGTCGGTTTCTGGTGATTTTGATTACGAAGCGCTTCGCTACACGGAGCGTTACGAAGGCTGGCTGCGCAGGCGCATGGGGAGTTTCGACACCTTCATCGAAAAATTGGAAGTGCGGTCCAGCATCGCTTTTTCTTTAGCCTTCTTGCTATTCTTTGCCTTGGTCAGTACGGCCCTGTATAGTGTGTTTGCGATTGGGGTTACGGCCATCCTGGTCTCCCTCAGCATCTTGGTGGAGGACATTACCGTTTTGAAGTACGTCACGCGAGTGTTGATCATTGCGTTTGCCTTCGTCCTCAACTTGAGCTCATTCATTTACATGGTGGATTTCTTTACCCTGGGGGCGCTAAAACGCAGCCGCCGCCTCGGCAAAATCTACTTCCCCATCTACCGGGTCATGGGATTCATTACCATGGCGTCGCTGTACCGGCCATTCTACTATAATCTGATCGATCACCCCTTCGGGCGGAGGTTAGCGCGGATGCTTTTTCCCCTCCTTTTGGTAAGCATCCTGGTAACCGGCATCACCTTCGGCCGCTCCGTCTACTTACCGGCTAATGACGCAACCATACACAACGTCAAAAGCAATAGTTACCTGACGACGGAGGACCCTGATGACATCGCAAGATTGTCCCCTAGTCTGGCGACCTATTACCCGGAAACTGATTACCTGGAAGTTTTCTTCCCCACCATCGGCCATGAGGTAAACAGGACCTTAAAAGAACAATACCCCGATCTCCGTACCGCCAGCAAGCGGAGTATCGGATTTGCGGACCTCCTCGATACCTACGATGAGGAAGTTCCCGTCGACACCCTATTACACGCTCACCGAATGATTCACCACGTCTATCTCAATGATAGTTTGCTGGCCGATGCCCCCTGGAAATTTTACCGCCACCCCATCCGTAAGCAACCGGGCCTCGTCTACGCCCTGCCCATCTACGACCTTCCACGGGGAGAGCATTGCCTGCGTTTTGAGCGCCTTCAGTACGTAAAGAGGGATAGCCTAAGTTGGGAGGATCAGGGCACCTTGTGCTTTGTGCGGTAGTTAGCTTATACCCAAAAAAATACTGGCAATTGTTGTCAGCACAAGGGCGCTGCCGCAGGATGCCGGGGAATGGAACAAGGTGCACTTGGGGAGGGGGGCTGCCCGCAAATAAGAATTACCTAAACCTTGTGGGACTATGGCCATCCCATAAGGAATAGTCCGTCCCCACTAATAAAGCTACCAGGTGAAGTTGACCTTTTATTCTTAGAGTGATAAGGACCTTCCTGCGGGTAATGATCAATTTATACCGCATCGCGAGCATTTATTGAATAGGCATTGGCAATGAATAACTATGCATAAATCAGGACCACCGAAACCCGACTATCCGTCCACCTTTCGTAGCCTTTACGGTACCTTGCTAGCCAACCGAAGCGATGGGCAGCCAGCGCGCTAAACCCTCCGCAAAGAATCGTCGATGCACTACACCATCCGCCACAACTCCGGTGGTTTTCACGGCCACCAGCTGAAGGACCATTTCGGTGCCCGAGCCATTGCCAAGCTCTACGGGCTGGAGTACCGCCATACGCCCTATCCCTACCTGGAGTTTTTCGGGATTGGTGAAGGAGAAACCCCACTCCCATTCTTCCAAAGGAAACTGGGTATTGGCGCTAAACCGGTCGCCGGCCCCTACTGGGATGGGTTTACCGATTACGATACCTTCCGGGCCACCTTCGACCCCATCCTGCAACCCGCGGAGGGCAGTGGGTTCATCCGTCTCGAAAAAGCCTGTCGGCTACACCCCCACCAAACGATCGCCTGGCAGCGGGAAGGTTTGATTGATCGGGACATTTTCGGAGAGATCGTACAGGAAACCACGGCCAGGTACGCCGCTAAACACGGGCCGTTGCCAACGCGTCAGCCAGGAGATCCCCTCCGGGTAGCCATGCACATCAGCCGGGGTGGAGATTATAACCGGGAGCAATATCCTGAGCACTTTGCGGACCCCTACAACGTCCGTTACATGTTCCCAATGGAATACTTCCTCACCATCTACCGACAAATACAAGCGGCAGCTGGAGGCCGCGCCGTTGAGTTGAACATCTATACCGAAGAGAGAAATTCCGAAGACATCGTGGAAGCCTTCACCGGATTGGAGGGAGTGACCCTGTACCTGGGTTGCAACCGCCGCCAACCGGACGAGGCGGAGATTGAAGGCATCTTTAAAGCTTTCGTGGCGGCGGACGTCCTGGTCTCCTGCAATAGTTCCTTTTCCACCGAGGCGATCTTCTTTCGGGGAGATCGGCCGAGCATTTACCACCCCCATCGGCATCTGAACGATCTACCCGATTGGCCCTACCTGGCTACGGACGCCAGTGGTGAGTTTGACGTTGACGAACTTCGCCGCCACTTATGAAGAGACCCGTCACCGCGCTCAGTGCCCTCCGCTATCCCGGCCGGCTAATGTCGAAGAAGCAATTTGTCTTCATCGCCTCCGCGCAGCGTTCGGGCTCCACCCTGCTAAAAGCTCTCCTGGCCGTAGCGCCGGACGTAAGCCACCTCTCGGAAGTCCCCTTTCACTATTACCACCATTTCACTGCCTGGCAACTTAAGGCCCTCTCGGATAAACCGATCCTCGTATTAAAGAAGCCTTCCTGGGCTGGCGAAAAGAATTACCCTACCATACCGCCGGTGGGGGAGCATCAGGTCATTTTATTGATTCGCCACCCCTACGAAACCCTGATCTCCACGGGTAAAATGTACGCCGCCCTTCAACCGGACTTTTGGGAACGGTGGAACTACCACCGATTACTCTACGAGTACTGGCTACCTACCTACGAATCCATCCTAACTCACCGTTTGGTCGGGATGCCCCACACCACGATCGTCCGCTACGAGGAATTGACGGAGGATCCTATCGCCGAAACCCAGCGTTTATACCAATTCATCGGCAGCCGGAGAACGGAAGGAACGGATACCTACCAAAAAAGGAGTGAGGAATGGACCTTCAAAGAAGACGACGGCAGCGACCGCATCAAAAGCCTGCGGGTGCAACCGGCCCCAATCGATAGAAAGAATGATGAATTACTTTCATTAATTGAAAATGAGCCAAGGGTGAATGACCTACTGGACCAATTTGGGTATTAAAATTCATACTACGTTCTAGTTTGACCACTACCGCAAACCAAAGTGCCTAACCACTTAACTCATGATCTCCCACCCTCATCGCTGCATTTTTATCCATATCCCTAAAAACGGAGGGGCCAGCATTGAGCGATTGATCTGGAATAAGGAAGAACGAACGGTAGACAACCTCTGGATGGGTTTCACCCACCCCCACCACAATGCCTACCAAACTGGCGCTCTGCAACATCTCTTTGCGACCAACGTGCGGAAGGCCGTTGGGGTGGACACCTATCGAGACTTCTACACTTTTTCCATGGTCCGTAATCCGTGGGACCGTACTGTTTCCCAGTATCTCTACCTCTTCAAACGCCCGGATCTCCAACAATTCTTGGGCTGCGACGACCAGGTTTCTTTTCGCGAATACCTGCAACTGATTCAACGAACACCGCACGTCCATTGGCAGGCGCAGCACCTATTCCTCAACGATGAACGGGGCAAACTAATGGTGGACTACATCGCTCGGTTTGAAGATTACCAATCGAGCGTAGAAACCATCATGGAAAGTATCCACTACCCCAAGGATCGGCCACGGCGAACGGATTTAGAAATCCCTCACCTCAACCGAAGCAAGCGTAAGCCCTACTACTATTACTACGCCCCGGAGACCGCCCAACTCGTAGCCAATATTTACGCCCAGGATATTACTCAATTTGGCTACACCTTCGAGGACCCCCGCCCCGCCGGGGTGGACAGAACACCCCTTCCCTTCCCGATTGATCGCACCCCGATTGCGGCGCCAAAAAAGACTTTATTGGATAGAATGAAAAGGAAGTTGAGCAGATTACTTCATGGGTAATATTTAAAAGCATAAACCCTACTCGAAAAGGGGGTCTTGCCACCTACTGCTGCAGGCACATTTAATTATTTCATTCTTTCTATATCGAGTTTGATTTTTCAACGAACTAAACCACCAGTCAGACGCAGCAATTCTACCTCGGCTTGGAGGACGGAAAAGCGTTCAAGGGCGATGCGGGTTTTGGCGGCGTTCAGATTAAGCTGGGCGGCGCGCAGCACCGTGGCGTCGGCCTGGCCATTGCGGTAATCCGTTCTCGTTTTGTTGAAGTTCGCTTCGAATACGGGCAAATTGGCTTGCTCGTAGGCGAGTTGGGCGCGGCTGTTATCGTACGTCGCGTGGGCCTGGCGCAGCAAGGTCCTCAGTTCCAATTCCGTGTTATCGCGGTTCACCTGGCTCTGCTCCAGTTCAATCCGGGCGTTCTGTGCTTTGATGGTCCGTAGGCCGCCGTCAAAGAGGGTATAACTGACCCTGGCCCCGGCTTCGGCCCCAAAATTCCGGTTCTGCAGCAGGAAGTTGGCGTCATCACGCTGGTTGAGGTAGTTGGCGTTGGCGTAGAGTTGGATCTGGGGTTTGCGGGCCGTTTCCGTCAGCGCCAATCCTTGTTCACTTAGTTTGATGCGTTGCCGCGCCTGGGCCAGGTTTTCGTTATTGGCGATTAGCTCGACCATCAGGCTATCAAAAGGAAGCGGGCGCGGGCGCAGGTTCCGGGGAGGTTGGAAAGCCAGCGCGGTTTCGGGATCTCGCCCCAGCTGCTGGTTGAGCGCGCGTTTGAGATTGGCGACCTCGAGCGAGAGGTTACGGTAGGCCGCGCTGTCCGTACTGAGGTCAACCCGGGCCTGAAGACTACGCAAGCTATTACTCTGCCCGTAGCTTTCATCGCGTAAAGCACGGGTAAGCCGATCCTGACTGAGTTCGATGTTTTCGGCGGTAAGTACTAACTGGGTTTGGAGCCGCGCCGCGGCCAGATAGGTACGGGTCACCCGGGCAACGGTCTCTTCCCTCGCGTTTTCGATAGCGAGCGCGGTCGCCCCATCCACCAACCGGAGTTGTTCCAGGCGGGCGCGCCCGGCCCCACCGTCGTAGACCAACCAGTTGGCCTCGGGTTGGACGATGATCCCACTACGAAACCCATTCAACTCCAAGGGTGGATTTTCGCTGCCGGGAGGGCCGAGGTTGACGGTTTCCACGCGGGTGTCGCCGTAACCGATCAGTGCCTGCCCCTTCAGGATGATCTGCGGGCCGATCCCCGCCACCGCCGGGTTCACGTTATTGCGGCTCAACTCCCGGTCGTAGCCCAGGGATTTCAAGCGGGGGTTGTTCGCCAAGGCCAGGGTGGTTGCCTCCGTAAGACTCAGCGTCGGGGCAACGGACTGGGCACTTAACCCGGTTCCTCCCCCCATCAACATCGCACCTGCGACAGCGCCCACGATGGCAGTAGCCGGTAAATTGAGGCGGAAAGCCTTCGCGCGTACCGCCGGCTCGACTTGCTCCGGGGTAGCTTTTACCTTGTTGAGGGTCTTGATCCGTTTCATGAGCCGACGGCCACCGTTGAGGATGACGAGCAGCGCCGGGAGCAAGAAAAGGACGTTAAGTAGCCCAAAACTGAGCCCGTACGCCATCGCGATGGCCGGCCCCTTGAGGAACTGCGCCCCCAGGGAATTACTGGCCAACAGTGGCGCCAGGCCAGCTACGGTAGTCACCGTCGTCAGTAAAATGGGCCGGAAACGACTGGCGGTAGCCTCGCGCACCGCTGCGAAAAAGTCCATCCCCTCTTCCAGCAATTGGTTGAGCGTCGAGACCAGCACCAAGCTATTATTTGTGAATACGCCGATCAGCGCAATGGTGCCGATGATGGAAAATACATTGAGCGCCTCTCCCTGGATCCAGTGGCCCAGGATGACGCCAATGAAGGCAAAAGGGTACAAAGAAAAGGTGATCAACGCCTGGCTGAAACTGTTGAAAGCCAGTACGATCAGCGCCAACATCACGATCATGATGACCGGAAAAACCAGGCCGGCCCCTTCGCCCATCTTGGCGCTTTCGCGGCTCTGCCCCTCGGCGGAATAGGCGACCGTCGGGTACTTTTCGCTAATGGCCGCCAGTGGCCCACCTTCCAGCGCTCCGATAACGGCGGGGGCCGAGACGAGTGGGTTGGCGACGTTGGCCTCAACCCGAATCTCCCGTTCGCCGGCCAGCCGGTTGATGACCTGATTGGCCGTCCCATACTCAAAATAAGCCACCTCACTGAGGGGGTAACTCCCACCGCCGGGAGCGTTGATGCGCATGTCCGCCAGTTGGGCCTCACTCTGGCGCCCGTCACGGGGGTAGCGCAACCAGACCTCGATCTCCTCATCGCCTCGCTGCAGACGCTGGGCTTCAACCCCGAAGAACGCCGCCCGGATCTGATTCATGACGGAACCCGCCGTGAGCCCCAGCCGCTCCCCGGCGGGGTTGAGGCGAACAATGGCCTCCTGGACGCCCGTCTGGTCGGTATCGGAGACGTCCTTAATGTCATCCCGAGTAAGCATACTGGCCTTGAGTTCGTCGCGGGCGGCGCGTAATTGGCCCAGGTCCTTACCCCGTAGGGCGACGGAAACCGGCTTGCCGAATACGGCGTTGGTCGCCCCGATGCCGTACACCAGGCCGGTTGCTTCCGGAATGTCCGGGGCTTCGTCACGGATGGCCTCGGTAAGCTCAAAACTACTGATGTCGCGCTGCTCGGAGCTGACGTAGGTCACCCGCAGCTTACCCTGGTTGGCCCGGGGGCCGGTGATGGTTTCGACGTAGCGGATCATGTCCTTACCGTAGGTTTCCCTCAGTTTGACGTTGGCTTTCTCCGCCGCATCCTGAATGAGAAGGAGCTTTTCGGTCGTCACTTCCACCGGCGTTCCGGGTGGCATATCCAGCTCAATGAAGACGGCCTTATCGTCCAGGTTGGGGAAAAAGGTGAAGCCAACCACCCCACTACCCATCAGCCCGAAGGCGGAGATGAGTAGCCCGAAGAACACGAGTACGGTAGCGTAAGGCATCAACTTCCACTTTGTAACGAAGAAGCGAAAGGTCGGCTGGTAAAGATGGACGTTGACCCATTCGACCGAATTATTGAACCAACGCTCGACCCGGCTGGGCGTGTTATCCTTACGCAGCGCCCGGGAATGCGCCAGGTGGGCGGGAAGAAAGAAAAAGGTGTCGAGCACCGCAATGACGAGTACCGCGATCACCACGAAGGCCATCTCCCCAAAAAACTCCCCGGTCTGGGTGGGCAAAAACAAGAACATGGAGAAGGCGGTAGCCGTCGTCCCCAGCGAGATCAGTACCGGCGTGACCATCTCCATCGTCCCCTCCAGCGCGGCCTGAGCGGGGGTAATTCCCTTTTTCTTCGCCCACTGAAAGATGTTTTCCCCAATCACTACGCCGTCGTCGACCAGAATACCAAGGACGATCACGAAGGCAAAAAGCGATACTACGTTGATCGTCAGGTCCTGAATACCGGACAGTAAAAACATACCGATGATGGCCACCGGAATCTTAAGCGCCACCCAGAAAGCGAGGTACTTATCCAGAAAAAGAGCGAGGACGAGCAGTACGAGGACGAACCCGGCGATGCCGTTATTGGTCATCGTATCGATGTTCTCTCGCACGGTTTCGCTGCCATCTTCAACGATGGTGAGCTGAACGCCCTCGCGGCTAGCGTTGAAATCATTGACGTAAGCCAGTGTCGCGTCGGCGTTGGTCAGGATATTTTCGTTGCCCATCGCGAATACGTTGAGCACGATGGATTCCTCCTCACTCAGGTAGCGCTTACCCGGTTGGTCCTTGAACTGGTCACGCACGGTAGCGACGTCGCGCAGGAAGATCACGCTTCCGTCGGGGTTGGTCCGGACGATCAGGTTTTGTAGGTCGCGGGCGAAGTAGCCCTTATCGTCAGCCTTGATGTTGATGTTGCGGGTGCCGGTTTTGATCTCCCCGCCAAAGGTTTCGAGGTTCGTGCTACTGACTGCGGCGGCGACTTCCCCGAAGGTCAGGCCGTAAGCGCGCAGCTGGCTTTCGGCTACGCTGATCTCAATTTCCTGCTCGGGTGCGCCGCTCATCACGATGTCCGAAATACCCGGTAGGTTCAGCAGGTCCTTTTCGATCTCGTCGGCCACGTCCTTTTTCGTTTGCAGGCTGACGTCTCCGGTAACAGCGACGGCCATGGCGAGGTCCTTTACGTCGCGCTTGTCCACAATCGGCGGCTCGCTACCACGCGGGAAGGTGTTGATCTTATCCACCGCGTTCTTGACGAGGCTGAGGGCTACGTCCTCGTCGGCGGACTCCAGCAGTTCGATGGCGACGGTACCCAGGCTCGGTGAGGAAGCGCTGCTGATGCGGTCGATCCCCTCCAAGCCTTCCAGCTCCTCCTCGAGTTTGAGGATGATCCCTTCTTCGACTTGCTCGGGCGTGGCACCGGGGTAAACGACCGCCACGTCGATGAATCGCACCTTGGCTTTGGGCAGGTAACTCGTGTCGGTCTGCAACAGCGTCATGGCGCCGAGGCCGACGATGAGGAGGACACAAAGGTTGACGATGGTTGGGTGTTCGATGAAGAACTTGATGAGCTTACGCATAATGGTGACTTACCCGGTGATGCCGGGAAATGACAAGGGAGAATAAATAAAAGGGTAGGGCGGGAGGACTATTTTGCCCGCGTACCAATGATGGAGGATTCGGCGGTTTGTACGATTACCCGATCACCGTCCAGCAGACCGCGCAGGTAGACCTTGTCGCTTTCGATGGCCGCGACCTCGACGGTCTTGGAGGCCACCTTCCCATCGGTAATTACGTAGACGGAGTTATCCCGATTCAGGGCCTCGCGGGGTAGGACGGCCACGTCGGCCAGTTCGTCGCCGGGGAGTTCCCCTTCGAGGTAGAGGCCGCTCCGGAGGTCCTTACCCGCCAGGCGGACGTAAGCGATGACCGACTGGGTCTGCGGATCAATGGCCGTACCGAAGCGGTTGATCGTCCCGGTGAATTCCCTGCTTAGATTACGGGAGCGGAGTTGCACCCGTTGGCCGGTCGCAACTTTGGGCACGGCAGCTGCGGGGAGACTGGCCTTCACTTCGTATACGTCCGTGCGGCTGATCTTCGCCAGTGGCTGGCCCGGGTTGACGTAGCTGCCGGGGTCGACGGCGGCCATCGTCAAGCGCCCGCTGAAGGGGGCGCGAACGGTGTAATCGTCCAGTGTAGCCTCCTTGGCCTGAATGCCGTAGTACTGTCCGGGTATCCCCCGCGAGCTGATGAAGTACCGCAGTTTTTGGCTTTCAATGCCGGGCATGGCGGGTAGCGATTGGTCGGCTTTAATGCTATTGACGAAGCCTTCCCAGGCGGGGTATTCATCGGCGTAGTCAATGCTCAGATCGGAGAGTAAGGGCACGATGGCGGTGGCGAGCTGGGCGCGGTCGGCCTTCAGCCCCAGGCGCAGCGTTTCGTTGTCGATCCGTACCATCACCTCCCCCTTTGCGTAGTATTTCCCTTCCTGGAGCAGTTTATCGGTGGGCAGCACGATACCCGGCACCTGGCTACTGACGACGGCTTCCTGAAGGGGCACCACGCGCCCGGTCAGACTGATCGGCCGTTTCACCGTACGCAAGGTGACGGTTTCAGTAGGGTAGGATTTAGCGGGCGCGGCCGCGGGTGCGGGGGAAGTTGGGGGTGCAGCATCCGTGGTCACGGAGGCGTCGGACCCCTCGTCTCCACTACAAGCGAAGAAGCCAAGAAATAGGCAGAAAATAAGGCCGCGAATTGGGCCGAGAATAAGAAGGTTACGCATGAAAATGGGATATAAAGTGGAGTAGTGGAAGGACGCAAAGGGGCCGGACTAAGCCATATTCTAACCTGCAATCCGGTAGAGTGCATCAATTTGCTTCTTCAGGATCTGCCGGGCGGTAAAGACCCTGCTTTTTGCCGTCCCGACGGGGATGCCGAGCCGCAGGGAAATCTCCCGGTACTTGACCCCTTCGTAGTGGAGCAAAAAAGGGTGGCGAAAGATGACGGGTAGTCCCTGCACCAGTTCCATGATCTTTTCAGCGCCCATGGTTCCTTCGGCCGGGTTGTACGTTACCTCGCGGGTACTCCAACTGTCGTGGATGGGCGTCGCTTTCAGCAGATCACCCCGCCGCTTTTGCTGGCGATAGCTGCTGAAAAATGTGTTGCGAATGATCGCCTGGGCCCAGGCCAGAAAACTGGTGCCGGGCCGAAATTGCTGGCGGTTTTTGTAAGCCGAGTAAGCCGCCTCCTGCAGCAGATCCTTTGCGCGGTGTGGATCATTGGTCAAGCGCAGGGCCTGGGCCTCCATTGCCGGTAAATACTGCTCGCCGAGCTGGGTAAATTCTGTGATGGTCATGACTTGAGGAATGGTTACGCATCCTCAAAGGGAACCCGCAATCAAAAGGTTCAATCATTTGATTGAATCTTTTGATTGCCTTCCCGCCTGCTGAAATTCGGACTCCTCGCACGGACCTTAATCGCCCAACCTTTCTCCCACTAAATACCTTTACTTCAGCATGAGCGCTACGCCCACTACGAAGAAATTGGATACCAAGGCCAAGATTGCCGCTGCGGCCATTCGCGTTTTTACGCGAAAGGGGTACGATGGCACCAAGACACGCGATATCGCGGAGGAGGCGGGCATCAACGTAGCCACCCTACACTACCACCATAAATCGAAAGACGAGCTCTTTTCCCTGGTAGCTAAGTCGGCCATGTCCGAATTCGTAGACATTTACTACGGCGTCTTCCGAGCCGAAAATTCTTTGGAAGAGATCGTACACGGTTTCGTGGACGGCTTTACGGACCTCTTCATCCGCAAGCCACACGTAGCGACCTTTTGCCTCGTGGAGTCGGAGCGCAACCCCGAAGCCTTTAAGGAAATCGTTGACTTTAAGGACTCCGCGATCGTCCTCACCGCAAAACTGGCTGCGCTTGAAAAGAGTGGAAAAATTCGGTCCATGTCCGTCCCCAGTTTCACCAGCGCGCTGGTAGGGATGACGATCTATCCGTTCATTACCAAGGGCTCCGTGCTGTACGCCGGGGAGTACGACGAAGCCCAGTTCCTTCAATTTGTGGAGGAGCAGCGTCGAGTTATTCCGGCGATGATTCTGGGGTACTTGTTTTATGGTGGGCCCGAGAAAACCCTTTAGCAGCTACGCCGACAGGATGCGCTAAAAATGTAGGTTGAGCATAAATCCCTGCCCTCTTCACTTTGGCTAATCAGTTCCCCAAGCCAAGAATTCAAGCAAACTCACCTCCTCTATCCTCACCTCCGTCACGTTAAGTGCGCTAAGGTGACCGGTATACCCCCGCGGCAAGGGGAGCTCCCTTAATACCCAGTCGTTTCCATCAATAGCGATAGTGGCCTCTCCCGTTTCGTAATCCGCAGCGTTGAGGTAGAAGCCACGGCCGTCCGCTTTCATGGCGGCTTCCTTTCTCGTCCAGGTCTGGTAGAAAGTAGCCTGTGGGTGCTTACTTCTGCGGATCCGCTGCTGTTCGTGAACGGTAAAAACTCGGTCGAATTCTGCCGGATCAACTTCCTGATGGCGCTCCACGTCGATACCAATTCGTTGAGTAGTACTCAGGGCGGCAACGATGAGCCCATTGGTGTGCGAGATATTAAAATCACCCCCAAAAGCCAGTGATGGCCGGGCGTGATCATCAACGGTCATCGTCGCCAGTAATTCCGGCTGCCCGAGGACTTCCTTCAGCAGTTGCCGCACTAATAATTTTCCGAATAGGCCAGCCTGCCGGTCCTGCCAGCGGCGATACCGCGCAAATGAACCGTGGAAGATGGGCGGCAACAGGGCTTCCAGCTTACGAAAGGCGGTGGAGGATAATTCTTCCCGGTTATGTACGTAGCGTACCTCAGTCATTACAGTACTGGATTACCTTCAGCCATGACCCGTTCGACGAGCGCTAGCAACCTACCCCGTACCTCCTCACTTTGAGCGTACCTATTCACTTCACTGATCTTCGCCCGGAACACCGGCTCCGTGAGCACCCGTTCAATGTTGCTACGGATCGCGACCGAGTCATCTTCCGCCCGGTCTCCGACGACCCCCAACTGATGGTAGGCTATCCGCGCAGCGCACCCGTCCTGATCGAACCGCCCACCCGAGTAAATGACCATCGGTACTTCGTTGACAATACATTCATTAATGGTGTTGATGCCCGCGTGGTTAATACTGCAGTCAGCTTCGGCCAATACCTTTAATTGAGGCACCCACTCAAATACATAAGCGTTGTCGGGCAGCTCGATGTGGTCCAATCGCCCGCCGTTGCCGCCGAGGGCGACGATGAGTAACCAATCCTTCCGCCCCGCGCAGGCTTGTACTACCCGCTCGAGAAAGTCATCAATACCCTCCGCCATCGTGGAGACGGAACAATAGATCAGCTTTCTCTGCTGCTGCGCTCGGCGTTTAAGCATTTCCTCCAATCGCTCGTCAACTTCGCTACCCTTCTCATTTGGCGGAGGGGACGAGGGCACCATTGGCCCTAAGTAATGGTGAAACTCGGGCTGTTCGTGGGGCAGTTCCAACGCGTCCAGGGTGGTGTGAGCCACGGGCAAGCCCTTAATGGTAAAGGGGGCCGGCCAGCCCAGGCGGTCGATGGCACTCGCGGGGATACCACGGCGGTTGGCCAATTCCAGGAGAAGGGATTCACGATCTAAACCGGCGGACCATCTGAAGCGACGTTGCCGTTGCTGACTCAGTTTTGCCAGCCGTTGGTTCCAGGCCAGGTTGATCGCGTCCTGGTAGCCAGTAGATCCATTCGGTGCCAACAAAGTATTCAGCGGAGGTAGATCGGGTAGGTAGGCTCCGTTAAACCAGGGGCTCAACAGTAAAATAGGCACCCCTTCCCCGTAGGTGGCAATAATGTACTCCCGGCACTCCATACCAATAATAACCAGGTCCGGCCGGTCCGTTTGGAGTAAGTAGGTAAATGCTGGCAGGGCGAGTTCCGCCAGCGCTCGTTCCCTTTTGCGCTTGTAACCCACCCGATTCCTTACCGCCGCGGCTAGTTTATTTAGTGGAGCCCCGCCAAAGCCTTTCGCTACCCCTGGGCTGAGGTATCGTGGCTGAAGTTCCAGCCAGGAAAAATCAGCTGACTCCACCTTATTTCGGCTTTCGGTTAGGGCACCGAGAGAAATTTCGTGGCCGGCATCTCGCAGCCGGCGGCTTAATTCCAAGCTTACGTTCAGCAGGCCCGTATGGCCGTCGACGATGCAAAAAATCTTCGCCATTAATCTCTGGTGGCCAGGTAGGCCTCGATTGCACCAGCCAAATCCGCAACCAGCGGTTCTTCGAACAGATGTTTGTGCTCACCGGCTACGGCGAAGGTGCGGAGCTGGTTATCGCTAAGGATATTCCAGGAGTCCAGGTGCCAGTCCTTGTGATCACCCGCGCGGTAGTCTTCACTGCGGAAGAGGGCCACTTCGGTATTGATGGGTCGCCAGATATAGGCCTCGTAACTGGGCAGAAAGCGGTTCTTGGCGGCGTTGGATACCCGTTCATCTTTTAGCTCCTCGTTGAGTAGCCTTTCCGGAGCGTAATCCGTCAGCAGGCTCCGGCCCAGTTTTTTGAACTCCCCCCGGTAAAGCCGGCCCATTACCCAGCGGGCGTCGTGGCGGTTCTGCCGGTGGACCATCAACTTGTCCAGTTCCTTTGCTTTCGGAGCACTATCCACAATGAGCAATATGGGTGGTGCTTCACCGGCAGCAACGAGTTGGTGGTGAATCTCCACACAGATGGCCGTACTGTAGCAGTAAGCGAGGAGCAAGTAAGGTCCCGCGGGTTGGATTTTCCGCATCTCCTCCAAATAGTGGCTCGCCATCTCGGCGATGCTACCGTGTACTTCGTCCACCCCGTTCAGGCCGTTAGGTTGGATCGCATAAACCGGTCGGTCCGCGTCCAAATGCTTTACCATGGGGTGGTAGAAGAGCACGTGGCCCTGGCCGGCGTGAAAACACCAGATGGCGGGCTTAGTACCCGTTGCCTTTAGGGGGACGATTGTATTCCACCCGTCATCCGTCTCACCGTCCTGGATCAGTTGGGCCAGTTGCCGGATCGTCCGGTGGCGCACGATGCTGATGATCGAAAATTTCTTTCCGAAGCTTTCCTCCACCCGGTGGAAAAGGCGTAGCGCTAACAGGGACGTGCCCCCCGCCATGAAAAAATCATCTTCCACGCCGATGGGAGAAAGTTTCAGCAATTCTTCCCAGATCCGGACGAGTTCAAACTCTACCGCGGAAGTCGGTAGGCTGTAGGAATCAAGATCCCGGGCACCCCCTAAGCTTACCGAATCTAAGGCTGCGGGAGCGGGCGGCAGCAATTCCAGGAGATCGCCCATCAAGTATCGCCCTAACTCCCCGAAACCTTCCAGCAAACCACAGAAGGCGTCTTCCAACCAGGACAGTAAAGTTTCGGGTATCACTGCGGGATCGTAGTGAAAGATGACCCGCAAGCCGTCCGACGGGTCTACCATGACCGTCAGGGGGTGAGAACTCGTGGTAGCACCTACGAAGCGATCTACCTTCAGGCCACCGCCACTCAGTTCGGACCAGGGGTAATTCTGCACCAACACCAAATGGTCATACTGCAGGGTGCCCATTGAGGTGCCGGACCAATCCGCGATCTCCTCCAGGGAAGCGTACTGGTGTTCGTTACCGGCTAATTGCGTGCGCTGGAGTTCCGTTAGCCAATCATTCAGCCTTTGTTCGGGGGTGATTTTGATGCGTACGGGTAGGGCATTCGTAAATAGCCCCGCAACGGCGTCGTGGCCGGGGATGTCGGCCGTCCGCCCGGAGACGGTCGTCCCGTAAAGCACGTCTTCCCGTTTGAAGTAGGCAGCGAGGCAAATGGCCCAAAGCCCCCTTACCGCTCCATTCAGGGTCAGTCTTTTTTGGCGTAGTTGCCCTTTGAGGTGTTCCGCTACGTCCGCTGTAAATCGGTGCTCTAACACCTTTCGCTCCGCACCCGCGGCAGCGCCCGCATTGAAAGCGTGCGCTTCGGTGAACCCAGCTAACTGGCCGGACCAATAGTCTGCCGCCGCGCTACGGTCCCGCCCCGCCAACCAATGTTGGTAAGATTTGGGGCCGGGCAACTGGGCCAATTCAGGAAGGGCTCCGCGCGTAGCAGCATCGTAACACGCAAATACATCCCGCAAGACCACGCCGGCGGACCAACCATCCAGCAAAATGTGATGGCTCGTCCAGACGAAAGCGTGGTGATGGGTACCCGCAGAAAAAACGTGTAATCGGTTCACCGAAGCTTTGGTCAGGTCCAGCCCCATTCGCTGATCACCCTCGAGGTAATCAACAACGGCGGGCTCCAACTCCTCCTTTCGATCCACCGTTTCGTAAGTGATCGAAAAGGGGGCGGTGGGCCGGACGGCCGCAACGGGTTTAGCTACCTTTTCCCAGTGTACGGAAGTCCGCATGGCGGGGTGGCGCGCAACTACTTTTTCCCACGCGGCGGTAAAAGTGGCATTCTGCAGCGGCCCGGAGCAGTAAGCGTGCACCTGCGTCAGGCCCTGGTCGCGCTCCTCCGCTAAATGGTGGAACAGCAGGGCTTTCTGCAGGTAACTGAGCGGGAGGATGGCCTCCACTTTTGCCTTGGCGCTGGTGCTCATAGTTGATCGAATAAAGCGTCTAAATCGTTCTGACTAAGGTCCGCTTCCGGAAAATCGGAGGGGCTGAAAGTAGCTTCATCTACGGTGAGGCAATGGTGGCTGACGGCGAATAAAGCTTCCCGCATGCTTGCCAAACGCACTTGCATCTGCTCGGTAGTAAACGTAGAAGTATCGAAGGCCCACGAAAGCCGCAGCTCATCGTTGAAGATACCTACGTTAATTTCCCACAGCCGATTTCGTTCACTGGCGGGTGCCCGGAGGTCCTCGTTCAGGAAGGAATAGCCCGCTCCTTTGGGATCTTCGGAATCAATGCGGCCCAGGTAATTGAAAAGTAGCTGCGGCTGCGGGCCAAAATCTACCTTCGCACCGTACTTAAGCGCTCCGTACCCCACGCCATTACCGGGTACTGACCGTAATTTTTCCTTCGTCGCAACGATGATGGCCCCCGGTTCATCACCACCAGCAAGCGTCAGCGGATAAGCAGCCGTAAACCAGCCTGCGGACCGCGTGAGGTCAGCATCTTCATCACTCCGCCCATTGTGCTCCAGCCCGAGGTGAAGCTGCGGCGCACCAATTGCCATTACCAGTGCCGCCAGGATCAGTTCTTCCGTCGTGGTCCGGTACGCTTCGTTTGCCGCGCGCAAATACGGCTCCGTCTCGGCGGCGGTGAGTTGCAATTCCAGCGTTGACGTAGTCGCCTCGGTAGATAGGTTTTGATCAGGAGTCAGCCCCGGGAGGGGTACAAACTGTTGGTCTTTCCAGAAGGAGATCTCTTTCGAAAAAACACCTTGCTCCGTGCGTTCCGCCAACTGCCGTGCGTAACGGCCATAGGGCGCTGTCGCGGGTGCCAGGTGAAGGGGAGAACCGGTATTGAGCTGCTGCCAAAGTTGGCCCAGATCCTCCAAAAGGATACGCCAGGTAACGACGTCCACCACGAGGTGATGGGCTAATAAGTAAAGGGTACTCGCCGCGGGGGAATAATGGCCACGAAATAATGGAGTATTCTCCAGTGGGTAGGTGGATTGCTCACGCTGCAGGTAGTCCTGAATGGCCTCCTCCGAATTAATGCCTTCCGGGATAAGGTAAACCGGCGCATCAGCGTTGTCAACGATCCTCGCTTCCCATTCTCCTGCGCCGCTCTGGTGGAACTGCTGTCGCAAGCCGTGGTGCACCCCAACCAGGTAGTGCAGGGCTTCAGTGACTTGCTCCGAAGTAAGTTGCCCCGGCACCCGCACGGCTACCCCCTGGTTCCAGTGATGCGGCGCAGCGCGGTGTTCCGTAAAAAACCAGGATTGAATGGGATGCAGGGGGAAGGGCCCGGAAAATTCCTGAGGTGAGGCTGCCAAAGAGGCGCCACCAACATTACGGGCCATTTCAGCGACCGTCTGGTGCTCGAAAACCGAGCGGGGACTGAGGTTAAGACCTGCTGCCCGGGCCCGGGCCACAATTTGAATACTGAGGATAGAGTCTCCCCCGACTTCAAAGAAGTTATCATTGGCGCCAATGCTTGGGTCCTTCAGCGCAGTGCGCCAAATCTCCAGAAGGGTGGCTGCCGCGGGGGAAAGTTCCGTTTGGTCCGTATCACTTTCAATTCGATTTTGCCCGGACAACGTTAAGGGTAGACTGGCCACATCAATCTTTCCGTTGACTAACTGTGGGAAGACATCCACGGCGTGGAGGGCCGCCGGGACGAGGTGTTTGGGCATCCGTTCCAGTAACGACCGCCGCAAATTGGGGAGCGCCGTAACCGGAACGCCCGCGACGTAGCCGAGCAATCTTTGCCGCTCCTGATCTACGCGTACCGCCGCTTCCGTTACGCCCGGGAGAAAAAGGAGGGCTTCCCGAACTTCCCCCAGTTCGATCCGGTAGCCGCGCAGTTTGATCTGCCGGTCCACCCGTCCGAGAAAGTAGAGCTGGCCATCTTTTCCATGCCGGGCCAGATCTCCCGTTCGGTAGAGCCGCTCCTCTTTGCCGAATGGACTGGCGACAAATTTCTCTGCCGTCAGTTCCGGCCGGCCCCGGTATCCGGCGGTCACTCCGGCACCACCAATGTATAATTCTCCGGGAACGCCGAGTGGAGCGAGCGCCCGGCCACCCTTAGCCATGACGTAAGCCGTAGCATTAGGGATCGGCCGGCCGATGGGGATGGCTCCGGTCGCATCTTCGGGTAGAATCTGGTGCGCCGTACACCATACCGTAGCTTCGGTGGGCCCATATTCATTAAATAGCTCCGCCGAGGGTAGCGTGGCGAAGTGATGCTTGACCAACTTAGCCGTACAGGCCTCACCGGCCACAATTACGGTTCGTAAGCTTCCTAATTCCTCCGCATCAGAAAAGCGCAAAACGGTCTCGTAAAGCGTAGGCAACATCAGCGTGTGGCTAACGGCCTCATTAGCGATGAGGCTCGCCAGCGCATCGAGGTCTTGCTCGATCCGGCGTGGCGCCAGGACAAGTTTCGCCCCCGACGTCAACGCCCAGAAGATGCCCGCAACGGAGCTATCGAAGCTGAAGGAGGATAGCAACAGGAAGGCCGTGGGCTGGCTCGGATAAACGCTCCGCCGCGCCAGAGTCGAGTGGACGAGATTAGCGTGGGTGACGGGGACGCCTTTTGGCTTCCCGGTACTTCCGGAAGTATAAATGACGTAGGCCAGGTCTTCCGGGCGCGGGCCTTGGCCTGCTCCGCGACGGGTAGGAATTTGGCTAGTACTGGAGGTCGATTCCTGAACCTTAGCATCGTTATCGCCGACGTGGAGCACTCGAATACCCGCGGGAAGTTCGAGTGCGGCGGCAAAGGCTGGGGTCGTCAGGATGGTACGGACGCCAGAATCTTCGATCAAATAGTTGATACGGTCCGCTGGGTAGCTCGGGTCCAGTGGCAGGTAGGCGTAGCCGGACTGTAAGGTAGCGAGGAGCGCCACGGCCATTTCCGTAACCGGGCCAAGGTAAAGGCCAATGATCTCCTCGTCACGATCAGTCGACTGGTCAAGCTGCCGGCTCAATCGATCTGCCGCCACTTTGAGTTCGCGGTAGGTGAGCTGGCCGTTTCCTGCGCTGACGGCAGTGTGAGCGGATTCGACGTGTTCAGCGATCAGTGATGTGATAGTGGCTCCCGCCGGCAGTGGCTCGCAGGTAGCGTTCCAGGTTTCGGTGAGTTGCTGGTATTCAGCCTCCGGGGTAGTACGGATGGTTTCCAGAGGGGCATCCGGTTTCAACGTCACTTCTTGCAGCAGGGTGATGAAGTGGGCTACGTAGCGTTGGATGGTGTCGGCGTCGAACAGATCCGTGGCGTATTCCAGTAGTATCTCCAGTTCTTGACCCGTATCAGCAACGAATAGGGTTTGGTCAAACCTTGCGATCCCCGCATCGAAGGGCCGGGCGTGAAGTTCCAGTTCAGCGTTGATGTGTTCGTCCGGGGCAGCTTGCTTTAGCACCAGCATGTGTTGGAACAAAGGATTAGCCCCCGGTAACCGTGGTGGATTAATGGCCTGCACCACCTCCTCGAAAGGAACGGATTTGCGGAGAAAAGCTTCCGTCGTAGATGCCTTCACCCGCTCGACTAATTGCCGAAAACTAATTCCGTCCGTTAAGGAAGACCGCAGGGTCAAGGTTTGATCGAAAAAACCGATCAACTCCTCGAGTTCCTGTCTATCCCGAGTGGTGACCGGGGCTCCAATGGCGAAGTCCTCGGTACCGCTGAATCGAGCGAGCAGCACCTGGTAAGCAGCCAGTAAGTAGGTATATAAGGTTACCCCCTGGCCACGGGCTGCCCGCCGAATAGCGGCTGCATCTGCTGCGTGGATTGTCCCGTATGCGTATGCGCCCCGGTAGCTTGGGGACGCCGGTCTCGGTCGGTCGGTAGGCAGGTTCAGGGCCGGAGGTAAACCTCGTAGTTGCTCCTTCCACCAGGCCAGATCACTTTCCTTGGTGGGCTTCCGATTGAGGCCCAGCTCCGGGTATTGAAGTTGGAGTGGTGGCAAAATTTCCCCCCGGTAAGCCAGGGTGAGTTCCCGCCGCAGAATGGCCAACGACCAAAAGTCAAATACGATGTGGTGCAGAACCAGTAACAGGGTCCATTCCGTGTCGGCCATCCGCAAAAGGGCTACGCGAAGTAGTGGGCCTTGCGTTAGATCGAATGGGCGATTGGCGATTTTGTGACAGCGGTCTTGCAGGGCAGCGGGTCTCGATTCCGCCTTCACGCCCCGTAGGTCTTCTTCCGTAAATTCAAACTCTGGCGCCGCCCCAACTTTCTGGTACGGACCATCGGCCCCACCGTGAAAGGTCGCCCTGAGAATGGCGTGCCGGCTCACTACCGCCCGAAAGGCTGCCCTCAGTTTAACCGGATCGACGTTCCCCGTTAGCCCATAGGTTTCGGCGTAGTGATAAAAAGAGCTCTCTGGATTAAGTGTACTCAGCACCCACAGCCGGTGTTGAGTAGCGGTAAGTGGGAAAGAGGCGTTCTCTTCCACCCCCTGGCTACGTACCGGGCCGGGCTCCGGTTTCTCCGGGGCCTGCTTACGCTTTAGCCAGCGCTGTAGTGCGGAAGGTTTACTCATTGGCTTAGCTGAATATTCTTTTCACTTTCTTAATGGCCCGCTCCACATAGCCGCCAATAACGAGGTCCACCTCAAAGAAGCGCTCGATGAACCAGTAACAGGCGATGGCGATCAGGAAGATGGATCCACCAATGAGGATGACTGGCTTGTAATACTTGCTCTTCCTCAAAAAGAACAGCGCAGGAAAGGCCAGGCAGATGATGATCACCTGGGCCAGTTCAACTCCGATGTTGAACCCGAGGAGGGAAAGAACCATGAACTCACCACTCAGGCCCACCTCCCCCAGTACACTGGCGAAGCCAAACCCGTGAAACAGGCCAAAAACAAATGCGATGCCCACCGTCTCATTTTCCCGGAAGGGCTTGATGTTATGGATGGCCGCCAACGCAATGGAAAGCGCGATGAGTGATTCCACAATCCGGCTGGGTAGGCTGACCACATCCAAGGCCGCTAAACTCAAGGTGATGGTATGCGCGATGGTGAAGAAGGTCACGATCTTCAGTACGTACATGAAGGCCGGGCGAAACTCCTCCACCGGTTCCCAGGAATTCAAAATACCCGTAGCTCCCTTCTTACGGCGGACGACGGCCGGCAGCAGCAGCGCCAGTAGGAACAGGATGTGATCCAGCCCAATGTAGATGTGGTACATACCGCTAACGATCATCCCCCAAAAGCCCTTAAGGACGGAGCGGGAGGTGAGGTCCAACGTCTGCACCCCGTTGCCGGGAGAGAACGCGAGGCTGATCATGGCCTCATTTTTCGTGATGCCCGCCTTCCAGTTATAGGCCTGGATGAGTTTATTCCGGTGGCGGGGTTTCTTATCGTAAATGATGTCAAACTTCACCTCCAACTCATCGGGGATCACTTCGGTATTCGCCAGTTTGAAATCCAGGTTCACGAAAGTGCCGTAACTCACCGGCATGAAGGATACCGTGGTGAAGGTCATAGGGTGGTCTCCGGCGGCAGACTTGAAGTAACAATTTTCCTTTAGGTACTGGTGGATGCGCGGCAGGTAGGGTTGAATTTGCGCCTCGTCGAGATCATCCGTCAAGTTGAGGCCCAGGGCGAGGTTGAGGTCCCCGGCGGTGATTTGGTAATGACCGTCAATGTGGTCATTGTAGATCTTAAGAAAAACGTAGCTCTCGTCCGCCTTGTGAGCCGCCAGTTTTTGAAAACCCAGCAGGCATATGACGCCGATTAAGGTCAGTCTGAGCAAAGTTTTGAATGGTTGTGGTGTAGTCATTGTGTAGTGTAAAGTTCTCTGCGGGGTGGGAGGGTGGAATTGCGTAGCCGGCAGTTAGTTTAAGCGGGCCATCTCCCGGAAGTCAGCGTTGGTGTCGACTAATTCCTGGTAGGTTCCCTGCCCGACCAACTCTCCGTGGTCCAGCAAATAAATACAGTCCGCGTGGCGGATGGTCGCCAGCCGGTGGGCAATCACGATCGTTGTCAGTTGGCGGTCACTACCGGCGAGGGAGGTTAACACGGCTTGCTCGGTCACGTTATCAAGGGCGCTGGTCGCTTCGTCCAGGACGAGTACCTCCGGTCGGCGATACAGCGCGCGAGCGAGGCCGATCCTTTGCTTCTGCCCGCCGCTTATGCGGGCACCCCGCTCGCCAACCTTCGTAGCGTAACCTTGCGCGAGCTCATCCGTGATGAAAGTATGAATATTGGCTACCCGGGCGGCGGCGTAAGCCCGTTCCCGATCAATGGAATCCGTAGCCTCGCCAATGGCGATGTTATGGAGTACGGTATCATCGAAAAGGACTACATCCTGGGGGACGTAAGCGATCCCCTTTTGCCAGGCGGGGGTGTCCTCCGGTGTTAAGGCCACGCCGTCCAGTAAGAGAAAACCCGCGGACGGCCGGAGCAGCCCGACGAGGATATCCGCCATGGTCGACTTCCCGGAGCCAGTGGAACCGACGAAGGCTACCGTCGTTCCCTTTTCAATTTTCAGGTTGATGTCCCGCAGCGCCGGAGAATCGCTATTCTCGTAAGAAAAACTGAGCCCCTCCAACGCAATTGAGGATTGTAAGCGCTGCGGGGCGAGCTCCTCCGTTACCACGATCGCCGATCCGTTCTGTGGGTGGTGGAAATCTGCGTACAGCGCATCAACCGTATTGGCGTGGTGGCGTAGCGAAGTCGCAGCTACGTAGACCGCCTGCAGGGAGGGGAGAAGTTTTACGCCGGCCAGCGCGTAAAGCGAGAGGATGGGCAGGGCTTCCGAAATATCCCCCAGGCTGAAGTATAAATAGGTTGTCATTCCTAATAGCCCACCAAAGAGTAGCACCTCCATGCCTAGCCGCGGCGTTTGGGAGATCACGAACATGCTGGGTTGTACCTCCGAAAAGTCGTGGGCAGCCCGGCTGAAACGCTGGTAGAAGAAACCTTCCACACCGTAGACCATGAAGGTTTTGATGCCACTAAACAACTCGATGAGGGATCCGTACCGCCGAACATTGGATTCCACCCGCTTCTCCCCCAGTTTGCTGAGTGCCCTTCGCCGCCACCAGTAGATGAGTAAGAATAATCCGCCCAGAACGAGGACCGAAACGAACGACAAGAGTGGATCTACGTAAAACAGCAAGGCCGCAATCACTACGACCAGCGTACCCTTCGAAATGAGGGAAAGTAGGGGAATCAGCACCCCCGTAGTAAACTTATTAACCTCCGAGAGTAAGCTCACCTTGAGTTCCGAGGAATTTTTGGTCAGGTAAAAATCATACCCGCGGGAGAGGTAAGCCTTCAGTAACCGGCTGCTCAGGGCCGCTGAGATGGACCACCCGATCTTCTGTTGTAAATACCCCACAACGCCCCGGCACAAGTTGCCCAGTAGCAATAAGCCAAAAACGAGGATGGCGGACCAGACCACGAGATCTCCGTGGTCGGACGCACCCGTTAAGTGTTGTAGACCCTTCACCCATACGCTTCCGGCAGTGTTCTCCGGCGTGGCCACGATTTTCATGAAGGGAAGGATCGCGCCGACGCCCACTACTTCGAAAAAGGCCATAAATAATACCCCAACCGTTAACCAGCCTAAACGGCGGCGCTCCCCGGTCGTCAGTATGCATTTTAACCGTTGGATGTAAGTCAATAGCGGGTGTATTGTGTTAGCTCGGATGCCTCGCCTAAGTGAATGTTCTCCGGACGAATCGGGCTATGCATTTTAATCTTGCGGGCTTGGCCCTTTCACGCACGACCATATCTATTATATTGTCGTCGGCTCATGGATACCGAGCAAAACTCAAGGACGGTTTACAAAACTACAATCCAGCCTTACCAGAATTTGGGAAAGTTTGGATGATAGCTTGCATAATGAGTTTGAATAAAAGAAAACACAACATTAATCCACTATCGGAACCCTATATTTGAATACACTTGATTAAAATATGCTCGAAGGAACGCAACGTAAGTGCGTCCCGCTTAACTATTTAATATGATACGGACTGAAGTGCCTCACGAATACTTCACATTCCGATCTTCAATGAATGGTGATAGGGTAAAATCCGTCACAGTTCCTACGCCGTTTTTGGCGAGTGACTTAACCGAACGTGCGCTTCTTGTAGATTTTACTACTCGAAGTTGCTGATGCGGGAGTTAGTATTTTACTAACCAAGCAAAGGAGGACGGACGCTCAGGTATACGTACCAAGCACCCTTGATGAGCCTTTATGGAAACGGACCCCAGCAAATCTGGACGCACAAGCGCCCACTATTACTTCTATGTCTACCTCCACGCACACTTCTACGGAGGGCTACCGCAATAAAGTGGCCGCCTTCGCCTTGGAGCAACTCAGCACTGGAGCCCGCCAACGCGACGCCGAATCCAGTTTCTCTCGGGAAGTATGGAGCGCCTGCGCCGATTTTGGCCTCCTCGGCTTGTCTACCCCCGCCCGCTACGGTGGCGAGGTTGAAGGTGTGGACATCCCCCGCGCCGTCCGGGCTATGGAAGGATTCGGGTACGGCTCCCGGGATAACGGACTTGCCCTCGGCCTCAATGCCCAGTTGTGGACGGTCATGCTCCCCATTAACACCTTCGGGACGGAAGCCCAGAAGGAACGCTTCCTCCCCCCCATGTGCAGCGGGGAATGGATCGGTGCCCACGCTCTTACGGAAGCGGAAGCGGGCTCGGACGTTTATTCCATGCAGATGACGGCCACCCCTACGGAGGGCGGATACATACTGAACGGTACCAAACGCTACATCACACTCGGCCCCGAAGCGGATGTGGTGCTCATCTTCGCCAACGCCCGCCCCAAAATGGGGAAATGGGGCATCACGGCCTTCCTAGTTGAAAAAACCTTTCCTGGCTTCAAGGCGGGGCCCAATGAACACAAGATGGGCCTGCGCAGCGTTCCCTTCGGTTCGATTGAGTTGACGGACTGTTTCGTCCCCACCGCCAACCGTCTGGGGGCAGAGGGGGCCGGCTTCAGCATCGGCAATCACTCCCTGGAGTACGACCGTTGCGGCATCCTGGCCTCTAACCTCGGTGCCATGGCCCGGCAGCTGGAGGAGAGCGTTGCCTACGCCCGGCAGCGGAAGCAATTCGGCCAGCCGATCGGGCAATTCCAGTCCGTATCCAACCGGATTGCGGACATGAAACTACGGCTCGAGACCGCCCGCCTACTCTTGTACAACCTGGCCGACAAAAAACAGGCGGATGAACCCGCTCTCCTAGAATCCTCCATGCTCAAGCTTTACCTCAGTGAAAGCTTCGTCGCTTCGAGCCTCGACGCCATCCGCATTCGTGGTGGTAACGGTTATCTGGCGGAAACAGAAGTGGAACGGGATCTTCGGGACGCCATTGGCGGCATCATCTACGCGGGTACTTCGGACATCCAGCGGAACATTATTGCACAACTGACCGGACTTTAGATGCCCTTCCTGCTCCACCAATCCCTCGTTGAGACCGCCCGGCGCTTGCCCAGTAAAGTGGCGGTACAGTGTGGTGGCCAATTCCAGACTTTTGCGGAGTTACTGGTGGCGGCCAATCGACTGGCGAATACGCTTTTAGCCAAGGGCGTCAAGAAAGGTGACCGGGTGGGGATCTACCTGCCCCGCTGCCTGGAAAGCGTAGCGGCCGTTTACGGCGTACTGCTCGTCGGCGCGGTCTACTTACCCCTTGATCCCTTTTCACCGGCGGCCCGCACGATCACCTTGCTCAATGAGTGCGACGTGGCCGTGCTGATCACCAATCGGCAACAACGCCGCCGCCTTCCGGAGCTGTTTACGGAGCCCTCCCCGTTGCGGTTGGTCCTGGGGTTTGCTGGGGACCTCCCCGTGCCTACGCTCGGCCCGGACGACCTGAACCTCGCACCTGCGTCAGCGCCTCAGACTCCGAATATACTGGCGGACGACCTGGCGTATATTCTTACTACTTCTGGCTCTACCGGCACGCCTAAGGGCATCATGCACACGCACCGGAGTGGTTTGGCCTACGCGAAATTGATTCGGGATAACTACAAGATCACGGAGAACGACGTGCTCGGTAACCACTGCGCGCTGCACTTCGACATGTGTACGCTCGCTTACTTCTGCGGGCCGCTAACGGGTGCGACGATTGCCCTTGCCACCGACGCCCACGTGCGCCTACCCGCCTCGATGGCTGCCATGATGGCTGCAGAAAAGGTCTCCGTCTGGTACTCCGTACCCCTCGCACTTCAGCAAATGCTCCTGACGAACACACTGGCGGACCTGGACCTGACCGCCCTCCGCCTCGTGGTTTGGGCCGGCGAAGCCCTGGCGCCGGAGTACTTGCGCCAACTGATCGGCCTCCTGCCCCGCGCTACCTTCAGTAACCATTACGGCCCGGCCGAAACGAACGTCTGCACGACCTACGATATCACCGGAGAGTTAAGTTTTACCGGTGCCGTACCCATTGGGAAGGCCTGGGCCAACACGCACGTGATCCTGACAAACGAAACTGGCAAAGAAGTTCCTCCGGGCGAAACTGGCGAGCTTCTGGTCCGCTCCGCAACCACCATGGCGGGCTACTGGAAGCGGCCGGATCTGACGGCGCGTGCCTTCCTCAAAGTTGAACGTTACCCCGGCTTTTTTGAGACCTACTACCGGACGGGCGACCTGGCCCGCCGCGATACTGACGGCACCTTACACTTACTGGGCCGGCGGGACCGGCAAGTGAAGATCCGGGGCTACCGGGTGGAACTCGACGAGGTGGAAATGGTAGCCAATAACCACCCCGCCGTCGTCGAATCCGCCACCTTCGCGGTGGCCGATACTAGCGGTACGAAAAGGCTGATTTTAGCCGTGCACGTATCGGACCGAAAACCCGCCCCCAAACTCTTATCCTACTTTTCTGCCCGGCTACCGGCCTTTGCCGTGCCCCAGGAGATCCTACCCTATGGGGCGCTCCCCCGCACCCCGGGGGGCAAGATCGATCGCCGGCAACTTGAGAGCAGCTATTCCCCATTACAGCCTTCCTGATATGCAAGAAGACATTTTACAATACCTGATCACCGAAGTACTGGGCGAAGAACCCGGTTACGACCTTGACGTTGAGGACGACCTTCTGGGGAGTGGCCTCGTCAGTTCCATGGGCATCTTCCGCGTCATCAACTTTATTGAGAAAACCTACGGTTTCAAGGTACCTCCCGGTGATATGATCATCGATAACTTTATTTCCGTAGCCGCCATCAGCCGCTACGTCGAGAATCAGCGCAGCGCGGCACGATGAAGGGAGCAGGGTACCAGGAGCTAACGAAGGGGCAGCAAGTCCTCTGGGCCGGCCAACAATTGGCCTGGGGCCAACCGCTGTACAATATGGCCTTCGCTTTTCACCTGCGTGGGCCGCTCGATGTCGCGCGGTTCAACGGAGCCTTCAATCAACTCTGCGCGGCTAGTGACGCCATGCGTACCGTTTTCACTACCGTAGACGGACGACCTCAGCAACGCGTTTTACCTACTGCGCCCCGGCAGTTAGCCATCTTGCGCGCTGAGGATATCGATGGGAACCTTGAGGACTACCTCCGGGCCCGTACTCAAACCGTTTTCCCCCTGGACCGCTACGCTTACGATGCTGCCGTAATTAAGGTGAGTGAGGAGGAACATATTTTCTTCCTGAACCAGCACCATCTCATTACGGACGCCTGGGGTATTTCGGTGCAGTACCGGCTGCTGCGCGAATTCTATCTGGGCGCTGCCGCAGGTGCCGGGTTAGGTGGGCAAGTAAATAAGACCAGCCCCCCCTCCTACGGAGGCTACCTGGAACGGGAACGGACACGCGCTCAGCAAGAACCATCCAGTTACTGGGCGGAGCAGCCTAACCCTGGTAAACCAACGCTGTACGGACGTAGGCCCCAACAAACAGTAACGGCCTCAAATCGCACGACTGTGTTACTCGGTGCGGAACGCCAGCAAAAGCTGGAAGCCCTCCTCACTCAAGCAAACATCAAACACTGGACACGGGACCTGACCCTGTTTAACGTACTGGCTACCCTGGTTTTCGCCTACCTGAGCCGGGTGGTCGAGGAGCAAACCCTCACCATCGGGACACCCGCCCATAACCGGACGAACCGAAAGAGCCAGGATACACCCGGCTGCTTCATTGAAGTGCTTCCCCTAACCGTGGAAGTAACACCGGGGCGGAATTTTCTCTCCTTATTGGAGACCGTCCGGACGCAGACGAACGCCTTCCTGGCGGAGGCCCGCCCCGGTCTCGTCACCCCCGATTTGCTGCGTTCGGTGGGAGTAATCCTGAATTACATCCACGTCAAGTTTGGGGACTTTACCGAAGACATCAGTGCCCGGACGGAATGGATCCACCCGGGCCACGCGGACGCCGCCCACCAGGTACGCGTCCAGGCCTACGACTTCGGGAACGGAGACGGACTACGGTTAGAACTGGACCTGAATGCGGACATTTTCCCCGATGGTGGTGACCACGTAGCCACGGAGATCCTGGCGTTGCTGGATGCCTTTCTGGAGGATCCTTCCCGAACGATCGCAGCAGTACCGCTAGCCGACGGCTCCGCAATGGAAGCAGGACCAATACGCACGGAGGCGCCGGGTTTGGTTCCGGATTTATTTTCGTCCCGTGCGCTATCCCATCCGGAGACGCTGGCCCTGGACTTTGCGGGTGGGGAATTGTCCTACGGAGATTTGGAGCGGCAGAGTGAGCAGTTGGCCCATTTCCTACGGGGGCGGGTAAACGGCGGAAACGTGGCCGTTCATTTGCCGCGGGGGCCGGAGTTGTTCGTCGCCTTGTTCGGATGCTGGAAGGCTGGTCTGGCTTACCTCCCGGTGCCGGCATCTACGCCAGCGCAAAGAGGAACTACGCTATTGGAGCAGGGAGAAGCTCGCTTCGTTCTGACCGTCGCATCCTTAACGGAGGTAACAGCCGGAGTTGGTGTCCCGACTCTCCAACTCGACACGGATTGGGGGCTAGTGAGTGCCACCAGGCCGACCACTGATTTACCCGCCGTAAAAGCTACTGACCCGGCTTACGTCATGTTCACCTCCGGCTCCACCGGAACGCCAAAAGGAGTGGTGATCAGCCACGGAGCGCTGGCGAATTACGTGGCCTACGCCCGGGAGACTTACGTTACAGTGCCGGCCCCGGCCTTCCCACTGTTTACGATGATTGGTTTTGACCTGACGGTCACCTCTCTGTTTACGCCGCTGACTTGCGGGGGGCACGTCCTCATCTACGAGGAGCCGCCCGCGGGGCAACCGGATCTGGCCTTATTCAGGGTGCTGGACGATAACCGGAGCGACGTCATCAAACTAACACCGAGCCACTTGGCCTTGCTGAGTGGGCGGCAGTACCCCGAGGCACTCGTTTCCACCCTGATTGTTGGGGGCGAAAACTTCCGTTGGGGCCTGGCCGTGGAAACTGCCCAAACCTTCCCGGCCGGCGTGAAGATCTATAATGAATACGGGCCGACGGAAGCTACCGTGGGCTGCATCGTCCATCAGTTCGATATTGGAGCGCCGCCCCAGCCATCCGTGCCGATCGGCCGTGCCATTCCCGGCACGTTTGCCGTTATCCTGGATGAATACGGCCACCCAAGTCCTCCCGGCGTAAGTGGTGAATTGTACCTGGGGGGAAGTGGCTTAGCCAAAGCATACTACGGAGATGCCGAACGAACGGCCGAACGCTTCGTGCACTATGCCGGTGTGCCGGGCGAGCGTTTGTACCGAACGGGAGACGTCGCCCGCCGCCACCGCAATGGTGACCTGGTCTTTCTCGGCCGGGCGGACCGCCAGGTAAAATGGCGGGGTTTCCGGATCGAGCTTAACGAAGTAGAAGCCGCGCTGGCCACTCACCCCGCTGTCAGTAACGTCGCCGTAGAAATGGTAGACGCCCGGCAGACGGGGATGCGGAAGGAAGCCCACTACTGTACAAAATGCGGGCTACCGGCCAACTACCCCAGTGCCGTCTTTGATGAAGCGGGAGTTTGTCAACTCTGCCTGGGTTTTGAGGACTACCAAAAACAGGTGCAGCACTATTTCCGCACCAAGGAGGACCTTCGGCAATTGTTTACCCCCCAGCCCAGTGCAGGCGCAGCGGAGTACGACTGTATCATGCTCCTGAGCGGTGGTAAGGACAGTACTTACGCCCTGGGGCAACTCGTACAAATGGGCCTCAAGGTGCTGGCCTTCACGCTGGATAACGGATACATCAGCCAGCAGGCCCTGGCGAACGTGCGGCGGGTAGCTGCTGCGCTCGGTGTGGATTGCCACGTCGGGAGCACTCCGGCGATGAACGCCATCTTCACGGATAGCCTGCACCGCCACTGTAACGTTTGCAACGGTTGCTTCAAAACGATCTATACTTTAAGTACTCAGTTAGCGCTGGAAAAAAACATCCCGTACATCGTGACGGGGCTTTCCCGCGGCCAGTTCTTCGAGACCCGGTTGACAGAGGAACTCTTTTTGAATGGTAACTCCGGCAAAGACATTGACGCTGCCATTCTGGAAGCCCGCAAAGTCTATCACCAGGCGGACGACGCCGTCAAGCAACTACTGGATACATCCATGTTTGACGACGCCGCCGTTTTTGACCGCGTTCAGTTCATCGATTTTTACCGCTATACCGACGTTACGCTGGACGAGATGCTCAGGGACCTCGACGAGCGTCTGCCCTGGGACCGGCCAACGGACACCGGCCGTTCTACCAACTGCTTGATCAACCAGTTAGGAATTTACGTCCACAAAAAGGAGAAGGGGTACAACAACTACGCCTTTCCCTACAGCTGGGACGTCCGCGTCGGCCACAAGCAACGGAATGCGGCCCTCGAAGAGATCAACGAAGAGGTTGACGAGCGGGAAGTCAAACGCATGATGCGGGAGATTGGCTATTCGAACGCCCAGGAGAACCTGGAGAACCGCCATCTCGTCGCGTACTACACTGCGGAAGATGGCGTCTCGGCCGATGAACTGCGGCGGTACCTAGCCGAACGGCTTCCGGATTATTCTCTGCCCAGCCATTTTGTGGCCATCCCTTCCATGCCCCTGACTCCCAACGGGAAGGTAGACCGTAAGGCCTTGTTGGCCGCGGAAGAGATCCGCGGTGAAGTGGCCGTCGCCACCTACGTTGCCCCGGAGGGAGAATTTGAAGAAATGCTGGCCGAGATCTGGGGAGACGTGCTCAATTTGGAACAAATCAGCGCTACCGAAAAATTCCTGGACCTGGGCGGACACTCCCTGACGGCCATCCGGTTAGCGGCCCGCATTCAGGACACTTTCGAATTGGAAGTGCCCATACCGGTAGTCTTCAGCCACCCAACCATAAAAGAACAAGCTATTTATCTGGAAAGCACCATTGAAGCCTTACTCGCTGAGATGGAAGTGGACGAATAAATCTTACTCAGCCCTTTCACAACCTATTATTTCATAAGCATCACCCACCCAATGAGATCCTTTTCCCGCCTTATCCTCCTCCTGTCTTTAGCGTTCACCGCTACGCTAAATGCGCAAAGCCATGCTGGCCACGATCATAACCACCCGGTAGACCGCCTCAACGGTCGGGTCGTAGACGAAGCCAGCCGGCCCGTAATCGGTGCCTACGTCATTCACGTCGGGCATGAGCACCACGCACACACCAATGAGCTGGGTTATTTCACCCTCGATGAGGTAGATGCCGGCGATAGTATCATGATATCCTACCTAGGTTACCTTACCCAAACTGTATTGGTACCCAACCAGCCCGTAGAGATCGAGATCCGGATGCGGGAAGGGAGCTTTAACCTGAACGAGGTAGTTATCCGCCCCGGTGTTGAGGCCCTCAACGTTATTACCAGTATTGACCTGGCGGTACGGCCGGTAGCTTCCGCCCAGGAGGTGCTTCGCTCCGTCCCGGGTCTGGTCATTGGCCAACACGCCGGCGGAGGCAAGGCCGAGCAGATCTTTCTGCGGGGCTTTGACGTGGACCACGGTACGGACGTCGCCATCTCGGTGGATGGCCTTCCCGTGAACATGGTAAGCCACGCCCACGGGCAGGGCTATGCGGACCTTCACTTCATCATCCCCGAAACCATTGAGAAAATTGATTTCGGTAAGGGTCCCTACTACGCGGACGTAGGTAATTTCAACACGGCCGGATACGTCAACTTCGCGCTAAAAGAACGCCTTGAATCCAGCAGCGCCGGAATCGAGTACGGTAGCTTCAACACCCGGCGTTTGACGAGCCTAATCGACGTGCTTTCCAGTGATAACCATAATGCCTACTTGGCGACGGCGTATACCCTGACGGATGGCCCCTTCGATTCTTCCCAGCACTTCAGTCGCTTCAACGTGATGGGCAAATACACGGGCGTACTTCGTGACAAGAGTAAGGTTTCCCTGCTGGCCAGCCACTTCACGAGTAAGTGGGATGCCTCGGGGCAGATCCCGGTTCGTGCCGTTGAAAGTGGTCTGATTGGCCGCTTCGGAGCCATCGACGATACGGAGGGTGGGTACACCAGCCGGACGAACGTTGCCGTCAATTACAACAAGGTGGTGGACCGAAACACTTTTGTGAAAACGTCCGCATTCTACTCCCGGTACGATTTCGAGCTGTTCTCCAACTTTACTTTCTTCCTGGAGGACCCCGTCAACGGTGATCAGATTCGCCAGCGGGAGGAGCGGGATATTTTTGGCTTGTCCACGGAACTGAACAAAGCCGTTTACGTGGCTGATCGGGAGTTGTTGATCAAGTCCGGCGTCGGCTTACGCTACGACAATAGCGATGATAACGGCTTGGCCAATACGATTAACCGTACGACGGAGCGCAGTTTCGTCCAGCAGGGAGACATCGATGAGAGCAACCTCTTTGGATACGTGAACGGGGAGATGGAGTTTGGCAACTTACTCATCAATACCGGCCTTCGCTTCGACTACTTCCAGTTCAACTACGTGGACGGACTGGCGACGCTGTACGACCGGCAGGAGCAGACGGCGAGCCGCGTCAGCCCCAAGCTGAATTTCATGTACAATGCTAATAATGAGTTGCAATTATTTTTGAAGACCGGGATTGGGTTCCATTCCAATGATACCCGTGTGGTACTGGATAATTCGGCGGACGACATCCTTCCGGCGGCCTACGGTGGTGATCTTGGTTTCATTTACCGCCCCACCCCGGGGGTGATCGTCAACGCAGCACTCTGGGCGCTGCTGCTCGACCAGGAATTCGTCTACGTCGGTGACGCCGGCATCGTTGAGCCCAGTGGTGAGACCCGCCGTTTAGGAGTTGACTTCGGGGTCCGCGCTCAGTTGGCCAGAGGTCTGTTTGCCGATTTGGACGTGAACTACGCATTCGCCCGGAGTACCGAAGAATTGGAAGGGGAGGATTACATCCCCCTGGCCCCTCCCTTTACGAGCACGGGCGGGCTGAGCTATAAGTCCGATAAGTGGACCGCCGGGCTCCGTTACCGTTACCTGGCGGACCGGCCCGCTAACGAGGACAACAGCATCGTAGCAAAGGGTTACGGCATCGTTGACGCCAACCTTAATTACCGGATCGGTGCCTTCACGATCGGGTTGGAGGCGCAGAACTTGCTGGATACGGAGTGGGAGGAAACTCAGTTTGCAACGGAAAGCCGTTTGTTTAATGAGACTTCACCGACGGAAGAGATTCACTTTACGCCGGGGGCACCTTTTTTCCTACGGGCTATTGGGCGGGTACGGTTTTAGTCTGTAGTCAGTAGTCTATAGTCTGCAGTAACCAGGCTCTCCAGACGGCCTCCAACCCAAGCGTAGCGCAGTTGGATGTTCCTGGAGCGGCCGGGAAGATTTAGTCTGTAGTCTGTAGTCATCTTCCCAAGGCCACTACAGACTACAGAATATAGACTGCAGACTGTATAACGGAGCGGCCGGGCTTTTGTAGTCTGTCGCCCAGACCACCCAAATCAATACACCAACTGCTCCTGAAAAAACGCCACAAATTCCGCTACGCTCATCGTGCCCTTGTCGCCTTCGCCCTGGACGCGGACGGCCACGCCGCCGGCCTCGACCTCATTCTCACCGACGATGAGCATGAAGGGGATACGTTTGGTCTCGTTGTCGCGGATCTTGCGGCCGATGGTTTCGTTGCGGTCGTCGACGAGGCCGCGGATATCGTGCTCGGCTAGCTTTGCTTTGACGTCCTGGGCGTAATCGTTGAAACGCTCGCTGATGGGGAGGATCGCGAACTGTTCGGGCGCCAGCCAGAGGGGGAATTTACCGGCCGTGTGCTCAATGAGGATGGACGTGAAACGCTCCATCGAACCGAAGGGCGCGCGGTGGATCATCACCGGACGGTGGGCCTCATTGTCACTACCGATGTACTCCAACTCGAAGCGTTCGGGGAGATTGTAATCGACCTGGACGGTACCCAGCTGCCAGCTGCGGCCGAGGGCATCGCGGACCATGAAATCGAGTTTGGGGCCGTAGAAGGCGGCTTCCCCGTACTCGGTGACGGTCTTGATGTCGATTTCCTTACAGGCATCGATGATGGCCTGCTCGGCAGTGGCCCAGTTCTCGTCCGAGCCGATGTATTTCTCTGGCGTCTGGGGATCGCGCAGGCTAATTTGGGCGGTAACGTCATCGAAACCGATCATACCCAGGACTTCCTGAACGATGTGGACGACGGCGATGAACTCACCCTTCACCTGCTCCGGCATACAGAAGATGTGGGCGTCATCCTGAGTGAAGCCCCGGACGCGGCTCAGGCCGTGGAGCTCCCCAGTCTGTTCGTAGCGGTACACGGTACCAAATTCCGCGAGGCGGAGGGGTAGTTCCTTGTAAGAGCGGGGGCGGAACTTGTACATCTCGCAATGGTGCGGGCAGTTCATGGGTTTGAGGAGGAATTCCTCACCCTCGCGGGGGGTCTTGATGGGTTGGAAGCTGTCCTCACCGTACTTATCCCAGTGGCCGGAAGTCTGGTAGAGCTCCTTTTTTCCGATGTGTGGGGTGGCAACCTGTTCGTAACCGGCGGCTTCCTGCTTCTTTTCGAGGTAGGCCGCGAGGCGCTGGCGAAGTTGGTAGCCCTTGGGTAGCCACATGGGGAGGCCGGCGCCGACCTTCTCGGAGAACATGAAGAGTTCGAGCTCCTTGCCCAGTTTCCGGTGGTCGCGCTTTTTAGCTTCCTCCAGGTTTTCGAGGTACTCCTTGAGCTCCTTCGCCTTGGGGAATGAGATGCCGGAGATGCGCGTGAGTTGCTTGTTCTTTTCGTCTCCCCGCCAGAAGGCACCGCCGATCTTCATCAGTTTGACAGCCTTGATGGCGCCGGTGTTGGGGATGTGGGGGCCGCGGCAGAGGTCGGTGAACTCGCCCTGAGTGTAGAAGGTGATGGTGCCGTCCTCCAGCGCGTCGAGGAGTTCGAGCTTGTACTCGTCGCCCTTTTCGGTGAAGTAGGCGATGGCCTCCTCTTTGCTGACTTCGCGGCGGACGTACTCGTTCTTCTGCCGCGCCAGTTCGATCATCTTTTTTTCGATGGTCTCGAAGTCGTCGGAGCTGATTGATTGGCCGGCGGGGGGCTCGACGTCGTAGAAGAACCCGTTCTCGCCGGCGGGGCCGTAGCCGAACTTGATACCGGGGTAAAGCGCCTCGAGGGCCTCGGCCATAAGGTGCGCCGTGGAGTGCCAAAAGGTTTCCTTACCCACCTGATCGTTCCAGGTGTGGAAAACCATCGTGGAGTCCTCGTTGATGGGTACGTTGCGGTCGGTCAGTTTACCGTTGACGGTGGCGGAAACGACGTTGCGGGCCAGGCCGGAAGAGATGCTCTCGGCCATCTGCAGGGCGGAGGTGCCGGGTTCGTACTGGCGGACGTTGCCGTCGGGAAATTTGATATTGATCATTGGGAATAAAGCTTTCGCCCGCTTACAAATGCGGGATTGGAGCGCAAAAGTAGGTAGGAAAATGGTTAGGCCGGGATCTGACTGGACCTTTGGTCCAGCCTGATCCCGGCCTATCGCGGTGATCCCTACCGGGATCTTGTGAAATACAAGACTTGATTTACCGATTTACAGCGTCATCACGTCCTTCTCCTTGTTCTCGACGTGTTCTTCAATCTTCTTGTTGTAGCCGTTGACCCAACCCTGGACTTCGTCCTCCTTGCGCTTGCCGGCATCTTCGGGGTAGCCGTTTTTGACCTCCTTTTTGATGGCCTCCATCGCGTCGCGGCGGATGTTGCGGATGACGATCTTGGCGTCTTCACCGGAAGCTTTCACTTGCTTGGCGAGTTGCTTGCGGCGTTCTTCCGTCAGTGGTGGAATGTTGATGCGGATGAGGTCGCCGTCGTTCTGGGGCGTTACGCCGAGGTTGGCCTCGAAGATGGCGCGTTCGATGTCGCCGATGGCCGTTTTATCGAAGGGTTGGAGCGTCAGCGTGCGGGAGTCCGCCGTAGAGATATTCGCTACTTGGTTAATGGGCGTTGGGGCGCCGTAGTACTTCACCATTAGTCCGCTGAGCATGGCGGGGCTGGCTTTTCCCGTCCGGATCTTGAGGAGTTCGGATTCGAGGTGGCCGATGGCCTCGTCCATTAGCATTTTGGCTTCTTCCAGGTGTTCGCTTAGTAATTCGCTCATGTTGGCTTGGTTGGTTGTTGCTTGGGGGCAAATATATAGATTGGAGGGGTTTGAGTTGCGAGTATCGAGTTGCGAGTGTCGAGTATCAAGTTGCGAGTATCGAGTATCAAGTTGCGAGTATCGAGTTGCGAGTATCGAATCCTTACTCGCTACTTGCAACTTGTAACTCGCAACTCTCCTAACGCCGCGATTGAGACGACAAAATCAGCCAAACCAGCACCGTCAGCGAGGAGAGGGCGGAGACTACGTAGGTCATTGCGGCCCACCAGAGGGCATCCTTGGCGCCATCGTGCTTTTCGCCGCGGACGATGCCGGAGGTATCCAACCAGGCGAGGGCGCGGTTACTCGCGTCGAATTCTACGGGGAGGGTTACGAGGCTGAAGAGGGTCGTAATTGCGAAGGCGGCGATGGTGATCTGCAGCATCAGCCCACCGAAACCACCGGCCAGGCCACCGATGGCGAACATCAGCAGGAAGCCCTGGGCGCGGCTGGCGAGTTGGACGACGGGCACCATTTTGCTCCGCAGCGTCAGCCAAGTGTAGGCCGTGGCGTGTTGGACGACGTGGCCACACTCGTGGGCCGCTACCGCCGCCGAGGAGATGCTCCGGCCCTGGTAAACTTCGGGGCTGAGGGAAACCGTCTTCGTTTGCGGATTGTAGTGATCGCTCAGAAAACCCTGGCCCATCACGATGCGGACGTCGCGGATCTGGTGGTCGTCCAACATTTTCTGGGCCACTTCGGCGCCGCTCATCTGCCCGGCCATGGGGATGCGGGCGTAGTGCTTGAACTTACTCTTCAAACGGTTGCTCACCAGGCCACCAATACCGGCGAAAACGAGGGTGATGACGATGTAAATGCCGTAGCCTCCACTAAACATGCTAGGTAGTTTTGTTGGTCAATTTTGGTGGTACTGCTGAGAATTATCCACGTAATGTACAGTTTCGCATGCCCTTAATAGCCCTCTCCCCCAGCCCCTCTCCGGGGGAGAGGGGAGACGTTTCAGGCGTAACACATAAGCGGTACACTCTTCAAATAGTAATCAACGCCCAGTCGAAACATTGCTATTGCACCACCTCCTATACATAGGTCGCCCTGACGAATCAGGGTTAACGGGTCAACAGCTGCTTGCCGACGTAGGCGTGCAGTACCTTAGGTAATACAATCCCTTCGGCCGTCTGGTTGTTCTCCAGCAGGGCGGCGATGATGCGGGGAAGGGCCAGGGCGGAGCCATTCAGGGTGTGGGCGAGGGTCGTTTTCTTGTCCTCGCGGTACCGCAGTTTCAGGCGGTTGCTCTGGTAGGTTTCGAAGTTGGAGACGGAACTTACTTCCAGCCACCGCTCCTGGGCGGCGCTCCAGACTTCGAAGTCGTAGGTCATAGCGCTGGTGAAACCGGTGTCTCCACCGCAAAGGCGGAGGATGCGGAAGGGCAGGCCGAGATCCGTTAGCAATTGCCCGACGTGGGCGACCATCGCGTCCAGCCGTTCGTAGCTCGTGGCGGGGTCGGCGATCTCTACGATCTCGACCTTATCGAACTGGTGGACGCGGTTGAGGCCCCTTACGTGGGCGCCATAGCTACCCGCTTCGCGGCGGAAGCAGGGGGTGTAGCCCGTCAGTTTTACGGGCAGGTTTTCTTTGTCGACGATCTCCCCGCGGAAGAGGTTCGTCAGCGGCACTTCGGCGGTGGGGATGAGGTAAAGGTCGTCGCGCGTAACGTGGTACATCTGCCCTTCCTTATCGGGGAGTTGGCCGGTGGCGCGGGCCGTGGCTTCGTTCACCAGCAGTGGGGGTTGGTATTCGACGTAGCCGGCCTCGGTGTTGCGGTCCAGGAAGAAATTGACGAGGCTGCGGGCCAGGCGGGCGCCCTGCCCGGTGAAGACGGGGAAGCCGCCGCCGGTGGTTTTTACGCCCAGTTCGAGGTCAAAGATCCCGTACTCGTCGGCCAGTTCCCAGTGGGGTTTGGCGCCGCCTTCCAGTTTGGGGAGGGCGCCTTCGTAAGCGCGGTACACTTCGTTTTCTTCTTCGCCGTGGCCCTGTTTCACCAGCTCGTGGGGGACGTTGGGTACGGAGAGCAGCGCTTCTTCCAGTTGCTCGGCTACGGTGGTCGCTTCTTCCTGCAGGGTGGCGATTTCTTCCTTCAGCTCGCCCACTTTGGCGCGCAGGGCGGTGGCTTCGTCCTTCTTACCCGTCTTAAAGAGTTGGCCGATCTGCCCGCTCAGCGTGTTGCGTTCGGCGAGGATGGCGTCGCTCTTGGTTTGGATGTCCTTGCGTTGGTCGTCCAGCTCGATGATGCGGTCCACGGTGGCTTCGGCGTCCGGGAAGTACCGTTTGGCGAGGCCGGCGAGAACGTTTTCCCGATCGTTTCTGAGGGTGGCTACTTGTAACATGGGGAGGATTTTTTTGCGCTGCCGCGGGTGCGGGGGTTAGTGGCTAGTATCTAGTAGGTAGTTTCTAGTGTTAAGTGGCTAGTATTGAGCTGGGTGGACTTCGGGAACATTGATTGACAACAAAATTGTGGGGCCGGGCGTTCCTTCGGCAAAGGTAACACGGCTTTTTTATCGGACTTCCGAAATAAAGGCTACATTTGCCACCGCGAGCGAATCTGCCTCGCCGCCGGCGCTTACGTTCTGTAACCGCTGGCACGCATTCCCCCTTCGGCTGTTTTTTCCTAAGTGGCAACTGCCCGCGCCCTACTTCTTTAGGTCCGCGCGCGCCGCCAAAGTTTCACCGCAGCCCGATTATCACCGCCGTCGCGCCCACTCAATATCCCAACCCAGCCGCGCGGCCTTTTCCCCCTCCAACCTTCTTTCATACCGTATCACTTCCAACAATAGATGTTAAGCATAGCACAACTGAAGGCCATGCTGGTCCCCGAACTACGGGACCTGGCCGACAAAATGGGACTCAAATCCTACAAGCGACTCAATAAGCAGGACCTCATCCTTAAGATCCTCGACCAGCAAGCCGTCCAGGGCACCAGCACTGCCAAAGAACCACCCGCCGCTTCCGATACCGACCGCGTCCCCAACCGCCGCGCCGCCGCCATCGCCAAGGCCAAAAACGAAAAAGCGGAGAGATCCGCAATGAAGGACGACAAGCCTAAGGACGACGACGCCAAACCCACCCGGGGACGGGGCCGGGGACGCGCCGCCACCTCCACGGAAGACAAGGACGAAGCTCCCAGTAGAGGACGTGGCCGTAGCGCCCGCTCCAGCAAAACGGACGACGACCCTTCAACCACCGAACGCAGCACCCGCGGCAGCGCCCGCAAATCCAATCGCGACGAAACAACCGACGCCGATGAAAGCCGCAACACCCGCGGACGGGGCCGGGGACGCCGCAACGATGACGACGCCGAACGCGAAGATAGCCGCAACACCCGCGGCCGCGGACGGGGAAGAGGCCGAGCCGAAGAACCGGAAATCGACGACAACCGACCCACCCGCGGACGCGGACGGGGCCGGAACGAAGACCAGGAACCCGAAGAAATTACCCGCCCCACCCGTGGACGTGGCCGTGGCAACCAGGACCAGGACCCCGACGAGAACCCACGCAACACACGTGGACGCGGACGCGGCAACCAGGACGCCCCCGAAGGCAAGGACAACGCCTACGAAGCCCGCTACGCCAACCGGGGCCGCGCCGCTGAAGGCCGGGAAGAACTCCCCCCACGCGGACGCTACGCCGACCGGGCGCGCGGAGACGAACGCAACGAACGCGGCGCCACAGAACGTACCGACCGCAGCAATAACGACCGGGCGAACAACAATAATGACCGGAATGAGCGCGGTAATAATAACCGCAACGAACGCGGCAACAACCGCAACCAGCGTAACCAAACGCCCCGCCAGCCCGAGTACAAACTCGACGGTCTGGTGACGTCCTCCGGCATCCTCGAGATGATGCCCGACGGTTACGGCTTCCTGCGCTCCAGCGATTACAACTACCTGAGTAGCCCGGACGACGTGTACGTCAACCAGCAACAGGTGAAGCAATTTGGTTTGCGGACGGGTGACCTCGTGCGCGGCCCCGTTAAGCCACCGAAGGAAGGGGAGAAGTACTTCGCCCTGCTGGAAGTGGAAAAAATCAACGGCCTCGAGCCCCGCGTCATTCGTGACCGGGTACCGTTTGACTACCTCACCGCCCAGTTCCCGACCGAGAAGTTCACCCTCTCCGGCCGGCCCGACGGTAAGGACTACGGGATGCGCCTGATCGACCTCTTCACGCCCATCGGTAAGGGGCAGCGGGGATTGATCGTGGCCCAGCCAAAATCCGGTAAGACCTTCCTGCTGAAGGACGTGGCCAACGCCATCGCCGAAAACCACCCCGAAACCTACCTCATCGTGCTGTTGGTGGACGAACGCCCCGAGGAAGTCACCGACATGAAGCGCAGCGTGAAAGCTGAAGTAGTGGCCTCCACCTTCGACGAGCCGGCGGATAACCACGTGCGCGTGGCGAACGTCGTGCTGGAAAAAGCGAAGCGGATGGTTGAATCCGGCCACGACGTTTGTATCCTCCTCGATTCCATCACCCGTTTAGCGCGGGCGTACAACACCGTTCAGCCGAGCTCCGGCAAGGTTCTTTCCGGTGGTGTGGAGGCCAACGCCCTGCAGAAGCCGAAGAAGTTCTTCGGTGCCGCCCGTAACATCGACGGTGGCGGCTCCCTGACGATCCTGGCCACCGCCCTGATCGACACGGGCTCCAAGATGGACCAGGTGATCTTCGAAGAGTTCAAGGGTACCGGTAACATGGAGCTCCAACTCGACCGCTTCCTGGCCAACAAACGGATGTACCCATCCATCGACTTCACCAAGTCCAGCACCCGCCGCGACGACCTCCTGTTGGAGCGGGACGTGCTGCAGCGCATGTTCGTCCTCCGCAACCACCTGGCGGATATGAAGCCGGAAGAAGCGTTCCAGTTTTTGATGCGGCACATGCAGAGTACAAGGAATAATGGGGAGTTTATGGCTTCGATGAACTCTTAAGATATGTGATTCTCGATTCTCGATAAGTGAGGACTGATTTAGCTACCGCACGGCTTTGTCGCACTGCGTGCTCCCTCCCGTGTAGCAGCGGTAGCCAATCAAGAATCGCCAATCGAGAATCGAGAATCGAGAATCATTTCTAATGCCCAAACTCTACCCAAAAGATACCCTCAACTTCCTCCGCAAGCTCACGCCCAAGCGGGTGGTGAACGCAACGAAGGTGGCCGCCAGCTACTACGCGACGCGGTGGTTGCAGCGGCCGGTGGTGTGGGGCAAGCCCTTTACGGTAAGTTTTGAGCCTACGACGGCGTGTAACCTGCGGTGCCCGGAGTGCCCGAGTGGTTTGCGGCAGTTTACCCGGCCGACAGGGAACCTGAAGGCGGATTTCTTCCGGAAGACAATGGACGACATTGCCGACCGGTTGCTCTACCTCATCTTTTACTTTCAGGGGGAGCCGTACATCAATCCGGATTTTCTGGATATGGTGAAGGAAGCTAGTGACCGGGGGGTGTACACCATCACCTCCACGAACGGGCACTTCCTGAATAAGGCCAATGCGGAACGGACGATCACCAGCGGGCTGGACCGGCTCATCATCAGTGTGGACGGGACGACGCAGGAGGTGTACGAACAGTACCGCAAGGCAGGTAAGCTGGAGAGCGTGCTGCAGGGGGCACGGAACGTCGTGCAAGCCAAGAAGGAGTTGCAATCGGCTACGCCGCACATCATTTTTCAGTTCCTCGTCGTGAAGCCGAATGAGCACCAGATGGAGGACGTCGTCCGCCTGGCGGATGAGATTGGGATTGACGAGGTGAAGTTCAAATCCGCGCAGCTCTACGATTACGAGCACGGCAACCCCCTCATGCCCGAGAATGAGGACCACGCCCGCTACTACAAAAAAGAGGACGGCACCTACGGCCTCAAGAATAAACTGCAGAACCACTGTTGGAAACTGTGGCACTCCTGCGTCATCACCTGGGACGGCCTCGTCGCGCCCTGCTGCTTCGATAAGGACGTCACCCACCGCCTCGGCGACGTGAAGGCGGAGAGCCTCGACCAAATCTGGGAGGGCGCCGCCTACGATGATTTCCGCACCAAACTGCTGAAGGGGCGGGCGGAGATTGATATTTGCCAGAATTGTACGGAGGGTTGTGAGGTTTGGTTGATGGATTAGGGGGTGAGATAGTTCTTGAAAGCGCTAAAGACCGGACGCTTGGAGGAGTTGCGCACGCTCCAAGGACCTCATTAATCCGTAGTAAGGACCTTGGAGCGTCGCAAGTTCTGCAGCGCAGCGAAAGAGATGGCGTCCTCCAAGGGTTGTGAGGTTTGGTTGATGGATTAGGGGATGAGATAGCTCTTGAAAACGTTAAAGACCGGACGCTTGGAGGAGCTGCGCACGCTCCAAGGACCTCATTACTCCGTCGTCAGGACCTTGGAGCGTCGCCAGTTCTGTAGCGCAGCGAAAGAGATGGCGTCCTCAAAGGGTTGTGAGGTTTGGTTGATGGATGGGGGGTGAGATAGCTCTTGATAACGCTAAAGACCGGACGCTTGGAGGAGCTGCGCACGCTCCAAGGACCTCATTACTCCGTAGTCAGGACCTTGAAGCGTCGCCAGTTCTGTAGCGCAGCGAAAGAGATGGCGTCCTCAAAGCGTCCGTTCCTAAACGCCAAGTTCCCCATACCCTACTTTTGCTCCCATGTACGAGCAGCTCAAGTCACTAGCTAAATCCATCCTTCCGGCCAGCATTTTGCGGGCCAACGAGGATCGCTTGCGCTACCTGGCTTCCTTACGCTACCGCGGCTCCACCTACCAGTGCAATTGCTGCGGTACCGGTCTCTCCCAGTTTGTCAAACTGGAGCGGGGAGATCTGCTGTGCCCGCGTTGCGGCAGTCTGCCCAGGACGCGCCGGTTGTGGCAAATCCTCAGTGAGGAGCTGGACATTCGGGGGCAGCGGATCTTGCATTTTTCGCCGCCGGCCATCTTAAATAAGCTGGTGCGGGAAGCCGGCCCAGCTGCTTACCTGACTACGGATTATGAAGGCGAGTTTTCCGCCGACCGGCGCTACGATATTACGGCCATCGACGAGCCGGACGGGCAGTTTGACATCGTAGTTTGTTACCACGTGCTCGAGCACATTCCCGACGACCGGGCGGCGATGGCGGAACTCCGCCGCATCCTGAAGCCCGGGGGATTGTGCCTCATCCAGACGCCCTTCCGCGAAGGGGAGACCTACGAGGACCCCAGCCTGACCACCCCCGCCCAACGCCTCCAGGCCTACGGGCAAGCGGACCACGTGCGGGAGTATTCCGTAAAGGGCCTCCGCCAGCGCCTGAGTGAGGCTGGTTTCCGGGTAGCGGAAATCACTTACCCGCCTAACCACTTGCACGGGTGGCGTGGGGGAGAGGTGGTGCTGTTTTGTGAGGGGCGGTAGTGGTGCCTACTTCGTCCTATTCCGACATCTGGGAACGTGACCGGAGAACCCAGGCAAACCCCAAAACGTCTACTTGCTTTCCACGGAAGAATTCTCCTCAACCAAAAGCCCCCACCCCATGCGTACCCTAGCCCTCCTCCTCTTAGCTACCCTGACCCTTTTCCCCGGCACCCGCGCCAGCGCCCAAAATGAGGCGGAGGAATTGCGAGAACGCGTGGTGAACAGCGTGGGCGGGATGGATGCTTTGCACCAACTCAAGGACGTAGAATACACCTACACGAGCAAGCGGGGGACCAGCACCGAACGGTATATCTTCGACGGGGAGATCAGCTACGGGATGAGCACGACGAAGGAGGGGAAACGCCGGCGGCAGTACTTCGACGGGGAGAACGTGCGGGTGTGGATCGACGACGTGGAAACGACGGACGAGAACGAGCTAAAATCCGCCCTCTTCACCCGCAAGACCAACTACTACTGGCTGGCCATGATGCAAAAAATGAGCGACCCGGGGCTGCAATTCGCCTACGCGGGGACGCGGGAATTTGAGGGCATCGACTACGATTTGCTGGACGTGACCTTTAATGACAACGTCGGGGTAGCCAAGGACCGCTACCTGCTCTACGTGAACCCTCACACCGGGTTAGTGGACCAGTTCCTCTTCACGGTAATGGCCTACGAACGGGCGACGCCGATCATGATGAAGTACACCTACGACACCTTCGCCAACGGAGTGAAACTGCCCGTCGTGAGCCAGTCGCACGGCGCCCTGAACTGGGAGGGCGACCTGGACCCAAAAGCCAAGTGGGGCGCGCGGTGGCGGACCAATTTCAGCTTCAACAACGGCTTCGAGAAGAATACGATTTACTTGCCGAGAATCAAGTAATCCACGCCCAGATCGAGGCGGTGGCGGACGTGGCGATCGAAACGATTGATGCCTAGATTGGAGTGCACACCCAGGTCGTAACGGATGCGGGCAATCAGGCGGTCCGTCACGAAATAACCGGCCCCGAAGAGCAGGCCGATGTAGCCACCGTCGGTATACCTACGATCGTCTTCCCCGCTGATGCGGATGGGAGGATCGAGCCCGACCGTGGCGCCGGTTTCGGGGTCGAAACGCTGGGCCGTCACTTGTTCGTATTCGTAGCGGTAGGCGCGGCGCAGACCGAAGGAGAGCTGGCCGCCGAGGTAGAGGGCGAAGCGGTCCACGTTGGCGCGCATTTGCAACAGGAGACGCAGGTGTTGTTCGCGGACCATGATGTCGCCCGTACGGAAGGTATTGCCGTCGCCCGCGTTGCCCACGATGTAGTTTTGGAAAGTCCCCTGCTCGTAAAGGTATTCGGCGCCGAGGGAGAAGGACACTTCGTTTTGGGGCAGGAGGATAAAGTTGGCCCCCAGGAAGCCACCGCCGCCAAGTTGCCAGTCCAGATTTTCGAAGCGTTGACCCTGGAAACGGCGGTAAATAGGGACCAACACTCCACCCGTGGCCTCGAGGCCGAAGAGGGTTTCGCCGCGCAGTTTGGTGGCGCGGCTGCTACCCGTCGTCGCATCCGGCAACGGCAGCGGTTTGGCCACTTGGGCGGCAACGTTCGCCGCGCACAACAGCGCGCAGAGCAGAAAGAGAAATTTAATCGTCGGATTGGCTTGCATATGACTTCGGGACGGGGGGCAGCGACCAAACGTGAGTACTCAACCCCGGTTCAGGACGCGCACCATGTACAAAAAGGCCCCGACCATGACGGCGAGAATCACACCGAGCAGAAAGTAGGTCTGCAGGCTGCTCGTCTCCTGGTTCTCGGCTTCGTACTTCGCGTTGCGTTCGCCGCGCAGGGCCTTCACGATGGTAGAGACGTTGTGCCGCAACATCCCGACGTAAGTGCCGGCGGGCGTATCGGGCTCCCCGAGGCTATCCGCGTAGAGGTAGCCGCCGATGAAAACGCCGTTGTCCTTTGCGATCTGGCGAATCAGCTTGGGGTTGATCGTCGTCTCCACGAAGATAGCGGGCACGCCGGTGTTGCGGATGATCTCGGTGAGGCGCTGCACGTCGTTGGTTTGCACCTCGGCGTCGGTGCTCGTGCCCAGGGCCGCTTCGACGCGGATGCCGTAGTGGCGGCCGAAGTAGCGAAAGGCGTCGTGGCTCGTGATCAGCACCCGCTGGCCGGCGGGGATGGTTTCGATCTGCTCGAAAATGGCCTGGTCCAGCTCCTCCAATTGCTGGAGGTAGACGCCGGCGTTGAATTCGTACACCTCGCGGTTGAAGGGGTCCAGTTCGATCAGCGCGTCGCGGATGTTGCGCACGTAGGTCATGCCGTTCTGGGCGGTCATCCAGGCGTGGGGGTCGGCCGAGTTGGCGTATTCCTCGCTGGCGATTTCGCCGATCCCTTCGGTGATGCGTACGGTGCGGGCGCGCGTCCCCGAGTTGGCGATCAGTTCGTTCATCCACCCTTCGAAGGTGAGCCCGTTCACCAGCACGAGGTCGGCCTGGGCGACGAGGCGGACGTCGCTGGGCGTCGGTTCGTAGATGTGCGGGTCCCCCCCAATCGGCACGATGGATTGGATTTGCACGAAGGTATCGGCGATCATGGTGGCCATATCCGCAAAAATGCTGGCGGAGGTGACGACGCGGGGGCGGGCGTCCTGGGTGGGGGTGGTTTGGGCGCTGGCGCAGGTGGAGAGGAGGAGGGTGAGGCAGAAAAAGGCTTGGCGAATCATGGAGGGTGAAGGTAGGGTATTGAGGACCTACAACCGTAGACAGGAAGTCGGTTCAGTAGGTTGGTGCGTAATGACGTTAATTTCCTTGGAGTTCAATAGTGGTACATCACTGTTAGAGTATAAACATACATTCCAATAATTCGCGATATGATAGAATTTTACGTTGATATAATGTTTGAACGTAATTTTTAATTTTTAGCAACTATATTGAGGCAGAATCTAAATACCCATGAAAAAAGAGTTCCTGATACCCATCCTGGCATTGCTATGCCTAGTCGTTACCAGCCAATCGCTTAGCGCCCAAATTTTCGTTGATAGTACCGGTAGCAATGGCTTTGGCGACCTTCCCCACCCGATGGCGAAGAGCCGCTTCAGCAATGCTGACCACGAATACAATCTGTTCGTCCGCTCGACTGGCGCGGATACCGTGCGCGGTGTCGGCATCTATAATGTGCTTGATTCTGGCCTAGCCGAAAAGTATGGCTTGTGGAATCACGTAGAACAGGCGATGGGGGCTACTGGCTTGACGTACGGCGTGCGTAACGTCGTTAGCCACGGTGGTGATATGGACGCTTACGGCATTTATAACGACCTCTCCAATACAGCCGACGCCAAAGGTCGGTTATTCGGTAACTACAGTATTGTGGATGACCGGGGCACGCGGGCGCAGAATAAGCTGTTCGCCAATTTCTACGGAGAGACGGTGCACCGGAAGCGGAATAATGCCTACGGTAGTTACATCCAGGTAAAGAGTTATACGCAAGATGCGGCTAAGACTTCCTACGGGCAGTACATCGACATTAAAGGTGGCGGTCAAGCTGCGCGGTACGGGCTATACAGTAACATCAACGGTGGCTCTGGTTACGCTGGTTACTTCGTCGGGGACGTACACGTCAATGGCACCTTCACGCAAGCTTCGGACGAACGACTGAAGAAAAATGTCAAGAACATCGAAGGCGCGCTGGATATCGTTAATAGCCTAAAACCCCACACTTACAGCTACAAAGCCTCCGAGAAGATGGGCTTCGGCGAGGAAGAGGTTATCCACTATGGCTTCGTGGCGCAGGAAGTCGCCAAAGTGCTACCCGACCTGGTGACGGATGTCCACCACCCCTACACCACCGACGCGGCGGAGATCGCTACGGCGGAAGAAGTGGACGAGTTGGGCTTTCCGAGCGTGGTTGGCGGTACGGAGAAAGGTGCTGGCGCGGTGGCTGATGCTGAGGCCGTAGATATCCGTGGGGTGCGGTATATGGATATGATTGCAATTTTGGTTGGGGCGGTGCAGGAGCAGGGGGAGGTGATTGCGCGGCAGGAGCGTGATTACAAACAACTATTGAACGAGCAAGATGAACTGAGGTCGGAGTTAGAAAAGCTCAATAGGTCATTAGCGAAAATTGCAAATTGTTCTCCGTGTGGTGATCAACTGCAGAATGAAGAGTTGAATAATTCTACCTACATGGTGTATCCAAATCCTGCCTCCAATTATTTTGTAGTGGAAAGTGGTTTCACGGATGCGCCAATTCTGATAAGAGTTAGTAACGCATCCGGTCAAATCATAGAACAACGTTCAACAAATAACAAGTACGAAAAATTTAATACATCGCAGTGGGTATCCGGTACTTACAACGTTGAATTTATTGGTGGTGAAAAGGCTGGTTTGCTGGCTCAAAAGTTGGTGGTCGTTAGTCATTAGGTGAAATACCGTAGCTATTTAAAGCTCATCCTACTATAACCGCTGCTTGAAAGGTATCTATAAGTATTCGACTTAATAAACAGTTCCTCCGTAAGCGAACAAAAGAATTACCTATGCCCATTACTACATTTTTTTCAAGGCTCTGCTTGCTGATAATATTTGTGATCTTTGGTTCTCATGTTGTCTTTGCTCAACCAAGTGGGGGAGAATTAAATATTGGTGCCATTCAGACTCCAACCGCAGCGGCATTTGGTGAATACGTCGAAATGCCAGTTAGTCACTTCACGGGGATTCCACAAATTGCAATTCCGTTGCACACGCTAAAAGAAGGTGATTTGCAACTCCCAATATATCTTTCTTATCACGCAAGTGGACTGCGCGTAGCTAATCCCTCGAGCTGGACTGGAATGGGCTGGACACTAAATAGCGGGGGCATGATTATGCGCAGCAGAAGAGGAGGGTACGATGATGACAGTACGAAAAAGGGTTACTATTATCATGGACAAGTCGTTCATGATGGGACTCTGGAAATAGACATCCTAGCTTACGAAAGAGGTGAAGTAGATTTTGAGCCCGACATTTTTTCCTTTAATTTTTTGGGGAAATCTGGCAAGTTTTACTTTGATGGAACAAGTGAGAAAAGAATTGTGCTTTTACCGGATAATGATCTCATAATAGAGCCACTATTTCAAAGAGAATTTGGTACGATTAAGGGATTCGTCATTACGGGTCCAGATGGAACAAAATACTACTTTGGAGTTCCTAGTGATGAAATAACATCTGACGAGGTTCCGAAGATGGAGAGGACGGGAATGAATTTGGATTATTATTCGCCGCGAAGAGATTTGTCGCCGTGTGGAGATAGTTGGTTTTTAGTCAAAATTGAGAGTGCGGATGGCAACTACTCAATTGACTTTAATTATGAAAAAGAAAAATATAAATACTTAACAAATAGTGACCAAAGAGGTGTTTCAAATAAAGCATCAATTCTCAACCCTGACGGTTCAGAAACCGGGTGTTACAGGAGAACCGACTTCAATTTGGATTATTTGACTCCTGGCAATATCGGAGACTTAGAGAATAAGCCGATCAGTATCAACTATATAGAAAGCTACCGATTAGTTGGCATTGAAACGAAAAGCGGAACTGAATCTGTCTTCTTATCAGCTGAAGAAAACAGACAAGATTTATCAATTTGGAATAACTTCGATGGGTCAAGCCAACCGCCTAAGCGACTAAATAATATAGAATTTAGACAGAATAAGCAAGGTGACTTTTATGGTCTTTGTAAACAGGTGGCATTCGAGTACTCTTACGTGACTGGTCCAGCCACAGATGACGTAGAAAATGACAGCAGTTTAAAAGGACCTCATGACCCTACTTCTTCTTATCGTAAAAGACTAAAACTTGAGTCAATTCAAGAACAACAATGCGGAACATTCGGCGAAAGAACCAAAGTACCATCGCATATATTTGAATATTACGAAGGTGCACCATATCCTAGCTTATTGAGTAAGGCGATAGATCATTGGGGATTTTACAATAATGTCACTAGTAATGATGCACGATCTGGCTTGCTTCCTAGGGTTGTACCATACATCAATAGCGGTCTAAACCGAAATGTAGGTAATCTAAATTCAGCTTTAACTGGAACTTTAAAAAAACAAATCCTGCCGACTGGAGGGGAAATTAGTTATGTGTACGAACGACACAAAGCAGAAAATTCTGGTAATGATTTTTGGATTAACGATCTTGTAGGAGGTCTTCGTATTAAAGAGATAACTGCCAGTACTAATCAAATTGCTGGGAATTCCACTGTATCACGTTCATTTAAATACCAGAAGCCAAATGGAACTAAGTCAGGTGTCTTATTTAAGTATCCTAATTACAAAATTGATTATAATGTTGTTAGTTCACCGGGGAGTAGCTCATTATTGATCGAGGCTACAGACATAAGATCAAACTTTTATACCTCCCATACAGACTTTGATGGGCGACACATTTGCTACTCGCATGTTGAAGAAATTATTCCAAACTCTGGTTCTATAATTCGTGAATATTATATGGGGGCAATGCCGAATGGTAGCCCGCCAGAAGATCAACTACCACTTCCAACCTTACCGGATTTTGCGAGAGGACAATTAAAGGAAGAAAAATCTTTTAATGAATCAGGGCAACTGATTGCTAGAAAATCTATAGATGGCATCGAGGTAGTATATCCTGGCATTGATAACGCAGGCGCTGTTCTGTCTCTTTTCACTGTTTCTGAAAGTGGAAGCGTGTGTAATGGGGTTATTATTCCGCCCCGAATCTTATTAGGGCCACGTGGATATGGTATTAAAAATGGATTCTTCAAAGTCAACAGTAAAGTTAACGAAATTGATGGCGTTGCCAGTACCACTTCTTACAATTATGAATCCGATGTTTATCCAACATACCCAACCTCCATTTCTACTGAAAACAGTGATGGCAAGACATATCTAAAAAGATATGCTTATCCAGATGCATCTACTGATTCTGCAGCCCTAAAGCTCAAGGAGTTAAATATAATATCAACCTTAGAATCTAGTTTAGAAGTAAATAGCATTATGGTTAGCGGCCAGCAAAGCATATTTAGTCTGGATGCAGGGTTTCCTAGATTATCAAGAGTTAACAAGTATATCGCAACTGAAAGTGATGATGCAGTCTGGTCGGGAAGTTGGGAAGAAGAAGTGAGGATAGAAAACTACAAATACGGCCGTCCACAATTTGTAACATATAAAGGCTGGGATACAATTATATTTGATTGGTACCCCACTGGACTTGTAAAGTCAAAACAGTTTCTTGATTTTAAGGAGGAATACACCTATGTAACAAATTCAAATTTTCTTCTACAGCACATTAATGTTGATAGTTCAAAGATAAGATACAAATACGACGAATTAACAAGATTAGATAGCGTTACGGTCCTGTCTCCCAATGGTGGGATCGAAATAAAAAAGGACATTTCGTATGGCTATCATAGATCAGGAGTTGGAAACCGCGTGACCATTACGGATCAATATGAATTGACGGAAGACGTTGCCGAGCTTTGTGACTTTACAGCACAATCTGTAAGTCAATATTATGATGGCCTCGGGCGACCAAGTCAACAAGTGGATAGGTGGAAAATAAATGATCAGCAAGATCCAGAAAGTTTCAAGAGTTTGATCCAAAATGCAATTGAATACGACGAGGTTGGCAGACCTTATAAAAGATATGAAGCCTTTCCGTCCGATAGTGATTCACGTGCCTACGTCGATCCAACGGGTAATGATTACACATTGGTTGAATATTTTGCGGATCCTCTAGGCCGAGTACAATATACGACTATGCCGCAATGGTCAAGAAAACAGTATCAACACGGCTCAAACATCGATATTATTGAAACTCCACTTAACGATGTTTATCCCGTTAATTCTTTATTCGTAACTAGATTAATAGATGAAGAGGGTAAAATATCTGAGACTTTTGCTGATATTAGAGGACGGATAATTTTACAGCGTAGGCATAAAGGTGCAGATGATTTTGTAGACACCTACAGCACTTATGATCTTAAAGATAGGCTCAAATTTGTTTTCCCAGCTGGTGCATCATCTGCTAGCAATAATTTGTTCTATGGTTACACTTATGATGGCTGGAACAACCTTCTAAGTAAAAAATTCCCAGACCGTCCAATCGAGAATTACTATTATAACCAAAGAGATTTGCTAACCTATACCGAAGGTGAGCTTTATCCTTCCGGCTTAGGGTACTATTCAAATGTTTATGATGGCTATGGTAGAATTACAAAAACAGGTTTTACTAATACAATTAATGCTGAGAATGAATCTCGTGAACAAGACATTACAAATGGAAGTACAACGTCTTTATTTCAATATGGAAATACCAATTTTTTAAAGGACAAGGTAATTTCATCGTCGACTTTTAAGATGGATGGAAGGAACGTTGCAAATCATAGCTATACGACGCTTTATGAGTATGATACTTTTGGAAAGCTAATCAGTAAAAAGTCTAACCATCCATTGAATGACGATCAAAATAGCAGAATAGAAAAATTTGTAACTCACCCTAATGGAATGGTATTATCGTCATCAAACGCTGTTCATACGGATAAGAGATATCATCGTTCCTGGAATTCATCATCCGTTAATCGATCTGGTCGGGTAGTAAGCCAGTCTCACCGTCTTATTGATGGCATTCTAGTAGGCGCTATAGATACAATTGCTGAATATGATTACAACTCTAAAGGAGAACTTAGTACGAAGTTTTTGGGTGGGAAGAAGCAAACGCTACAAAGAGTTGATTACACTTACTTGCCCAATGGATTCTTGAATAGTATAAACGATGTGACCGCACGCGAAGATGACCTTTTCGGACTTAAGCTGCACTATTCAAATGGCGAAATCACTCATTCAAACGGAAATATATTAAAATTAGATCAGTTTGGAAGTGGCGTGTCTAATCTTGTGCAGGATTTCATATATGATAACCTGGACAGGCTCAATTTACATGAAACGAAAATTGATGGTATTGACTACACTGGATCGATCAACTATGACGATAGGGGCAATATTAGTAGTCTGTCACGGGCGGGTGTCTTAGAAGATGGTAGTAATAACTGGGTTGATTTACTAGAATATACTATTCATCAAAATTCAAATAAAGTAGCTTCAATATCTGATGGTACTGGGAATCAGGGTGATAGTGGGTTCAACAACTCTACTTCGGGCTTAGACTACGTTTATGATGAAAACGGAAATGTAACTGTTGATCCGACTAATTCTATTATAGTTGATTATAATTACTTAAACTTGCCATATAGATTTGAAAAATCAAATGGAACAACTGTTGATATCATTTATACCTCGACGGGAGAAAAAATTGGAGAAATCACCTCTAGTATCGATGGACAATCGACTGTCAGGACATATATAGGAGATATGGTTTTTAAAGAAAATCGGCTGGACTATGCACTTCATGCTGAAGGCCGTGTAGCCTCGTCAGGCTTCTACTCTTACGGCTTGCTGCGTGATTGCAATGAAGACAAGGACATACCAGATATTCCAGATTTTCCAGAGATTGAAGAAGATGATTTAAACATCTATAATAATCTTGGGGCATACGAAAATTTTCTTCCTCAAGATCGAAGCGTGTATAGAGGCCGAAAAACGTTGGCTACAGCAAGTGTGCCCATTACGAACCCAACAGCAATAACAGCAGAAAAAACGATTGAACTAAAAAGTGGCTTCTCTTCACAACTAGGCACTACATTCGCTGCGTTTACGGCTAGTTGCCCACAATCTGTCGATTGGATATCTGAATACAATCTCACCGATCAGTTAGGCAATGTAAGAGTTAGATTTGCTGATTGGGATCTAAACGGAAGTATTGAGGAGGAGGAAGTAATTAGTGAACATCATTACTATCCATTTGGGATGGAGATGCGGGGGGCTTGGAATGACAGCCAAACAGGAGTTGACGACAATCGTTATCGGTACAATGGGAAGGAGCTTAATGAAGACCTTGGACTGTATGCGTATGGCTTCCGGTACTACGATCCGGCCATCGGGCGCTTCACAGGCGTGGACCCGATCTCAGATCAGTTTCCACATGTGTCGACTTACAACTATGCTGAGAATGAACCTATCGCAAATATTGACCTGCATGGGCTGCAAAAAGTTAGAGCAGACGACGTTAGAGATTCAAATGGGAATGTAGGCCGACGAAACGTCTCAGCGTCTTATAATCAGAAGGTCATTAACTTATCTTCAAAACAAGGGCATGAAATAAGCGTCGGATTAGGTCGAGTCAAGTCCAGTATCGAGAGCTCATTTAGCGGTAGAGCACCATCTTATGTTCGGACAGACGATTACCAGCTAACAGATAGAAAAGTTACTGTGTCCGTAAAGACAAGGGTTAACCAAACTGTAGTCACGTCTCTGGACGATGTTTCGGACACTGACTTTTTAATGATTGTCGTTGATCAAGTTGTCAATAGTAACGAAGAGAACGTGCAGGGTTGGGGGGAGACTCCAGGCAATGTTACTCTTGTAGAAGCAGGTGAACTTACCGGGGAAAAAGGCGGTGAGTTAGGTGCACATGAGTTTGGTCACAATACAGGAGCTGATCACTCGAGTGATGGTAGCGGGCTAATGGGAGATCATCTAAATGGCAGTATAAGCCTCACGCGTCAACAGATTTTGAAGTTTATCCAGGACTTAGGTGGCACTAAAACACCAAAGGAGTTTGCAAATGGGCGACGCCATAAAACTCATTACAGAACACGTAGTCGTGCAAGAGATTTTTTAAACTCTCATGGGGAGAAGTATGACAGAAAAAAGGCGAAAGATGCTGGTTTTTAAAGGGGCGGACCTCGCCAAGTTCATTATTGTCATTGGGTTGGCATTAGCCATCGGATGTGCAAGCCAATCTCTTGTATATAACGGGGATAATGCTGTATACAAGACTAGCGCATGGAGGTCTGGTAAGGCCACCTTTTACGAGAGGTGTATGTTTTGTCATCAAACCTCAGAAAAAGATAAACAATTTAAACATTTATACAAATTAGAGGATTATCGTCGGCTTGATCGTTTAATCACAACCTTGTATGATGATGATCATATAGAGATAGGTAGCAGGTTCGATTCTTTATCTCTAGATGAAATGAACGAACTACTGCAATTTTTAGCAACACCGAAACGATATGATACCGCCCAATGAAAAACTATCCTCAGGCCGCAAGGCTTGACGGGTAGCGCCAATTGGGCGCACCCTATCTTAATCCACCCAGAAATACGGCGCCCGCAGAGAACCAGACGTCTCCTGACCACCCCGAAATTTTCGGAGACGACGACGGCAACTAAAATCATCACAACCCAAAAACACCACATCCCCTATCCGTTGGCTAACGACCAACTGGATACCCCCATCGTCACCTCTGCTAATTTCACCAACCCCACCCAAACGCCTACTGTCCCAAGCAAAACTTTTACCTCCCTCAACCCTACCTTCGCGCCCATCCCCCAAAACCCCGCACCCGCGGCAGCGCCCCATGCAGTACACGCTGAATGACCTCCCCACCATCGCCAAAAGCCTGCTCGATCGGTACCCGGCCGGGACCATCTACACCCTGGAGGGGAACCTCGGGGCGGGCAAGACAACCCTGGTGGCGGAAATGGCGCGGCAACTGGGGGTGACGGAGCCGACCTCGAGCCCCACCTTCAGCATCGTGAACGAATACGCCGCCGCCGACGGGCCGATCTACCACCTGGATGCCTACCGCTTGGGGGACGTGGAGGAAGCCCTGGCCGCCGGTATCGAGGAAACGGTGCACGCGGACGCCGTGGCGATCTTCATCGAATGGCCGGCCGTGTTAGAACCTCTCCTGCCTCCGGGCGTTGTCCACTTACGCCTGGAGCACGCGGCGGACGGACAGTCGCGCACGCTCACCATCACGACCGACCAGTAACCGCCAGCATGAGCAGCACCGATAAAGCGCCGGACCGCCCCAAAGTCTCCCTCCCCGACGAACTGACGGGCGGCTACGGGCAAACCCAAACCGAAACCCTGGCCGTGGAAACGAAACGGGAGGCGCTCTTCATCGGTATCCCAAAAGAAATTACGCTGCAGGAACGCCGCGTCGCCCTCGTACCCAGCGGCGTGAACCGGTTGACGAGCCGGGGGCACCGCGTCCTCGTTCAGACCGGCGCCGGCACGGCGAGCAACTTTACCGACCACCACTACAGCGAAGAAGGTGGCGAAATTGCCCACTCCGCCCGCGAGGTCTACACCAAGGCGAAGGTGATCCTGAAAGTAGCGCCGCCCACCCTCGAGGAGATCGACATGATGCAACCGGGGACGGTCCTGATCTCCCCCCTCCAGCTACCGATCATCTCGGCGGAGTACCTCTACCGCCTTAAGGCCAAGCGCATCATCGCCATCGCGATGGAGTACCTGCAGGACGACAGTGGTTGCTACCCGATCGTCCGCATCATGAGCGAAATGGCGGGCATCACGGCCGTACAGATGGCGGCCGAACTGCTGAGTGGCAAGGGCGATGGACCCGGCGTCCTCCTCGGCGGCGTCTCCGGCGTACCGAGCGCAAAAATCGTGATCCTCGGCGGCGGCGTCGTGGCCGAATACGCGACCCGCACCGCCCTCGGCATGGGTGCCGAAGTAAAGATCTTCGACGATAACATCCACAAACTGATGCGCCTACAGAATAGCGTGGGTCGCCAACTCTACACGAGCGCCTTCAACCCGACTTACCTGCGGCGGGAGCTCCTCACGGCCGAAGTCGCCATCGGTGCCATCCACGCTGAGGACGGGCGCACGCCGGTGGTCGTCAGTGAAGACATGGTCCGTGCCATGCGCCCCGGCTCGGTCATCATAGACGTGAGCATCGACCAGGGCGGCTGCTTCGCCACCAGCAAACTGACGAGCATGGACCGCCCGACGTTCGTCCGCCACGACGTTACCCATTGCTGCATCCCCAACATCGCCAGCCGCGTGGGCCGCACGGCGAGCATCGCGGTGAGTAACCTGATCGTCCCCATGCTCCTCAAAGCGGATGGCGCCGCTTCCATCGAGGAGTACATCATGCACAACAAGGGCATGCGCCACGGCGTGTACACCTTCAAAGGCTGCCTGACGAATAGCTATTTGGGCAGGCGGTTTGAGATGCGGTCGACGGATATTGGGTTGTTGATGACTTCTAGTATGTGAGGACGTTAGACTTTAGATTTTAGATTTTGGACGTAAGAGTGGTGGGTTGGGAGATTAGTGTTTGTTCTAGTGCTCATCTACGGTTTAAGATCGGGACCGGAGGTCCCAAACCGGTGTTGGAGGCCATCAAACAAGTAGAGTGGGCCACCTGACGGTGTGCCACCGCTACGCAGGCCGGCCCTTCGGGGCGGGCAGTCACGCAGCGCCGCAGGCCTCCCCAACCTCTCCCGCTCCTGCGAAAATCCGCCGATAGCCTCTAGTTCTCCCAATCTCTATTTCTCCTGCGAACAAATGCCACACAAGCAAGCGCCGCAGGCCTCCCCAACCTCTCCCGCTCCTGCGAAAATCCGCCGATAGCCTCTAGTTCTCCCAATCTCTACTTCTCCTGCGAATAAATGCCACACAAGCAAGCGCCGCAGGCCTCCCCAACCTCTCCATCCCCTGCGAAACAAACCGCCGGAAGCACACCACGCGCCCAGAAGCCACGCCTCCAACCTTACTCCCCCAAAAACAACTCCGGCAAAAACAAAGAAATCCCCGGAAACAACGTCACCAACGCCAGCACCACCAGGCTCACCAGCAAGAACGGGAAACCCGCCCGACTCACCGCCCCAATCGATACCTTCCCAATACCCGCCGCCACGAACAAGCACACGCCCAGCGGCGGCGTCGTCAAGCCAATCATCAGGTTGAGGAGGGCGATGACGGAGAAGTGGATCGGATCAATCCCCACCGCCAGGGCCACCTTTAATAAAATGGGGAAGAGGATGAGCAGCGCCGCAATCGTCTCCATAAACGTACCCACGAAAATCAGCAGCAGGTTAATGAGCAGCAGTACCACGTAAGGGTTATCCGTAAACGACAGGATCTGCCCCGACACCACCTGCGGTAATTGCTCAGTAATGAGGATATACCCGAACAGGTTAGCGAAACCGATGAGCACCATTAACGAGGCGGAGGTCTTCATCGAATCCAGGAACACCACGAAGGCGCGGCGGAAAGTGAGTTTGCGGTACACGAATACCCCCACCACCAAAGCGTACAGCACGGCGACGATCGAGGCCTCCGTCGGGGTAAACAGGCCACCGATGATGCCGTAGAGGATGATGACCGTCAGCAGCAAGGCCCAGAAGGTATCGATGAAGCCACGGCCGACTTCGGCGAGGGAACTTCGTTCGTGTTTCGGGTACTGGCGCTTGCGGGAGATGTAATAGGTATAGCCCAGCAAACTCACGCCCAGCAGGAAACCGGGGATGGCCCCCGCCAGAAAGAGTTTCCCGACGGAAAGGCCCGTCAGCGTCGCCGCAATGATCATCGATACGCTCGGTGGGATGATCGGCCCCACGGTGGAGGAAGCCGCCGTCACCGCGCAGGCAAAATCCGCGTCGTACCCCTCCCGTTTCATGGCCGGGATCATCACCGAACCGATGCTGGCCGTATCGGAAATGGCCGTCCCGGAAATCCCGGCAAAGAGCATGGAAGCGGCAATGTTGGCCAGCGCCAGCCCACCGCGGATGTGCCCCACGAGGTGGTTACAAAAAGCGATGATCTTCTCCGTAAGCCCGCCACTGTTCATCAGGTTACCGGCCATGATGAAGCCGGGGATGCTCAGCAGTACGAACACGTCGATCCCGGAGTACATCTTCATCGGCATCACGATGAGCGGCGTGCCCGTCGCGATTAGGTACAACAGGCAGGAAAGCCCGAGCGAAAAAGCGATCGGGAAACGCAGCAGGATGCAGACGGCGAAGGTGAGGAGTAACACTAAGATCATGGCGTCCGCTTTGTGGCCTCCACCGCCCGGGGCCGCCTACCAATTGTCCGGACGAGCCGGTCTACCGCAAAAATGAGGACGGAGAGGCCCAGGACGAGCATCCCCACGAACGGGATGGCCATCGGAAACTTCAGGCTCGGCGAGCTTTCCGCCCAGCCCATCCAGGTGAAGGCGGCGGCGTACACCGTGAAGAGGGCGAAGAGCACGACCGTCAGGGCATCGATCAACAAGGCCAGACGGTGCTGCCAGCGCGGGCTCATCCGTTGAAAGAAGAAGTCGAATTGCACGTACTCCCCACTCCGCAGCGCCGGACCGGCCGCGCACCCGATGGCCAACACAAAGAAGACTCGGGCGGCCTCTTCCGTCCAGGACGGCGCCGTCGGCAAAAACAGGCGCGCAAAGATCTGCACCAGGATGGCAGCGACGAAGCCAACGGTGCTGAAGAGGGTAGCCCACTTCAGCAGCGTCCCGATAATTTTGACGAAGGACCTCATTACAGTGTGTCTTTCAGCGAACGGTAAACGGCCTGCATCTCCGGCGAGAGGGTATTGTAGATAGCCAGGCCGTGCTTTTGTTTGAAGGCTTCGCGGTCCACCTCCACGAAGGTCATCCCCTTGGCTTCCAGTTCGGCGCGGACGAGGGCGTCGTTCTTCAGGAACAACTTCCGCTCGTAGGTCTGCATCTCGGCGGCGCACTCCAGGAAGATCTCTTGCAGATCCGCCGGCATGGCCTGGAATTGCTTTTCGCCGATCACGGGGTAGGTCCAACCGAATACGTGGCTCGTCAGGTTCAGGTAGTCCTGCACTTCGTAGATGGCGAGCATCTTCGTCAGTGGCAGGGGGTTCTCCTGGGCGTTGATGACGCCCTGCTGGAGGGAGGTGAATACTTCTGAGAAGGCGATGGGCGTCGTCTTGGCTCCGAGCGCGTCCCAGGCCGTTACGAAAGCGGGGATGCTGGGGATGCGGATGGCCAGCCCCTGCAGGTCGTCCGGGTGTTTGATGGGCCGGTTCGACGTCAGGTGGCGGGCCCCGGCCTGAAAGTAGGCCACCGGCCGCAGGCCGGTCTTGGTCACCATTTCGGAACGGATCCGCGCCCCGACTGGCCCGTTCAGCATGGCGTCGACGTCCTCCATACTGTCCATCAGGAAGGGCATTTCGCAGAAGGTCATGATCTCCGTCCAGTTGCTGAGCAGGGCGCTCGTCGTCGTCATATCGATCACCCCCGCCTGGATCATCCGGATGGCCTCGATCTCCTTCGCCAATTGCTCGGACGGGTAGATCTGCAACTGCATCCGCCCGCCGGACCGCTCCTCCAGCTCATCCCCAAAGAAGCGCAGGGCCTGGTACCAGGTGTGGTCCTCGGCCACCAGGATACTCGCCCGCAACGTGATCTCCGCCTCCCCCGCCGGCTTGCAGGACCAGGCTCCGCCGAGGGTGAGGCACATAAATAAAATGGATAAGGCACGCATAGGGGTAAGGTAACGCATTGAGGTGACACCGGACCCTGAAAGGGTCCCCCCTAGCCCAGGGTCCCAAGGCCAAAGGCCGACGACCCTGGGTTTTCGTGTACACATGCCCTCTCCCCCAGCCCCTCTCCAAAGGAGAGGGGGGATAGCCCCCCATTAACAGCCCCTTATACAACCATCCCCCACCACTACGTTATTTTTGCACCGGCCCCGCGGCAGCCCGCGTTTTCCCTCCGCCGCCCGGCCCCTAAGCGAATCCCAATGATGTCCAGACTATTCACGTTCCTCCTTTTACTCACCTCCCTGGCCGCTACGGCGCAATTCGCCAGCCCGATCTCCTTCGAGACGGAGGTCGAGCACCTCAGCGGCAATGAGTTCCACCTCATCGTCAAGGCGTTGCCGGAGGACGGGTGGAACATCTACAGCCAGTATACGCCCGACGGTGGGCCCATCCCGACCTCCTTCACCTGGGCGGAGGGCGACCACTACGAGCTTATCGGTAAGTCCCTCGAAAAGGGGCACAAGAAGGCGGGCATGGACGAGATGTTCGGCGTTGACGTCATCAAATTCCTGCCCGACGAACCGACTTACTTTATCCAGAAGGTGCGCGTCATCAACTACGGGGAGCCCATTCGCACGACGATTGAATACATGTGTTGCGACGACGAGCAGTGCCTCCCGCCGACGGATGAGGAGTTCATCTTTGAGGTCGCGCCACCCGCTCCTGATCGGGGCGCCATTACCCCAATTACTGAGCCCGTGGTGGCTCCGGAAGCCCCGTCCACTACGAGCCCGGCCCTGCCGGCACCCCAAACTAAGCCGGTCATTACTCGCCCCGCCGATCCCCAACCGAATGAGCGGACGGCTACGGCTCCGAAGGTATCCACGCCTGCTCCCCCTAAGCCGGCACCCGCGGCAGCGCCCACTCCGGAGGAAGACGAGCAAGTAACCGAAGCGGCGTTCACCCCCGGCCCCACCCTCCGCGCCGCCGGACCCGCTGCTTCCGAGAACGACCCCGTGAGCTGGGTTTTTGAGGCCGAGCCCGTCGCTGAAAACGAGTACCTCGTACGCATGATCGGCACCCTGAGCGAGGGCTGGACGACCTACAGCAAGGACGTGGACCCCACCGTCGGCCCCAGCCCCACCGAGTTCTTCGTAGACGAAAACGACGGTGTAAAACTCATTGGCGACGTCACCGAAACGAGCGCCACGCTCAAGACCAAATACGATAAGGCCTGGGACGCCAAAGTTGCCAAGATCGTGGGCGGCCAGGTCGTCTACGAACAGCGCGTCGACGTCAGCAAAGCGGACGTTGTGGACGGCTACGTCTACTACCAAACCTGCGACGACGAGATCTGCTTCCCGCCCAAAGAAGTACCCTTCCAACTCGATCTCTCCGGCGCCAAAGCCGTAGTCAGCATCGACGGCGTAGCAGGTGGTTCGGGCGCTGCCGCAGGTGCCGGGGAAGAGGGTAAAACAGCCGAAACCGTAGGCCTGGGGATCGGCGTCGCCTTCGATGCGGACCCCATCGGCGCCTGTAGCGTCGGCGAAGAAAAGACGGTCAACAAAGGGCTACTCAGCATCTTCGGGCTGGGCTTCCTCGGTGGACTTTTCGCCCTCATCATGCCCTGCATCTTCCCGATGATACCGCTGACGGTCAGCTTCTTCACGAAGAGTGGCGGCACGCGGGCGCAGGGGATCCAGAAGGCCGGCCTCTACGGCTTCTTCATATTCCTGATCTACGTACTGCTGAGTGCACCCTTCCACCTTATCCAAGGGCTGGACCCAGGCCTGCTGAATACGATTGCGAGTAGCGTGCCGCTGAACGTGGCCTTCTTCGTGGTCTTCCTCTTCTTCGCCGGTTCCTTCTTCGGCTTCTACGAACTGACGCTGCCGGAAAGTTGGTCCAACCGCGCCAGCAAGGCGGAGGGGACGGGCGGCATCGCCGGCATCTTCTTCATGGCCCTGACGCTGGCGTTGGTGAGTTTCAGCTGTACCGGGCCGATCCTCGGTAGCCTGCTCGTTGAATCCCTCTCCGGTGGCGCCTGGCCACTGACGGCGGGGATGGCCGGGTTCGGCGTGGCCCTGGGTCTGCCGTTCGCCCTGTTCGCCGCCTTCCCTGGTTTCCTCAACAGCATGCCGAAAAGTGGTGGCTGGTTGAATAGCGTAAAGGTCGTCCTCGGCTTCGTGGAAGTCGCCCTGGCCTTCAAATTCCTCTCCAACGCCGACTTGGTGGGCGAGTGGGACTTCCTCAAAATTGAGCCCTTCCTCGCGATCTGGATCCTGTGCGCGGTGGGCATCGCCGCCTACCTCTTCAAACTGATCAGCTTTCCACTGGACAGCAAGAAGCGCAAGATCGGCATCGTCGGTAGCGTGATCGGAGCCGGCTCCGTCGCCCTGGCCGTCTACCTGGCCATTGGCCTGACAACCACCCCCGAAACGGGTACCTACCGAACGCGGAATCTTCTCAGCGGCATCGCGCCGCCGGTCTGCTACAACTTCTTCGCCGGCTGCGATAAGGACCTCAACCTGACGCCCTTCAAATCCCTCGAAGAAGGCCTGACCTACGCCAAAGAGGTCAACAAACCCGTGATGCTCGATTTCACCGGCTTCACCTGCGTCAACTGCCGCAAAATGGAAGAGAACGTCTGGACGGTCGACAAAATCAACCGCTACCTCACCGACGAATACGTTATCGTCAGCCTCTACACCGACGACCGCTCCGAACTTCCCGCCGAAGAACACGTAGAAGTCGATCGCCTCGACGGCACCGGCCGCACCAAACTCATCGACCAGGTCGGCGAAAAATGGCACTACTTCCAGCAGACCGTTTTCGCCCGCTCCAGCCAGCCCTACTACGTCCTCGTCAGCCCCGATGGAAAGACCCTGAACGCCCCGGTCGCCTATACCCCCGACGTAGATGAGTACGAGAACTTCCTGAAGTGTGGCCTTTCTACGTACCGAAACCTAGAGTCGAAGTAAAGAATTCCCCAGAAATTCTAACGCGCCAGACCCTGAAAGGGTCCCCCCTAACCCAGGGTCCCAAGGCCGAAGGCCGACGACCCTGGGTGTGTATGTACGTGTATATATAAGTGTACGTATATGGATGTAGGTATGTGGGTGTATGTATGTCTATAACCCCAGACTACCGATCCCGGTAGGGATCACCATGATAGCCCGGGATCAGGATCGACCAAAGGTCGATTCAGATCCCGGGTTTTCGTTTATAGAACCTACGCCTACACCGCTATACATGACGTCGTGTATCCCTCTCCCCCGGCCCCTCTCCAAAGGAGAGGGGAGACGTGATAGGCGTTTCGCGTATAGGAGTCTAACCTACCGCCCCCGCACAACAACCCGCGTCTCAACCCCACCAACCGTCTCAATCCGCAACCCGTAAGCCCCCACCGGGAAGCCACTCAGGTCAAGCTGATTCAAGTTAGTCGTCGTAAGCTGCCGGCCCTGTTGGTCCAGTAGCGTAACCGAGACCAATTCCTCCGCCGTCTGTACGGTGACGAGATCCGTAGTCGGGTTGGGGTAAACGGTCAGGCTGGTGGCCATGGGTTCAAAGGCAATTGTTTTGACGGGTGAGTATTCCGTATGTCCATCGAAGTCAATAATGTGGAGGCGGTAGAAAACGGTCCCGGCGTTGCGCACGGGCAGGGCAATGTCTTTATCGTAAGCGAGGTAGTCGAGCGCGGTTTCGCTATTGCCATTCGCATCAACGGTGGCGATGACGGTCCAGTCTTGCGTATTGGTGCTCCGTTCTACTTCGAAGTGGGAGGTGTTCTCCTCGCGCTCCGTCGTCCAGTTCAGGGTAGCGGAGGCGGCACCGACGCGGGCAACGGCGAAGTCCGCCAGTTCCACGGGCAGGTTGGCCGAGCCAACGATGGCTGGCGTGAAGTCGGGGCCAGACATGTTAAGATTCGGGATGTTTGCGTTGAAGGGGTTAGACCCCAGCGCACCGATCGCCACGATCTCGTCGGGGCTGGCGTCGCCGTCAAAAGTGGCCGTGAAGATCTCGATCCACTCATCCCGCTCCCAGTCGGCGAGCAGAAATACGGGGGCTACGCTGAGGGCGAAACCGACGAACTCATCGTCACCATCCACCTGTTCTACGCTGGCGCGCTGGATGCCGTAGCCACCGGTATTATCGAGAGAAACGTAATCCAGGCCAGCCGCAGCGGGGTAGCGGAGGTCCACGGTGAAGTCCAACAGGGCATCCGTCACCGCCATGGGGTTGGGGCCGGCGCCGACGAAGCGAACGTCAACGGCAACCAGGCCGGGGCCGGCCGTGCGGGCGCGGATCTCGTAATCCTGGGCGAACAGATCACCAGCAAAGGCACTGGCCAGGAGAAAAGCAAAAAGTAGGTAAGCGTTTTTCATAGTTGATTTGATTAATCGATATGGGATTGAATGACCTTGGTGGGGGTAGCGAAACCGACGTTCAGCAGTACCGAAGTCCGGTCGCTTCCACCACCGTTGTAAATGGTATTTCCGTCCAGGTTGATGTCTTCGTTGAAGTAGCCGGACGTAGTGTTATTGGAGGTCGCAAAGCCGACGCGTAGCAGGATCGAGGTCCGGTCGTTTCCACCGCCGTTGTAGGAGACGTTACCGCTGCCATTGGCATCGCCGGACCACATGCCGGCCACGCCGCCGCTCAGGGCTTTGGTGGGCGCGTTACCCGTTACGGATGGGTTCGAGTACACGTTGGCTCCGTTCGTGAGGTCAACGAAGGGCGCGTTATCCGTAGTGAAGACGGCACTCGTTCTGATGGGGAGGTGGTTGCGGTGGTAGATAGCAACGAAGGCGGATTTCGGCGCATCCTTAAAGGAAAGGAAGCTGGAGCCGTCCGGCGCCACGATCGATCCGTCGGACATCAGGAAACCACTCCGTACGCTCTCCACCGTGGCTGGGAATACGGCGTTGCGGAGTTCCACTTTCACCCAGTCCACGGCGCCGGTAGGTATGGAGGGCGCTGTCGCGGGTGCATCGGAATAGGGTGAGGCGAGGGGGATGAGGCCCGCATCGGAAAGATTCGTCCGCATCATATTGGCACCGTTGATGTAACTACCCTGCAGATAAACCTGCGGGTCCACTTGGCCGTAGAAGTTGGTCCCGGTGAAGAAAGCGGTGCCCGCCGTGATCGTCCCCGTCACCTCTCCGGTAAAGAAACTCGTTTGGCGGTCCGCATCGTCGTAGGACCACTGTCCACTAGAGTAACTCGCTCCCTCCACTTTGGTGATGTCGCCCACCACCGAGCTAAATCCGTAGTTGGAACGGACTGCATTACTGTACGCTGCGATTCCCGAAGCGACAATTTCGTTGTGGTAAGTCAGGTAGTCCGTAGCGTCAGCGGGCAGATCGGGCGCTGGGCCCTCGCGGTGGCGTACACGAATGTTTGCCCCCGGCACGTAAAGAAGACCGTTGACGTTCATTGTCAGGATCTTGTTGGTCGTCGAACCCAGGGGAAGGGAGAACTGGGAAGCGGGGAGTGCTTTTTCTACAAAACCCGTCCCGGTAGTAGAGATGAAGCGGTTACTGGCCCCACCCGTAACGGTAGTTGCCGCGCCGAGGAATAAGTCGGAATTATTGATGTCCAGCCGCGTATTATTGCCCCCCGTAAAGCTGAGCTCTTCCGTCACCGTGACGTCGCCGGTCAGGTCCACCTGCGCGTTCGTCTTTCTGACCTCCAACCTCCGAATGGGCGCGCCATTCGGATTGAAATTGGAGTTGAAGCTACCGATGAAGGCCACCACACTCTGGTTGCCCGTAGCAATCAGGCTAGCGTTATTGGTAAAATTGCGCTCGACCTCCAGAGTGCCGGCGTTATTGATCGTACCGGAAGAATTCGTCAGAGCGCCCTCCACGGTCAACGTGGCTCCCTGTTCGATGACAATGGTCGCCCCGTTGTTCGTCAGCTGCGCCGAAAGGCCACCGCAGACGAGGGTGAAGAGGAAAAAGAGTAGGCTGTGTTTCATAGTGAAAACTTGAGTAGCGTGAGCTAATTAACTAAATTTCAACTGCTTACGCAAATAATTATGCGTCAATAGCAGTGACGAATAGCGGGGTAACCTCTTGGGGGTACGTGCGTCTATGCGTTGGAATTGGTGGGTGTTACAGTTGTTGTAGAATTATTTTGTGTTTAGTTATCCGCCGCAAGGACCGGACGCTCGCAGGACCTCCTTCGTCGGACGCTACGAGGACCTAGAGATTATAGTTATAAATCCCGTTACTTCCCCCTAGGACCTCGTAGCGTGGTCGGATCGCGCGCAGCAAGATTCGAGCTCCTGCGAGCGTCCGGTCAGCCGTGGAATTTGCTTTTCACCCGGACGCTCGCAGGACCTCCTTCGTCGGACGCTACGAGGACCTAGAGATTGATAGTTATAAATCCCGTCACCTCCCTTTAGGACCTCGTAGCGTGGTCGGATCGCGCGCAGCAAGATTCGAGCTCCTGCGAGCGTCCGGCGCTTAAACCGGGTGAAAACCAAACCCCGACCGGAGGTCGGGGCTCCAAACCGGAGGGAGCACTACCCCTACTCCTCCCTAACCCGCACCGCCGCCCCCGGCCGCACGACCATCATCCCACTCTCCGTATCCAGCGTGCGGGTATAGAAGTTCGTAGCGTTGGCTTCGAGTAAGCCATCCGTATCCAGGCGCGTCTCCTGGATTACGTTGAGGGCCTGGCCACTAAGTTCTACCTGGCCACCCAGCACGCGGAGATTTTGAGCCGTGAGGGAATCCAGCAGATTAAGCGTCCCCATCTCCGTGGTATTGATGAACCGGAGCTCCCGCGCCGATCGGTCACCAGCTACCGTTACGACGTTGGCACCGGGAAAGAAACTGTTGTTGTCGAATACTAACCGGGTGACCAATTCGGGGTTACGGTTGGCCGGGCAGCCACCGGAGAGGCTGGACCAATTCTCCCGCGTGGCAAAATCACCGCTACCGGCGATCCAGTACAAGTTAAGGGCACCGGCGCCGGAACTGAAGTCGATACCGGTGACGTTGCCGGCATCGGTTGCCTCCGGCGCGTTGACGATGCCGGCGGCCGATGCTTCAATGTCTCTGAACTCTACCGGGCCGTCGATGCACAGGTTACCATTCGGCTTACGCAGTTCGGCGGTCGTTCCAGGGAGGAGGGATTGTACGTACGCCGTACCGGACCCTACCCGGCTTGTGATGCCCTCCGATACGGTTAACCCGCCACCCGGGGAACTGAACGCCCCTCCGGGAGGATCCACTAGTAGCGTTCCGACATCAAGAAAGATCAGTTCGTTTACGGTAAGAGAGTCATCGAGTCGGACTGTTGTAGCGCCGATGGACAGGTTACGCATCGTGATGGGATCCAGACTTATCCTCGATGCAGTAGGCCCCCGCACCGTCACGTCGTACAGTGCGGGCACCATGGCGATCAGGCTATGCGCATCGATGCTACTTTCACCGGGCTGGACGGTGACGAGGTCGTAGGGGAAGCGCTTAAGGATGCAATCCCCCGCAACGGTGATGGCTGAATTACCAAGATCGTAGGTGGTCGGTACCTCGCCGGAGGTATTCCAATAGGAGGTGGTTACGGGTTTACCTTCGGTCCGGAGCGTCCCCCCCTTCACAGAAATTTGGTCGCAGTCGAGCGAAGTCCTTAGCTCCCAGGATCCAAATTCTCCCGCAAACCTCAACCGCGGTAGGCTGACGCCATTCGTGGTGATCGTATTCTGCTGAGTAGAAGAGAATGTGAGATTATTCAGGCCCACTCCACTTACCGTTGCCGAAGCGTCCAGTTCCAGGCTGCCGGTAACCAGCAACTCACTCCTTACGGTAGGGGCGCCGTCTAGCCGCAGTTCGAAACCGTCTTTGTTCGTCCAGGTAAGGTCTTTGCAGGCAGCCGTAAAGTCACTGGGGATGCGGATGTCGCCGCGTGCATTTTTATTGATGAAGACGTTGTCCACTTGCGAAGGGATGCAGCCGTTACTGCTGCCACCCACGATGCGCCAGTTGGTTCTGTCCGCCCAGCTGCCCATCTGGTTTGCGGTGCCGATCCATTCGTAATCCAGCGAGGTTGGAGGATTGGTGATCGTCCAGCCCGTAGAGGACCCCATCAACTGGCCGTTACCGAGCCGGAAGGTGGCGCCGCCCGTCGCCACAATGTTGTCGAGTATGGCATCGGATAAGTTCAGCGTCCCTGAAGGTCGGGTCCACTCGGCCGTCGGGCGGAAGCTGCTTTCGAACACGACCCTTTTATCGCAGCCGTTGATCAGGGGTGTCTTTACCGTTCCGTTGATCGTCATCGTGTTGAACCGCCCGTTGCCCCCGTTGAAGCGAATCACGGAACCGGGGTTGACGACGCGCAACTCCTGCTGCACCGTGAATGGTCCTGCTAATTCAGTGATGCCAGTATCCTCAATGGTGATCTTATTCAACTCGCAATCAGTACAGAAAAAATTGTAGTGATTGATGGTGGAGGTGCCCGGTGGCGGATCATCAGAATATTCCGTCAGAATCAGTTCGTCGTAGATAAAATTGGGGCCATTTAACTGGGAGGGGCTCCCCTCAAAAAGCTGGGCACGGATCGTATGGGGCCCGTTTACCGTGAGGGAGCCGTACGTCAATTTGGAATCCCACTCGTCCACAAAAATGGTAGACCCCGCCGTATTGAATACTTTGGTTAGTGGATTACTACTACTGGCGTTATCCCTGAAAAATAGCCGCTCTGCCCTTACGTCGTGGCCATTGCTGTTCCATACTCCACCGTACATCCGTAATTGCTGGCTGGCTTCCAGGTCATCCAGCTGTTCGTAGGTAGCATTTTCGTCTAAGAACTCTACCCGCTTCAGGTCCTCACCACTGGTCGTAATCTCGTGTATCCCCGGCCCAGTGAATTTCCAACGAACATAGTTATACGCGGGAGATTGGTAGTCGAGGCTGATGGCCGTATTCAGCGTGAGGTCCCCAAATACGTTCATGACCACTTGGGCCTGGGTACTGCTGTTCTCCTCGAACTGCAGGGTGAAATCTGTTTTGTACGTCACCTCCAAATCGAAAACTGCGTACGTACCGGCGGGGATGTTGATGACGTCGAACTTCTGCAACCCGGAATTTAGGTCGATCACCGCTCGGGTGTCTTCATCCGGAATCGTACTACTGAGTGCATTAGGGTTCCCCGATACCTTCGTCCAGTGGCTCGGGTCGTCCCATTCCCCCGCGCCACCGATCCAGTACAGGCTGGTTTGGGCACTTAGGCTGGTGAGGATAAGAAAGCAGAAAATGGTGAGGAGCCGGCGCTGAGCCGCACGGGGATTGTTTGATGGCATGAGGAAACGTTTGGAAGACTGGAAGTAGCTTCGCAAAGTTCCTGGGTGTGGGGTGGGTGGGGGCTACCCGTTTGGGTGGTTTTGGCCCGGTACGAGTGGAGCCCCGACCTCGTTTTGGAGACCCGACCTCCGGTCGGGTTAGGTGAGTTTAATTAGGTTGACAGTAGTTTTTCGGTGATAACGCTCGTGGCTAACACTCCCCTACCAGAGGTCGGGGCTCCAATCCCAGCGGAAGTCACGTACCACCCCCTACAACCGCTCATAACACCACCCCAACGTCTTCTCCATTTCCTCGTAATACCCCCGCGAGCCCCCCACGTAATTATTGTGCATAAAGCTAAAGGCCAGCCACCGGCCCTTCTTCGTTTTCAATAAGCCGCTGACGCAGGTGACCCCGCTGAGGGTGCCCGTCTTCGCCCAGACGTAGGGTTGGGAGGCGCCATCAAAACGGCGTTTCAGGGTACCACTGGTACCGCCTTCGGGGAGGAGTTGGGTGAGCCGCTCCCGCCCCACCTCCTGGTCGAGGGCCATGACGAGGCGGGTGAGTTGCCGTGGGGTGAGGAGGTTGTACCGGCTCAAGCCACTACCGTCCACCCAACGGATATTGGTAATGCCGAGGGCCGGAAGGAGGGTATCCCGCGCGTAATCGATGATGAGTTCTTCGTCCGGCCGTCCGTAGCGTTGGGCGGCGCTGAGTAGGAGGATCTGCTCGGCCAAATAGTTATCACTCTGCTGCAGGAAACGGCGGTAGACGGTATCGGGCAGCGTCACCTCAAAAGTATTGAGCTCGCGCCGCGGAGGAATGGGCTTGAACCCAGGGGTAGCGTCCAAACCGGGAGCCGCCGCTTTCAACTCCTCCACCATCCAGTAGGGAGAAAGGACCATCGGCCGTTGCAAGGGGTAAGAATTGGGAAGGTAGTCGGGCCGGACGTCGAAGACATTACCGTACTCCTGGCGGAAGATCCGCTGCTTCTGGTCGGCCACGGGCCGGAGCTGGTTCAGCGCGCTGGGCGGGGAACTGAAGATGACCGTTTGGCCCGTCCCCTCCACTTCTTGCTTTTCCACGTAGAGGCGGTTCCCGAAGAGCGGAAGGGTGGAGCGTTCGTAGACGTAGGTTCCGTTGTAGTCGTCCCAACTCCAGCCGGCGCCGTAGCGGGGCAGGGCGTCCTTTCCGCCGGGGTAGTGCAGGGTAAAGGGTTTGCCCAGACTCCGCAACCACGGCGTGAGTAGGTCTTCCGTTAAAAACTGGGGGTGAAGGGTGAGGGGGTACCCGGTTCCCCACATCTCGTAGTGGTCCTGATAGGTTTGATAGAATACCGCCGGCGCCCGGTTCCCCAACACCCGGTTGGCGACGTAGAAGGTGAGCAACTTCACGTTACTGGCCGGGACGAACAGGCGGTCCGCATTGTAATCGTAGAGCCGTTGGGAACTCGCTACGTCGTACAGACTGAAGCCGGTGTGCCCTTCCCGAAAGATGGCGTTCTCGTCCACCAGCTCGTAGAGTTTGTCCGTTTGCTTGGAGGTTAATCCCGCATTACTTGCCCCCTGACTCTGCACCCGCGGCAGCGCCCACAGGAAAAGGCAGCAGATCAGAACAGGACGAAAAAGGCAGGTAAAATTTGTTGGCACGAGGGACGGAATAAAGTGGACGAAAAAAGCCGTCGTGCAAGGTATGCACGACGGCTATAATCATAATCCCAAAAACTAAATTCACGCTACCCGAATAGGTCAACGGGCAGATGGGTAAATGTAGCTTATTTCTTGTTCTCCACAGCGCAATGTGGATAAAGTGTGGAAAACTATTTAGGCGCTGGCACCCTCGCCCTTGATGAGCAATTGGAAGCCATTGCCGTGGATGTTGACGATCTCGATCTGCTCGTCCGGCTTCATGTATTTGCGGAGTTTGGTGACGAATACGTCCATTGATCTAGCCGTGAAGTAGTTATCCTCACCCCAAATTTTGGTGAGGGCCTCGCTGCGGCTCAGAACGTTGTTCTTGTGGATCGCAAACAAGCGCAGTAACTGGGCTTCCTTGGGCGAAAGTTTTTCCTTGCTCTCTTCCCCCTTCGCGTTGGTGTGCGTGAGGATACGCAGCGGAAAGTTGAAGTGGAACTGTCCAAATTCGAATTCGGTCTGCTCTTCCTTCGGGTCCACGGGCGTCGCTGAACGGCGGAGGATGACGTTGATGCGGGCCAGCAACTCATCGCTGTTGAACGGCTTAGTGATGTAATCGTCCGCCCCGATCTCGAAACCGTTGAGGATGTCTTCCTTCATGGCCTTCGCCGTGAGGAAAATGATGGGCGTTTGGGTATCGTTCTCCCTGACTTTCTTGGCCAGTTCGAAGCCACTGAGGCGGGGCATCATGACGTCAAAAATGCAGAGATCCCAGGTGCCCTTGCGGTAGGCTTCGAAGCCGGCCAGGCCGTCGGTGGCGAGCGTCACGTCAAAATCGTGGACGTTGGCGAGGAAGTCGCGCAGCACGTTACCGAAGTTCTGGTCGTCTTCGACGAGGAGGAGTTTGGGAGCGGGTGGAGTATTGGTTTCGGACATGGTGTAGTGAGTATGCGTGTTGGTTTTTTTTGTTTGTTGGTGCTTTGGTGCTTTGGGCTATCGCGTTTACAGCGCGCGGCAGCCCAAAATACCAAAGTACCAAAGCACCCCTAAGGATTCATCCTCAACCGAGCTACCAATATGGTAATTCCGTCAGGATTTTCTAAAGATTCTGGGTATAAGGTAGCGTAACAATAAAGCTACTCCCCTTCCCCAGTTCACTTTTTACCTGGATGCTGCCGCCGTGCACTTCCGTGATCGTTTTCACGTAGCTGAGGCCGAGACCGAAGCCCTTGACGTCGTGGCGGTCGCCGGTATGGACGCGATAGAAACGATCAAAGATGTTTTTTCGTGCCTCGCGGCTCATTCCGAGGCCATGATCCTGGATGGTAATTTCAATTCCACTAGCCACGTTGCGGGTACTGACGATGATTTCCGGCGCTTCGGGCGAGTATTTATTGGCGTTATCCAGCAAATTATTGATGAGGCTGGCGATGTGGGTTTCGTCGGCCTGAATGGTGGAGGGATCGGCGTCGGCCAGTACCACCACGCTGCCCTCCCGCGGTTCTACCTGCAGGCGGATGTACTCGCCGGCTTCGATGACGAGGTCGTTCACGTCCACCTCCGTCAGGTTGAGGTTGAGCTTATTCTTATCGAGCTTGGCCATTTGGAGCACCTTCTCCACCTGGTCGTTCATCCGCTTATTCTCCTGCTTGATGATGCGGGCAAAACGCCGCACCTTTTCCGGGTCGCCGGAAACCTTGGGGCTGTTGATGCTGTCCGTCGCCAGGCTGATCGTGGCGATTGGCGTCTTGAACTCGTGGGTCATGTTATTGATGAAGTCGGTCTTCATCTCGGAGAGTTTCTTCTGGAACAGGATGACGTAGATCGTGTACACGAAGCACCCCAAAATGATGGCGATGAAGAGCAACGAAGCCAGCAGGTTGTTGAGGATGGTGTTGAGGATCACGCTGTCCTTCCGCGGGCTGTAGGCCATCAGGTAGCCGGGTGTTTCGCCGTCGACGTCGTAGAGTGGAACGCGGTTGGAGCTCCGCAGCAAGTCGATGTGGCGGGCCGTATCGGACCCCATTTCGGAGAGCCGCCGGCCGTTACGGATGATGAATTCTTCCTTCTTCGCGTCGTATACGCCATACTCGATATCTCCCTTCAGGTCCGCGTTGGCGAACTCGGTGCGGAGTTCCTTGTCCATGCTTTCCCGGTCGATGCGCTCGTCCAGATCGGTTGCGTAGAACAGAATTTGGGCGGGCGTCAGGTCCGCCAGCGAGCCGGTGCCGCCGAGGAGGCCGGGGCGTTGCAGGGGCCGCGAGAGTTCTCCGCCGCCGATGCTCGATGGCAGGTCGCGAGAGGAGTAGCCGTTCGTGAGTGCATTGAATTTGGCCAATTCCCGGATCTCCAGTTCCCGCGCCACCTTATTGAGGGCATCCTGCAGCGCCTCGTCGTAGCGTTGTTCGTTCACTTCCATTCCCGTCCGAATCAGGTTGATCTGGAGGAAGATCACGCCGAGCAGGGCCAGGGCCATGAGGGTGGTGATTAGGAAGATGGTTCTCTTGCTCAAAGCTTAGTTCTGAGTTGCTAGTTTCTAGTGGCGAGTTACTAGCAACTAGCAACTAACCCCTAGCAACTACTAACGTAAGTTACTCCACGCGGTTGAGACCGGCGTTGGCGAGGGTGTGGAGGCCCACTTTGTATTCACTGGGGGAGATGCTCAGGCAGACGCGGAAGTGGGCGGCGGCGGCGGTGCGGTTCCCTCGGGTTTCCTCCACCATACCGGCCTGGAGGGCGGATTTACAGGCGAAATAGGCGGGGTGGTCGCGGCCCAGGGCTACCGTTTGGGCGTAGTAGGTCAGGGCGTCGTCGTATTGCTCGAGGGCTTCGGCGACGCGGCCGCGGCGATAGAGGTATTCGAGTTGTTCGTCTTTGTTGAGGGTGCCGAATTCGATTTGGTCGAGTTGGGCGCTGGCGCGGGTGCCATAGTTACCATCAAATAATAAGCGGGAGCGTAAAAGACCGGCGTGGGGCGGACGGTCACCCGCGGCTTCCCGGGCAGCGTGCTCATCACCTCCGGCGCGGCTGCCGCCTCCGATCTCGAGAATGGACCGGCGGTAAGCCTCCTCATCCCCCTTTAACAGATAGGCCCAGGCGATCTTCTGCCGGGCCTCCTCCTTAAAGTGACGACCGGCGTACCGGTTGATGAAGGACTGAAAGTGGATCCGGGCGACTGGGTCCAGGCTTCGCAATTTGGAAAGGCCGAGCATGAAGTCCAGGTAGGGGAAGTCCGTGGCCGTCCCACCCCGTGGCTGTGCTTCGAGGAGGCGGAGGGCCTCGTCGTTTCGCCCGCTGTGCATGGCCAGGTTGGCGCTCACGAAACAGTGGAGACCGTTGCGTGCGGGTTGGAGCGGTAGCCGCTGTACCATTTCGTAGGCGCCGTCGGCATCCCCCGCCAGGTGGAGTTCAACGAAGGCGGCGACCACTGCCGTTTCGAGGTAGAAGGGGCTTTCTGTATCCAGCAGAGCCCGTTGGATTTCCGCCCGCCCTTCGGCGATCTCGCCGTTGAGGGAAGAAAAGAGCTCCACCCCCCATTTATAGGACGGCGGGATGGAGCCTACGGCGGCGTGGAGCAGGCCCAGGTCCTTGTAGTTCGGCAGGAAATCGGGGAAGTCTTTCGCGTTGGCCCGGAGCAGTTTGTTGGCCCGGTTCAGGTTCCGGAAGGCGGAAAGGTGGCGCTCGAACCGCAACTCGATGAGGCTGCGGTGGAGGTAGTTCTCCGCCAACGCGTACTTGGTGAAGGGGTCCGTTTCACTTCCCTGAGATAGAACGTCGTAGCGCCGGTCAAAGCGGTCCTCGAGCCGGGCGTCCATCCCCTCGTCACCGCTGAGGTAGAGGTGGAAGAAATCGAGGTAAGACTCCAGGTGTTCCGCCACGAGGTTAGTGGGGTTGGCCTGGCGAAAGGTGACGATGTCGGTTGCGGCGCGGTCCAGTTCGAGGGCGAAGATGTCGGTATAGATCCGCTGCGCCTCTTCCGTAAAGGTATAGTGGTGTTCCCCCGCCGTGAGGCAGGTGGCAAAGAGTAGCCCCAGACAGAGAAGGAGGTGCTTACGCATACTTCGCAAAGATCGTATCAATTTGCTTAGCCAGTTGGTGGTCCTTGTCCGTCACCGTATTCCCCGCATCGTGGGTCGTCAGCTTAATGGTGACGTGGTTGTAGACGTTGCTCCATTCCGGGTGGTGGTTGGCGGCTTCGGCGGCGAAGGCCACTTCGGTCATGAAGGCGAAGGCCTGGGTGAAGTTGGCGAAGGTTAGGGTGGTGTGGAGGGCGTTGTTTTCTTGGGTCCAGTTGGGCATTTTGGTGCTTTGGTTATAGTTTTCGACAAGAGGGATAAGGAGGAAATGAGGAAAAAGGAGGTGTGGCAGCAAGCGTCTTATACTCCTTTTCCTTCTTTGGCTCCTTGTAGAAAACAGGAAGCGCCTTCCAAACGAGTGGCCACGGGCGAAGTTCAAAAAGCATGCTTTGCCAGCCCCACTACAAAATGCCCCGCTCCTTCAACTCCTCCCGCAAAGCTTCCGGGGAAGTAAACTGAATCGAATCCAAACCCATTGAACGCGCCGTAGCCACGTTTCTTGCCGAGTCATCGATGAAAATGCAATCCGAAAAGTCGCCAAGGTCGTACTCTTGGCGGATGTGTTCGTAAATATCCGGGTTCGGCTTTTTCATCTTCACTTCCCCCGAAACGGTAATGTGTTCGAAGCGCTGCAGGAAGTCGAAATTCTCGCGGGCCCAGGGGAAGAGTTCGGCACTCCAATTGGTGAGGGCGAGGAGGCGATGTTGGCCGGAGTCGTCGAGTTCCTGGAGGATCTCCACAGTTCCTTCGATGGCGCCGTCAAAGTGTTCCGTCCAACGGTCGTAGTACATGCGGATCTCCCGTTCCCACTTGGGGTGTTCCGCCACGAGCAATTCGGTGGCTTCGGCGACGGGCCGGCCGCGGTCCTGCTCCTCATTCCAATCCAGGTGGGTGATGTTGGTGACGAACCAGTCGGCTTCATCCGCGGTGGCGAAGTGCTTGCGGTAGAGACGGCGTGGGTCCCAGGAGATGAGGACGTTGCCGATGTCGAAGATGATGGTCATTCTTGAGATTTTAGACGTTAGATTTTAGATCTTGGACGGGATACTGAAAGGATTTTAGACGTTAGATTTTAGATCTTGGACGGGATACCTGAATCCATGGGAAGATATCCGTCCCTTGACCGTGGTAGTGGTCCTCTCCCCCAGCCCCTCTCCAAGGGAGAGGGGAGCAGAGACTCCGGGGCGAATAGCAATTTACTACTTGATGAATTTTCTCCTCTCGTTATCCGTCCCTTAACCGTGGTAGTGATTTCAGTGGGAGAAAGCGTTAAGAAATTTGCATTGTTTGAGCACGCGCAAGGTTAATGCATAACTCACGAATCAAATGCACACGGCAAACTAAAGCTTGAAACGAAAGGTGATTGGCGAGTTGGCAAATTTTAGCATTCTGCCGCTGAAATCGCGTTAAGCCACGGTTACAGGACAAGACTTTTGCTTCTTTTGGTCACAAAAGAAGTGATAGAAAAGAAGTAGTAGACAACAATTCACGTTAAGCATCGACCTAAAGGTCGACGTACCAGGAATGAGCCCGACTTAGAGGTCGGGTGCCAGTGGAGGCAAACCCTAATAATTCTCAACGGCATCAACGGCACCTCAAATCACATTTAAATAAGTTTACATGTAATTCAACCTTCTTTCAGACAACATTCGCAAGCAAATTATATGCGTAAAATATGCCATACGAATTGCACCAAAAGCTATTTTAATTTTAACCAATAAAACTTATATTTGATACCCTGCCTCAACTGTCGGCAGAATTTGCACACACATAGCGGCCTACCACAAACCCGCCACCAAAACACACCGTCAACATGGGATGTAACTCAGGAAACGTACAGAACGTAGTCAAGAACACCAGCTCCGCCTCGGAGGCGATTCAAAAGCTGGAGGAAGTAATTGCAGCGCAAGACGCCGGCTACCGCGCCACCTTCGAAACGGCCATCACCGAACGCCTAAAACAAGCGCAGCTCGACGACCCGCGGGAAATTGGGTACGAACGCCACATCAAAACGGAGTACGTCAGTGAGTTCAGTTTGGACGCCATTGCCAACGTCATCACCAGTATTCTTAAATCTACCCTAGCTACCTATACGGCCGGGCCCAACCCCGCCCTGAGCGCAGCGGCCATTGACTCTTACGTGGACGTCGTCGCCTCCGTCGCCGAAGCCGCTAAGTCCTCCTCCAGCTCTTCGGGCGACTTCAGTTTCTCCATGACGCGAATTGCCCCAGGCCTCCTCGTCTTCCTCTACGCCGTATCGGAATCCTTGTCGGACTCGGGCGTCTTCGGTACGGAGGCGATCTCCACCACGGCCATCTACTACAAACTTATCGAGAGCAAACAGGACGTCGTCAAATCCGCTGACTTTCAGGCGCTGACGGTGGCGGCAGTCACCTACGTCACCATGCAGGGCGTGCTCCTAAAATTAGCCGAGCGACTCGCCGAAGACCCCTTCCTCGTTGACGACCCGGATGCCCTCTTCGATAAATACGAGCGTATGGTAAAGAAAGCAAGACTAAGCATGGAAGCACTCTCCGGCCAGGAGCAAAATGGCCCCCTCATGATGGGTGCGAAACCTGCTACACCAAAGACCACCCTCCCCACCCAACCGGTAAAGGACGCCCTCCAGGTACTTGCCGGCCGAGGTGACCGCTTCGCTAAGATCATTGCGGGAACGCGGGCGCGGTTGGCGGAGATGGGAGAATAGGATTCTAGACGTTAGATTTTAGATTTTGGACGGGATACCTGAATCCTTAGAGAGTTATCCGTCCCTTAACCGTGGTAGTGATTTCAGCGGTAGAAAGGTATTGGGGATTTTAGACGATAGGTTTTTGAGGAATATCTGAAGTCCTGGAATTTATCCGTCCCTTGCAGGTGGTAGTGAAATTTATTCGGATTAGCGTTAAGAACGCTGCACTGTTCGAGCTGCTACAGATCTATGCTTGAAAACCAAAGTTGTTGCAAGCGAAATTGCTGCATGAAAAACTAGTCGTCAAGCGAGTTTGCAGCGTTTAGCTAATCCGAAGAAATTTCGCGTTAAGCCACCTGCACAGGACAAAGCTTTTGCTTCTTTTGGCTACAAAAGAAGTGGTAGATAAGAAGTGGTAGACAAGAAGTCACGTTAAGCATCGACCTAAAGGTCGACGTACCAGGAGTAAACCCGACAGAGAGGTCAGGAGCCGAAAACTATAATCAACTAACTTCGCCCTAAACCAACACCCGCCACCCTAAAGCGCCATGCTCCGCTACCTCCCCCTCCTCCTGCTGCTAACCGCCTGCACCGCAAACGACACCACGCCGGAAACCGAAACACCGCCTATGCCTACCGTCCAGGAATTGACGCTAGCCGAGGCCAACCGCCTGGCCGATTTACCGCTGGAATGCCTGCAGCAACCACTGCCGTATAAATCTGGCGTGATCCTCGCTAAGGAGGAGGATTTGGCGATGCCGCGCACCCACCACCCGGCGTTTTACGGTTGCTTTGATTGGCATTCGGCCGTCCACGGGCACTGGTCGTTAGTGTACTTGCTAAAACGGTTCCCCGAGCTGGAACGAGGCGAAGAAGCCCGCCGCAAACTCGCCGAAAACCTGACGGCCGAGAACATCCGCCAGGAGATCGCCTACTTCTCGATGAACAAGGAAAGCGCCAGCTTCGAGCGGACCTACGGTTGGGCCTGGCTCCTCAAACTCCAGGAAGAACTGGACGCGTGGGACGACCCCGCCGCCACCGAACTCGCCACCAACTTGCGGCCGCTGACGGGGTATATTTCTCAGGCCTACCAAACCTACCTGCCGAAACTTTCCTACCCCATCCGTGTCGGCGAACACAGCAACACGGCCTTCGGGCTCAGCTTTGCGCACGACTACGCCACGAGCGCCGGCGACGCTGCCCTCCTCACCGCCATCGAAACGGCCGCGCGCCGCTTTTACCTGGAGGACGCCGGCTGCCCCATCGGCTGGGAACCTAGCGGGTACGACTTCCTCAGCCCCTGCCTGCAGGAACTCGACCTGATGCGCAAAGTGCTGCCCGATGCAGAGTTCACCCCGTGGGCCAAGGCCTTCCTGCCCGGCCTGTTCGACGGCACATTGAATTTGGAACCCGGTCGTGTAAAAGACCGCTCGGACGGCAAACTCGTCCACCTCGACGGACTGAATTTCAGTCGCGCCTGGTGCCTGTATTCGATCGATGATCCCTACGCTCAGCGCATCGCCAACACCCACCTCGCCTACTCGCTGGAGAAGATCACCGACGGCGATTACGCCGGCCAACATTGGCTGGCATCCTTCGCCCTGTACGCCTTCGAGCAACAACGCCGCGGCCAGTGAGCCTCGGTAAATACTTCGGCCCGAGTACACTTGTCGCCGCCGCCTTCATCGGTCCGGGCACGCTCACGGTGTGTACCCTCGCCGGCGTAGAAACGGGGTACGAACTCCTCTGGGTACTCGCATTTTCCATCGTTTGTACGATCATTTTGCAGGAGATGTCCGCCCGCCTCGGCCTGGCGACGCAACGGGGATTGGGCGAAGCGATCCGCAAAGAATTTCCCGGCGGCCCGTCGCGGTGGCTGGTGTTTTTTCTCGTCATTGGGGCCATTCTAGTGGGCAACGCGGCCTACGAGGCGGGGAATATTTCGGGGGGCAACCTGGGTCTGGAGCTCCTCGTCGGCGAAGCCGGCGCTTATCCCTGGCTCATCGGCGTGCCCTGCGCCCTGCTACTTTTCCTGGGTGGTTATCGCTGGGTGGAGCGGCTGTTGATTGGCCTGGTCGTCCTCATGAGCGCCTGCTTTTTACTGACGACTGTGTTGGTCCAGCCCGATTTCGGGGCCATCCTGGCCGGCTTCGTCCCGAGCTTTCCCAGTGGCGATCGGCTACTACTGCTGATGGCGGTGGTGGGTACGACGGTTGTGCCCTACAACCTCTTTCTCCACGCCTCCACGGTGAGTAAAAAACACGGCCCGGAGGCGTCCCTGCGCGATCTCCGCATCGAAAACGCGGTGGCCGTCACGCTCGGCGGTCTGATCTCGGTGCTGATCGTGATCACGGCGGCGGCGTCCTCGGCGGAGGTCGGGTCCGTCAAGAATGCCGCGGACCTCGCCGTGCAGCTCGAGCCGGCCTTCGGCAGTTCAGCGCGGGTGCTCATGGGCGTTGGTTTGCTGGCGGCGGGCCTGAGTTCGGCGCTCACGGCTCCCCTCGCGGCGGCCTACGCGGCCCGGGGTTTATTCGGCTGGCCGGCGGACGATCGCGACCCGCGTTTCCGGGCCGTCTGGGCGGTCATTTTGCTCATCGGTATCGGCGTGGCGACGAGTGGTTTGCGGCCGCTCGCCATCATCCGTTTTGCCCAGGTTACGAACGCGTTATTGCTCCCGGCCATCGCCGTTTACTTGTTGTATTTGGCCAATTCCCGGTCCGTGATGGGCCGCCACGTCAACTCCCGGCTGGCCAATATCCTCGGCGGTTTAGTCATTCTCGTCACGCTGGGTTTGGCCGCGCGCACCTTCGTTTTACTCCTCAACTAAGCCCCATGAAAGTTGCCCTCGCCCAAATTTCCCCAGTCTGGTTGAACCGGTTAGCGACGACCGAAAAGATCGTTCAGTACATCCACGCGGGCGCTGCCGCAGGTGCAAAGTTGGTGGTGTTCGGGGAAACGATATTGCCAGGATACCCCTTCTGGCTGGACGGGACGGGCGGCGCACGTTTCGACGATCCCGTACAGAAAGATATTTGGGCCCACTACGCCACCGAAGCTGTACAACTCGAACGCGGGGATCTGGACCCCATCACCGAAGCGTGTAAGGACAAAAAGGTAGCGACCGTCCTGGGGATCGTCGAGCGGCCCCTGGACCGCGGTGGCCAATCCCTCTACTGTTCCCTCGTGTACGTGGATGCGGCGGGGGAGATCCGCAACGTCCACCGTAAGTTGCAACCCACCTACGAAGAGCGCCTCGTCTGGGCTCCCGGCGACGGCCACGGCTTGCGGACCTTCCCCATCGAAGGTTTCCAACTCGGCGGATTGAACTGCTGGGAAAACTGGATGCCCCTCCCCCGCGCGGCGTTGTACGGGCAGGGGGAGACCCTCCACGTAGCCATCTGGCCGGGGAATACCCGTAATACGGAGATCCTTACCCGGTTCCTGGCGCGGGAAGGCCGCAGCTACTGCATCTCCGTTTCCGGATTAATGCGGCGCTCGGACGTGCCTCCGGATACCCCCCACTACCAATTGATCGCAGATAACTTACCGGATATGCCCGCCGACGGAGGCAGCTGCATCGCCAACCCAGACGGCTCCTGGTTACTGGAACCTCTGACCGGCGAGGAAGGCCTCCGCTACGCGGTGCTCGACCCCTTGGCCGTAGTCCGCGAACGCCAAAATTTCGACCCGAGTGGACACTACAGTCGGCCGGATGTTACGCGGTTGGTGGTTGATCGGAAACGGCAAGGGGTCGTGAAGTTTGAAGATTGAGTTTGCCATAACCCTCCCCCGGTAGTCTGACCTTTAGGTCAGACATTGAGCGCTGCTTTCTGCAATAGTTTCCATAAGAAATGAATTTTTTGCTTACTGATTTAACGTGACTTTTCACCGGCTCCCGACCTCCAGGTCGGGTTTTATTTCAACCCTTTTGTAGCACTTCTTTTGTAGCACTTCTTTTGTGACCAAAAGAAGCAAAAGTCTTGTCCTGTAACCGTGGCTTAACGCGATTTCAGCGGCAGAAAGCTAAAATTTGCCAACTCGCCAATCACCTTTTGTTTCAAACTCTGGGTCTGCCGTTTACATTCATTTTGTGGGTCACGTTTAATTCTATCGCGTGCTCAAACAGTGCAAATTTCTTCACGCTTTCTGCCGCTGAAATCACTACCACGGTTAAGGGACGGATAACTTCCCAAGGATTTAGGTTTCCCGTCTAAGGGCTAAAATCTAACGTCTAAAGTCCTTACAAAATCCCGTCTAAGATCCAAAACCTAACGTCTAAAGTCCCTCAACATCCCCTCCCCCCTTCGGGTACCTCACCCTAACCCGAATATTCGGCGCCATATAATCCGCCACCCAGCGGCCGCCGGTAGCGCGGGAGCGACCAATCGCTTCCCCTGTTTTGCCGGCGATGCGGAATTCGGTGAAGGCACCGACGACGTCGAGAATGCGAAGGGTGACGAGGAATTCCTCCTCCACCTCAATCCCCTGATCGGCGAGGTCAATACTGATGTCCTTTCCCACCTCCGCCTGGCTGAGTTGTAGGAAAACCCGCTCCTTCAGCAACGGCTCCCCCACCATGCCGAACTGCATACGGTAGAGATTGACGTCCAGCAACACGGAGTCGGCATCCATGCCCCGAACTTTGATGATGACTTCGTCGAGCTTGGCGGCTTGATCCGGACGGAGCACCGTACCGATTTCGTGGCGGCGGATCTTGTTTTCCGTACCGTAGATGTAAGTCCCGTTCATAATCCCGGGCATCCCGATCTTCTTGCGCTTCATCTTGATACGGTCCGCCGCCACCTCAGCCGTTTGAAGCACGTAATTAGCGGAGGGCAGGACGACGACTGCGCCTCCTGCTTTTATGGATAGCGCTTCCAAGGAAACGCGTTGAGTTTCGTAGCCGATGGAAGAGATGGTGAGCGTAGTAGTGTCCGCAAGCTGAGCCCCTTCAAGTTGAAACAAGCCCGCATTGTCCGTCAGCGTCCCTGTTCCATTGTGAGCGACTAGAATGGTAGCGTAAGGGATGGCCCGGCCGTCTTCGTCCACCACCCGGCCGGTAGTAGCCTGGGCGGAGAGGTAGGCCAGGGTGAATAAAAAGAAGGCGAGGGTCTGGATGAATCGGAGCATGTTATTGGTATTTATCTACATACTCGCGGGGGTATTCGAAAAGTAACGGTGGTGGGATTAATTATTTTCGGGTGCCTAGTTCCAAATAGGCTGGCCACTGATCAACGTGGTAGTAGGGGAGGTTGACCAATTGGTAAGGATATCCGGAGGGAGTTGTTACCTCTTCTATTGAAAAAGCATTACGCAACGTTCGCAGCGCCACGGAATGCTGTGACCGTTCTACAAACTGATGTAGTGATCTCAACCTGCCCTGCGGGCCTGCTTTGACCTCTAGGGGATGGATATTCTTTTTCCCTTCCAGAATCAAATCGATCTCGGCGGAACTACCGGACTTTTCTCTTACCCAAAAGTGAGGGTTCCAATTACTCGTATGATGGGTGGCAATCAGCGCTTGGGTCATGATGTGTTGGGCGATCCGACCACGATATACCGTAGATAGATCATCCGTACGCAGCAGATCGGTTTGTATACCACGGACGTAATTCAATAAGCCCGTATCCAATAATTGAATGCGGGGGCTGCGCCTGTATTCCGTGATCACCGGTAAGTCGTAGGAAGAGGTGGGGTAGATCAGCCGTAGTACACCTGCTTGTTGCAGTGCCTGAAACGCCGCACTCACCTCTTCACTTCTGAAATTTGAACCACCAAACTTTGCTAGTTTGATCCGATCGTCCTCGTTAGCGGCGGTATTAAGTAGGTGTCTCAATACTTGCCGCTGGCGCAAATTTTTAGCATACTTTTCAGCATCGCTACGGTAGGCGGACCAAATGAGCTCGTAAAGATTCTGCACCTCTTCTAGGCTGGCCCCTGCTGCAAGATTAGTTACTACCTCTGGCATTCCGCCCACGATCGTGTACCGATGAAATGCCGTCAGTAATTCGTGGTGGGCAGCTTGATCTACGGGGACTTTTCTGGATGCTTGCGCAAGCACATCCTTTCCCATCCAGATTAAATATTCATAGAAGGTGAGAGGGTGCAATTGGTAAAATTCAACGCGCCCAACAGGAAAACTACGGACTTCACCCAACGCAAATTCCAGCAGCGATCCAGCAGCAATCACCCGAATATTTGGTAACTCTTCGTAGAAGTAACGAAGCAGCTGAATTACTTCAGGTTGCTCTTGAATCTCATCAATGAAGAGCAGCGTCTCATCGTCTAGCGCGGAGAGGTTATACCGTAAAGCTATACGTGTCGCGATCTCTAAAATAGGTGGAAAGCCCGCAAATAATTCACGGTCAGCAGGCAGTTCCAGATTCAACTCAATAAAATGTCGGTACCCTTTACTATGCTTACGCACCAGACTGGACTTCCCCACTTGTCGGGCCCCTCTTAGCAACAACGGGCGGCGCGTTTGGCGGTGCCTCCAACGTTCTAAGTATTCTTCAGCGCTACGATACTTTAATTCAATCATGCATAAAAGTAAGCAATCACTACATTCTCGTACAAAATGGGGGTTATCTGCCCACAATTCATGGGTAAAATGGGGGTTATTTACCCAAAGTCATGGGTAAAATAGGGGTTAATTGTGCTTCAGTACCAGGGCCGTTAACCCAACATCCTACCTAAAACCCTACCCCCCAAACGCCAACAACCCCGCAAAATCATCCAAACGCTTGACCGCCGCGGCAACCTGATGAGTCCTGACTTCCTCCACCGGCCGCTCCATCCAGCCGCGGGTAATCTCTACGATCTGGGCGACGTTCTTCTGGGTAAAGAAAGTCCTGACTAAGTGGACGCTCGACAACAACTCCAAACCAAACTCATCGCGGTAATCTTCCAACAACCGGTCCAGATGGCCGGGGAGCTTTTGGTGTAATGCGGATAATTCTTCCCGTACGTAGCGTTCGGTAATCAAGCGGTGGTCCGCATCCAATACTAGTGGTGCGGAAAGGTGATCCGGTCCTTCCAGTGAGGTTCGCAGATAGCTACCGTTGAGGCGCCGCAGTACCGCATCCACCGCCGGCGAGAGCGGGCCCCGCGGGCTGCCCGAAAACCGAACTTGCTTCCCGTAAGGCCCACCCAATTGCTTGAGAAAGTAGGTTAGCTTATGGGCCGTAAAGACACTAAGCTCGAAGCCCTGAGCCGCGTGGCGGCCAAGGGCTTCGAGTAGTAAACCGCTTCCGGGTTTTAATTGAGGGCGGGACATTGCAAAGTGGCTGGCCTACTGCGCCGCCGCCAGCAAATTAGCCATATCCACCTTCGGGCCGATGAACGCGGCCAGGTCTTCAATCTTCACCCGCGTCTGCTCCAGCGTGTCGCGGTCGCGGACGGTCACGGTGCCCTTATGCTCGCCTTCTTCGATCGTATCGAAATCAACCGTTACGCAGAAGGGTGTACCTACGGCATCCTGGCGGCGGTAAAGCTTCCCGATGGCGCCGGTATCGTCGTACTGGCAATCGAAGCGGAAGCGAAGGTCATTGAAGATTTGCTTCGCTACTTCCACAATCTCGGGCTTGTTCCGCTTCAGGGGCATGATCGCCGCCTTGATGGGCGCGAGCGCCGGGTGGAGCTTCATCACATCACGAACGTTCTTCTCATCATCCTGCCCGGGCACCATCTCGGTCCGCAGGGCGTGGCTCATCGTAGCGAGGAAGAGGCGGTCGGCACCAATGGAGGTCTCCAGCACGTAGGGCACGTAGCTTTCTTTCGTTTCCGGGTCGTGGTAGGTCATCTTCTTGCCGGAGAGTTCCATGTGGGCGCCCAGGTCAAAATCCGTCCGGCTGTGGATGCCTTCCAACTCCTTGAAACCGAAGGGGAAGTCGAACTGGATATCCACTGCCGCGTCGGCGTAGTGGGCCAGGTTATCGTGGTCGTGGAAGCGCAGTTTTTCATCCGGGTGGCCGAGGGCCTTGTGCCACTTCAGGCGGGTTTCTTTCCACTTGTTGTACCACTCCATCTGCGTGCCAGGCTTGATGAAAAATTGCATCTCCATCTGCTCGAACTCCCGCATCCGGAAGATAAATTGGCGGGCTACGATCTCGTTCCGGAAAGCCTTACCAATCTGTGCGATACCGAAGGGCAGTTTCTGCCGAGTTGACTTCTGCACGTTCAGGAAGTTCACGAAAATACCCTGGGCCGTTTCCGGACGCAGGTACAGTTTACCTTCCTCCCCGGCAATGTTACCAAGCTGGGTGGAGAACATCAGGTTAAACTGCCGCACGTCCGTCCAGTCCGCCGCGCCGGATTCCGGGTCCTTGATTTCCAGGTCGATGAGCATTTGGCGCAGTTCCTCCATGTTGCCGTCCGTCATGGCTTTGGCGAGGCGCTGGGCGATCTCGTCCATCTGCCCCTGGTAGCGCTTCACGTTGCCGTTGGTGGCGCGGAATTCCACCTCGTCGAAGGCGTCGCCGAAGCGCTTTTTCGCCTTGGCAATCTCCTTGTTCAGCTTACCCTCAATCTTGGCGATGTGGTCCTCGATCAATACGTCGGCGCGGTACCGCTTCTTGCTGATCTTGTTATCCACCAGTGGGTCGTTGAACGCATCGACGTGGCCGGAGGCCTTCCAGGTCTTGGGGTGCATGAAGATGCTGGCGTCCAGCCCCACGATGTTGTCGTGCAGTTGTACCATGCTCCGCCACCAGTATTCCTTGAGGTTGTTCTTCAGCAGCACGCCGAGGGGCCCGTAGTCATAAGCCGCCCCCAGCCCATCGTAGATCTCGGACGACTGAAAGACGAAGCCATAATCCTTGGCGTGGGCGGTGAGTTTTTTGAAGTCTGCGAAGATCATAATTTTATAGTCTGCAGTCCGTAGTCTGTAGTCCGTAGCCAACGACAATTCGGAGGGCTACTACAGACTACAGACTACAGACTTTTCTTAGGGCTCGCAAAGATAGCAAGCCAGCAAATGATAACGCAACTACACATCAAGCCCTAAAAGTTGCTCCTAAGACAGGTACTCACCCCTCGGTACTTGCAACTCCATACTCGCCACTCGACACTCGACACTCGCAACTCAAAACGGGCGCTGCCGCAGGTGCCAACAAAAGGGCACAGTAGCTGTACCTAATGGGTTTCACATCATAATTCCCGATAGAGGTACCATGTGGTGACCTTCCCCTTATTGATCAGGAAGATTAATTCGCTGGCTTCGAAAACGAGTAATTCCCCACCACCGGGCAATGCTACCTTACGCGAAGGCTCCCCGTATTCAATATCAATATCTTCCCGGGGGCTACCCACTGCAACGCCCAGTGATGTGCTGCCATCGGCCTCACTAGCCGCACGCAGAAAAAGGATCCCCTTACGGCCGGATTGGTGCAAAAGCTTAGTGACGTCGCCTCCTTCTCTCGCCACCGCCGTCTTTAGCGAGGGGCCTTTACCTGAGGGGCCAATGTTTATTTCCTCGTCCCATTCAATAGCTTTGAGGAGGAGGTCGTCCACGGTGCTCCCGCCAATACTTTCTCTGATGGTGAAGGCTGGCCTCACCCTTTCCGTAGTTTTAGAGACGGGAGTAGTTTCTGTATTTACCGATTCAACATCGTCGATTTGGTTGGATAGCCCATCCTGCAGGGAGCGTACGCTCTCCATCACGTCCGGGTTCTCCTTAGCGGCCTGGGTACGGCCTGCCCTGCGTGCGGAAAGTTGAGCAGCCAGCAGGAGGTCCTCCGCTTTTTCGAATTGCTCCTCTGCATTGGCGGCATTGCCCGGGGATTGACGGAAGGAGTGGGCGAGTAGAGATTGTGCTGCTGCAAGATTCAGATATCCACTCGCGTATTCTCCGTCAAGACTGACGGAACTTTCCAGCGCTTTAATAGCTTCTGCGAGTAAGGCCTCCCGAAAGGCCACGTCCTGGGTAAGGCCCCGCGTGCCGGTGGCCATCCTGCTTTCAAAATCGAGCTGAAGAGCATAGACCATGGGTAAGGCCGCGGGATCGAAGTGTTCCAGGGCAGCCATGGCGTAAAGGACCCCCAGGTTGTTGTATAGTTCTCTGCTTTGAAAGTCTTTGAGAATAAATTGATAATAGGTGAGCCCATCTTCGTAGCGGCCGAGGGCGGCCAACAGGTTCCCAACTTCAAAGGCATTCACCAGCTGGTCCAGTTTATCCGCCGTCCGCAGTGCAATGGACTGCCGTTCGGAAAGGGGCGGGTAATCCGCCAGTTCTTCGGGGAGATCGTAAGTGTTGTATACCGCGGCGAGCAGCCTTGGCATCAGCCGGGTAGAGCGGTAGCCGGCCAAATGAGCCAGGAACCCACCAAGGTAATCGGCTTCGATCTCATCTTTGGTGAAGGCTGCCGAATTCTCGGCCACGGTAGCCGCTGCGTCTCCGTCTCCATCCACCAGGGAGATAAATCCGTCCTCCCATTCGTGGCCCTCATAGTAATGAACGAGCTCGTGGGCCAGGATTCCAGCCAGCGCATCATCCGCCCGCTCACCGAAACCCAGGCACACATCATAAGCGGCTTCCTCCAGGGTTATCGTACCGTCATTCGCCGAAGCAGCGCTTCTTTTCAGTGGGCTAAATACAAAGATGGGATCGGGCGTTCGGGCATCACCGCGGGCCATTACCAAGCGGTCGAATACCGCTCTTGCCCGGGCCTCCTTTTGTGCGTCTTGCCCGAAAACCCCGCACCCGCTGCCGAGCAGAAAGAGGAGAAAAATAATTTTCAGTAGCTGCATCGGTAATGTTTAAGGTGTTTGATTGATGGCCGCATCCGCTACCGCCGCCCTTCCAAAAGGCTTCCCGCTTCATCCCGCAAATTCCATCTGGCCAGGAAACTGGCGTAAAGGCTGTTGACCAGGGCCGCATCCTCGGTCTCACGCAACAGGATGGCGTAAAGGGCGTCCGCATCAGCCAGGAAACCGTGGTCTTCCAGCGCCATAACCAGGTTGAGATTGTGCAGCATACCACCCTGTGCACCGGGGAGCTCACCACGGGTGGCAGTAAAGACCTCGATGAAGGGAGCCGCCGAATAACTAAAAGTGATACTGGCCAGCTCCGTCTTCGGTGCGCCACGTGAAAGCAAACTGTTGCGATTATCCCCCCCGGCCGTAACGGCGCGGCAGACCCAGGTGTAGGACTGTCCGTCCGCCAAGTTAAGTTGGCCAAGGTCAACGCTGAACGTGTTCTCCGCCGCCAGGGCTGTAATCAGGAAGTTGCCGGTGCTTTCTTCTAGAATACTGAATTCGTAATGGCTCGCGGACGGGTATGCCGGCCAGGTAAAGGCGTAATTCGCCGCCGTCAGTCTCCCGCCGAAAGGGCGGACATTCCTTAGGCCACCGTCCCCCGCCCCACGGGTATTACCCTGGGCGTTGCCCTGGTTTTTCAGGTAGGCTTTTTCCAGCGACTGCCTGCTTTTGGATTGGTCCAGACCATTACTGATGAAATTATAAAAGCGACTGAGCAGACCGCTGGATTCCGCACGGTTTTGCAGTACTTCATCCATCTGAAACTCCCCGGCTTCTTTGAGCTCGAGGTGTTTATCCTGATAATTGATCTCCACCCTGGCTCCGGCTTTCAGCTGGAGGGCACCCGTCACGCCAAGCCGGTCACCGGACGTCACGGCGTAGGGGGAACGGCCATCGTCGGGGGTAAATAATACCGAGCCGCTTTTGTACATCACCACTGGGGCGGATTGCTGGGCCACTAACCCTCCCGGCGCGATGGCCAGCAGAATTAGGAGGGCACTGATTGCGATCGATTTAATCATAATCCAGGTCTTTAAGGTAAGGAATGCGTTTACGTATCAGGTTCTCGTAGATCATCACGAAGTCGTACACCATTAGCATGGCCAGCAGGGCAATACCAAGTTCCAACTTGACGTCGAAGGCAGTAAAACAAATGGCAACGAGTAGAAAGAGCAAGATGGCCTCCGCAATCTGCAACAGCCGGGTCACTCCGTGAAATACGTCCGGCAAACGATGGTAGATGCGTTGGATCAGCAATACGTTCAGGAAGGTAAAAACGACGGTAATCAAGTAAACCAAGAGCTTCGGTAACTCCCGGATCCAATTACCGTCAATGATCATTTTAATGATATTGGCGTGGATCGTCATACCGTACATGTCCGGAATACTCCGCCCCGTGTAGAAGCGGTTGAGTGGTGTATAGTAACGGTCTTCCAGCGGTGCATCCACGGCAGTACTGTGGGCGTAACCAATGAGCACAATGCGGCCCCGGAAGTAATCGGGGCTATCGGCCCGCAGGACTTCGTCAATGTCCTTACGGATGAAACTACGGAAATCACCCACGTAGTTAATCCTTTCGCTCCGGCCGCCCCGCCGGCGCATACGGTGCAGCAGGTTGGGATCATATACCCCGGCAATGGCCGTAGCAAAGGCCTGCTGACGGACGCCACCGCTGGTTTTCAGCCAGGGGGTGAAAAGCCGAACCGTTCGGTTGGTACTCGCCAGGAAATTGGTGTACGCGTTTATGCTTCCCAGAGCGAATAGGGAGTCGGAAGTGATCATGCCCGAAATACTATCCGTGGCCGGATCGTACTGCATCAGATTGGCGGCCAGGACAATGTTATCCCTTCCCCGTAGGCTTTGGGCCAGGCGGGCGTCACCCAGGCTATCCTTTCTGCCGGGGAACAGGACGTCAACCCCAATCACCCGAGCACCCTTGTCGGATATCTTGTCAATAAGGTCCGCCATTTGGGCCCGGTCCGGCTTGGGGACGTGGACCATGATGATCTCGTCGACAAACTTCACCCGCGCCGTATCCCGTAGTTGGGAGAACAGAATGTCCGTCACCTCATAATCCTGCAGGCGGGAACTGAAGGGGTCGAAGTAATGCACCTTCAGCGTAAAGAGCTTCATCAATGAGATGAAGAGCAGTACGATAACCGTGATGACGGCCGCGTGGATATAGTGCGATCGGGTGGGTAGCATGGGCCTAAAAGAAGAACCGGTTTTTCAGTTCAACCCACTTTGGCCCCGACCGCAACGGGTGGAGCGCAACGTCCTTCTCCGGGGAAAAGAGCTCTGCCGTATTCGAGTTCTTGATGCTAAGGGCGCCTCCTTCCAGCGATTGCTCGAAAAGGTGCATGGCCAGTTCGGTTTTTCCCCAGATGGTATTGATACGCGCCAACATATACTGGGCGTGGGCGATGACTTCCTTCCGGTCTTCCGGGCTGAGGCCGTCCGCTGCATTTGCGAGTTCCAGTACGGTCTCGAAGCGGTCTCCGGCCATGTTGAAAAATTCGAGGCCGTAGAGGTCGTGGCCAATCTTTAGTCGCAGCTCCAGGGTTTCTTTGGTGACGGATTGGCTCTGCGCCAACCACCGTTTTTCCACGGTTAGTGCGTTGACGATCTGTTCGTCGGAGGCCACCAGATTATTTTCTTCAAAGAATAGCCGGGCCAGGACGATCTGAATGTTAAATAAGCGGCGGACGCGGTAGGTATCGGAGTAATCCACCGTTGCCATGGCCCCCTTCATCTGGTTGGCGGCCTGGGGGTCGTTACTATTCCGATGAAAACTGGACGCCAAATTGATGCCGTGACGGAAAAAGTCTTCCCGGTTGGTGATAAAAAGATAATCATCCACGTCTCCCTCAAAGCCATCATCGATGGTTACCGGCTGGCCGACTTCCTCTAGGGGGATGGTCTCCAAAACCGGGTTAATCACGGGGGTACTGGTGATTTCCGGAACAACCGTACCAGGCCGCATGCTTACGTCGGTGGTGGAGTTATTGGTCGTGGTGGAAGTGGATCGGGTCCCGTCCCCCAGAACTGGCAGGCTACGGGCGGACGTTTGTGCGGAGACCCAAAGGCCACTACAGCATAGGACAACGGATAGGAGAATTTTCATTGTTTTGAGTGTGTCAAGTGAAGTAAGACGAGTGTGGTAGCGTGCCCGGGAAATAAGTATAAATAGAAGGAACCCGCGCAACTTATTGCTTAGTCGATTAGCCCATCAATCCGGGCACCGCTGCTTTAATAACGGGCGAACCCGCTTTTCGATGGCCAGGCCCTCAAAGCTTCCGCCACTAGAAAAGTTGGCGCAAGTGGCTTGTAGCTCTTCCGGCGAAGACAGCTCCAACAACTGAACGGCGGCGGCTACGGCCTTTTTCTCCTTCTTTTGGTAGAGGTACAAGGTGGCCAATCCACCGTAGGGCCCAGACTGCAATGGGGCTGCCTCAGTGGCCCTGACCAGGGCGGTTTCCATTAACGATAATTGGCCGTACTCTGCCAGCAAGTAGCCAGTTTCGATGAGCACCTTTGCTTTTTCCGCATCCGCCACTTCAGCGTCGGCAGCGATATTGGCCCAGCTGACGTCCGCAGTATCCGCCAGGGCCATCGCCACGTAGGGCAGTTTATTGGTGGGGTGCTTCTTGGCCTGCGCCCGGTAGAACGTTTTTGCGGAAGCCAAGTCGGCACCCGGCTGGCTGTATAGATTGATCAGATTCAGGTAGGCTCCCTCCCAGGTCGGGCTCAGGTTGACGGCGCGCTGAAGGGGTGCTTCCGCCACGCCGTATTCCCCCCTTTGCAGGTGGACGAAGCCTTTCAGGAAATGGTATTTCGCAACGGCCTCCCTTTCGGCGATGAGATCATTGAGGATCTCCAGGGCGGCTTCCGTATGGTCCGGCTTATCGGAGTAGAGAGAAGCCAGGCTGTAGCGGGCGTCCACGTAGCGATCATCCACCTGGAGGGCTCGCTGTAGGTAGGCGACGCAAGTATCAAGCGGTGCTCCATTGGCAGCCAGCAGGTTCCCCAGGTTATTGTACGCCAGTGAGTAGCCGGGCTTGAGGCGGATGGCGGTTTCGTAAGCGGCCCGCGCTTCCGCGAAGTGCTTTTTGGCATCCTGCTTTTTGAGGGCGATCCCCAGATTACTGTAGGGTAGGGCCCAGGTGGGCGCTCGGGCAATGGCCTTGCGAAAAGACCCTTCGGCCGCTTCCGTCTCACCGAGGCGGAGCTGGAGGAGGCCCAATTCATTCCAGACGTAAGCCAGGTCATCCTGCAGGGCCAGGGCAGCTTTTGCTTCCGCCCTTCCCTGCAGGAAGGCTTCCTGATCATCCCCTCCGGAAAGGTCGCCGGCACTCCGCAGGCGGACGGATTCAAAATAATGTTGCCGTAGGCGGATACCGGGCCAGCGGGGGTCATTTTCACCCACCAGTTCTCCGGCAGCTTTCAGGTAGGCGACGAAACGGCCGTAGCGGTCATCTCCCTGCGATCGTAAGTACAACTCTTCCCGGTCGGTCGCCAGGTAGTCCACCAGTGCCGTTTGGACGGAGTCGAGCAGACTAACCGTCAGCCGCTCAGTCAGCACGCTGCCGAGGGCGGCCAGGGCGGGGTCCTGCCTCAGGGCGCGGTAGTGTGCCAGGGCGTTTCTGCCTTCCGGGGCTAGCAGGTCTCCGCGTTCGATGGAGCGCTCGAAGCGGGCGTAGGCCCGTTGGCTTTGCGGTGGGGCGAGGCCAATCAGCCCGCTAATAAATTCTTGCTGCAGGTCCCGCGTTCGGGATTCCAACAGGGTTTCGCTAATATCTTTTGCAGTTCGAAAGGTGATGTCCGCCCCTTGGTCACCACTAAGGGTGGGGAGTTGCTTCCGTTGGGTTGCCGCCCTCACTTTTGACCGGACGAACGTTTCCACTTCAAAGAGATCCACCCGGTCGTTAAGATCCTCATCCGCCAGCCCCCTGAGGGCATCGACGAAAAAGTAGGAGAAGACGCCGCGGCCGCCGCCCCACTGTTCGCCTTCGAGGGCCCGTTCTTCTGGCAGGCAGGATAGAAAGCGGACCTGGTTTTCTCCTTCCCGCATCAGTTCCTTTGCCGTCAGTTGCGCGCCGTTGATGGCGTTGCCCGCCAGGCTCCCGGAATGGCAGGCATCCGAGACCACGAGCGCCTTACCGCCGGCGTCGGTAATGGCAGCCAGGTGTTCGTTAAGTGCGCCGAGGCCAATAGCCGTCAGTGGGTAATTATTGGGTGGGGAGTCGTGGGCCAGTAAATAGCCGATAACGGCGTCGGATTCATTCGTCTCTGCGTCACCGTGGCCGGCGAAATAGAGGATGGCCAGGTCCCCCGCCACCGTATTCTCTCTTTGCCAGGAGAGTGCCGATTCGATGGCGGCACGGGTGGCCGTAGCGTCCGTAAGTAGTTTAGTCTTGATGCCGCTGGTTGTTAGATAATCGGCAAACGCCTCGGCGTCCCGATGGGCAAACCGCAGGTCCGTAATGGCTGCATCCCGGTAGTCCGAAATACCCACCACTACGGCAGTACCTCCCTGCGCGCTGGCCGACTTAATAGCCACGAACAGGATGCAAGCAACGCAGGCAATTAGTTGTAAAAGACGAGTGTGTGCCATGTCAGACAGGGAAACAGCCTCCGCACAGTGTTACCGGAGAGACAGGGAAGTTACGCTCTCGATCGTAGGCAGCCAAACATACTGTTAGGTAAGTAACAATGACTTGGCCCTGTACCCGGCGGTCATTGGCGCTCAATTCCGTCATCCTCGACCCTCCTTGCTTCCGCTACCTGACTTGGGCGCTGCCGCAGGTGCGAGGTTCGTGGGTATCGTGCGGGGGAGGTGGGCATTCAGGCATCATGCGGACCAGAATTGCACTTTTTAATGTTCAATTTTGAAAAGAGTGTACTTTGGGTAGTACAGAAACGCAGGTTTAGGACCGAAAACCGGACATTTTGAAAATTCTGCACTCTGAATTGTACACCTCGTAGTGAAGAGGTGAAACCTGTTTGGGTTAAGTCTAGGTTCGTCCGCCATCATGCGACGGACGAACTGGTGGGATCATAATTTCAAACCCTCGCGTACTATAGTGACTTAAGAGCAGTTGCTTAACCATGCGCACACTGCTCCTACTGGTCCTCTTCTTGTTCTCCCTTCCCACGTTTTCCCAATCCCCACCCGCCGTCATTTCAGTAGATAAAGTAAATCGCGTCCTCTACGCGGGGGTGGATAACCCACTTACGATTGTGGCGCAGCAGAAGGAACCGGTGGCTTGGGAACAAATTTCCGCTGAAATAACGTCGGTTGATGGTTTACAGGAACTACCAATAAAAGGTTACAATGGCCATTTCTCCGTAAACCCCAGCAGCCTGGGCCCAGTGACGATAACGGTTACTACGGCTACCGGGAAAGCGAAGTATCCCTATAACGTCCGGTTGGTGCCGGTCGAGGTAGCGCTAGGTGGGTTCTCAAGTAGAAACAGTACCGCACCAAGGACGAGCGTTCTCGGACAGATTGGAATTCGAGCGGTAGTGGTAAATCTAGATGTCTGTGCTACGGCACCCGTCACGACCTACGAAATAACCACCATTACCAACGGGACCGTACGACGACACATCAACCAGGGTGGTCCTTTCGACGCGACGGGCCGGGCGATGATCAACGATCTTCAAATTGGGGATACGTTGATCATCCGCGACGTCCACGTTCGTCGGCCGGGGTTTGATGGAGCACTTCCAGTACCGGATACGTTGGTCCTCACCATTGAGTGATATCCCGTTTTAATCCCTATTTCATGGCACCCGCGGCAGCGCCCAAAAAAAAGATGGGTAGCACCACCGAAGTAGTACTACCCATCCGAAGACCTAAGGGTCTACTGAACCAAGGCTTCCCTTAGCGGGTAACCATGATCTTGCGGCGCTCCAGAAGATCCTGGCCGATCAGCTCGACGATGTAGGTGCCGTTGGGTACCTGCGGCAGTTCGAGCGTGAGTTGGTTGCTACCGGACGTGAGTGAACGGCGGCTACGGGCGACCTCGCGGCCGGCCAGATCGACCAGGCGGAGGCTTACCTCACCGGCTTCGGCCAGCTCGAAACGTACGTTAACCAACTCCGTGGCGGGGTTAGGGAACACGCTCAGCTCAACGGGGAAGCGTGGGGCCTGGTTAGGCTTGGCCGCAAACGGGGCCGTCTTCGCAGCCGACTTGGCCACGTCGAGGAAAGCACCGGCGTCGACGTGCGTGATCGTCTGGCCACCGCCCGTGAGGTTGAAATTGGCGCTCTGGCCGTCGTTGCCAAAGTCACTGTCCTGGGCGCTGTTCGTACCCCGGAAAGAAGACGTAAACACGAAACCATCCGGCAATTCTACCCGGAAGCGGAAGTTGCGGTCGGTCGGTACGTAGTCCAGCGTGGCCAAACCATCCGCCTGAGTAGTGGCGCTTACGGGAGCACCGGTCATGGGGTTGATGATGGCGTTGCGGGGGTTGCTCTCTAGGAGCGTAACCACGGCACCTTCAATGTTGCTGTTGTTCTCACTGCCCTGTTGGATTCCGTCCATGTTGACGTCGTTCCAAACGCGGACCACGGCCGTGCCGACGGACCAGATGCCTGCATCCACGTCCTTAAAGAACATACTGCCGCGGTCAGCCCGGAAGCTGCCGGTGAAGCCATCCACGCCAGCATCGTTGTCCTCTTTATCCGCGGCCCGCCCGGAAGCGGTAAAGCGAGTATCAAGCGGCTTGGCAAAGAACAAACGCACGGAACGGTCGGCCGGAACGTGGTCGATAAAGGCCTCGCCATCGGCGTCGGTCAGAGCCTGGATGGGCGTCGTGGTACCGGGGTAGAATACCGGGTTTTTGTCTATGTCCACCAGGGAAACGAGGATGCCTTCGATGTTTTCGTCGTTCTCGGAGCCGTCCTGCTTGCCGTCACCGTCGGCGTCATTCCAGACGCGAGCGGTCAACGTACCCGGCGCCCAGAGGCCGGCGTCAAAGTTGGTGACGGTGCCACCGTCCGTAAGGCGGAGCTTGCCGGTCTGGCCATCCACGCCCGTATCGCTGTCATTATTGTCGTTGCCACCACGGTTAGCGTTGGTGAATTTATGGTCGGCGGGTAGGTCCACCTTCAGGCGGTACTGGCCGAAATCAACCAGGCCGCTGAGGCTCGCCAATCCAGCGGCATCCGTAGTCGTACAAGAACAGGTCTTGCGGGTATTGGCATCGATGAGGCTTACTTTGATGCCCTCCAGATTAGCGTCGCGCTCCGTGGCATCCTGTACGCCGTCGCCGTCCTGATCGTCCCAGACGCGGGCGATCACGTTACCCATTGCGGCGGCGCCACCATCGGTGAAGCCAGCGTCGACGTCCTCAAAGAGTTGGCTGCCACGGCTGGCGCGGAAGGAGGTCGTCAGGCCGGGGCCGTAGATGTCGCTGTCCTGCGCGCGGTTGCCACCACGGCTACGGGGAGCGTACCTGGCGCCGTCACGGACGTCAAACAGTAAGCGGACCGTACGGTCGGCGGGCACGTAATCGAGGTTGGCCGTGAAGTCACCACACTGCGTGGTCGCCTTTACGATGGAACCGTCGGGGCGGCGGACCGGCGTGGTGCCGTCGGCTTCCACGAGTTGTACCTCCAGGCCGTAAAGTCCGTCGGTCTCGTTGTTATTCTGGATACCGTTACCGTTGGCGTCGACCCAAGTGCGGGTAACGACGGATCCCGGAGCCCACAGGCCAGCATCCACGCTGGTGTGTACCTGGCTACCCTGCTTAGTGCTGATGCCGGGGGTACGGCCGTTATTGTAGGCGTCGCTATCCTGGGTGTCGTTGCCACCCTTGTTGGAACCGGTGAACTTATGGTCCGCGGGCAAATCAAACTTGAGGTGGAACTGGCGGTTGGCCGGGGTGTAGGGGAGGGTGACGAGACCATCGGGGCCAGTCATTCCCGTTACGGACTCGCCGGTGTTGGGATTGATGAGGTCGTCGCCGTTTCTTTCGATTACGGTGACGGTCACGCCCGCCAGGTTGGCATCCGCTTCGTTACCGTTCTGGATGCCGTTACCGTTCAGGTCATTCCAGACACGGGCGGTGATGGAACCGGGCGCCCAAACGCCGGCGTCAATCTGGGTGAACTGCTGGCTGCCCTGGCTGGCCCGGTAGTTGCCCGTCAGGCCGACGGAGTACGCATCGTTATCCTGGTTATCGTCGCGGCCCTGGTTAGAGCGCGTCCAGCGGTGGTCAACGGGCAGGTCGAACTTGAGGCGGAAGCCACGGTCGGCCGGCGTATAATCGAGGGTGACGGTACCATCGGTACCGGTCTGGCCGGTTACGGTGGCATTAGTGGTTGGGTTGATGAGCGGCTGGCCGCTGGTTTCCATAACGGTGACGGTCACGCCGGCAACGTTGGCGTCCGCCTCGTTACCGTTCTGGATGCCATTACCGTTCAGGTCGTCCCAAACGCGAGCGACGACGCTGCCGGGAGCCCATACGCCGGCGTCAATCTGAGTGAATCGCTGGCTTCCCTGAGTCGCGCGGTAGCTATTCGTGAGACCTGCGGAGTACGCGTCGTTATCCTGGTTATCGTCGCGGCCTCGGTTAGCGGGCGTCCAACGGTGGTCGGCGGGCAGGTCAAACTTCAGGCGGAAGGCCCGGTCGGCCGGCGTGTAGTTCAGGGTAACGGTACCGTCGGTGCCGGTCTGGCCGGTAACCGGGGTACTCGTGTTCGGGTTAATCAGCGGCTGGCCGTTGCTTTCCATGACGGTCACCGTCACGTCGGAAAGGTTGGCGTCCGCCTCGTTACCATTCTGGATACCGTTACCGTTAAGGTCATCCCACACGCGGGCGACGACGCTGCCGGGGGCCCAGAGGCCGGCGTCGATGTCGGTGAACAACTGGCTACCCCGGTCGGCGCGGTAAGTGGGGGTGATCCCGTTAGTGTAAGCATCGCTATCCTGAGCGCCGTTGCCACCACGGCGGGTGGGGGTGAACTTGTGGTCGGCCGGGAGATCGAAGCGAAGGCGGAACTGGCGGTCAGCCGGCACGTAGGGAAGGGTAACGGTGCCGTCAGCCCCCGTCATACCGGTCACGGTAGCGCCGGTGTTGGGGTTGATCAATTCGGTTTTATCCAGTTCCAGGACGGTCACGGGGACGTCCACGAGGTTGGAGTCTCCCTCAAAGCCATTCTGGATACCGTTACCGTTAGCATCGTTCCAGACGCGGGCAACTACACTGCCCGGGGCCCAGAAGCCCACGTCCAGGTTATCCCGTACTTCACCCGGCGTAAGGCGGAAGATGGGGGCAAATCCATTGGTGTAGAAGTCACTGTTTTCGCGGTCATTTCCCCGGCGGAAGTGGGTGATTTTATGGTCGGCGGGGCGCTCTGCTTCCAGCAGAAATCGGCCGTATTCGGAAATGGCCGGCACGGTAGCCAGGCCATCCGCTCCGGTGCTGACGCAGGCGCATACCTCGCGGCTCGTTGCATCCAGTAGATTGACCTTCACGCCTTCGATGTTGGCGTCTTGCTCGTTGCCATTCTGAATACCGTTACCGTTCGTATCGTTCCAGGCGCGGACGACGACGGAAGCGTCATTCGGCACGGTACCGATGGTGGTGAAGCCAGCGTCGAGGTTGGTCGTTACCTGGCTGCCCCGGTCGGCGCGGAACGGGCGGGTGCGGTTGTTGCGCTCGATGTCGCTATCCTGGGTATCATTGAAAGCACGGGCGGGGCTGAAGACGCCGCCGGCGAAGGGAATCACCTCCACGCGGAGTTCACGGTCGGCGGGGACGTAATCCAGCGTGGCCGTATTCGTTCCACAGGCCGCCAGGGCGGTCACGGGGCGGTTGCCCTTCAGTACTGGGCGGCCGTCCTTCTCGAGGAGGTTGACGCGTACGCCGTAGATGCCTTCGGTTTCGGAACCGTTCTTTTTGCCGTCGCCGTTGGCGTCGAACCAGACCTCTACCTCGGCCGTGCCGGGCGCCCACATTCCGGCGTCGAAGTTGGTGATCTTCTCGCTACCACGGGTGGCGCGGAAGTAGCGGGTGCGGCCATCGTTACCGGGGTCGCTATCCTGGGTGTCGTTGGTGGAGTTGGACTGCTTACCGGTAAATTTATGGTCGGCAGGCAGGGTGTAGCGCAGGGCCACGGCCCGGTCGGCGGGCAGGTAGTCGAGGGTAGCAATACCGTCTATGCCGGTCGTAGCCGTCACGGGGCTGCCGTCTGGTTTCAGGAAGGCTTGGCCGTCCTGGCGGATGAGTTGTACGTCCACGCCACTCAGGCCGGGCTCGGAGCCGTTAGCTTTCCCGTCGCCGTTGCGGTCGTCCCACACGTAGGTTTCTACGGTGCCGGGCGCCCACATTCCGGCGTCAACGTTGGTGAAAGTCTGGTTGCCCCGGTCGGCACGGATGTTACCGGTGCGGCCATTATCGCCGGCGTCGCTATCCTGGGTATCGTTGGTGGAAGAAGAATTGCGGGTGGTGAATTTGTGGTCGGCCGGCAGCTCGTAAAAGAGGCCCACGTTGATGTTGGCGGGTACGTAATCGAGCGTGGCTTCGCCAGCGGCGTTCGTGACGCCGGTTACTTCCGTGCCGTCGGGCTTCAGGAAGGGGCGGCCATCGCTGCGGAGGAGCTTGACCGGAACCCCGGCGATGCCCGGCTCGGAACCATTGTTCTTGCCGTCGCCGTTGCGGTCGTCCCACACTTCGGTGATGACCTGGCCGGGGGACCAGAGGCCGGCGTCGTAGTCAGTGTAGGTCTGGCCAGCGGCGAGGGTGAAGAAATTAGTGATGCCGTTATCGCCGATGTCGCTGTTCTGGGCGGCACTGATGCCGCTCGCCATCCGTTTGGTGACGGCGTGGTCAGCCGGTACGTCGATTTGCAGTTTGTAATCTCCGGCGGGGGCCGTCAGGGTAGCAATACCGCTGGCGTTCGTGGTGCCGGTGATTTGGGTGGGGGCGTCGGGGAAAGGCCGGCCGTCCTTGCGGAGCAACCTAACGGTGACGTCACTCAGGCCGGGCTCGGAGCCGTTCTGCTTGCCGTCGGCGTTCCAGTCGTCCCAGACGTAGACTTCGATGGTGCCATCGGTATTAGTGGTGGAGGCGGTGGCCGTAGCCAGCGGCAGGGCGCACAGGGCCAGTGCCATCACCCGGAGGGTAAAGCTTCGTAACATAGATGGGATTTGGTTGAGGGTTAGTAGTTTATGTTGAGGTATTGTTGTTCAAGTGGTGGTAGCAAAGTCATCCGGGCACGCCTGCGTTAAGGTTATTAAGCCGGCGGGCCAAAAAGGGCTGGGGACGGAATACAAAAAGGGTGGGTTCAGTCCGGACAGTGTACTAAGTGTTGGCACAAAGGTATAATGCGCAACCAATTTCTGTAACCCCATTGTTATGGGGATGGGGTTCTGCCGGTCTATTCCAACCCTAAATTTTTGCTTTCGGGCGCTGGCGCAGGTGCGGTGTTGAAGGGCGAGAAACAAAATGTCATACGTGCTTTAAACGTGCCTTCGCTGAGCTGATCGAGTTTCCCCAAATTACGCGTGAAACCTCGATTTGATGCATCCGAGACCGATCTGCCCCACATCTTTGGTCGCTAAGACCCGCCTTAAACGGAATTTGCCCGTTTAACCCCCGTCCGTCCCGCCTGGCTGCTGGGCTTTTCGTTTAGTTGGAGTATTCAGCTGATTGGTTGTCCCCCCGGTTTTCTTGCCTATTTTATAGCACCTGCGGCAGCGCCGTGGACTTCAATTTTTATTGTTCCTAATTTGAGTACAATTCGGGCGCTGCCGCGGGTGCGGAGTAAATGGGTAAACGGCGAAGGGTTGAATACAAGATCTGCCGGTGCCGGAGCGCTCAGACCAGATCAAAACACTGGGCCCACCAGAGGGCTTCGATGAGGGTCGTGATCTCCAATTGGCGCCAGATATTGTTGCGGTGGGTGCGGACGGTGTGAACGGAACGGAAGAGTTGGCGGGCGATCTCATCGTTGGTGGCGCCCCGGGCGATGAGGGTGAGTATCTCCCGTTCTCGGGGGGATAGCCGGTTGAAACGGTCGCGGTTCCGGGCCGCAAAATCAGTTTGGCGGCGCAGGCGGGCGAGCGCCATGGGGCTGACGTCCTGGTTCCAGAAACAAGCAAATTGGGGGGAGGTGTTGGTAAACATGCCACGGGGAATTGCAGCCAGCAAAGGGCATACCACCGCCGCCCGGGCCGCGCTACCGCAAGCACCCGCTACGCCGTGGCCGCGCCACTACCAGCCTGGTTTTGAATGAATTACGCTGGTAAAACTAGGCGCAGTGGCCTACGCTACCGGGCGTATCTCACCGGGGGCCGGTTTCGTGACGGCTAGGGGTGATTTGGTGACATCTAAGCGGATTAGAGACCGTCGAGCAAGGCGCGGACTTCTTTCGCTTTCTGGGCCGAAAGGATGACTTCGTCGCCATTTTCCATAATCAGGTGGGGACCCGTGACGAGCGCCCGGACGCGACGTAGGTTGACGAGGTGAGACTTATGCACGAGGGTGAAGTGGGGGTAATCCGCAAACTGCCGCTCGTAACTTTTCAGGCGCGCCGTCTTGTGCAATTTGCGGCCGTCAGCGCAGTGGACGGTCACTAAACCATCGGCGGTGCTGAGCCGAATAATGTCTTCGACGGGGACGAAAAAGATGCCATCGCTATTCGAGATCGTCAGCCGGGAAGGGAGCTGGCTCCCGCGAAAATTGCGGAGGGCAACGGCCAGGTCTTCGAGCCTGTCGGCGGCGGAACGTTGGGCAAAACGGCGCTGGGCCTTACGTAGGGCATCGCGTAAATCCTCGGAATTCAGTGGTTTATCCAGATAGTCAAGCGCCTCAAATTTGAGGGCCAGGCGCCCGTAGTGGTGGTGGCCGGAAATGAATACGATAAGGTAGCGGCCGGCATTGATTTGTTCCAGCAAATCGAAACCGGTACCATCGGGCAATTCGATATCGAGAAATAATAAATCTGGTTCGTGGGTGTTGACGGCTTCCACCCCCGCAGCTACGCTGGTGGCGGTAGCGACGATCTCCACCTCAGCGTTGATGAGGGCAAGCATGCGGCTGAGGACGCGGTGCATACGGGGGTCGTCGTCGATGGCTACGGCGCGCATGGTAGGGTGGGGTTTGTACGGGAAAGATAGGGAACGCTCCGCTCAAGTTATTTAATTCTATTACCGATTTAATAGCCTGATTAAGTGATAAGGAACGAGGAGTCAGGGGGACGGAAGGGCGGGAATACGCTACTCAACGTATTGCCGGCGCGGTAGTCTACGGCCAACTTTGCCGTAACGGAACACACACTGTCATTATGTTTATTTCTATCTCCCTTCGTAATCTCACCTTTACCGCCCTGTGTCTGGCGTTCGTATTGGCTGGCTCAGTTGAGGCGGACGCCCAGACGCAACGGCGGCGGTTGGCCATCGACGCCGGCTACGCGGTCCAACAAGTGGCTACGCTGAGTGACCCGGACGGCATTCTGGATGCCGAATCGTACGAACTGGCCGAGGAGGTACTCCCGCTCACGCTGGGCCTGAACTACCGCTTTACGCGACGGATGTCCATTTACGGTGAGTATACCCAATCACCCTATTATTTCAGTATCACGGGCAAGCCGAATGAAGACCGCCAATTTTCGGCCATCACCGTAGGGTGGATGCCCCTGAGCGGTTTTTTCGAGTTTGGCCTTGGCTACTCCCGTTTTACCCGGGAAGACACCCGAACCGGAGCCAGCGAACGGACGGAACTCTTCACTGAAACCCTGCACGGGGCGAATTTGCGGCTCCGGTTCGACGTCAAATTATTGGAAGGGGTAAGCATTTACGCCGGTGCCCAGGCGTACGCCATGCTCCCGGGTGACGACGTGACTGAACTGGACGCGATGGGCAACGCCAACGTTGGGGTGCAACTCTACCTGCTGGGGAAACAGAAGAACTACGCCACCAGAAAGGAAAAGCGGGAACTCCGCAAACTGCGGCGGGAGCGTGATTTGGAAGAGTTGCGTCGAATGCGGGAGGGAGAGGAAGAGGAAGGTGGGTAACTGCTCCACTTCATTCATTTAATCACCTAATAATTAATCGTTTTCTCCGTGCGGCGCCGCTGGGTCCGTACGGCAATAGCTCAATACATCTAATCATGAACAAACTATTACCAATATTAATGCTTGTCGTCATCCAAACTGGCTGGCTTACCGGTCAGGATATCCTTTCCAATTTGGACCAGGGTTGGAACGGCAGCACCGTCATTCAACAACTCCACGAAATGGACGGCCGGCTAATCGGCACGGCCCTGGTTCCGGGCGCCGGCGGTGCTTACTACCAGGAAATTGACCCCGCCACGGGCTCTCGCGGAAACCTCACGGAGCCGCTCGATCGGTTCTCTTTTCTCCGTTCCGGTTTTGATCTGAACAACAGCAGAATCCTCGAGCGCGGTGGGCGGCGCTTTGCGTTGCTCAATAAGTTATCGGAAGGAGAACTTTTGATCGCGGAAAATGGTGGCTTCCGGTCCCTTTTCGAAACGGAGACGGGCTACAAACTCCTGGCGATTGACGAGCTTGAGGGCGACGTCGCGGTCGTTACCTACAACGAGCACTTACAGTTAATGCGCTTGGTGCGAGTCAGTACGGACACGAATGGTGCGGCTCCTAGCAGGCTGACTGAGGTTGACGTAACCTATCGCGGCGGAGCATTTTTACCGTCGGCGGAGATTGCTACGGGAGAGGCTGGCTTATTTGTCAGCTTCAAATCAGCTTTCGATAGAAGTAGGGTCGGTTATTATTCCTTTGCTACGAATACGTACCGGGAGATTCTCGGAGGAACCACGCAAATACCTTTTGAGAATAATTTCTCGTACAAGGAACTGGAAGATGACCAGCGCCGCCTAGTCTACCACGATGGCGCGGCTTACATTATAGGAGGCGAAGGTTTTCCCCAACCGATCCAAGCGTACCGCATCTTGGAAAGCAACCTACAGAGAACGCCCATCCCGCTAGCTGTGAATCTCTCTGACGATATATTCCTCGATTACGTAAGTTTTTTCCGAGATAGTGAAGAACTTTACGTTAGTGCTACTCGCCGAGGGTTCGACGTACGTGATCCTTCCGCAAATAGTGGCCGCATCGCTCGCATTAGTGGAGCGACCCTAGAGAATATTCATTCGGGAGATTACACGGAGTTTATTCCCACGATTCCCGTAGTGAGGAACGATACGATTGTCTACGCGGCGATGGACGAAACCGGGGTGGTAACTGTTTACGCCTACGCGAATGGCATCACCACGGAAGTCGCTAGCGTAACGGGTCCGTTAACCAACAACTACGATTTATTCGTAAACGAGGATGCCTTTTGGTTGGCCTCGAACAACGAGCGGCAAGGGCTTCCCGGTGCCACTTTCACCAAGATCGATTTGCGGGCTGGTACGGCCGTCACGTCCGAAGCCCTGCCCATTAGTACGCGCCGCCTGCAACTCTTTCGTAACAGCTACGCCGTGGTGGATGGCGTTGTATATTACCTCAAGGCTGGAACCAGTGAGATAGGCCGTTGGGATCCGGCAGCTACAGGTGATATAGCATCGATCAATTTGCAGGGAGCGCAGATTGACCCCCAATTGTACCTTCCCATCCTTGCTGATAACAACGATGATAGCGACTTCCTCGCCGGCAGCTTTTTGGGGCGGCTATTCACCGCAGCCAAGACATCCGGTGGCAACACGGGGCTGATATCACCCGAGGGGTTCGCGGGCGACTTCTTTTCAGTGTTGGGCCCTATCGGAGATACCTATTTGGTCAATAGAGGTACCAACGACATTATTTATATAGACGATGCGAATCCGGGCGAGTTGAAAATTCTCCAGCAAGTCGTCAACGAAGAGGGGCAGACCATCACCCTGGAGCCCGGCAGATTCGCCACTCAGTACGAACTTTCGGAAGGACGGTATTTTGTCAGTGATTTCGATGATCAATTGGGGTACGGCGGTTCTTGGGTCCTGACCGTTGAGAATGGAGTTTTCAGGGCTTTCCGCCATGGTTGTGTACCAAGTTGCTCCCAGTTACCCACTCCGGAAGGTCGGTTTGAACTAACCTCACGTGATGAGAACGGTACGATTACCTACACCGTCATCGCGCCCGATGGTACCAAAACGGTATTGTCGAACGGGCAAACGGATGGCCTGCGGCTGATTGGTACCACGCCCACGGAATACTACTTCGTTACGCCGCAGCAGGATATGGAAGTGTACGACCGGGCATCCGGCGAGCGCCAATCTTTCGCGCCCTTACGGAATAACTTATTCATCGACCAACTTAGGGGCTCCGAGACCGTGGGTAATGATTTGTACGTAGTGGGAAGTGCCGAAGATGATGAAGTGGGTTCCATTTACCTGGTTGACCCCGGAACCTCTCAGCTCACTTTCGTAGCAGAACTACCCGCTACGCTGATCGACCGGGTAGAGGATCTGGAATCTACCGACGGGCAACTCATCGTGGTCGGGGAGCGGGCGGGCGCCCTTTCACTTTATACGCTGCGCACAACGGATAATGCTGATTTGGAACCGGTGAGCGTACCGCTGGGCGGTCTGGTCCTCTCCAATACTACCATACCGGCCTACGCCAGTCTCGGCGATCAGTTTGTGTACACCGGCGACTGGCCGGACGGGACCAATTTGTACCGCATCGTTGGAACCGAAGAACCCCAGCTTTTAGCGAACCTGCCACAAATCGGAACGGGTGGCAAAGCCTACAATCTAAGTGCGGACGGCGAAGACCTCTACTTCATGGCCCACGCGGCCGACGATGGCTTTTTTGAAGTTTGGCGTTTACCGATGGGGCTAAGCGTTAGTATTAATTCAGAAATTGAGCTGGGTGGGGCGCCACCGGTCATCTATCCCAACCCCGCCAGCACCACCGATCTCCTTACCGTACAGGCTCCGGAGAACCACCGCATCAACCGCGTAGAAGTCTTCGCCACCGATGGTCGTCGTTTGTTGGACCGGGCTGCTAATGGGCAAACTGCCGTACGCCTCTCATTAGCCACGCTGCCGGCGGCGCAGTACTGGGTGCGGACTACTTATGCGTCGGGGCGGTTTGCGTTGAGTGGGGTGGTGCGCGCTCAATAGGGCAACCCTAATTTGGACCTATCAATATCTATTCTCGTGCGCAATTTGCTCATTTAGCAAAATTTCACTTGGATAAAGCAGATGAAGTTTGTATGTTTATTCACCATTGTCGCTACCGTCGTTACTCCTATTTCCCGTCGACGGTAGCGATTATTTTCACACACTGTTAGGCGTTTTGAAGTAGTCAGGAGGATCAAATCATATTACGTCTAGGTTGAAATTAAAAATCATGGCAGTTGTTTTTAGAAATATTGAGAATGTGGAGTTCACTTTTTACGATAATATCACTCTAAAATACCGTAAAATTGCCTTTCGGGGTGACCCGGATATCCATTTGCCAGACATCATTTATGCTGGGCAAAACGGCATGAAAGAACCTAAACGGGGGTATGTCAAAATACACATAGAAAATCAATTTGTTTATTGGGGGCTAGCGGTAACCTTCAACAATAATGCTTTTTTCGTATTATACTGCCCGCCGGGATTTTACGACAAGGATCAAGGAGAAGCAAGCGAGCCCATCATAATTGATACGCTGCCATTTCTCAAAAGTGAGCTTAAAAAATCCACAAACTGTAATGAGAATGGAGGATTATGCCTTTAAAAAAATTTAAAGAAATCATAGTTACACCCTTCACTGCGTTCGCCTCTGCCGTGAACCCGGAACATTTGCAGTGCAATATACTCAAGCCGCACGGGCGAAACTATACGAGATATTATTTTCGGAAATTTAAGGATGACATAGATACTGACCTGGTTAAAAATTTTCTACACAAGTTAGCAACTGATTACATATCCGGTTTTAATCACCAATTATTGTTAACGCGAGACTATCGACGGCAGCTGAAAGGCGGCCTTGGCACCCCAACCTGTATGACTGATACTATCGTATCAATAGCATTCAGCGGACATTTCTACAGGGACTTCAACCTAGGTGATGACCTTACGCCGAATGACCGAATGTTTCGTCGGGGCTTAACTAAGTCCGAAAACTATTTACCTTATACTATTAGAGGCGGGAATCCTAAATTTCATTTCGTTCTGAGTGTAGCTACTGATAAATGGAGAAATTGTGATAAAGTGAATCGTCTACTGAATGGCCACAATAATTTTTTTGACGACTCCCAAGCAGCAACAAACTCAGTGGGCTTTAGCCCTAACCACAAAAAATCTAATCCACTTCCTAAACCATTCGGATACCGAGATGGACTAACGGAAGATCGAGGCATTGAGGAAAACGCAGCCGTAACACTCGTTGAGGAAACTAGGAAAACCACTCCGAAGTCAAAAGGGCGTACGAGGACATTCCCGGCGGGGACTTTCATGTATTACCAAAACATTCAACTGAATCCCGACAAGTTTAAAAAGTTGATCAATCAAATTGTGGTCGAAATCATTGATAACGATGCTGAAGACAAAACAAAGGAGACAAAAAGAGCCAAAAGTTTGGCTAAAGCATTAATCATGGGGCGCTTCCCAGAAGGTGTCCCCATTATCGCAGCTGATAACGATTGTCACGCTTCAGAATTGGCCAAAATGCCCTTTGGTTATACTTACGATAGCGCCGCTTCCATCTGTCCGTTTCAGGCACACATTCGCAAAGCTAATCCTCGACCCGAAGGCAGTGACCCTCGGACGACCAGGAACGCGCCCATAGTTCGGCGAAGTAACTACTATGGAAAACTTAATCTAGATAATAAGAATCCACCAGAAGTACAGGGAATTCACTTCGTCAGTTTTCAAAACAGTATTGATGTTAATTTACGTTCAATCATGCTTCGTATGAAAGAACCTGGGTCTTTTGATCCGATTACCTACGGTGACGATTCACCGAGCTTTAATTTCAAAATTCCAAATCGTTATCTGAGTGAAAAGAAAGATGAAGGGCATGATGTTACAGTTAATATTTCTAAAACTGACCAACTAGTCACCTACAAAAACGGTGAGTTCTTCTACGTACCTTCAAAATTTGCCTTATGTGCGTACATCAAAAACCTTAAGGCGCAAAAAGATGAAGGGTAGCCAAGCGGTAATAGCACTGTTCCTACACTTCATTTTATCCCAGGCCCTACCCGCCCAGGCCCTCTACCCCCAGACCCTCACCACCCAACAAAACCTCTCCTCCAACCAGTACAACTGGTTTGTGTACCACGATAGCTACGGTTTCGTCTGGGTATCCTCCATCGCCGGGCTCAACCGGTTTGATGGGTACCGCAACAAGGTGTACCACGCGGACCGCAACGATCCCCACGCTCTTCCCAACGAGGTGGGCGCCCAGAGCCAAATTCAGGAAGACGCCAACGGCGATCTCTGGTTCGCCAGCAGCACCTCGCTTACCCGGTACAACCGGGCGACGGACAACTTCACCACCTTCCGCCACACCGACGCGCGGGGGGATACCATCAATACCCACTACCCCTGGGCGCGGGTTACGCCCGACGGTAAGGGGCTCTACACCACCGCCGGAGACCAACTGTACTACCATGATATTGGCGACTGGTCCTCCGCCCGCCACGTCGCCGCGGTGCCGGCCGCCAACTACGATCCCCTGCTCTTCCCACCCGGCGCGCCACCGGGTACCTTTTCGCTGGTCATCCTCCGGCCAGGCGGGAACGAACTCGCACTGCACGACTTTGTGGACTTCCAGCTCGTCGGCACCCCCCGCACCGTCGCGGCACCCCAGCCGATTGGCTTCACTTCCGTAGCCGTCGGCCCCACTAACGATGTGTGGATCTCCGGCAGGGCGGGCGTCTTCCGCTTCAACTGGCCGGAAGGAACCTGGACGGTCGTCCCGGAACTCAGTGGCAAGGCGGGTTTACAGTTCAACAGCGTCAGCATTACCCCCTCGGGTGAGGTCCTGGCCGGCACGGCAAATGCGGGCGTCTTCGCCATCGATCCCAATTCACTGGGGGCGGTCGCCTTACGTCAGGTAAGCACCTCCGACGGTAGCGCAGAGGTCATTCGCACCGACCTCACCCACGGCTACGTCGGGCGGGACGGTACATACTGGATCAGTACGGAAAACGAGGGCCTGCGCTTCTTCAATTTGCGGGAGCCGAAGTTCAGCGTGAGTGACCCTCAACCCTTCACCGCGGGATCCAACATCCTGGATTTAGCCGTCGCCCGCAACGGGGATGTCTACGCCCTTTCGGATAGCGTCGTGTACCACCTCACGCCTACGGACACCACGGTTTTGGAACTACCCATGTCCGCCATCTCCTTCCGCCGTACGCGGTCCATTACCGTGGACCGCGACCAAAACGTCTGGGTAGCCACCTACGGCGGGCTACTGTACAAACCCGCCGGGGGAGATTTCCGCGCCATCCCGCCGCTTCCACCACCCCGGTCTGGCTACGCCTACCTGATGTACAGTGGAGTGTACGAGAACGGGAACGAGGGGCTCATCGTCCCCCTCTACGATCGCGGGGCCTACAGCCTGGCTAACGCAGACGCAACGCCCGTCCCTTGGGGCGGTGGCCTGGCGAGCATCCAGAACCTCAGCCTGAGTGGTAGCGGCCACGCCTTGGTCAATACGAATTCGGACACCTCCTACGTCATCCGCACCACGGGCGACGATTATACCGTACTGGCCACCTTCCCGGACGTCGGACTCGTCACCGAAACCAAGTACGACCCCGCGCGGCGCTGCTACTGGCTGTCCACTTTCACTGGCTTGTTCCGGATTGATGGGGCTTCGGACGGCGAGTGGTCCATCACCCAATTGCGGCCGGATTCGTTGCGGGGCATCAGCGCCTTTGAGCTGGTGGATGACGCCATTTGGTGCGCTACTACCCGCGACGTGCGTCGGGTGGCCCTTCCTTCCGGCCGCGTTACCGTATATACTCAGTCCGACGGCATTCAGCGGGGGGAGCACAATTTTGGGGCCAGCGCTACCCTGCCGGACGGGCAGCTGATCTTCGGTGGGGCCGACGGCATTACCGCGATCGATCCAACGGTGAAGTCTGCCCTCGCGCCCGCTCGCGCGCTGGTGGCGGAGTTCCTGGCTAATGGTACCGTTGTTCCCCCGCCGGCGGATCGCCTGAGCCTGCCCCACGATAGCAACAAGGTGGAGTTACTGCTTTTTACCGGGGAGTACAGCGACCGCTCCCAAGCGCAGTTTCGGTACAGCTTTACCACTGACGAGCCGCCATCCTACGGTCCACCCAGCAACCGGCCGTCGGTCCTGCTGGAGCAGTTGCAGCCAGCTACCTATTACCTCTCCGTCCTGGCTAGTAATGCCGACGGGGCGTGGTCGCGGGAGCCCTACGAGTTCGAGATCACCATCCGCCCCCCCTGGTACGCCACCTGGTGGGCCTATACCCTCTACCTGGCCACCGCCCTCGGCCTCATCGGCGCCTTCCTCTACTACCGCTACCGGCAACTTCGCCGCGTGGAAATAGCCCAACTCGACCGGGCACGGGCGGAACAAGTGGCCGCGGAAACCGAAACGAGTGTCCTGCGGCTGCAGATGAACCCTCATTTTATTTTTAATTCATTGAATTCCATCGACGATTACATCCTCGACCGGGAGCCGCTCGTCGCCCACGACTACCTGGTCCTGTTTGCCGACCTGATGCGCGACATCCTCACCCGTTCCACCCAGGCGTTCACGCGGCTCGACGAGGAATTGGAGCTCCTTACCCGCTACGTTGCCGCCGAGCGCCGCCGGTTGGGGGAGGGCCTCCGCCTGGCCATCAATATCGCCACCGAGGTGGACGAGGTCAGCACCTACCTGCCCACCATGATCCTGCAACCCTTCGTCGAAAACGCCATTTGGCACGGCATCGGCCACCGCGCGGGCGGCGGGGTCGTCACGCTCCGCTTTTATCACCAATCCGGCCGCCTCGTCGCCGAAGTTCAGGATGACGGGCGCGGCCGCGGGAATGCCGGGCGAGTGGGCAAGCAACACGGTTCGAAAGCCCTCGACATCACGACCCGCCGGCTAGCCCTACTGGCGGCGTCATTACCGGAGGACACCCTCGGTAAAGCGACCATCCGCTACGAAGTAGAGGACCTGAAAAACAAAGATGGCCACCCTACGGGGACGTTGGTACGCCTCTGGCTACCCCTGGTGAATGGGTAATATTTAATCTTAGTCGTTACCCTTTTAATTTGGTTGATAATACCAAATTATTATAAAGAGCACTCCCGTTTAAAGGGACTTCATTAAACAGTAACGTTGATTTTTTTCATTAAGCATTATCCCGTTTTATTCCCAATTGCATAGCACCTGCGGCAGCGCCACGCATTAAGTCCCGCACTCAGTCGGGGCGCCTAATGTGACATTGATGCGTATAATTATTTGGATATTTAATTAAAATTATTCGGTTCAGGTAAGGTGTAAGTGAGAATCGATCGCACTACATATATTAAGTTGAGAGACAGTAATTGATTGGCTTCCCAGCATCGATAACCGTATCTTATGCAGATGAAAGCACCGTATTTGATATTGCTCCTTGTCTTTTTAGGTGGTATGGTGACCGCCCAGCCCGCCCCAACAACGGCTGGGGAACTGCTACTCGACCACCGCATCCAACTCAGTGTGGACCGGCTGACGGACCTGGACCGCCAACCCGCCTTTTCGCGTGACTTTCTGCTGGCTGACGTCCGGCTGAAGCCCGAGGACCCGCGGCGGTTTTATAACTTCAGTGGTGACCTTTCGGGGCGGTACCTGGAGGTGATGTCGCTCGTACCGGAGCAGCAGCGGGGTACCGTGGATCTGCGGGAATTAGTCACCGGAATCATCGCCGAGCAAAAGGCCGACGGGCGCTTCGGGGACGCCAGCCTGAGTTTTACCGACGGCGAGATCGGTGGCGAACACATGGCCCTGCTGTGGGGAAATGGCCGCCTGCTCGTCGGGCTGATGACCTACTACGAGGCCCACGGCGACGAACGCGCGCTGGCCGCCGCCCGCCGCCTGGGTGACTTCTTCATCTCGACCGCCGCGGCCTGCCGCCAACCCGCCGTGGTGGAGCAACTGAAGAGCTTTGGGGCGAAGGGCATCATCTGCTTTACCCAGTACATCGAGGGGCTGGCCATGCTGGCGAAGGTGAGTGACGACGATAAATACCGCCGGGCCGCGGAGGCGAATTACGACGTCCTCCCACCCCGGGGCAAACAGCACAGCCACGGCTACCTGAGTACGCTACGGGGCGTACTGTTGCTGCACGAATTGACCGGGGAACGGGGGCAATTGGACTACGTCCGGGGCCTCTTCAACGACCTGCTCGCCAGCGACGACCACACCCGCTACGGAGCCGTTTTTGAGTACTTCGGCGGCAAGGAAGACGCCAGTGATGCGGGGAACGCCGGCGAACGCGACGAGGGATGCTCCTCCGCCGACTTCGTCCGGTTGGCCCTCCACCTCTACCAGCTGACGGGCGAAGCCACCTACCGCGCCGCCGGGTTGGACGCCATCCACAACGCCCTGCTTTACAACCAGTACGCCAGTGGCGATTTCGGCCACCACTACTTCGACGACGGCGTGCTGCGGGCGAGTAACCCCCGCCGCTCGTGGTGGTGCTGCACCATGCACGGCCTGCGGGCACTGATCGCGCTGAAGGAGGATTTTTCCCTCAGTAAAGAAGGCCAGACGCACACGCTGGAACACCTCATGCCCCAACGGTTGACGGGTGCGGGCTACGCTTTTCAAGTCGAACTGGTAAAGACGGATATGGAACGGGCTACCTACGTGCTAACCGTTTCCGAATGGCCGGCGGATAAGTTACTCCGGGTACGCCAACCCACTTGGGGAACGGACTGGTCCGGTTTGGATATTGGCCAGCCGGAGATCGGACGTGCCTACCTTATTCAAGGCAAACCGGGCGTACACCTTTACGATAAAAGCGACGAGCTGATGATGACCTATCCAGCCACACCGCGGGCGGGCTACCTCCGTTACGGGCCTTACGTACTGGGAATCAATCAGGGAAGTTTCGTGGCGGAACCGGATTGGTCCAACCAGATTGATTTGACGACGTTGCGCGCCACGCCCTCCGTCCCCTTTGGGCTGACGGCGGACTTCCGCCACGGTGGGTACCCCGGTATTCATTCGGTGAACCTGGTGCCGATGGCCAACCAGTTAGAAAAGGGCCACCCGTACATGCGTTTGGTGACGGGGTATACTACGGAGGTGGTGCCGGTTAGTCCGGATCGGTAGGTGGGGGTGAGGAGTCGGCGGTGAATACCTTGAGTTGTCCTAATATAGATTGACACAACGTTTTTAGTTTAGGGGTCGAATATCTCGAGTAGGGCTAATGGTTTACGACGGCCTAACTGCTGGTTTGCATCCGTTTATGAGATCAGGCGCTGGCGCAGGTTCAATAAAATGGATTAAGCGACCTCAGTATCCAAATGGATGACTTATGCCGGCTGAATTCACCTCGTGTTACGCAGGATGATAGATATGGAAAAAAGCGAGCTACGTTAACTTGGAAATCTTTCTCACGCTACCTAACCACCAATACTAGACAAAAGCACCCCCCAGAAAAAAGAAGTCCCCCCAGTTGAACGCCAGAAAACTGGCGGTGTATGATCACCTAAACGATAACCAAATCAGGATGACAAAGGAACTGACTGGGGTGGCGGCCGCCCGCCGAGCCTTCAATAAGCTGATGCCTTAGGCGCACCCCAAAAACCCTTAACACCCACCAAATCCCAACAAAACCCCGTTATCCCACCGTCCCTAGTTCAAACGTTGACGACTTCCCTACCCGCACACCCATGACACTACGCCTCCACACCCTGTTCCTCCTCCTTTTACTCAGCACCTGCGTCAGCGCCCAAAAGAACGCCGGAGCAATTATCCTCACCGGAACCGTGACCGACGCTACGACCGGCGACGAACTACCCTACGTCTACCTCAAACTTGACGGGGTGGCGCTGGGGACGGTGACCGAAGCCGACGGCCGCTACCGGATGGTCGTGCCCGCAAAGCATAGCGATGGATCGGTGACCTTTAGCTACCTCGGGTACGATAACCAAGTGCGAACGGTGGCGGAACTGCGCGACCGCCAGACGCCCATCCGACTTGCGGCGGTGGCGACGGAACTGGCCGAGGTGACCGTGACGCCCGAGAAACTGCCCAGCGCCCGGGCCATCCTGCGGCGGGCGCTGAACGGGCTGGAGGATAATTTCCCGCAGCGCTTTAGCCACCACGACGGGTACTACCGGGAAACGATGCGCGAAAACGGGGTAGCCATCAAGCTCGCCGACGCGACGGTGACCTACCGCAGCGCGCCCTACCTGAAGAAAGACTACCGCCGGAAACAGTACACAAATACGGCGGACTGGGGCTCGACGCTGACGGGCATCTACGGCTTCGACCCGCGCGAAAGTTTGCACCGCAGCCATTTCGCCCACACTACCCTGAAGGAGGAACAGGCATACATCGAAAGCGCCCGGGGCAGCGAAAACCAGACGGTGCGGCACATGAACGGCAACATCACCGGCGGGCCACTCGGGCTCTTCGGCCGCGACCGGGTGAAGTACCAGGAGAGCTTCCTGGGTAAGAAGCGGATGCGGGATTTCGACTACCTCGTGGACCAGGCCCTCTACGGCGACCACGGCTACGTGTACGCTCTGCGCTTCCGGACCAAGACGACGAAGGCAGAACTGGAGGCCCTCCCCAAAAAGGGGAAAAAGGCCTGGAAACAGGGTAAACGCTGGCAAAAGGCCAACAAGCATAAACTGCTGGAAGGCACGATCTACGTGGACCCGGATACCTACGCCATGCTCGGCTACGACTGCCACGTACCGAACGAACTGAAGCCCTATTTCTGTGGATACGACGTGATGCGGATCAAGCATTTCGACTACCAACTCGAAGCCCGCTACGCCATGGCGGACGGGAAATACGTGCTGGATTACCTCCGCCACAGCGACGAATTCATCTTCAAAGACACTACCGACCAGACGACGACGCCCTACGTGGCGACCTCCGAGTGGACGCGGACGGGTACGGACTTGAAACCCGCCAAAGCCTTCGCCGCGGAGGATAATTTCACGAACGTCGACCGGAATGAGTTGTACGATTTTCCGCTGAGCTACGACAGTTTGTACTGGGTCGCCTACGAGGAGCAGCACCCGGAATTTCGCATCACGGGCAGCACGCGGACGGAGCTGGAGGTCAAGAAACCTCTGGAGCAGCAATTCGGTGACCGCCTGCGCCGCGACGAGAGCCTCCCCGCCCCGGTCGCGCCGAAGGACCCGCAAACGTATACCCTCCACGGCGACAAAATCACCGACGACTACGCGTGGATGAAGGACCGCAAGGACCCGCGGGCCAACCCCCGCATCATGGAGTACCTCCGCGCCGAAAACGCCTACGCCGAAAACTACTTCCGCCCCCTGCGCAAGATGCAGCGGGACGTGTTCAAAGAACTTAAATCGACCGTCCGCGAAGAATACGCTTCGCTGCCCGTCGTGGAGAACGGCTACGTTTATACCTATTCCTACGGGGAAGAAGATGATTACCCCATTTACCTCCGCGCCCCGGAATCCGACCCCAAGGTCGTGGATACCCTCATGAACGTGAACACCGAGGCGGAAAAGCACGACTACTTCAACGCGGGTGGCATCCAGTTTTCGCCGAATAACCGGATTATGTCCTGGTTCGAAAATACGGATGGCTCCGACCGCTACGTCGTGCGCTTCAAGGACCATCAGCAGCAGACGTTGTACGCCGATAGCCTGGTAGAAGTCGGTGGCCTGGAGTGGTTGGACGACGGTACGGTTATCTACGTCCGGCAGAACCCAAAGACCCTGCGCGCCTACCAGGTATTCCGCCACCGGCTGGGGGATGCCCAACGCAACGACGAGTTGGTGTACGAGGAAAGCGACCCGCTGTTCAACGTGGGCCTGGGTAAATCCCGATCGCGGGAATTCCTCTTCCTCTCCAGCAGCAGTAGTGACGCCTCCGAGTACCAGTACCTCCGCACTGGAGATCCCAACGGGGAGTTCCAATTATTCCTGCCCCGTAGTGAAGATCACCAGTATGGCATAACCCACGCCGGGGATAAGTTTTACGTCGTGAGTAACGACAAGGGCGCCGTCAATGGGGCTGTTTACGTGGTGGATACCAACCGCATCGCCCGAAAGGACTGGCAGCCGCTCATCCCCCACCGCGAGGACGTGCAGGTGAGCAACGTGACGGTATTTGATAAGTATTTCGTCGTTACGGAGTGGGAGAACATCCAGCCCCGGATCCGCATCATTGACCGGGCCACAATGGAATCGGAGTTCGTGACCTTTAAGAAGGACGACTTTTATAACGTGAGCCTGGGGTACAACCCCGTCACTACCACCGATACACTGCAAATCGTCTACTCCTCGTACCGCGTGCCCACCTCTACGATGAACGTGAGCATGAAGACGCTGGAACGGCGGACCATCCGGCAGGGCAGGCGGGGGTACAGCCCCGGCAAGTTGGTCGTCAAACGCGAATACGCGACGGCGCCCGACGGTACGCTGATTCCCCTTACGCTCGTCTACGCCAAGTGGCGCGGTGGTGGCCCCAAGGCGGAGAACAAACGGGTTTACCTGACGAGTTACGGCGCCTACGGAAGTGGGCAGCAGGTGGGTTACAGCGGCTTCGTCAACTGCCTCGCCAACCGGGGCTTTACCTACGTGATTGCGCACGTCCGCGGCGGAAACGACCTCGGCCCCAAGTGGTACCACGAAGGCCGGATGCTGAAGAAGCAGAACACCTTCAACGACTTCATCGCGGTGGCGGACTGGCTCGTCGCCAACGGCTACGCTGAGCCGGGGGACATCACCGCGCAAGGGGGCAGCGCAGGAGGTTTGCTGATGGGCGCCGTTGTCAACAAACGGCCCGATCTGTTCAAGGCCGTCATCCTCGACGTCCCCTTCGTAGACGTCATCAACACCATGCTCGACGAGACGCTGCCCCTCACGACGGGGGAGTACCTGGAGTGGGGCAACCCCAAAGTGAAGAAGTACTACAAGTACATGAAGCAGTACAGCCCGTACGAGAACGTCACGGCCCAGGCCTATCCCCACCTGTTCTTTTTCACTGGCCTCAACGATACCCGCGTGGGCTACTGGGAGCCGGCGAAGATGGCCGCCAAACTCCGCGCCATGAAAACGGACGATCACGTCCTGCTGCTAAAGACGGATTTCACGGCGGGGCACGGGGGTGGTTCGGGGCGGTATGCGGGTTTGCAGGAAGCGGCGTATAAGTTGAGTTTGATTTTTGAGTTGTATGGGAGTGATGAGGTGGTTGGGAAGTGATTTACTGCGGTCTCCCCCCCGGTTCCCGACCTCCGGTCGGGATTAAATTTTATATTTTTTCTAAAGCTTTATCCTGTAATCGTGGCTTAATGCGCGCGCTCCCGGCTCCCGGTACGTCGACCTTTAGGTCGATGCTTAACGTCATTTCTTCTCTATCAATTCTTTTGTAGCCACCACGCAGTAGCAGCGCAGCTAAAAGAAACAGAAACTTTGTCCTGGAACTTGGCTTAACGCGATTTCAGCGGCTCCCGGCTCCCGGTACGTCGACCTTTAGGTCGATGCTTAACATCATTTCTTCTCTAACACTTCTTTTGTGACCAAAAGAAGCAAAAGTCTTGTCCTTTGCAGGTGGCTTAACGCGATTTCCCGGCGGAAAGGCTAAAATCTGCCAACTCGCCAATCACCTTTCGCGCTGTGCATCCATCAATTGATTACATTATATCGTGGGCTAATTCTTTAGACTATCGCGCGCTCAAACAGTGCAGATTTCTTCACGTCTTTCCGCCGAGAAATCACTACCACCTGCAAGGGACGGATACCTCCCAAACCTTCAGGTATCTCGTCTAAGATCTAAAATCTAACGTCTAAAATCCCCAACGCTTTCTCCCACTAAAATCACTACCAGCTGCAAGGGACGGATAACCTCCCAAGCCTTCAGGTATCCCGTCTAAAATCTAAAATCCAACCTCTAAAATCTTAATCAACTAGCTTTACCAAATGCCCACCCCCACCCCTTGGTACGCCAGAATACCGCCGCCGCTGATCATGCTATTCGCCATCGTCGTCTTCGTGGCGGTCATGACTTACGTGCTGCCGGCGGGGCACTACGAACGTATCGAAGTCGCCGGGCGGATGCGGGTCGTGCCCGGGAGTTACGGGACGGTAGATTCCACCCCGATCGGGATTCTGCAATTGTTTCGGGCCTTTCCGGAGGGGTACAAGGTGGCCACCCCCATCATCTTTATTTGCCTGGCCAGTGCGTTGATGTTCGCCATCCTCAAGGCTACGCGGACGATCGAAAATGCGGTGGGGCGGCTGCTCTACAAACTGGGGACGAAGCGGGCCGAACTCATCCTTGTTCTGCTTACCTTTTTCTACGGGCTACTCGGCATCATGGTGGGCTACGAGAACAACATCGCCATGATCCCTATCGGCGCGGTGGTGGTGCTGGCGCTGGGCGGAGACCTCGTGCTCGCCGCCGGCGTCAGTGCGGGAGGGATGACGGTGGCCTTCGGCCTATCGCCCATCAACCCGTATACCGTCGGGATTGGCCACGAAATTGCGGAGTTGCCGCTGTTTAGCGGAGCGGGGTTGCGTTCCGTCCTGTGTTTTGGGGCGCTGGCGATCACGGCGGCGTTCAACGTGCGGTACTTCCGCAAGATCCGCCGGGCACCGGAAACGGCCATCGGGCGCGGGCTCGACGAACGGGGGCTCGCCCTCGCTAAACCGTTGGATGAATATGCGGTTTCCGGCCGCGACTGGCTCCTCCTCGCCCTCTTCGGTGACGGCCTGGCCTGGGTACTTTATGGGGTGTTCAACCTGGGCTGGTTCATCAACGATATTTCCGCCGTATTCCTGGTGGTCTTTGTAGTTATGGCGGCGTGCAGCGGGCTTTCTCTTAGCCAGATCTCCGCGGCGGGGATGAAGGGCATCGCCGAAATGGCCCCGGCTACCTTCATCATCGGGATGGCCGCGACCGTCAAAGTATTACTGGAACAGGGGCAGATTCAGGATACCATCAGCTACGGTCTCGCGCAAGCCTTGCAGGGGCTACCGACCTACCTGTCGGCGGTGGGGATGTCCATCGGGCAGAGCGGGCTCAACCTCCTCATCCCCAGCGGCAGCGGGCAGGCGTTGGCGACGCTGCCGGTCATGATTCCCCTCGGGGAGGCGCTCGGTTTATCGCGGCAGGTATCCATCCTCGCCTTCCAGGTGGGGGATGGCGTGACCAACCTCTTCAACCCCTCCCTCGGCGGCTTGGTCGCCATGCTCAGTCTTTGTCGGGTGCCCTTTGATCGTTGGCTCCGCTTCGTCCTGCCGCTGACGGGCATCATCCTGGTTTGGGCTTGGTTGGGTTTGCTGGTGGCGGTGGCGATTGGGTATAGTTGAGGGCTAGTCGTTTGGGCGCCCCGACTTAATGCGGGACTTACTGTGTGGCGCTGCCGCAGGTGCGAAGTAATGGGGAAGGGGGGACTAAACTTAAATACTTAATCACCCTCTATAGGTCCTCGTGGCGTCCGACGTAGGAGGTATCGCGAGCGTCCGGTTTGTACATCGGTTCCCGACCTCCGGTCGGGATTAAATTTCATATCTCTTCTGAAGTTTTATCTTATTACTATTGGTCAACGCGCGTGCCCCCGGCTCCCGGTACGTCGACCTTTAGGTCGATGCTTAACGTCAATTCTTCTCTTGCACTTCTTTTGTGACCACCACGCAGTAGCAGCGCAGCTAAAAGAAGCAAAAGCTTTGTCCTATAACCTTGGCTTAACGCGATTTTCTTTGCCCCGGCTCCCGGTACGTCGACCTTTAGGTCGATGCTTAACGTCGTTACTTCTCTATCACTTCTTTTCAGATGAAAAGAAGCAAAAATCTTGTCCTGTGCAGGTGGCTTAACGCGAAATTTCTTCGGATTAGCTAAACGCTGCAAACTCGCTCATCAATTTGCATTTCAAGCTCAACTTCAGGGTTGCCTTAGATTAGTATTTCAACCAATAACAGTATCAGCTCGAACAGTGCAGCGTTCTTAACGCTAATCCGAAGAAATTTCACTACCACCTGCAAGGGACGGATAAACTCCAAAGGCTTCAGGTATCCCATCTAAAATCCAAAATCTAACGTCTAAAATCCCCACATTTTACAAAAAGTCGTCCTCCCTAAAAAGCTCCACCACCCAAAGCACTAAAGCACTAACATACCCACCAACTTCGCACCCGCGCCAGCGCCCAAAAAAGCCGTAACATCAAGCACTAATTTCTACCTTGCACGCCATGACGCCACAGCAACTAAACCCCGCCCAGACTTACCAACGCTCGAAGGATTACCTGGCCGGAAAGACGGACGGGACCGCCGCCGAAAAGGCCACCGAACTGGCCGCGCTCCTGCGCTACCACGAGTGGCGGTACTACGTGCAGGACGACCCCGTGCTGAGCGATAAGGAATACGATGAATTGTTCAAGCAGCTGGAGGCGATCGAGGCGGCGCACCCGGAATTGATCGTGCCCGACAGCCCGACGCAACGGGTGGGGTCGGACCTGACGGGGGATTTCCAATCGGTGCCGCATTTGGTGCCGATGTTGTCACTGGGGAATAGTTATAACGCGGAGGATCTGGCGGAATTCGACAAGCAGGTAAAGCGGATGCTGAATATGGAGGAAGAGGCGCCGCTGGCCTACGCCGTGGAGCCGAAATACGACGGCGGCACGATCGTGCTCGTCTACGAAAACGACCAGTTGGTACGGGCGGCGACGCGGGGCAACGGGGTGCTGGGCGAGGAGATCACGCATAATGCCCGGGTCATCCGTTCCATCCCGCTGACGGCGAAATTCAGTAAGTACGGCCTCCACCGGGTGGAGGTGCGCGGTGAGGTGATCATCCGCAAGGACCGCTTCGAGGAAATGAACAAAAAACGCGCGGCGGTCGGCGAAACCCTCTACGCCAACCCCCGCAACACGGCCACCGGCGGCATGCGCCACAAACGCCCTGCCGAGGCCGCGGCCAAGAACCTGGAAGCTTTCATTTATAGCTTCGGCTACGGCGTGGATACGGAGGGCAACGACGCCATCCAACCCCTCGAAACCCACACGCGGGCCCTCGACGTGCTGACGGAACTCGGCTTCAAAGTACCCGCCACGGGCTACGAACGCGAACGCACGCCAGACATTGGCGCTGCCGCAGGATACTGTGCAAAGTGGGAAGCGCAGCGGGAGAGCTACCCCTACGAGATCGACGGGATGGTCGTGAAAGTGGATGACCTCGTGCTCCAGGAACGGGCGGGGTACACCAGCCACCACCCCCGCTGGGCCATCGCCTACAAATTTGCCGCGAAACAGGCAACGACGACGCTCGTTGGGGTCGATTACCAGATCGGAAAAATCGGGACCATCACCCCCGTAGCGAAGACCGAACCCGTCAGCCTGGCCGGCGTGATGATCTCCAGCGTGAGCCTCCACAACGAGGATTTCATCAAGGATAAGGACCTCCGCCTCGGCGATAAAGTATTGCTGGAGCGGGCCGGCGACGTCATCCCCTACATCGTAAAACCGCTGGCCGATTTGCGGGATGGCTCCGAGCAGGTGATCGAATTTGCGTCGGAATGTCCCTTTTGCGGCACGCGCCTCGTGCGGGCTGAGGGGGAAGCGGCCGTCCGTTGCCCCAACTACGAATGCGCCGGGCGGGAGGAAGCGCGGATCATCTTCCACGTCTCGAAAGCCGCCATGGATATTGACGGGATGGGCAAACGCTACGTCGATATCTTCCGCGAAAACGGCTGGCTCGATACCATTGCGGACGTCTACCGCCTACCCTACGACAAGATCGCGGCGCTGGAAGGCTTTGGCAAACGCTCTTCGGCCAAACTGGAAAAGGCCATCGACAAGGCCAAGCAGAACCCGCTATGGCGGGTGCTGTATTCCCTCTCCATCCACCACTTCGGGAAGAAGGCCAGCCGTCTCGTTGCCCAAAACATCGAAAAGGCGACCGATCTGAAGGATTGGACGGAGGAGCAATTCACGAACATCAAGGATATCGGCCCTACCGTCGCCCAAAACGTAACGGAATGGTTTGCCGTGCCGAGTAACGTCGCCCTCCTGGAAGAATTGGAAGCCCTCGGCGTCAACATTTCCCAGACGGAGGAGGACCGTCCCCAGGCCGCCGTCACCGAAGGCCCCTTTTTGGATAAGGCGATGCTGTTCACGGGTTCCCTCCAGCAGATGAGCCGCAAGGAGGCGCAGAACAAAGCGAAAGCGGCGGGTGCGCGGATCGTCTCGGCCGTCTCCGGTAAGCTGGATATCCTGGTGGTGGGGGAGAAGCCGGGCTCGAAACTGAAGAAGGCGGAGGCGCTGGGGACGGTTACGGTGATGACGGAGGGGGAATTTTTGGGGTTGCTGGGGTAGGTGAGAATTGGTTTTGCTTTGCAGTGCTTCGTGCTCGCAGGAGATGGGGAGGTTGGGGAGTTGGAGAGGCCTGCGGCGCTGCAAGACTGCCCGCCACGGAGGGCCGGCCTGCGTAGCGGTGGCACGCCGTTAGGTGGCCCACTCTACTTTATGGCAGGTGGCCTACTCTACTGGCCGCGTAGGGCCTCCGGCGGTTGTCAGGGAGGAAGAGGAGGAGGTGGAGTTGCTGAGGTTTTTGCTTGTCTTTTCGCAAAAGAAACGGCCCTTAAGGAAAGATTTCGCAGGAGAGGTAGAGCAGAAGAGAACAAGAGGCCTATGCCGCTAAATAACTGCCCGTCCCGGAGGGCCGGCTTGCGTAGCGGTGGCACACCGGTAGGTGGCCCACTCTACTTTATGGCAGGTGGCCCACCCTACATTACGCTACGTGGCCCACTCTACTAATTCTGGAGACGTGGCCTCTGGCCGCGTAGGGCCTCTCTTCACCCAATGGTAAACGGTAAGCGATAAACCGCCCAAACCCCCAATTCCCAAAATCGCCTACCTTGTCAAAAAAAATTCCTCCGACCATGCGCCTTCTTCTACTCCTGGCCGTCCTCCTCTCTTTCTGTGCCACCAATCTCCGGGCTCAACAAGTGGACACCCTTACCCTCCCCGGCCGCTGGAGTGTGGAAAAAGCCAACGCCTGGTATGACGCTCAGCCGTGGCTCGTCGGGGCGAATTATTTGCCCCGGACGGCCATCAACCAGCTGGAGATGTGGCAGGGGGAAACCTGGGACCCGACTACCATCCGACAAGAACTGGGCTGGGCGGCGGATATCGGGATGAATACTATGCGCGTCTATCTCCACGACCTCGTTTGGCGCGACGACAAGGCCGGCCTCTACGAACGCATGGATGCCTTTCTGGAGATCTGCCAATCCCTGGGCATCCGCCCGGCTTTCGTCTTTTTTGATGATTGCCACGAGCCGGAGGCAAAGTCTGGTCCGCAACCACTGCCGGTGCCTGGCTTCCATAATTCCGGATGGGTGACTTCCCCCGGCGTAGTTGTCGTCGATCGTTTCGCGGAGGGCAGCGAGACGGATGCGGACCGGGAGCGCCTCCGCGGCTACATCCAGGAAACCCTGCAACGCTACGGCCAGGACGAGCGCGTCCTTCTGTGGGAGCTCTACAACGAACCTGGCTGCGACAACTTTTACGACTCCAGCAACAAGCTCCTCTACGCCGCCTGGCAGTGGGCGCGGGCCGCTGCGCCCTCCCAGCCGCTGGTCTCCACCTCCCTCGGGAGCCGGGGCGTGATGAACGAGGCCACCAGCCGGAATAATTCTGACGTCCACTCCATCCACACTTATTCGGACAACCGCTACATCTTCAGCAGCGTCAATAAATACCGCGCGGATGGCCGGCCCGTCATCGTTTCGGAATGGCTCGCGCGCACGTATAACAGCAATGTGTTCGAAAACCTACCGTTGCTCAAGGCCCTTAACGTTGGGGCTATTAATTGGGGCCTCGTGGCGGGTAAATCCGGCACCGTCTTCGGATGGCACAGCCGCAACCGCTTCGGAACGCGGATGTGGCCGAACCAACTTCGTGCCCGCGGCGAAGTGACGACGGATTGGGAATCAGAGCCCCTCCCCGAAGTCTTCTTTCATGACCTCTTTTACCCGGATGGGCGGCCTTACGATGAGGCGGAGATTAAGATGTTTCGGCAGTTGACGGGGCGGTAGGTTTTGGGGATTTTAGACGTTAGATTTTAGATTTTAGACGGGATACCTGGAGGCTTGGGTGGGTATCCGTCCCTTGCGGGTGGTAGTGATTTCTTGGCGGGAAGGGGGTCTGGGATTTTGGACGTTAGATTTTAGATTTTGGACGGGATATCTGGAGGCTTGGGTGGGTATCCGTCCCTTGCGGGTGGTAGTGATTTCTCGGCGGAAAAGCGTGAAGAAATCTGCATTGTTTGAGCACGCGCAAGTTTAGAGAATTAGCCCACTATATAATGCAATCAAGAGACTAAAACACAGCGAACAAAGCGTTTGGCGAGTTGGCAGATTTTAGCTTTTCCGCCGAGAAATCGCGTTAAGCCACCCGCAAAGGACAAGATTTTTGCTCCTTTTCATCTGAAAAGAAGTGGTAGAAGAGAAGTAATAGAGAAGAGGTTGCGCTGAGCATCGACCTAAAGGTCGACGTACCGGGAGTAAACCCGGCCGGGAGCCAGGAAGCAGCTTTCCTAACAGTACCTAAGCCATAATCCATTAACGACTCCTTCACTTTCCAAGTACCGTTGGCGTCACTTTACCTCAAAGAGCCAACGTACTTTCGCGCTTTACTTAACCAAAATACTGCTGTTTTGCGCTTACACTACTTCTTCACCCTTGGTCTCTGCCTCCTCTTCAGTGCGGGCCTTTCCGCTCAGGACGTCAAATTTGGTGGCCTCGATAAGAGCCCAATGGACGGAGCTTACTACCCCTCCCGCTCCCGTTACCTCAACTACCTCGATGAGGACGATAAGGACCGGACCATGAAGATCCGCGTACTCTACAGTCGTCCGAAAATGCAGGGCCGGGAACTGTTTGGTGAGCTTATTCCTTACGGTCAGGACTGGCGCCTGGGAGCCAACGAAGCTACCGAGATTACTTTTTTTCAGGACGTGGAGATCAACAACGTGCGGGTCTTCCGGGGTACTTATACCATGTTCGCCGAACCCGTCAACGCTACCAGCTGGATCTGGAAGCTTTCTAAGGAACGGTTTATCGGTGGTAGCCAGGACCGCGACGTAAGCAAGGACATCGTCTCCGCCAAGATTGACGTCATCCAGGTGCCCAACGCTCGCGAAAGCTTTACCATTGGTTTTCAGGACGTAGACGATAACACCATCCACATGTTCATGGAGTGGGGGAACAGCCGCGCTAAACTACCCATCAACATTAACCCTGCCTTCATGGCTGACGATGATCCCAGCCCGATGGATCTCGTCCAGTACCCGAACATGAGCCGCTTGCGCAACTTCGTCAAGCCGGAAGAACTGGCCGCTAACGAGCCTAAGGTCCGGGTAGTCTACAGCCGCCCGCAGTTGAAGGACCGGGTAGCTTTCGGCGAACTCATTAAGTACGGTGAATTGTGGCGTTTGGGGGCTAACGAAACGCCCCAGGTTTTCTTTTTTGAAGACGTGATGATTGACGGTAAGCCCGTAAAGGCCGGTCGGTACGGGCTTTTCGCTCGCCCCGAAGCGGACGAGTGGGAGTTTGTTCTTCACAAATCCTACCAGAGTTGGGGGACGCCTAATTTTGATGAGGAGTCCACCGTCCTCACCTTCAAAGCCAAGACGGAAAAGACACCAGAAAAGCTGGAAGCCTTATCCGCCACTTTCGTGGAAATGGGTGATAACACCATTCACCTAATCTTTGGGTGGGAGGATACGATGGCGCGGTTGCCCATCACGTTGAAGTAACTTGACTTACTTTATTGGAAGAGCCCTTTGCAGTTTTGTGAAGGGCTCTTTCTGTTTTCCGGCTCCCGGTACGTCGACCTTTAGGTCGATGCTTATCGTCATTTCTCTTCTTACACTTCTTTTGTGACCAAAAGAAGCAAAAGTCTTGTCCTGTGCAGGTGGCTTAACGCAAAATTTCTTCGGATTGGCTAAACGCTGCAAACTCGCTCATTAAATTGCTTTTCAAGCTCAGCCTTAGGCTTACATTAAATTTGTATTTCAACTAACAATAGTACTAGCTCGAACAGTGCAGCGTTCTTAACGCCAATCCGAAGAAATTTTACTACCACCCGCAAGGGACGAATAGCCCCTCCCAAGTCCCGAAGTATCCCGTCTAAAATCTAAAATCCAACGTCTAAAGTCCGTCAATGCCTTTCCGCCTGAAAATCACTACCACGGTTAAAGGAAATATACCCTCCCAAGCCTCAAGGTATCCCGTCCAAAATCTAAAATCCAACGTCTAAAGTCCCTAATCCCCTCGAACAAATGCACCCGTCCTTGCGCTAGATTAGTACAAAAACTAACCATTATGAGTGCATCCACAAAATCCAAAATTACCAATTTACAAGACCTGCTCGACTCCAACGTAGCCCCCGGCAAACGGGACGTCGACACCACCCGGACCCGTAAAGTGATCATCACCGGCGGCGATTCCGGTATTGGCCGCTACACGGCCCTGGCGCTGGCAGAAGACAACTGCGACATCGCCATCACCTACAACGCCCACCGCGAGGATGCGGAACTGACGGCGGAGGCCGTACGCCATTTCGGCCGCAAGTGTTTTGTTCACCACCTCGACCTCAGCAAGCCGGAGAACGCCCTCGCTGCCGTCGATGCCATGGTTGCCGACCTGGGAGGACTGGATATCTTCTTTAATAACGCTGGCATCATGGGCATGCAGCAATTCCCCAACCTCGAGCTGAAGGACCTGACGGAGATGTTCCGCATTAATACTTTTGGCGCGGTACTCGCCATTCAGCGCGCCACCCGCCACATGTTGGGTATGGACCCGGACGGCAACGAAAGCACCTTCGAAGAAATCGCCACGATGGCTCGCAAAGCCTTGACCGGTAATGTATCCGGCCCCCGCGATACGCCCGGCCGCATCATCATTAACACAAGTGTCCACGAGCACATCGCCAGCCCGGCCGATACGATCTACACGATGACGAAGCACGCCCTCGGTGGTTTCATCAAGTGTGCCGCCTTTGCGCTGGCGGGTACGAACATCACCATCAACGGCGTACGCCCCGGTGAGATCGCGACCCCGCTTAACGACATGCACCCAGAAGACATCAACAATGACCGCCCTTACCTCACGGTACGCCGCAGCGGCCACCCCACGGAAATCGCCAGCATGGTGAAGTACATCGCCAGCGACGAATCCAGCTTCATTAGTGGCATGAGCTACGACGTCGACGGTGGCATGGCCATCGGCGAACCCATGAGCCAGGAGATGTACCAGCAAATGGTGTAAGACTGCTTACTATCCGGTATTAAATTATATACCGTTTAATTCAAAACCCCGTTGGCTGTGTGGCTGATGGGGTTTTGTTTTTTAGGTATATGCCTGCTTATGGTGATTAACGAAAACCTGGGGTGGAAACGAAGATTCGGGGTGGTAACGAAAACCCGGGGTGGTAACGAAAACCCGGGGTGGTAACGAAAACCCGGGGTGGTAACGAAAACCCGGGGTCTTTCGAGGCTCCGCCTCTCTGACCCCGGGCTATCATGGTGACCCCTACCGGGGTCGGCAATCGGAAACCGCCGGAGGTCACCTGCCGCAAAGTAGAGTGGGCCACCTGACGGTGTGCCACCGCTACCCAAGCCGGCCCTCCGGGACGGGCAGTTACGCAGCGCCGCAGGCCTCCCCAACCTCCCCGACTCCTGCGAAAAAAATAACCCCGGAAAAAAACCTCAGCAACTCTAACTCCTCCTCTTGCTCCCTGGCAACCGCCGGAGGCCACCCGCCGTAAAGTAGAGTGGGCCACCTAACGGTGTGCCACCGCTACGCAAGCCGACCCTTCGGGGCGGACAGTCAAGCAGCGCCGCAGGCCTCCCCAACCTCTCCCGCTCCTGCGAAAATTATTCCCTGGAAACCGCCGAAGCCACCCCAACCTGCGCCAACAAAAACACCCCCCCACTATAAACCACTAACCCCAGCAACGACCAGTCCAAACTCCACTGGATACCGTAGCTCAACACGATGGGCGCCACCGCCGAAGCCACCACCACCACGACCTTTAGCAAGCTCTTGATACTCCCCAAATACCGCGGCCCGTACCACTCCGACCACAACGCCGGCCAGATCACCGATTCCGTACCCGCCGTGATGCCGGCCAGCGCAAAGAAGGCGGGGACGGCCAATTCATGATCCCAGGCCCACAGCGCAAAGAGGCCCAGGAACTGGAAGACGTACACGAAGCGGAGCACGTTCCGGGCGCCAAATCGGTCCACCACCTCCCCGGCGATCAGGAGGCAGAGGACCCGCGCCGTGCCATAAGCGCTAATGCCGAGGGCCATCCAGGAAAGGCTGTAGCCACGGATCTCCGCGATCAGGTTCTGGTTGAAGATCAGGCCAGTAAACATGAAGGGAGTAAAGATGAAGGCCGGCAGCAACAGGTAGAAGCGTAGATCCCGCACCATTTCGGCGCGCGTCCACGAGCGTTGTTCGGCGGCGCCATCGGCTGCGGCGGCCTGTTCGCTGGCTACGGAATCCGCCGTCTGGAAGTTATCGTAGCGGCGGATGAGCGTCCAAACTGCCGGTAAAAACAGCAGTAGCAGAGTGGCCGCAGCGGCCAGCCAAACGTATTCGTAGCCGTAGGCCTCCAGCAGCAGCACGGCCCCGACGGGCAGCACCACTTCTGCTACCGGCGTCCCGATCAACGAAGCGGAGAGTGCCTTTCCGCGGCCCTCCTGAAAGTAGCGGCCGATCGTCGTGGAGCCGATCAGCGTCAGCACCCCTTGCCCGCCCATTCGGCAGATAAAGAGGCCTGCAACCAGGCCCACGGCATTCGGCGAAAGGGCGACCAAACAACAGCCGAGCGCCAGCGAAATGATCGTGGCGGTACTTACGTAGCGGACCCGCAACCGGTCCACTTGCGCACCAATTATTGGTAATACAAAAGCTGACACCAGCGTCAGCGCCGAATAAATCGTGGCGAACGTCCCAGCCTCCCAGGCCATTCGGTCGCTGATCGCGTCCACGAACAGGCTGATGAAGAAGGTCTGGCCCACCGCCGAAAAGAAGAAGTGCAGGAAGCCGTACGTCAGGTAGCGGGAGTGGCGGCGGAGGAGTTCGGTAATCGTCATCGGCCGCAAAGGTCGGTTACGCCGCAACCTTTATTAGCGCATTCTGGACACTATAATTCAGAGTGATAATGCACACGAAATTTTTGGGCGCTGCCGCAGGTGCCAAGTAAGTGGGGAAGGGGGATCTTACCCGTCGCCAGTGGATCACACCGGGAACAATTCCACTACTCCAACTCCACCTCAATCTGGTTGGAAAGGATGAAGTACCCGTAACCACCCTCCACATTGTTGTGGACGGAGACCGGCTCCGCGAACGGATTGCCATCCGCTTCAAAGTAGGCGTCCTGAGAAAGGGCGTAACGGTAGGCATCCTCCGTCAGGTGGTAAACCAGTAGGGTCAGGGTTCCACTGTTGAAGTTGTCCGCCGTCATCCGTACGCGGAAGGTACCGCCGGTGAACGCTGCATCCGACACCACCAGGCCAAAGCCTTCACCATTACGTAGGGTAGGGTCGGGACTCTGTACGAAGGATTCACTGAAAAATACCTGGGTGACCGTATCACACTCGACCATCGTCTCGCCGGGATCCGTGAAACGACAATTATTAAAGAAGGTATCCCGGTAGGTAATGACGGGACGGAAACCGTAGTAATCCTCCGTATTGGGGTCGTCCTCCAGCGTAAACTCAATCTCGTCCACCCGGAAACCCTCCAGGTCGAGGGCGCCGTCCCGCTCGTACTGGACGTCCCGCACAACCGGCGCTGTGGGCATGGTTTGTTCCGCGGAAGCTTGTTCGTAGCCAGGGAAGTCGACCTCCACCCGGTAGGTAGATTTGGTGCCGGGGATCGCCGTGGGCAACCGGTATTCAAAGTTGTCCCCGTCCGTAGAGGATAATTCGATCTCGCTCGACACCACTACTTCCCCGTCGCGCAGAAAGGTGACCCGTGGCCGATCGGAAATGGGCATCGGGTCCTCCAAAAGGCCCCGGCTCAACGCTACGCGGGAGTAGAGGGAGGTATCTCCGGCCCGCACGTCCAGCGTAAAGACCGGCAACGGCTCGTGTTCAGGAAAGTCGATTTCTACGGTCGTGGAGAAGGGGTCGTCCCCACAGGAAGAAATCGTGATCAGTAACAGCGCAAAGGTGAAGAAGGAAAGGATTTTCATAATCAAAAAGGTTGGCGGTCTGGAAGTTCCAGCCCGTGCTTACGTTGGGTGGGTGCTTTAAAACTTAAACTGGTACGCGACCGAAGGAATGATGGGTAGAATACTGATCTCCCGCACGCGGCGGCGGGATTCGCAGGTGCCATTCTCACATTCGAAAACTTCTCCGGCCGTCAGGAAGTAGGGGTTCTTGTGCCAGTAGGCGTTGTACGCACCAATTACCCAGGTGCGCGTACCCCACTTCTTCTGTTTGCGGAAGGAAATGCTGAGGTCCAGCCGGTGGTAATTTGACATCCGGAAGCTGTTCTTGCTCACCCCGGCTTCGGTGAAGTCGTTACCGAAGCGGCCGGGCCGTTGGGCAGTGGCGTAACCGAAGGTGGGGAGGCTGACGGCGTTGCCCGTCCCGTACACAAAGGCACCACTGAGCCAGACCTTTTCGGAAAGGTTGTAATTGCCCACCAGGCTCAGGTCGTGGCGGCGGTCGTAGCGGAAGGGGAAGCGATTACCGCTATTGAGTTCTTCAAACTCCCGCCAGTTCCAGCTCAGGGTGTAGCCGAGCCAGCCGGTGAAGCGGCCTTCTTTCTTCTGGACGAACAGTTCCAGCCCGTAAGCTTCGCCTTCGCCCTGGGTCACTTTATTTTCCCAATCATCTTCGATACCGGTGACGAAGGAGGCGCCCTCCCTAAAGCTGACGACGTTCTTCATCTGCTTGTAGTAGGCTTCGAGGCTGATCTCGTACTTGTTATCGAAGGTCTTCGCCACGCCCGTCGCTACCTGCCAACTCTGCTGGGGTTTGACGCGGTCGGTACTCGGCACCCAGAGGTCCGTCGGAAGGCTCAGCGCTTCACTCGTCAGCAGGTTGATGTACTGCTGCATGGTGCTGAAACTGCCCTTCAGGGAGAGGTCATTCTTCAGGAGGTAGCGCAGACCGAGCCGGGGCTGCAGGCTGGTGTACAATTCGCTGTTGACGGAGAAGGCACTGAAGTGAAGCCCGGCGTTCACCTTGAGGGCACCGAGGCGGAAGTCGTCCTCCACGTAGGTCTGGAATTCATTGCTGTAATCGACCTGGCTACCGATCAGGGTATCCAGTTCTACCTCACCGTCGGTATTTGCTTTGAGGGAGACGGCGCCGGGCCGGTAGGTGTGGTTCGTCCATCCGCCACCGAAGCGGATGTAGTGGTCGGGGTTGGGGATGTAGTCCAGGTCCACCTTGCCGCCGAAGTCGTAGATGCCGGAGATGTACTTGGCGCGGAAGTCGTCCATCCCGTCGTCCTGGAGGGCATTGATGTTGATGTCGTACTTGCTGTAGGTGGCCGTCGTATTCATGAACAGCTTGGGGCTGATCTCCCAGTTCCAACGGGCGGCGGTGACGAGGTTACCCCAGTCCGTCCCACCCCCAAAGGTTTCGAACTCGTCCTTGATCTCGGTGCCGAATACGTCCTCGCCGGTATAGAAGCTGAGGAAGAGGCGGTTCTTGTCGTTGATCTTGTGCTGCAGCTTCCCGTTCAGGTCGTAGAAGTAGAGGCTGAGGTCCACGTCCGTTCCCTCACTCGAGGCGGCGGACTTGATGATGGGTTTGGCGATGAAGTCCGCGTAGGTCCGGCGGCCGGAGATGAGGATGGAGGTCTTATCCTTGATCAGCGGCCCGCTCAGTGTCAGTTTAGACGAGATGATGCCAATGGAGCCTTCGCCTTCCCACTTTTTGAGGTTGCCTTCCTTCATGTTGATCTCCAGCACGGAACTGAGGCGGCCACCGTAGCGGGCGGGGAAGCCCCCTTTCGTCAGGGTGACGCTCCGCAGCGCGTCCGCATTGAATACGGAGAAGATGCCCAGCAGGTGGCTGACGTTGTAGATCGGGACGCCGTCCAGCAGCACCAGGTTTTGGTCGGGGCTGCCACCGCGTACGTAGAGTCCCGTCGTTCCTTCCCCGCCGGACTGTACGCCGGGCAGGAGTTGGAGGGTTTTCAGCACGTCCACCTCCCCGAGCAGAGCGGGGATGCGTTTGATCTGGGCGACGGGTACCTCCGTCCGGCTCATCTGGGTTTGCTGTTCGATCCGTTCCCCGCGGTCCGAGGTAACGACGATCTCTTCGAGGTCGACGGAGGCGGAGAGTTGGATGTCCAGCGTTTGGTCCTCGCCCAGTTGAAAAGTTTGTTCCTGGTTTTGGTAACCGATGTAGCTGAAACGCAGTTTGGCCTCGGTCATCCCGGCCGGCAGCGTAAGGCTGTAAAATCCGTAGGTGTTGGCTACGGCGCCCTTGCCGGAGTTCACTTCCAGCACGGTCGCGCTGAGGAGGGGTTCGCCGCTGGTCTGGTCCGTCAGGTAACCCGAGATCGTGGTTTGGGACAGCAAGGGCAGGCTCACCCAGCAGGCGAGGAAAAGACAGAGGTACTCCATAGGGTGGGTGTGGTAAGGAAAGAGCGTAGTGAAAGTCAAATCCAACGTAGTGGTCGGTAAAGAGACGGTGGAAAAGTCGATTAGCGTTAGGCGGGGCTTCTTTTTAACGTAAGCTTCCAGCGCTTTAAGTATTTACGCCGCGGTCAGATTTGTCCCTTTTACTCGCCACTCCACCTGGCATCCTGCGGCAGCGCCCACTTGCTTTTCGCTAGGTGATTCAGCGGCCAGAGAGTTCAGCATTCGGGATTTGTAGCTCAACTCATAGTGGTAAAGTTCCTTGCCAAAATCCCTTTAACGTGTCAACAAGACACACAATAAATTTAATGTGTATATTTGACATAGTTAGGCCGAAGCCTTTGTTTGATCCGCCCGGCCGCCAGTTTTGAAAATCCCGCTCATGCCCCGTTCATTATTCTCTTCCCGCACTCCATTTGGGGTGTCCGCTTGCTTTGCCCTCACTTTGCTTGGCACCTGCGTCAGCGCCCAGGAAAGCTCCGAGATTGTCTACCTCGACGCGGAAAACCACCTCCGGTACGTGGCGGACGATGAGAATAATTACGTGGCCGACTTTAGCCACGCCGGCTACAAAAACGGCGACGCTCCCCTCCCCGAAGTGCCCACCGTACTGACCCTGGACCCGATCACGGGCGACAATACTGCGCACATTCAGGCCGCACTCGACGATTTGGCCGCACGGACGCCCGACGCCAACGGCTACCGCGGTGCCCTCCTGCTCGGGCCCGGTAACTACCCGGTATCCGGCCAGCTATTTATCCGCGCAAGTGGGATGGTGCTGCGCGGCTCCGGACAGGAGATCAACTCCGGCGAGAACACCGTGATTCAGGGCCTTGGGAACGCCCCGACGCTGCGCAACCTGATCGTCGTGCAGGGGCAGAGCCTGCCGAGTTGGACGAACGCCGTGGCTGGCACCCGCTCCGACGTGACGAGTGAGTTCGTCCCCGCCGGGTCCCGCACCCTCGAGGTGGCCGCCGCTGAATTCTACCGCCGCGGCGACCGAGTAATCGTCACCCAACCTAGCACGGCGGAATGGTTGGCCTCGATTGACCGGGGCGCAACAGCTGGCGACGAACCCTGGGCTACCGGTGATATCGACCTGTACTATAACCGCCTCATTACCGACGTCAATATCCCCGAAGGGAAGATCACCCTCAATATTCCCGTCTACGATCACCTGGATCGGTCACTGGCGCAATCCTCCGTGTACATTCTGGATGACCGGACGATCCTGACCGAAGTGGGCATTGAAAACCTGCGGATCGACGTCCAGACCAACGGCCCGCTGGAGGAGGACCACGTCCGGACCACCATCTTCATGCGCGGCGTGCAGGATGCGTGGGTGAAGGACGTGACGGCGCTCAACTTCAGTTACGCCCTCGTTGACCTCTCGGTCGCCAACCGGGTGACGGTGACCGGCTGTTCGGGGCTCGCTCCCCACTCCCCAGTGCTGGGTGGGCGGCGCTATAACTTTTGCGCCAGCAGTTTTACCAATAACTGCCTCTTCACGGATAATTACGCCACCGAAGGGCGCCATGCTTTCGTGTCTAACGGAACGAGTAGCGTTTCGGGGATCGTCTTTCATAATTCCATCAGCGACCGGGACCTCAACGTGAGTGAGGGCCACCGCCGCTGGAGCCAGGGTTTGTTGTTTGACCAACTCGACTTCCGGGAGTCCAACACTCGCAACCTGATCGGCCTCTACAACCGGGGTGATTTTGGGACCGGCCACGGCTGGGCCAGCGTCAACAGCGTAGCCTGGAACGTCCAGACGCCCTCCACGCGGGGCATCATCATCCAGAAGCCACCCGGCCGGCAGAATTACGCCATTGGTTGCCGGAGCAACGTCACCGGAACGGGGCCCTTCGACCACCCGGCCGGCTACATTGAACTAACGAACGAGACGCTCGCCATCCCGTCCCTCTACGACGCCCAGCTGGCCAACCGCCGGGAGTTCGGGATCACGCCGGACGCCCCCGCCAAACTCGAACGCCTCTTCTTCGGCGACGGACTGACCCTGACCTGGATGGACATCGCCACCCGGGAGACCGGCTACGTCGTGGTGGCCTCCAACGACGGTGGGGTGACCTACCAAACCATCGCCACCCTGCCCCCGAATACGGAGGCTTACGGTGGGCCATTACCTACGGGTAGCGGCACTTTCATCTACCGGGTATACGCGCTGAACGACGCCGGGCCTTCTCCCTTCTCTAACGGGATTGCCGTGCAGGGCACCACCTCCGTGCGGGAAGCGACCGCCAGGGAACTCCGGACCTACCCTAATCCAGTTACCAACCAATTGATGCTGGAAACGGAGCGACCACTCACCAGCCTCGAAGTGCACGACGCCAACGGGCGAGCCATCCTCACCGGTTCTACCGCTACGGCCATCGATACGAGCGCTTGGCCGGCCGGCCTCTACGTACTGAAGGTTCACCTCACTGACGGACGGGTGCTTTCCCGCCGCATCATCAAACAGTAAGCCACGGGACCGTGCCGGAAGCGGCTACGCCCAAGATTTTCCTCAGCCTTACCAAGCATCGCTCTTCTTTCCTATTCAACAACAACGATTATGCAAAAACTATACCTCCAGTTATTATCTCTACTACTTGTGATCGGAGCCGGCAGCCTGCGGGCGCAGGACGTTTCCGCCAACTACTTCCAGGGGGATACCCTCGTAGAGATCAGCCAGAGCAGTTCCGCCGCAACCGTAACGACGTTCACCTACGATACCGACTGTGAGCAACTGCAGATCGCCATCACTGACCCCGTCAATGCGCCGCAGGGCACTTCCAAGCCCTACGTAGTGCGGGTACGCAACGCCGATGGTGACCAAATTACGGACCTCACCGACCGGCTTACCGTCACCATGCGCGTCCGCTCCGCCGAAGCTATGCCCGTAGAAATGTTGTTCCGCTCCGGCGACGGTACCGCCGATTTCCGGACGAGTCGCCTCGGTTTTGACGTCCCCGCCGGGCTCGATGAGTGGACGGAAGCGACCGTCACCTTCACCAGTGCTGAATTCGGCCCTTCCTTTGATCCGGCCGACATCCGTGACTTCTGGTTCTACCTGGATCGTAGCAACGAAAACTTCCCCGGTAACGACTTCTACATCGACCACATCGTGATCGGTGGGCCCGCCGATGCTGCGCAGAATTCCCCCTGTGAACTCGGCGACGGCGGTGGCGGTACGATGACCGATACCATGTTCTCCGCTAATTACTTCCGGGGAGATACCCTCGTGGAGATCAGCCAGAGCAGCTCGGCGGCCAGCGTGTCCACCTTCACCTACGATACGGAGTGCGAGCAACTGCAGATTGCCATCACCGACCCCGTCAATGCACCACAGGGCACCTCCAAGCCTTACGTCGTGCGGGTAAATGACGCAGACGGAAATAAGGTGACCAACCTTACGGACCGGCTGACCGTCACGATGCGCGTCCGCTCCGCCGAGGCGCTGCCGGTAGAAATGTTGTTCCGCTCCGGCGACGGTACCGCCGATTTCCGGACGAGTCGCCTCGGTTTTGACGTCCCGGCTGGGCTCGACGAGTGGACGGAAGCAACCGTCACCTTTACCAGCGCTGAGTTCGGTTCTTCCTTTGATCCGGCTGACATTCGTGACTTCTGGTTCTACCTGGATCGCAGCAACGAAAACTTCCCCGGTAACGACTTCTACATCGACCACATCGTGATCGGTGGGCCCGCCGATGCTACGCAGAATTCCCCCTGCGAACTCGGCGACGGCGGTGGCGGCACGATGACCGACACCATGTTCTCCGCCAATTACTTCCAGGGAGATACGCTCATCGAACTCAGCCAGAGTGGTTCCGCCCCGAGCGTGACGACGTTCACTTACGATACGGACTGTGAGCAACTGTTGATCGCCATCACCGACCCGGTTGGTGCGCCGCAGGGCACTTCCAAGCCGTACAGCGTGCGCCTGAATGATGCGGACGGCAACAAGGTGACCAACCTTACGGACCGGCTGACCGTCACGATGCGCGTGCGCTCCGCCGAGGCCCTGCCCGTAGAATTACTATTCCGTTCCGGAGACGGTACGGCTGACTTCCGGACGAGCCGCCTCGGTTTCGATGTCCCGGCCGGTCTCGATGAATGGACGGAAGCGACCGTCACCTTCACCAGCGATGAGTTTGGCCCCGTTTTTGACCCCGCCGATATTCGCGATTTGTGGTTCTACCTCGACCGCAGCAACGAGAACTTCCCCGGTAATGAATTTTACATCGACCACATCGTCGTAGGTGGTGCGCCGGACGCGGAGCAAAACTCCCCTTGCTCACTGGAAGCCGGTGTTCCGGGCACGTTCGTAGAGTACTTCACGGGGGACAGTTTGACGTCCTTCTCCACCTCCAATGCAGCGGGCCGCTCGGCCACTTTCGATCTGGATACGGATTGTGGTGTCCTTAACCTTTCCGTTACTGACCCCGTCGATAATGCGCTGCCGGCGTTCAACGCCTTCCAGGTGAACCCCACCAACGAAAACGGGGAGCGCCTGACGATGATTGACGGTGACCTTTCGGTTACGATGCGCGTGCGCTCCGCCGAGGCCGTCAACGTGGCCATTCTGCTCCGGTCCGGCGGTGGTACGCCACCCGAACGGACCGACCGCCTGGCCGTAGACATCCCCGCCGGCCTGGAGGACTGGACGGAATTCACCGTCACCTTCACCGCCGCCGAGCTCGGCGGTTTTGACCCGATGACCTTTTCCGACGTCTGGTTCTACCTCGACCGTGGTACGCCCAACTTTGCGGGCAACTTCTTCAGCATCGACCACATCGCCATTGGTGAAGCGCCGGACCCGGCTCAGAATACTTCCTGTGATTTCATGATCCGCCCCACCAGCTACACGGCCCAGTTCGATAACCTCGATGGCCTGACGGTCTTCGGTGGTGCGGAAGCGGAGCGCCTGACCATTGGCGTCACCGCTGATTGCGAGGAGGCGCTCGTGACCGTTACGGACCCCGTAAACGCCCCGCTCGGTGCCTTCCGCCCGCTCATCATTACGCCCACGGCGGAGGGTGGTTTGCCCATTACCAGCATTGAGGGTCTCACACAGGTGTTCATCCGCGCCCGTAGCGCGGAGGCCTTCCCGATCTCCGTCCTCTTCCGTTCCGGAGACGGCGCCATCGCTTCCCGTTCGGCGGTGCTGACCGAGACGGTGCAGGGCGACCTTACCGGATGGTCCAACCTCGTTTTCGACTTCACCGCTGAGGACCTGGAGGGCTTTGACCCGACCGATCTCCTTGATATGTGGATCTACCTCGATCGGGAGCAGGACAACTTCCCCGGCAACGAGATCTTCTTCGACTACATTTCCATCGGCACCAAGCCCGCGGCTGAGGATGCCTCCCCCTGCGGCCTACCCGACCTGACGGTAGGTACGAATGAGGCTGCCTGGGCGGTTGGCATGTCCGTCTACCCCAACCCCGTCACCGATCTGCTTACGGTGGACGTCCCCGCGCTGGCGGGCCGCAATGCGGGTGCGCAGTTGGAGTTGGTCGACGTTACTGGCCGTTTGCAGCGTTTGCCGGCCGTTCAGTTTAACGCTGGCCGGGCGGTTCTTTCGCTGAGCCACCTCCCCCGGGGCGTGTACTTCCTGCGTTTGCGGGATGCCGCCGGTGCTACGGTCACGCGGAGGTTGATCCGTAACTAAACGCGGCCAACGTGCATGAATGGTGCCTGACCATTCATGCATGAGTTTTGTAATTATTTCGAGTGGGATGCGGGGATTGACCTGGCATCCCACTTTTTTTGAGGCTGGTTTTTGTCTTGTCGGTATTGTCCATCAGTTGGTAGTTTGGTCCTGTTTGCTTGCCTTCCAACGTTTGCACCTGCGGCAGCGACACGCAGTTAGTCCCGCACTCAGTCGGGGCGCCAGATGATTATGCGCGGACGCGGGTGCCAGGTAATTGGGATGAATAAGGACTGATCTCAGGGCTGCAGATCCGGCCTGGTTATCTTTGGATCTCAATTAAAAAGTATATGCCCCTACTTACCCGGGCTGCCGTAGCCGATGGCGCCGGTGGTTTTACCATTGAGTCGCTGGAACTCGCCGACCCACGGCCGGACGAGGTGATCGTGAAGATGAAAGCCGCCGGTTTGTGCCATACCGACCACGACTCGCTAAGTTGGGGCAAACCCATCGTGATGGGCCACGAAGGCGCCGGGGTCGTCCAACAAATTGGTGCCGACATTGCGGACCTAAAAGTGGGTAACGCGGTGATCCTGAACTGGGCGACGCCGTGTATGCGCTGCTTTCAGTGCCAGGAGGGCAACCAACATATCTGTGAGCAGAATTCGCCAGTGGTCGCGGGTGGCAATGGCTACACCCCGGGCCACGCCCACCTCGAAGGGACGGTACTGAACGGGAAGCCGATTGAGCGCTCATTCAATCTCGGGACGCTGAGTGAATACGTACTGGTGAAGCGGTCGGCACTCGTCCGGACGGAAGGCGAAGGCCTGAATTTTGCCGCCGCGGCCATCGTGAGTTGCGGGGTGATGACGGGTTACGGATCGGTCGTAAATGCCGCGCAGTTGCGGGCTGGGAGTAGCGCCGTGGTCCTCGGTTGCGGGGGCGTGGGGCTGAACGTAATCCAGGGCTGCCGCGTAGCCGGCGCCGGCCGCATCGTCGCGGTGGACGTCAACGAAGGCAAACTGGAACTCGCCAAACAGTTTGGCGCCACGGATACCTACCTGGCGCGCCGGGAGGATACCGGGCTGCTCGACGCCGCCGAAGCCATCAAAGAAATGCTCGGCGGCCGCGGGGCGGACTACGCTTTTGAGTGCACGGCCATCCCCGAACTCGGCGCCGCTCCCCTGGCGATGGTGCGCAACGCCGGCGTGGCCGTGCAAGCAAGCGGCATCGAACAGGAGATCACCGTCGATATGCGCTTATTTGAATGGGATAAGACGTACGTCAACCCCCTCTACGGCAAGTGCCGTCCGCAGATCGATTTCCCGAAGATCATGCAGCTGTACCGCAACGGCGATTTGCTGCTGGATGAGATGGTAACGCGGACTTATTCGCTGGAAGAGCTCGGGTGGGCTTTTGAGGATTTGTTGGGGGGGAGGAATGCTAAGGGGGTGGTGGTTTTTTAGTATTATGTTTTAGCCCGAATGCGGAGACTTTCTAGTTCAGCTGGACGCGGAGATTCCCAGTTTACCCGGCCGCTCGGAGACCCTCCTAGCGTCGGGCGCTCCGAGAACCTGGAGACGGCTGGAGGGTTTCGAGCGTACTACCTTCATCGTGACTTAGGTAATAAAAGCCACCCCATGTCCTCCTTCCGCACCGTTGAATTATCAAAACCCGCCTACGAAAGTCAGGGCTTGCGCTACCTAACCGTAAAGACGGAAAACTTAAGGGGGCGGGGGGATATCTGCCTGTTCGTGCCGGAGACGGAACGGCGGGATCTCCCGATTTACCTGCTACTCCACGGAGTGTACGGAAGTTCGTGGTCATGGGCACTATCGGGCGGAGCGCACCAGACGGCGCGGCGGATGATGGAGATGGGGGAGATTGCGCCGGCCATCCTGGCGATGCCTTCGGACGGGCTGTGGGGGGATGGCTCCAGCTATACTCGTCACCACGGCCGCTCGTTTGATCGGTGGATCGTGGACGACGTTGTGACGGCAGTGCGGGAGAATATCGGGGCGGCGGCGGAGAACGAGAAGTTGTGCATTGGCGGTCTCTCGATGGGGGGCTACGGAGCGTTGCGCTTGGGAGCGCTGTACGGCGACCGGTTTGCGGCGATATCCGGACACAGCTCGGTGACGCGGCTCCGCGAGATCGCCGATTTTGTAGAAGAAGATATGGGGGATCTGGCGGAACGTACTCCGTTGCCCGACATCATCGATGCCGTCCTCGACCACCGGGCCACTTTGCCCGCCATGCGTTTTGATTGCGGACTGGAGGATGAATTGCTGGACGCTAACCGTCGGTTACACGCCCAACTGGAGGGAGCGGGCATTGCGCATACTTACGAGGAGTTCCCCGGTGGCCACGAGTGGGGGTACTGGGCGACGTATTTGGAGCGAACGCTGCGGTTCTTTGATGCGGCGGTGTAGCCACCAACATTAATGAAGTTTACGGGCTACTCCCCCAGGCAATCTATCTGTGCAGGATAATCACACCGATGCTATCCATTGCATTTTACGATGGCGACCAAATAAAGAGGACGAGTGGCTACATTTGGGGTCCTAAGCGGGCGCAATCCAGTAGGAGTGCGCTTTTGAATTCACCCCATAATCCAAACCCTACTTCAACAACTCAACTACATGAAGCAGATCTACTTCCTATTCCTCATTTTCTTACTGCCGGCCGTTGCCCTCGCCCAGCCGGCGAACGATGACTGCGCGGCGGCCATCACCATTACCGTGCAACCGACCAACGGTACGAACTATACCGCCTTCGATACGCGGACGGCTACGGCTTCTACACCCAGCCCCGAATGTACCGGCTTCAGCGCCGATGATGACATCTGGTACAGTTTCGTAGCAACGGAAGAAGAATTGGTATTCAGCTACCGGAGTTACTTCCCCATTGGTAATTCTACCGGGTTGGGCTACGAGGTAAAGACTACGTGTGCCGCTGATACCGCCATTAACTGCGACTTTAGCGTACCGGTGACGGCGGCGGGGACGGGCTCGCAGTTGATGCCGAACTCTGGAAACCAGGCAACGCCGACCTTCGTTGTGGGGGATACCTATGTCATCCGCATCTACGCCCAGGGTAGCGCGGCCCAAGCGACGGGTGAGTTTGCCATTATCGGCTCCCCGGAAAATGATGAGTGCGCTAACGCCGTGCCGATTGCGGTACAGAACCCAACGCAGGTGAACTACACGTCCTTCAATACGCTATTGGCCACGCGTTCCGCGCCCGCTCCTACCTGTACGGGCACCAGCGCAGACGATGATATTTGGTACAGCTTCGTGGCACCCGCCACACAGCTAACCATCGCTTACCGGAACTTTACGCCGCAGGGAACCTCCTCCGGGCTTGGCTACCAGGTGGTGGAAGATTGCACGGCGGCGGCATCCGTAAACTGTGATTTCTCCGTACCGGTGACCGATTCCGGGGCCGCCCTCCAAACTATACCGATTGCTGGCAATACTACAACCACCGGTTTGACGGTAGGCCAGACTTACCTCATCCGCATCTTTGCGCAGGGGAGTACCGCGCAAGCTTTCGGTGAATTTGCCATCGTGACCCCTCCGGCTAACGATGAGTGTGATGCTGCCCTTACTCTCCCCGTAAGCGCCGCGGGAAGTTGTACCCCCACGACGGTGACGACGACGTTTGCAACGCGGTCCGCCCGCGACCCCGACTGCTCTGAGTTCAGCGCCAACGATGATCTTTTCTACACCTTTACGGCGGACGGTACGACCCAACTGCTGACCTTCAGCAACTTTACGCCGGATGAGTTTACGTCCGCCTCTTCCGGTCCGGGTTACGAATTGCTCGACGGGTGTACCGGTGACTTCCTGGAATGTGAGTTTACGACCGACGTATCCTCCGGTAGCGCTGAGATCACTTTTGCACCAAGTACGCCGCTGGTGGCGGGTAACGATTACATCCTGCGTTTCTTCCTGCAAGGGAGTACTGGTCAGGGTTCCGTGGATGTTTGCCTGGAGACCGTGAGCTGTAGCCCACCGGTTGCTGCGGCCACCACCGTTGAATTTGACAACTGCCCGAACGGGACACCGACGATCAACATCGAGGTGACTGACCTCGGTAGCTTCACGACGCTGACGCTGAATAACGACGGTGGCGCTCCCGCCATTACCGTGGATGCCATTGGCACTTACAACGTAGGCCCGTTTGATGCGGAAGGCCTCATCAACTTCACGTTGGATAACGATACGGATGCTCTCTGTAACCTTGAGATTGGCAACTTCAATATCTTCTGCCGGGCGGAGAACAACTCCTGCGCAACGGCGGAAACGGTTATGGTGAACCCCATGGGTGACAACACCTTTACGGCTACGGCGAGCAACTTTTACGCGACGAACTCCACCTTCTCAACAGATCCTTCCTGCGGCAACTACGCCGGTGGTGATCTGTGGTACCGTTTTACGGCGCTGACGCCGACCGTCACGCTGAACTCTATCGACAACGACTGGAGCAGCATCTCCGCCGTTATTTACAACGACGATTGTGATGCGGGCACTGAGGTGGCTTGTGACTTCGTCCCCAACGAGGAAGACCGCACGTTTGCCGGCCTCACGCCGGGTACGGATTACCTCCTACGCGTCTTCGACTTCAACGATGACCAGTCGGGCATGGCGACCTTTAGCCTGCAGGCTGATATCTCCCTTCCCGCAACGCTGGCCGACTTCAGTGGCCGCGCCGAGGGCAAGCAGAACCGCATTGAGTGGACCACCGAAACGGAAAGCGGCGTCAGCCACTTCGAGCTGGAGCGCCGCGCGGCGGACGAACTCAACTGGACGATGCTGGATAAGCTCCCTGCCACCAACGTAGAACAGCGTGATGCCGCCTACGTACTGATGGATGCCCAACCCACCGCCATGACTTACTACCGTCTACGGACGGTTGACTTTGATGGAGCGGTGGCCACCTCTCCCATCATCAGCGTGGAGCGGACGGATTTGGCTGAGGGGACTACGCTCGACGTCTTCCCTAACCCCGTATCCACGAAGTTGACGGTGGCTTACCGTTTGGCTGTCCCCACCGCGACCCTCACGTTGACGGATGCTACGGGCCGGGTGGTGCGCCAGCGTGCTATTGAGACCGGTGCAGGTCGCCTTATGCTTGACGTGGCGGACGTTACGCCTGGTTTTTACCTGCTGCGTTTGGATGCTGCTGGAGAGCGGATGGTTCGGAAGGTGATTGTGGAATAATTCTGCTTTTTTCTTTTGACGTTATTGAATTAATTCATCAGCCCCCTTTCGCCTTTTGGTGGGAGGGGGTTGTTGGTTTCTGACCTCCGGTTGGGATTTAATTCCCGGTTCCCGGTACGTCGACCTTTAGGTCGATGCTTAACATCATTTCTCTTCTACCATTTCTTTTGTAGCCACCACGCAGTAGCAGCGCAGCTAAAAGAAACAAAAGTCTTGTCCTGTAACCGTGGCTTAACGCGATTTCCTCCCGGCTCCCGACCTCCAGGTTCGGCTCAATCCAGGTTCGTCGACCTTTAGGTCGATGCTTGACGCTACTTCTCTTCTAGCACTTCTTTTGTGACCACCACCCAGTAGCAGCGCAGCTAAAAGAAGCAAAAGTCTTGTCCTATAACCGAGGCTTAACGCGATCCTACCCCCGGCTCCCGACCTCCAGGTCGGGCTCACTCTCGGTACGTCGACCTTTAGAGCGATGCTTGACATTACTTCCTCTTAATTACTTCCCTTCTAGCACTTCTTTTGTGACCAAAAGAAGCAAAAGTCTTGTCCTGTAACCGTGGCTTAACGCGATTTCGGCGCTAGAAAGCTAAAATTTGCAAACTCGCCAATCAACTTTTGTTCCAAGCTTTTAGATTGCCGTTTGCATTTAATCTATGGGCTATACTTGAATCTTTCGCGTGCTCACACAGTGCAAATTTCTTTACGCTTTCTACCGCCGAAATCACTACCACGGTTAAGGGACGGATAAACTTCCAGGGCTTCAGGTATCTCGTCTAAAATCTAATATCCAACGTCTAAAAATCCCTGCAATCCAGACTTTAACTTGATCAAAGGCAACCACAAAACACTACCTTTAAACCAACTAACACCATTACCCTTGAGAATTTTATTATTATTTCTAACTCTAATTGCATTGCCACTGCAGAGCCAGAGCCGTAAGAAGATCGACAAGATGGAGGCGGCCATATTCGCGGAGGGTTATGCGCTGTACTTGACGGAAAAGGCGGCCTGGAACGGTACGGATATCTTTTTGGCCAATTATGCAGATCGGGATAACATAGGTGGTTACGCTACCTACGTTGCGGATGAGCGGGCGGTGTGCATTTTCGTTGACCGGGCGGAGGTGCCGCAAGTAATTGGCACCATCAGTTTCGCCCTTGATTTTAATGGGGAAGACGTACAGTTAGACCTCGAGCCACGGCCACTGACCAAGGATGAGTTTGCTCTTTATCGACTGCGACAAGCTGCGGTCGTGGAGATGGAGAGCAACCCGATCTTCAAACCCTACCCGAACGCTCGGTTTAATATCATTCCGTTTCTATACGAAGGCAACCGGAAGGTGTACGTACTTACCGGGCCTCAAGAGTCAGGTATCGTTTTGATTGGGAATGATTACCTGATTACTTTTGATAAGAAGCTTAGGGTTAAAGAGGCGAAAGCCTTACACGCCAGCACGCTGGAGTTTCCCTACCACGGTGAAGAGGATACCGAAATTAAGGCGACGATACACTCCCACACTAAAACTAGCGGGCCCTACATCACCGCAACGGATGTTTGTACGCTATTACTTTATGCGCCCTACCTGAGTTGGGGCCAGCACCAGGTGGTTTCCGAAGACTTTGTGAGTATCTTAGATATGTCGAAGCCTAATTTGCTGATTATGACGCAGCAGGCGATGGATCGGATTCGAGCGCATCAGGGTGGGAAGTAATATCTGTATTTGAAATTAATTAAATCTCTTTACTATTTTCTGAGGAGCTCGCCCGGCTCCCGGTACGTCGACCTTTAGGTCGATGCTTAACGTCACTTCTGTTATTGCATTTCTTTTGTAGCCACTACGCAGTAGCAGCGCAGCTAAAAGAAACTAAAGCTTGTCCTATAACCGTGATTTAACGCGATATCCCCCGGCTCCCGGTACGTCGACATTTAGGTCGATGCTTAACGTCACTTCTGCTCTACCATTTCCTCTCTACCACTTCTTTTGTGACCAAAAGAAGCAAAAGTCTTGTCCTATAACCGTGGCTTAACGCGATTTCGGTGGGAGAAAGCTAAAATTTGCAAACTCGCCATTCGATCTGTGCGCTGTGCAATAATCTATTGATTACATAATATTGTGGGTCATGTAATATTCTATCGTGTGCTCGAACAGTGCAAATTTCTTAACGCTTTCTCCCACCGAAATCACTACCACAGTTAAGGGACGGATAAACTCCAAAGACTTTAGCCATCCCGTCTAAAATCTAAAATCCAACGTCTAAAATCTCCCCTCAAAACAAACTCAACTCCGCCTCCTCAACCGCCCGCTTAAACTTCGCCAAATCGCCCTCCATAAACGCCGCAACTTGTTGGATGAAATCCATCGACGCAGTTTGGGCTTGGGCCAGGGCCAGGGTGGCCATCTGGGTGGGGGCGCCCTTGACGTCGCCTACGTAGGAGCTGGCGGTGTAGAGCTTGGCCTGGAGGTTGGTGGGGTTGCGCTGGATGCCCTTCTGGCCCTCCGGGTTGGTGTAGACCTCCTGGAGGTCGGCGATGGATTTGCGGAGGGTTTTGATGTCGGCCAGGAGGGTGTCCTTTACGGCTTTGGGAGCCTCTTTGGCGAGGTTCTCGACGAGCTTGAGGGACTTCTCCGCATCCAGCAACTCCTGCCAGGCGCGGCCGGTGCGGACTACGGTGGAATCCAACTCCGCCTGCATCTCCTGGCCGCGGCCATCGGCGCGGTTGACGCCCGGTTCGCGCGGGTCGGGCTTTACGGTGACGAGGGTTTTGCCGACATGGTCGCCATAGGTCATCACGACTTCGTAGACGCCGGGGGCGACGGACGGGCCACTCGGCAGGTCCGCATCGGGTTTGGCGGGGGTGCGGCTGGGGTAGCGGATCCCGTCGCGGCGCATGTTCCAGCTGGTGCGGTTCATGCCCCAGCGCGGGGTGATCTTGTAGGTGCGGATGGTGTCTCCGGACTGGACGTCCACTACCTGAACCTTTACTTTTCCTTTCGGGCCGTCGATGGGGTCGGGGTTGCCATTCCCGCTGGCGAAGGGGTCTTCGCGGAGGCCCCAGCGGGCGCTTTCGCGGCCGGGGACGTCTTCCTTGATCCCCGGTTCCTTGGCGGAGTAGCGGAGGACACGGCTCGGGTCGTCATTCGTAGTGGAGGTGGTCATTGGTGCGGGGTTGCGGTCCCGGTTTTTGCGCTTGGTCTTTGGTGCACCCTGTCCTTCTTTTGGCACCTGCGGCAGCGCCCTATTCTTGCTTGGTTGGACCCAGTAGGTGAGGAGGGCCCCGCGGCGACGGTCCTCGCCCTGGTACTGGCCCTGGGCGTAGAAACGCGTGCCCTGGTAGCTGCGGCGGCTCCACTGGTAGGCGTCCGGGGCGGGGAAGACGGTGAAGCTGTCGAGGGCCGCGACGGTGGTTTCGATCTCGGCGAGTTTGCGGAAGGGGCGGATGTCGTCGAGGATCCAGGCGGCGCGGCCGAAGGTGCCGATGATGAGGTCGTGCTCCCGCGGGTGGATCTTGAGATCGGCGACCTGGACGGCGGGGAAACCGGCCGTGTGGTGGCCCCAGTTGCTGCCCTTATCGAGGCTGAACCAGAGGCCCTGGTCGGTGCCGAGGAAGAGGAGGGCCGGCTCGGCGGGGTCCTGCACGATGCACATGGCGTGGCCGGTAACGTCGCCCTCGCGCACGACCAAACTGAAGGTCTGGCCGAAGTCGTCCGTGTGGTAAACGTAGGGTTTGGGGTCGCCCCGGCGGTAGTCATTCACGACGACCCAGGCCTCGGCCTCGTTGTGGACGCTCGCCTCGATGTAGGGGATCCAGCTGCCCGCCTTGAAACCGGGGAGGCGACTGGTGAGGTCCTCCCAGGTAGCGCCGTCGTCCTTCGAGAGATGGAGGCGGCCATCGTCGGAACCGACCCAGAGGGCCTGCTTGCTTTCCCAGGCCTTGTGGTTGGGCGTGATGACGAGGAGGGTGGTGTGGTTCTCAGCCTGGGTGGCGTCGATGGTGAGGCCGCCGGAGATCATGGAGCGCTGGCGGAGGCTGTCGTTGGTGGTCAGGTCGGGGCTGATGATCTCCCAGTTGTCGCCACAATCAATGCTCTTGTGCACGAATTGGCTGCCCATATAAAAGGTGCAGGGCGACTGCGGGCCCTGGGCGATCGGGGCGTTCCAGTTGAAGCGCAGGAAGGTGCCGTCCGGGTGGATCGGCCGGATGGAAAGGTTGCTGCCCGTGCGCCGGTTGATGCGGTTCACGTAGCCGCCCTGGCTGGCGGCGTAGACGGTATTCGGGTCGCCGGGCTTAAAAACGAGGTCGAAACCATCACCGAAATTGACTTCCTGCCAGTCCGCATCCGTGATGCCGCCGGCGTGCAGCGACTGGCTGGGGCCGACCCACGAACCGTTGTCCTGCATCCCCCCGCCGACGAGGTAGGGGTAGCTCATGTCGTAGTTGATGTGGTAGAACTGGGCCAGGGGCAGGTTGGCCGCGAAGCGCCAGGTTTCGCCACCGTCGTGGCTGATGTTGAGGCCCCCGTCGTTGCCGTCGATGACGAATTCCGGGTCGTTCGGGTCGATCCAGAACGCGTGGTGATCGGGGTGTACGGCGTTACCGTAATCGGCGATCTGGCGGAAGGTCTTGCCGCCGTCCTCACTCTTCGAGACGTAGGTGAAGACGTTGTAGATCCGGTTTTCGTTCTGGGGGTCGACGTAGAGTTCGGCGTAGTAGAACGGCCGGTTACCGATGTTCTTTTTGCTAACGAGTTTCCAGCTTGCGCCGCCGTCGGTGGATTTGTAAAGGCCGTTTTCCTTGGCTTCCACGAGGGCGTAAACGATGTTCGGTTGGCTGGCGGCGATGGCCAGGCCGATGCGCCCGAGGTCGCCCTTCGGCAGACCGTCCTTGGCGGTGCGGCGTTCCCAGTTGTCGCCGCCATCGTGGCTCACCCAGATGCCGGAGCCGGGGCCGCCGGAGTTGAAGTAGTCGGGGTCGCGGTCGAAGGTCCACGTGGCCGCGATCAGTTTGTTGGAGTTGGTCGGGTCCATCACCATTTCGGCGATGCCGGTGCCGTCGTTGACGTAGAGGATGCGTTCCCAGGTCTGGCCGCCGTCGGTGGTGCGGTACACGCCGCGTTCCTCGTTGGGTGCCCACATGTTGCCCATGGCGCCGACGTAGCAGACGTCCGGATCGGTCGGGTGAGGCAGCACGCGGTGGATGTGGCGGGTGGCTTCCAGCCCGAGGTGTTGCCAGGTCTTCCCGCCGTCGAGCGACTTGTAGATCCCGCCGCCGTAGTTGGCCGAGTTGCGGGGGTTGCCTTCGCCCGTCCCGGCCCAGATGATGCTCGGGTTGGCGTCCGAAATGGCCACCGCACCGATGCTGAGATAGCGGTTGTCGTCGAAGATCGGCGCGAAGCTGATGCCGCCGTTCTTGCTTTGCCACAGCCCGCCGCTGGCCGTCCCGACGTAGATAATGTCCCGGTCCTGCGGGTGCACGTCAATGCTCGTCACCCGCCCCGACATGCCGGCCGGCCCAATGTTGCGGGGGGCGAGTGCTTGCCAGTGTTCGGGGTTCAGCTGTGCGTGTAGTTGGGCGCTGCCGCAGGTGCAGAGGAGGAAGGCTAGGAGGAGGAGGCGCATTGGGGTGGGATGGGTTTGGGGGGGAAGGTAAGAGATTCTCGATTCTCGATACTCGATTAGCGAGGACTGATTTGGCTACCGCATGGCTTTGCTCACTGCGTTCGTGGGGAACGGATAGACGATTGACGGTAGACGATAGTTGATTTTTGATTGGCTGCCGCTGTTGTTTGCTTGCTGCGTTCGTGGGGCGGGGGGGATAGATGCGATGTTGGCTACCTCGGCCGGGATCTGAATAGACCTTTGGTCAATCCTGGTTTGCTTCGCAGCTACTCCGTGGTCCGGCCTATCATGGTGATGCGCTGCGCGTCTACTGCGTGGTCCTACCGGATCAGCTCGTTAGGTGGCCGCCGGGACAATGCGCAGCGATTGATTACAAAACTCTTTCAGCAACCGGTCGTCAGTGCCAAAAACGTCAGTGAAATGATTGACGGTACGATGGCCACTGCCAAGATATCTATGACCTCGAGTCCGTAGGTATCCTGGAAGATATCCCCACGCGGCAACGTGCCAAGCGGTACGCCTTTCGGGAGTATTTGGAATTGTTTGTCTAGTGGTGGGGGGTAGTCTTAATTTGTAATTCGTGAAAATCGAAAGCCCTACTCAGGGGCCACGCCAATTTTAATAGTAATTGATTTTCCTTGAAGATTAATGTTCTCGTTATATGCCCCGGAAGTTACGATAATTTCATCTCCATCTTGAGCAGCATCAAAGGCATCAGTTATCGTCCTGTAGGGCACATTTCCAATATAGACTCTGTTTAATGAGGCACATGCATCGTCTAGTTCTTGCCGAGTATTACAGCCCTGGCCATTGTTTTCCAGGAGAATTGAAGAGCCATCCGTTGACAGATAAGAACAGACGGAGGCTATTGCGCACTCCTCCAAATTCGGATTATCTTCAATTCTGATCAAACTGATTGAATTTAAGTTTAATTTCTCCAGGGCCGAGATCGAGCCAAGTTGAGAATTTCTCGTAATGGTGAGATCACCGCCCAGAACGTTTAAAGCACTTAACTCATCAAGATCTTCAATTTGAACTAGAAAGTCAATAGTCAACTTCCCGGCTATTGAAGAAAGGTTCTCAAGGCCTGACAAACTAGTTACCAGGGCAAGATTATTGAGTCTAAAGTCACCATCAACAACAGTAAGCCCCCGGAGTCCATTAAGACCAATGAGTTTTCGTCCAATCGCAATGGATACATTTCCATTTACTCTAGTAATGTTATGTAATCCTTCCAAACTGACTAGTTCATCAAGGAAACTTAGTTGTAATCCTCCTACCTCAGACAACTGGCTTAAGGCTGATATTTCTCTCAGTCTATCGCTGCTGATTCTGAGAGTACCATTCAGCGTTTGTAAATTTTCCAGGCCAGCCAAGGTTTCCAGCCTACTAGCTCCGCTAGAATTCAGATTCAAATCACCTCCAATAAAGGACAGGTTTTCCAAGCCTTCTAAAGAAGTATATGAAGGGAAACCGAATCCATACAAACCAAAAGAGCCGCCAACCCTGGTAAGATTTCTTAAACCAGTGAATCCAGTTAAATTTTTTGCATTTACACTTAGTTCTCCGTTAACGATTGAAATGTTTGAAAGTCCTTCAAGGTTCGTAACATCGATTTCGCTACTACCCGGAGAGGTAGGTCGGATATCGATACCATCTAGTTCGGTACAGGTAGGGAAATCAATCAAAAACTGATCGATCTCCGCTTGAGATGTAAACCTTATAATTCCCGTAGGACAGTCCTGACCGTGAAGTGGAGCCAGCAGCAGAAATGCAACTAGAGCGCAAATGATTGTCAGGGTATTTTTGATGCAGTGCATATTACTATTTTTGTCTATTTAATGTTAATGATCGGGCCAAATAAAAATGACGCAACGTTATTTGATTAATTGACTTCAATAAACACTTTTGGCCTCGTCAATATGTGATGCCATATCTAACTATAACAAACTAGAGGTTTGAACACTTTGACCCTTGTCGAAGCACTTGCCACCCTCATTCCGTACGGCTTCCCCACTTGTGACAAACGCGTACTAAATGAGCTTACAAATATAAATGGACTAGTCATTTTCGCAAAATCTGCCCTTCGGGGACTCTACGTTGGGCCTAAGCAAGCAATTGGTGCCAGACGGTGTCAAGTAAGGAGGTGTCATCTTAATAGGCTTACCACACGCTGACCTGTGGTTGTAAGGCAATTATTATGGGGGGCGGATCGTAGCCGTTCCTTAGCGACTGGAGCAGCTACAACTTACGGGACGGGGACGTAGTCCAACCCGCCAACCTGCGACTCACCCTCATGCCGGAGAATCAGCCGCTGGAACTCAACCTGGACCCCGCCGCCCTTCGCGATAATTACCCCGAACTCGAAGCCAAGCTAAAACGCCGCGGTTTCATCTTCGCTGATCTATCACTAACCCCCACCAACCGCCAGTTCAACGCCGCCTTCCAGGCCGTGGTAGAGGAGGTCATTGCACTACGGCACCGAGCCGAACGGCCGGTACCCCGCTTCACCCAAGAGGCCAAATTTCAGTACGTCGACAACTCAGTAAGTCTGCAGTATATCGTCCGGCAACCCCAGCCCATTGCGGGTCCAGTGTACATATTGGAACCCTGCCAAGGCAACCTCACCCTAAAAATCAGCAGCCAGGACGGCGGCACCGTAAACCGCCAACCCCTCCCCTCCGCCAGCCTACACGACAAACTTTCCCGCACGCCCACCGTCCCGGAAACTACTTGGTACCTTGACCTAAGCCAAGCTCTCAATTATGTACAATTCAAATACCTAAACTATAGTGTAAATTTAAGATCAGAATGTTAGATAATTAACAAGAGCCAAAGTTGAACATGACCTCAGCATTTCTTCAAAAAAGACCCAAAGGTTTTATCGTACTTGTGGTTTGCTTGTTGCTTGCGGCCATAGGGCAGCTATCGATTTACATAATTGAACACTCGTTTTATGCCATCTCATTGTCTTTGACCATAGCAGCTATCGCTTTGTATTTCAGGAGTTATAAGTATTCTTATATGTGTCTTTTAATTTTGTACGCATTGTCAACGTTTGCCTTGATACGTGTATTCCCAATCACAAGTACACTATACCTGGGTAGTGAATATGTGGGGCTTGAACTTGTTAGTTTTGCAATACTCATGGTTTTGCTATTTCCTATCAGGGCAAGGATGATCAATACGTTTTTCGATTGGTATGATGGTGTTTAAGTTTACATGAGCGTATATAGCTACGCTTTCGGGTAATCCCGCTTAGCAGAAATCCCCGCCAACGTAGGCGATTGCGGAGCTGTCACCAAGGATAAAGAGCTAGATTAGGCAAGCCTACGAGAACTCGATCCAAGCCCATTTCGGCACCAGTGTACATATAGGAACCTTGTCAGGCCAACTTCACCCTAAACAAGCAATACCGACGGCGGGATAGTATATCACAAGAGTTTACCGTATAATGTAGGAGATTAATGCCAATAGAAAGTTGAGCCAACATCAATAGTAGAAGAAAGAGTGATGTTAAAACACTCAACAGGGTGCTGGGGTATTATTGAAACCCTCGAAAAACAGCGCTAAAATTGGTTCAAATCCCAAAACAATATTGATTAATGAAAGAGCTATTTTCTCTGGTCATAGTTACATTGATTATTATTGGGATATTTCAGTACCGAATGAAGAGCACCCAAGAGCGATACGAGTACTTACATTCCATTAATGCCCCCGTCACCGGGCAAGTGCAAAAAATAGCAAAAGGCACTAAGTATACCTTTACTTTTCGAGGCAAAAAATATACGAAAACAACTGGAAAGCAAATGAGAAGCTTGATTGATGGAGAAAAATATACGGTGTTTATGGATCCGAATGATCCACAAAATAGCATCATTGATTTTCACCTGCCGATGTACGATACATCTAGGTTTACTCAAGCGTGCGCAACTAAAATTCAATTTCTGAGCACTGGGAGTTCTCAGCTAGCAAGGTTCAATTTTAATTATCAAGGTCAGGAATTTAAAAGGTTTCACTACGCAGCGCGTGACTCCTGCTTTTCTACAAAGCCATCCATGGTGTGGGTTAAATTGAGCGATCCAAGGATTAGTTATTTAACTTGTAAGCCGTGTTTTTGATGTTACAATTTCAAGATTGTGATTAGCAAAAGTTTATATTCGATTAACGTATGATGCGTTACCGCCCATCAACTCAAATTAGAAATTTTGTCACCTAAACCTAAGCCAAACCCCTCTACATCCAGATTACCAAACGCACCTACCTAACCAACAAAACCAATGCTTAATCAAAATTCAGATCCATCACACCTCAAGAAAATATCATTCTACATTCTACTATTCGCAACTATAATCATTGGAGGCAACTTAGCCTACCTCATCGCTTTAAAAGCAACGGCGTTTGAAACTCAAGGCCGCATCGTAAAATGGGAGCGAGACGATGTTTACGTCAAATACAGAACCCATCTACAAGACTCCGTTACGGTAAAGATGAACCTGCCTTACACAAAGGACAAAGAGACGTTAAAGGCCTACGGTATCATCCCAATCAGAAGCAGCACCCTAAATTTAGCTAAAGTTGAGATCGAGGGGGTGAAGTCATATGGCCTCTATACCTTCTCTACTGTATTTATCGCGCTACTTGTTGGCTCTACGTTCTTGGCCGTAAAGTTGAGAGTGATAAAGTGGAGTTCATCTACGAATCAGGATTAGTAGGCTTTTCGAGCCAAATTCTTTCCTTACAGTTACGCCTCCTATCGTCGATCTACTTTATGATTCTTACGCTTACATCCAAAGGCTTTAATTCGCAAATACCGCCAGTATCATTTGCTTCAGTATCTTCCATCTAAAACCTATATGCATACGCTTTCCAGCAAGTACATCATCATCCTATTGGCTTATGGCATCCTAATCAATGTTATAAGCTTCTCAGAAGTCTATTGGCAACTCTCTTTAAACCTTTCTCTCTACTTTGGCTACGTCTTGATGGCTTTGCTGACCGTAGCTTTTGTTCTCGATTGGACTAAATTCACGAGGTTAATCACGTTGATTAAGATTCTTGCTTTACTTTTCATTTTGCTCGAGACCTATATGTCTGGCGTAGTTTTGATTATACTTTCGATATACCAGGATGTGATGAACTCGATTAGGACCGAAGTCGGTGGGGAAGGCTCATTCAAGAAATGATGACATTCAGTTTTTGCTGAAATAACATAAAATATCACTCATTTCAATTAACCACCCCCAACAAAAACTCATCCCCCTCCCCATCCCGCGTAAACCGAAACACCCGCTGCCCCGGCCCCAAGCTCGCCAAATGCTCATGGATCAACCGCCGGCGCGTCAGGTTGAAGGTGGCGACGTAGTGGAAGAACTCCCAGTCAAAGCGTTCGTGGCAGCCGGGGGGCATGTCCGGGCGTTGCTGCCCGTGGTACTTCGTCACGCGCTTAACGACGCGCCAGAGGCATTTCGCCGTGGGGTAGTCCAGGTAAATTACCGTATCGGCGCGGGGAAGACGCAAGGATAGCGACCCAGCGTAGTTGCCGTCCATGATCCAGGCGTCGCGCGCAACGAGTTCCGTCACCTTAGCTTCCCATTCTGCTTTGGGCGGTTCCGTCCAGTCGGGCTGCCAGTAGGCTTGGTCGAGGTGGATGAGGGGTAGGCCGGTGGCGTCCGCCAACTTCCGGGCAAAGGTGGATTTCCCCGCTCCGCAACAACCGATGATGAGTACTCTTTGCATGGGGGTGGGGTTGGGTGGGGAAGATAGTAGGAGTTCATGCACGAATTAAGCTAGTCATCGAGTCTATAACTAGCCGGATGACTCGTACATCTTCACTATCACAGCTTAAAAATAGAGTACCTACGTGAATTTGACGTTTAAGTAGGCAATAACTATCTTGGATACCAGCAGGTAAAACAAAGCCCATGTCACTATTACTTCATCCACGAGCAAAGTACATCAGTATTGGGTTAATGGTATTGCTTGTTTTATCGGGCCTTTATCAAAAACCCATCTGGCTCATACTGATTGTACTAATTTACTTAGTGTCAATAACCCTCAAAAGCTACTACGTCTATCATAATAAGAAACGATTCAAACTGAGTTTGAATACGGCGTTGTTGCATGAATCGGGCCTGATTCCCCTCATAAACGGCTAGTATAAATTTGGGCTGGAGCCCATATCTTTGGTTTACGACAACTAAATCAATAGATTTCCAGCCCATGTCAAAGATAAAGAAGGACGAGCGATTTGAAGTAAAAGATAAGCAGGATTACCGGGTAGTCAACTGGGCGGAGTACAACAAAGCCCTGGAAAATCGTGGTAACATCACGTTTATTATTGACGAGTCGGTCACCCAAAATTGGTATAGTGACTCGCCAGCCCAGAGAGGTGCTCAAGAAACTTATAGTGATACCTGTATCGAGGCCATTATGATGATCAAGACTATTTTTCGGTTACCCTATCGACAGTCTCGTGGTTTTACCGTGGGTCTGCTTCAACTCATGGACCTAGCGCACCTGAAAGTACCAAGTTTTACACAGGTTAACCGCCGTTTTCGCACTCTCAACATTAGTCCTTTTGCGATTCCAGCTAGCGGCCCGATCACGATTGCGATAGACTCGACGGGAGTCAAGGTTTACGGTGAAGGCGAGTGGAAATGCCGCAAGCACGGATGGAGCAAGCGTCGTACCTGGCGTAAACTTCATTTGGGTGTTGATCCTTGCACTGGCTTTATTCATTGCCATATCACGACGACTAACTCCGAGAGCGATGAATCTCAGGTAAATGATCTTCTCGATCAGGTCGAAGCCGAAATCGATGAGGTCTACCTTGATGGTGCTTATGATGCACAGAGTTGCTACGATGGTTTATTGGAGCGAGATATTTGGCCTGTCATTCCACCTCAGAGAGGCGCGGTGAAATGGTATTGGGAGGAACCGGGTGATGCCGATGACTATCCTCGCAATCAATTTATTAAACGCATAGAAGAAGTCGGAAGGGCAGAATGGAAAAAAGAAGCCGATTACCACCAACGAAGTTTATCTGAGACGGCGATGTACCGTTATAAAACCATCTTTGGTCCAACCCACTACTCTCGATCACTTGAAACTCAAACGCAGGAAAACAAAATTAAAATCAAAGCACTCAATCATATGACAGCCCATGGCATGCCGATTTCTCAACTAAAAAATGCTTAATTAAATATTTTATGAGCGCAAGCTTTGTCTTAAATCTTCATGCAACAACGCCTTTGAATACTGTATTCAATATCGCACTGACTACCCTCTTTCTTTTCGCCGCAATAAGCTTGCCCGATTTAAATGTGTCCGGCCTTTACGGTCTGGTCTTTTTAGAAGGCTTGTTCAGAACCTACCTTGATATGCCAGACGTTGAGCAGCTTGCTTAGCGTAGCAATCGCCCACTAATCATATAAGGTATAGTTTTTCAGTAAGGATTCATCTTTGTCAGTCCTAATAATGTGGGTGTATCGATCCATTCTGTATAACATGTAAAATCACCCACCCCAAAATGCGCCACCTTAAACTACTCACCCTAGGCCTCGTTGTCACCATCATTCTCCTGGAATTATACCTGGATAATATCAGTACGCTGCCCGTCTATTGGTACTACGCAGCAGCCTTCCTGTCCGCTCTGTTGGGTCTATTGTACTTCACGAACATCGCTCCACAGGTCAGGCAAGCCAATACGATCTACGGAGCTGGTAAGAGCGGAGAAAAAGTCATCGCAGTTATTTTCCTGATTTACGCTGTTGTCAGTATCTCCGGCTATTTTTTACTTTCCTCCGTTGCTCCTCACCACGGAAGTAGGATCTTTACCTACTGGGGCATGTTATTTTTGGGTGTGGGAATGATTTTTCATTCCGAAGACGCAGCGGAAGGAGAGGAAGAGTAATTTGTGGCAGGCTATATGCGTCTCACGTCAAATATATCATTATTAAAATCACCTACTATCAAACCACCTACCCTACTTGCAGCCATTCTTCTCCTAGTACTCCTCAATTGCAACGAGAGTAATAAAGACAAAACCACCTCTACTATTTTAAATGACCTACAAACCTCCCTAACCACCACCTGCCAAACCTCACAAACAAATGAATGCAACGTCGCGCAAACCATCATAAACGGCGTAGAGTTCAGGGTTACTCTGGAGGATCAAATCGAATACCTTAATTCCTATAGACCAGATTTACGCTTCGTTCTCATCTATGATTTATCCGGTGAGGTCTACGAACGAAAAACATTTATTGTCTTAGCTAGCCCAAAGCCGAAGAAACCAAATAATCAACCTTCCAATACCCATACCATAATAATCGATGATGCCACCGAAAATGTAATTCAGGAACTGCTCTACAGCAAAGAGGATAGTATCTGCGATGACTACATCTTTCTGGTCAAATTTGACAATGGAGAGTACTCAAATTCAGAGGTCATTTTATGCCCGTCTAATAACATCTATCGGTTCATCAATATTGACTAAAATTAGAGACTAAGTATTCAGGTCAATAATCATGCGATAATTACACACCCCCTTCACCCCAACCCAATCTCCCCAACCCCAGCATCCACCGCAACCAAATCAAACTCCGCCGGATTAAAATCCTTCCCCAGGGCCCGCGCGGCATCATCATAATCCGGGTCCTCCGGGCCGCGCTCGAGGATTTCCACATAATCATAAAAGCCAGGTAAACCACCGCAATCATCCAGTGGGGCGGCCATGCGGCCGGCCGTACAACGGGCGCGGGTTCGCCCGCTGAGGTTGGGTTGCTTGCCCATCAATTCGATGACGTGGCGCCAATCATCACCAAAATCGTAGATGTAGCCAATCTTTTCGCCGGGGTGCTCCAGCACGTCGCCCACGGTCATGCCGGCGTAGGATTCCCCGTCGCTCTCCACCGGGCCGAAGCGGCTGTAGCCCACGTTAAATTCGTGCAAATGGTGCCCCTGCCACTCGAAGGCCGTCTGAATGATCCGGTGCAAACTCTTCACCGAAGCTCCCGCCGGAATACTAAACCGCCGCCAAATCGGTGGCGAAGATCCGTAGAGGCTTACCCGGATGTCCAGTAAATCCTCCACGTCCGATGCGACCGCCGGCTCAGCTACTGCCGGCACCGCCTCAACGACCGGCTGTTGCACCGGTACGCTTTCCGTTACTTCCGGCGCGGCGGGGGGTGCTTCCACTAGCTCCTCCACAACGGCCACCGGGGCGGGCTTTTTGCTGCCGTCCGTATCCCCAAAATAGTCCACCAACGATCCGTAAGCCTTCAGCGCTTCCACCAGTTCCGCGTTCACTTCCGCAAAAGCGGCTTCCGAAAGCGCATCTTGCGATACAAATTCTTCCGGCACCAACCCGTTGTCCAAACCCAGCGCGATCCGTTCGTCGAGGGCCGTTTCTAATGCATCGACCAGCGCATCGGCGTCCGGGTGCAAATCCTCCCCCTCCGGCTCGGCACCTGCGTTCAGCGCCCTAAAATAGCTTCCGTAAAGCGTCGTCGCCTGCAAAAAATGCGCGTCCTCCCGCACCGCCCCCGTCATCGCCGCCCGCTGCAGGACGGCCAGTAAATCATGGCTCTGGCTCAACATATCATATCATTTTAAATCCGCCCGCCCGTACCCGGCGGCGCGTCTGCCGTTATCAAATAGGCGTGCAAGTTACGCATTTACAACGAATTGTGTTTTTGCGTGATTAAACATACATTAAGTTGGCGCTGCCGCAGGTGCTATGTGATAGGGAAGAGGACTGAGCTTTGGATTTTAGACGTTGGATTTTAGATTTTGGACACCCTCTTGAACCCCCGGACTGCATCCGTCCCTTGCAGGTGGTAGTAAAATTTCTTCGGATTGGCGTGAAGAACGCTGCACTGTTCGAGCTGATGCTGTTGATGATTGGAACTGAAGTCTAATGCAAACAAAGGATGAAGCTTGAAATACAGATCGTAGAGCGAGTTTGCAGCGTTTAGCCAATCCGGAGAAATTTTGCGTTAAGCCACCTGCAAAGGACAAGACTTTTGCTTCTTTTGGTCACAAAAGAAGTGGTAGAAGAGAAGTAGTGCAAAAACAGTGTCACCAAGCATCGACCTAAAGGTCGACGTACCGGGAGTGATGGGCGAAATCCGGACCAGAGGTCCGAAACCAAGGCAAAACCGTACCTTACACCCCACTCCCAAGAAAAAATGAAACCGCTCCTCACGCTATTCCTCTGCCTAAGTCTCCCCCTTGCCCTATCGGCAAACAACCGGAGCACCGCCGAAGCACTAGCCGATGAGATCATGGAAGTCTCCGACTCCCTCGTCAAAGCCCGGCTCGCGGCTTTCGACGACAGCTGGGTCGAACACCGCCACGACCGGACGGTGCGCCGCCGCATCGTCAACTACATCGAGCGGTGGCCCGTCGCGACGGGGCGAATGTTGGCCCGTTCCGCGCGGTACTTCCCCATTTTTGAAGAGCAACTCGTCGCCAACGGAATGCCGCGGGAGCTGAAGTACGTCTCCATCCAGGAAAGCGCCCTGCGCCCCTACGCCACCAGCCGGGTGGGTGCCGGCGGGCTCTGGCAACTCATGCCGGGAACGGCCCGCGAACTCGGTCTGCGGGTAGACGACGTCGTCGACCAACGCCTCGACCCTGAACTGGGCTGCGCCGCCGGGCTGAAGTACCTGCGCCTGCAGTACGCGCGCTACGAAGATTGGTCGCTGGCCATCGCCGCCTACAACTGTGGGCCCGGCAACGTGAACAAGGCCATTCGCCGCAGCGGGCGGAAGGACCCATCCTACTGGCAAATCCGCGACCACCTGCCGGGGGAGACGTCGGATTACATCCCCAGCATCATCGCCGCCGTATACATCATGAACTACTACCACGATCACGACGTGGCCGTGGGGCAGATGGAACTCGACATGCAGGTCACCGAACCGATGATGATCTACCGCGACCTCAGCCTCCACCGCGTGGCCCAAGTCACGAACCTCCGGCCAGATAACATCGTCGAACTCAACCCCCAGTACCTGAAGGGTTACCTCCCCAAATCCGGCACGGGTTACCGGCTGCGCCTGCCGAGCCGCGTGGTACCCGCCATGCGGACCTACCTCAACACCCACCCAGCCTCCACCGAAGAATGCGACGTGGCCCTGCCCTGGACGAGCCCCCGCCTCCACGACGGCGAACTGAACCCGGACCAGTTCTACAACCAATACCTCACCGTAGCCGGCTACCGCGATACCACCCTCCGCCAACTGGCCGAGCAAAACCAGATCCCCGTCGACCAACTAGCCATCTGGAGCAACGCCGGCGTCCTGGATAGCCTCCACGAATTCGACCGCCTCGTCTTCTACCGCGTAGCCGAATACCTCCCCTACGACCCGCGCACCCGCAATACGCCGCCGGCCCCGGAACTGCTCGTCAACCTCCCCCCGGCGCCACTGGCACTGCCCGGTTACCGACGCCACGTTCCCGCTAAACCAAACGCCCTCCCCGCTGCACCGATTGCCAAGAAGCGCACCTTTGCGGATCGGATTAAGGGGTGGTTCTAGGGGCACGGGTGGGCATTGTAGTGGACCGTAGCTTTTATTGCGCTTTTATGAATGTGGTGGTAATGAGTTTCTAGTAGCTAGTTTCTAGTGGAGAGTATCGAGTTGCAAGTATGGAGATGCCCTGCACGAACGCAGTGAGCAAAGCCGTGCGGAGCCAATCAGTCCTCGCCAATCGAGTATCGAGAATCGAGAATCAAATTCCCCTTATCTTAGGCTCCACAAAAAGTCTGCCCCCAAATCCGCTTTCCCCAAAAACATATCCTCCCCCTACTCTGCCTGGTCGTCCTGTTGTCCGCCTGCGACTGGCTGTTGCCCCACGACGCTAAGAACTACGGCGTAGTAGGCATCGACGTCAGCCACCACCAGGGTCTTATTCGGTGGGACAGAGTGGGCACAACCGGCTACGATTTCGTCTTCATGAAGGCCACCGAAGGCCGGTCCTTGCGCGATAAAGCTTTTTTGTACAACTGGACGGAAGCCGGCAAACAGGACCTCCGCCGCGGCGCCTATCACTTCTTCCTGCCCTACGTCCCCGCCATCGAACAGGCCAATAATTTTATGGCCACCGTCGACCTCCAACCCGGCGACTTCCCCCCGGTCCTCGACGTCGAGAAAGCTGGACAACTTTCGCCCGATCGTTTAGTGGAAATGATCCAGGAATGGTCCGCCGCCACCGAGGAGCGGTACGGCGTCAAGCCCATCATCTACTCCGGGCAAAATTTCTACAACCGCTACCTCTCCGGCCAATTGAAGGACCACCACTTCTGGCTGGCCCGCTACGCCCGCAAAAAACCGGTGACTGTGGATAACCACGCGTACGCCTTCTGGCAATTCACCGACCGGGGCAAAACCCGCGGCATCAACGGCCGCATCGACAAAAACGTCTTCACCGGCTCCGCCGAAACCTGGCAGGAACTCGTCATCCCCAACGAAACGGAACCCACTCCACGGGAACCAAATATCTCGGTTTCTTCCCTGTTAGCGCTATAGCGATCCCGGTAGGGATCACCATGATAGCCCGGGATCAGGCTTGACCGAAGGTCAAACAGATCCCGGGTTTTCGTTAAACCCCTCCAAATTCCGCCCCCCTAAACCTCCTCACTCCCCGGAATCGCAAAATTCCGCCCCGAAAGCCCTTCCGTAAACGCCCGTTTCGTCCCCGCATCAATTTGTAGTTGGTCCGCCAGGAAGTCCGCCAGCAAAAGGCCGATGGTTTTGGTTTCCACCAAAAAACCGTCGTGGCCGTAATCCGATTGCATCACCTCCAGCCTGCTGTTTTTGATGTGGCGGGAGAGCAACGATTGCTCCTCCGTCGGAAACAAAATATCCGTATCGATACTGATGATGAGCGTCGGCGACTGGATCGTGGCCAGCGCCACCGCCTCTCCGCCCCGGTGCCGGCCCAGGTTGTGGGTATCCATGCTCCGGGAGAGGGTGTAGTAGCAAACTGGGTCGAAGCGCTTCCACAGTTTGAAGCCCTGGTAACGCTGGTAGCTACTGGCGCGAAAATCGTCCACGTCGTTCAGGTCGGGTTGGGTCTGGGTCGCGTCGTAGGTCCGGTAGTGGCGGTAACTCAGCACGGCCAAGGCGCGAGCGGCTTCGAGGCCGGCCTTCCCGGCGTCGGGTGCGTCCGTGCCCAGGGTGGCGTCCGCCCGCAAGGCCATCCGTTGGGTTTCGTTGAAGGCAATTCCGTAGGCGGAGTGCCGAGCGTTCGTAGCCAGTAAGCACAGCAGTTCGATGCGCTCCGGCTGCAGGCAGGCCCACTCGCCAGCACACTGCCCACCCATGCTGCCGCCCATCAGCAGCCGGATCTTCCCGATACCAAGGTGATCCGCCACCAATGCAAAGAACCGGGCGTTATCCCGCGTCGTCACCAACGGAAAATCGAGCCCGTAGGCCCGTCCCGTTTCCGGGTTCAGGCTCAGCGGGCTCGTCGTTCCGTAGCAACTTCCCAGCATATTCACGCAGACGATGAAATACTTCTCCGGGTCCAACGTATCCCCCGGCCCCACCAGCCCCGGCCACCAATCCGCGCAGTCGGAATTAGCCGTCAGCGCGTGGCAAACGAAGATGACGTTATCCCGCGCCGCGTTCAACGCCCCGTAGGTGTTGTACGCCGCCGTCACCTCCGGCAGGGTAGCGCCGGATTCGAGGGTAAAGGGATGCATGATGTGTAGGTAGTTAGTCAGGGATCAGTATTTAATGACATATAAAAAACACCCCACCGTTTGCCCCGGGAGGGGTAAACCTCGTAGCCCGGTGTTCGTCGAAGACGCGCTCCGGGTTTTTGTTAATTCCGGGTTTTCGTTAATCCACGGAATCATTACCACTCCCGGGTTTTCATTATTCGCCCGTGGTTTCCGTTATCTCCGAATTTCCGTTATCTCCAAATTTTCAAAATCAACCCGGGGCATCCAAAAACACCCCGGGTTCATCTACCATCAAACCAACGCCAACGCCTGCGCCAGATCCGCCTTAATGTCCTCAATGTGCTCAATACCAACCGACACGCGTAGCGCATTTGGCTCCACGCCCGCGGCGCGTTGCTCGTGCTCGTTGAGTTGTTGGTGGGTCGTCGCCGCCGGTTGGATGATGAGCGTCTTCGCGTCGCCCACGTTGGCCAGGTGGCTGATTAGTTTGAGGTTGTCCACCACTTTGGTGGCGTCTGCCTTACCGCCCTTCACCGTGAAGTTGAGGACGCCGCCGAAACCATTTCGCAGGTATTTTTGGGCGTTCGCGTGGCCGGGGTGGTCGGGCAGGCCGGCGTAGCTGACGGATTCCACCTTATCGTGGCCGTCCAACCACTTAGCCAGTTCCAGGGCATTATCGACGTGGCGCTGCACGCGGAGGGAAAGCGTTTCCAATCCCTGGATGAACATCCACGCGTTGAAGGGGCTCACCGCCGGGCCGAAGTCGCGCAGGCCTTCCACCCGCAGGCGGATGGCAAAGGCGATGTTACCGAAGGGGCCATCCTTACCGAATACGTCGTTGAAGACCAACCCGTGGTAACCGGGGCTGGGGTCGGTGAACTGGGGGTACTTCCCGTTCCCGAAATCGTAAGTGCCGCCGTCGATCACGACGCCGCCGATGCTCGTCCCGTGGCCGCCGATCCACTTGGTGGCGGATTCCACAACGATGTGCGCGCCGTGCTTCAGCGGCTGGCAGAGATACCCGCCGGCGCCAAAGGTGTTGTCCACCACCAGCGGGAGGTCGTGCTCGTTCGCCACCTTGGCGAGGCCTTCGAAGTCGGCCACCAGGAAGCTGGGGTTCGGCAGCGTCTCGGCGTAAAGGGCCTTGGTGTTCTCGTCGATCAGCTTGGCGAAGTCGGCCGGGTCGGTGCTTTCCGCCCACCGCACTTCGATGCCAATGCGCTTGAAGGCGACCTTGAATTGGTTGTACGTCCCCCCGTACAGGTAGGGGCTGGAGACAATGTTGTCCCCCGCCGAAGCCAGGTTATTAATGGCCAGGAACTGGGCGGACTGCCCGGAAGCCGTCGCCACCGCCGCCACGCCACCTTCGAGGGCGGCGATCCGCTTTTCGAAGACGTCCGTCGTCGGGTTCATCAGGCGGGTGTAGATGTTGCCAAATTCCTGGAGGCCGAAGAGTTTGGCCCCGTGCTCGCTGTCCTTGAACGTAAAGCTCGTCGTCTGGTAAAGCGGCTGGGCGCGGCTGCGCGTCGTCTCATCGACTTCCTGGCCGGCGTGGAGTTGTAGTGTTTCGAAATGCATGTTTTGCTATTTATTTTTTAAGAATTGAAGATTATTGATTGCGGGCGCTGCCGCGGGTGCAGTGCGAGGACCGAATAAAAGAGGTACCGGAGAATTGAGGATAGGCCCGTTCAAGACGGGATAACCCTGCACGGGAAAAGTGCGGGCACCAAGACTATCAAGAAAGTGGGTAGCTTCATCAAGCGTAGCGGCGAGAATGTCGTCAATCGCGGCTGCGTCCTGGCGGAGGGCGTCGTGCATGGCTGAAGGATTTTATAGTTCCACCGGGCAAAACGCACTGCGGTGGCGGGATTTGGCACCTTTTCATCCGAAGCCATCGGAGGAATGGTTGCCAGGGTTTCAGGGAGCCCGTGCTCTCCACCCTTCGTTATAAAATGCCGGAAAGCGTACGATCCAGCGGTGCGCAAATGTAAGGGCACCCCCCATAGTTTACAAATGAAGCTTTCTTCATGTGTGGGTAATCCGTTGAATGACAGCACCGTGAACGTATCCCCAATATTTACGATGTATCTTTGCACCCCCATACCGTCAAATAAAACCTCAGCATGGCCCCTACTTCAATTACCCGCCGTTTGGTGGGCACCGGCGTTTTCGTATTCGCCCTTCTTCTTCAATTTACCCTGACCGGACAGGTCTGGATCAACGAGTTCCACTACGATAACGGAGGAACGGACCAAAACGAGTTCGTAGAAGTTGCCGGCCTGGCTGGTACTGACCTCACGACCTACTCCATCGTCTTTTACAATGGCTCCAGCGGGACGACCTACGGTACGCTACCCCTCACCGGATCCATCGATAACGAAGCGGGCACCAACTACGGCGCCGTTGGCTTTCCCTATCCTGGCTTCATGAATGCTGGCTCAACGGTTACCACGAGCACCAACCCCGACGGCCTGGCATTGGTGAAAGGCACGACTGTCCTCCAATTCCTGAGTTACGAGGGATCCTTCGTAGCTACGAACGGCCCCGCCAACGGTATGACGAGCGTCGATATTGGTGTTCGTGAATCCTCCAGCACCACCGCAAATCAATCACTACAACTTAAAGGCACTGGCAACGCGGCGACAGATTTCACCTGGAACGCCCCCTCCATGGCAAGCAATGGCTCCCTCAACGCCGGCCAAACCATCCAGGGCGCCGCGCAAATCGGTACGGCCCAGTATCCGAGCCTCTCCGCGGCCATCCTCGCCGCTACGCCGGGCAGCACCGTCACCCTGCTGGAGGACGTGACCGAAGGCCAGTTCAACATCAGCGTTGGTGATGTGACCGTTGACGGTGGTGGCTTCACGGTTACCTCCGCCCAGAACGACGTTACGGACCGGATCTTCGAGGTCACGGCGCCCAACTTCACTTTGCGGAACATCACACTCGTAGATGCCCCCACCTTCTCCCTCATCTCCAGCTTTGGGGCGGATGGCATCGTACTCTCCGACATCACGGTGCGGAACAGCGGGCGGTCCGGGATCGCCATCGCCTGTACCGACGGCGCTACGCTGACGGACATTTCCGTTTTTGATACCCAGGGTGGCCTGGCCTTTAGCATCACCAATACGCGCAACCTGACGCTCACGAACGTGACGACCTCCGGCAACTCCTTCGGCGGTGGTTTCTCGGCGAGCATCGGCGTGTTTTCCAGCACGGACCCCAACTTCTGTGGTGCGGGCAACACCAATCTCGCCACCGACAACATCGTCGTCACGGGCGTGGTCAACATCAGTGAGCCGACGGCTTACTACACGCAGAACGTATCCACATCCCCCGTCACTTTTAACCCCACCACGGTCGTGACGCCCGCCGGTCTTCCCTTCCGCGTGGAGTCTCCCGGCGACGCGCTCTTCTTCAGCGCCGATGCGGCCGGAGCCATCGCGGGGGCGGGTAATGTCCTTCTTGGTAACCCGGGCGCCGCCGCTACGCTGACGATCACGGATACAGATACCGGCAATCGCATCGTCGCCGCCGACATCAACCCACCGGCCAATCCCCAGGCTACGGTGGACATGAGCGTGCAGGCAGCCGTCAACTCCATCCCCGCGGCTACCCCGACGACCATTCAGGTGCGGGGCGGCACTTACCCGGAGGCCGTCGATTACGGCACCAAGGAAATAACCATTCAGGTGGGGTTGGATTAAAATTCTAGCCAGCCATTAGTGGGGAGGCACCTGCCACTCCCGCATCAACCGGCCCGTTATCCTTTTTGGTGGCGGGCCGGTTTTTTGTTTAATTCAGTCCTCCGTTTGCAGGCTTCTAAACCCTTTGCCTGGCACCCGCGGCAGCGCCATGCAATAAGTCCCGCACTCAGTCGGGGCGCCCAGCATGCCATATGGGCGCTGCCGCAGGTGCGGTGAAATGGGACCGGGAAACCGAAAAAAATGGGTGAACTACGGGGAAGAACCGACCGTTAAGGTGAAAACCTGAACCCCGTGAAAAAACTACCCGTCTTCCTACTTACTACCCTAATGTTTCTGGGCGCCGCCCTGGTTTTTGCCGGAGCGATCTGTAAGATTCAGTCGTGGGAGGTGAGCCCGTGGGTACTGCCGGCGGGCGTACTGCTCGGCTTACTGGGGACGATCGGCTTCGTCTTCAATGCCCTGCGGCGGCCCGAGGTAACGAAGGTGGAACCCACTTTGATGCTGCGCGACCTTCCCGAAAAAGAAGCCACCCCGCAGGCCCGGCCGGCGGCGGATGACCAACTGGTCTAGCACGCTTCCGGACAAACTTGCACGGTGATGGGCTACCTCCGCCGCATGCCCGCCACCCTCCGCCTTTCCCTGTTGCAATGGACGCAGAACAGCACTTTCGCCTGCGTCGCGATCACGCTGGGGACCTACCTGCTGCGGACGCTCGAATTCAGCGGCCGGGAGGTGGGCATGGTGTACGCTTCGGCCGCGATCGCCGCCACCGTTTCCCCACCAATCACGGGCTGGCTGGCGGACAAACACTTCAGCGCGGACCGGATGCTCGTCTACCTCAACCTCTTCGCCGCGGTGGCGCTGACGGGCTGCTTTTTCGTGGATGCCTTCCTCCCCTTCTACGGCCTGATCTTGCTGTTCAACCTGTGCTTCATGCCGACGTTCAGCCTGCTTTCGAGCGTCTGCTTCCACCAGTTAGAGCGGCCGTCGGAGCAGTTTCCCGCGGTGCGGACGTGGGGGACGGTCGGGTTCACCGTCGTTGGCTTCGCCCTGGGTTTACTGGGTTGGGAGCCGACCGCCTGGCCCCTTCTCCTGGGCGTCGGCTACTGCCTGCTGACGGCCACGCTGGCCTGGGGATTGGACGAGATCCCGCCCCAGCCGGGCTTTAGTTGGTCGGATGTAGGCGGCGAAGAAGTGAAGCAGATCTTCCGTGAACCGGGCATGCTCGTACTGATGGTGGCCATGCTGCTGTCGTGCATCCCGTCGGCTTTCTACTACAGCTTCGTCAACCCCTTCCTGACGGAGATCGGGTGGTCGGCCGCGGCGGCGAAGATGTCGATTGGAAACGTGGGGGAAGTATTTATCCTGCTTTCGTTACCCTTCGTGCTGCGGAAGGTCCGTTTCCGGCGGGTCGTCTTCTGGGGCCTGTTCCTGTGGGGTGCCCGCTACCTGGCCTTCATGGTGGGTCGGCCAGGACATCAGGAGTGGCTACTCTACGCTGGAATCATGGTGCAGGGCATCTGCTTCGTCTGGATCGTCGTGGCCGCCCAGATCTACGTTGATAACCGCGTCCCCAAAAGCCTGCGGAGTACCGCCCAGGGATTGATCGTATTCGCCAACCAGGGCGTCGGGATGATCCTCGGCAGCTGGCTCGCCGGAGAAGTCGTCAACGCCTACGCCCTGGCGGATGGCAGCCACGATTGGGCGGGTATTTGGGTGATTCCCGGAACGGTTGGGGTGGTTGCTGCGTTGGGGTTTTGGGCGTGGTTCCCAAGGGATTCTCGATTCTCGATTCTCGATTCTCGATAAGTGAGGACTGATTGGCTACCGCACAGCTATGCTCTCTTCGTTCGTACGGGACACCTCGCAACTCGACACTCGGAACTCGCAACTTGATACTTGCAACTCGATACTCGCAACTCGACACTCGCAACTTGCAACTCTAAAACTCGCAACTTAAAAACTAAAAATGTCATCATTCTCCACCCTAGGCATCTCCAAAGACTACGTAAAGGGCCTCAAAGAGCTCGGGATCATCAAACCGACCCAAATTCAGGAGGAGGTCATTCCCATCTTGCTGAAGAAGAAAACAGACCTGATCGGGCTGGCCCAGACCGGGACGGGGAAGACGGCCGCGTTCGGATTGCCGTTGCTGGCCAGTATCGACCCGAAGAAGGAGGAAGTGCAGGGGCTCATCATTGCGCCGACGCGGGAGCTCGTGCAGCAGATCCAGAAGCAACTCTTCAAGTTTACGAAATACGTGGACGCGCGGATCTTCGCCGAGGGCGTGTACGGAGGCGACAAGATCTACCGGCAAATCAAGGCGCTTTCCCGGCCGACGCACATCGTCGTGGCTACCCCCGGCCGGCTGCTCGACCTCGTGAAGCGGGAAGCGGTGGATATCTCGAAGGTCCAAACACTCGTGCTGGACGAAGCCGACGAGATGCTCAGCATGGGCTTTAAGGAAGACCTGCGCAAGATCCTGAAGTACAACAAGGCGAAGCGTAATACCTGGCTCTTTTCCGCCACCATGCCCGAGGAGATCAAGCGGATCGTGAAGACCTACATGTCGCCCGAGGCCGTGCGCGTACAGGTGAACCGCCACGATATGGTGAACCGGAACATTACCCACTACTACGTCAAGACCAAGATCAACGATAAGATCGACGTCATCGTCCGCATCCTCAAGCGGCGGGCCGGCGAACGGGGGCTCATCTTCTGCCGGACGAAGGCGGGCACCCAGGCCCTCGCCACCGCATTGAAGAAGTACGATTTCGCCATCGGTGCCCTCGAGGGAGACATGACTCAGAAGGAACGGGACAAGGTGATGCGCGCCTTCCGTAACGAAAAACTGCAATTCCTCGTCTCGACGGATATTTCCGCCCGGGGGATTGACGTGAACGATCTCTCCTTCGTCCTCCACCACCAGCTACCGGAGCACCTCGAATACTACACCCACCGTAGTGGCCGAACGGCCCGGGGCGGCAAGAAGGGGGAGTCGATCGCCCTCATCATATCCGGCGAAATGAGCAAGGTGCGGACGATTGAGCAGGGTTTGGGGATTCGGTTTCGGGAGGTTACGGTTTAGGGGGGGCAGAACGCTGAATAGCCAAAAACATAACCATTTGATATTCAAATATCATATTATTATGATGATTTGATATTTGAATATCAAATCATGATGTTTTTCATCAAAATACCAATCCATGCTTCCCAAAAAATACCCCCTGGGCCTCCAACTCTACGGTGTGCGGGATGACATGGCCAGTGACCCCATCGCTACCCTCGACGCGCTTCAGAGAATGGGCTATCAACACTTCGAAGTATACGGCCTCGACGCGGACCGCTCCTACATTTACGGTCACCCCTGCCGCACTTTTCGGGACATCCTCCACGATCGCGGGCTGCGCGCCACCAGTGGCCACTTCAGCTTTCATGAGTATCTGGACGGGCCAGAAGTTCGCTTCTGGCAATTCGTCGACCGGGTGATCGCCGCCGCCCTGGATTTGGAGCTGGACTACATCACCTGGCCCACGCTTGCCCCGGCGCAACGCAACGCGGCGACCATCCGCCGTCTTCCGAACCTGTTCAACCGCATCGGCGAACGGGCGCGGGATGCTGGGCTCGGTTTCGCTTTTCACAATAACGGGTACGAGTTCTTCGACTACGGTGGGGTGGTGGCCTACGACCTCGTCCTGCGAGAAACCGACCCGGCGCTCGTCCGGCTCCAATTGGATATGTACTGGGTCCTGCACGCCGGGGTGACGACGCCCAAAGCCATCGTGGAGGCCCACCCCGGCCGCTTCGTGATGTGGCACCTCAAAGACATGCACCCCGTTTCGCGAGACTACACTGAATTCGGCACTGGCACCATCGACTACCCCGCCGTGCTACCCGACCCGGAGTTGGCCGGTTTGCAGCATTGTTATTTGGAGCAAGGGGGGAATTTTGCGGAGAGTGCGTTGCGGAGTGCGGCGGTGGGGGCTGGGTATTATTTTGGTGGGAATCCCTCTCCCCCGGCCCCTCTCCAGGGGAGAGGGGTGACCTGACTTCTGAGATTTCTATAACGAGTGATGAAATTTCAGTTCACTATGTCCTTGGTGAATGAGACTTGGAATAAAGATTTAAACCTTTTAATGATTCTTATGTCCCGGAGATTCAGCTCCCCTCTCCTTTGGACCACGAAGTAGCTGCGCAGCAAAAGGGGCGGCGGAGAGCCCCCCCTCAAACCTCCAAAATCCTAACCTTACGCTTCTTCACTCGCGTATTATTCAGCAACGCCACCAAGGCCTCCGCCTTCTTTTTGGGGACGCCCACGAAAGCGCAATCCGTCAACAACTCGATGACGCCCAGTTCGCCTTTTTGGAGGCCGCCCTGTTTGAAGAAGAGACCGGCCAGATCGCCCTTCGAGATCTTGTCGCGGCGGCCGGCCGAGACGTAGAGGGTCGTCCAGTTGGAGTTTTCGGCGCGGCGGGGGGTGAGGGGGAGCTCGGCGGCTTCCACTTTGCCCAGGTACTCGGCGGCGGGGAGGCCGGCGTAGCGGAGGACGTAGGCCGTCCCGTTAGCGTGCATCCGGGCGGTGCGGCCGTTGCGGTGGGTAAACTCGGCTTCCCGGAGGGGGAGTTGGTAGTGAATGATGAAGTCCAGTTCCGGGACGTCGATCCCGCGCGCCGCCAGGTCCGTGGCCAGGAGGATGCGGTGGGTGCCGTTGCGGAACTTGATCAGGGCCCGTTCCCGGTCCTGCTGCTCGAGGCCGCCCATGAAGGTGCCGTAGTCGATCCCCCGGCTATCGAGGAACTCCCCGACGAAGGCGAGGGTGCTCTTCACGTTGCAGAAGATGATGCCCCGGCCGTTGCCCGTTTCGCCGAGGAGGGCTTCCAGCACGTCGAGTTTGTCCTTCTGTTCGGAGACGGCCTCCACGATGCGGAGGCGGCTGCTTCGGGTACCGAGGTAGTCGATGGTGACGGGGTCGGCCAGGCCCAGGAAGTCTGGGACTTCCACCGCCTGGGTGGCGGAGGTGAGGATCTTTTTTTGGACGTTCGGCAGGTCCCGGACGATCTGTTTCATCTCCCCTTCGAAACCCGTTTCCAATGATTTGTCGAACTCATCCAGGATGAGGGTTTTGATGCGGCGCACGTCGAAGGCTTCGCGGCGGAGGTGGTCCGCTACCCGGCCCGGCGTCCCGATCAGGAGGGCGGGTGGGTTTTTGAGGTCCTGCCGTTCCTTGGAGCCCGGCCGGCCACCGTAGACGGACTGCGAGCGGAAGCCACTCCCCATCTCCCGAAACACTTGCTCGATCTGGATGGCCAGCTCCCGGCTCGGGACCAGGATCAGCGCCTGGATGAGTTCTTCCTTCGGGCTCAGGGTATTGAGCAGGGGGAGGAGGAAGGCCAGGGTCTTACCCGTCCCCGTCGGGGAGAGCAACATCACCTCATCGCCGTGGAGGATGGCCTTGCGCGCTTCCCGTTGCATGGGGTTCAGCGCGGTAATGCCCAGTTTGGTCAGGATCTCAGCTTGTGATTTCATGGGGGCGAAGGTAAGCCATGGGTAGGGTCCCGACTTTAGTCGTACCCCGTAGGCTCGTACGCGCCGACTTTAGTCGGCGTTACCCATCCGCTCGCACTCCGTCCCAAAACACCGCACCCGCGGCAGCGCCACGCAGTAAGTCCCGCACTCAGTCGGGGCGCCCATATCATCAAAAATAAAAGCCACCCTCACCGCCCAATCAAATACAGCTCCCTTTGGCGCGGCCCGATGTAGCGGAAGCGCTCGCCGTCCCAGAAACCGTCTTCTTCCAACATCATGCGGATGTCCTTGTTCCAGGCGCTGATGAAGATGGCGTTGTTGAGTTCGATGCTGTACGCCGTGCCCGGGTGGAGGGGGTAATCGCCGCGGACGGGGACGCCGCCCTGCTGGTCCCACAGGCCGATCGTGGGGCCGGCGCCGTGGCCGTGGTAGCCGATCGGGTGGGTGTAAATGGTGGGGCGTAAGCCGGCCGCCTGGCCGTCCGCGAGGGTCTTGGCGAGGAGTTCGTTGCCGGTGCGCCCGTTGCGGAAATTGGCGGTGAGTTGGTCCATGACGCGCATGCCGCTGGCGTGGGCCGCGGTGAGGAAATCCGGGGCGGCCGTCTCGCCGGGGCGGAGCACGTAGGCGTTGTGCTGGGTGTCCGTATTGAGGCCGCAGTAGGTGATGCCGAAGTCGCAGTGCAGCAGGTCGCCGGGCTGGATGATCACCGCGCCGGGCCGGCTGGAGAAGCTGCGGAGGTGGTCGAAACGTTCGGGGTCGGCGCGCTGCACGTCCACGGTGGGGTGGAACCAGACGGGTAGGCCGAGCGCGGCGCAACGCTGGCGCATCCACCAGACGACGTCGTCCGTGGACGTCACGCCGGGCACGATAACGGCGTCGCTGAAGGCCTCCTGAATGATGCCGTGGGCCACGCGCATGATGTGGCGGTAGACGGTCATTTCGGCGGGGAGGCGGCTTTCGAGCCACCCGATGGCGAGCCGTTCGCCGCTCACGACGCGGTCGCGCGCGGTGGGTTCGAGGACGTCCAGGAGGCGCTCGTAGTGGTAGCTGCTGATGCCGTCGGCCAGGCCGAAATCCGCGCTGCGGTTCACCGCGATCCGCTTTGGTTGCCGGGCGTGGATGAGTTCGGCGAGCTGGGCCCACTGGTCGGGCTGGGCGTCCTTATCCCAGGCTTTTTTGAAGACGTCCCCCACGTCGTAGCGGGCGCAGGCGAGGGTTTCCAGCGGGCGCCCGCCGCCGGGGTCGTAGATGAGGAGCATGGTCGTGCGCCGCGCGCCCATCCAGTTGCTGGGCAGCATCGTTTTCAGCACCGGGTCCTCGTTGTACTCCCGGCTGATGAGGACCCACATATCGATCCCCTCCCGGCGCATGAGGGCGGGCAGGAGGGTATCCACGCGTTGCTGCAGCCAGGCGTCCCGCAGTTCTCCCTGCTGGCGTTGCGTGAGGATGGCCGTACCCATCATTTCCTGGGCGCTGACGCAGGTGCGAAGCTGGTGGGGGAGGAGGGGCGTGGCGAGGAGGAGGGTTAGGAGGAGGAGGGGGCGGAGCATTTTTTTGGGGATATTGTTGGGAAGGCCGAGCGTAGTTCAGGATTGCTAGCTCACTGCTTTAATTACCTGCCTTTGAGGCCATCGATTTTTTCGTCGTCCTGGTGGGCGTTGAAGATGGCTACGATCCGTACCTCCATTTTGGTAACCCGGTAAACGATGAGGTAAGACCACTTCGGCACGAAGCGGAAAGTTCGCTCTCCGTCGCTAATTTTTTCCAGCATGGAGTGCCGTTCGGGGAAGGTGTCGAGGCTTCTGATCGTCTCCTGAATGCCTCTATTAACGTGGCGGGCCACCTCAATCGAGCGCCGCTGGCGTAGGTACTTTAGTTCCTCGCGCAAGTCGTCCCGCGCTTCTTTGGCAATGACTACCCGATGTTTTCGCCTAGCCATGCGTCCGCCTCTTTTTCTAGGTAATCCGGTGTGAGATATTCACCCTCGTCGATCTGTTTTTCGGCTCTGGATATTTTAGCGCGCAATTCCTCCGTAGTCAGTGCCTGACCGGCGCGGTAGCCGATCGGTTCTTTTGCCTGGCCTGGGTTGGTAATACCCTCCGGCTGGTAGGTCCGGAACAACGTCTCGGTCATTTCAGCGAGCACGGCGAGCAGCTTTTCATCGGCTTGCTCGATGCGCAGGTGCAGCAGGTCTTTGGTGGCGGTGGCGTCCATAACGGAGAGGTTGGAAGGATGATGAAGTTGCTGGCTAAAGATAAGGGTTTAGGAATTTCGATTGTTGGCTAGTGGAAGGGATGGTACGTGATAGTCCCTCACCCAAAACTGGCCATATTTGGACAATTGTCAATAATTCTTAATTCGTTATCTTCAGTTTACAAGATTTTGATTTTTAGCACGGAATTGACTCCTTTAACCCAAACCACCCACCACCTATGCAACACCTTTTACTTCTTCTCTTCCTCACCATCACCACGAGCCACGTAAAGGTCCAGGCGGCCCCGACACACCAGAACCTTGACGTCCTGACCGACGTGCATTCACCACTAGACGCTGAGCAAAGCAACGCTGTTCTTTCGACCGTTAGCCAAATCCAGCAAGACTCCTTACCCTTTTTACACCCCACCAGCACTTGGAGCCACATCGATTTTGCGGATAACGCAGAAGTCAATAAGGACACAACTACGCGCTACCGTATGGCGCCGGAAGCAACTGATCTGGACGCCATTTACGGAAGCGGACCCTACTATAGTTTACAGTATGCGAAATCGATACCTACGGATGCGATGTTTAAGGATGCGGGGATTTTCTTTTGGGATGATGCTGGCGTAATTCGCTACGCCGTCCCCGACCCCGATGAATTCAATGAAACAACCGCAGAAGAACTGCTACTCCCCTTTAGGCTAATTAGAGATACGGGTGTGCTGTACGACTTTAACCTTACCGTAGGCGATACCTTCCAGCCACCCACCATGTTTGACTTTGGCGCTAGCAATGCGCCCGATGAACTTCTAGTCAGTAGTATTGATACGGTGCTGCTCGAGAATGGTGAGGCCCGCCGGCAGTGGTCTTTCGATCTGTTAGTTGGAGGCCAAAACTTTGGACCTTGGTCTGAATGGATAGGAGGCATTGGTGATGAAACTTCATTCTTCGGCCCAGCCTTTGCCGGAGTGCTAGACGGAGGAGGTCCTTTACTTCAGTGTTTTCAGTCCGATGAAGAGATCTTGCTAAGCCGTGGTGACCGTTGTGATCGAACGACGAGTATCGCTCATCCTGCACTAAATGCTATTAGTCCGCTGCTACTCTACCCCAATCCCTCTACTGGTGTTGTTCGTTTTGAATCAGTGGAGAATGCGGAGTCCGTTTATGTCTATAATTCGCTAGGTCGATTGGTGCATGCTGCACCCACTGTTGAGCGCACCTTGCATCTTGATCACTTGCCGGCGGGGGTGTATTCGGTTGTGGTGGTTGATGGGGAGGGGGTTGCTCGGGTGGGGCGGTTGGTTTTGGGGGGATTGAGGGATACTTTATTACTTTATAATTACAACCCCACTACAAACGTTCACGCAATCATAATCCATGTATTTTCTTCGCCTTTTCTTGTGTCTTAGATTACTATAGTCCCTCAAACATATAAGCATTTCAGAAACCCAGTCTGTAGAATTTAAACTATTAATATCTATAAATGCTTCTTGGCTAATTTTCAAGTCGTCGAAGAATATGTCAATATCAGGGTTTTCGAACCCAATTAATCTATACATTTTAGACGTCAACTGATTGAAACCCAGTAAATACCTGCAGCCGGTGGCTTTGCTACCACTATAAATCGTATAAAATATACACTCCATCTCTTTCAAAGAGTCTATTTCAACTGCTCTAGATTTCATCTGTTCGCAGAGATCTTCACCCATGTCTAATGAAATATAGTTTGGCATTGAGAGAAGTTGAGCTGCTTCTATCAGTACGTCATTGGAAAATTCAGATTGACCATCTAAACTACTTAACTGAATCATCCCGTAAAGAATGACGAATAAAGCAAGTCTAAATTTAATTACTGTCATAATAGTGATTTTGTTATCGAACAACGGGCTCGACTGGCTTCAGAAGAATGGGGATAGCAGCAGTTTGAAAATTATTTGGATAGGCTCGTGTAAATTTATCCGCGAGCACACCTGATTGGTCTCCATTTCTAAGTAAAGGCCGTTTACTAACCCCCCAAAAAGCAACTAAACGCCAAGCATAATCATCACCCAGGATCCCTACACCCCCCGCGCCCCAACAATCAAAACCAACCCCAAAACAAACAACCCGAACATAAACCCAATCAACTTATTCGTCCCCGCCGGGGCCGTTTTAAACTCTTTCCAGATGAAAACGCCCCAGGCGGCGGCCACCATCGTCGCGCCCTGGCCGAGGCCGTAACTGATGGCGAAACCAGCCTTTTCGGAAGCGATGAGGCTCAGGCTCATACCCGTCCCCCAGATCAAGCCACCCAGGATGCCGATGAAGTGGAGCTTGGGCGTCCCCAGTTTGAAGTAGTCGGCGTAACTCACTGCCGCGCCCTCCACTGGCCGGTACATGAAGTAGGTATTCCACACGAAGTTGGACGCCAGGATGCCCAGCGAAAACACGAACACGGCGCTGTACGGCGTGAGTAAGCCGGCGGCGGGGTTCACGAAGTCCGTCGCGGTAGCCGCGGCCACGAAGCGGAAGAAGAAACCCATCAGCACCCCACCCGCCACGGCCAGCGACAAACCCTTGGTGGTGGACGACGCACCTTCCCCCGGCAAACGTTTATAAATGAGGGCATCCACGATGATGGCCACCGTCACCAGGCCCACCCCGAGGAAGAGCAACAGCGGATCCCCCAACGGGTTGGCGACGTAATTCACGATCACCCCCAGCACCAAAGCGATCCCAATCCCGACCGGAAAGGCCACCGCCATCCCCGACACCGCGATGGCCGCCACGATCAGCAAATTAGCCAGGTTGAAGATCACCCCACCCAGGAAAGCCGACCCAAAGGCGCTGCCACTGCCCTGCTGCAGGTCTTCCACGAAGGAGCGGCCCTCCTCCCCAACACTCCCCAGCGTAAAGCCAAACAGCAGCGTCAGTAACACGATCCCGATCACGTAGTCCCAGTAAAACAAGGGAAAGGCCCACGAGCGGGACGCCAATTTCTGGGTATTCGCCCAGGAGCCCCAACAAAACATCGTGACGATACAAAGAACAACGGCCAGGCCGTAGGAAGCAGGAATAAACATTAGTGCGGATGGATTTTGTCAGTAAGTTATTAATTCCACGTAAGAGTCCTACCCCAAATCCTCCCGCCGCGGCGCCGACACCTGCGCCCCCAGGATCCCAACGCTGTACGCCGCCGCCCGGTTAGCGAAGCGGACGGCCTCCAACAAACCCTTCCCCTCCGTCAATGCCACCACCAGCGCGCCGTTGAAGGTATCCCCCGCCGCCGTTGTATCCACGGCCTTTACTTTTTGGGTGGGTACGAGCTCCGCCACGCCCTCCGCCAACGCGTACGCCCCCTGGCTCCCCATTGTGATGATCACCTTGTCCACGCCCCGGCCCCGCAGTACCCCGGCAGCCCGGTGGGCACTTTCCGCGTCCGTAACCTCCACCCCCGTCAGCAACTCCGCCTCAATGGCGTTCGGGGTGATCAGGTGCAACCGCCCCAGCAGTTTGTCGTTCAGCTCCCGCGCGGGCGCCGGGTTCAGCACCAGTTCGTAGCCAAAAGTTGCGGCCCGTTCCGCCAACCATTCCACCACCGCCAGCGGCGTTTCCAGTTGTACCAGCACGTACCGCGCCGCCCCCAACCGCGCACCCGCTGCCGCCAGGTCCTCCGTATTCAAGCGATCATTAGCCCCCAGCGCTACGGAGATGGAGTTCTCCCCCTCCCGGTCCACCATAATGAGCGCCACCCCGGAGGCCGCCTCCGCGTCCGCCACCACGTAGTCCACGTCAATCCCCACTTCCAAAAAACCCGCCTTCGCCTGCCGCCCGAACAGGTCGTCCCCCACCCGCGCCACGAAGGTCACCGTACCACCCAGCTTCGCCGCCGCCACCGCCTGGTTCGCCCCTTTCCCTCCGGGATGCATCGAAAACGCCCCACCCAGCACCGTCTCCCCCGCCGCGGGCAAATGCCCCGATTGCACCACCATATCCGTATTACTACTCCCGACGACTACTATTCCTGTGCGATTCATGCTGCTGGATTTTATGGGATTAAGATAGAACGTTGTGAGTATTTAGAGTTGCGAGTTTCAAGTTGCGAGTATCGAGTATTGAGTTGCAAGTTGTAAGTAACGAGTCTCGAGTACACCCTTGAACCGTAACTACCCTCCAGGTTCTTGAAACGGCCGACGCAGGAAGTTCTTCAAGCGGCCGGTGTTGGATTGCGAGGTTTAGAGTTTCGAGTGGCAAGTATCGAGTTGCGAGGTATCTCGTACGAACGCAGTGAGCATCCTCATGCGGTAGCCAATCAGTCCTCACTTATCGAGATTCGAGTATCGAGAATCCTTTGAGAATCAAAACCTCGCTTGCACAACAACCCGCCCCACATGCACCACCGCCGCCTCCCCCGTCTGCCGCCCATCATAGCTCACCGTCAGTTGCAGATAATCGTTCAATTCCCGCGTCGCGCCCACGTTCCACAGCAGGTTGCGGCCGGGTTGTAAGCCCTGCAATAATGCAAACCCGACGGGGCTCCGCGCGTCGCCTTCCAGGTCGATCTCGACCCACCGGAAGCTCGTCGTCAGCCACTGGTTGAAGTTGCCTTCCACGCTCATTTCCACCCGGTTCGTGCGCTCGCCCTGCCCCGCCGCGAGGGTATTTTCTTCCGTGGCGAGCGTGAGGCGGCTCACCACGCTCACCTTCCCCGGTTGCCAGTTCAGGCTGGGTTCGATGGCCAGGCGGTCGATCCGGTAATCCTTATTGTTGAAAAATTCCGAGTCGGCCGTCCGCCGGCCATTTTCTAGGGCGGCCTCGATGCTCAGTTGGTCGTTCGGCCGCACGCGGGCGCGCAGCGTCCAGTCCTCGTTCCGGATCGCTTCGTAACCCGTCGTCAGTACCTGCCGCCGCCGCTGGTCATTGCGTGATAGCTGGACGTCATAAACGGGGTTAGCCCGGTTAAAAAAGAGACCGTGGCGCTGCCGCAGGTTCAAAGCGGTAAGGCTAGAATCAGGAACACCCAGTTGCAGCGGATTCCAGGAGTCAATGTCAGGATCATCCCTCGTTTTCCGGTCGATCAGTACGGACGTGTTGGCGCTGAAGCGACGGAAAAATTTCTTCACCCCCGTGGCCTCCCGCCAGATCCGGGACGGGTCCCAATTCACCGACTGGTTTAGGGATACATTATCCGTACGGATAAAATCATTCGTAAAGACGCTCACCCGCACGTAATCCGCGATGTCCGGGAAAGGGGAGATCTCCATCTCGTTGGGCTGGATCCGCCCGTCGTTGTTGTACAGGCTATCCTGCCAGATGTACTGCCCCTGGCCGGCCCCGACGAACAGGTACTGGAAGTCCACCCGCGGCTCCTGCCCGCTCCCCACCTGGTAGGTGGTCTGGGCCCGCAAACTCCGTTGGAGGGCATTCACCCGTAAATCTAGCCGCCCCAGGAAGGTACTGCTCTGGGTATCGTCCACCAACTCATCGTTCAGGACGTCGAGGCTCCGGTAAGTAACGTTGCCCCCCAGTTGGACGTGCTCGTTCGCCTGGTAATTCCCCTCCGCGCTCACCTCCGTAGCGCTGGTGCTCCCCGCCAGTTCGGAGCCGAGGGGGAGTTTGTCCTCCCGCCGGTTGGCCCCCAGGGCGAGGCGGTACTTTTCGTTGGTGGGCGTCTCGATCCCCACGGCGTACTTATCAAACTGAAAGGAAAAGGGGGAAAGGGTATCCACCGCCATCTCCTGCCGCAGGGCCCGCTCCCCGGCGTAGCTCCCGGTCAGCGACCAACCTCCCCACCGGTCGAACACCTTCGTCACCGCCAGGCTCGGTTGGCGGAAGCTGCCCTCCGCGCCATCCTCCTCACTTTCGAGGTAGTTGAACTTCCCCGCCACGCGCCAGCCCGCCGTAAGAATTTGAGTACTCCCCACGTGCCGACGGCCCAGGTAATTCGCCCCCCGGCTGAACTGCTCGTAATCATAATCCAGCCGCCCCAAGTCCGCCCGGACGAGCCCCAGCCCACCCCCGGCAATGCGTTCGACGCGCCGCTCGGGCTGGACGGTCCCCAAACGGTTACTCAGGTTCCAGTTCCGGAAGAATTCCGGCGAACGGTAGGGATTGATGGGGTTGAACGTCTTCCCCACGTACTCAAAGTGGCCACGCGTAGCGAGGGACCAAGCGAGGCTGTCGGAACCGATTTGGAAATCCTTTTGGTAGTCCAGGCGCAAGGCGCTGCCGTTGTCGTCCTCACTGTCGACGTCGCTAAACCGGTTGAGGTCCAGCTTCGTGGCCGAGGCCTCCATGCTGATGCTGCCTCCGCCCTTCAGGTAGTAGGCGCCCCCGGCGGAAATGAGTTGCTGTTGCCCCGGCGCGACGAGGTCGATCAGGGGCGCGAAGCTGCCGTTGGGGAGGCAGGTTTCCGCGTCGCTCCCGACGAAACGGTAGACGCGTTCGTTGGCGGGCCGGTCCGGGTCCAATTCGTACTCCCCGCCGTTGGGGCCCCGGTCGGTGAAGGTGGCCACGTAGGTACCGGTGGAGGAGGCGAGCAGGTAAAAGGTATCCCGCGTCTCCGCCCCGCAGGCGTAGCTGGTGTCGCGCAGTTCGTAGGTTGCCCGGATCTCGGAGCGGCCACCGAGGGTGTCCAGACTGAAGATGGGAATGCCTTCGGCCAGATCCCCCGCCTCACTGAGCCGTTGCCGTTGGAGGCTGGTGAGTTCCAGGTCCCCCGTCGCTGTGCGGCTGTCCTGCTGGGTGTAGCCGTTCACGTAGGCGCTGAAGCGTTCCGCGTCGAAGTGGGAAGAAGCCGTGGCGAGTGTCCGGACGTACCGCTGGTCCGCAAATTCGTACTCCGCCGTGATGCGGCTATCCCGGGTGATGAGCCGCCGCGTCGTAAAGGTGAGCTCGGCCAGGTTGTAGTCGATGACGTAGTCCCCGTCCAACCCCCGCACCAGCAGGTTGCCGTCCAGGAAGATCCGTTCGGTACCGGCCAGGACGATGAGGAAGCGCTGGCTGCCCGTCCCCGTCAGTTTGTAAGGCCCCTGGTTGCCCTCGATGGGGGTGATCTGCTGGCGGGTGAATTGGCCGCGGGCGATGGCGACGCTACTGCTAGTCTTCAGTCTGAAGTCTTTAGTCTGTAGTTCCGCGTCCACCGCCCGTCCCACTTCCTCTGCACCTGCGGCAGCGCCCGGATTTGCTTCTCTGGCCAGTGTTGGGGTGCCGATCTCCGTGGAAAAGGTCGCACCCTCCAGCTTCTTGTAGTAGCGAAGGAAGTAGCCTTCGGGGTTGCGCAGTTCGTAATCGCCAGCCGTGAGTTGGGTGCGGTTTTTGCGGAGTTGGATGAAGATCTTGTCGAACTCCCGCAACTGCTGGGTCGTGCCCTCGGGCTGGATGGGCAGGCTCTCGTCGGTGATGGCCGCCGAGACTTCGATGCCGTTGCCCAGCTCGCCGTCCAGCTGCAAATTGAAGGCGGAATTGAGCACCAGATCCTGGCGGTTGCCCACGCTGATGCCCCGGGTGAAGCTACCGTTCGTCCGCACCTTCCCGTCGTTCCCTAGGAGGTTCGGCCGCACGTAATCGTCGTAACTACCGATCACCAACCCGGCCTCCTCGCGGATGAGTTGGGTAGAATCCAGGAAACGCGCCCGCTCGCCCAGCGTAAACGGCAGCACCCGGTACCGCGCCCGCAAAATGCTGTCGGGCAGCGCGTCTGGCGTGACGTTCCAGGCCAGGTAACGCCCCGTAAGCGTATAGTCTGCGGGATCGACGGGCACCCCGAGCCGCGAAAACAGTTGCAGGGAGCCGGGCGCGACCGTCAGCGTATCCACCAACTGCCCGGGGAAGACGACCGGCAGCAACGTATCCCGCAAATTAGACAGCTCCGACTGAGCCCCCAGCCCACCCGAGATCAGCAGCCACACCGGCAACAACACCAGCAGCCAGTTCCATTTGGGGAAGACCTTCACGGGGTGGGAACGAATTGCACCGGGGGTTTGGTTTTCCGGGGCTGGCTTGGCTAACATTATTCGTCCGGGGCTTTGCGCACATGTAGAGGGCTACTGTTTTCGACAAGGGGGAAAAGGAGGTTAAGGAGGAAAAGAAGGTGCTGCCGCACGCGCCATACCTCTTTTTCCTCTTTATCGCCCTATCCTTCTTGTTGAAAACCTAACGCAGCAAGCAGAATTCGCACTACAACCGCACCACCCGCACCACATTAGACCTACCCCCACGCTGCAGCACCACCGTATACAAGCCCGCCGGCACATCCGCCAAAATAAGGGATAGATCAGTAACGCCAATTGGCGCCTGACCTTGTTGCACCAACTGGCCAGTAGCGTTGAAAACTACGTAATCCGTAACGACGGGTGCTGACCGGAGAGCCAGCTTTACCCGCCCATCCGTAGGGTTAGGAAAAGCGCTGGCCACGAACTGGTCCCCGCCGGGGCTGGTGATGGAAGTGGCGCCGCTTACGACGTCAATGTCCGTTTTCTCGATGTTAGAGATCCGCTCGTTCCAGCCGCCCCCGGTGGTGGCGATGAGGGTTTGGAACTGGTAATCGTCCGCGGCAATCGGCACGTCGTTCGGGATGGCCACCGGGATGGAAACGGTGCCTTCACCCTGGGTCACGGCCAAGCGGGCTTCCTGGAAGACGGTATAGGGGTTGCGGTCGTACTGAAAGTAAATCACGATATCGCGGTTGGTGGCCGATTCGTAAGTCACCTCTACGTTGACGGTCTCGCCCTGGCGGACGATATCCGGCGCCACGACGGCCAGGATGGCGTCTCCACCCAAATCGGGCTCTCCACCACAATCGGCGGGCCCGGCGTCTCCGGCCACGAGTTCCGCGAAGCCGTATTCGTCCCGATCCGGCAGTCCGTTGAGGGCGTCGACTACGCCGTTGTAGGCGGCCTTGGGTACGTAGTTGCCTTCGAAGATGGCCGCATCCTGGCAGCCGTTGAAGGGCGGATTGTTGGTAAGCGTGATCCAGTTATCCTCATCCCGCAAGCCCCAGAAAAGTAGCTCCCGACAGTTGGGTTGGGAAAGGGCCATGGCGACGAATTCCCGGAAAGCTGTTTCCTGAAAGGCTTCCGGCCGGCCGTTGTTACAGATCCGAATATCGAGCTCGGTGATGGCTACGTCCAGCCCCGCCGCATCGAGGTCCTCCATCGTTTGGCGGACGCTCCGGAGGAAACTCGTATTCATCGCCCCGGTGCTGCTTACCAGGTTACTCAGGACGAAGTGGGACTGAAAACCAATCCCATCCACCGGCGCCCCACACGCCCGCAGCGCTTTGAATTTGGACCGCATGAATCCATTCTTGCTGTTCGTGGAAGAACCGAAACGCTCGATGGAGTAATCGTTGTAATACAGGCGGGAATTGGGCTGCGCCTCCCGCGCCCAGACGAAGAGCATCTTGATGTAATTCTCGTAGGTGGCCGTCCCCCAACTCGTTTCTGAGCCGTCGTTGGCCTTGCGATACCAGGTGCCGGGGCGCCAGGTAGCGGGGAAATTATCCGAGATGGCTTCGTTGATGACGTCCCACTCCTCAATCCGATCGCCGGCGACCTGGCCAAGGGCGAGAATGTACTTCCGGGAAAAGTCGAATACCTGCTCCGCCGTCCAACTCGGTGCGCTGTTGTTGAGCCACGCGGGGGCCTGGCTGAACCAGATCATGGCGTGCCCCCGCTTGCGAAGTCCCTGCCAGCCGGAGCGGCTGAGGAAAGTTTCCATCTGGCTCGTCCGGAGTTGCCCCCGCAGTTGGTCCACCGTCAACTCGTGGATGTTCGCCGGCTCGCGGAAGGGGAGCACGAAGGACATCTTCATGTAGTTCTCCAGCACCGCCGCGTTGTATTCGCCGCGGAGGTTCGCGTCCGCCCGGCCACCGTTAAACCCAGCGGGGTTATCCAGGTGCTGGTTACTGATGATGTTGCCGACGTAGACCTTCTTCTGGTCCGCAATGTCCTTCAGTGGCGTCTGGGCCGAAAGGGAAACCACGGCAGTGAACGTGGCGAAGAGGAGGCAGATCCGGGTAATCGTCGAGCGCATGTTGATCGTTTTGGGAAAGCCCAAGATGCCCCATTTCCCAACCAATTCACACCGCCAAGCGGACATTTGGCTACGGATTGGGCCTCCCCCAAAAGAATGGCCAAGCACCCAGCCCCCCCAACGTAGGTGAGTATGGGTAGCCTGGCCTTTCCCGCCGAAATTGCAATCGGTTGGGGTTGTTTCTTGGTTTGGCTACGCGGGTTAGGCCCTATTAAGCTGCAACAATATTTAGTTTTCGACAGGGTGAATAAGAAGATTAAGAAGAAAAAGAAGGTGCTACCGCGCGTGTCACACCCCTTATTCCTCTTTATCGCCCTATCCTTCTTGTAGAAAACCTTGCGTAGCAAGCAAACGCTATTGTTTTCGACAAGGGGGAAAAGAAGGATAAGAAGAAAAAGAAGTTGCTGCCGCGCGTGTCACACCCCTTATTCCTCTTTATCTCCCTATCCTTCTTGTTGAAAACACTTGCGCAGCAAGCAAACGCTATTGTTTTCGACAAGGTGAATAAGAAGGTTAAGGAGAAAAAGGAGGTGCTGCCGCAAGTGCCACACCCCTTATTCCTCCTTATCTCCCTATCCTTCTTGTAGAAAACACTTGCGCAGCAAGCAACCCACTAACAACAAAGATTACTCACCAATCCCGAAGCCGTCCCCCGGTACCCCAGCGAGCTCAGGAATACCACCGTCCGGCTAGCCTCCCCCGTTACGTAGCGGAGGCGGTAATCTGGCGCGCCATCACCATCGATGTCGCCCGAGCCAGTGTACTCCACCGCATCAGCGTAGGGGAAGGGTGGAACCAGGGGAATCTCCCCACCATCCGTCACTACGCTAAAGGAGGGGCCTTCCGCGTAAGTATCCACGCCGGGTGTTTCCAATTGCAGGCCAGGGGCGCTGACGACCTCCGGCGCATCCGGCCCGTCGTACCCACTGTAGATGAGGGAGTGCTTGGTGAAGCCCTCCGCCTTAAAGGTGTGGGGGCGCAGCGGCGCTTTACTGCCGACGATGAACAACAGGTCCCGCGCCGGGCGGGCGCTGATGAGCAGGGCTGCCTCAAAATCGAGGGCGGCGGTGAAGTACCCGACTTCCGCCTTGCGGAGGGCCAGCAGCCCGGGGCCGGCATCGTAAACGCCGTAGAAGTTGTACTTACCGGGGTGGTAAATAGCCCCGTGGTTGTCTTCCCCCGGCGTGAGGAGGACGAGTTCAGGCTCCACCTCGTTGGCGTCGTCGTCAAAGACGGTTGGGGGCGTGAAGTACTCGGTGAGGTAGGCATCGAAGACGAAGCCGGTATCGCGGCCGTACTTGACGCGGACCCACTGGCCGCTGACGTCCTGCGGAAAGTACTCGGCGCGCTTGCCCGGCTCGTCGTACCGGTAGTAGTTGCGGATGGTCGTGGCCGTCATTTGCCCGTAGTCACAGGGGTCGAAGACATCCACGGTTTCGCCGAACGGGACGCCGGTGATGACCTCCGATCCGGAATACGGTGCGGTACGGAGCAACAGGCCATTGGTAGCGACGACCGTATTGCGGTCGGGGTTTACGTTCTGGGCCGCCAGGGAGCCACCGAAGGTGACGAAAGCGATCAGGCAGGCGGCGGTTTGGATGAGGTAACGGAACATAGTAGTACGTTTTGGTTACCCCAAATTTGGGGGTGGCGGGCAGCGGTAAAATCCCCCAATTAGGATTCGCGGGGGTTGGGGTAGGATTCGTTCCGCCAGCCCCTGGTCCGGTTTGCGAACGGAAATCTCTCCCCAGACTTACCTTCGGCCCCCATGAAAAAGCACCTCGTAGAAATCAAGGCCACCTCCACCGATCACGACCGTCAGCGGGCATTGCTGCTGGACCGACAGGCCGACTTCCGGGGTACTGACCACCAGGTGGACCACTACTTCAACGTCCCCGACGGGCGGCTGAAACTGCGGCACGGCACCATCGAGCAATCCCTCATCTTCTACCAACGGAACAACCAGGCGGGGCCGAAGGACAGCCACGTCAACCTCACCGTCCTCTCCGGCGAGGCCGAGGCCCAACAACTGGCCGCTACCCTGGACGCCGCCCTCGGCACCTGGGTCAAAGTGGACAAGCACCGCGAAATCTACTTCATCGATAACGTCAAATTCCACCTCGATACCGTCGTCGGGCTGGGTACCTTCATCGAGATCGAGGCCATCGGCGACGACCCATCGGAACACGATGCGCTACTCGCCCAGTGCCAGCATTACGTGGCGTACCTGGGCGTTGGGGAGGCGGATTTGATCCAAAATTCTTACAGTGATCTGTTAGCGGTTTAACGCTTACCCACCCAGTGCCTTCCATCCCCCGCTGTGCACCTGCGGCAGCGCCGGATCGAGATTGGCGTAGGGATAACGGACGCCGGTGAGAAAAAGCCCTTCCGGCGGCGCGCGCTTGAAGCGTTCCTCGCGCTCACCCGTTTTGAGCCAGTCAAGTAGTTCCGCGGTGGTGGTTTGCCCGGTCCCGACGGCAATGATATCGCTGGCCAAAATGCGGATCATGCCCCGCAAAAAGCGGTTGGCCACGAAGCGGAGCCGGTAGCGCGTGCCCGTCGCCTCGTCCGTAAACAGCTGGATGTTGGTGACGCGGCAGACCGTCGTGTTGTGCTTCTCCGGCGTCTTGCAGAAGGCGTAGAAATCGTGCTCGCCCACCAGATGCGGTAGGAGTTGGGCGCTCAACGCGGGTGCAAAGTTGGGGAGGTCGTGAAGCGAAGAAAAGCGTTCCAGGAAGGCGTCCGGCCAGGCGTGGAAAAAGTAATCGTAGGTCCGTTCCGTAGCGTCGAACCGGGCGTGGGCCTTTTCCGGTACCGGGAAACAATCGTGGGCCGCAATCCCCTTCGGCAGTTGCTTGTTGAGGATGAAGAGGTACCGATCCGGCAACGCCCCTTCGGTGCGGAAGTGCCCGTAGTACTGGGTGGCATGCACCCCGGCGTCCGTCCGCCCGCACCCATTAAAGGTCACCTTCGCCCGGTGGATGCGGCTCAGCGTATCCTCGATGGCACTCTGCACCGTGATGAGCCCGCCCGGTTGCCACTGGTAGCCCTGGTAGTTGGTGCCGTCGTAGGAGAGTTGGAGGTAGTGGTTGGGCATTTTTTTAGTCTGTGGTCTGTAGTCTGTGGTCTGCAGACGTTAGGTTTTGAAGCGTCCGGGTGAGCAGCAAACTCCACAGCTGGCCGGACGCTTGGAGGAACTCAACTCTTGCTGCGCGCGAGTTGACCACGCTCCAAGGTCCTTAAAGAAATATAACCATTCAATCAACTACCAAAATCCACAGGACCTTGGAGCGTTCGACGTAGGAGATCCTCCAAGCGTCCGGATGAACAGCAAACTCCGCGGCTGAATACCAAACTACAACTCCGCCAACGAAGTAGCCACCCCAAACCGAACCCCAAAATCATCGTACTGGCCATCGCGGAAGCTGGCGACGAACTCCAGGCGGAGCACCCGGAAGATCTTATCTAATGAATAGCCAACCTCGGTGTAATTATCCGAAGTGGGGGTGTAGAGGTAATTGACGAACAGGTCCTCCCGCAAACCGAAGAGGTTGAGTTCGGTGATCTGCGTCAGCAAGAATTTGCGGAATTGATAGTGGGCATAGACCTCCAGGTACTCCTCGTTGGTGCTCTCAGCGTAGTAGGGTAAGAGGCGGTAGCTGCTGAGGGGATCGGCCGCCACGAGCGTGACTTCGGAACCGGCAAAATGGCGGAAATCCGGGAAGTCGACGTTGCCATTGTTGAGGAAGTAACCACCCCGGGCGAGGAATTGCACCTTCCCCTTCCGGCCAATGTCGAAGCGGTTGAGGTAGGAAGCCTGGATCTCCGTGAAGTCCGCCGTGGAATTGATCAGGTCGGGAATGCCCTGGCGCACCTGGAAACCAATCTCCGGCGCGCTGCCCTCGATTAACTCCTTGCGGCCATTGTAGACGCGGTACTTGAGGCCGGGCATCCACGTCGCCCCCACGCGGAAGGTGGCCGCATCGCTGACGCCACTTACCCTCCCCGCCGCATTATTGATGGGCGTATTCTGGGTGTAGACCTCCTCGTCGTCCAGCCCGGACCAGTTGTTATTGGCCTGGTTGAGCAGGAAACTCCGGTCTTCGTAGGCGAGGCGGGCGTCTACGCTGAACTCATCCCCGTAAGCCTTGGCGTAGTCAAACTGGAGGTACTGGCGCTTGTACAGGCGGGTGAAGTTCCTGCCCGACAGAAGGTTGAGGTAAGTACTTAGCCAGGGGTCGATCCCCGTCTCTTCGTTGAATTCCCGAAAGCCCTGGCCACCGCTGATCCGGTAACGGGGCGGCGCGGATTCCGTATCCGTTTCGCGGATGCCACTCTTACCGAAGAAGGCGCTGAGCTCGAGGTAGCCCTCCTCCGTCCCGAAGCTGTAGCTCGGTAGCACGCCGAAGCCGTAGCCTTTTTTGTTGTGGGTCCACTCCGCATCAGCGCCGATGATGTAACCCTGGACGGGGTTGAAAATGGGTTGAGGCAGGATGCGCGTCATCTTGAAGCGGCGGGTCTTCCCCGTGCGGGTGGTGTCGCCGCGGGCCCGAAGGTCATCATCGGTCGTGGCGGAGTCTGCACGCAGTTCTACCTTATATATGCTGTCGGCGATGGCGTAACCCTCCACTTCCTCGATGGTAAGGGGAACGGGACGGATGCTCTTCCAGGCGGCGGAATCGCGGACCACGACGGCGGAGGAATCCACGAAGGAGTAATTGCTCACCACCTCGGGCTCCTCGCGCTCCTTGCGGTCCTCTTTTTTGTAGGTCTTCATCAGGCGGCGGAGGTCCTTGCGGGTAACGGATTCGCCGTTGCCGAGCGCCTCCTCGAGTTCGTTTACGGTCCGTTTGCCCTTGGCTTGGCGGGCGATCTCAGGTTGGGTCTTTTCGTCGATGACCTCCACGTAACCCTTCAGGGCGGGGTTGAGGGAGAGGCTGTAGTCGCCAATCGTGCTCAGGTAGTGGTACTCAAATTTGATGCCGAGGATGCCGCCCACGACGTCGATGGTGGAGGTGATGGGCATCCAAACGTGTTCCTGCACGGCGGCGTAATTCTGCTTGATGTTGATGTCGAAGCCCAGTTTCGGTGTCGTCAGGTCCAGGCTGTGGATGCTCCAATCGTCCTGCACAATGTAGATGAAGCCTTCAAAAACATCCTCCCCCCGGCTGCGGGGCGTGACGCGGATCTTGTTGATGAGTTGGTCCTGGTCGATGAAGGTGCCGATCTGCTCGTACTTGTAGTACCCAAAGGCCCGCGGGTGGAGGGGGCTCACAATCGAGTTCGCAATCAATGGTTGGTAGAAGGTGGAAAAGACGTACTGGGAAGCGTCGATCTGCTCGTCCCCAACGCTGTAGGACTGGATCACTTCCTGGCGGTAATTATTCGGCCGGGTGTAATAAACGCGGCTGGTCGATTCCGACGTGAACGATTGGCCGATGGATTCGTCGATCTCCTCACGGCCTTCCTTCCCGGCCAGAAGCCTGATGGCGCCGCCGACGCTGTTCAGCTTCCCCGTCCCCTTGATGTAGACGTCGGCTTCGTAGGATTCCACCTGGTTGAGGTGGTAGTCCGCCTTCGCGATGGCGCGGCGGATGACGCTGTAGCTGATGTCTTCCCCGCCGCTGATGATCTCGACCGTCCCGAGTTCGAGGGCCTGGGAGTTCAGCTTTACGTCGAGGCGTTTGTTGCCGCTCACCTGTTTCACGAGGGTCTGGTAACCGAGGTACTGGAAGACGACGTTGTTGGTGCCCGGCGCGAGTTTCACGTTGTACTGTCCGTTGGCGTTACTCGCCGATCCGGTCTTCGTTTCCTGCACGTAGATGGAGGCAAAGGGGAGTGGCTCGCCGGTGGCCTGGTCGGTGATCGTGCCGGTCAGGACGGCCTGCGCCATCAGTTGGGCGCTGCCGCAGGTGCCGAGTAAAAGGAAGAAAAAGGGTAGGAAACGTTTCACGGAAGGGAACTATTTAGGGCTGTTGATTGGTGTAATTATGTGGGTAGTAATCTTTGGCTACGGGTGGCCAACCTAACATCAGGTTGACGGACCTTACCAGTTGAGTTGTTATCCCATAATACGGGACGCAGGCTAAAGTAGTGGGCAATCCACCATCTAAAGCGTTAATTCTACCAGTGTTGTGGTGCATCCCATAAATAACCTATTTCATCGCACCTGCGGCAGCGCCCCTTTAATCGTCGCGTTCGCATCGTGGCGGAAAAAACAACCCGAGGCCGGATTGGGCCGTTATAGACTGACATGGAATCAAAAAGACAACGGCAGGTAGCCGAACTGATCAAACGCAATTTTTCGTCCGTCCTTCAGAGCGAGGGCAGCTACGTGTACGGCACCGAACCCCTCGTGACCGTCACGGAAGTGCACCCGACGCCGGACCTGAGCCAGTGTAAGATCTACGTGAGCATCTGGAATACGGAACGCAAGGAAGAAGTGATCCAGCAAATGAACGAGGAACACCACCGGCTGAAACAGGGCCTGGCCCACCGAATTCGCAAGCACGTGCGCCGCATCCCCGCGATCGCCTTTTACATCGATGAGACGCTGGACGAGATGAACCGGGTGGATGATTTGATTGACGGCTTGTATGAGAATGGGGGTTTGGAGGAGGAGTAGGTCTGGCTTCTAAAGTCTTGCGTCTAAGATCTAGCTTCTAAAATCTAACGTCCAGGATCTTAGACGTTAGATTTTAGATTTTGGACGTTGGAGTATCCGTGACCTGAAAACAAATCTGCAATGAGTGGGAATAGAAGTCTGGTGGATATTTTGAAGTGGCCGGTGCTATTGCTGGCGGCGATCTGGGCGGTATTTGGCATCAACCTGCTCCTGGGTGGCCACTTGAATTACCAGTACGGGCTGCATACGCGGGAGATTGCCGGTTTGCCGGGAATCCTGCTGAGCCCCTTTCTGCACGGCGGGATCGGCCACATCCTGAGTAACTCCTTCCCCTTCCTGACGCTGAGCGCGATGCTGGTGTTTTTCTATAAGCGGTTGTGGCCCCGTGTCCTCCTGACCCTCTGGCTGGGGACGGGTGCCCTCGTTTGGACACTGGGCCGGGACGTGACCCACATCGGAGCGAGTGGCGTCGTGTACGCCCTGGCGGCCTTTTTGGCCTTCAGCGGCATCTTTCGCAGGGACTTCCGGGCGATCGTGGTTTCCCTCGTCGTCCTCTTCTACTACGGCGGAATGATCGTGGGAATCCTGCCCGGCCAGGAGGGCGTGAGCTGGGAGAGCCACCTCCTGGGCCTGCTGATGGGTGCCTTCTCCGGCTACCTCTTCCGCGGGGAGCTGGAAGACCACGAGATCGAAAAAAGGGAAAAAGACGCCGCCCGCCACAAGCCGCGCATTAAGGACCACTTCCTCCCCGCCGATGCTTTCACCAAGACTAAGCAGGAACGCGCCGAAGAACAACGGCTGGCGGAGATTGCTGCCGCGCAGGCGGAACGGGAGCGGGAGCAAGCGGCGTTTTGGGCGAGGTTGGAGAAGATTAAGGAGGAGGATCAACTTCGGCGGTAAGTGGTTCCCGGCCTCTGGCCGGGATTTCCCCCCGAACCGGTACGTCGACGATTGACTACTGCTTCCAAATAAGTTGACTGGGGTAGGTACATTCGAGTTTGGACCTGTCTAGCTTCCAAGATCTTTCTTTTAGAATGGGCCGCCTGACGGCGTGCCATCGCTACGCAGGCTGGCCCTTCGGGGCAGGTAGTTGGGGAACTGCCAGAGGCCGCTCCCTTTCTCCAACCTCCTCTACTCTTTCTTTCGTGGCACCTCTTTTCAGAGGACCACGCGGTAGCAGCGCAGCTAAAACAAGCAGAGGCTTTTTCCTGTAACTATGGCTTAACGCGAATTTCTATCCGGCTCCCGGTACGTCGACCTTTAGGTCGATGCTTAACGTCGTTGCTTCTCTACCACTTCTTTTGTGCCCACCACGCAGTAGCAGCGCAGCTAAAAGAAGCAAAAGTCTTGTCCTTTGCAGGTGGCTTAACTCGATTCTCCATCCGGCTCCCGGCCTCCAGGCCGGGTTTTCTTCGGGTACGTCGACCTTCAGGTCGATGCTTAACGTCATTGCTTCTCTACCACTTCTTTTGTAGCCAAAAGAAGCAAAAGCTTTGTCCTATAACCGTGGCTTAACGCGATTTCAGCGCCAGAAAGCTAAAATTTGCAAACTCGCCAACTACCTTTTGTTTCAAGATCTGGGTCTGCCGTTTACATTCACTCTGTGGGTTAAGTGTAAATCTGTCGCGTGCTCAAACAGTGCAAATTTCTTCACGCTTTCTGGCGCTGAAATCACTACCACGGTTAAGGGACGGATACCTCCCAAGCCATCAGGTATCCCGTCTATGTCCTAAACCAAATACGTTGACACCAATGCATCGAAATGTCAACAAAAAATCGGAAGATCCGTCCCACCAAGCGCTACGGCGAGTGCTTCAAACGAGCCCGCGTCAAAGATTTTGAGGAGGGCACCTTTAGTGTCAAGCAAATGGTCCAGCTTTACGGCGTATCTTATCAAACGATCTACAACTGGATCGCTAAATACAGTAGCATGGCCAAGAAGAATGCCGTTATCGTCGAAGTCCCCAATAGTCAAACTGCTAAGCTTGCAGAACTGCAACGTCAGCTCGCCGAACAGCAAGCCCTCCTCGGTCGGATGGCCATTCAACTTGACCACAAAACGAGAATGCTGGCCATTTACGAAGAGGAGATGCCGGAGTTCAAAAAAAAAGCTGCTTCCACACTGCGCTCAGCCGACTCTTCGAGCAAAAAGAAGAGCCAATGACGAAGCAAACGATCTATTTAGCCTTGGGCGTTAGTCGACAAGCTCACGCTGCTTTTTGGAAGCGCCGAGCTAAGTACGAGGATGCCATGAACGGAGCTGAGTCTCAGTTAAAACTGTTGCGCAGAGAACACCCCGGCCTGGGCCTACAGAAAGCCTGGAGTATGCTACGGCCGCGGCATATCTCGCGCAACGCATTCTGCCGTGAGATGACCCGGCGTGGCTATGCCCTAGTCCGTAAACGCAACTACGTGCGGGTAACCCGATCAGGGTCCTATCGCTATCCTAATTTAATTAAAGAACTGATTATCAATGGGGTTAACCAAGTATGGCAGAGCGATACGACGTACTATCGCATCAACAATAGCTTTTACTACATCACCTTCATCATTGACGTTTATAGCCGTCAGATCGTAGGTGTCCATACGAGTAAACACCTACTGGCAACGGCAAACATCGCTGCCTTGGAAAGCGCTTTTCGCCAGTGTGGTCAGTCAGATCTACAGGGTCTCATCTTCCACAGCGATGGTGGTTCGCAGTATCGTAGTCGTCAGTTCGTCGAACGACTGCGTAGCAGAGGCATCTCAAGTAGTATGTGCGACGTAGCGCTGGACAATGCTTACGCTGAACGCCTCAACGGTGTGATCAAACAAGAGTACCTCGACCACTGGCAACCCAAAGACTTTGACCAGCTAAAGCGCCTGGTAAACAGAGCCGTGAAGCACTATAATACCAAACGGATCCACGGAAGGTTGCCGTTGCGAAGCAGTCCCAAAGCCTTTGTGGCCGGCTGGCGATCGGATCAGCCAGGCTACCGCTATGCGCTCTTGATCAAGGACGGCCAGGGAGTGAATGAAGACCTGTGCCCAACCGTCGTGAAGTATTTACCCACGCCCGGCAAGTATGCCCGTGAGGGGCGTGGGCAAATACTCCCCGCCGGTGTCAAGTACCTAACTGAGGAAAAATTTAAAAACCGTCGTGTGTAATGGCGCGACTTCATTATTAATCTGTCAACGCTATTTGGTTAGGCACACTAAGATCTAAAATCTAACGTCTAAATTCCAAAAAACCTTCAAACTACCCACGAAGACCTAACACCCTCTTAATCAATCACTTATTCTATCAATTCAACCTCAACAAACGTACGTAAACGCCTATATTCGCAAGTATTCGATTAAATAACGACTACCGTTTGGAAGTGCGTTCACCTTTGCATCGTCACCGATTGGAAGGGATGTCACCCATGCCTACTGATTGGGCGGCGAACATCATTCACACTTAACGGATCGCATCCACTTAAACCTTACCGGGTGCGGCCACCAAACTTATCTCATTATGAACGTACGTAACTACATCCACCTCACCGGCAACCTCGGCGCTACTCCTACCACCTTCGTACTGCCTTCCGGCGATGTATCCTGCACCTTCAATCTCGCCACGAACGAGTACTACCGCAACAAGCAGGGCAAAAAGGTGACCCGCACCGAATGGCACCGCATCAAAGCCTACGGCAAACTGGCGGAACTCTTCGTGGAGCACCTGGAGAAGGGCAGCCAGATCAGCATCGTCGGTGCGATGCGCTACCGGAAGTGGACGGACAAGTTCGAGCAGTCCCGCATCACCCCCGAAGTGATTGCCAGTGAATTCACCTTTCTGGGCGCCAGCCGTAAGTCGCAACCGTCACCCGTTGCCAGTGAGTTCGGGGAATCCAACGTTGAAGCCATCGAGGCGGAGATCGAGCAGATTGAAAGCATGGCGGCTACCCGTCCCCAGGCTACCGCAGCTTCCAGCCGCAAGCGGACGGCTAGCCGTCGGAGCGCTAAGCAGCCGGCTGCCTAGGTGATTTCGAAGCCAGCTTACTGATATCAAATATCCCGGCCTACCAACCACGTCAGCCACCAAAATCCATTTTGCAACCGTTTTGCCCAGCCCCCTGCTTTGAGCGGTGGGGGGCTGGTTTTGCGAAACTGGCTCGACGGCGGCAACGGTAACCTTCTCTTTCAACTCTTCTTAAACCAATTCCTCGTGAACTCTAATAATTTAATCAATCTCGTTGGCCGCATCGGCCAGGAACCCCAGCGGCGTAACTTTGATAACGGCGGCAGCCTCCTCGAACTATCGTTGGCGACGAACTACGTCTACAAGAACCGCAACGGCGACCGCGTCACCGAAACCAGCTGGCACCGTCTCAAGACCTTTCAGCCAAAGGTGGTTGATCTATTAGAACAGTACGTCAGTAAGGGCGACCAGCTCTCCGTCGTCGGCCGGCTGCAGTACAGAAAGTGGAAGGATAAGTATGATCAGGACCGGTCCACTCCCGAGATCATCATCGAAGGCTTCACCTTCCTCTCCAACGGAAGGGATGGCGGCCAGCGGAACCAGCAGAGTCCCCTCAACCAGCGCAACGCCGCCCCCGTGCTCAACGAACCCGCCGCCCCGGCCATGCAGAATACATTGCCGGCGGAACCCGTCGTACTGCAAGAAGCAGACGGAGATGGCTTGCCTTTCTAGCTGTAAGGACATCAAGTTTCGCAAAGAAGAATTAGCTGTTTAAGACGAAAGAGACGTCGTGACCGCACGTCACGCTTCTTAAACTTCTCTTCCGCCTTAATCTCCTTTGCGAAACCAAGGAAGCATCATAGCTAAACCCCTTGCGCAGTAAGGTGCTACAGCAACTGCAGCTACATCCACATCAAGTTTCGCAAAGAAGTATTAGATGTTTAAGACGAAAGAGAAGTCGTGACCGCACGTCATGCTTCTTAAACCTCTCTTCCGCCTTAGTCTCCTTTGCGAAACAGATTCCCGTGAACCAACGGTTCAGCAATACCCACCAAGACTTTTTTTAACCTAGTGTGGCTCTATCCCCACGCAGTTTTTCCTTACCCTTTCTTTCTGATGTAGGGGCTTCCCTAAGTGCACGCTCACTCGATTTTGAACTGGCACACTCTTTCAACAAACAGCAGGAAAGTTATCTGGCCGGCCGGCTCTGCACTCGGAGAGCTGGCCGGTTCCTTTGGCTAGGGGAATGGTTGGGGATGCACAATCAGGGCAGTCCTGTCCGTACGGATTGAATACGCTCGCCGGACCACTCACCAATATCTAACCCTGAATTGCACCCGTTCGTTAAGTCTTCACTAGCTCGTCGCAACGAGTTACTTCACCACCTTCAAACTAAGGTCCAGCGACGTAGCGCCATGGGTGAGGGCGCCAACGGAGATGTACTCCACCCCGGTCAGGGCAATGTCGCGGATCGTCTTCAAATTGACGCCGCCGCTAGCCTCGGATTCAAACCGATCGCCAATGTGTTGAACGGCCTCCTTCAAGATGGGTAGCTCAAAATTGTCGAGCATGATGCGGTCCACCTGGCCTACGTTGAGGACTTCCATAAGCTCCACCAGGTTTCGGACTTCCACCGTAATCGGCAGCTGCATATTATTCTCCCGGAAGAAGGTCTGTACCCCTTCGATGGCGCCGGTAAGGGAGCCGGCCGCGTCAATGTGGTTGTCCTTGATCATGATCCGGTCGTACAGGCCATCACGGTAATTGTGGCAACCACCCAAGCGAACGGCCCACTTCTCCAGGAAGCGGAGGTTGGGGGTTGTTTTCCGAGTGTCGAGCACCTTAACCGGCAGGTCTTCCACCTCGAAGGCGTAACGGTTAGAAAGGGTAGCGATCCCGCTCATCCGCTGCATCGTGTTGAGGACGAGCCGTTCAGCACGCAACAGGGCGCGGGAGTTACAGGTGACGAAGAACGCTTCGTCGCCGACGTGCATCAGGTCGCCATCGTTCATTCGCTGGTCGAACTCCGCCGTCGGGTCCACGGCCATGAAGATCATCTTGGCTACGTCCACGCCGGCCAGTACGCCAACATCCTTAACCAGTAGCCGCGCCGTGTCCCGCTTATCGGAGGGGATGGTCGCTTCACTCGTAAAGTCGCCGGGGCCGACGTCTTCAGCCAAGGCTTCGGTGATGAATTGGAGGATGCGTTGGCGAAGCGTTTCAGTCATTGCGGTCGTGCTATTTGGTAAAGCGCTTGTTACTCAGGACGTCAAAGACCCGAACAAGCTTTTAAGGCGCCGCAAAGGTAGGGGGTTGGGGGGAGAGTTGGAACGGGTAGGCCATTACGCTTGAAGATGACTACCCACCATTTTGCGATGCGTCCAACATTCTGCTTGGGAAGCTTCCTAGAAAATATTCGACCATCATAAATTTTTGACTCGATCAGATTGTGGCGCTAAATCACGAGATAGGTTAATCACGCCTCATCCATTTTCTCCAACGCTAGCTGATATATCTTTTGTGAAAACCTAAATCCTTTGTCCATCAATCCATCAAGTTTGCTCTTACCAGAGGATATTATACCAACCTCTCTGGCTTTAATTATTACACCAATGACGCCAGTTATTTGAAGCCCCAGGTTGACAGCAAACTTTCTACCTTTTTTCTCGTCTATAATCAGCAGCGAATCTTTTTGAGCTAAGGCTAGGGCGATTGCACTTGCTTCCCCATCGTCAAGATTCGGGACCAAAGTTTGAAATACGGTTGCGTTGTACTCATCATTGACTTTGACCCATGAGGGTAGCGGCATATCCACTTCATCTCTTACTACCGATGTAATTTCTATCTGGCCGTATAATCCTTCAAGGATATCTAAACTATCGATGTAAGCCAGACCGATAATGGTGCTCGCATCCGCAATCACAATGCGCTTAAGCATTAGCAATATCTTCTAAGAGGTCAGCTTCATCCACCTGGAAAGCAGCTACTCCATATTTGCCTAAGAGCTCTACAAATGTCTTACGGGTAGTTCCTACCATTTTCGCTCCTTGGCCAGAAGTAATCAGACCTTCGTCGAATAATTTACTAGCAAAAATCATTTTCAGATCAAATTCAGTTGCAGCTATATCCGATGGCAGTTGAACGTGGAAGCCCATAACTATTGCTTTTGAGTACTAACGATCTGTAAGATAAGGTAGTTGCCTATTCTAAATTTGCTCAATTAGTCTTGTGTAGCCACTATGAAAACTAACACCTAGACAACTTACTCAAGGTTTTGCTAACCCTACCGCTCCAACAACAAGCGAATATCATCCATCAAATAATCCACCTCCTCGGGCATGGTGCCGTTGGCGTACGAGCGGACGAAGCCGTCCCGGTCCACCAGCACGATGTAACCCGTGTGGTCGAAACCACCGGGCGCATTGATGTTCTCTTCGGCAATGCTGAGGTACTTTTCATCAAGGTCGTACACCTCAAACTTGTCGCCATTGATGAAGCGCCACCGCTCCATATCCTCGATGCCTAGCTTCTCGGCGTAGGCCTTCATGTGTTCGGGGGTGTCCCGCTTAGGGTCCACGGTGAAGGAGACGAGGGCGAAGTCTGGATGATCACCAAACTCTTCTTCGAGGCGCAGCATCTGGCCCTTCACCTTCGGGCAGATCGTCGGGCAGGAAGTGAAGAAGAAATCCACGACGTGGACTTTACCGCGTAAATCCTGATTACTGAAGGGCTGACCCATCTGGTCAGTGAAAGTCCAATCCGGCACCGGCTCGGGTTGGAGGACGCCATTTTCATCCCGCGGCTGGTTACCGGGGTAGGTGAGGCTGTCTTTGAGGTAATTGCCATCGGCGTCCTGCGCGTGGCGGCGGTAAAAGTTGACTTGGCCATCGTCTTCAACGTTGGCGTGGTTACTGTCGTTCCCGCAAGAAACCAGGGTTGCGAGAGTAAGGCTGAGGCAAAGTATCCGTAAAAACATGGGCGTAAACTTATTGGCTATTGGGGCCGCAAAGGAAACCCCTTAGCCCAACGCCGGTTGTCACCCGCCAGTCTTATTCTGGTAGTAATCACAGCGTTCAGCCACGATACAGTCCGAGCAGCGTGGGTAAGAATAAGTACACACCCGTTGCCCGTGCTTGAAGAGTAGTTTGTGGAAATTGAGCAACTCATCCGCATCGGCTGGTAGCATCTCCAGTAGGGCCGCGTGCGATTTTGCCTGGCTGATTTTTGGCGGTAGAATCCCAAACCGGGTGCTTACCCGGTGAACGTGGGTATCCACCGGCAGCACCGGACGGCGTAGGGAAAAGAGCAGTACGAACGTGGATGTTTTGTGGCCCACGCCCGGCAGTTTCATCAGCAATTCCTGGGCTTCCTCCACGGGCATGTCGCGGAGAAACTCCATATCCATTTTCCCGTAATCGTTCTTGATGATGTTCAGCAACTCCTTGATCCGCGGCGCCTTCACTTCCGGCCAACGGCTGGTCTGGATGCAGGCTTCGATACCCTCCACCGGGGCGGCGGCCACGCCTTCCCAGTCGCCGTACGTCTCCAGTAATTTGTTGTAGGCCGCGCGTTCGTCGGCGTAGGTCGTCCGCTGGCTCAGCGTGGTTGCGATGAGTTGGTCCACGGCCGTTTTGGTGCTGTACCGCGTCTGCCGGCCGTATTCCGCTTGCAGCGTATCGACCAGGTAATCCAGCTTCGTCGTTTCAGTTGTTTGGGTATCAGTCTTCACAATGCACTTTCTAGTGAAGGCGCAAACGGGCGGCAATTGTTCGTGCTAGCTCATTGTTAGTCAGCTCGGTGCAATGAAATATGGATAGCAATTAATCAAATAAGATGCGCTAATCGGGCGCTGCCGCAGGTGCCAAGCAAGTAGGAAAGGAGCGAAGAAAAGCGGTAATGAGCGAGCGTCTACATCCAGTAGGTCCGTAAGTAATTATAGTAATCCTCCCAGTTGCGGATCAACATCAGGATGGCGAAAATGAGCAACCCGTAACCCAGTATCCGGCCAATCCGAAAACGCTCGGCGTCCTTCTCCCGGCGGGATTTATACTTGTGGCGGGTGGATTGTTTCGGCACGGCGTGGCAATTGGAAGTAACGGTCGGCTTCAGCCGATCCGGCACAAAGGTAGGACGAAACCAAGCGATTCAAGTCGATAACTATTCAGTAAGCTTGGTCACCAGATCCTTGACGAAGCCCCGCAACTTCGGCTCCACCGCCTGGACGGTATCGATCACATCCTGCACCGTAGTCGGTTGGATCTCCGCAATGGGGAAACACTTATTCGAAACGACGCTGATCACGAAGACGGGCAGGCCACAGTGGCGGGCCACCAATACTTCCGGTACGGTACTCATCCCGATACAATCCGCCCCGATGATGTTAGCCATCCGGTATTCCGCTGGCGTCTCCAGGTTGGGGCCGGGGAGGGCGAGGTAGACGCCTTCGTGGCCCTTCAGCCCGTGGTCCGCGACCCGCTCAATGGCCCACTGGTTCAAGTCCCGGTCGTAAGCGTGCAGCATATCCGGAAAGCGCGGACCGAGCCGGCTGTCGTTCTCCCCCCGCAGCGGGTTCTCGGGCTGCATATTGATGTGGTCCCGCAAAAAGATGACGTCCCCCGCCTCAATGTCCGGATTGACGCTCCCACTCGCGTTGCTGATGACCAATTTCTCAATCCCCAGCGCCGCCATCACCCGCACGGGAAAGGTCAATTGCTGCATACTAAAGCCCTCGTAATAGTGGAGCCGACCCGACATCGCCACGACGGGCACCCCGTGCAACGTACCCAGAATCAACTTCCCCCGGTGGGAGACAACCGTCGACGCACAGAAGTATGGCAGCAAACCGTAAACAAACTCCCGCTCCACCTCAATCTCTTCCCCGAGCGACCCCAGCCCCGTCCCCAAAATGATGCCCAGCCGCGGCTTCAAATCGCAACGTTGCTGAATAAAAGCGAGGCATTCCTGAATCTGATCGTAGGTGGTCATGGGTAAGGCTTTTTTTGAGTCCGGAGAGATAACCTGTGGTATGGCGGGTTGTTTAGGAATGGATTTTAGTGCTTTGGTATTTTGGTGCTTTGGGCTGCCGCCGCTTCAACGTGCGGCAGCCAAATCAAGAATCGCTAATCGAGAATCGAGAATCGCCAATCAAAAGCCCTCCTTCCGTACCTTACCCACCCAACCCAACCCCATGTTCCGTCTCCAAAATCCCGAATACCTCTGGCTCCTGGCGCTGATCCCCGTCCTGCTGGTCCTCTTCCTGTGGTACTGGAACCGCCGCCGGGCCGCCCTCGAGCGCTTTGCGGACCGCGCCCTGATCGACCACCTCGCCCCGGGCGTTAACCGGCGCTTGCCGTGGACGAAGTTTGCCCTCCTGCTGCTCTCCATCCCCCTGCTGTCGTTCGCGATGGCCAACCCGCAGTGGTCCGCCGAGCGGGAAGAGATCAAGCGGCGGGGTATCGATGTCGTGATCGGGATGGACATTTCCAATTCCATGCTCGCCGAGGATGTCCAACCCAGCCGGATGGAACGCTCCCGCTACTTCGCCAACGCCCTGGTGGATGAACTGACGGGCAACAACATCGGCGTCGAACTCTTCACCTGCACCTCCCTCATGCAGGCGCCGCTGACGACGGATTACGCCTTCGTTAAGTCCGTCATCGCCGCGGCGGGGCCCTATCAGATCAGCGCCCAGGGTACCAACCTGGGGGATGCCATCGAACAGGCCGAGCGGGCCTTCGACGAAGAAAGTGCCAACCACCGCGCCCTCATCCTCATCTCCGACGGGGAGGACCACGACGGATCCGCCGCCACCGCCGCCCGGAAAGCCCACGAGGAAGGCCTCCTCATCTACACCATCGGGGTGGGTACGGACAAGAGTAGCCTCATGCGCATCGACCTGCCCGATGGCCGGCAGGACGTCGTCCGCGCAGCCGGTGGGGCCGCCGCGACCACCGTCGCCAACCCCGCCACGATGGAAGACATTGCGTCGGCCGGCGGTGGACAGTACTTCCCCCTCAGCGGCGATAGTGGCGCCCTCGCCGCCGCCATCCGCGCCCGGGTGGACCGTATCGAAAAACAGGAGTTCGAAAGCCAGTCCTTCTCCAGTTACGACAGCTACTTCTACTACTTCCTCGCCCCGGCCGTGCTCCTGCTCCTCATCGAGTTCTCCCTGGGCCGCAAGGACCGCCGCGTGGCCGAAAAGTTTGAGATATGATCCGGCACCCTTTGTTCCTCTCCATCCTCCTACTTTTTGGGTGTCAATCCAGGGCTCAGATCCAATCCGCCACGCCTTCATTTACCATCAGCGTAGGCGCTGGTTTGCAAGCGGAGGTCCGTCCGGAAGGCCGGCTAATCCTCAAATTGCGTGCGGAAGGTGGCCGCACGCTCGCCTACGGTACCCAGCTAAAGGGCCTCGATCGGGGGCCGGTCACCGTCAAACCCACGGCGGACTGGGTCGGCAACAACGACGTTGCGCTGGCCGATCTTCCCGCCGGCGCCTACACCGTTTGGGCGGAGTTCGACCAGAAGGAATTCGGGGCGGCGGATGGCTTCCCGTACGTCCTCAAGAGTGCGGAAAAGACCGTCACTTTTGCGCCCTTCAAACAGGCGAATTTGTCCCTCACCAAGGCCACCCGAGCACCGGTTTTTCAAGAGACGGACCTGCTCAAAGAGTTCTCCTTCCGTAGCGCCGCCCTCTCCGACTTTCACGGTCGCGACGTCACGGTTAAAGCGGCCATATTGCTGCCCGCTGGTTACGCGGATAACCCCGGCAAGCGTTATCCAATCCGCTACAACGTAGCTGGATACGGTGGGCGCTACACGCGGGTGCAAAGGATTTTGGGTAACGAGTCCTTCATGGAATGGTATACCTCCGGCGCGGGGCCGCAGATCATTTCCGTCTATTTAGATAGCGACGGGCCCTACGGTGACAACTACCAATTGAATTCCGCCAACAGCGGCCCCTTCGGGGATGCCCTGATTAAAGAACTCATCCCTCAGCTGGAAGCAAAGTACCGTGCCCTCCCGGGTTCGGACCACCGCTTCGTAGACGGTTGCTCCACCGGTGGATGGGTAAGCCTGGCGCTGCAAACCTTTTATCCGGACGTCTTCGGCGGGTGCTACTCCTACAGCCCGGACCCGGTCACCTTCAGCCGGATGCAACTCATCAACCTGTACGAGGACCCCAACGCCTTTTTCAACGCGAGTGGCTACGAACGCCCCTCCAGCCGGGATATCTACGGCGACCCGACCCTGTCCATCCGCCAGGAGGTGACCGACGAAAACGTGACGGCCCCAACCGGCACCTACAACACCAGCCGTGGGCAGTGGGGCGCCTGGAACGCTCTGTACAGCGCCAAAGGTGAAGACGGCTACCCCAAACCCGCTTTCGACCCCGTCACGGGAAAGATCGACCCCACTGCCGTCAAACACTGGCGCCAGTACGACCTCCTCCAGTACACCAAAAAGAATTGGACTACCCTCGGCCCAAAACTCCAGGGTAAAGTCTACGTGTGGATGGGTGATATGGATAATTACTACCTCAACAATGCGTTACGGGAATACGACGCTTTTCTGAAAACCACCTCCCGCCCCAAGTCGGATGCCGTTATCGAATTCGTACCGATGGAAGGGCACTGCTCGGGGTATTCCGGGAGGAGGGTACTGGAGCAAATAATGACCAGGTACTAAAACATCCCTCGCAACTCGATACTCGCAACTCGATACTTGCAACTCGCAACTCGTCCCAATAACCCTGCACCCGCGTCAGCGCCCAAAACAACTAACCGATGAAGAAAATACTGACCCTACTGGTTCTCTTCCTCCTCAGCTACACCGCCGTGGACGCCCAGGCCAGCCACCGTGCCCTCCGGCGGGGAGACCAAGCCTACAAGGACAAAAATTACGCCGAAGCCCGCAAGGAATACGACGAAGCATTGGCCGACGAGAACAGCGCCAAAGGCAACTACAACCTCGGCAATGCCCTCTACGAGCAGGGGGAATTCGAGGAGGCCGCCAAGCGCTACGAAGAGGCCGCCAGCCTGGCTACCGACGACGAAGTGAGCTCCCGCGCCTACCGCAACCTCGCCGACGCGCAGTACCAGCAACAACAATACGAGGAGGCGGTGGAAAGCTACAAACGCTCCCTGCGCATCAACCCGGACGACAAGGAAACCAAGTATAATCTGAGCAAGGCCATCCGCCAGATCCAGGCCCAGGAAGAACAGCAGCAACAGCAAAATCAGGACTCGCAATCCGGCGACAGCGAAGAACAACAGGACCAACAGGGTGGAGACGGCAACCCTCAGAACGGGGAAAACGGCCAGCAACAACAGGGCGAGCAAAACCAGGACCAACAGCAACAACAACAGGGCCAGCAACAGGACAGCGCCGACAGCCAGGAAGGCCAATCCAGCACCGAAGGCCAACCCGACGCCACGCCGCAGGATGCCCGCATGAGCCGCGCCGAAGCCGAACGCCAACTCGAGATCGCCGCTCAGGCCGAGAAGGAAACCATGAAGCGGCTACGGAAGGGGGATGCGCAGGGGTGTCGGAGTGATAAGGAATGGTGAGTTAGTATTGAGTAGCGAGTATCAAGTTGCGAGTAGTAAGTTGCGAGTAGCGAGACTTGCAACTTGATACTTGCAACTCGACACTCGCCAATTGCAACTCGCCAATTGTAACTCGACACTCGCAACTCCCTATCTTCGCTCCCATGCGTAAAACCCCGCTTTTACTCTTAGCTACCCTGATGCTACTGAGCGCCCTTCTCCCCGGACAGGGGAACCAGGTGGACGTTTCCTTCACGGCCAAGTTCAACAAGCGGCAGATGTTGCTGAACTCCACGGTAGAGTTTGCGGTGACGCTCACAAATGCGCAGGGAACCGACCTGGCCCCACCCAGTTTCAAAGATTTTAAAGTGCTGAACGGACCGAGCCGCGCGATGCGGACGACGATCATTAACGGGGTGGCCTCCAGTAACCAGACTTATAGTTGGCTACTGCAACCTAAGAAAGAAGGGGAACTAACGATCGGCCCGGCTACCATCCGAGCGCGGGGTAGGACGTGGCGGTCCAATTCCCAACGCATCGAAGTGCTACCCGCCAGCGCGGGGGCGGACGGGATTGCGGAAGCCAATGTGCTACGCGCGGAACTGTCTACGACGACGGCCCACGTGGGGCAACAGATCATTCTGAACCTCAATCTGTACACGACCAATAACGTGGTGAGCCGCAACATCATGAAAGAGCCGACCTTCGACGGCTTTTTTGATCAGCCCCGGCGGCAGTACGACGGCCGGCCCCGCAATACGATTGAGAACGGCCGGGAATACGAAGTGCGGACGCTGGGTAGCATCGCCCTCTTCCCCACCAAGATCGGCCGGTTGGCCATCACGCCCTACGATATGATCATCGGCGTGGTCCGGTACCGCAACGTGGGGTCGTCCTCCCGCCGCTTCATGGAACAGATCGCCCTGAGTACGGACACCCTGTACGTGGACGTTGAAGAGCTCCCCCAACCCCAACCGCCCGGATTCAGTGGCGGTGTCGGTACCTACCGCCTGGACGTGACGACCGACAAGGACCAGATGACGACCGACGATGCCCTTACGATGCGCGTGACCGTCGTGGGAGAAGGCGACATCAAGCGCGTCAATGCTTTCGACCCGGTGGACCGTAAAAACTGGGAAATCTACGCCCCTAAGGTGTTGCAGGAAGAGTTGCTGGATAGCCCTTCGGGCATCATCGGGCGCAAGATCATTGAGTATAAAATCGTACCGAAGCGGGGAGGGGACTTTGTCCTGAACCCAGCCCTGACCTACTTCAACGTGGACTCATCGCGCTACGTCACCCTGGCGCCGGAAACCTTCCGGGTAGCCGTGACCGGTGGGACGGGGGAGACCAATTACGATTTCGATACGACGAGCGTGGAGCCTTCCATTTCTCTCTTGCGCGTAGCTGAACTGCCGGCCGGCCGGACCTACGGGAATGACCCAAGTAAGGGGCTTCCCTATTGGCTCCTGTTTTTACTTCCGGTACTGGGAGCTGCTGGCGTCGTGGTGTGGTCCCGCTACCAGGATACCCTCGCTAACCGGGACCCCGCCGAGGTAGCCCGGGCCGCCGCAGCTAAGGCTGCGACTAGGCGCTTGCAGTCCGCCGAGACACACCTTAAAGCCGTGGAGCCTAAGCCCTTTTACGACGCCGTTGAGGGGGCCCTGCTCGGTTACCTACGGGATAAGTTCCAGCTCCCCATGGCCGACCTGAGCCGCAAAAATATTGGCGAACAACTGCGGAGTGCCGGGGCGGACGAAAGCCTGACGGCCCGCTACGATGCCCTCCTGCAACGCTGCGAAATGGCCCTCTACGCCGGACAGACCGGGGCGGAGGATCTTGGGGAGATGTACGCCGCGGCGAAGGCGCTGATTATTGATACGGAAGGGGTAGTTGGGTAGTAGTAAGTCGGGTAGTACTTGGTACGGTAGTCGCTGCGTCTTTTGGAGCGGCCTTACGTCCAAGTTTATAATCTGGGCAGGATGTTAATTGGTGACTGTCTACCAATTGGTTTAGAGAATGCTATACCGAACATCGGTTGGGGACGTTTCCGTTAGGAGGCTGAACCCCGCTAAACCAACCGACTCATGATCAAGTCGCTTTCGCCTTTCTTTCTTTTGCTGCTCCTGGCCGTGTCCTTTTCCGCTTGTGAGGATGATGACGATCCGGAGCCCATTACTGATGACGTGCCCGGCAACGTTACCGGGTTGAACTACGCTGAGTACCGTGGCCAGACTTTTGCCAGCGTCTACTCACCCCTTCTCGAAGCACTGAACGCAAACCTGAACATCAGCGTGGCCGCGGAGATTGACCACCAGGCCAATGCCGCCGGGATTGGTACTACCATCGATCCGACTACGGTTGTCTACTTCGGTAATCCGCAATTAGGTACACCTTTGATGTTGGCTAATCAACGCGCCGGGATCGATCTGCCCCAGAAAATGTTGGTATACCAGGCGGAAGATGATGACATCATCGTCGCCTACAACAATACGAGCTACCTGGCCAATCGCCACGGCGTAGGCAATGTATCGACGCTGCCGATGATCTCCACGGCCCTGACCAATTTCGCCACCACAATGGGTGCGACCACCGAAACCATTGCGGAGCGTAGCGCCGTCACCGTCAACGAAGGACTGATCGAGTTAACCAGCCAGAACACCGTAGCGGAGACCGTTGCCAAGCTGAAACAGGTGATTGACAGCAACCCCAACCTTTCCCTGATTACCGAAGTCGACCACCAGCAAAATGCAGCCATGTTCTTCATGACCTTGCGCCCAACCTACCTGGTTGTCTTCGGTAACCCGAATCTGGGTACCCCGCTAATCGAGAATGAAAGAACGATTGGCCTCGACCTCCCCCAAAAGATGCTCGTCTTCGAGGAGGAGAACGGTGACGTCAAGGTCGTTTACAATGACATTGATTACCTGGTCGCCCGCCACGGCGTTACCGGGGTGGAGGAACAGGTGACGATGATCCGCGGGGCGCTGGCCAATATTGCGGGGATGATTACGCAGCCTTGATTGGTGCTTTGGTTTGTTGGTGCTTTGAATCCAAAGCACCAACGAACTATAACCTTTCCCAACCAAAGGCGTTCCACCCCAAACCACTCCCCATGCACCTCAGCCTTGAAGACATCCTCGCTCAGGAATCGATGTACCGCCGCCATTTTATGAATTCGTTACCTGGCCCACGAGGTGTCCATTTGGTAGGAACAAAAGGGTACCGGGGGCAGGAGAACCTGGGGGTCTTTAGCTCCTTCGTCCACATCAGCGCCAGCTCACCACCACTACTGGGCTTCATCATGCGTCCGCTGACGGTGCCGCGGCATACCTACCACCACATCAAGGCGAGTGGGGAATTCACGATCAATACCATTCACCCGGCCATCCTGGAACAAGCCCACCAGACGAGTGCGAACTACCCACTGGGCGAATCGGAATTTGCCGCTACCGGCCTCACCCCTCTGTATTCGGAACGCTGCAAAGCCCCCTACGTGGAAGAGGCAAACGTAAAGATTGGCCTCACCTTTGAGGAGGAGCACAAGATCACTGGCATCGAAACCTACTTCATCGTGGGCCGCGTGCAGGAGATCTTCCTACCCGACGATGCCGTCGCGGAAACGGGCCACGTAGATCATAGCCTATTGGAAACAATGACGGTTGCGGGGTTGGATACCTACCATGAGGTGGGGATGGGACGGCGGTTTGGGTACGCGCGGCCTTAGGCAAGAGTTGCCTCCGGAGGTTGCCGGCGGTTCTGGAGACGTGGCCTCTGGCCGCGTTAAGCCTCCGGCGGTTGCCAGGGAGTAAGAGGAGGAGATGGAGGAACTAAGTTTTACACCTACAAGTTTCGCAGGAGTCGGGGAGGTTGGGGAGAAAGAGAGGCCTGCGGCGCAATACGACTATCCGTCCCGAAGGGCCGGCCTGCGTAGCGGTGGCACACCGTCAGGTGGCCCACTCTACTCGCCCGTTATGTTTTACCGATTCCGCCAAGTATAGGTTTCGCAGGAGTCGGGGAGGTTGGGGAGAAGGAGAGGCCTGCGGCGCTGCAAGACTGTCCGTCCCGATGGGGCCGGCCTGCGTAGCGGTGGCACACCGTCAGGTGGCCCACTCTACTCGCCCGTTAGGTTTTACCGATTCCGCCAAGTATAGGTTTCGCAGGAGTGGGGGAGGTTGGAGAGAAGGAGAGGCCTGCGGCGCTGCAAGACTGTCCGTCCCGAAGGGCCGGCCTACCTAGCGGTGGCACACCGTCAGGTGGCCCACTCTACAAACCGTCACATGGCCTCCACTAAATAATGTCCGTCCACTCAAAATTCCCCCCCTACTCCCGCGCCCCAGTATCCACCCAAATCGTGACCGGCCCATCATTTACCAAAGCCACCTGCATATCGGCACCAAATACCCCCGTCTCAACGGGCCGGCCGGCGGTGATCGCGAGGGTTTTCACGAAGGATTCATACAACGGAATGGCCACCTCCGGCCGGGCGCTGCGAGTGAAGCCGGGGCGGTTGCCCTTCTTCGTACTGGCGAACAAAGTGAACTGGGAAACGACCAATAGGCCGCCATCGACGTCGACGACACTGCGGTTCATTTTGCCTTCCTCGTCACCAAAGATGCGCATGCCACTGATCTTTTTGCAGAGCCAGTCGATATCCGCGGAGGTATCGGCGTCTTCAATACCAATCAGGATGAGGAGGCCAGGACCAATCTGGCCCGAAACCTCCCCCGCAATGGTGACGGAAGCCTGGGTAACCCGTTGAAGCAATGCGCGCATGTTAGTTAATTGGAAGGTGGAAATTCTTGATTAAAGAGATTCGAAGGCTGACTTGCCCGGCGAGCTAAAAAACCGTAATTTAAAGCACCCCCAAAGAGCCGCAAACATCAGAACTTATGATGAACGAAGAAGTGCGGAGCGTAATGTCTACCAAAGTAACGACCGTATTACCCAATCAAACCGTAGGCACCGTTTTAGAGATCATGCAGCAAAAGCGGCTGCAACAGTTACCCGTCATCGACGAAGACCGGCACCTCGTCGGCCTCATCACTTCCTACGACCTGTGGCAACACTGCCGCGGCAACGAAGGCTGTGAAGAAGCGCTCGTGGAACAGGTCATGACCAGAAAAGTCGTCAAACTCGCCCCTAAGGACAAGGTCGGCACGGCAGCGGAACTGTTCATGGACCGTCGGTTCAAAACCCTTCCCGTCGTTAACCTCGACAACAAATTGAAGGGCGTCGTCACTGCTTTTGACGTCATCCGGTACTCCTTCAAAAAGGAATACCCGGAACCCATTCTCTACGCGGAAAGATTCTAGGAGTAATCGGGGCTGGCTGACTATATCCGGCCCGACTTCCACCACGACGCGTAGTCCTTGGCGAAGTAGGTGATGATGACGTCAGCCCCCGCCCTTTTGATCGACAGCAAGGCTTCCGTGGCCGCGGCCTCGTAATCCAACCAGCCCCGCTCGGCGGCGGCCAGTAACATAGCGCACTCACCCGAAACGTGGTAAGCAGCGATTGGTAGCGAATGCGCCTGGTGGAGATCTCGGATGATGTCCAGGTAATTAATCGCGGGCTTCACCATCAGGTAATCCGCCCCTTCGGCCGCATCGAGCGCGGCTTCCCGGAGGGCCTCACGACGGTTGGCCGGGTCCATCTGGTAGGTCTTCTTGTCGGTAGGGACGTCCTCGAGCAAGCGGGGGGCACTGTCCAACGCATCACGGAAGGGGCCGTAGAAAGCACTGGCGTACTTCACCGAATAACTCATGATGGCCGTATCCGTAAAGCCGGCGTTGTCCAGCGCGCGGCGGATGCCTTCCACCCGGCCGTCCATCATGTCGCTGGGGCCAATGACGTCGAAACCGGCCCGCGCCTGGGCTACGGACATTGCCTCCAACAGCGGTAACGTATCATCGTTATCCACCTTCCCATTTTTGATGACGCCGTCGTGCCCATCGGAGGAATACGGATCGAGTGCTACGTCGGAAATCAGGCAGATCTCCGGATACTCCTTCTTCAGCCGGGTAGCGGCGTGGAGGTAAAAGTTGTCCTTACTCGTCGCGTACGTACCTCGCTTATCCTTCAATGCTTCCGGAACGGCCGGAAACATGATGAAGCTACGGATGCCCAGCGCAATGCAGTCCCCCACTTCCCGCACGACCTCCTCAATCCCCAAACGAAACGTGCCCGGCAAGCTTTCAATGGGCAGGCGCGCATCCGGTTCCGGCTGCAAAAAGATCGGCTGAACGAGGTGGCCAGGCAGTAATTCTGTCTCTCGCACAAGCGTACGAATGGCAGCGGACTGGCGGTTGCGGCGGGGGCGAGAGAGCATGGGGGAGGGGGTTGGTTGGGTTATAATTAAGAAGGTGAAGATTGATTGGCGATTCTCGATTCTCGATAAGTGAGGACTGATTGGCTACCGCTTTGGCGTTCGCTTCGCTCAGCTACCGCTATTACATAGGCGGGAGCACGCAGTGCGACAAAGCCGTGCGGTAGCCAATCAGTCCTCGCCAATCGAGTATCGAGAATCGAGAATCACCGGGGAATCTCAATCCCCCGCACAATCTCCTCAATCACCTCCCGCGTACTGATGCCTTCCATCTCACGCTCGGGCGTCAGGATGATGCGGTGGTTCAAGACGGGGTAAGCTACTTCCTGGATATCGTCCGGCGTAACGAAGTCGCGGCCGGCGAGGGCGGCTACGGATTTTGCCAAGCGCAGAATACCGAGGGAAGCACGAGGGCTGGCGCCCAGGTAAAGATCCGGGTGAGTACGCGTGCGGTGGACGAGGGCAGCAATGTAATCGAGCAACTCATCGCGGATGAATACCTTCTCCACGAGGGCAGCGTACTTGGCCACGAGCTCGCGGGTGAAGACGGCCACCACGTCGTCCTGCTGGGATTGCTGGAAGTCGCTCCGGAAGCGGTACAGGATCTCTTTCTCTTCCTCCTGGCTGGGGTAATCGATGATGATCCGGACGAGGAAGCGGTCGAGCTGCGCTTCCGGCAGGCGGTAGGTACCCTCCTGCTCGATGGGGTTCTGGGTAGCGATCACGAAGAAGGGAGGCTCCATCTGGTAAGTATGGCCATCCACGGTGATCTGCTGTTCTGCCATCACCTCGAAGAGGGCGGCCTGCGTCTTGGCCGGAGCCCGGTTGATCTCATCAATCAGGACGAGGTTACTGAAGACCGGCCCCTTCGTGAACTCAAATTCGGAGGTGCCCATGTTGAAGATCGTCGTACCGGTCACGTCACTCGGCATGAGGTCGGGCGTGAACTGGATCCGGCTGTAATCCGCCGCAATCGTTTTGGCCAGCAACCGGGCCGTAAGGGTTTTGGCGATACCGGGGACTCCTTCCACGAGCACGTGGCCACCAGCGAGTAAGGAGGCAATGAGCAGGTCGATAAATTCCCGTTGGCCCACGACCAGCTTTCCAATCTCGGACCGGACGCGGCTCGCGGCTTCCCGTAGTTCATTGAGGTCGATACGGTCCTGAGCAACGAATCCTGGATTAGTAGTCGACGCTGGAATAGGGTCATGAGTCAAATCAGACGCACTGGCAGCCGGTTCGCGGGTAGCAGCGTCGGACGTTCCTTCTCCCTCTTCGCCCGGCGTCATCCCGGCCGGAGCATAGGGGTTCACGGGTGGGGTAGATGGGGCGTCGGGTTCTTCCCGTGGTGCCGGTACGTAGCCGGGTGTTTTATCGTCGTCTTCAAGCATAGTTGCCGTTGGTTGTGTAGTGGTCCCCTGGGTAGGTAAAGGACTAAAGGTGGTAAATGGGTTCAATGGCACGGTAGAATCGAACGAGCGCTGTCTCGTCAATACTCCGTTTATCGTGCACAATTTTGATCTCAATGTTAGCCCCCTCGATCAGCGTGGCCGAAGCGCCGGTAAGTTCGGCAAAGTTCTTCGGCAGCGGTTCGGAGGGTTGCCACCGGATGCCAAATTTATCCTGTAGGTGGAAGCGCAAACTCCGTAGTTCCTGCCGAGCCAATGCCCCGTGGTTTCCCTTCTGATAGATGAGCCGGCTCAGCGTATCGATAAAGCGTTTGCTGGAATTCTCCCGTTGGTTGATGATGGGTATGATCCGCTGCCGCCGCTTTCCGCGGAAGAAAACATAGAGCAAGACCGAAGCCAGCAGCAAGTACCAGGCCAGCGCCAGGGCGGGGTTATCCTGGATGTAGCTCAGCGATTCATTACCGCTGAGTAGGTTGCGCCCCGTGAGTTGGCGGGCCGGCCGGTTCCTGGCTTCGCGCTTTTGCCGAGCTACGGCGGGGGGGATTCGTGAGGCTTCATCCCAGTAAATCGGGCCGTCGTTCAGGGCGATCGCCAGCGCATCCTCCGCGTAGTGGTAGCTGGTGGAATCAACCAGGTAGAAATTGGTGAAGAACTTCGGCTGGGTATTGAAATAGAAGTTACCCTTTCCCCAGTTCAGCCGTACGTACCCGATGAAGTTCGTATCCACCGTACCGAGGCTTACGTTATCGATCTCCGGGTCACAAAGGTGGTAGTCGGGTACGAAGTTGACCCGGTCCCGGGTAGGCTTCCAGTCGTAGACGTGTACCAGTTGGTAGGGTTCACCGGCCGTCTCGAGCGTCAGTTGGACGGTGTCGTGGTAGCCCGGCCGGATGGAATAGTCGTCATCGTAGGTCGTCGAATAATCGTATTCGTCGTAATTAAAGTAGCAGTCCGAGCCGTACAGCATTTCGGCCAGTTCTTCGGGCAACTCATCTGCCGCGATGAAGGCATTGTTACCCCGCTCTACGAAGTCCAGCAGGTGGGTGATCTCGTTCTCGTTGTAGTAGGCGTAAGAACCAACGAAAACGTAATTGGCTACTTCTTCTTCATCCGCCGAGAGGGCGGGCAGGCTATCCTGCAGCATGGTCAGTCCGCCATCGCGGGCCTGCAGAAGTTGGTGGAGCACGTACAGATCAAAGGGGTCATCATCCGTATAGTCGTAGGACTCCCGCCAATCCAGCCCACAACCGGATGCAAATAGGACCACGCAAAGCGCCGCCCACTGGAAGAAGGTACGGGCACTACGCATGGGGCGGGGTAGTTGTGGAAGCCTGTTGGATGTGGTTCGTCAGCGCGGCAAACTTCCGCTTCACGAGTCGGTAGCTGAGAGCATCAATTGAATACTTCCCGTACCAATACCGCTCGTAATCAACCGTCACTTCCCGGAATTCTCCAAGCAATTCGGAGCCCCGCATTTGCCGTTGGTAATCGCGGTTACTGTAGTCGCGGCGGTACTTAATTAGCCCGTTGTCCTGCAGATCCTTCAGTAATTGGATGTAAAGGAGCCGTACGGCGATATCAAACTGCCCGGCTTTTTCCGCGCGCTCCTGGAGACTCAGCGATACGCCGCTGGCGACGAGCGCTTCCTCCTCGATCTCCTCAATCATGATCTGGTCCTGCTCCTCTTCGTTGCCGCGGATACGCTTCCGGAGTTCCACGTCGCCCAGAATCCGGTACACGAGTATTCCGAGAAGGAGGAGCAACACCCCGAGCATTACGTATGCGATCTCGCGGGAAACCTTGAAGTCGCCAAATGTCCAGTCGTTGGAAGTGGAAATATCTTTCTCTACTTCCTCCACCTCCTCTTCCTGTTCTTCGGGTGGGGTGAAGACCACCTCTTCGCGCAATTCCGCGTGGCGCCCGGGGGCAAATACACCGTTGGTTGCCTCCTGGGCGGGGAGGTCTACCGTAGCTCCCGGCAGGAGCAAAACGGTGTAGAGTAGGGCCAGCAAGTAGGTTTTTAGGCTTGTGGGGGTCATTACTGTGGCCAAGATACTAGCCACCGGCCGATCGGCGGAAGGCGGGCGGCGAAGTTCACCAAACAAAACAATGTGTTTGCAAACATTGGCTTGCGTGATTACCTTACAACAATTACCTTACAGCACGTTTTCCGGCCCCGTGGGGCCTTGCGACTACTGTACCAAAACACAACTTTTTAACCGGCCTTCTCCCTCCTCTCCATGAGGCCCCGGGCCAAATAAACCTATTCGATTCATGACGAACAATTTTCAAGAAAAACTAGCCGCCCTCCAGGCCCACCTCGACAAAGTCGAGCCCGATAATGACAGCGCCCTCCTCGAAAAGGTCGCCAAAGGCCTCGGCCCCGCGCTCTACAACATCGATGCCAGCAAAGTAGCCTGCAGCGACAAGGAAGAGCTCGACCGCGTCGTAAAAAGCTACGTCGTCAAAAAACTTGGCATGGACGCCGAGAAGGGCCAGGAAGCCGTACAGGCCGTTTGCGCCAAGTACACCGAGCGCTTCAAGCTCCGCGGCGTATTCTACTACCTCGTTTGCAAGCACCTCGGTGCTGAAGACCACTACGCATAGTAGTTCACTACCTCCTCATTGGTATTTAATTTAATACCGGTTTGGTCTATAAAACCCCACCCTCAGTTCGTCTGATGGTGGGGTTTTGTGTTCCTGATGGGCGCTGCCGCGGGTGCTGTGCAATGGGGACGTGGAGCTGTCTAATTCGCAAGTATCGAAAGTTGATCTTAATGTGGATTAGGAATAGACTGGTTGTGACGTTTGGTAAGTATTATTACTTTTAAACGCATTCACTGGCGATTAAAATTCGCGGCTTCCAAAACCGATAGGAAGGTAATTACTAAAAAAGTGGCAGTACATCACAAATTTGCTGTGATTAATCCTATTGCCTCCAAACCTGCAAGAATAATCAAACCCACACAAATTAGCAACCCAAGTACGCATACCGCAAAATCGACGTATAGGACATACTCGCCTAACCCACCACCATAATGGTTATCACGATAGTTTTTCACCAACCTCCAAGCACGGCGAACGTTGGGCAACAGATATTTTGCTCCCAAGCAACCTATAAGCCCGAACCCTATTTTTAATAGAGACATATTCGTTGGCGTTAATTGTAAATCTCGGCTATTAATAATCTTATACCTGCCCCCCCGAATTCTATGATCTCACCACTTCAATCGAGGGAACATAACTGGGCACAACGGTTGATTTTGAACTAATTCAATCGCAAACGATACAATCATCCAATTCAAGTGGTTTCAAACCAGCCGAATCGACCTCCAACATTAGCTTATGCTTAAAGACAATTTGCTCCATTGCTGAATGATAGTACTCCAATTCTGCAGAGTCGAGTTGATAATCCGTGCTGGCAGCTTGATGTTTAAAGTTAAATAAATCCGCTACCTCCGTATCAGTTAGGAATTGCTCAACATCCTCAACTTTTACAAAGCATTCTGTTTCTTGTCCGTCGGAAACACACAATTGCCCCGGTGAAAATTTCAGCTGAAGTTGATCGTCCGTAGTCCTGTATTCGCCTTGTACTAGGACATAGGACTGAGTAACCCATGGCAAACCTATTTCATAATATCTGAATAGCAATTCCGTATCTCGAACGATAACTAATTGATTATACTTAGTAAATGGGCTACTACCTATCTGAGCGTAATAACCTAGGTGGTCGTCCGGCCTGTTAACTTCATGGCAGTGAGCTAATCCAATGAGCACTATGAAGGGCAAAAGTCTATTCAATTTCATTAGCTGCTACGTTTAGGCTCACGTATAGATTGATTCAAGTGTCATAAGTTAGTGCATAATTGCTGCTTACACCTCTACAAGTCTCCATGCACCAAAAATACCTCCTCCTAATCACGCTAGCCATTTGCTTACTCGGCTGCACCCCCACACCCGATGCAGCATCCCCAATCCCAGCCCTGGCCGTGACTACGTTGAGCCTCACGGTGCCGGACAGCATCCCCAAAGGGGATAAGGTAGCGGGGACGCTGGAGATTGCTGAGGGCGCGGAAGCAAATCTAACGACGGTCCCCATCCGCATCGAACGGCGCGGCGGATACTCGATTCGCTTCTCCAAGTACTCTTACGAACTGGACTTGCCGGAAGATCTTCCCCTCGCCGGACTACCCGCGGACGACGACTGGATCCTCAACGCCAACTACATCGACAAGACTTTTCTACGTCACGTACTTTCCTTCCAACTCTTCCGCCAGATGAACCCAAATAACCGGGCGGCCAGCACGGCTTTCGTTGAACTCCAGCGCAACGGCGACTACGCGGGGCTGTACGTACTAATGGAAAAGCTCGACCGGTCCACCCTCAACGTAAAAAAGGGTGACCCCGGAGCCTTCATCTTTAAGGAACCCCAAATTTTTCGCGAATCCTACGACGGTATCGTTGCGGAAAATCCCGACAACTTCCACCAGCAGACCTACCCAAAACGCAGCAAGGCCGATCGCTCCCCGGCACTGGAAGACCTGCGGCAGCTCATCCTTGAGGCGGATTCAGCCACCTTCAATAAAGACATTCACCAAGCCATCGACGTGGACAACTTTATCGACTGGCACCTCCTGCTCCTCCTCACCAATAACCAGGACGGTATCCTCAAAAACTTCTACCTCTACCGCCAACGGACCGGCCAACCCATCCGCGTCGCACCCTGGGATTACGACCATTCTTTCGGCCGCGACGGCGACAACGAGGCCAACATGAACGAACGCCCCGCCCAGCTGGAACGCTCCATCCTCTTCCGCCGCCTCCTTCAACAGGAATGGTACCGCAAAGCCCTGCACGAAAGGTGGGAGGAGCTTCACTCAAACCTTTTCTCTCCAGCCAATCTCATCGCCGAAATCGATGCCCTGGCCCAACAACTCCAACCCTACGCCGAACGCAACTTCTCCCGTTGGCCCACCACCGCCGAAGCCTACTACGACGACAACGATTTCATGACGGAAATCAACTGGATGAAGCAATTCATCACCCTCCGCAACACCTACCTAGAATCCTATTTCGCCGCCCTAAAGGCAAAGCCGTCCTAAAGCGAAGCGTCCCAAAGGCGAAGCCGTTCCAAAGCGCAGCGTCCTAAAGCGAAGCGTCCCAAAGGCGAAGCCGTTCCAAAGCGCAGCGTTCTAAAGGCAAACCCGTCCCTCTTCCCCCTTCTCCACCACTCCCAACACCACTCCCGCTACCTCCTCCGGCATCAGGATTCCCTCTGGTACTTCTTCGTTATCCCAACTACTCGTCAGGGTAGCCCCTGGCGCGACCAACGTACACCGCACCTGCGACAGCGCCAACTCTTGCTGCCAGCCGTAAAAAAGGCCACGAAGCGCGTATTTATTAGCGACGTAGGCCGTCATGTGGCCCTTCCAGTTGTCCGTTCCGGTGGAGCCGATGACGATTAAGTGGCCATCATTTTGTGCGATCATCTCGGGAAGGAGACGGCGAGCCAGGTGGTGATTGGCGAGTACATTAAGTGGTAATAATTCCGTGAAGGTGTCCGACTCCGCATCTAGTAAAGTGCCCGGCGCGAAGGCCGCCGCGTTGAGCACGACTACGTCGTACGGACGAATCGGAACGGCCGCCACGCCGGTTTCCTTGGAAAGATCTGCCGCAATTGTAAACACGCCGAGTTGGGTGGCCATCTCCGTCAGCGCCGCGGAGGAACGAGCGACGATCGTGACCGCATAGTCAGCCGCTAAAAAAGCCTCGGCGCAGGCCCGGCCGATACCCCGCGTGCCACCGGTGATGAGGACAGTTTTACTCATGGCGCGACGTTGAGGAGGGTAGCGGAAGAGTGGGTTTCGACGGTGGCTAAGCCTTCGATACTAGTTGCCTCCGCGATGAAAATCCCTCGCCAGGTACCGCCGCAGTCGTTGTGCAAAATGGCGTCCGGGCCCAGGATGAGGCGCCCGCCCGCAGCTACCCGGATGCTCCCACCCTCCGGCAGGTGGACCCGGTTGTTGATGGTAAGCGTAGCGCCCGGTTGGACGATGAGATCCGATGCGTAATCGCGCGCTCCGTTCAGCACCAGGTCTTCGGCGATGATGATTGGTGCATCCGGTTCGTAATCGCACCAGACGGGTTCGAGCCAGCCGCGTTGGCGCGTGGTCTTATCGGCTAATTTGATGTGCATACGCGCGATTTGGCAGGGGGTGAGAGCTTCCTGGTCGGGGCTGTAATCCATGAGGTTGTTACTCGTCAGGTTGGGCCCCCGCTTCTTCGCGCTCCAGGCTTTATTGGCGTGGACGGGTGTATCCGGGCAACCATCATTGCGCGTCCAGGCGTGGTAGAGACCCAGAGCGTGGCCGAGTTCGTGGGAAAATACCTGGCGGATGGACCAGGGCGCGACGTCCTTGGACAATACGTCCGTCACCTTCAGCGCAGTGCCAAGGTAGATGCCGCTGCCGGAGGTTTTCTTCGCGCCCATGTTCACGATCTTTTCCTTGGGCGGCCCCATCCAGTAGATGTTGAGCTCCTCGTCCGGCCGCACGTTGTACTTCTTCACCACCTCCATATCGGACCGGTTCATACCCGGCCCCTTGTGGATGTATCCATAGTGCTCATCGTCGAAGTGCTCGTACACGGCAGGCGCCTGGGTTTCCGGATCGGTCGCCAACACATATTTGATGTGCGTAGGTAAGGCGGGCGGAGTTATCGAATCCGGGTTTAGCCAGTTTTCCGGGTTATCCCGCATAAAAGCGTTGGTGTAGTTCAGGACATCCTGCGCGTATTTCACGGCCACCTCCCCCTGCATGGGGAAGATGGAATCCGCACTATTCATTACGTGAAAATTAAGACGGACGCGCCGCTCCGGCAGGTACTCCGGGTGGTCGGGGTCGGGCAGGTAGTAAGCACGGTCCTGTTGCGTCAATCGCTCCCAAACGAAGGTATCCGGCCGTTGCACGCTGTCCGGCCGAAACCGGAAGTAGGTAACCTCTCCGTCAGTGATTGTCTCCGTATCCTGTGCGTAGGCCCGGGGGCTGGCTTCCCGCGCGGTGCGGCAGGTGAGCAGCAGGAGGGGGATTACGGTTAGGAATAAGAGGTGGCGCATGGGGGTTAAGATACTGACGGGATTTTAGAGGTTGGATTTTAGATTTTGGACGGGATACTGTAAAGACTTTAGACGTTGGATTTTAGATTTTGGACGGGATACCTGTAAGGACTTTAGAGGTTGGATTTTAGATTTTAGACGGGATACCTGGAGCCTTGGGAGTTATCCGTCCCTTAACCGTGGTAGTGATTTCAGCGGCAGAAAGCGTGAAGAAATTTGCACTGTGTGAGCACGCGAATGATTAAGGCGTAGCCCACAAATTAAATGCAAACGGCAGATTTAAAGCTTAAAACAAAAATCGGATAGCGAGTTGGCAAATTTTAGCTTTCTGCCGCTGAAATCGCGTTAAGCCACGGTTACAGGACAAGACTTTTGCTTCTTTTGGTCACAAAAGAAGTGGTAGAGAAGCCGTGACGTCAAGCATCAACCTAAAGGTCGACGTACCGGAAGTAAATTAAGCCACGAAACAGATTAAAGCTTTTGCTTCTGTTAGCTGCGCTGCTACTGCGTGGTGGCTACAAAAGAATTGGTAGTGAAGAAGCGACGTTGAGCATCGACCTAAAGGTCGACGTACCGGAAGTAAACCCGGCCGGGAGCCGTAGAGATAAAAATCACGTCAAGCCACGGTTACAGGACAAGAATCTTGCTTCTTTTCTTCTGAAAAGAAGTGGTAGAGAAGCAGTGACGTTAAGCGTCGACCTAAAGGTCGACGTACCGGAAGAAATCCCGGCCGGAAGCCGGAAGCAGAAAATCAATTCAACCGCCAAAAAAACGGCGTAAACAACACCAACACCGTATAAATCTCCAACCGCCCAATAATCATCACAAACGACAAAAACACCTTGATGCCCGGACTCAACCAGGCAAAATTATCGACCGGGCCTACCCCGCCAATACCCGGGCCAACGTTGCCCAAACTCGTCGCCATCGCCCCCAGAGAAGTATTGAAATCAAGCCCCATCGTAGCCAGGATGACCGAACCTACGATGAACAGCAGCAGGTACAACAGGAGGAAGTTGAATACGTGAGTGATGATCTTACCCGGCACCACCTCCTGATTAACGCGCAAGGGCACAATGGCCGAAGGGTGGACGATCCGCTTAAACTCCAGGTAAGAGTTTTTGAGGAAGACCAAATGGCGGATCAGTTTGATGCCCCCCGAGGTGGAACCCGCGCAAGCACCAAGAAACAGCAAGACGAAACAGATGATGGTCAGGCTCGTCGCCCAACTGGTGTAATCCGCCGTCACGAATCCAGTGGTGGTAATGAGGCTAACTATTTGGAATAGACTATCGCGGAAGGCACCTTCCAGGTTCGTCCCACCGGTCGCGTACCACACCTTGGCGGTAAAGAAGGCGGTGAGCGCAAACACAATCACTAGGTACGCTTTGAGCTCATCACTTTTCCAAACCTCCTTGAACCGCCGCTTAAAGGAAAGGTACAGCACGGTGTAGTTCACCCCCGCAAAAAACATGAAGAGGATGAGGATGTACTGAATCAACGGGCTAAAGGCCGCCGCCGAGGCATTTCTCGTGCTGAAACCACCGGTAGCCATCGTTGTCAGGGCGTGATTGACGGATTCGTATTTGCTCATGCCCGCCGCCCAAAGGCAGAAGAACAGCGTAACGGTCAGGCCCACGTAAATGAACCACAAACGTTTGGCCGTCTCACTAATGCGGGGATGGAGCTTATCCGACGTCGGTCCGGGCGCTTCCGCCGCAAAGAGTTCGATACCGCCAATACCCAGGAGGGGAAAGATGGCGACCGTTAATACGATGATCCCCATCCCCCCAATCCACTGGGTCAAACTTCGCCAGTACAGGATACCACGGGGCTGAATCTCAATGTCCGTCAGCACCGAAGCGCCCGTCGTCGTCATCCCCGATACGGTTTCAAAGAGGGCATCGGGGAAAGTCGAGACCACTCCACTCAGAAGGTAGGGGACCATGCCCGATAGCACCATCGCCGCCCAGCTCAGGACGACGATCAGGTAACCCTCCCGCTTACGGATCGGAATTCCCTTTGGGTTCTTCACCAGAAACAGAAGCCCACCCGCCGCCAGACTGCCGAGCCCGGCCAGGAGCAGGGGCCACACACTTTCTCCGTAGTAAAGACTAAAGGGAATGCCCGTCCACATCATCACCCCCACGATGGCGAGGAGGATGGCGACAACTCTGGCGATGGGGCGGAAATTGATCATGGTCAGTCGGGTAGTACTGAGGATGGGCTGGGGCTAGAGCGGCTACTATTCAATCGTATAACTCTTAACCGATGTAGGTCAAGCACCGTGCGCAAGGGCTACCTAAAGAGCTCTTCCAGCCGTTTGATGGCCGAAGGTAGGGCAAACACAATCACCTTATCGCCCAATTCCATCTGCGTATCACCGTCCGGGATCATCGTTTTCTCGCCGCGGATAATACCACCAACCAACGCGGTATCGGGGAAGTGTAACTTCTTCAGCGGCTTCTTCGTGAGCTGGTTGGTCTTCGTCAGGACGTACTCGATCACCTCGGCGTCCACGCCCTGGAGGCTGGTGATGGCCTCGATGTTTCCCTTCCGGACGTGGTGGAAAATACTGTTGGCTGCGAGCAGCTTTTTATTAATGAGGGTATCCACGCCAATGTTCTGACTAATGTGGATGTACGCCTTGTTCTCCACCTGGGCGATGGTCTTAAAGACGCCGTGGTTGCGCGCCGTGAGGCAGGAGATGATGTTCGTCTCCGCGTTACCCGTTAGCGCGATGAAGGCATCCATGCGGTCCAACCCCTCCTCCTCCAAGAGGTCCACATTGTTGTAGTCTCCCTTGATGACGAGGACGTTATTCAGCTGCTCATTAATGAATTGGCAGCGGCGTTTGCTCTTTTCCACGATCGTGACGTGGTACTCATCCATGAGTAAGCGCGCCGTCGAAATGGCCAGGTCCGTTCCGCCCAGGATGAGGATGCTGCGCACGGTCTGCTGCTTCTTGCCCACGAAGGCCTCCACGTTCTTCTTCTGATCCGGTTTGGTGATGAAGTAGATATGGTCCCCCCGCCGCAGCGTAGTAAACCCTTTCGGAATAATGGTTTCGTTGCCCCGCAGTACGGCAATGGGGTGCAGGTCCACGCTACTCTCGAATTGGTCCATCTCACTAAGGCGCAGCCCGACCAGCGGGGAGTGGTCGTCCAGCGTCGTCCCGAGTAAAACGAGTTTACCGTTCTCGAACTCAAAGATGTCCGTAAAGGAACACTGTTTGATGAGGCGGACGATCTCTTCCGCCGCCAACTGCCGGGGGCTAATGATCTGGTCGATACCCAGCGAACAGATCGTGCTTTCGTTGGCAGCCGTGGTGTATTCCTCGTTGTCCACCCGGGCCACTACGCGGCGGCAGCCCAGCTTCTTGGCGATGATGGCCGTCATCATGTTCGTCTTCTCGGAGGTCGTCACGGCCAGCATGAGGTCCGCCGAACTGATGCGCGCGCGTTCGAGGGTTTCCAGACTCGTCGAATCCCCGCGAATCGTCAGCACGTCCAGGTGGCTACCGGCGTACTCCAGCACCTCCTCGTCTTTATCGATGAGGATAATGTCCTGGTTCTCGGTAGCCATGAGTTTGGCGAGGTGGAAGCCTACGTCTCCGGCTCCGGCGATGACGATGTTCATGCAGCTGCTTCTGGGATGGCGCGAAGGTACGGCCGATACCTAAAGCAACTCAAATCCCAGTGTCAAGTTGCAAGAATCGAGTTGCGAGAATAAAGTTGCGAGTGTCGAGTACTCGCAACTCGATACTCGACACTCGCTACTTGCAACTCGCAACTTGATAATTGCAACTGAACTACTTCATCAACTGCGCCAACACCGTCGGATCCTTAATCCGGTCATCCTCCGCCAGCAGCTTCATCTTACTAATGATTTCCGCTGATTTCGGGTCGTCATCCACAAAGGGAAGGAATACCCGCCCCCGGTGCTGGGAATGGACGGGGATGATGCCCAATTGCAAACCATTCTTGCTCACCATCCCACTACCCAGGTGGATTGAGTAGGTACCGTGCAGCCCGTCGATGACGATGAATCGCTCCTTCACCTCCACGTTTTCCAAGCGGAAGAGCCGGGCGGATTCCCGCGCCAGAGCAGCCCGCATCTCCATGCTGGAATGGCTCGCTTCGGGATCGACCTGCCCCGCGTTAGCGACGCTGACGACCAGGTCCACGTCTCGCATCGTTTCGCTGAAGAGGATCGGATCGATCTCGTCCAGCCCCACGGCGCGGTAGTGCGAACGGCTGTGGAAGGCCACGTATTCCAACGTAGGTGCTTCGATCTCAGCGGCGGAGAACCAGTCGGCCATGGCATAGAGGGAGGCGACAACGCCGCGTTTGTAGTCCACTTTCTGGAGACCGGAATCGTAGTCTACCGTCCAGCCGCGGCTGGTGAGCAGGGCGACGGTCTTCTTCACCTGCACCTGGTTACCTTGGTAACGGCTGGATTTGTACTGCTCCTCCCGCTCATTCGCCGTAGGTAGGTACAGCTCCCGGAAGATCTGCTTGAAGGGCTGCACCAACTTTTCGTCGAAGGCGTACCGCTGGAACAAATCCCACTGCACGGTGGCGTAGAGATCCGTAGGGTGGGCGATGCGGACGACTTCGTCCCGGCCCAGCTCATGGGCTTTACCCGTTACGTCGATGAGCATGCCGTGGGCCCAGAAACCCGTCAGTTGCTTTTCGGGGTGAAAGAGAACGAGCTTCGCCAGTAGCGTCTTCACCACGGGGTGGTCGTTGATCTCCGCGATCTCCTCCACGGTAAAGGTCTGGCCGTCCACCATCGCTCGCTCGAGGGACTTGAGGGTCCGGCTGTACTGTTTCCGCAACTTAGCCTTGTGTGCCTTAAGGCGGAGAATGTCCTTGTGCTTTCGCAGTTTGGTGGGGATGGACTTCTGGCTCTTCCCGGCCTTAGTGACCAGGATATCGGCTTTGCCAAAATCGTCGATCACCAACCGGACTTGCGTCTGGTCGATCTCCACTACGGACTCTTCCATAATGGCGCGGGTAGCCTGGCCTTCCATGATCCAGCTGAAGCGGACGGGGTCGCTGTAACCTGCGTTTCGGGCCAGGTTTTCAATGCCGATCTCCACGGCCTTCTTTTCGCTTTCCCGCCGCTGGTTGCCAAACTGCTTGCTCTCGTGGAGGAATTGCTGGAAAAGCTCGTACCGCTTCAGGGTATCCTTGCGCGGGATCTTCTTGCTGAGGGGGACGAGCCCAAGTCCTTTCACGTACACCTTATCCCGCTTCTCCTTGATCTTTTTGAGCGTCTCGGTGATCTTGGTCTCGCCCAGCATGATGCCGGAGTAGAGTTTAACCTGGCGGTGGCCATTTCCGTCCGTGACGAACTTCGCCGCGTCGTGCAGCATTTTCCAGGTCTTCTTCCCGACGGCATCGTACACTTCCGCGAACCAGTCGATGTCGATGGCGCCCTCCCGGAAATCGGCCATTTCAATGGGGCTGTACCGGGCAACGATACCGGCCTTCTGCTCACTGGAATATTCGCTGGCGTGGGCGTGGAACCACCAGACGGCGGATTCCAAGTCCTTGATGTTCAACATCTCCCCGATCCACGTGGCCCACTGGGGGGCGTACATGGCGATCTCCAACCAGCGTTTGTCGGTCACCTTTACGGCGCGGGCTTGTTGGTTGAAGCTTTCCACCGTGTCCACCTCCGTCGGGACGGTCTTTTTGATGAGGGCGCTGAAGCTCTCTTTGCGCGTCGTATCGTTGCCGTAGCTGTAGCCCCGGTGGAGGGTTTCCTTTCCCATCCGCGCGGCTAGCTCTACGAGGTAATTAGCACCTTCCACTCGCTTGAGGCTGTTGGTGTACGGCGTGGCTTCGGTGGCGAGGTCGCCCCGGTCCAACTCGACGGCGAGCAGGTTGACGGCGAGGTCATCCACTAAACCCTCCGGCCACGGGTCGGTGGGGTTCGTATTCCTGGCGTTGATGGCCTCGGCGTTGTGGAGACTTCCCAGGAAATGGGAATCGATGAGGGCGTGGACGAGTAGTTCGTCCGCCGTTATGCTCCCGCGTTTGTGCAGTAGTCTGGCGAGTACGGTATCTCCTCTACTGCGTGAGTAGTAGCCACTGTGCTGTTGGGTATTGATCGTTTCGTGCAGCGGTTGCGGCGGGTAGGCACTACTGCGTGAGGCCGCAAAGATCAATTGGTTTAAATCATAATACTGACTCAGGGTCGCTGGCTCCGCGGTACCCAGACCACGGTCGTGGGGCTGCCAACTGTAGACGCCCGGGTGAAGTCGGGTAACTAGGTCTACCCACTTGGAAGTCTCATCGTAACCCCACCGGGATTTAGTCGTGATGTTACGCCGTTGATCATTGGGCCAGCGGGCGAGCATATCTTCCAGCATATCGACCTGGAATTGATCAAGCGTGGCCAGGTCCGCGTAGGCGTAGTAAAAGGCGTGGGCAACGGTTGACAGGTTACTGCGCAGGGTATCCCAGGCACCCCGCTCGCCCACCAGTGTGTCTACGTCCTTGATCTCGGGGTAGTACTGGTCCCGCAGCTGCCGGTACCAGGTCTTACCGATGTTGCCGCCTTTCCCCTTCAGGTAAGCGTAAAGGAAGAGCAGTTCAAAATCGTTGAGGCCGGAACCATCGTACCAGGCTTTCCACTTTTCGGCGAGGGGCAGGTCATTGACCCGGTCTACCGGAGCGGTAAAGGTATGGTTGGGCCGCAAGAGGTTGATGGCGTTCTGTAACAGGAACGTTTCCTCGTAACTATCATTATAAACGCTCGTGTACTCGTAAGTCGCGTTCTCCCGTACGACGGCGGCCAGGCCCTCGATGGCGCTCCGAATTTTAGCCGCATCCACGAACTTGGCGAAGAGAAAGACCTGGCGGGTTCCGAATACTTTACTGAGGAGCCCACCGGACGATGGTGCCTTAAACTTCAACTGTGGTGTGATCAGCGGACGCACATTATCGTAATCCACCACCCCGAAGCCGTTCGCTATCGAGAAGGTATCCCGCTCTTCTGGCGGGTTGAAACGTTCCAGCAGGACGGATTCATTCTTGGAAAAAGTACCCCGTTCGAGGTAAGTCGCCACGCTAGTTGCAACGTACTCCGGCATGGCGCCCCGTTCGTTCAGTACACTAAGGACTTCCAGGCCCGCCAGGCGCTGGTCCACGGTTTTCGCTTGTAGCAAGCGGCTCTCGAATTCCTTGATTTTTGGTTCCTGTTGGGCGAGGATGAGTTGGATCAACGAGCCGCGTAGGTCCTTCCCCTTTCGCTTGAGCAGGCCGGTGACGACTTCCACGTCGGTGTCCGTTAGCGGGACGGACCGGAGCAGCGTTAACCCCGTCGCCATCACGGAGGTGTTCCGGTCGGTAATTGCCTGGTGCATGACCTTGCGCGTCCACCCCTGGTCGGCCGGCGCGATCGGCTTGCGATTCTTGTTGGTGTCGTAGCGCATCGACCAGGTATAATGGTCGGGGAACAACTTGCGCAGAAGCGACTCCCGGGAATTACTCGGCAGGGCGGACAGGTCCTCCGCCAAACGGTGACGTTGGTGGTCCTGCCCCTCCCGGATCAGGAAGTCGTAGAAGTATTCGGGCGTAAGCTTCGGGGCCATCCATTCGAAGACGCCAGATTCGTAGGTTTTTCCATCCTTCGGTAGCGACTGAGCGTGGGCGATCAATTGCTCCATCATCTGGTCGCTGATCGGCGTGTCGTCCGGCATGATGCGCGTCACGTAATAGTCCAACAGGATATCCTGCCCAAACTGCCCCTCGAAATACTGGCTGATGCTATCGTGGCTGTAACCGGTTTGGATCATCAAATAACACGCACCAAGCTGTTGGGTCCGGTTGCCCTTCAGAATGATGTCGGCCGCCGTCGGCAGTACGTTGAGCACGTTCTGCACGGCAACGGACCACAAGGCCACGTAAAACTCCAGGCTATCCTTAGAATTTGCGTAGCGGTTGGTCGCCTCAACGTCCTGCAGGCACGCCGCCGCGATCTCCAGTGCGCGGTTGATCGTCTTTTTCTTCGGGGCTTCCCAGCCGAAACCAAACCAGACGTCCACGCCACGGATGACAGAACTGAAGCGGGCCAGATCGTGTGTCCGGATCAATTCGATGAAGTGGCGGAAGGCACCAATGTGGCCTTCGTCTACGGTTTCAAAAATGGTCTGCCGCAGACCTTCTTCCCGCTGGGCGGCGAGTAATAATTTTTCCACCATTTCCCAGCTTTCCGGCTGGTCGGTCATCAGTAGGCCCTGGATCAACGCGCGGTTTACGGCACCAATTTCGTCTTCTCCCTGGAGGATGTCCCAGGCCAGTTCGTGCAGCTCTCCCCGTGGCCCCTCCGCTTCCAGAGCGGCGGCAATCATTGGGCTGAAGGCGGTGGTCTCCCGGCTGTAGTACACGGCGTATCGCATCGTATCGGCTACCGTAAACGGGTGGAACCCCTGCTCACAAGCCTGGGCCCACTGGTGGAAGAAATTCAGTTTCCTCTCCAGCGAATGCACGGCGGCGGAGGATCGAAACGGACGGCGGCTGTACCCCGTCTGGTAGGGCAACTGCCCCAGTAATTCCCAGGCGCGGCTGGCGTGAACTGCGCCGTGCTCCCCAAAGAGTGCTTCGGCCAGTCGCTCCCCGGTAGAGCTCACCCAAGGGTTCTCCTCCGCCCGAAAATGCTCCAGATAAGCTTGTTTTGGAGATCGCTTCCCCTTCAAACGGTACCCCTTACGAATGATGGCGCTCAACTCCTTATACCGGCCCATAAATACGTCCGACACGGAAAATTTTCGTGCCGCCGCCTTATTCGCCTTAAATACTTTATCCGCCTGTTCCGATGTGATCATGGTGTTGGTTTATGTGTGTTCGTGTAATTGAGTAGGATATGGGCGCTGACGCAGGTGCGAGGTAAAGGGTCAATAGTCTGTAGTCTATAGTCTGTAGTGCGGGACTGCCGACTACAGACTGTAGACCATAGACTACAGACTATAAACTACCAAAAAGTCCCCGTCAAAAACGTCATCCGCAAGAAAGCCAGTTCGCTGTCTTCCGTCAGGGTGACCGGATCTTCCAACGAACGGAGCTCGACGTCATTATGGAAGACGATGAAAAGACCATCCTTAAAAGCCAGCAATGCGGTCTCGATGCTTTGCTCGACCTCCGCGAGATTGCGGTTGGCGATGTCACCAAAGCCCACCTTGCCGTCCTGGGATTGCCGTTCGATATCTCCCGGTGTGAGAAAGGGCATCAATTGTACCTCTTCCCGTTTAGCATTAAACTTGGCTACCTCCTGCCGGACGATCGCCTCGAGCAATCCCCGCAGGTCCTGCACCGGTGGCAACTCGTAATCTATCCGCCGGATCTTCTTCTTACCAAGTCGCTTGAGTTGAATGGAGATGGCTTGCATGGGATGAAGTTGAAGGGAGGGTTATTCTATCGCTGGAGTAACAACAAATTGGTGTTGAATAGCTAGCGACGAAACAAATATATACTTTATTTGAGTATTCTACAATGGTATGTAACTAAAAAGTGAATTATTTTAGTCTTCTTGCATTGCCGCTAGGTTGGGTAGACGCTTTACTTATTTCGCAAAGAAGTATAGGGCGATAGAGAGGGAAGAGAAGCCGGTATCGTCCTTCTCTTTCGTCTTAAACATCTTGATCTTCTTTGCGAAACATGCGTGGACAGCTGTAAGCTCAAAGTTGGATAGTGGCTCCGCCTGCTTTTTAGTTTCGCAAAGAAGTATAGGGCGATAGAGAGGGGAGAGAAGCCGGTATCGTCCTTCTCTTTCTTCTTAAACATCCTGATCCTCTTTGCGAAACATGCGTGGACAGCTACTAGCTAAAAGTTGGATTGTGGCTCCGCCTGCTTTTTAGTTTCGCAAAGAAGTATAGGGCGATAGAGAGGGGAGAGAAGCCGGTATTGTCCTTCTCTTTCGTCTTAAACATCCTGATCCTCTTTGCGCAACATGCGTGGACAGCTATTAGCTCAAAGTTGGATTGTGGCTCTGCCTGCTTTTTAGTTTCGCAAAGAAGTATAGGGCGATAGAGAGGGAAGAGAAGCCGGTATCGTCCTTCTCTTTCGTCTTAAACATCTTGATCCTCTTTGCGAAACATGCGTGGACAGCTACTAGCTAAAAGTTGGATTGTAGTTCCGTCTGCTTTTTAGTTTCGCAAAGAAGTATAGGGCGATAGAGAGGGGAGAGAAGCCGGTATCGTCCTTCTCTTTCGTCTTAAACATCTTAATCCTCTTTGCGAAACATGCGTGGACAGCTATTAGCTCAAAGTTTGATTGTGGCTCCGCCTGCTTTTTAGTTTCGCAAAGAAGTATAGGGCGATAGAGAGGGGAGAGAAGCCGGTATCGTCCTTCTCTTTCGTCTCAAACATCTTGATCCTCTTGGCGAAACATGCGTGGACAGCTATTAGCTCAAAGTTTGATTGTGGCTCCGCCTGTTTTTTAGTTTCGCAAAGAAGTATTGGGCGATAGAGACGATTAAGAAGTGTGGATTATAATCCTCCATTAGCGACAAGAAATATAAGTTGGTAAGGAAGAGTAGAAGATTGGATACGGACGGCATCGCCTTTTTTGAGTTTTTTTGCCTTTTGTGTTGAGTCCGCCACGGGCGTCCCTTGCAGTTCAATGATTTAAGGTAGTACCGTAAGCACTTTTCTTCCATCAGCTATTGAGCAAATTATTAAAGGAGCCCTTACAGTCCAGCCAATAAAGGTCGATCCCAATCCCTCCCCCCTTATCCTTACCTTGCACCTGCGGCAGCGCCCAAAACACCTTATAGAGCGTTTCGGGCAAAGACGCAGGAAACCTTATTTTCGCGCACACCCCAGACAAAAATCCGCCCATGGCCACCGTAGATATTGCCGCCCTTAACCAACAGATCGCCATCGACTCCGAGGTCGTGGACCGGATCCGTAAGGAGACCTCCAAGGTGATCGTCGGGCAGGAATACATGGTGGACCGGCTGCTGCTCGGGCTGCTCAGCAAAGGGCACATCCTGCTGGAAGGGCTGCCCGGACTCGCCAAAACGCTGGCCATCAACACGCTGGCGAAGACGATCTCGGCCGACTTCAGCCGCATCCAATTCACACCGGACCTGCTGCCCGCGGATATCGTCGGAACGATGATTTACAACCAGGCCGTGAACGATTTTACCGTGCGCAAAGGGCCCGTTTTCGCCAACTTCGTGTTGGCGGATGAGATCAACCGGGCGCCGGCCAAAGTGCAATCCGCCCTCCTCGAAGCGATGCAGGAACGGCAGGTAACGATTGGTGACGAAACCTTTAAACTGGAAGAGCCCTTCCTCGTCCTCGCCACCCAGAACCCCATCGAACAGGAGGGGACTTACCCGCTGCCGGAAGCCCAGACGGACCGTTTCATGCTCAAGTGCACCATCGGCTACCCGACGCGGGAGGACGAACGCGAAATCATGCGCCGCAACATCAGCCAGGGCTTCGAAAAGGTGAACCCCGTGGCGACTACGGCGGAGATCCTGAAGGCCCGCGACAGCGTGCGGAATATCTACATGGACGACAAGATCGAACGCTACATCATCGACATCGTCTTCGCCACCCGCGAACCGGAAGCCTACCGGCTGAGCGACCTCAAACCACTCATCACCTTCGGCGGTAGCCCGCGCGCGAGCATCAACCTCGCCCTGGCCGCCAAAGCCCAGGCCTTCCTCGAACGCCGTGGCTACGTGACGCCGGAGGACGTCCGCTCCGTCTGCGAAGACGTGCTCCGCCATCGGATCGGCCTCAGCTACGAAGCCGAAGCGGAAAACATCAAGCAGGAGGACATTATCGCCCGCGTCCTCAACGTCGTAGAAGTGCCCTAGTGGACTGCCCTTCGGCAGATAGTAAACTTTGTGGCTCGGGAACTCTCCCTATACCAATCCTTCCCGGACGAGGTCGTGCAGGTGCAGGAACCCGAGGTAGGCCCCGCTTTCGTCCACGACCGGAAGCTGGCTGATGCTGTATTCCCGCAGGATGGACAACGCCTGGATGGCCAGCGTATCGCAGTGAACGGTTTTGGGCTCCGCCGTCATCATGATGCCCGCGTTGACGCCCGTCAGGTCGTCTTCCCCCGAGAGCAAGCGTCGTAAATCACCGTCGGTAACGATACCCAGTAACCGGTCATCGTCGGGGTCGAGGACGGCCGTTGCCCCGAGCCGCTTGGCCGTCATTTCCAGCACCGTGGCCCGCAGAGTAGTGGTGGGGTGAACGACCGGCCGCTCGTTGTGGGTGTACAGATCCGCCACGCGGAGGTAGAGTTGTTTGCCGAGTGAGCCACCGGGGTGGTAGCGGGCGAAGTCTTCGGGGGAGAAACCACGGAGGGCCAGGAGGGCGGTGGCCAGGGCATCACCGAGGGCCATTTGTAAGGTCGTACTCGTGGTGGGGGCCAGTTCGTTGGGGTCGGCCTCCCGGTCGAAGGGGGCCAGCAACAGGTGGTCGGCGAGCTGGGCCAGGCTACATTCGGGGCGGCTCACCATGGCGATGAGGGTATTCCCCATTTGCCGCGTGAGCAGGGCCATCATCTTGATCTCTTCCGTCTCCCCACTCCGGCTGATGACGATGACGGTATCGCCCGGTTGGATCATCCCGATATCGCCGTGGATGGCGTCGGCCGCGTGGAGGAAGGTAGCCGGGGTGCCCGTGCTGTTGAGGGTAGCGACGATCTTCTTGGCAACGAGGGCCGTCTTACCGATCCCGGCAACGACGACGCGGCCGTTGCTGGAAAAAATGGCCTGTACACTTTCGGCGAAACGGTGGTCGATCCCCTCCACCAGGCCGGCCAGGGCCTCAGCTTCGATGCGCAGCGTGCGGCGGGCCGTTTCGGTGATGAGCTTATGGTTATGCACGGAAAAGTGTATTTTTGCGGGCTCGAAAAAAACCTCCCGGTTTAGCCGCTGAGTGACATTAGCGAAAATTCGCCGTCTAACCCACTGAAAGGCAGTCACAAAGCGCTGCCTGGCCCATAAAGGGTGGACGTAATAGTTCAGTGGATACCCGGGTTATGTCGAGAAAACGCCGTAATTTACGGAAAGAGATAGTTCCGCTACTCTTCTTCAGATTGACATCTAGCGCATTACTCCCATTACCTATCCACATCTACTTTACTGACATCTAGTACAGTTTAAAAAGTTCTTCTTCCAGTTACTCTGGGTTACCGGCTAACCACCTTTTTTCCACGCCGGCCTTACTGAAGGAGAGTATTCAAAGTGCGTAACATAATGACCGCCACACCAGTTAAGAACCACATCGACCAAGCCTTACAGGATTACTTCGGCTTCGATCAATTCAAGGGTAACCAGAAGGCCATCATCACTTCCCTTTTTGAAGGAAAAGATACCTTCGTAATTATGCCCACGGGCGGCGGAAAGAGCCTCTGCTACCAACTCCCCGGGCTAATGATGGACGGCTGCGCCCTCGTCATTTCCCCCCTCATCGCCCTGATGAAGAACCAGGTGGATTCCATCCGGTCCTACAGCGATAAGGATTCCGTGGCCCACTACCTGAACTCTTCCCTTTCCAAGACCCAGATGCGGCAGGTGAAGGAGGACATCAGCTCCGGTGATACGAAACTGCTGTTCGTCGCCCCGGAAACCCTGACGAAGGAGGAGAACATCGAGTTCTTCCGCGATTCCAATATCTCCTTCGTTGCCATCGACGAGGCCCACTGTATTTCCGAATGGGGCCACGACTTCCGCCCGGAATACCGCCGCATCCGTGAAATGCTCGACGCTATCGGCCACGATATTCCCATTATTGCCCTGACGGCCACGGCTACGCCCAAGGTGCAGTCCGACATCGTCAAGAACCTGCGGATGGGGGACGACCACCGCACCTTCGTTTCCTCCTTTAACCGGGATAACCTCTACTACGAAGTCCGCCCCAAGGGGAAGAAGGACTACACCATTCGCCAGATCATCCAGTGTGTAAAGGAAGTACCGGGTGAGTCCGGCATCGTTTACGTACAGAGCCGGAAGGCCGCCGAAGAGATCGCCGAAGCACTGCGGGTAAACGACGTCCGCGCCGCCCCCTACCACGCCGGGCTGGACCCCAAGACCCGCTCCCGCACCCAGGACCAGTTCCTGATGGAGGACGTCGACGTCATCTGCGCCACCATCGCTTTCGGAATGGGTATCGATAAGCCGGACGTCCGTTTCGTGATTCACTACGACATCCCCAAGTCCATCGAGAACTACTACCAGGAAACCGGGCGGGCCGGGCGCGACGGCATCAACGGCCGCTGCGTTGCCTTTTACGCCTACAAGGACATCCTGAAGCTGGAGAAATTCCTCCGCGACAAGCCGCTCATGGAGCGGGAGATGGGCGCCCAACTCATGCAGGAGGTGATGGCCTATTCCGAAACCACCGCCTGCCGCCGCCGCTTCCTCCTCCACTACTTCGGGGAAGAATACGACGAGAAGAACTGCAACGAAATGTGCGACAACTGCCGCCACCCCAAAGAGCGGGTGGAGGTGAAGGAAAAGATGGTCCACGCCCTCAAGGCCGTCAAGCAACTCGACGAGAACTACCCCCTCAAGATGCTCATCGAATTCGTGCTCGGTAAGGAGACGAAGCAGATGAAGGACTACAAGTTCGTCAACCGCGAAGGCTTCGGCGTCGCCAAGGGAGAGGACGAGGTGCTGTGGAGCTCTATCTTCCGCCAGGCCCTCCTCAACAACCTGGTACGTAAGGACATCGAGAGCTACGGTACGATCAAGATCACCGAAGAGGGCGAAGCCTTCCTCAAGAAGCCAACCAGCTTCCAGATCCCGATTGACCACGATTTCGAGAAAGAACTGGCCGCCGACATCCGTACCGCCGCCGACGACGCCCGCGCCGTCACGCTGGACGAACCCCTACTACGCGCCCTGAAGGACCTGCGGAAGAAAGAATCCGCCCGCCTGGGCATCCCTCCCTTCGTGATCTTTCAGGACCCCAGTCTGATCGAGATGGCTACCCGCTATCCCATCACGCTGGATGAGATGAAGAACATCAACGGCATCTCCATCAACAAGGCCCGCCGTTACGCAACGCCCTTCCTCGTACTCATCGAGAAATACGTGGAGGAGAACGACATTGATCGCCCGCTGGACTTCGTCGTCAAGCAGGTGGCCAATAAGTCGAAGAAAAAGGTCAACATCATCCAGGCCGTAGATCGCAAGATTCCGCTGGAGGACATCGCTTCGGGCAACCAACTTTCCATGGATGAGCTATTGGAAGAGATGGTCTCCATCGTCCATTCCGGCACCAAACTCAACATCGATTATTACATCGAAGAAGAGGTGGATGAATACAGCCTGGAGGATACCTATGAGTATTTCATGCAGGCCGATACCGACGATCCGGACATCGCCTTCCAAACCCTGAAGGAGGAGGACGTAACCATCGACGAGATCAAATTGGTCCGCATCAAGTTCCTGACCGAAATGGCGAATTAACCGGTACTGGTGCGTCTCCCTTGCCGGCGACGTTACCGCAATCCTAATTGCTTTCCTCGACGGCAATTTCTCCAAAACGGGCTACGTTTGCACCAGCGTAGCCCGTTTTTCGTGCTGCCCGCTGCTACCAAATTTTAACGCCGTATGCCTACCGCCCGATGAAGTTGACCCCCGCCCTGCTGTCGTTGTGCTGCCTGTTCGTGCTGTCCTCGTGTGGCCTCTTCAAGCCCGCCGACCCCATCGGCAGAAACCCCCAACAGCCCACGCGGGTAGCGCGGGGTTCGGAAGACCCCAACTCCTGGATCCGGTCGGACATCACCACCCACGCGCAGGAACTCATTGGTATTCCTTACAAATACGGCGGCAACCGCCCCAACGAAGGTTTTGATTGTTCTGGGCTCGTCGTTTACCTCTACCAGGGGGCGGGGTTGGATATCGCCCGAACGTCACGCGATCAGGCAAAACAGGGTAAAGTCATAAACGCGAGTGAGGCCCGGCCGGGAGATCTCGTCTTCTACAAAAAGCCTGGTGGCTCCGTCTTTCACGTATCGGTGGTGGTGCTCTCGCAACCCGGTGAGTTGTGGGTAATTCACGCTACGAGCTCTCGCGGAGTGATGCGCGAGGATATCTTGGCGTCCAGTTACTGGAAACCAAAGATGTATCAGATTAGGAACGTGTTACGGTAGGTTCGGGCATCAATTTTGCCCAGCATCTACACCCTGATTTAGAAGCTGCGGCGGGTACTTGCCGGGCGGTTCTGATTACTAGGGTCCTTGCCACTCATGCTTTTATTCCCGTACCCCTGCAGGATTTCGCGTTGCCGCATCGGCATGCCGTCGATCATTTCTACCAGGACGGAGGCTGGCGTCAATCGGTTCGTGGCGCGGAATTTTTCGTTGCCGTCCATCCCCACGAGAATCATCGTAAATTCATACTGCCGGGGGTCAAACCGTTCGTAGTACTGGCGGGCGAAGGACTCGTCCAAAAAGCGCCCGGTATTCTCAAATTTACCGTCTGGGGTGATCCACATGAACTTCACGTCCCGCTCTTCGAATGCTTCCCGCTGCAGGTAAAGTAGCCGTACCTGCTCCTCAAAAAGTGGGTCCCCCGGGTCCGGCGTAAACAGGAGCACTAGGCGCGATTTCCACTGAAATTCATTCAGGGACTGCCCTTCCACCGCGGAGGAAAAACAAAAAAGCAACGCGATACTCAGGCAGATAGATTTCATACTAGTAGTACGGAAGCTCAGCCCCATTTGTTCCCTGTTAGTCAGCGGCTTAGGGCGCTTCCGCGGGTGCAAAGTTCGGAATAGGGTGCACTCGGTGAGCAAGCGTTAGCCGGGGGACCGGTGCGCCAGAGCGATCATCAGGGCGCCAAAGGAATGAGCCTCTTCGTAAAGCGCGTCGCTGTAAAAGGTGGCCCGGAGGCGGAGGTTGTGGGGCACCCCATCCCGTAGTTCGTGCTGAATGGTGATGTTGCCGAAGGCCTGGTGCAGCAGTTCCCCTTCCTCAAAGGTGTTGATGGGCTTGAGGTAGTGCCGTTCCTGGGTCTCCACCCAGTCCCGCCGGCTGAAGATGCGGCGGTCCGAAATGTCGCTCCGGTAGTTGAGGGTGAGGACGCGCTCCTTCAGGAAGTCAAAGAAATAGGCGATCTCCTCCGGTTGGTAGTTGAGTTCCTTAAAGTAGATCACGAAACCCTTGCTGCTGGAGAGGTTCAGAAAGCCGACTCCCTGGTCCGTCGGTGCTCCGGCCTTGTGGGTGGCGTACTGCTCCTCCAGCCAATCCAGGAGGCGACGGCTGTTGTGGGTCCGCTTCCACTGCTCGTACCCCTCCAGATATTCCTCATCCCGCACGATGAGTTCGTGGACGGCCGCGTTGCCCGGCGTGCTCTCTTCGGCACTGCGAAATAGCTCGGTGATGGAATCCCAGAAGGACATGGTGGGTTGGTTTTTGGTGGGGTGACGAGGACGCGGCCAGGGTAGGAGTAGAAGTAGCCTTCCGGCGATTTTGTTTCGGGGAGCGTGAATCTTAAAGGTGAGTGGCGATGCACAATGCAGTACTGATCTTGACTATATTACTAGTCGTAGTTTTACGGCGGGTGATTACTATTAAGGAGTTCCGTTGATTTTGAAATAACGACTTTACATCGCTACCTACTTGCAACTCATTCAGCCTTACATCTGATATACCGTCAATAATTAGACGCTAGAATCCTGAATAGCATGAAATACCTAGTCTTGATTCTATGTCTACTTAGTGCCTTGATCAAAATACATATATCAAATCAGCAACCTCTACTGAATGATTGGGATGAACGCTACCATGGCGTAGTTGCGTCAAATATTAGTGAAGATCACCTTTGGCTCAGACCAACGCTTTACCAAAATCCCGTGCTTCGGACTGACGTCGGAGTCTGGTCAAGAAGCCACGTATGGATGCATAAGCAACCGCTTCCTTTTTGGACAATTGGTTCTTCAATCCACTTTTTCGGACGATCTACTTTTGGAGTACGACTCCCTTCGATCCTGATGGTCAGTATGGCTATATTCTTGACTTTCTTAATCGGAAGAAGTCTTTTTGATGAGGGTTCTGGTTTTTATGCGGCTTTACTCTTTTCCATTCATGGTTTATCCAATGAGCTATCAATAGGTGTTGAAGCTACTGATCACATTGATGTTCATTTTATGTTTTGGATAGCAGTGGCAGCTTATCTAGTTACCGCAAGCAAAATGCGTAGTCGTTATCTAAAGTGTGCGTTAATAGGTGTTACCATAGGTTTGGCAGTACTAGTAAAGTGGCTACCTGCCTACACCATTTTGCTTGCCTACATCGCCTTTGAACTGAGAAATGGAAAATTTCTAAACGTACTTTTAGAAACAGCAATAATTGCTGTTTGTAGCGTAATAGTATGGTTACCGTGGCAGATCTATGCGTATACTTCTTTCCCAGAAGTCTATCTGGCTACTCAAGCGCATAATTTCCAGCACATTACTCAATACCTGGAAGGGCACGAAAATGGCTATTTGTTCTTCCTGGATAAGTCTATCTATAACTATGGCGAGATATGGATCCTATCTATCGGTTTGTTAATCTACTATGCGACCAAATCGAACCCTGAACGATATCGATTCTTGCTGCTTTGGATAATCGTTCCCTTAATATTTTTCAGCTTTGTGGCCACAAAGATGCAAGGTTACGTTTACTTCACGGCTCCAGCCATATTCATTGCAAGCGGTGTGGCTCTGAAAGCAATTTACGATTGGAAGAAATGGCACCGACTACCAATAGGGAAGTTGTTGTTTATATTGGGATTCGTATCGCCCATTGTTCACTTTTACGAAAGTTTACACCCTAGAGAACACGACGAAAATTTAGTAGCAAGATTACAAACTCTCAAAAACAGTGATTTAGATCGCACAGTCATATTCAATTCTCCGACACCCTACAATGATATGTTTTTTCTCAACGTTGTAGCTTCCTACGACTACGTGCCTGATCAGCGTACTTTAGATTCGCTGCGTAGTGTGTATACGGTAATTGTTGAGGAAGAATAAATTTTGAATAATTCAGCTTGATCAAATTAGTTATGTAAGCTATCTAGTAGCATCCGACTGTCTACCAATCGAGTTTTCCGCTTCGATGAGTTTATTTAAAGGCGAGGAGTCATACAAAATCAATGGAATTGTGTAGAGTGCCACGTGTCACCATGGCTGTCAGACACAAATACACCGCCTCAAACTAAAAATGATATTAGAGATCTACCTCTATTTTTTTAAACTGTAGCAAAACGATAGTCTATAAAAATTCACTTCGTTGATGTAATTGGAATACTCTTTACGATACAATAAACCAAAGGTGGCTTGAAGTCCTACTGAAAACCTTTTGAACCCGTAAGTGAATCCACCTACCACACCAAATTGGGTATTGAAATCCTCAGGACGCTTAGCATTTACAAAACTTCTCCCCTGGCTTTTTGGAGCTCGATAGTGATTAAAGAGTGTTGTAATATCGAGCCCCACAGTCAGCCCTATGTTTTCATACCTACTATAAACATATTGAGGTTGGACTGAAAATCTTCTGAAGCCAAACTCGTTCACGCTAGGATTGATACCTCCTCTCTGAAAACCTATAAAACGATGTTGAGAGTAGCATAAACCAAGCTGAATTTCAGAAAAAGATGAAAGACTTCTTCTTACTATAAATTCCACCACTGGAGCATCAAATATCATATCCTTAGTAGGCACGTTGAAAAAGCTATTTTCAATTGAACTTGGTCCTGACACAGTGTTTATTTCATATCCTACCCCTACTATTAGTGAAGTTTGGGCACTGAGCGTCTGGCTGGTAAGGCAATAAATAATGATAATTAGACGTAGTGCATGATTCATATGAGAATAATTCGCTCTTTTGTTTACTTGATAATCATTGCAAAAAGGTCAGAGGAATCCGCTACCGAATCCTTCCATTCTCACAATATTCAAAGATAGTACACCTGAAACGCAGTGGCTTGGGAAATTTAGCGCGACTTTATTTTTATGTCTACCGTTGTTATAAAATATCAAAGGATTAAATGCCAAACCACTTTGATACAGGTATAAACTTCATGATTTTCTGCATAGAACATTAAGTCGCTTAAAATAAGAGAGGGTACCCGACTTCAACTTAGCAAAATTTAAGTTTAAGACTTTAGCAGTTGTAATGTTTCGCAAACGCTATCTTAAGTTGAAGTGTAGTATATCAAGCAAAATATTTATAATACGAATAAATCAGGAGATGAAATAAAAAACATGGTCAAGTGTCATTTAATCTAAAGGTAAAAGTTCAATATGTATCCCTTCAAAAGGATCTCTAAAAGGTAATGCTCCTGATGACGTCTTAGCTGGTCGCCCTGAAGATGGAAACCATGTAAACCCGTAGACTTCACGAAAGTCACCAAACCCTAATGGTGAAAATCTTGTAGGATCATAGTCAAAGAGGGAGAATCTAAGTTTTTCATCACTTTGTCTTACCTCGATTGTCTCCGGTAATGTTAGTTCATCTTCACCAACTTTAAAGTCTTGTATAGTGTCGGTACTTATAATCAAATCTCTTAGATAAAATGTAGCATACAAGTCAATTTGACTACCATCATCCTCCCATGGATTGCCGCTACTATCAAACAGTGGAAGCTCTAAAATCTTGATTCCTTTTACAGTGAAATCATCAAGTGGCACGGTATCTTCAGTAGTCGTACATCCTAGTACTAGAAATACACAAACAAAAGAGAGTAGTGCCTGAGTAAATATTGTCATATTCTTCGTTTTCATAAAGTTAATAAGAACATGTTTATCCTCTATCGTCATGGCAACAATATAAGTATGAGGGAGAGGTTTAAGACCGATATATAGCTAGTAGAAACCAAAAGCACACCCCCTAAAAAAACAAATCCCCCTCCCCCCGCCCCTTCACCCGCGTCACCTCCCCCCGGTATCGCAAATCCCGCTCCTCCGTATACCCAAACTCGGCGTGGGGTAGGACGCGGTTCAGGGTTTTACCTACCAGCTTGAGGTCCTTGGGCTCCAGGCTGTAGGAATGGGTTTTTCCATCCGGTTCGACGAGGTAAAGGGTGCCCTGAGATTGGGTCTTGAAACCAAAGGGCATCCGTTCCGTGTGGGTCGTATACACCCAGGCGAAGCGTTCGGGCTCCTCCCGCAGCCACCGCCGCAGTACCGCGATGGGCTGTTCGCTGAGGATCCGGTACAGCCAGAAGAGGGAAAGCGTCGCCACTACGGCACCGACGAAGGGGAAGAGAATGTTCCCCGCCACCACGCCACCGATGGCGCCCAGTAGCCCGGCGATCATCAGCGCGATGGCGAACCACTGCTGTTGGCGGCGCTCCCGCTCCAAACTTTCCCAGAGGGGATGCAGACCGGGGTGATCAAGTATGCGGGGTTCTCTTTGCACGGAGGGTTAAAGACGAAACATGCGGTATGGGTTTGCCATTGGCCGTATTTCTTACAACACCGCAGCTGGTCTATTCTCCTACGTGATTATTGGACGATTGTTTTACGTAAACCGACCGCTTACTGTGGAGGGAGTACGAAGTCATCATCTTGGTAGTTTTTCGACAAGAAGTTTAGGATGACAAAGAGGATTAAGGAGAATAGAGCGGCGGCGCTCATCCACTCTGTGGTTTTTATGTTTTCTGTGTTTACGTATTTCCCAAACTCAACTATCCCAGCCAATCGATCCTTACCTCATTCAAATCCTAGCGTTCCTGACTACACTAACCGCCCACCCATGCTCCACCACAAAGTCTTCGGCACCGGCCAGCCCCTCGTCATCCTCCACGGCTTATTCGGGATGCTGGACAACTGGAAAACCCTCGCCCGCCAGTGGGCGGAGAACTACCAGGTCATCCTGGTGGACCTTCCCAACCACGGGCGCAGCCCCCACGTCGATGAATTCTCTTACGCAGGGATGGCCGACGCCGTGGTCGAACTCATCGAGCACCTCGAGCTACCCCCGGTCTACCTGATGGGCCACAGCATGGGCGGGAAGGCGGCCATGCAACTCGCCCTCGACCGTAACGACCTCGTCGCCAAACTGATCGTCGTCGACATGGCACCCCGGCAGTACCGGCGGGGGCACGATGATGTGTTCAGCGCCCTCCAGGCCTTCGACCCCGCCGAGGTGAGTGACCGCAAGGAGGCTGCCCGCCTCATGGCCGCCTACGTATCTGACCCCGGCATCCAGCTCTTCCTGCTAAAAAACCTGGCCCGCAACCCCGCCGGCGGCTACCAGTGGCGGATGAACCTCCCCGTTATCACCGCCCAGTACGAGAACCTGATCGGACCCGTCGGTAACTTCGGGGACTCCTTTACCGGGCCGGCCCTTTTCTTGCGCGGAGGCCGCAGCGGCTACGTCAGGGATGAGGACCTGGACTACATCCACGACCTTTTCCCCGCCGCCACCCTGGCTACCGTGGAAGGGGCGGGCCACTGGGTCCACGCCGAACGGCCGGAAGAATTGTCCAGTCTCGTCACTAACTTTCTAGCCACGTAGTAGCTCCCGCGCGCCCTTATCTTTATCGCCCGTAGACCAACCCTACCGCTTACGCTACAATCCCTTTTGATATATGCGCCTTTTGCTAGCCCTTACCCTCGTCCTATTTCTCTGCACCTGCGGCAGCGCCCAGAAAGTGATGCTGCTGGAGAAGGTCGGAAAAGCGGGGACGGAACGGGTGTACGAGGGAGAAACGCTGCGCTTCAAAATGCAGGGCGATAATTTTTGGCAGGAAGGCCGCATCGAAGAAATGCGGCCGGACATCCAGGCACTCGTGATCAACGACCGCTTCATCCTGCTGGAAAATATCCACTCCCTCCACCGGGGGAGCACCTTCGGCAAGGCCGCTGGATTGAGTTTGATGACGTTCGGCGTCGTGTGGACGACCATCGGCCTCCTCGGCTACAACACGGATGGCGACCCGGATTCCCAGATCTCCGGCGGGCAACTGGCCGTAGGCGCCGGGTCTTTCGCTACGGGGTACATCCTGAATCGTTTCCTCGGGCAGAAAAAATTCAAGCTGGGGAGGAAGAAGCGCCTGCGCATTATCGACACTACCTTTTAGACGTCGAACTACTAATACAGTGCCTCCGCCAGAACGTCCGCAAACTTGCCCGGCGTGCTGGCGAAGGGGTGCAGCCCCATATCCATGAGCGCAGCGGCCACCTCCTTATCGTAGGCCGGCGCCCCTTCGTCGCTCAGCGCCAGTAGCGGTAAAATTGTGATGCCAGTTTGCTGTAACCGCCGCATGGCCGCCAGCATGCCCTGTACCTGCCCGCCTTCAAAGAGGTCACTCAGCAGCACCAGTACCGTATCGCGGGGGTTCGTATTCAGGCGTTCGGCGTAGCGTAGCGCTTTACCGATGTCCGTGCCGCCCCCCAGCTGTATGGCGAAGAGTAATTCGAGGGGATCGGGCAATTGGTCCGTGAGGTCCACCACGCTCGTATCGAAGGTGACGACGTGGGTTTTGAGCGTGGAGATGCTCGCCAGAATGCAGGAGATGACCCCGGCGTACACCACCGAAGCAGCCATGGACCCGGATTGGTCAATCAGCAGAATGATGTGTTTCAGGCCGGCTTTGGAACGGCTGAGGCCACGCAGATCCACCGGCAGTACCGTCTTGTATTCCGGCTGATAGTGCTTCATGTTGCGGCGGATCGTCTGGTCCCAATCGATGTCGCTCGGCCGGGGGCGGCGGTTGCGGTTATGCTGGCGGCGGCGGCCGGCCAGGGCTTGCTCTACGGGCCGTTTGAGTTGCTTCTCCAGTTGTTGGACCACCTTCATCACAACGGCGCGGGCGGACTCCCGGCTACGGTCCGGCAACAGATTTTTCAGGCTCAGTAGGGAACCGACGAGGTGGACGTCCGGCTCAATGGTATCCAGCAACTCCGGTTCCAACAGCATCTGTTGGAGGCCTAAACGTTCCAGGGCGTCCCGTTGCAGCAGGTGGACGGTATCGGAGGGGAAGTACTTTCGGATGTCTCCCAACCAGCGGTTCACGTTGGGGCTGGAGCGGCCGAGGCCACCCTTACGGTCCTGGCCGGCGTAGAGCGCCTCCAGGGTGTCGTCCATTCCGGCCAGGCGGGAGGGGAGGTTGACGTCGCTGCCCCCGTCCGGGTCTTCCGCCTCCTTTCCCAGGATGAGGCGCCACTTGCGTAGGTATTCCTGATCTTCCATTGCGCGCTACTTATTGATTGAGGAAAGGGCGTACGTACTGACTATCGGATGACCCAGGGGTAAGCCACCGTTCCCCCGCCAGCTTCCAGCACGCGCAATTGGTAGGTCCCGGCGGGCAGCGCGGAGAGGTCCGTCGTAAAACTCCGTTCGTCGGTAACCAAAGCATTGGCGGCAATGGTGCGCACGCGTACGCCGCGGGCGTCGAAGAGTTCCACCGTCACTTGTGTCCCGCATTTGGATTGTAACCTCACCCAGGCGGTGGCCGAACCGGGGTTAGGGGCGTACTGAATCTGACTGACGTTGGCCAGGCTACCCAAGCCGGACCGACCAGGAATAGCCGTGGAGACCTCCCTGAATATGGGCTTGAATTCCATCGCCTCCTTCACGTCAACGGTGATTTCGGCATCCATCGATTCGGAACCCAACTCCCAGTGGCTGAAGACGTAACCCTCCCGGGGGATGGCCGTGAGCCGGATGGGCACCTCCTCGAAGTAGTCGCCGGACCACTCACACTCGGTGATCGATAAGCTATTTAGTTGCACGTAACCTTCCTGCTCGTCGTCGAGCAGAATACCGACTTGGTGATAGGCGGGCAGACGGAAAAAGTCCAGGACGTGGCCCTTCACGGCGGCGGGGCGTTCGCGGAGGAAGCCGCGCATCTGATCTACCCGGACGGAAAACTCATCGGGCAGGTTCCAGCGGGCAAAATTGCGGGGCATCTCGGAAGCGATCCGGTCTTCGTTGGCGGAGAGCAAACTGTCCACGTTACTGAACAGGAAACGACTGTTCAACTCATCCGCAAACTGATTGATGAAGCGGTGGCGGAAGCCTTCGTTCTCCATGCACCGGCGCAGAAAGAGGGTAGAGATGGGTGGGTTCGGCCATACGGAAGGGCCCGCCGGGTCCAGCGCAAATTCAAAGCCGTTCACGGTGTGGGGGACGGTCCCGAAAAAATCCAGCCCGAAATCCGTATCGAAAAGGATCCACCGCCACTTAGCGCCCGGCCGTTGGGCCCGCCAGAATTTGATGTTGTTCACCGGCCAGTCGCGGTTGGCGTAGTAGATTTCGGCTACGTTGTATTTGATGTAGTTATCCACGTCAATCTCGCGCTCCACCCGGGCGAAATTATCCTCCTCTTGCAGGTCGTTATCCCGCACGAAACCGAAGAGGGCGCGGTAGTCCGTATTGCTGCCCTCCACTACGTTACCGGTGCTTTCCAAAATGTCTACTGAATCTGGATTGACCCCGTGGCGGCTGGCCAGAAAGTCCTCGTTCACCTTTTCCCGGAGGTTGTAGATGCCCCAGTACTGACCGTTGATGTAGGTAACGACGGGGCGGTAAGCCTGCACGTCCACGCCGGAGCCGTCCATCAAACCCGTCATGGTCGCGTCCCGGATCTTGGAGACCCGCCAGTCGTGGCCGGAGCTCCGCAGGACGAGGCTTTTGTAGGTATCGTAGGGGCGGTCCGTGAAGAAAGGGTAGTCCATTTCGTTACATCCGTAGCGGTTGCGGGCGTGGATGGAGAGCGAACGCTGGTCAAAACTTCGGCTATAAGCACCGAAGATCTGCAGGCCGACATCCTGGGAGAACTGCTCCCCGTCATCGGCGGGAAAGAAACTGAAGCTGGCGTCCAGCTCATCGTCCCGCCAGTAATTAGCGCCGAAATACGGCCGGTTGGGTTCCGCATCGAAGCCCTGCGCGTACAGCCCGGTAACGGGATTGAAAAAGGCCTGCGGGTCAACCACTATGGACACCACGTCCAGGTCGTGCCCCGGGTTAATGAGGTAGGTCCTGGTGACCAGCTCGCTGGGGAATTTCTCCCCGTCAAACAGCCGGGCCCGAACGACGGTGGTCTCCGTCAAGTCCAGCGGGCCGGTATAGCGGGGGGAATCTTTTGTCGGCTCCGAAGCATCCGTGGTGTAGTGGATGTCACCGCTACCGTCTGCAGTCAGTTCCAGGGAGAAGGGAGCGTGGAGGCCGCTTTCCCGGTTAAAATTCACCGTTCCGTTCACTTCGCCGACGTAACCCGGGGTCAGGTTGGCGGCGCCGGGGGTGGTCCGCTCGTAGGTCCGGGCCTCGCCGCCGGTGGGTGGGATGCCGGTGGATTGGTCGCGCTCGATACCCTCCACTTTTAAGCGGTCCACCCGCTCGCCGGCGGGGTTAAACAGGTAGAGGTTTTCACCGCCGGCACTGAGTTTGAAATTAGTGTGGGGGCCCCGGAGGTCGTAGCCCAGAATGGTTGGTGGCCGCTGCCCTTCCAGGCTCGGTTGGTTGTACCGCGCCGTCAGGAATGCCGATAGTGTCAGGTCACTCGATCCGGGTTGGGTGTTGTGCACCTGAATGGCCAGTACGTTCTCGCCGGAACGTAGCCGCCCTGCCGGGAAGGCCACGGGAAAAGCATTGGGCGTGCCTCCATTATTCATCCGCCGTTCGTATACCTGCGTAGCCTCTTCGTCGTAGCCCGGCCGGGTGCCCACCATGTTTGCGCGGGCAATTTCCGTTCCGTTGAGGTAGGCGACGAAACCGTCGTCGTAGTCCACGTTCAGGATCAGTTCTTCGATGGTGGCGGGGTCCGCTACGGTAAAGGTTTGGCGGACGAAAACGGAGAGGGTACCCGCATTCAGTTGGGTGGCGTAGTCGCCGTCACCGTAGCCAATACTCGTCCGGCCCCGCGTCCAGGCCGAGTCGTCGTAGTCGGTATTGACCCAATCTGTGCTTACGTCGCTGGTTGGTACCACGTACCGGCATTCGTCGCCATCGGCTACCAGCGTGCGGTAGGTGGGTGGCGCGGGGCGGTCCTTGCCGGATGCCCAAACGAGGAGGTGTTCGTCGGTACCGAGCAGGATGTTGGGGAAGGCCCATTTTCCAGGCTCATCCTCGTCGTCGGTCACCGTCCAGCCGGCCAGGTTAAGCGCCGGTCCGGTGTTCCGGAGTTCAAACCAGTCCGGGGTGTCTCCGTCCTCATCCTCGTACTGGCCGTTGGAGTTCACCGCTTCATTGAGCCGTACCTGAGCGCTGGCCGCGGTGGTGGCGAGGAACAGAAGTAGCAGCGTAGCAATTCTCAACATAATGGTTACGGATGGTAGCGGCCGGTAAAGATAGCGGACAACGGGGCGTCCTGAGCCCAACGAACGTTGCGCTTGGCATTGCCTCACTCACCAGCAATCATTAGGATGGCCTATTGACGGTCGGCCGACAGAGACCGGTGGGCGAAGGGACGCGTTTAGTCGCCATACGGCAGTTTGAACGGGTATGGGCGCTGCCGCAGGTGCCAGGCAATGGGTGGAGCGGGACTGGGCGAGAACGAACGCCACCACCTCCAAGCGGGTCTCAACTAATTTAGTAAATTGCACCTCCACACAACTGCATTAGTGCTTAGTTGGAATGCCGAACCTACCAGTTACGGACCAACTCAACCGATAAAACCGATCATCGAAATGAATTTTAACTCTCAGGGAGAAGAGCAGGTCACCTACGACGCCATCGTTGTCGGCACCGGTATCTCCGGCGGCTGGGCTGCCAAGGAACTGACGGAAAAAGGCCTCAAAACCCTCGTCCTGGAAAAGGGCCGCAGCGTCAAGCACGGAGACTACCCCACCGCCAATTTGGATACGTGGGATCTGGACTACAACGGCCGCGTCCCCCAAGCCGAAATCGACGAACATTACCCCAAACAGAACCGCACGGGCTACACCATCCGCCAGGCCCACAAGCACTGGTTCGTCAAGGACAGCGAACACCCCTACGACGACGAAAAGGCCCGCTTCGACTGGATGCGCGGCTACCACACCGGTGGCCGGTCCCTCATGTGGGGCCGCCACTCCTACCGTTGGAGTGAGATGGACTTCGAGGCCAACGCCCGCGACGGCCACGGCACCCCCTGGCCCATTGGCTATAAGGATATCGCCCCCTGGTACGACTACGTGGAAACCTTCGCCGGGATCTCCGGAGAGCTCCGGGGCCTGGCCCAACTCCCCGACGGTAAGTTCCTCCCCGCCATGCCCCTCAACTGCGCCGAAGACCACTTCAAAAAAGGCGTAGAAAAGAACCTCGGTTGGGCAGTTACGCCCGGCCGTGTAGCCCACCTGACTTCCTACAACCCGGACGTACACAAGGGTACCCGTGGCGCGTGCCAGTACCGGAACCGCTGTATCCGGGGTTGTCCTTACGGCGGCTACTTCTCCAGCGTGAGTTCCACCCTGCCCGTTGCCGAAGCGACCGGCAACTTGCACCTCCGCAACAACAGCTCGGTGTACAGCCTCATCATGGATAAGTCCACCGGCAAGGCCAAGGGCGTCCGCGCCCGCGATACGGAAACCGGAGAGGATCTGGAGTTCTTCGCTAAGGTCATCTTCCTCTGCGCGTCGGCCATCCCTTCTTCCTTCATCGTTATGAACACGGAGCACGAAGAAGAAATGAAAATGGACGTATCCGGCGAGCTCGGTGGCAACATTATGGACCACCACTTCCGCGTCGGTGCCAACGGCAAATTGGATGAGTACGGCGACAAGTACTACAAAGGCCGCAAGCCCAATGGGTACTACATCCCCCGCTACCAGAACCTGGGCGACCGGAAGAGTAAGTCGAAAGACTTCGTCCGCGGCTGGGGCTACCAGGGTGGCGGCAGCCGGACGAACTGGATGCGCAGCGTCCGGGAAATGGACGTCCAGATGGGCCCCGGCTTCAAAAAGGCCATCGTCGAGCCCGGCCCCTGGCACATGGGTATGACGGCCTTCGCCGAAACCCTCCCCTACACCGACAACAGGATGACCATCAACCGCGACGTCCTGGACAAAGACGGCCTCCCCACCATGAGCTTCGACGCTTCCTGGAAGGAAAATGAATACGCGATGGTGGAACGGATGAAGAACGACGCCGCCGAAATGCTGGAGGCCGCTGGCTTCAAGGACGTCAATACCTACGACGCCCACTCCTTCCCCGGCCTCGGCATCCACGAAATGGGTATGGCCCGGATGGGCTCCAACAAGCGCAATTCCGTCGTGGACAAGCACAACCGCCTCTGGGCCGCCCCGAACGTCTACATGACGGACGGTGCCTTCATGACCTCTTCGGCCTGTGTGAACCCCTCCCTCACCTACATGGCCTTCACGGCCCGGGCGGCGGACCACGCCGTCAAGGAACTCAAGAAAATGAATATCTAGATTTAGTCGACGAACCCAACGACTAATGATCCACTAAGACTAACATCAAGATGAACAGAAGAGACATTCTAAAATATACCAGCTACTTCGCTGGCGCCGCCGTGGCCGGCCCCCTTGCCTCCGCCCTACTCACGGGCTGTAAGCGCGACGAGGCCATGCTCGAAGAAGGTTATCAACCCGGCTATTTCAACGCTACCCAGTACGCCTACATCGTGGGCCTGGCCGATGCCATGCTGCCCAAGGACGAGTACCCCGGTGCCGTCGAAGTTGGCGTCCCCCAGATGATCGACAAGATGGTCGGCGACGTCTACTCCGAAGAAGACCAGGAAAACTTCACGAAGGGCCTCAACCGCCTCATGGAAAAGATGGACGCCGATAACCCCGGCGGCTTCGCTAAACTCGACCAGAAGGCAGCCCTCGTCTACCTCCAGGACCAGGACCTCCACTACAAGCAGGGCCCCCGTGGTGACGTTGACATGAGTGGGGAAGACGTCCCCCGCGAAACTTTTGAGCCGGGCGACGGGCCTTCCGCACGCGATGCCTATTTCGGCCTCAAGTCCATGATCATTGGCAACTACTTCAACACCCCCGAGGTAGCCGTTGAGTCTGGCCTGCTGGAATACCTGCCCGTACCCGGTGAGTACATCCCCTGCGGTGACCTCCAGGAATTGACGGGTGGTAAGGCCTGGGCTATTTAAGCCAGTCCTTTTTCGAATAGTAAGAAACGGTAGTGGGCAGTAGCTCTCTACCGTTTCTTCGTTTGGGCGCTGACGCGGGTGCGCAGCAAAGGGCAAGAAAGAGGGAGAGATTGTCTTCCTAATTGTGTAAGTAAACTTCAGGTTGGGATAAACCCCAACCTACCGGTGATGACGCGCTTGGGAAGTTGAAGCCACTCCGAGCGCCCGGTCTTCAACGAGTAGACACAGATTAATGCTAACGATTGGTACGCCCAGCCAATTCGGTAGAGGTCGGTCTCCAGCCACTTTATCCTAGGCCGGTTCCGGTAATTTGGGGAACTAAATCCGACTTGTCGCCTCCCTTCCCCAACGCTGGTTGGTCCCGTTTTATATCCCCGGCTCCGCACCTGCGTCCGCGCCCTGTTTCGTACTTTGGGCACCCTATACCTGAAACGAAGTGGTTTAGTTATTTAAAGATCGAGCATGAATTTTAATTCACAAGGAAAAGATGAGGTGACCTACGACGCCATCGTGGTCGGCTCCGGTATCAGCGGTGGGTACGCCGCCATGGAACTCTGTACCAAAGGCTACAAAACGCTCATGCTGGAGCGGGGCCGGATGGTCAAGCACGGCGAATACCCCACGGCCAATTTGGACACCTGGGACCTCGAATACCAGGGTAAGGTGCCGCGCGAAGAGATCGCCGCCCACTACTACAAGCAAAACCGCCTCCACTGGTGGGTGCAGCAGGACAATAAGCACTGGATCGTTAAGGACGATGAGCGGGATTACGACGAGATTCAACGCTTTGACTGGATCCGCGGCGAGCACGTCGGTGGCCGCTCCATCATGTGGGGCCGCCACTGCTACCGATGGAGTGACCTCGATTTCGGGGCCAACGAACGCGACGGTGTGGCCATCGACTGGCCGGTGCGGTATAAGGATATTGCCCCCTGGTATTCCTACGCCGAGAAATTCGTGGGGGTGCAGGGCAAAAAAGAGGGCCTCGCCCACCTGCCCGACGGAGAATTCCTGCCCCCGTTTGATCTGAACTGCGTGGAAGACCACTTCAAGCAGAAGGTGGAAGCGAAGTGGAACGTCCGCCGCATCACGCCCGGCCGGACGGCTAACCTGACCCAGTACATTCCGGAATTACACCACGGGACGCGCGGGCAGTGCCAGGCCCGTAACCGTTGCTGGCGGGGCTGCCCCTACGGTGGCTACTTCTCTTCGCTGAGCTCGACCATCCCCGTCGCTAACGATACGGGTAACCTGACCTTGATGGCGGACAGTATCGTCCACTCCATCATTTACGATGATAAAACGAAGGAAGCCGTCGGCGTCAACGTGATTGACGGCAATACGAAGGAGACCCGCGAGTACTTCGCCAAAGTGATCTTCCTCAACGCCAGTACCATTGGCTCGACGGCCATCATGCTCAACAGTAAGTCCGAGCGTTTCCCCGACGGTTTTGGTAACGACTCCGGCGAGTTGGGCCACAACATCATGGACCACCACTACGGCATGGGCGGTAGCGGCACCTACACCGGGCACAAGGACAGTTACAGCAAAGGGCGGAAGCCCAACGGGGGCTTCTACATCCCCCGCTTCCGTAACCTGGGGGACAAGGCGACGCAGCGGAAAGACTACATCCGCGGCTTCGGTTACCAGGGTGGGGCGACCAGGATAAATACCGTGAATGCGCCTTTGGGGCCCGGCTTTAAAAAGGCCATTACTTCTCCTGGAGACGACTGGTGGATCGGCGCCACCTGCTTCGGTGAATTGCTGCCCTACCACGAAAACCGCTTCTTCCTCCACGAAACCGACGTGGACCAGTACGGCATCCCTAAACTCGTATTCGACGCCGGGCTGAAGGAGAACGAAAGTAAACTCCGGGAAGACGGTGTAGCCTGTCTCGAGGAGATGCTCACCGAAGCCGGGTGCAAGAACGTCAAGGTCCACAACAACCCGACGGCTCCCGGCGCGGCCATCCACGAAATGGGTACTGCCCGGATGGGCCGCGACCCGAAGACGAGTGTCCTCAACAAGTGGAACCAGGTACACGCCGCCAAGAACGTCTTCGTGACGGACGGCTCCTTTATGACCTCCTCCGGCACCCAGAACCCGAGTATCACCTACATGGCCTTCACCGCCCGCGCGGTAGATTATCTGGACCGGACGATGAAAAAGGATGGTCGGTTGATGTAGTATCACTCCCAGTTTGGGGAGGATCAGAGATTGAGGAAGCCCCTTCGTAGTTCGCTGCGGAGGGGCTTTTCTACGTGGTTAAGGAGCGTTTTTGGCTTGCCTATTTATGTACGGCAGCTGACTTACCGCCCGGCTGGTGGAAGGGTTCGACCCCGGAAGCGGTGCCTTAATACTTCCCTAACTCAACCCTGCACCCCTTCCGCCGTGTTAGCCTTGGTGCAGACATGAAGGATAAAACCGTTCTCATCACCGGAGCCAACGATGGCATTGGGCGCGCTACGGCCGAGCGGCTGGCGGGGCGGGGCGCCCACGTCGTACTCGCCTGCCGGGATGACGCCAAGGCCCAACACGTGGCCAAAGCGATCATGGAATCAACGGGCAACCACAACGTTGATACACTGCCCATCGACCTGGCGAGCATGGCATCGATCAAGGCAGCTACGGAAGAGTTTCTTGCCGAGCACCCGAAGGTGGACGTCCTGATCAACAATGCCGGGGTGTATACCGACCGGCTCGAACTCAGTGAAGATGGATACGAATTACAGTTTGCGGTGAATTACCTCGGTCACTTCTTACTGACGCTGAATCTGCTGCCCGCCATTCAGTGCTGCCGCCACTGTACGCGGGTGATCAACGTCAGCAGTGCCCTTCACAAAAAGGGGGTGCTGGACTTCACCAATCTGAAGGGAGAAAAAAAGAGCTACAACGGCAGCGAAGCGTACGCCCAGAGCAAACTGGCCAACGTGCTGTTCACGATGGAATTGGACCGCCGCTTCGGTAGGGACCTGACGACGAATTGCCTCCACCCTGGGGTCGTCGGTACCCGCTTGGCCAACAAGAAGGCTGGTGCCTTTACGAGCGCGGTCTGGTCGATGTACAAACCCTTTGCCATCAAGCCGGAGCAGGGGGCTTCCACTTCCGTTTACCTGGCCACCAGCCCGGAGGTGAAGGATGTTTCGGGGCGGTACTTCGATGAGAATCAGTGCCTGCAGAAACCATCGGCGATCGCCCGAAATGAGCAGCTCGCCCGGCGCTTGTGGGAATACAGTGAGGCGGCGGTGGCGGACTTTCGGATATAGTGGTCCTGCTCGTCAGGGGAATTTCATTTTACTTCGGCGGGGCATCCCTTTGTGAGTTGGGCCGTTCTTTGGTCGTACTTTTGTTCCCCCACTTTGAGTGGCGATCCACGGGCTTTGGGTTGACGACTGTTTTAACCTACTTGCCTTGCACCCGCGTGAGCGCCCATCTTAAATTACTAGCATGCCGCTGGACCAAATGAACGTTGACGATTGGGAGCTGGACGAGAATGGCCGGCCCCAACCACCCGAGGATAAGGAGATGTCCTTCGTGGACCACCTCGAGGAATTACGCTGGCACGTGGTGCGCAGCCTCGTGGCCATCGTGCTGGGTGGAATTGTGCTCTTTTTATTTCGGGATTGGTACTTCGCCCGGGTGCTGTTCGGTCCACTAAAGACGGACTTCATCAGTTATGAGGTGATCTGTGAACTTACGGGTGGCAACCTTTGCATTGCGCCGGAGGAAGATATTTTGGTGCAAGCCATTGGGGTGGGGGAGCAGTTCATTACGGCGGTGAAAATGGCGTTCATTGGTGGGTTCGTGATTGCCTTTCCGTACGTTTTTTATGAGTTCTGGGCCTTCGTGCGCCCGGGTCTATACGAGAAGGAGCAGCGGGCTACCCGGTGGGTGATCCTGATCTGTTCCATCCTGTTCTTTATTGGTATAAGTTTTGGCTTCCTCGTGGTGGCGCCCTTCGGGATGTACTTCCTGACCAACTTTACCGTGGGTGGCGCGGCCAACATCCCGACGATGGATTCCGTCATTGGCTACATGACGATGTTCACCTTGCCAGCTGCGGTCATCTTCGAATTACCCGTGCTGATCTACTTCCTGGCCCGCTTCGGGCTGGTGACGGCAGCGGCCATGCGGAAATACCGTAAGCATTCCATCATCGGTATTTTGATCCTGGCCAGCCTGATGACACCGCCGGATATCGTGACGCAGATCTTGATCGCCGTACCACTTTACTCCCTCTACGAAATCTCCATTTTCGTGGCCAAACGCGCGCAGAAAGAGTATGAGGAAGACATCGGTGGCCCCATCGAGGACTGATAACGCTGGTAGACGCCGCTACTAAAAAATTGCCCGGTATCTTTGCCGGCCCGGCCGGAAACGGCTCCCAAATACTACTATTCGTATGTTCGTCATCCCTCCCTACGTTCGTTTTGCCCTCATCGCGCTGTGCCTCATTGGCGGTATTGCCCTCTGGGCGACGCTTGGTGTTTGGTACGGCATTTTCTTTGTCCTTACCGGCCTTATCCTACTGGCCGGGTACATCTTTTTGGGTACGATCGCCCCGGCGGCCCAGGCCTTCCAGACGCAGGACATCAACAAAGCGGAGCAAATCCTGAACCTGACGGCTAAACCAGAATGGCTCTACGGCCCCAACCGTGGCAACTACTACCTGCTGCGGGGTAACATCGCCCTGAGCCGCGAGGACCTGAAGACGGCCGAAGAGTGGATCAAAAAGGCGGAGCAGATGAACCTCGGCGCCACCGAAGGCGCGATGGTGAACCTGCAACTGTGCCAGTTCGAGTACCGCCGCCGGAACTTCAACGCCGCGAAGAAGTACCTCAAAAAGGTTAAGGAAGCCAAAATTACCATCCCCCAGTTCAAGGAGCAGATCGACATGATGGATCAGGCCCTGAAGCAATCCGGCCAGGTCAAGGCCGCCCAACGCCGGGGTGGGGGCGCCCAGAATACGGGCGGCTACGGTGGAAAGCGCCGCCGGCCCCGCACGCGGTAGGCAACACACTTATGCATAAGACTCCACTAAGTAAAGGTTAAGAGCCTCCTTCCGGCACCAGTGAATAGACTAGGCCCGGCCAATACGTCGTTACCAAACCTGTACCTTCACCCGCCCGCACCGAACACCACTGGTGTAGGCTTGCTTTAGGTGTCGTCCTCCCCTTTGCTCCAGGTGGAAGGTGGCGACTACCAACCGAATATCCCGCAGTATGCTCACAGGCTTTACCCTTCGTTCGTCTACCCTACTTTTTGCCCTCCTCTGCTCGGTAGCAGCCTTCGCACAGGTGCCGCACGCTATCATCCCCGGCGACAAACCAAGCACCTACCCCCTGGGCCAAAAAATGGACTGTAACGATGCGGGCGACGTTGAGGACTTCTTCGACTTCGACATGCAGAGCAACAGCTTCGGTGAAAACATCGACGCCAGTGACCGGGTAGATTTCGATGACCGGCCGGATGCCATCTACCTCTGCGCGCAGGACCGTTTCCGCATCAACCACGATGAGGGAACGGAAGACCTTTCCGGAGTACCGAATCAAACCGCATTTTCCGGAGTTGGGTGGGCCTTTTACGAATGCCCCCCCACCGTCAGCGGGCCTACCCGGGATGATATCCGAGCTGACCCCTGTGTGGCGAACGGTGGCCAATTCATCTTCACCGGTGAACTCGTCGTAGCTGTCCCGAATGGTAACCTGTCCGGTGACTACACCCTTAACCTTTTCAACAACTTCGCTACGGCAGAGGCTTTCGGCACGGATTTCCCCATGGGCGGCCGCCCCAGCCCGGTTGACTTTTACATCGCTCCCATCACCTTTGATACGGTAGTGAACGGTATTGCTTTCTATCAGGAAAATGGTCCGTGTGTCGACGTTGCCCTGGAAGAAACCTTCCGCGTCGTATACCTCAACGCCATCACGGTCGAAAATCTACCGGCCTCCAATTCCTTCTCCGGCTGCAACGGCTTCTTCAACGTACTGGGAGGGGAGCCTGAGTTTTCCGGCGATGCGAATTATACCATCACCATCGAAAATACCGTCACCGGGCAACGGGCGCAGTTGAACAATCCCGCTAATACCGTCAATCACAACGGGCTCGTGCAGTACCAGGTGCCAACGGCCGGTGATTACCGCATCAGCATCATGGACAACATCTCGTGTGAGTTGGAGACCGTCGTGGTATCCCACGCGGATGGTTGTAACGATCCGGTGACGATCACCTTCCCCACCGCCAGCGGCACGGCGGGAACGAACGTCTGCTTCCCTGTCACCGTAGATAACTTCACCGACGTCTCCGGCTTCCAGTTTGAAATGGATTACGACCCGGCCATCCTTACCTATACGGGTTCGACGAACGTCAACCCTGCCATCGTAACGGGTTTCCTGGAAAATGGACCTATGACTGCCGGTGGAAATCGCCCTCCGGGTAACGTGATTTACATCCTCAACATCATCGGTGGAGACGGTACGGCCGACATCCCCGACGGAGAAGTGCTTTTCGAGATCTGCTTCGACCTCATCGGAAACGGCGGCGACGTGAGCCCCGTCCGCGACGAACCTTCCGCTCCCGCCGAGTTCACCCGCTTGGACGGGCCACCAATGGGTACCACCAGCGATATCAACTTCAACAATGGTAACATCACCATCCTGGCCATGCAGTTCGGGATCGAGGTATCCAAGACGGATGAAGTGTGTGACATGGACGATAATGGAACCATCACGGTTGACGTGACCAATACTCCAGGGCCCATCACTTTTGACATTCGCAGCCTGCCAGGGGGAACCTTTATGGATGCCCGCACCGTAGCTACCGTCCCCGCTTCCACCACCTTCGATAATTTGCCCAACGGGATGTACGAAGTCCGGATCGTTAACGGTGCCGGCACGGAGGAATTACGCCCGGTCACCATCAATCAAGGGCTAAGCCTTGACCTGGTCATCCAACCACTCAACCGGCCAACCTGTAACGGTGGGGATGACGGAGCCATCCAGGTCCAGGTCTTTGCCAACAGCGTTGAGGTGAATAACCCCGTAGCCGCCGGTTACACTTTCTCCTGGGAGGGGCGCACGGAAACGAGCAACGTCCTGACCGGGCTGGAGTCCGGCTCTTACGAGGTGACGGTGACCTCGCCCGAGGGGTGTATGACGGACGTCAGCCAGTTCCTGGGCCAACCGCTGCCCATTACGGTCCGGCCGGATAACCCCGCCGATGCCGTCAGTGCCGCTACCTGTGACGGGGCGGCGGATGGCTCTATCACCATCACCGCCGACGGTGGCGACGGTTCCTTCGACTTTGCCTGGCCAGGAGGCTTGGGTACCGACCTTAATACGACCATGTCCAACCGCACCGGACTTCTGCCCGGTAGCTACGCCGTTACGGTTACGGACCAGTCCGGCTGTATGACCACCTCCAACTTTACGGTGGACGCTAACAAGAGCCTGCTGATCACCGAGACGCTGACCAACGTTCAGTGTTTTGGCGCCAATGACGGTATCATCGAGGTAGTCGGTAGCACATCCGGTGCGCCGCAGGTGGGTAACTTCTTCTTTACCCTGATCGAGCTATCCTCTGGCATTTCCAGTGCCGACGTAGAGGTGACGGATATTACCGTACCTACCGCTTTTGACGATCTGGGCCCAGGCATGTATTCGATTACGCTGCGGGATGAGGACCCGGCCGGCTGTTCCTTTACGGATACTTTTGAAATTACCTCTCCCGAAGAGTTGGTCTTCGACGAAGACCTGGTCATTCGCGACGCGACTTGTATCCCCCAAATGGGTGGGGAGGCAACGGCGGCCGTCTCCGGTGGAACGATGCCTTATACCTACCGTTGGACGAATGATAGCCTCGACATGGCTTTTGACACCATTACCCCCGGGCCCTTCATTGACGGTCTCGAACCCGACTCCAACTACGTCCTTTTCGTTACGGACGCCAATATGTGTGAGATCCTCGATTCCTTCCGAATCTCCGCACCAGCGGCAGCGCAAATTGATCCGATTCCGCTCAGCTTTATTTCTTGCCCCGGCGATACGGACGGCATGCTTACCGCGACGATCACCCCGCCCCCCGGCGAGACGGTTACGGGTATTGAATGGTTCCGGTTGAATCCGGATTCTACCTTCGTCGACCCCGATAATCCGATTGGTAGCAACGCTACGATTAGTGATCTGGCCATTGGGCTGTACGGCATCGTGGTGACCACCTCCAATGGTTGTGAAAACGCGCAGATTGGAATCGTGGCCAGCCCGACCCCAGTGGAACTCCTCAGCGTCACACCCGTCAACCCCACCTGCCCCGGAGATGCGGACGGTAGCCTGACCTTCACTGCGAGTGGCGGTACACCTAACATGGATGGGACCTACAATTACGAGTACAGCACCAACCCTGGCGTAATTACTCAGAACAATGTCCTCGGTGGTCTCTCCGCAGGGACTTACTCGGTAACCATTACGGACGCCAATAATTGTGAGCCAGCCTTTATGGACTCATTCGTACTGGAAGACCCCGCGGCCATTACCGGCACCTTTACGACAACACCCGTCTCCTGCCCCGACGATAACATCGCGGACGGTCAGGCATCCTTCTCCGCCGCTTTCGACGACGGTACGCAGGGGATGTTCACGTTCAACTGGTCCAATGGTTTTTCCGAGATGGGTAACTCCAGCACCGTGACCGGCCTGGCGCGCGGACCAATATCCGTGACCGTTACGGACGGTACCTGTACGGAGGTATTTACCGATGAGATCACCAGCCCGGAACCCTTCGCGATCGTGCCCGTCTTTACTCAGGTGAGCTGTAACGGCGCCGCGGATGGATCCATCGTACTGACCGAGGTGACCGGCGGTACGGGCGACTACACGTTTAGCTGGACGGGCTTCCCGGATACCGACAACAGCCTGGAAAATCTACCCGCAGGCACCTACGAAGTGGTGATCACCGACGAAAATGGCTGTAGCCCCGATCCGTTCGTCTTTACCATCATTGAACCGGACGTGCTGGACCTGGCCATCGATTCGACCATGTCGGCTTCCGTGACTTGCTCGGGAGAATCCGACGGGATGATCACGGTATTCGTGAATAGCGTCAACAACAATGACCTTGGGGATGCGCCGTATACCTGGTCGGGTAACGTTGCGGACCCTTCCTCCAGTACTGCTACCGGCTTACCCCCCGGGAGCTACGGCGTCACGATCACCGACGTGAATGGCTGTCAGGATAGCGTGCGCTACGACATCAGCGAGCCGGACCTGATCACGTTTAACGTGCTACCGATTGAGGAACCCCTCTGTTTTGGCCAACCTACCTCCGTATTTGTAGATAACGTGGCGGGTGGAACAGCGACCGGGCCGGAGGATTACACTTTCTCCGTCAACAACAATGGCTTCCGGGTAGGTATCGACCAGCCGGCGGATGCCTTTGCCGGTGAAGTCATCGTTACCGTATTTGATGCGGCGGGCTGTTCGGCGCAGCAAATCCTTACCGTCAACCAACCGCCGGAGATCGTGATCAGCCTCCCCGAAGAGATCACCATTGAGTTGGGGGATACCCTGACGCGCTTCAACCCGATCGTCAGCCCGGTCGGCGATGTATATAGTTACCTATGGACGCCAGCGACCTTCCTGAGCGCGGATTCCATTCGTAACCCGATCGTCTCTCCATTCAGCGACCAGGCTTACGCACTGCAGGTAACCAATAGCAATGGCTGTTTGGCCTTTGCGGACATCTTCGTCAACGTCGATGCCAACCGCAACGTCTACATTCCCAACGTATTCAGCCCCAACGGTGATGGCCGCAACGATGACTTCCGGGTCTTCGCCTGCCAGGGCGTCACGCGCATCTCCGACGTGCAGATTTACGACCGCTGGGGTGGTCTGGTGTACCAGGAAACTGAGGTGCCCCCCAATTGCCTCGACGGCATCAGATTGTGGAATGGGAACGCGGCGAACAATAAGCCCGTCAACCCCGGTGTATTCGTGTACATGGTTCGGGTGGAGTTCCTGGACGGAGAATCTCTCCTCTACCGGGGCGACGTTACCGTTCTCAAGTAGTCTATAGAGTCTCATTTCTGCTGCTGACCTTCAGAGGGCGCTGCCGCGGGTGCCAAAAAATTGGTGACGCGGGACGGATCGTCCTTGTTGAGGACCAATTCTAGCACCAAAAGCTGACTTTTCAAACATTTTTCGTAATCTTAAAAGTTACACTTTAGGTTTTTACACCTAAATAGGGAATTTATTTGCCATTATTTTCGAATACTGTTGTGCATTGTTTGATTTGTGTTTATATTTGTAGCCTAACAAAACAAGTTCTTTTAACAGCAGTATTATGGCAGATAAGAATAAAGAAACCGCCGCTAAGCTTAAAGCACTTCAGATGACGATTGATCGTCTCGACAAGGCTTACGGAAAAGGTACCATCATGCGCCTTGGCGAAAGCGAGGCGGCAAACATTGAGGCTATCCCAACGGGATCCCTCGGCCTCGATGTCGCGCTTGGCATCGGTGGTTTCCCCAAGGGCCGGATCATCGAGATCTACGGCCCTGAATCTTCGGGTAAGACGACATTGGCGATCCATGCCATCGCCGAATGCCAGAAGCGCGGTGGCATCGCCGCCATCGTTGATGCGGAGCACGCCTTCGACCGTTTCTACGCCCAGAACCTGGGAGTAGATACCGACAACCTCCTGATCTCCCAGCCGGACAACGGTGAGCAAGCGCTCGAGATTGCTGAAAACCTTATCCGCTCCGGCGCCGTCGACATCCTTGTCGTTGACTCCGTAGCCGCCCTCGTACCCCGCGCGGAGATCGAAGGTGAAATGGGTGACTCCAAGATGGGCCTCCAGGCGCGTCTGATGAGCCAGGCCATGCGTAAACTGACCGGTACGATCGGTAAGACGGGATGCTGTTGCATCTTCATCAACCAGCTGCGCGAAAAGATCGGTGTCATGTTCGGTAACCCCGAAACGACCACCGGTGGTAACGCCCTCAAATTCTACGCTTCCATGCGGATCGACATCCGCCGCTCCGGTGCTGCGATCAAGGACAAGCAGGGTGCCGTCATTGGTAACCACGTGAAAGTGAAGGTGGCCAAGAACAAACTGGCGCCCCCCTTCCGGATCGCTGAGTTCGACATCATGTACGGCGAAGGCATTTCCAAAGTAGGCGAGATCGTCGACCTTGGTGTGGACCAGGATATCGTGAGCAAGTCCGGCGCCTGGTATGGCTATGGCGACGCTAAGATTGCCCAGGGCCGCGAAGCCGCCAAAATCTTCATGCAGGACAACCCCGAGGTAGCCGATGAGATCGAAACCAAGATCAAGAACCGCCTCATGGGCATCACCGAAGAGGAAGAAGCCGAACTGGAAGCCGCCAAGAACGGCAAAGGCAAAGCTGCTGACGCTGCGGTGTAAAGTAACCTGGAGTAGAACTCAACGCTCCAGAAGATGCTGAATACATGACTAATGCCCCCTTCCTGTTTGGGAGGGGGCGTTTTGTATTTAAGCGGATAAGTTGAAGTAGTTACCTGGGATTTGCCTTCGGTAATTTGTTTCGCAAAGAAGTTTAGGGCGGTAGAGAAGACTGAGAAGCGCACGCTACAACAACTTCTCTTTCGTCTTAATCATCCTTATCTCCTTTGCGAAATAAGCGCGCAGCGCACTAATTGTGCCAATTCGCGAACTGGTTTCGCAAAGATGTTTAGGGCGGTAGAGAAGACTGAGAAGCGCACGCTACAACAGCTTCTCTTTCGTCTTAATCATCCTTATCTTCTTTGCGAAATAAGCGCGTAGCGCACCTACCCAAACTGCCTTGCGGAACAGGTTTTGCTGAGAAGTTTAAGGCGCTAGAGAAGGGTAAGAAGGGCTTGCTACAACATCTTCTCTTCCGTCTTTAACTCCTTTATCCCCTTTGCGAAAACAGCGCGCAGCGCAAAAACCAAAACCTAATCACGCTCACCTTCCAAAAACCGGTGCACCGCAGCAAAATCCTCCCGCCCCATTCCGGCACGCAATGCGCCAGCGTACACCTCTTTGGTCGCATTCGCCAGAATGAGTGGTTGGCCAACTTCATAAGCGGAGAGGGCTGCTAAGTGGAGGTCCTTATGCATCAGCTCCAGCGGGAAGTTGACGGGGTAATCATCCTTCCGAATCATATCAGTCTTGAACTTGGTGAAGGGCGCAATCACGGGCAGATCCGGCACGACGTTCAGTAGCAGCTCACGATCAATACCCAGCTTTTCACCGAGGAGGACGGCTTCGGAGAATACGAGCATGGATTGGGCCAGCATGATGTTCACCAACATCTTGTAGGCACTGCCCTGACCCACCTTACCGAAGGGGACGATCTTTTGGCCCATTGCTTCCAGCATGGGTTTGATGGGTTGAATATCTGCTTCCATGGCACCTACGAAGAACGCCAGCAGGGCACCTTCCGCCTGCGGCTTGGAGCCAGCTACCGGTGCTTCAAAAAATCGCACGCCGTGGCTGCTTGCCTCCTCGGCAGCCTGGCGGGTGAAGGCGGGGTTGTTAGTGCTACAATCTACCCAGAGAGCATCCTTTTTCATTTGGGACAGTGCGCCGGCTTCCCCAAAAAAGCAATCCGCGACGGCCTCGGGCTTGGAGAGCATGCTGAATACCACGTCGGCGTCCTGCACGGCTGCTTCCAGCGAATCCGCAACGGTGGCACCTTTCTCTTTTAGTGCAGCGGAGGCTGACGCAGTCCGGTTCCAAACGGTGATGGGGAAGTTATTGGCCAGGAGATTGGCAGCCATGCGGCTACCCATGATGCCGAGGCCGATGAAGGAAGTTTTCATTGTCTAATCGTTGAGTTGGGTTAATTATTTGCTTTTGGTATCCGCTTGCTGTCGGGCGAGCAGACAGCTGTTGGAAGGATGGCCTCTTGGCTAGCCCTTACGTTGCAGCATAAATTGTTTCGGGGTTAGCCCCGTCGTGGAGCGGAACTCCCGGATGAAATAGGATACGTTCTGGTAGCCCGCCGCGTCGGCCAGGTCGGTAACGTGGAGGTCCTGGTGTTCCAGCAAGCTGACGGCGTGCTTGATCCGGCGGTCCTTGATCCATCGTTGTGGGGTGGTACCGAACTGGTCTTTAAAATCCCGACGGAAGGTGGAGAGGCTCCGACCGGTGAGGTAGGCGTAATCCGCCACCGATAATGGTTTAGTGGCGTTCTCCTCCATGAAGGGCCGGATGTTTCGTTTGGCGGGGATCGTCAATCGAAACAGGAAGTTGGCGAACGTCTGCTGCGGGAACGCGGGGGCACTTAAATGCAGCAATTCGAGGGTCTTTAGCCGGAGCAGTTCCGGACTCATTTTAGCGTTACTATAAGTAGCCGTAAGGGCAGCTACGAAACTGCGCACCAGCGTTGGCTGCGGAAGGTGCAGGTATTCGGGTGCCCTCAGCCGATCAGCCACCGTTACGGCCAACCCTGCGGTGAATTGGCGGACAGTGTCGTCATCAAAGTAGAAGAGGATACTCTCAAAAGCGTCGTCACTAACCTGGATGTCGGTCACGTAATAGACACCACGGGGGATGAGGATCATTTCCCCCTCCCGGATGGTACAGCCATTGCCTTCGTAGGTTTCAATGGTCTGCTCCCCGCTGAGTACCATGCTGATGGCGTGGCTTGCCACATAAGCCTCCCGGCGAATGAGGTCCTTGCGCAAACGTTTCTGCAAGATGGCATTCTGCCCGTCGCGGGCAAAGACGCGGACGTTCTCATCACTGAATAAGCGTTGGGGGATGATGACCATGGCCACAAGGTAAAGGTGGCATCAGCAGGAAATAGTCCAAAAACGTCAGCCGTAGTTCCGGTACGTTTGTTTAGGGTGGCTATTGTAGATAGATTGTGACGGCAGGTGTGCCGGTTGGTCCCCTTCCCAATTTGCTAGCACCTGCGGCAGCGCCCACATACCACTATTAGCCAAAGCTAAAAAGCTGGACTCTCGCGAAGGATTTCGCTGTCCATCTCCGTCTAACCCACAAAAGCGAATTCCCTCCATGCCCCAAGCGGCGGACGCAGATCTGATCGATGACGTAGCCGCAGGCCGGGTGGAAGCCCTGCGCGCGCTTTACACCCGCCATGCGGATAGGGTGTACAATACGGCGCTGACCTACCTGCAAAGAACGGCGGACGCGGAGGAGGTGACGCAGGATGTATTCACGAAGGTCTGGCGGAACGCCGCCAGCTTCAAACGGGAAAGCCAGTTTACCACCTGGTTGTACCGAATCACCGTCAATACCTCCCTGACGGCACTGAAAAAACGCCAGCGCAGAAGCCTGCTGAGCCTACGGGAGCGGAAAACCTCTCCGGTAGACTTTGACCATCCCGGCAGTTTACTTGAAGACCGGGAGCGCAACCGGGCTTTATTCGCGGCGATCTACGGCTTGCCCGACCGCCAGAAGACGGCCTTCGTACTCAGTTTCGTCGAAGAACTACCCCGGCAGCAAGTGGCGGACATCATGGAGGTCAGTCTCAAATCCATCGAAGGCTTACTAATGCGCAGCAAAAAACAACTCAGGGTCAACCTCGAATCTACCTACCCCAACCGCAAAAAATGATCATGGCAGAATTACCAGATTTGGATCGGGAGATTGAACGGCTTGGAGCGCTACCTCGGGCCAAAGCACCGGAGCACCTCCTTCCCAGAATTATGACCGGCCTGGCCCGCACGCGCACCTTCACCCCCCCTGAATGGCGGGCCCTAGCCGCGGCGGCAGTACTCATTTTGAGTCTCAACGTCACGGCTCTGATCAGCTACCAAACATCACTCACGGAGGCTGGTGCCGCCGAAGAGTGGTCGCTACTGAACAACTACGAATTCGAAGATTGATATGGACAAATTACGCGTATACCAAGTAGCCAGTTTGTTGCTGCTCCTGGCTAATATTGGCCTTGCTTTCCTACTCTTCAGGGGGCCACATCACGGTGGGCATTCGGGCCCGCGAGCCAAAAATATCCTGAACCTGACCGAGCAGCAGCAGGAGTTCTTTCACGAGAGCCAACGCCAACACAAGCGGGCTATGGAGGACATCAACCGCCAGCACCGGGACGTGCTTCACGACTGGTTTCAACAACTTAAAACGGAGCCCGCACCCCAAAACCCAACCATCCCATCTGCAATCGACCGCCTCGAGCGAGAAAAAATCCAAAAGACTTATGCTCACCTCATCTACGTAAAGAGCCTGCTGGGGGAAGACCAACGCTCGCGTTATCCGGAGTTTGTAGACCAAAACCTGCGCCGAATTCTCGCCGGCCCACCGGGGCGTAAAGGAGGTAAGCATGGCCACTAAAGTCCTTCTTGTTTTGTGTCTACTCGCCGGACCGTTCGCTTTCGGCCAATCAACGGTCATTAGTTTTGAGGCCGTACTGGAGGGTGAGGCACTTAATCTGACTACAGCAGATCAGGGCGCTGCCGCAGGTACAAAGTTGGGGATCCACACCCTGCGCTATTACGTGACGAGGGTCCAACTACTCAATGGTGGCACGGTGGTTTACACCGAACCGGACAGCTACCATTTGGTCGACGCCGCTATACCCGAAAGCCAACTCCTAGAAATAGCTACCCCACCGGAGCTAGAATGGGATGACCTCCAATTCACCATCGGCGTCGACAGCACTAAGACTGCAGCCGGGGTTTTTGGTGGCGACCTCGACCCGACAAAGGGGATGTATTGGACCTGGCGGAGCGGCTATATCAACTTTAAGTTAGAAGGCACCGCAGCGGAATGCCCGGCACGGGGCCACCGCTTCCAGTTTCATATTGGTGGATTTCAGGCACCCTTCAATACCGCGCGGCGGGTGGTACTCCGTACGGACGGCTCGTCTTTCCTAACGGTCCGGCTGGACTTGGATAAGATCATCCATAACCGTGATCTTAGTACCGATTACCGCATTATGAGCCCCACGGCTGAAGCCCTCGAATTTGCGGATTCGCTGCAGCGTGCTTTCTCAATAAAACGTGCATCCCGGTGAAGCAATTAAGCTACCTCTTCGTGATGCTGGCGCTGGTGCTATTAGCGACCGCCACCGGACCGGTTGGCTTGCGTGATTATTGGCGTCCCGCTCACTTTCCGGAACCCGCCTACGACTTCGCCGCCAACCCTTTGCGTCAGGGCCGGGTAGAGTTGGGAAAACGACTCTTCTACGATGAGATCCTTTCCGCGGATGGGACGATCGCCTGCGCCACCTGCCACTCTCCCTTCGCTGCCTTTGCGCATACGGACCATGACCTGAGCCACGGGATTGACGACCGCATTGGTTTGCGCAACGCCCCCGCGCTGTTCAACTTGGCCTGGACCACCAGTTTTCACCACGACGGGGCCCACCACAGTATCGAGTTGCAGCCGCTCGCGCCCATTCATCACGAAGATGAAATGGGGAGTAGCATCAACGAAGTGATCACCCGGCTGCGGGGGGATTCGAGTTACGCGGCGGACTTCCAGCGCGCTTTCGGGGAGGAGGGGGTTACGGGGCCAAATCTGTTAAAGGCGCTGGCCCAGTTTCAGCTTACCTTGGTCTCGGCCGGTGCCCGCTACGATCGGATCAAGGCTGGTCGAGACTCCTTTACGAATCAGGAACTGAAGGGGTACCAACTTTTTAAGGCCAACTGCAATGCTTGCCACACCGAGCCTTTGTTCACCAATTATGCTTTCGAGCGTAATGGCCTTGCGGTGGATACCACGCTCAACGATTTTGGGCGGATGATGATCACGAACTTGCCGGAGGACAGTTTGCGGTTCAAGGTGCCTTCCCTGCGGAACCTCAGTTTTACGCATCCGTATATGCACGACGGCCGCTTCCGTAAGTTGCGGCAGGTGCTGCGGCACTACGCTACCCGCGAAGATCCGATACCACTCTCCGCCAACGACCAGTCTGACCTGATCGCTTTCCTGCTGACGCTGGACGACAGGGAATTTGTGCTCAACAAAGAGCACCGACCGTGGTAGGGCGTGTGGTTGGGGCCGGAATGCTGGCCAACCTGACCACCTCTTTCAGCGCCCTTTCACACCAAGTATTCGACTTTATCAGAACTCTTCCGCAACGTACCACCTACCCGCAAGCGGAAAATAACTACAAATTATGCGCCACTTTATCTTTTGCGTTTCACTGCTCTTGTCCATACCGGCCAGTGCTCAGCTCTCTCCCGCCATCACCTCCTGGTTACAGAACACTACGGAAACCGGCACCTATTACGTTCAAGGGAGCGGCGTGCTGATCGAAAACAACTTACCCGTCAACTGCCAGCGGGTAGAGTATTCCGATGATTTTGTTTATGTCTCTACCGCTGGAATTCCGGCTTACCCAACCGGGCCCTTTCAGGATCGGAATCCGTCGCAAGCGGAGGACCAGGCGGCCATCTACCGCATCCCGCTTAATCCGGTCATCAACACCGGTGCACTGATCGTCACCACCGGCGGCAACATCGGCATCTTCATCAACGGCGTATCCCTTTTTGACTACCGGGACGGGGTAGCCTGGAACACCACGACCAACGACCTTTGCGGTGGCCCCGGCCGGACCGCCTGCCCCGGTGGCCCGCGCGCCGAACAGGCCTGGAATCGGGATGCCATCCCCGCAGAGCGGGAAGGGTTCGACTGCGCAAAGGGCCATCCGGCGCGGGGCAACTACCATCACCACCAGAACCCTTCCGCGTTCAAATTGGATCTGGAAGTAACCTCCACGGTATGTAACCTTTACGATGCCGAGGGACTGTACGCCATTGATAGTACTGAGCACGCGCCCCTCATTGGTTTTGCCTACGACGGTTTCCCAATCTATGGTGCCTATGGCTTCAAAAACGCGGATGGGACCGGCGGTATCACCCGCATAAAATCCAGCTACGAATTACGGAACATCACCGAGCGGACCACCCACGGCGATGGCACCGACGTAGCCGACGGGCCACCGGTGAGCGCGACTTACCCGCTCGGTTACTTCCGTGAGGATTACGTTTTCGTCCCCCCCGCCGCGAACGCGGAAGACTTTTTGGACAGCCACAATGGTCGCTTCTGCGTCACTCCGGAATACCCCGAGGGCACTTACGCTTACTTTGCTACGGTGGACGAGAATTGGGTCTCCGCCTACCCCTACGCCGTCGGCCCTACTTTCGCCGGCGTCTCGGAGAACCGTAAAGTGACTAGTGTGACCGAGGCCACAACGGTATTCAACGGCACGACGGCTACTGAAACGGTGACCGATCTGCTATCCGTGAACGTCTTTCCCAACCCCGCCGCCGATCTAATCGCCGTACAATTGCCGGGTTTGGCACGCCAGGATTACTCCGTCACTTTACTAGACGGTAGTGGCCGGGTCATCACGGAAAAATCCATTCGGTCCGGACAGACAATTGCTTACTTCGACACCCAAACCCTGCACCGGGGCCTGTACCTCGTCCGCATCGGGGAGGGCTCCGAAGCGACCGTCCGCAAAATCATTCTGGAATAGCATGAAAAAGTCAATCTTACTCTTTTTGTGGATTATTCTGATCGCCCCCCTTACGGGTCAAGACCAACCCAACGTGCTACTCATCATTGCGGATGATCTGGGGGTGGACCGCCTGAATGGGTACCACACCGGTGAAGGCCTGGCCGCCACGCCCACCCTGGATAGCCTGCGGGCCGTTGGCCTCACCTTCACGAATGCCTGGGCCGCACCCGTCTGTTCTCCGAGCCGCGCGGCGTTGATGACTGGCCAGTACGGCGTTAACAATGGGGTAGAGGGCGTGCCCGGCAACCTATCCGTTTTCTTGCCTTCGCTGTTTCGCGAGATTGACGTAGCCACGAACAATGCCTACGCCACCGCCCTCATCGGGAAGTGGCACTTAACGCAACGTGCATCGGCTAATGACCCGCTTGCGTTTGGCATGGATCATTACGATGGTTTCCTTAGTGGTTCCGTCGGAGACTACTTCAGTTGGCCGCGGACGCGATCCGGCAGCACCTCTACCTCAACTGAATATGCTTCGGCGGCCCTGACGAATGCCGCCACGGAATGGGTCAGCGAACGACACCAACCATGGTTCCTCTGGCTCGCTCACGGCACCCCGCACACGCCCTACCACATCCCACCGGCGGGTACCTTTTCCGTGGCAAATACTGCGGACAATACCGGTAAGTACCTGGCCATGATCGAGAATCTTGACCACGAGATCGGTTCGCTGCTCAACGGCCTGACTGAGGAAGAGCGGGCCAATACGCTCGTCATTTTTGTTGGCGACAATGGCACCCCCGGTAATGTGTTGAAGGATTATCCGGATCGCCGGGGCAAAGGCTCACTCTATCAGGGTGGTTTACGGGTGCCATTCATCCTGGCCGGCGCTGGCATCACGCGCAAGGGTGAACGGGAGGACGGGCTGGTGAACATCGTCGACCTCCACGCCACCATTCTTTCCGTCGTCGGGGCGGAGCTCGCTGGGGGCCTCCAAAATAGCTTCGATTTTTCCGGCTTGCTAACGGATGGTACGGCAACCACCCGACCCTTTAATTACATCGATCTGGTCAATACAAACGGCAACGCTCGCAGTGGTTACGCGATTCGTAACGACGATTATAAGCTCATTCAATTCGACGACGGCGGCCAGGAATTTTACGCGGTATCCACCGACTCGTTCGAGACGAATGACCTGATCAACTCCCTTACGCCGGCTACCTCCGATATCCTCTCCGAGCTTCTCGCGGAGGGGGAAGCCATCCGCAACGGTTGGTCCTGTAACGATCTCATCCAGAACGGTGACGAAACCGGTATTGACTGTGGTACGTCCGCCTGTGGTAGTTGTACTACTTCCACGCTCGCGCCGGCCGAACACACCATGCTTCGACTTTACCCCAACCCCACGAACGACTTGCTGACACTTTTCAGCGAGAAGGCGTTGATCAACTACGTGGAAGTGTGCGACGCTGCGGGGCAGTTCTTCTTTAAGCAAAAAGCAGGTTACAGTCAATCTCTCAAACTTGACCTCGGGTCGCTACCAGCCGGTGTTTATTCCGTGGGCGTTCGGTTTTCGTCCGGGGCCTGGCAAACACACCGGGTCGTCCGCCGGTAGTTACTTTCACTAAGGGTGGGAAAGGCCGTAACTTTGCGGCGCTCATCCGTGTTTCCTAACACTGCACCTGCGTCAGCGCCAAACAACTTTGGGCGCTGACGCGGGTGCGAGGTAATTGGATGAGAAAAAGTGCAAAGCTATGTTCCCTACGTACGACGTCATTGTAGTTGGTGCCGGCCACGCCGGTTGTGAAGCCGCCATCGCCGCGGCTAACCTCGGCAGTAAAGTCCTGCTCGCCACCATGAACCTCCAGACCATCGCGCAGATGAGCTGCAACCCCGCCATGGGTGGCGTTGGTAAAGGACAAATCGTTCGGGAGATTGACGCCCTGGGTGGTTACTCCGGAATCATTACGGACGAAACGATGGTCCAGTTCCGCCTCCTCAACCGGAGTAAGGGGCCGGCCATGTGGAGCCCCCGGGCACAGTCCGACCGGATGGCCTTCGCCCTCAACTGGCGCGAAAAACTGGAAGCCCACGAGAACGTAGATTTCTGGCAGGAAATGGTCACCGGCATCATCGTCAAAGACGGCCGAGCGCAGGGTGTCTACACCTCCCTTGGTCTGGAGATCCCCGCTAAATCCGTCGTGTTGACGAACGGGACCTTTCTCAATGGTACCATCCACATCGGTGAAAAGCAGTTTGGTGGTGGCCGGGCGGGTGAACGGGCCGCAACCGGCCTGACGGCCCAACTCCAGGAACTCGGCTTCGAAGCCGGCCGCATGAAAACGGGCACCCCCGCCCGCCTCGACGGACGCAGCCTCCACTGGGACCGTATGGAAGTACAACCTGGCGACGAAAACCCCGGCCGCTTCAGCTACACGGATACCCCGCCACTGGTGGACCAACTGCCCTGCCACATCACCTATACGAGCAAGGAAGTACACGATACCCTGCGGGAAGGGTTCGACCGCAGCCCCATGTTCAACGGCCGCATCCGTGGCCTTGGGCCCCGCTACTGCCCCAGTATTGAGGACAAGATTGACCGCTTTGCCGGCCGCGATCGCCACCAGCTATTCGTTGAGCCGGAAGGGCGCAATACGTGCGAGATATACGTGAATGGGTTCAGTTCCAGCCTTCCGGAGGATGTACAGTACAAGGCCATCCGCAAAGTGGTGGGCTTTGAGGATGCCAAGATGTTCCGCCCCGGTTACGCCATTGAGTACGACTTCTTTCAGCCAACTCAACTGCAGGCGACGTTGGAAACCCACCTCGTCGAGGGCCTCTACTTCGCCGGCCAGATCAACGGCACGACGGGCTACGAAGAAGCCGGTTGCCAGGGCTTGATGGCGGGCATGAACGCCGCCCTCAAGGTACAGGAGCGCGATCCCTTCGTGCTCAAGCGCAGCGAGGCCTACATCGGCGTTCTGATCGATGACCTTATCAATAAGGGCACCGAGGAGCCTTACCGGATGTTCACCAGCCGGGCCGAATACCGCATCCTACTCCGCCAGGACGACGCTGACCTGCGGCTCAGCCCCCTCGCCCAAAAACTAGGCGTCCGTAACATGGACGGCCGTATGGAAAGGGTGGAAGCCAAGCGGGCCGCAGTGGAAGACATCCGCCGCAAGATGAACACCCTGAGCGTTACGCCGGACCAAATGAACCCGTGGCTGGAAACGCTCGGAACCGCCCAACTCAAACAGGGCGTAAAAATGATGTCCCTGCTGGGTCGACACGAAGTCAGCATCAATGGCCTCGGGCAAGCCGTTCCTGATTTTCAGGAATTTCTCAACGCCTACGACGCCGAGACGATCAACCTCGCAGAGGTGACCATGAAGTACGAGGGCTACATCGAACGGGAAAAAGTGGCCGTCGATAAAATGAACCGTCTGGAAGGCATCAAACTGGGTAGCTCCTTCGACTACGAAACACTGAGCGCGCTTTCAAAAGAGGCCCGCCAGAAGTTGAATAAGCTTAAGCCACGTACAATTGGTCAGGCCAGCCGGATCAGTGGCGTGAGCCCCGCCGATGTATCGGTGCTACTCGTGCACCTGGGTCGGTAGTATTGGCCATAAGCTTGGTTTAGAGATCCCGCGGATCGATCACCGAGCCACTGCCGCGGCGGCCAAAACTGTACATCACCATTCCTTCCAGGCTTCCCCCCTGGTCGGTATTCAGTTGGCTTAGGCCCAGGTCGTAGGCAAAGGAAAAGGTGATGTGTTGCGCCAGGATGGCACCGAAAAGCACGTTGGCGGATTCCCCGCTCCCGTCACCACCCACCCGGTAGCCACCGCCGGCAAAGACATTCTCACCGAAGTAGAATAGCAAGTTCAGATCCGCATCGAAGGGCGCGTTGGGAAGGTACTTGACCAGGGCTTGCGGCTGCATTTTCACGCTTTCGCCGAGCGGAATCTTCAATCCACCCATGAAGTAGTAATGGCGGGCCTCGCGGGCGATGATGGTCTCGTCAGTCCCCAGATCCAGGTTGTTTTGTAGGAGGCGGGGCGTACTCAATCCCACGTAAAATTTCCGCCCATTCACGTAAACACCGGCGCCGAAATTTGGTACGACTTTAGAGGATGCGGCTCCGGGAATGGCCGTATCCACTCCACCACCCTGCACGGGGCGGGCGTTTTGATAGTCGATCCGGAAGTAGCGGGCGGAAGCGGAAATCCCCAGACCCATCCGTACTCCCGGCCCGATGGGGAAGCCGTAAGCGTAGCTCACGTCGGCGTTCAACTGTTGTTCCAAGCCTACGGATACCTGGCTAAGGCGCAGGCCGACGCCGGAGCGTTGGTCCGCAAACGCCGTATTAAAAGTAGCGATCTGGCTGCTCGGTGCCCCGGCCAGCCCGAACCACTGCCGGCGCGCAATCACGGATATCTCACCAGATTCCACGGCGCCGGCAAAGCCCGGGTTATATCCCAACTTATTAAAGATGAACTGGGTATACTGCGCATCCTGTTGGGCGCTGACGCGGGTGCCGGGTAAGAGGGCAAGTAACGCAAGAAGGAAGGCCGGAAAGGTAAAGGTTGCTTTCATCGTTCGATTCTTACGTCACCGGTCATGGTCTGGGTACCATCCCCGCGGTTCACTAAATAGAAATAGGTCCCCACTGGCAGATCACCACCCTGAAAAGTACCGGACCAGTCATTCCGGTAGGGTTGGCCGCTACGGAAGACCTCGTCGCCCCACTGGTTATAGACGGTCACCTCACTCCGAGGGAAGGCTTCGCCGTTGAGTAGGCAGGGGATAACGAAGTTGTCGTTCACCCCATCGCCGTTGGGAGTGAAAATGTTAGGGATCTCACAGGAGGCATCCTCACCAATCTCAAAGCGGACGGTAGCGGGCGTATCCTCACACCCTTCGGTAATGACCAGGTAGGTCGCTTCTACTACCCCGACGAAATTGGCGGGGGCGACGAAGGAGTAAGTGCCGTCACCATTACCCATCAGGTTGCCCAGATCCGGGGTGAGCCCTCCGAAATCAATGACGGCGTCAAATGGGTTATCGTCGTTCGCGGTAGGGTTGAAGTCAGAGCTCCCCTGGAAGGGTACCGTCACTACGTCCGCTGCGGGAAGAGGGGGCAGGAGGAAATTGACCAACAGGGTATCCCGCGAACGGTCTCCACAAACGCCATTGTCTAGTTCCCAGACCAGGCGGTTCTCTCCGGGGATGAGGTCCGTCACCGTAGTCGCGGGGCCGGCGGGGTTGGAGAAGGTCAGGTCGCTATCCGCGCCGTACCACCTGCCCGTAGATCCCACGCTGGGGGAAACCGCCCGCAGGCTGATGGTAGGGTCTTCCGCACAAATCCGTTGGTTAGCACCCGCTCGGGGGTCCGGGTCACTTACGCTGACGGCAATGACGTCACTGCTTTCTCCGCACCGGTCGGACACCACCCAGGTGAAGGTGTATACGTTGTCCGTTCTCAGACCGCTGATGGTCGTATTCGGGTTGGCCGGCTCGTCGATCTCTACGCCGATGAGGGCCTGGGTAGCGCGTTGGGTCCACCGCCCGGTCGCACCCGCTGGGGCAGGGCCAGGATTGAGGATAACGGGGGAACCAATGCAAGCCACCAAATTTTCGCCGGCATCGGCCACAACGGCTGGGGTAACCCCGATCGTCACGGTATCGCTACTGAAGTCAACGCAAGCGCCATTGTTGAGCGTCCAGACAAATTGGTAGGGGCTGCCCGTTTCGGTGATGCCCGTTACCCGGGTGCTGGGGTCGGTCGGGTCCACGAAGCTGGCCTGGTCGTTACCCTGCACCTGCGTCCAGCGCCCGGAAACTTGAGATGAGCGTTCGGCACCAAGGAAGAGTTGGCCAGGGCAAACGGTGGTGTCCACCCCCGCATTCGCATTAAGACCAAAGGTCCGGTTGAGCGCAACGGTCGTTGTTGGTGATGGCTCGCTCGTACAACCGTCCACCGTAGCCGTGACCCGTACGTTGGTTTGGGTCAGGCCAGCAAATACGGTGAGGTCATCAATATTCAAATCGGGGTCAGGGCCACTATTCAAAATGTGTCCTCCAGGTACCTGGATGAACTGGTAGGTCGCACCCGGCGTACGGGAGCCGGCGGCCACAGTAAGCGTTATGGATGTTCCCGGTTCGTCCGCGCAAATTGCCGTAACGGGGTCCAGGGCGGGCCTTTGGGGAAGGGGGCGCACGGTAACGTCCACGTTGATTGGCGCCGCCGGGCAATCGTTCCGGGAGACAATGAGTTGGTAGGTTCCATTATTCGCCGCAGGGTCCGCTCCAGGAATAGTCGGATTCACTTCGCTGGAAGTAAAGCCGTTCGGCCCGGACCAGGCATAAGTGACACCCGCCAGATCCTGGGTAGAAAAACGGATGGGACCGCCGGTACAGACAGGATCGAGCACAGCGGCCGAGACATCCGGCGGGAGCGTAACGCTGATGGCACGCGGGCTGGAACTCGGTGAGCTACAGTTCCCCTCTAAGGCTACGACGCTGTAGTTTCCCGCCCGGGATGCAGTAAGCTCTTCCAGCGTTAAGACTGGAGTGGCGGTTTCGCGCCGGAACCCGTTAGGGCCAGACCAGAGGTAGCTGCTCGCACCTCCGATGGGGTTCGTGCGCAATTCAATGGACTCACCGAAACAGTAATCGTAGCGGGCATTATCAGTGGTAGGTTGGCCGGGAGCGAGGGGGGCAAAATCGAGTTCCAGGTCGAAACTTGCTTGTGGGGAACGGCAGCCCAGTGCGTTTTCCACCCTTAGGCGGTAGGTGCCGTTGGCCGCCGGGGTAGGGGTAGCGATGGTCAGGTTTGCATTCTCGCTGATGGTCCCATCCGGAGCCGTCCACTCATAACGATAGGCGCCAGGATTGAGCGTCGGCGTGACATCAGCAGACAAACTAACGACCTGACCGGGTTCCAGGCACTCGTTTCCGATGGCGGTAATGGCATTGATAGTGATGCCTGGGCGGACGGTTATGTCTACGGTAGTCTCATCCGTACAGCCGGCACCGTCCGTGACGGTCAGGTTATAGAGGCCGGTATTTTCCCGGGTTACGTTTTGGATGATGGGGGTACGGCCTACCTCGGAAAAACCTTCGGGGCCGGACCAGCGGTAAGTACCACCGGCTCCGACGTTAGTGGCAATCAGGCGAAGGTCATTGCCTTCGCAAACCGGATCGGGGGTAACCCGGGCGGCGGCCGTTACGCCGGGCAACAGGTTGATTCGTAGCGGGGGGCCCGGTTGGGACAGGCAGGTACCGTTCAAAAGCCTGACCGTCCAGCTTCCGGCCACGCTGGCATTCGCATTCTCAATGGTAATCGTCGGGCCAGCTGAGTTGATGAGTTGGCCGGAGGGGCCGGAGAATTCGTACCCGTCCGCGTTGGGGTTAGCGGCGGACAGTCGGAATGTGGTGCCCGGGCAAACCTCCACGGGTCCCTCGACGGCGGAAGGTGGAAGCGAGGGCAGTACGTCCAGCCTTACCGTTACGGGTTCACTCTGGCAGCGCTCGTCGGAAAAGGCTACTACGGTATACAGACCGGCATCGCCGGGTTGGGCGTTGCTGACAACCAGGTTCGCGCCGGCGAATTGGACGCCCGTGGGGCTTACCCACCGGTACGTCAGGGTGGGATCCCCTTGTGCCATCAGGATAATTTCTTCGTTCTGGCAAACGCTGGCCGTAGCCGTCGCCACGGAAATTACTGGCTGGGGCACGGCTTGCACGCTGACCAGATCGGAAGGAGCGCTGACGCAGCCATCCACTTCGGCCACGACGTAAAATGTGGCGGAGTTTGCATCAGCCGGTAATTCGGTGATCAGGAACCCCGTTTCGGTAGTGTCCAGTGGGGTAGCAGCGCTTGGCGTCCCCCGAAACCAGAGGTAGCGCACGTCACCAACGTAACTACTCGGCGAGGAGAGGGAAACGGCGTCTCCAAAACAAATCACTGTAGCCGGAACAGTTAGCGTCGGAGTGGTAGGGACATCACCAATTTGGACGTTCACCACATTGTCGGTCGTACAGCCGGTGAGTCCGCGGATTTCTACCCGGTAACCACCATCGGCATTCTGATTCACTTGGGGAAGCACTGGGTTTTCGTCGGTACTCAGGAGGTTGTTGAAGGGGCCGAACCAGCGGTAGGTGTAGAAGGATATGCCGCCGGAGGTTGCCGTCGGTGGGTTGGCGAACAGGCGCAGGGTATCCCCACCGCAGGTCATGTCACTCGCCGTGGGGTTGGGTACTTCCCCGATGACCGTAATCGTGGTAAAGCAGGTGTCGCGGTTACTGCTGCTGTCCGCAACCACCAAGCTTACGGGGAGGGTTTGGCCAATTTGCTCACAGGTGAGCGAAAGAATATTAGTTGAGAGGGTTTCGATACCGCAGTTGTCCGTACTGCCATCATTGAATAACTGTGGGTCCACCAGAGTTGGTCCGAGGCCGGAAGGGTCAATACTGATGCGGACGAGGCGACAGTTACTGAAGGGAGCGATCGTATCCGCTACCCGGATGGTTTGTATGCCGCTGCTTTCGTTCCCGCACTCGTCCGTCACGCGCCACGTGCGTCGGACGATCCGGCAATTATTGCAGGAGGGGTCCACGCTCGTCGTGTCGGCGTACCCCACAACTAGTGAATCGGTGGGGCTACAGTTATCGGAGAGGTCCGTCGGTATGCCGGTCAGTTCCGGAGTGGAAAGGGTTGTTGAACAACTGATCACGGTATCCTGCGGCAGCGCAAAAGAAGGAGCGATGGTATCCCGATAATCGATGGCCTGGGTATCCCGGGCCGTCCCAGCAACGTCGCTCACTACCCAGATCCGGAGGATGGTTCCCGAACAATCATCAGAAGTGACGCCGAAGGTATTGATGGCACCCACGTTGACCGTATCCAATAAAACGCCATCGCTGAGTAACACGACGGCGCGGAGGGAATCTGTCCCCGGCAAATCTTGCTGGCAGGCAACCATCGTATCCGCCGGGGCGGCATCCAAGAAGAAGGGAGTTACCTGACCGTAGGCACCGCCTGCGAACAACAGTAGGGCCAGCGTAAATGCGGTTTTGAACTGAGTAAGGATGATGGTGCGCAAGTTCTGGTGAGGAAATGTACCGGTAAATCTGCCCGATCGAAGGGGATGGGTATAAAGATAAGGCGCAAATTGACCTTTTGGTAAAGGCCTCAAATCAGGACGGCCACCCCAGATTTTCTGGAGTGGCCGTCTTCTTAAGCAATGGTTCGGGGCTTAGCTAGCCGTCCGTAACTGCGTGCCCGCAACAACTGGATCAGCGGCAGTTTGGGTAAGCAACTCCGGTGTGAGTGCCTCGAAGCGGTAACCGAGCGCTGCGTAATGGGCAAGAATGCGCGGCAGAATATTCCGCACGTTTTGCTCCGCCTTCAGGCTATCGTGGAAGAGAGCAATACTGCCGGGGCCGGCGTTACGGATAACGTTCTGGAAGCAGTCCTCCGGAGTGAGTTCGGGATCGAAATCGCCGGACAGCACATCCCACATCACGATCTCGTAGTGACGCTGCAGAAATTGTGCCTGGCTGGGCTTTAACCGACCGTAGGGCGGGCGGAAAAGAGAGCTCTTGATCTGAACGGCGCAGTGGCGTACGTCGTGGAAGTACGGCATATTATCACTCTGCCAACCATCCAGGTGGTGCATGGTGTGGTTACCAATCGTATGGCCGGCTTCCAGCGTTGCTTCCACGATCGCGGGGTACTTGCGGACATTATTGCCCACGCAGAAAAAGGTAGCCTTAGCGTTGAAGGCCGCTAACTGCTCCACGATCCAGGGTGTGATTTGTGGGATCGGGCCATCGTCAAAAGTGAGATAGATCGTAGGGGCATCCGTACTGGAAGTTACCTTCCAGTGAAAATTAGGGAGTAGCTTCTGAACGAGCCGTGGTGTTTTAACTAAATACATAACGTCGGTTTTTTCGAGAGAACGGTTGATGGATGTAAAACAGGTGTATAGAAAAGTCTATCACCTCCGCAATTGCGCAGGTGTAGTCGGTGTGTTGAGTGAAAGCTTAAATCTGGAGTTGTATACGGTGGCAGACCAAAAGACCACCGGAAGAAGGCTAGCGGCTCCGAAGGGAATCCCCCGGAAACGGAGAAGCACAATCGGGCCTATAACTATATCAGCTACATTTGCGGAACCTTACCTTGATAACTCGAAGTTATTTTAAAAAGTTCCCCTTCGCTGGTTGGTTAAATGAACGATCAGTCGGTCCGAAACGCTGCTTACCAAACATAATTTTTATACCCTTCCCATTTTTAATTACGATCCCATGAATCCCGTCCGCGTACGCTTTGCCCCGTCCCCCACCGGCCCCCTCCACATCGGTGGCCTGCGCACCGCCCTATACAACTACCTTTTCGCCCGCGCGAACGGTGGCAAATTCATCCTGCGCATTGAGGATACGGACCAAAAACGCTACGTAGAAGGCGCCGAACAGTACATCATCGATGCCCTGGCCTGGTGCGGGATCAGCCCCGACGAAGGGCCAGAAAAAGAGGGGAATTACGGTCCCTACCGACAGAGCGAAAGGCGGGAACTCTACGCAGCGCACGTCGAATACCTCCTACAAAAAGGGGAGGCTTATTACGCTTTCGATACGGAGGACGAGCTGGAAGCCCGCCGCGCCGCGGAAAAAGAAGCCGGTAACCACAACTTCCGCTACGGCGCCGCTACCCGGATGAGCATGCGCAACTCGCTCTCGCTGAGCACCGATGAAACGGAGGAGTTGCTCAAAAACAAATCGCCATACGTCGTTCGCTTCAAGATCGATCCGGGCCAGACGGTCACCTTTCAGGATGTCGTCCGCAACGAAGTATCCTTCCAAACCGATGAGCTGGGCGACCAGGTTTTGATGAAGGCCGACGGCCTGCCCACCTACCACCTCGCCAACATCGTGGATGACCACCTGATGAAGATCAGCCACGTCATCCGGGGGGAAGAATGGCTACCCAGCACCGCCCTCCACGTCCTGCTTTACCGGGCTTCGGACTGGTCCGCGCCTACTTTCGTACACCTCCCGCTACTCCTCAACCCTAACGGCAAAGGGAAACTCAGCAAGCGCAAAGGCGCCGACCTTGGCTTCCCCGTCTTCCCCCTCCGCTGGGATGACCACGTCAAAAAAGAACAATTCGCCGGTTTCCGGGAGGATGGATTCCTGCCGGAAGCCATGGTTAACTTCATCGCCTTCCTCGGCTGGAACCCGGGGACGGAGCAGGAAGTATTCAGCCTCGAAGAGCTAGCCCAATCTTTTACGCTGGACCGCATCAATAATTCCGGGGCCCGCTTCGACATCGAAAAGGCCAAATGGTACAATCAACAGTACCTCATCGCTACGTCAGACACGGAGTTGGCAACCATAGTACAGGAGCAATTCGCCACCAATGGCCACGAAATACCAGTGGAAAAGGCTACCGCAATTGCCGGCCTCCTCAAGGAGCGAATCCACCTCATCCCCGAATTCTACTTGGAGGGTAAGTACTTCGTGGAGCCCGTAACCGACTACGAGGAAAAGCCCATCCGCAAAAAGTGGAAGCCCGAACTCCGGGAAAAATTCAATGCGCTGGCGGACCAACTAAGTAATTCCTCCACCTGGACGGCAGATTGCATCAAGGAAGACGTTGTTGCCTTCATGAAGGCCAACGAGTTGGGCTTCGGCCAGGTGCTCCCCATTCTCCGCGTTGCCGTATCGGGTACCGTTCAGGGGCCGGATGCCTTCGGAATCCTGGAAGTCGTCGGCCAGGAGGAATCCGTTCGCCGCCTTCGCGTTGGGTACGATGCCTTTGATGCGATCAAGGGATAGTCCACGCCGTCTTATTCCTGGTGAAAAAACGCTGGCAATAGAGGCCGCTTAATTTGCTGGATTCCTTAGAAGAACGGATTCTCCCTTCGTTCCTCACCAATCGTGGTCGGTTCTCCGTGGCCGGGGTAGACGCGGACGTTGTCGTCCAGCACCAACAACTCCCGTTTAATGCTGCGCAACAGCGTTTTGTGGTCGCCGCCCGGCAGGTCCGTCCGGCCAATACTGCGGTGGAACAGGACGTCGCCGGCAATCACGTAGGCCTCGCCCCGGTTATAGAAGCAAATACTGCCCGGGGAGTGGCCGGGGCAAAACAGCACCTCAAAGCGTGCCTCGCCCAGTGAAATGACGTCGCCCTCCTGAATAAAGTGGTCCGCCGGTGGGGAGGCCGTCATTGGCGGCATACCGTACATACTCACTACGAGGGGTGCCGCTTCCAGGATAGGCGCCTCCAACTCGTGGATACCCAATTCGAGCCCGTATTTCTCTTTCACGAAGGCGTTGCCAAACACGTGGTCGAAATGGCAGTGGGTGTTGATCAGCTTGACCGGCTTCAGGTCTCGATCCTCGATCGCTTTACTCAACTCCTGCTCCTCCGCGTTACTGAAGCAACCGGGGTCGAAGATGATGGCCTCCCGAGTATCGTCGTCGTAAACGATATAAGTATTTTCCTGAACGGCATTGAAGGTCAGCGTGACGATGGAAGTTGGCATAGGGTAGAGGTTACGAGTTGGGTAGAAGTAAGTTGAAGTAGCGGTTATTGTTCCGAAAATGAGGTGCGGGAGATCGTCTACCGATTAAATACTCTTTCGTAGCACCAACTCTCCGTCACGCCCACGTACTGCCCGTAGTTGGGTATCCGGGAGAACCCGTTTTTCTTGTAGAGGGCGACGGCGTCCGGCATTTCGTGACCAGTTTCGAGGATCATTCTGCTGTAGCCGAGCTCACTGGCCCAACTTACCAACTCCTCCACGAGTTCGGAACCGATACCCCGGCCGCGGGCATCCGGTGAAACGTACATCCGTTTAAGTTCTACGGTCCCTGATTCATACTCTTTCAGCGAGCCGCAACCGACCGCTTGGTCTTCAAAGGAGACGATCACGACGTGCTTGATGTACTCCAGCCCATTGTAGAGATTGAAAAATTCCATTCGGTCGCCGTAGATGCCGTAAAGGTGTTCATCGAGTTCCTTGATGAGGGGTAGCAGCGCCGGGTCGGTAGAGTCCGTTCGGCGGAAGTCGGGGGAGGTGTTCATCGGTCTTCCCTGATTAAATAAATGGTAGGTATTAGCGTGGTAATGATCCGAAAATTATTGCCCACAACCAATCGGCGAGCCGTCGGGTAGACTTCCCACTGGTGGCAGGACCGTTTCTTCGGGGCTGCGCAGAAAATTATCGATGCGGCCCTTCAGGTAGACGTAGTTCTGGCTATCACTTTTTAGCTGAGTACTGATGCGGTGGAGTTCATTCATAGTCGCAACCCTAACCAGTTCCGCGGCGGAGGCATCCTTACTAACCCGCATCAGGGCCTCGACGATGCGCCGTTGGACCATCCGTGCAAGGGCCATCCCGTAAGCATCGGCCGTCTGCGTAGTCGGTTCATCGCCGGCCGCTTTCCAGGTATTGCTGAGGTAGGTGGCCAAATCAGGTACCTCCAGATCAGGGTAGAGCGCCCTTTGCTCCGCCAGCCGGGCCAGCCGGTGGGGATTGAGCATGAACTTCAGGGTGTTATCCACCGATAGCTCGGCCATGGCGAATACGTCCAAGCCGCCACCGTTCCGGCTCGTAAAGAGTTCCCGGTCACGGCCGTAGCCCATGGCGGGGGGTGGGATTAGCCGGTAGAGGTGCGCCGGCAACTTCAGGGTTTCCGGCTGCAGGGTGCCGAGGAGGCCGGCGATGGCGCGGCGCTACTCGTCGTCATTTACGGGTTTGATCCCCGAGGATTCGTAGCCGCCCACGGTTTCGTATTGGTAGTGGTAGCCGGCGATCTTTTTTGCGACGGCCTCCACCTGGTAGCGATGCATCAGGTAAACGGGCGTAAGCACTTTCTCCAGTTCGGAGACCGGCTGGCCCGGGGCGAGGTTATCGACACCCAGTTTGGCCAGGGCGTGTTCCCGTAGCTCCAGGAGCCGGACGAGTTCCTGGGTTGCGTCCACCCCGTTGTCCCAGAGGTGAGCGTTCGGCTGGCTGCTCCCCACCGGGCGGGCGTCGGCATCACTCAGGTAGAGGAGGCCCATGCGTTCGTTTTCTTCCAGAAGGGTGGCCAGGCCTTCCCGCTCCGCTTTGGCTCCGGCGAATTCCTGGTAGCCGTACTGGATGGTTCGTTTATCCCAGCTGCCAATTCCTACACCGTAGGCCTTGCTGAAATCAACTTCCCCATCCTTCAGCGTGACGTAGGGGTGGGGGTAATCCATCACCGAGCTTCTTCCGTTTACGGAGGCCGCGAAATTGTGCGCCAGGCCGATCGTGTGGCCAACTTCGTGAGCGCTCAGTTGCCGCAGGCGGGCGAGGGCCATTTCCTGTAGCCGGGGGTCGGGCGTTTCCCCTTCCGCGTAGGCGGGTACCAATCCTTGCGCCAGCAGGAAATCCTGCCGCACCCGCAGGCTACCCAGCAGGACGTGTCCTTTAATGATCTCACCGGTCCGGGGGTCAATCACGCTACTCCCGTAACTCCAACCCCGGGTGCTGCGGTGCACCCAGTTGATGACGTTGTACCGCACGTCCAGCGGGTCCGCGCCTTCCGGCAAGACTTCCACCCGAAAGGCATTTTTGTACCCCGCCGCCTCGAAGGCTTCGTTCCACCAGCGGGCCCCTTCCAGCAGGGCGGATTTCACGGGTTCGGGGGCACCCCGGTCGAGGTAGTAAACGATTGGTTCGACGGCTTCGCTCGTGGCGGCGGCAGGGTTCTTCTTCTCCAACCGGTGGCGGGTGATGAAGCGTTTACGCAGGGGTTGGTCGATCGGCGTGGCGTAATCCGCGTAGCTCATCTGAAAGTAGCCGGAGCGGGGGTCAAACTTTCGGGGTCGGTAATTATCGTCCGGCAATTCCACAAAACTGTGGTGCATCCGCAGCGAGAAGCTGTTTGGCGTGGCCGCGACGCTCCTTACCTGCCTGCCGGTAGCTTCTCCAGTAAAGGTGAGCGTGGCTTCAAATTCGCTGTTTTTGGGGAAGTTCTTCGTGCGGTCGCGGTACACGGCACTGCGGGAAGCATCCACTTTGAAGCTGCCCTGCTTCCCCCGTTTCAGATTTTGGATCACGCCGTGGGCGTCACTCAGCAACATCGGGGTGAGATCGATCAGGGCCCGGCCGCCAGTCATCGCTACGGCTTTAAAACCGAAGAGTACGGATTGGGCAAAGGCGTCGCGCACGCTGGCGACTTCGTCTTCGTTGTCGCTTACGGCGCGGTAATCCAGGTTGCGCTGCACGAGTAGAACCTTTGGCCCTACCCGCTGAAAACGCACCACGCGGTTGTCCCCCAGTTGGTTCCGGTCCAGGCCAATGTCGTTACTTCCCAGGCCGGCGGCGAGGCTGTTCACGTACAGGAAATCCTCGTCAAACCGGTCGATCTCCACGTACACTTTTCCTTCCGCATCGCTCCAGTAGGTCGTGAAGTAGCCTTCGGCCTTCTCCATTCCTGCCGTCACTTCCGCAATACTTTTAATGGCCTTATCCCCATTTTTTTGGGCGCTGACGCAGGTGCAAAGCAATAGGAAAAAACAGCTGATGAGGCAAATTCTGGGTAAGGACATAACACAAAGGTTCGGGATGAAAACTCAGCGGATTGGGAACGTCCCAAGGTACAAAGGAGCCCGCGGTAAACCGGTAGCTGCCCCCGCCAACTCGTTACCTTTATGGTCCCGGATAATTACTGATGACAAGCTATGAATGATTTCGTCCTCTACGGCGCCTACGGGTATACCGGTCGGCTGATTACCGAACGCGCCGCCGCCTACGGGTTACGGCCACTCCTTTGTGGACGGAATGAGGAAAAGCTAAAACCCCTCGCGGCAGAGAAGGGATTGGATTACCGCGCCGTCAGTTTGTCCGACACCTCTGCGCTCGAGGCACTCTTGGCGGATTACCCACTCGTCCTCCACGCCGCAGGCCCCTTCAGCCAGACGGCCGCACCGATGCTTGCTGCCTGCCTCGCCACCGGAACGCACTACCTGGACATTACGGGTGAGATCGACGTGTTCGCCCACGCCGCCAGCCTGAGTAATGCATTCGCCGAAGCCGGTTTGATGGCCATGCCGGGCGTCGGATTCGATGTCGTCCCCACCGACTGCATTGCCGCCTTCTGCCACCAGCAGCTTCCGGATGCCACGGAGTTGGTTCTTGCCTTCGCCTGGAAGGGTGGTAGCATCTCCCACGGCACGGCCCAAACGATGCTGGAAAGCCTTGGCCATCCCGGCAAGGTCCGCCGGAACGGTGAGATCCAGGACGTACCCGGCGCCTACAAAACCGAGACCTTTCCCTTCACCAAAGAGGACGAACTACGTGCCGTCACCATCCCCTGGGGAGATGTATTCACCGCTTACCATACGACCGGCATACCTAACGTGGAGACCTATTTCGCCGTCCCTACCTCTCAGATCCAACTCATGAAAATGGGGAATTACCTGGGGCCGTTACTCCGATCCTCATTCGTTAAGAACTTCCTCAAGAAACGGGTAGCCGACCGGCCCGCGGGCCCCGGATCGGAGCGTCGTGAACGCGCCGAAAGCTACGTCTACGGAAGGGCAACTAATGCAAAAGGCGAGACCTTCGCGGCGCGCCTCCGCACGATTGAGGGCTACACCCTGACGGCTGAAACGGCACTGATGATCACTAAACGCGTACTGGACGGCGACCTTCAGCCTGGCTACCAAACACCCGCCGGTTGCTACGGAGCGGACTTGATTCTGAAAGTCGAGGGGACGACCCGCGAAGTGCTGTAGCCCATCAGCAGTAAGGCTGATACACCAGTTTATGGGATAGTTTTATCCGTGGCGATATATCCTTTTTAATCCTCCATAACCCGGCACCTGCGTGAGCGCCCAAATGATATTAAAACAATTACCGGGTCAGCATCAAATGCTGTCTACGAAATCCTGAAAAACTTCTTGATGGCGGGCCAGATCGAGGTCCGGCGAGAGTGATACGCGGGCGATGTAGTCCTTATCCGCCTCCTTGGTCGTACCCTGGGTAGAGGTGGCCGGGATGGTCCAGTAACAACCCTTCAGCTGACCGTAACTGACGCAGTATTTTGATTCCTCTGGCAGCTCGGTGATCATCATTTTGATTAGGCGGTGGTTAAGGGCTCTTTTGTGGGCCTCCCGCTCGGCCGGCGTGGCGCCCTTGGTCGGTAGATCGAGCGAGAATACCGACGGCGTGAAGCCCCGCTCCGCCAACTCGGGGGAGACGAAATTGATCTTCGCCTCCGGGAGCACCCGGCCGATGAAATCGACAAAAGCGCGGGTGTTCCGGTAGGCCGCCTCGATGCGCTCGAGCATGGACGGAAATTGCTCGGCGAGAACCGCGTACTGCCCCGCCGTAGCCTCGTTGTCGCAGAGCAACAAGTGGCGTTCGATCTTAGTCATTAACGGCTCCGCCAGGGCATTGCCGACGCAGTAACCAGCCGTACAGCGGCCACCGCTGGGGAACTTCGAGCCACTCGCGTAGGCCACCGCCGGCACGGTGGAAAGCGTATCGTCCGGCCCCAAAAAGTGGACGTTGGGGCAAAAGGTCTGGTCCAGAATGAATACGGGCGGAATGGCGTCAGTACCCTTCGCCGTCTGACGCTTGGTGCTAAGCACCCATTTGAGGGCGGCCAGATCGGGCACCTCCACGCGGGGATTCGTGGGGATCTCGGCGATGATATAGGGGACGGCGTCCTCCGCCGCGAGTTGCTCCAGCGCCCGTTCGGTACTGTTGACCATGTCGTTATCGCCGTCCACGGGCAGGTCGACGATCGTGACGTTTTCCAGGCAAGCGGCGACGCGGCGGGCCTGGTCGTTCGTCCCCCCGTAACAGTTGGGCGGCACCACGAACCGAATTGGCTTACCGGGGTAGCGCGCGGCGGCATCGTCCACCAGCCCCATCATGATGGCGTACTGCACGGACAGGCCGCTGGAGCCGACGATTGGTTGAGTTTTGGTACCCGTCACTGCGGCGATGTCGGCGCGGACGGCCCTGCGATTCGCTTCGAGATTAAGCTGGGCGACGGGCTCGACGACGGGTAATCCAACCATCTTTTCCAATTCGCGCAGGCAGTTGGCCGGCGTCATGGCAATGGTTTCCCGCCGGCGCACGTGCTGGATATTGCTGATGTTGGCGCCGTGGTCTGGCCCGATGTAGAGTATGCTCCCGCTGTCTCCGTAGGACTGCACGAGGTAGTCCACCCATGCGGGAATTTCCGTCGCAGCCTCTTCAGTATCCGAACGGTAAAGCACCGTAGTGCCGGCAAACTCCGTGCTGGCAGCTAGTTCCGATGCAGCAACCAGTTCAAAGCTGTACCCATAGACTTCGCGGACGACTTCCGCAGAGAATTGATTGGGCAGGGCGGCCCCGTTTACGATCCGCGTAGCCCTGCCGTCCAGGGCGTTTTGCCGCAGGATGGCCAGTAGCGGCATCGTCCGCGAAGAGAAGCTGATGACGTGGGTGGCGGGAAGGGAGAATCGTTTGGCCAGCGCCCATTCCAACACGCACGACAGCGGATGGCCGAGGCGGATGTAGTCGTAAGCGGTTGGCAAATTCGTGAGGGCTACCCGGTCCACGCTATTAGCGGCGAAGTGTGCTTCGAAGGCTGCGGTAAACTCGGTTTTGGCCTGGCTTTCGTCGTAGATATTGAGCCGGTGGGTGGTCAGGTTGAGCCAGTCTGCGGGTAAGTTGTGGAGGACTTTCCGGAGGTAAGTATTCAGTTCGGGGGCGGGCATGGCAGGAGATTCAAATGGTGATGTTGCCAACACCTATCCGGCGAGTAAGTTAAAAGGGTAGCCTTCTCACGGAGCGGTTACGCTTCCTCGTCAGTTCGCACCAACAACCAACACCGGTGTGGCTTTCGTTTTCGGAAATCCGGCGGTACCGTTTGTCCGGTAATCTCTTTAACGGATGCGGCCCCCTTCAGGTAGTCCTCGGCTAGTTTAAACTTGCGGAAACTCGTCATGAAGTAAAGCCGGCCACCGGGCTTGAGGAGGGATAGCGAGCGGTTGATGAGGCCTACGTGGTCGCGTTGTACGTCTAGGCTGTCCCGCATTCGTTTGGAGTTGGAGAAGGTGGGTGGGTCCAGGATCACGATATCGTAATTGGGGTTGCGGTCCTTCTTCAGCCACTGCATGGCGTCCTCCTGGAGGAAGCGGTGGTTCCCCTTTTCCAATTCGTTGAGGGCGAGGTTCCTTTCCCCCCAGTCCAGGTAGGTTTTGGAGAGTTCCACTGAATCCACGCGCTTGGCACCCGCGGCCGCGGCGTAGATGGTGAAGGAACAGGTCCCGGCAAAGAGGTTGAGCACGACGGCGTTCTCCGTGGCCTGAACGTCCTTGGCGATCATCATCCGCGTCTGGCGGTGGTCCAGGAAAAGGCCGGTATCGAGGTAATCGGTGAGGTTGACGATGAAGCCGAGGCCATTTTCCGCCACCGTGAATTCGCGTTGGGCGACGGATAGTTTTTCGTACTGATCCGTCCCGGATTGCCGCTTGCGGAGTTTGAAGAAAACCTGGTCCCGGCCCACTTCCAGGGTTTCGGTGATGGCATCGCGGTAGGCGAGCTTGCGGTCCTGGAAGTCTGCGTCCGTCCATTCTTCCCCCCGGCGGTGGTAGATGGAGACGTAGAGTTGTTCGCCGTAGCGGTCCACGGTGATGGGGTACTCGTCCAGGTCCGCATCGTAGATCCGGTAGGCGTCGAGTTCCTGGCGGCGGGCCCATTTGCCGTGGTGGCGGGCCATTTTCTTGAGGCGGTTTTGGAAGGGGAGCATGGGGAGTTGCGAGTTACGAGTGGCAAGTAACGAGTAGCATGGCCTGAGTCTAGCAACTCGGTACTTGATACTCGAATCTCGCTACTTTAAAACGGTATATCCTCGTCCGTATTCATTCGCGAGGGGATGGTGGTGGAGCCGTAGGGCTGGCCGCCGGATTCGGGGGAGATGGCGCCGTCGGGCAGGAGGTTGAAATCGGGGTCTTCGAGGTCGGCGAAGCGGGCGAAGTCGTTGATGAAGGCCATGCGGATGTCCTTGGCTTCACCGTGGCGGTTCTTCCCGACGATGACGTTGGCGATACCGGCGTTGGAGTTACCCATTTCGTCTTCGTGGATGCCGTAGTATTCGGGGCGGTGGAGGAACATTACGATGTCTGCGTCCTGTTCGATGCTACCAGATTCGCGTAAGTCACTGAGCTGCGGGCGTTTATCTCCACCACGGCTCTCTACCGCCCGGCTGAGCTGAGACAGCGCAATCACCGGTACTTCCAATTCTTTGGCCAGGCCTTTGAGGGCACGGCTGATGCCGGAGACTTCCTGCTCCCGGTTCATGCCCTTGTTGCTTTCGCCGGCGCCGGACATAAGTTGGAGGTAATCGATGATGACCATATCGATACCCTTTTCCTGCTTGAGGCGGCGGCACTTGGCGCGGAGTTCGAATACGTTGATGCCCGGAGTGTCGTCGATGAAGATCGGGGCTTCACCGACGCGGGACATCGCCGCGGTGAGGCGGATCCACTCATCATCGTCGAACTTGCCGTTCCGCATTTTCTGGCCATTCACTTCTGCGTCCTGACTGAAGATCCGGCCGGCCAACTGGGTGGCGCTCATCTCCAGGCTGAAGATGGCCACGCCGCGTTTGTAGTCCACGGCCGCGTTGCGGGCCATACTCAGTACGAATGAGGTCTTACCCATCGCCGGGCGGGCGGCGATGATGATGAGGTCGGAGCCCTGGAGGCCGGAGGTCAGCCGGTCCAGCTCGGTGAAGCCGGTGGGCACCCCCGTCAGCCCATCCTCCTTCTCGCGGAGCATGGTGAGCTGGTCCATCAGTTTTTGGGCCAGCGTACCCATATCGGCCACCTGGCGGCCCATGTTCTTTTCGGTGATCTCGAAGACGTTACGGCCGGCCTGATCGAGGAGGTCGAGCACGTCAGTGCCTTCCTCGTAGGCTTCCTTGATCACCTCGGTGCTCGTACGGATCAACTCCCGCTGGATGAACTTTTCAACCACGATCCGGGCATGGAATTCGATGTTGGCGGAGCTCAACACTTTATTCGTCAACTGCGCCAGGTAGGCGGCGCCACCGGCGATCTCCGCTTCGCCCTCCTTTTTCAGGTTTTCGCGGACCATCAGAATATCGATCGGTAGGCTTTTCTCAAAGAGGCGGCGCATGGCCCGGTAAATGGCCTGGTGAGCCGGTTTGTAGAAAGCTTCCGGCGCCAGGATGTCGATCACTTTCGTCATCGCTTCCTTCTCGATGAGCAGGGCGGAGAGGATGGCTTCTTCTAAGTCCGTTGCCTGGGGGGGCAGCTTGCTGTATTCGGGTAAATTCGCCTCCGCTAACGTGTTGCGGTTGCTGTATTTAGAGCCCTTTGCCCCTTCTCTGCGATCGTAAGTCCTGTCCTTTGCCATAACCCCACAAAGTTACGGACTGGCCGTGTTGCACGGGCACAATACTTCAAACAAAATGTGGAGAATGGTGTGGAAAAACCTGTTGGTAAAATTGCAGACCTTCGGCACCCATCTCCATCCGTACAATACAACCATATTTACGGGCCGTTCCTTTACTATCCTGAACCAAACCGAGCCAATGCGCTACCTATCCCTTTTACTCGCCCTCTTCCTTTGCACCGGCGCCAGCGCCCAGACCAAGAACATCTCGCTGGAGGACATTTGGCAGAACTACATCTTCAGCGCCGACCGCGTCAGTGGGTTCAACTTTCTGGCCGACGGTAAGACTTACACCCGCCTCTCGAAAAACAAGATCCGGACCTACGACATCACCAGTGGAAAAGAGACCGGCGTGATCGTGGATGGCGCCGACCTTGAAGGCCAGGCCGGGTTCAGCGGCCGCATCGATAACTATTACCTGAGCGACGACGAAAAGCAACTCGTCATCAGTAGTGAATCGGAACAACTCTTCCGCCGCAGCAGCCAGAGTTTCTTCTACGTCTATGACGTGGACAGCAAAAAACTGACGGCCGTCTACCCCGAAAAGAAGCACCGACTGGCTTCGCTGGACCCCACCGGAAAACGCGTCGCTTTTGTGGTGGACAATAACATCTGGATCAAAAACCTGGACGGCGGTGAGCTCACGCAGGTCACCACCGACGGTGCCGTGAACGCCATCATCAACGGCGCGGCCGACTGGGTGTACGAAGAAGAATTTGCCTTCAGTTCCGCCATCCACTGGAGCCCCGACGGCAGCCACCTCGCTTACCTGAAATTCGACGAGAAGCAGGTACCCGAGTTCACCTACACGGACTTCCACAACGACATGTACCCCGAGTACAACACCTTCAAATACCCCAAAGTAGGGGAGGAGAACAGCACCGTTTCCCTCCACGCTTATAATGTCGGCACCGGCGCGACCAAAGACCTGATCACGGTAAATAAGGACAAACTCGACCGCTGGCACTACCTGCCCCGCGTGACGTGGACGACCCGCGGCGATCAGGTCGTCGCTCAAGTCATGAACCGCTACCAGAACCAAACTCAACTTCAACTTTTCGACCTGAAGACCGGCGAAGAAAAGACCATCCTGAAGGAAGCCAGTAAGTACTACATCGACGTGCATGATAACCTGACCTTCCTCGCGGACGGCAAGCAGTTCATCTGGACGAGCGAGATCGATGGTTACAACCACATCTACCTCCACGGTCTGAACAACGCCAAGGAGCAACAGCAGATCACCATGGGTAAGTGGGACGTGACGGACTTCTACGGCTTCCACGACGGCCAGGTCTACTTCCAGGCGGCCAAAAAGAACGCGTTGGGCCGGGAGGTGTACGTAAAGAGCCTCCGCGGCCGCGACCTGCCCCGTCCGTTGGCCGCTGAGCCAGGTACGAGCTCCGCCCAGTTCTCCAGCACCTACGATTACTTCGTGCTGAACCACCAGACCATCAACCAGCCCGCCGTAATCTCGGTGATGGACGGCAGCGGAGAATCCGTACGCCGGATCATCAGCAACGAGGACCTGCTGGCCAGAACTCAGGCCTACGGTTACCAACCCGTAGAATTCTTCGACTTCACCACCGAGGAGGGTACCACGCTGAATGGCTACATGATCAAGCCCGCCGGAATGGACGAAAGCGTGGAGCACCCGCTGCTCATGCACGTCTACGGCGGCCCCGGCAGCCAGCAGGTGCTGGATAACTGGCGCGGCGCCAACATGGCCTGGTTCCAGATGCTGGCCCAGCAGGGTTTCGTCGTGGCCGTCGTCGATAACCGCGGTACCGGCGCCCGGGGTGAGCTGATGAAAAAGCAAACCTACCTGACGCTCGGTAAGCAGGAAACAGAAGACCAGATCGCCGCCGCGAAGTACCTCGGTGGTCAGTCCTACATCGACGCGGATCGCATTGGCATCTTCGGCTGGTCCTACGGTGGCTTCATGGCCCTGCACTGCATCCTGCAGGGTAACGACACCTTCGCCGCGGCCATTTCCGTGGCGCCCGTCACCAATTGGAAGTGGTACGACACCATCTACACCGAGCGCTATATGCGTACCTACAAGGAGAACAAGGATGGCTACGACAAGAACAGCCCGATCCACTACGCCGACCGCCTCGAAGGCGACCTGCTGCTCGTGCACGGGATGGGGGATGACAACGTCCACTTCCAACACACCGCGGAGATGGCCAACGCCCTCATCATGAACAACAAGCAGTTCGATACCTACTTCTACCCCAACCGCAACCACGGCATCTACGGTGGCCCGACGCGGCTGCACCTCTACACGAAAATGACCAATTTCCTCGTGGAGAAACTGGGTAACAGCGCCCGCTAAAAATCGCCATTCAACCAATGTGCGCGACAAGCGTTATCTTTGCCAAACAAGTCTAAAAAACTACCCAGAGGGAATCGCAAGATTCCCTCTTTTTTATGCCAGTACCGTCCGTTTTGCCGGTCGGTCGCTTATCACCTTTAGCAGTTCTTCAATTTGGGCGCTGCCGCGGGTGCGAAGAAATTGGGATAAACAAACCAGCCGAACATGGTCGATAAGATCACCGAAATCGTGGAATCCTTTTTTGCGGAGAACGAAGCATTCGCCGACTGTTACGTGGTGGACGTCAAGCAGACGAACACCAAACTCGACGTCTTCATCGATAGCGACTCCGCCATGACCTTTGAGAAGTGCCAGAAGACCAGCCGTGTCATCGAAGCCTACCTCGACGAAGAACAGCCGCTGGGGGAGAAGTACACCCTCAACGTCAGCAGCCCCGGGGTGGACCGCCCCCTGAAATTCCACCGGCAGTACGTAAAAAATAAAGGCCGCACCCTGGATGTAACCACCCAGGAAGGCGAAAAATATAAGGGCGAGCTCATCTCCGTTACGGAAGAAGGGATTGTCCTCACCGCCAAAGTCCGCCGCAAGGAGGGCAAGCGTAAGTTGACCGTCGTGGAAGAGACGGCCATCGTGTTTGGCGACATCAAAAAAGCACTCGTAAAAATCAGCTTCTAAGCCATGAATTTAGTAGATACTTTCAAGGAGTTCAGCTCCGGCAAAGCCATTGACAGCCCCACCATGGTGCGGGTACTGGAGGATGTGTTTCGCACCCTCATCAAGAAGAAGTTCACGACGGACGACAACTTCAACATCATTGTAAACGCCAACCGGGGAGACCTCGAATTGTGGCGCGTACGCGAGATCGTCCCGGACGGTGAAGTAACCGACGAACTCTCCGAGATCAGCCTCTCCGAAGCCCTGGCGGTGGACGACGACTACGAAGTCGGTGAGGAGTGCTACCAGCAACTCTTCCTCGAAGACTTCGGCCGCCGCTCCATTATGGCCGCCCGGCAGACGCTCATCAGCCGGATCATGGACCTCGAGAAGGACGAACTCTACCGCAGCTACACCGAGCGGGTAGGGGAACTCGTACTCTGCGAAGTACAGCAGATCCTCAAGCGCGAGGTACTCGTCATCGACGACTCCAACGGCCGCGAACTCGTGATGCCCCGCACCGAAACCGTCCGGGGAGATTACTTCCGCAAGGGCGATATGGTCCGCGGCATCATCAAGGAAGTCGAGATGCGCAATAACAACAACCCCGTTGTTATCGTATCCCGCGCCGACGAGCGCTTCCTCGCCAAGCTGATGGAGCAGGAAGTCCCCGAAATTGAGGATGGCCTCATCACCATCAAGGGCATCGTCCGCATCCCCGGCGAACGCGCCAAGGTATCCGTTGAGTCTTACGACGATCGCATCGACCCCGTCGGTGCCTGTGTCGGTATGAAGGGTTCCCGGATCCACGGTATCGTCCGTGAGCTCAACTCGGAGAACATCGACGTGATCCACTACACGAATAATACCTCGCTGTACATCCAGCGTTCACTCACGCCGGCTCGCGTCAGCAACATTGAGTTGGACGAAGAAGCCCGCCGCGCAAAGGTCTACCTCGAGCCCGATCAGGTCAGCCTGGCCATCGGTAAGGGTGGCACCAACATCAAGCTGGCCAGCCGCCTGGTGGAGTACGAGATTGACGTATACCGCAACAACGAAGTCGAAATTGAAGACGTCGACCTCGACGAATTTAAGGACGAGATCGAAGCCTGGGTTTTGGATTCCTTCAAGGCCATTGGTCTGGATACGGCGAAGTCCGTACTCGAGCTGTCTTCGGAAGAACTCATCCGCCGTACGGACCTGGAGGAGGAAACGGTCATGGCCGTCCTCAGCGTCCTGGCTGCGGAATTCGAAGAGTAAGCAGTCCCTTTCGGAGTAGGGTGGTCCTTTAGGTAGAATCACCCTACTCCGGCTGGGGAAGCCTTCGCCGCGGCGGTGTACCACCAGGTGTTCACTGTTGTTCGATGCTGGTAAAATGGCTCCATACAACTGCTATTTCCTATTTAACTCCGTCCAAACGTGGGCGCTAGAAGTATTAGATAAAAGTAGTTTGCAACAAAGGCTTATCTCGCCTTGTTGGATATAGCCCGCTGGACGTGTCTCGTATGTTACGAGGTGTATGCACCAAGCTAAAATGGTGGCCGTCAGGCGGGTAAAATTGAACGATAAGTTATCTGAATGCGAACTTTCCACATCACGTGGGGGCTTGTACCAAAAGACTTATCTTTGCATCGCTTCCGGGAATTTGTCCCGGTCCTGTTCCTCTTCAGGGTGGTGCCAAGAGAGGAAAAACCGGCTATTTAGGGTTGTCTTAAATCGCCCCGCGTCTGCACAGCGCGGTCACCTTTTGTTTGTGCGTAATTGATCGAATGAGTAAACGACTAATCAAGGTAGCCAGCGAGTTAAATATTGGGACGCAGACCATCGTCGAGCACCTCTCCAAGCAGGGTTTTGAGATTGACAATAAGCCAACCTCGAAGCTTACGCCGGAGATGATGTCCGTGGTGCGTTCCGCCTTTGCCAGCGCCGCGTCGGATAAGAAGAAGGCGGATGCCATGGAGTTCAACACCCGGCCCACCGCTGTTCCACCACCTCCACCCCCACCACCTCCCGGTGCCGCGGGTAAAGGCCCTTCTTTGCCCCCACCACCACGCCCCGCAGGCATGCCACCACCGCCGCCTCCACCGAGCGTTCCCGGAGCTACCCCGCCGCCACCACCTGCTGCCGCGGCTCCGATTACTCCAGCGGCACCCACACCAGCCGCGCCCGCTAAGGAAAGTAGTGAGGCTACGGAAGGCCGGAAGGTTCCTGGCCTAAAGGTCATGGGCACCATTGATCTGGACGCCGCCAAGAACCGGGCTAAGCCGAAACCCAAAAAGAAGGAGGAAGCTCCAAAGCCAGCCGCTAAAGCAGATACACCCAAGCCAGCTGCTCCGGCGCCGCAGGGTGACCGCGCTCCCGCGGCGGATGCTCCCAAACCAGCCGTTGCAACTCCTGCTGCGCCCACCACGCCTGGTGCTACGCCCAGTACCCCGACCGAGGGAGATCCTCGCGTTCGTGCTAAGACCCCAGCGCTCCGTGGCCTCAAGGTCATGGGTAAGATTGAGATCAAAAAGCCTGACGCAAATGCCGGTGAACGCCGCAAGCGTAAGCGCAAGAAGATCACTACTGGCCCCTCTACCGGAGGTGGCAACCGCCCCGGTAATAACCGTGGCCGCCCCGCTCCCGGAAAGGGACGTCGGGACGAACCCAAAGAAGTTTCCGCCAAGGAAATTGAGGACAAGATCAAAGCAACCATGGCCCGCATCCAGGGCGGTGGTGGCAAGAAGAAGCGCCAGCGTGCCCGTCGTGACCACCGCGAACGTGTTCGTGAACGCCAGGAAGCCGTCGAGGCGGAACGCACCACGGATAAGCTCCAGGTAACGGAATTCGTCACCGCGCAGGAACTGGCCAACATGATGGACGTCGGTATTGGCGAAGTCATCATGGCCTGTATGAACGCCGGCGTGATCGTTTCCATCAACCAGCGACTGGACGCCGAGATCATCGAACTTGTTGCCGAAGAATTTGGCCACGAAACGGAATTCATCTCCGCCGAAGAAGACGTCGAAGAAGAAGACGTTTACGAAGACGACCCCGAAGACCTCGTCGAGCGCCCACCGATCGTTACCGTTATGGGTCACGTTGACCACGGTAAAACCTCGCTGCTAGATTACATCCGTAAAGCCAGCGTAACCGAGGGCGAAGCGGGTGGTATCACTCAGCACATTGGTGCCTACGAAGTGAAGACGGACAACGGTAAGAAGATCACCTTCCTCGATACACCGGGCCACGAAGCCTTTACTGCCATGCGTGCCCGTGGTGCGAAGGTGACGGACATTGCCGTGATCATCATCGCTGCGGATGACGACATCATGCCCCAGACGAAGGAAGCCATCAGCCACGCCGAAGCGGCGGGGGTTCCGATGATCTTCGCGATCAACAAGATCGATAAGCCGGGTGCTAACCCCGATAAGATCAAGGGTGAACTCGCCAGCATGGGCTACGCCATCGAAGCTTACGGTGGTAAGTACCAGAGCGCCGATATCTCCGCCCTCAAAGGGATTGGAATCGAGGACCTCATGGAACTCATCGAACTGGAAGCAGAGGTACTCGAACTGAAAGCTAACCCGGACCGCCCGGCAGTTGCCACCATCGTGGAGGCATCGTTGGAGAAGGGCCGCGGTTACGTTACCAAGATCATCATTAACCACGGTACCCTGAAAATTCAGGACATCATCGTAGCCGGTGAGAACTCCGGACGCGTCAAAGCCATGTTCAACGAACGTGGCAAACGCGTCAAAGAAGTCTACCCCGGCAGCCCGACTCTCCTACTGGGATTGGACGGCGCGCCACAGGCCGGTGAAATGCTCAAAGTGATGAGTAGTGAGCAGGAAGCCCGCCAATTGGCCGGCCGCCGCGCACAGATTGCTCGTGAACAGGCTAACCGGGCCAGCAAGCGTATCTCCCTCGACGAGATCGGCCGCCGCCTCGCACTGGGTAACTTCAAAGAGCTCAACCTCATCGTAAAAGGTGACGTAGATGGTTCCGTAGAAGCCCTGTCTGACTCGTTGATCAAACTTAGCCAGGAAACGGTACAGGTCAATGTGATCCACAAGGCCGTTGGCCAGATCATCGACTCGGATATTCTGTTGGCTACGGCTTCGGATGCCATCATCGTTGGTTTCCAGGTTCGCCCATCCGGCTCCGCCCGGAAACTGGCCGAACGCGAAGGAGTAGAGATCAAGACCTACTCGGTCATCTACAAAGCCATCGACGAGATCAAGGATGCCATCGAAGGCATGCTCGAACCAACCAAGGAAGAGCGTACCGTTTGCCAGATCACCGTTCGGGAGACCTTCAAGATCTCCAAGATCGGTACCATCGCCGGCTGTTACGTCGACGAGGGTAAGGTTACCCGTAACACGCTCATCCGCGTTATTCGGGACGGTATCGTTGTCTACCCACTTAAAGAGGGGATGACCGGCGAGCTCGCCAGCCTTAAACGCTTCAAGGATGACGTGAAAGAAGTTCGCGCCGGCTTCGAGTGTGGCCTTAACGTCAAGAACTTTAATGACATTAAAGAAGGCGACGTAATTGAAGGTTACGAGATCGTGGAAATTGCTCAGAAGATGAAGTAAGCCACGCCAACCAGCCTGCGTAAAAGGAATGACCGGCCGCCCGACGATACGTTGGGTGGCCGGTTTTGTTTTGTGATGGTACGTAGTGATTTGCTAACGCCCTATAATTAATTGAATATCATTTTTTAATTAGTAAAAAATCACTTTAACGGTTTGATGCTTATTCTTTAATAAGCAGATAAGACACCCCGCACACGCCACCCCATATGTTTGTCGTACCCAGTAATCATCCATTAACAAATACCACAAACCCTACGACATGCGCTATTTACTCGTCCTTACCGCTTTCTACACGCTTTGCCTAAGTAGCTGCCAACGCCAACCCGCCTACGTTGCGAACGACTTTGATGACCGCACGGCAGAACATCGCGTCATTGCGGTAATTCCGGCTGAAGTACTCTATACCGGCCGGATGCCGAGAGACTGGTCAGAGGAACAGGAAGACGTTACGCGCAGGGAGGAAGCCACACTATTGCAGCGAACTATTCAGTCAGCATTACTAAACCGAGCCAATAGTTACCGGCAGGGGCTTCGCATAAATTTTCAATCCATCAATACGACGAATAACCAATTACGCGAAGCGGGAATTGAACCTCATCTAGCCCATCTAGAAGCTCCAGAGTTTCTCACCGCTGCACTAGGTGTAGATGCTATTGTCATCACCAGCATTACTAAGGAACGATTCATTAGTGATGAAGCTTCGGCCACAATCTCCGTGGTGGGGGCGGTGCTCAACAACGCTGGCGGGCCATTGCCGGGCGCAATCGCAAACCGGGGAGCCCGCACCTATTCCGTGGGCGTTGTAGCCAGCCTCGTAGATGCTGATGGCATTGTCCTCTACGGAGATGAAGCCGATATCAACATCGATTGGCAGACGACTGCCAATGAGTCCGTCGAGCGGGTAGCCCGTTGGGTAAGTAGAGGTTTTCCCTACCGAATTCGTTAACGGACTTCTGGCTGCCCTAATGGGAAATGTATTCCACCCCTCAATAGAATGGGGTAATCTACTTAACCGTCAGGGTGAACCCTACCCCGTGAATATTCTCAATGGCGATCCGCTCGTCCTGCTTAAGGTATTTACGTAAGCGGCTGATGAATACATCCAGCGAACGACCGAGGAAATAGTCATTCTCTCCCCAAATCTTCTCCAAGATGTCTCCACGTTCACTGACTTGATCCCGACGCGTAGAGAGGTACTGCAGTAATTCCGCCTCCCGGCGGGTGAGGCGGCGGGGTTCTTCGTCTTTGTACGTCAGCTGAAGCTTATCGAGGGCAAAGTGATAGTCCCCAATCTGCTTGGGGTCGTAAGCGGGGCTGGCGGGGCGAACGCGGTTACGGCGCAGAAATACCTCCACCTTAAGGATCAATTCCTCAATGCTAAAGGGTTTGGTGATGTAATCATCCGCTCCCAACCGCAAACCACGCAAGCGATCATCCTTCAGACTCTTTGCGGTAAGGAAGATGATGGGAATGTCCTGATTACGTGCCCGGATTCGTTCGGCCAACTCAAAACCATCCACACCCGGCAGCATGACGTCCAATAGGCAGAGATCGTAATCAAAGCTTACCGCGTTGATTTTTTCCAACGCTTCATCACCCGTTGCGCAGTGCGTCACCCGGAAGTTGCTGAACTCCAAATTGTCCCTCGTTACGAAACTGAGGCTTTCATCATCCTCTACGTAGAAAAGATGAGCGCGGGCAACGTCGGTACTCGTGGTGGATTGGCTTGCGGAATTCATGCGGGTATGGTTTCTAAAACGGGCAAGAGGGGAAATTGAATGCTGAAAGTTGTCCCCTTACCCAGGGTGCTCTTTACGTCGATGGGCCAACCGTGGGCTTTACAGATCTGAGCAACGTAGAACAACCCCAGGCCAAAGCCTTTAACGTCGTGAACGTCTCCCGTAGGGATGCGGTAGAACTTTTCGAAAAGGTTAGCCTGGTGTTCGGGCGCAATCCCGGGGCCACGGTCGGTTACGGATACCGTCAAGTGGTTGCTTTCCCGGTGGCCGGCAACCGTTAATTCAGGCGTATTACCACTGTACTTAACCGCATTGTCCAACAAGTTATGGAGGATGTTCGACAGGTGGAGTGGGTCCGCCATTACGGGTAGGGGAGTGTCGGGGAAATCCGTGCGGAGGCTGCCGTTAAGTTCTTCCGTGCGGGCCCGCGTACTGTTGAGGAGGTCGGGCAGGAGATCCTGGAGATCTACCCTTTCTTGCTTGATCTCAAAGTTGCCTTTTTCAATGCGGGAAATGTTGAGCACTTTCTCGACCTGACCGTTGAGCCGTTCGTACTGCTGGTGGATTAACTGCGCGTAGCGGGAAAGGCGTTTATCGTGGCTCACGTAGTCGTCCCGCAAGAAGACCCCGGCCGCAATCCGGATGGTGGAAAGCGGCGTCTTGAACTCGTGGGTCATGTTATCGATGAAATCCTTTTGCATCGTTGCCAGGCGGCGCTGGCGGATGATCACAATCACGGAATAGATAAAAAAGGCCACCGTCAGGGCAAGGATGAGCGAGAGGAAGAGGACCAATTGCATCTTCTTCCAGATGTACCCCGTCCGGGTAGGAAACTTCACTCCGAAGTAGTAGAGCAGTTCCTTATCCGGGGGCAGGTAGCTCCCCGTGAGGTCCAGGTCCATTTTTTTATCGCCACCGGGGGCCTGGCAGACGGCTCCGTAGGCCATCTGGTCGGAGGTACAATCAAAGATGGCGTACTCGAAGGGGACGTCCAGCCCCAGCCGGATGAGTTCCTGCTCCATTAGGTCCTCCAACTGGAAGGCGTCGATCTCGCTCTCGATGTTGACGATGAAGTAGTTGCTTGATTGCTGACGGATAATCCCCGCCGTTGGTAAGTCCGCATTATTGGCCGCCGCGATTTGCCGGGCCACACCGATCAGGGCCAGTTTGGCTTTTTGGCTGAACTCCGTATCGTTCAGATCCCAGGTAGTGATCACCCAGTAGGACTGCATCCCGACGATGCCGAGGATGGCAATCACCCCCAGGGTAATGACGCGGCGTAATACGTTTTCTTGCATAATGAGGTTCCCACTACTGAAGGGTGGTCGGTAGCTACAATATCGTGGCAGCCCACCAATTAACGCAAATGTGGCGGCTGCGGTACCACCACCGGGTAATTACCCGACTGGTTAACAAGGTATTAATACGGGGTGAACGGACACCGCGCCAGCTAAATTGGCTCCCTACCCGACTTCCCCTCCTTACCCGAATCACCGAACTGTAGGACCAAGCCCCACGCGCCTTACCTTCGTGCTTAGTGGCCCGTTTGCTTACATACCGATCCTTATTGTACGTCCTTTTTCTACTCCTTTCGCTGGGTGGGGAGTTGGGCGCACAGGACCGGTCCAACCCCTTCGAGATCACCGCCCGTTTGCCTCAATCCACCAGGGTAGGGGATACGACGGTAGCGCAGGGCCCTCCGTTGACGCCCTTCGACATTCGCCGGGGGCCTGGTACCGTAAACCCCTCCAACAGTGCACCTGCGGCAGCGCAAAATTTACCGCGCTCCGGGCCGCTCGTGATTCAGACGGCGGACCCCAATAAGGGTAAGGGCGCCATCGTGGCCATTCAACTGATTTTGCTCGTCGGCCTGGCTAGTCTGTGGGTATTGTTTGGTGGTTTGTTGCGGCAGTGCATCCGCGGTACCGTCAACGAAAGCCTGATGAACCAGCTGTATACGCGCCGGTCGGGTGGCGAGGAGACGGCGCTCTGGATTTGCTATTCATTTTATTTCCTGGTGATTGGGTTCTTTCTGCACTTACTCACGGCGCACTATAGCGTGGGGCTGGGCCGCAACGTTTGGTTGAGCTGGCTGACGTATTCCCTGGTGGCCGCCGCGGCCGTGAATCTCAAGCAGTGGGTTGTTTGGGTGGTTGGCAGGCTGTTCCCCGTACGGAAAGAAACGAGCCGCTACGCCTTTGTGTTGATGGTATTTTCCATTCTGGCGGGCATCGTTTTCGTGCCCATTAATTTGGGGGTTTCTTACGCTCCGGAGAACCTGCGGGTGACGTTTCTGTACGCCGGCGTAGCGGTGGCTGCGCTCCTCTATTTCCTGCACCTGACGCGCGGCTTCTTCATCATTGGTCCCGTGGCCGCCACGCGGCCCGTGCATTTACTTTTGTATATTTGCGCCATTGAAATTGCGCCGCTCCTCCTCTTTTACCGCTACTTGAACAGTAGTTTGATTTGATCTCATGCCCTTTGGCGCGCCTCCCTTTTTTCTGACACCCCACCCCCATTCAACTAAAATCTTTCCGTTATGGCTACCCAATCTGAAGACCAAGCGGTTACCCGCAAGCCCGTTAAAACGATCCTCGTCTCTCAGCCCGTTCCGGAACGCAGCCCGTTCTCCCGCCTGGAGAGTAAGTATGATCTACAAATTGACTGGCGCTCCTTCATCGAGGTAGAGGGGCTGACGGAAAAGGAGTTTCGCAAAGAGCGCATCCGCCCGGATGAGTACTCGGCCATCATCTTTACCTCAAAACTGGCTATCGAGCACTTCTTCCGCCTTTGTAAGGAGATGCGCATTGAAATGAGCCAGGATACCAAGTACTACTGCATGACGGAGTCGGTGGCCAACTACCTGCAGAAGTTCATCGTCTACCGCAAACGCAAGGTGTTCTTTGGCCAGCGTACCATTCAGGATTTGGCACCAACGCTCAAGAAGCACCGGAGTAAGGAGAAGTTTTTACTGCCTACCAACAACCTCGGTTCTAAGTTCGTCGCTAAGTACCTCGACGATAACGATTTTGACTGGACGCCGGCCCAGATGTACCGCACCGTAGCCGCAGATCTCTCGGATTTAAAAGAGGTGTACTACGACATCCTTGTTTTCTACAGCCCCATGGGTATTGATTCCCTCTACGAGAATTTCCCTACGTTCGAGCAGAAAGAAACGCGCCTTGCCGTAGCCGGCCGTAAGACAACCAAGGCCTGTGAAGACCACGGTTTGCGGGTGGATATTTCCCCCAGCCCACCGGCCGTGCCCAGCATGGAAAAGGCCTTGGATAATTACCTCAAGGTTAGTAACGCCTAAGTGGCGAAACTGCGATAGATCCCTTAAGAATTGTATGCTTTGAGCCCCATGGCGTAACCATGAGCGGATGGGTTGTGCACGCCCGTGCAGTATCCGTTACCCATGCGTACTTCAGTTAGCGTTTTAACACCGCCAACCCAAACAAAACCCACTTCTGCGGTCTTATCCCCCCCGAACGGACTGAGCCCGCAACCTACTTTTTTGATGAAATCCATTCTACACCTCTGCGTGAGCCTCCTCTTTGTGCTCAGTAGCCACCACGCTCATGCCCAAACCCTTACCCTTAACGCCAGTAACTGTAACCCTACCGACGCCACGGCTTGTATTCAGGCAGCCCTCGACGACCCCGCGCTTACCCGCATTGTCCTTGCGGACGTCGGTCAAAACTGGATCAGCGACGCCCTGTTTATCCGCCGAAATGGGGTAACGCTAGAACTGGAAAACACTGCGGTAACGCTACAAGCAGAGCCGAATGCGCTTTCTGAATTTGAGTCCCTCGTACAAATTCGCCAAGTGGACGGGGTAACCATCGAAGGCAACGGAGGCAATTTCCTGCTGGATAAAACCGAGTATAATCGCGCCAGTCAATTTCGCCACGGTATTGACGTCTACGGTGCCACGAACGCAACCATTCAAAACCTGACCATTACGGGCGCGCCCGGAGACGGAATTCTTGTCGGCCCGGCCTTCGTACAAGATCTAAATGACATCGATGGAGATGGCGACGTCACGGATTTTGAACCCATTCCGCCCTGCGAAAACATCGTGATTGATAACGTGATCTGCGACGACAATAACCGGCAGGGCATCAGCGTATCGAGCGTGATCGGTTTACTGGTAACGAACAGTCAGTTCATCAACACGGAAGGTGCGGAACCGGAATCGGGCGTCGATTTTGAGCCCTTCCGCCGTTACCACGTCATGCAGGATATCGAATTTATCGACTGTGAATTTTCCGGCAACGCCGGTAATGGCATTCAATTCGCAGGTGTTGACATCAACGCCACCACCCCCGCAACGGACATTGTTATCGACCGGGCGCTGGTGACCGGTAACGGGCAGGATGCAACAAGGCGACGGAATGCCGTCGATATCCAGAACATCTTTAACCCCTTTGACGGGGCGGACATCACGAATAACGTTGCGGACCGATCCTCTTCTCCGGGCACGTTCGTGCTCAGCAATTCCGAAATTCGTGATGAGCCATGGTCGGGCATCAACGTCCGCCAGTGGGCGGATGGGCTCGCGGTCAGCATCATCAATACGACGGTTGAAAACGTCTCCAATTCTTTCCGTAACCAGGGCGCCGGCCCAATTCTCGTTCAGCCACCTTTTTACGATGATACTAATCAGGGCGTCAACGACCCTTGCTACGGCAACGTCAATTTTGAGAACGTGCGCCTGATCGACGACCAGACCAACCGTTTTCAGATTACGGTTGAGGACTACCGCCCCGGCCCCTCCGGTCCGCGGGATATTACGGGAGACATTTGCGTAGAGCAGGTCGGTGCGGCGGCAGGCACACCGATCGATACGGTATTTGATAGCGAGCGTTGCGCCAATTTCACCCTGGATGTTACCGCCTGCACCGTCCTGCCAGTAACGCTGAGCAGTTTTACGGCAAAAACGGACGTTGCGTCTTGCAAAACCACGCTCCTTTGGGAGGTTGAGGAGGCACTCGACGTCGCTGAATTCATCCTGGAGTCAAAGCATGACCTGACGGATTGGTCTGTAGTAGCCTCCCAAAAGGTTGCTAGTGACGCAGCGGCGATGGGTAAACACACCGCGTCTACATCCGCCCTTAATAAACAGTATTTCCGCCTTAAAATGGTTGATGTAGATGGTAGCTATGAGTACAGTAAAGTAGTAATGGTGGATGGTTGTCAATCGAGCGAACCCCTGCGCGTATGGCCCAATCCGGTAAGTGACCGGTCAAGCTTCGCACCGAGTCCAGCCGGCCGCGTACTACGTTTCATCGACCTGCGCGGTCTTACCCTGGCTACACACCAACTGCGCCCCGGTCAAACAGAACTATCGCTCGCAGGCCTGCCGAAAGGTATCTACACCGTGCAGGATCTGAATAGTGGTCAGGCGGTTCGGCTGCTCGTCCGCTAAGGTATCTCCAGCCGGGCTAATCATTACCGGCGCCTAACTGTTAGGCGGGTATGCTAGATCAGATTCGCCTTGCCCTGAGCACTTCTCCACTTCCCGGCCGGCAGGCGCAGGCACGTCTTGCCCCTCCCGGCCGGGGGGATTTTCCCGAGCCACCCAAGAATGCGCGCGTAGCCTCCGTCCTGGCCCTTTTCCACCACTTCGAGGGCGAGCTCAACCTGCTGTTCATCCAGCGGACGAGCCCGCCGAACGACCGCCACGCCGGACAGATCTCCTTCCCCGGCGGCTCAGTCGATCCCGGCGATACGGACGCGAAGGACACCGCACTACGGGAGGCAGAGGAAGAGATCGGTATTGACCGCAATGACGTTGAGATCCTGGGCGCCCTCACGCCCCTTTATATTCCCGTCAGCAATTTCATCGTGGACCCCTTCGTCGGGTACTGGGGCGCTGCCGCAGGTGCGGAGTTTAAGTTGCAAGCAAGCGAAGTGGAGCGGACACTCTGGGTACCCTTCCAACAACTCCTGGACCCAACTAACCGGAAAGTGGGTGACCGAAAAACGTCGCGTGGGCTATTAATTAAGGACGTCCCCTACTACGCCGTGAACGGTGAAGAGATCTGGGGCGCCACCGCCATGATGACGGCGGAGTTGGTGGCGTTAATTACTGGATAAAGAGCAGGGGTCAACGAGGTGGAGTCCTAATGTCTACTAGCCAACGATCACTGGTCTAGACGCTGTTAACGATCCGTAAACTGGGGGGAAGCCATGATCATCATTGTACTTTAGGGTCGCTTTTTTCCCCTAACCAATTTAAAGTAGCCGCTCGTTCTGATTTTGGGCTACTCACAACCAGCCCCGTATGACCCGTTATTTATTGTTCCTTTCCCTGTTCCTACTACTTACTTCCAGCCCACTGGACGCCCAGAAACGACGGAAGAAAAAACAGGCTGACCCAGCCGCGGCGGTCACCACCATGGTGCAAGACACCACGCCACCTACCCCAAAGAAGAAGGAGGCTAAGCCAAAATTCAAGAAGTACGACGAAGTGATTACCAAAGAGGTGGAGACTACCCGGGGCCTCTTCGTTACCCACCGGGTTGGGGATAAGTATTACTTCGAGGTGCCCTTCGGGCGCTTTGGCCAGGACATGTTACTCGTCAGCCGGATCGCGAAGATTCCCGCCAACCTGGGGGGCGGATACTTCAATGCGGGGACGAAAACGAACGAGCAGGTCGTCCACTGGGAACGCAGTTTTGATAATATTCACCTGCGGTCCGTCAGCTTCAGCAGCGTGGCCGATGAGCGGCTTCCGATCAATATTTCGGTGCAGAATAACAACTTTGCACCGCTGATCAATTCCTTCCCCATCGTTACGTTCAATCCGGACAGTACGGCGGCGGTGATTGAGGTAAGCAAATTCTTTACTTCGGACGTTCCGGCCATCAGTGGCCTCTCCAGCCGGATCCGAAAACAATACAAGGTCCGGAGCCTGGACGGGAAGCGCAGTTTCATCAGTCGGATGGCAGCCTATCCAGAAAACGTGGAGGTCCGCCACGAAATGACCTACAGCGCCGGGGAACCACCCAGCAACTCCCGCACGGGTACGATCAGCCTGGAAATGGCCCAGAGCCTGTACCTCCTTCCAGAAGAACCGATGACGCCCCGGATGTACGACCCGCGGGTGGGCTGGTTCACCGTCAGCCAGGTCGATTACGGATCCGAAGCACTGAAGGCTGACCGGAAACGCTACATCCGCCGCTGGAGAATGGAACCCAAAGACCCGGCCGCCTACGCCCGTGGTGAATTGGTGGAACCCGTTAAGCCCATCGTCTACTACATCGACCCGGCCACGCCCACCAAATTCGTGCCCTACTTCAAGCAGGGGATTGAGGACTGGCAGAGAGCCTTTGAGGTGGCCGGCTTCAAGAATGCCATCGTCGCTAAGGTGGCCCCGACCCGGGAAGAAGATCCGGACTGGAGCGCGGAGGACGCCCGTTACAGCGTCGTCCGCTACGTCGCCAGTGAAACCCGGAATGCTATGGGCCCAAGCGTGAGCGACCCCCGCAGCGGTGAGATCATCGAGTCGGACATCATCTGGTACCATAACCACCTCCGTTCCTACCGCAACCGTTACCTGCTCGAAACTGGTGCGGCCAACCCCAGTGCCCGGACGCTCAATACGCCGGAAGCGGAGATCGGCGAAATGATGCGGATGGTCATTGCCCACGAGGTGGGCCACGCCCTGGGTTTACCCCACAACATGAAGGCCAGCTTTGCTTACCCCGTGGACTCCCTCCGCTCGGCCACCTTTACGAATGAGTGGGGATTGGCAACGACCATCATGGACTACACCCGGTACAATTACGTCGCCCAACCCGAGGACAAGGGCGTGCGCTGGGTACGGATGCTCGGCCCCTATGATCTGTACGCCATCAACTGGGGTTACCGGTACATCCCCGGTGCGGAGACGGCCGCGGCGGAAGTCCCCATCCTCCGCTCCTGGATCGACGAAAAGAATAATGACCCGAAGTACCTCTTCGGCGGCAGCAACCGCTTCGACCCTTCCAGCCAAACGGAGGCCGTCGGTGATGACCCCGTCTATGCCTCTACGCTCGCACTGAAGAATCTCAAACGCGTTGCTCCCCGCCTGGCGGAATGGACGGCCACGCCAGGCGAAGGGTACGCGGACCTGGAGGAACTCTACGGTGAATTACTGGGTGTTTGGCGCCGATTTGGTGGCCACGTCATCGCCAACGTAGGTGGCGTCTACGAACTTCCGAAGACGACGGACCAGGCCGGTTTTACCTACACGCCGTTGAGTGCCGCCGAGCAGAAGCGAAGTGTAAAATTCCTTAATGAGCACGTATTCACTACGCCGCAGTGGTTACTTCAGGAGAACATCATCCGCAACATCGGCCCCACCGGCACGCTGGAGCGGATCCATGAGCTTCACGACCGGCAGTTGCGGAGCCTTTTGCGGCAAGACCGTTTGGATCGGCTCGTGGAACAGTCCGCTTTTGCTACTGGAGCTAACTCAGCCTATAGTTTGACGGAACTCCTGACGGACCTCAGCGGCGGCATCTTTTCGGAGCTAAAGAGAAGTACGCCAATTGATGGAGTGCGCCGGAACGTGCAACGCTCCTACGTTACCCAACTTGGTAAATTGATGACCGTGAAAGACGGGGAGGCAGTAAGCGACGTCAACGCTGCCGCGCGAGCAGAATTGAGCAACATCCGTGACCGGGCAATTACTTCCGCAACTCGTTATCCCAGAGGTATCGTTCGTTACCATTTGGAGGACCTGGTGGCCCGCGTTGATGAGGTACTCGAGGTAGACTAACCCGTTTGGTTGAAACCCATAGCGTGGGGGATCGGCGGAAGGTAAACGATATCTTCTACCGGCCTTAGTAATACTACCAGAGTCCGGTACTAATCTCTACCTTTGTCCACCTTTTCAAGAGTGGTGCGTTATCTTCCCGACGACGGCCACTTATCCCATTTGCCCGGCACCTGCGGCAGCGCAAAAGATGAACTGGGAAAGTCGATTATCTAAATAAAGAAAACAGAAACCGCTAGCACATGGCATTCGATATTGATCTGATCAAAAAGGTCTACGCAGACCTCCCCGGCAAAGTAGCCGCAGCCCGTGAAAAGCTCGGGCGCCCCCTGACCCTGACCGAGAAAATTCTCTACACCCACCTTCACCCCGAAAGCCCGCTACGCGAATACACCCGTGGTGGTGACTACGTTTTCTTCCAGCCCGACCGCGTAGCGATGCAGGATGCTACCGCGCAAATGGCCCTACTACAATTCATGATGGCTGGCCGCACGGAAGTTGCCGTGCCTTCAACGGTACACTGTGATCACCTCATCCAGGCCAAGGTTGGCGCTGACGTCGATCTCGCGGTTGCCAACGACGTGAATAAAGAAGTGTACGACTTCCTGAGCACGGTTTCCGACAAGTACAACATCGGTTTCTGGAAGCCCGGCGCGGGTATCATCCACCAGATCGTGCTCGAGAACTACGCCTTCCCCGGCGGTATGATGATCGGTACCGACAGCCACACGCCCAACGCGGGTGGCCTCGGTATGGTCGCCATCGGTGTTGGTGGTGCTGACGCCGTCGACGTGATGGCCGGTATGCCCTGGGAACTCAAGCAACCCAAAGTGATCGGCGTTAAACTGACCGGTAAATTGGGTGGTTGGACGACCCCAAAGGACGTCATCCTCAAAGTAGCCGGTATCCTCACCGTGAAGGGTGGCACCGGCGCTATCGTCGAATACTTCGGCGAAGGAGCCCAGTCCATGAGCTGTACCGGTAAGGGCACCATCTGTAATATGGGTGCCGAGATCGGCGCTACCACCTCTACGTTCGGTTACGACGAGAGCATGAGCCGCTACCTGAAAGCCACCGACCGAGCCGACGTAGCGAAGCTCGCCGACCAGGTCGCTGAACATCTCACCGGCGACGCTGAGTGTTACGCCAACCCCGAGAAGTACTTCGACCGCGTCATTGAGATCGACCTCAATACACTGGAACCACACATTAATGGCCCGTACACGCCGGACCGTGCTTTCCCCATCAGCGAATTTGCCGCTGCCGTGGAGGAGTTTGAATTCCCGCCCGTACTTGAGGTTGGCCTGATCGGCTCCTGTACCAACTCTTCCTACGAAGACCTGGACCGCGCCGCCAACATCGCTAAGGACGCGAAGGCAAAAGGCCTGAAATTCAAATCTGAATTTACCGTAACACCTGGTTCCGAGCAGATCCGCTTCACCGTGGAACGCGACGGTATCCTCGATGCCTTTGAAGAAATTGACGGTGTCGTCCTCGCTAACGCCTGTGGCCCCTGTATCGGCCAGTGGGCCCGCCATACGGACGACCCGAACCGAGCCAACTCCATCATCACATCCTTCAACCGGAACTTCGCCAAGCGGAATGATGGTAACCCCCAGACGCGTGGATTCGTCGCCAGCCCCGAGTTGGTAACGGCCATGTCTTTGAGTGGTAGCATGAAGTTCAACCCCCTGACGGATACGCTGACCAACGATAAGGGCGAGCAGGTGAAGCTTGACCCACCCCAGGGTTACGAACTACCCCCGAATGGTTTTGCCGTAGAGGACGCCGGTTTCCAGGCACCCGCCGAAGATGGTTCCGGTATTAACGTTGTTGTAAGCCCAACTTCCGATCGTCTCCAGCTTTTGGATCCCTTTAAGCCAATCAAGAATGAGCAGGTGCAGGATATGCGCATTCTCATCAAGGCGGCGGGTAAGTGTACGACGGACCACATCTCCATGGCCGGACCGTGGCTCAAGTTCCGTGGCCACCTCGAGAACATCAGCCAGAACTGTCTGATCGGCGCGGTGAACGCCTACAACGAAAAGACCAACACGGTCATCAACTACCTCACGAACGAGTACCACCCGGTACCAACTTCCGCCATTACGTACCGTGATAACGGCGTTGGCCAGATCGTCGTGGGTGAAGAGAACTACGGTGAAGGATCTTCCCGCGAGCACGCTGCCATGGAGCCCCGCTTCCTCGGCGTCCACGCGGTACTGGTAAAGTCTTTCGCCCGTATCCACGAAACGAACCTCAAGAAGCAGGGTATGCTCGCCCTCACGTTCGCTAACCCGGATGATTACGCACTCATCCGCCAGGATGACAAGGTGAGCATCAAGAACTTCAGCGACTTTGCCCCCGGCATGCAGCTGGAACTGACCTTTGACCACGCTGATGGCACCTCCGATGTCGTCGTGACGAACCACACTTATAACGCCGCTCAGATTGACTGGGTGCGGGCTGGTTCGGCGCTGAATAAGATTCGGGAGGACGTTGCGGCTGGGAAGTAGACGGAAACGAGGGAAAACGAAAACGAGGGGAAACATCCCCTCGCTACATTAGGCGCTCCTCCGGGACTAGAGATCAAAAGCTCCCATTCTTCTTCTGAAGAATGGGAGCTTTTGTATTTTGGGCAACTTGCCCACCTGAACTAGAACCCTAATGAAATTTACCCCTTTCTTTTCCTTACTGCTCATGATTACGTTGTACTCGTGTAGCAGCACTAATGACGTAAAGCAATCCTTCACAGACCTTTGTTCCGCCGCAGAAAACCAAGCGTTTGACGAATTGCCTGCAATGGTCACTACCGGCTCTTTACAATATTTGAATACGATTATCGAAAGCGCCAGGACGGACAATGAAACCGAAATGCTGCATTTAGGCCATTCTAGCGAACGTCCGTTGATGACCATGATGCTCTTTCAGCAACTGGTGAATGAACTAAGGATAGATTCTACTTCGCTGGATGGTGTTGAAGCGCCCGATTTGCTCAGTGCGTTTACTTTCTTGGGGACTGGTCCTTTTCAACCGGGCCTGCAACTAGATGATGCGATGTCAACCAGCAGCACAACCGCTAATCTTTACGTGGTAGTCCCTACTGGAGGTAAGGTTTCGATCCTATCCACCTACCAATATGAACTTGAGGATGGGCGGTGGAAAGTTGATTTCCCATCAACACTAGAAGTACCAGAAAAGGTATTGAATCAATCTTTTAAAAAATCAGGACTGGGCATTCGCACCTACGTTACTCGGTATTTAAATATTAATCCTGAGGAGATGGAGTTTAGGTACCGGTATTAAAGGAGTTTTATGTTTGGGAGATGGGGTATTGAATTTTTGGTGGCGATAAAATTTGGCAGAACAACGAATGCGAATTGAGTACGAGGAATACTGAAAACGTAGGGAATAACGAATGCGAGGGAAAAACGAAAACGAGGGGAAGCATCCCCTCGCTACGGTAGACGCCCCTCCGGGACTAGTAATTCCGCATCGATAATGTTGAGAAAGGTTGCCCCATGCTGGCGCGGCGGTCCCTCGCTACATTAGGCGCCCCTCCGGGACTAGACACAGAAAGCCCATCCCTTGCGGGATGGGCTTTCGTATGTTTTGGCTCCACGTGGTAGAGATCAGAGAAGTGCCTTACTTCTTCTCCAACTTACCCATGACTTCCATGAGCATGTTGACGCCGATAGCATCCATGGCGTCCGCGCCCTGGCCGTCGCCGCCACCGATGACGATCTGGGGGACCTTCACTTTGGCGAGCTCAGCGGCTACCCCGATGCGGGTCTCCTTTTCGATCTGAGCTTTCTCGAGGGGGGAGAGACCGGCCTGTACTTTCAGTCGGGCAACCTCGGCGGAAGCGCGACCCTCTGCGAGGGCTTTGTCGGCCTGGAATTTAGCCTGGAGGGCCTGCTCCTTACTGACGGCCGTTTCAGCCTGGGCGCGGATCTCGGCTTCGATCTTGGCGGCTTCCTCGGTGGCGCGTACTTCGGCTACCTTCTGGCGGCCGCGCATCTCGGCGGTAAGGGCTTCCTGCTGGGCGGTGACGAGTTCCTGCTTGGCGATGGCTTCGCGGGTGCTCTGCTCGACCTTCGCCTTAAGCTTCTCGTTGACGACACTTTCGTAGTCGACCAGCGTGATCGCGACGAAGTTGGGGATGATGTCGTACTGTTGCACGTCACTCTTGGCGAGGATGAAGGTTCCGTCCGGGTTCGTCCGGGGGTTGTTCTCGTAGGAGCGGATCTTTTCCCCGCTGGCGGAGTCAATACGGATCTTCTCCTGCTGGTCGATGATGTACTGCCCGTTGCGAAGCTGGAACTTAAAGGCCTCGGCGAGTTCCGACTTGCCTCCCGAGTAATGGCGCTCACTATCCATCAACTGGAAGGAATAATTGGCACATTCTTTGGAGTAGTCGGCCAGGCTAGCGGCCAGCCGGCTCTGCTCGCGGTAGTCCTTGTGGATGGCGAGCATGCGCTCTTCGCTGTTGGGGAGTTTCCACTTTACGGAGTACCCTACCTGGTTGGCGTAGGTACCGTCCGCAAACTGGCAGCGGATTGGCTCGGAGAAGTAGCTGATGTCCGATTTTCGCTTTTCGGCTCTCTCCACTTGTACGGTTACTACGTCCGCATACTTGGTGGTTTTACTGAAGAAGCCCGCCCAGTACATACCCGGTTGGAAACGCACCGTTTCGGCGCCCGTGATGCCCTGTACGACCGTTCGGTAACCCTGGTCATTCACGGAAAAAGGGTTGAAAGCGAAGACGGCGACGGCGGTGACCAACAGGCCGACGATGATGAGGATTTGCTTACTGGAAATTTTCATAATGCGGTATTTAAAGGGTGTTTGTGATTACTTGTTTCCACCAAAACTAGGCCCGAAATCAGCCGTGTCAAGCCATTCTCGACGAAGCGGGATCGAATCTCGATTGCGCGGGATGAATGGCCGATGAGCGAACATCCCACCGGCATACCCTTTGAATAAGAAACACAAACTCATGGTCAACGTAGGACTAGTTACCGGTGCCTCCTCTGGCATTGGCCGCGCCCTGGCGCACGAACACGCTTCCCGCAAACGGGACGTCATCATCGTCGCCCGGCGGGAGGCGGAACTGAAAGAATTGGCCGCCGAGCTCACCAAGCAGTACGGCGTGGCCACGATGGTCATCGCCAAAGATCTTACCGCGGAAAATGCTTGTCAGGAGGTGTTTGACGCCGTCAAGGCAGCCGGGATCGAGGTGGAATACCTCTTCAACAACGCAGGGTTTGGCGGCCACGGAAAGTTCCACGAACGAGCGCTCAAAGCCGACCTGGGAATGATCGACCTGAACGTCAAGGCCGTCGTCAAACTCACCCATCTATTTCTCAACGAGATGGTGCGGCACGGGCGGGGCAAGATCCTCAACACGAGCAGCACGGCCGGTTACATGCCGGGGCCGCTGCAGGCCACCTACTTCGCGACCAAGGCTTTCGTAAATTCCTTTACCTGGGCGGTTGCTAAGGAGGTGGAGGGCACGGGCGTTATGCTGACCACCCTCAACCCGGGGGCCGTCCGCACCGAGTTTGCCGATACGGCGGATATGTCCGATACCGATCTGTTCAAGGACGCCAAGACGCCGGAGTACACCGCAAAAGCCGGCTACAAGGGCATGGAGGCCGGTAAACTGGAGGTCATTACCGAAGTAGGTCTCAAATTCATGATCAAGGGCGGCTTGCCCCTCCTGCCGAAGAGCGTTCAACTGTCTATGATTGAGAAGATGCAGGCGAAGGCTTAATCCCGTGCCGCATTGCAATCGTCATTTTCTGAACGTCACCATTTGGCGCTGCCGCGGGTGCTGAGTGATGGGAAAGGGGATAAAGCGCTTACTTGCCGACCTCCCCCGCACCTGCGGCAGCGCCCTGATGTCAGGACGGAACCCTCCGGGACGGTAGGGGTAGGGGACGAACCACCACGCGGCACCGGAGTATATTTGCGGGCTAGTACGAAAATCCTCTTTCGGTATCCTCACCCCCGCTACCATAACCTTGCTCGTTGCCCTGGGCGCCGTGATCCTGTTCGTCACCGAATGGCTGACGGTGGACCTCATCGCGATGCTCATCATCGTCACTTTAGTAGCGACCGGGGTAGTATCGCCCACCGAGGGGCTGGACGGGTTCAGTAACGGCGCGACGCTGACGGTTGCCTTCATGTTCGTGCTCTCCGCGGCGCTGTTAAAAACCGGTGCCCTACAACTGGTGGCCGGCGGAATGGCGGAGCGGTTCCGAACGCGCCCGCGCTACGCCACCCTGCTGCTGATGTTGCTGGTGGCAGTGATCTCCGCCTTCATCAATAATACTCCGGTGGTGGCCGTATTCATCCCGATCGTGGGTAGAATTGCGGCTTCGGCGAAGATCAACCCCGCAAAATTGCTGATTCCCCTCTCCTACGCGAGTATCCTCGGAGGAATGTGTACGCTGATCGGTACCTCGACCAATATCCTGGTCAGTGGCATTGCGGAGAGTAATGGGTTACCGGGATTCTCCGTGTTCACCCTGGCGCCGATTGGAATCGCGCTACTCGTCGTAGGGGTGATCTACTTGACTTATTTCGGGCAACGTTTGCTCCCGGACAGGGAGGCCGAGGAAAGCCTCGCCGAGCAATTTGCGCTCCACGACTACCTGGCCGAGATTGTTATTCTGGATAACCAAACCCTGGCGGGCGTACGGATCATGGATAGCCCCATCGTGCGGGAAATGGACATGGACATCATCGAGATCCGCCGCGATAACGACCGTTTCACCCTGCCACCCGGGGATTTTCGGTTGTTAGCCGGTGATACCCTAAAGGTGCGTTGCGACCGGGAAAAGATCAAGAACCTGAAAGACTGGGTCAAATTGGTGGACCATTCCGGCAGCGTTCAGGTAATGGGCACCGGCCTGGAACGGGATAACTCCAGCCTCGTGGAGATGGTGGTAACGCCCAACTCAGAGTTTGTGGGTAAAACCCTCCGGCAGGTGGATTTCCGGCGGAGTTACCGGGCCGTCCCGCTGGCCATCCGCCATCGGGAAGAGACGCTGAACGAGCAGTTGTACGAACTCCCCCTGCTGGCGGGTGACGTCATCCTGGCCGAAGTGAAGAGCCACTACCTCACCGAACTGCAGAAGATCGAGCAGCGGCAGGATAGCCCGTTCATTCTCCTCTCCAGCGATGCGTTGGGTGACTTTAACCGCAACCGCTTCTACTTCGTCCTGGCTACCATTATTGGCCTGGTGACGCTGGCCACGACGGGTATTCTGCCCATCAGCATCGCGGCGCTGATGGGTGTCTGCATGCTCGTGCTAGGCCGCACCTTAAGCATGCAGGAAGCTTACGAAGCGATTGATTGGAGGATCGTTTTCTTACTGGCCGGCGCCCTCAGCCTGGGGAAGGCAATGAGTAATAGTGGCCTCGATGAAGACATTGCCGGTATTCTCACTGGTACGGTAGCCGGTTGGGGGCCATTCGCGTTAATCGCCGCCCTATACCTGACAACTAACTTGCTGACGGAACTCATGAGTAACAACGCAACGGCAGCCCTGCTGGCACCCGTCGCCATTGCCGCCGCCGCCCAGTTGGGGATTGATCCGCAACCCTTACTGGTTACAGTAGCCATCGCCGCCAGCGCCAGTTTCATGACGCCGGTGGGGTACCAGACCAACGCCATGGTGTACGGTGCCGGCCGCTACAAATTTCTGGACTTTACCCGGGTGGGTACCCCCCTCAACCTGATCTGTTGGGGTCTGACATCGTTATTAGTCCCTCTCTTATTCGGTTTATAGGTAGAGAAATGTCCGGCGTTGGGCCTACGGAATTACCTAACTTGCGTTCGTATGGAAACCAGCGAATTACTTAAGCGCGTCCGGCGGATCGAGATCAAGACTAAAGGCCTCAGCCGGCAGATCTTTGCGGGGGAGTACCAGAGTGCCTTCAAAGGCCGGGGGATGTCCTTCAGCGAAGTCCGCGGCTACCAGTACGGCGACGACGTGCGGAACATCGACTGGAACGTTACGGCGCGCTCGGGCGACCCCTACGTCAAAGTATTCGAGGAAGAACGGGAACTGACCGTTATGTTGCTGGTGGATATCAGTAAATCCAGCTTCTTCGGTACCACGAAGCAGATGAAGAATGATCTCATCACCGAGATCTGCGCCGTACTGGCCTTTAGCGCGACGAATAATAACGATAAGGTAGGTTTGCTACTCTTCAGCGATAGAGTAGAGAAGTTCTTGCCTCCCAAAAAGGGTAGGGGACACATCCTACGCATCATCCGTGAACTCATCGATACGCGCCCTACGGGGACGGGAACGGACATCAGCAAAGCCCTCACCTTCTTTACCAACATGGTGAAGAAACGCAGTATTTGCTTCCTCGTGTCTGACTTCCTGGCTGACGGCTACGAACGTTCCCTCCGGCTGGCCGCCCGCCGCCACGACGTCATTGGGATGCACCTCTACGACCCCCGTGAAAAGGAATTGCCCGACGTAGGATTGATCCACGCGCGGGACGCCGAATCCGGGCAAATGCAGTGGGTAGATACCGGTAGCCGCAAAGTGAGGCGCAAATACCAGGAATGGTACGACCGGCACCAGACGTATTACCAGGATGCGTTTAAGAAATCCGGTGCGGATAGCCTCAGTCTGGAAACGACGGAAGATTATACGCGGGGGCTACTGAAGTTCTTTAAGAGCAGATGATGTAGTAGCGTAGTCTGGTAGTCGGGTAGTGCGCGCATGACATACGTGCACTACCCGACTACCAGACTAAATACTGCCCGACTAACTACTGAATAACTCCTTCCACAACACCCTGTGCAAGCATCTCAGCCATCTTCGCGTAGGTGCCATCTTCCAGCTTCGTGCGTACTTCGCGGAAGGCAGCGAGCGTGGTCTCGATATCCTCGACGGTGTGTTCGGCGGTAGGGATGAGGCGGAGGATCAACTGGCCCTTGGGGATGACGGGAGGCAGCACGATGGAACAGAAGATACCGTAGTTCTCGCGCATATCGTAGATCAGCGCTCCGGCTTCGTAGGGGGTACCCTTCATGAAGACGGGCGTTACGCAGGCACCGGTGTTACCGATGTCGAACCCGGCATCGCGGAGACCCTTCTGGAGCATATTCACGTTGCGCCACAGGTCTTCCCGCAGTTCAGGGTGTTCGCGGAGGAGGCGGAGGCGCGTCAGGGCACCCTTCACCATGGGCATACAGAGGCTCTTGGCGAATACCTGGCTACGCAGATTGTAGCGGAAGAAGTCGATGATGCTCTTATCAGCGGATACGAAGGCGCCGAATCCGGACATCGCTTTGGCGAAGGTCGAGAAGTAGACGTCGATCTGATCCTGAACGCCCTGCTCTTCGCCGGCGCCGGCACCGGTGGCACCCATGGTTCCGAAGCCGTGGGCATCGTCCACCAGCAGGCGGAAACCGTATTTTTCTTTGTATTCGCAGATCTCTTTGAGGATACCCTGCTCACCGCGCATACCGAAGACACCTTCGGTGATGACGAGGATGCCAGAATTCCGCTTTTCCGCTTCCTTCTTGGCTTGTTCCATGCGGACGAGGAAGTGGTCAATATCGTTGTGCTTGAAGGCGTACTTGGGGCCCTGGTGCATCCGGATTCCGTCCATAATACAGGCGTGGTCGTCACGGTCGTAAACAACGACGTCGTGGCGGCTCAAACAGGCATCTACGATGGACATGATACCCTGGTAACCGAAGTTGAGGAGGAGAGCGTCTTCCTTCTGGGTAAATTCAGCAAGCTCTTTCTCCAGCTGGAGGTGAGCGTCGGTTTCCCCGCTCATGATGCGAGCGCCCATGGGGTAGGCCATTCCGTAGTCAGCGGCAGCCTCAGCGTCAGCTTTGCGTACTTCCGGGTGGTTGGTGATCCCGAGGTAAGAGTTGATACTCCAAATGATGCATTCCTTACCGCGGAAGGTCATGCGGGGGCCGAGTTCACCTTCCAGCTTGGGGAAAGAGAAGTAGCCGTGGGCAACATCCTGGTACTGGCCGAGGGGGCCTTTGTGGTCAAATTTGTCGAATAGATCCTTCATAGCGGAGGGTATTTTTAGCGCTGCAAAGGTACGTGTTTCGCCGGAAGGGTCATTATTCGGCCAGTCAGTGATTTGCAAGGTTCCACGGTAGGAAATTGCTCAACTCTCTCGTGGCTTTTACTGAGGTAACTTCCATTATCTACAGGAATGTGTGAGTTCCGCGAATGATATAGCTCAACTTGCTAGTGCACCTTTTCACCTAAATCATCGGGAATTAGCCGGCCCCACTTCTCGTTGTAGGTGTGAATACGGTCCGTCATGGAACCCTGGTCGTCCACCAAGGGGAGTCCGGCCAGTTTCCAGGCGTACAGACTTCCATAAAGGTTATGTACGCTACTATAACCTCGCTTCCGAAGCTTTTCGGCGATCTTTTCGCTGCGGTAACCGACGGTACAGTAGACTACGATAGGAGTGTCCTTACCGTAAGATTCCAGTAGATCGTACTTCACCCGGTCGTAACCCAGGTGAAGCGCACCGGGAAGGTGGCTGACTTGGTACTCTTCCTTTTCTCTGGCATCTAAAAAGAGGGCATCACGTAGATCGACGGCCTCCTCTGCGCTGATGGTGTAAGCATCCACTGATAGTAGCCGGCTCAGTTTATCATCAAGTGGAGCGTGGCGGGTCAGCAGGCGCTCGGGCACCGCTTGTTGGCCGCAAGCCGTAGTAGCTACGAAAAGGACGAGGAGAGCACTTAGGGTCAGGACGATGCGCATAACTAGAGTACACTAGAGTTAAAACATGGTTCACCATCTCTCAATATGAACGTAAAATACTGATTATCAATCACTTACACTTACTTCAAGTTGCTCCGGTCCCTTACCTACCCGATCGGCCAGGTACATTTGGTCCTCGCAGAAATACAGCAACTGCTCCCGGATGAAGCGTTTTACACTTGCGGCATCCACATTTGGATAAAGTAAGTGGAGGTTAGGGCCAGCATCCAAAGTGAAGTAGAGTGGGATACCGGTTGATGAACGAAATTCCTGCAAGCGTTCAATCACTGCCAGGGTATTTGGCCGAATCAAAACATAGGGTGGTTGGCTACTCATCATCAGTGCGTGAAGAGTAAGGGCCTCGCTCTCCAAGATCTCTCCGAAGCGCTCAACGTCTCCCCTTTTGAGTACCTCCACCATCTCGTTCGTCCGCTGGTTGGCTTGAGCGTACCGGGCGGGCGCGTAAGGGTTACCCTCCATCAAACCGTGCCCGGCCCGACTGCTGACAGACTTTTCTGATTTGGAGATCAGCAGAATATCGTCGTGGTAAGTCTGAAATACTGGGTGCAGTTTTTCCGTAACCGCGACGGCGTACTCTTCGCTGCTGGTGGGGACGCCATCGACTTTACCCCAAACGGCTGCGCCACCGTAAACGGACCGGCAAGCACTACCCGAACCCAAACGGGCCAGGTAACTCGCCTTATGAAAGAAGGCGGCGCGGTCCTTAAATGGCTCAAATAATTTTTCTTCCAAACTGACGAGGCAGAGGGCCAGGGCACTCATCCCCGACGCCGAGCTGGCGATACCGGCGGAGTGAGGGAAACTATTATTGGTTTCAATCCGGAAGCTTAATTGCTTCAAAAAGGGATAGATGGGTAAAAGCCGTTCGAAAAATTTTGCCGTGCGCGTGCTGAATCCTTCGTTTAGTTTACCGTCCAGGGATAGCTGGACGTCCACCCCCTGACCGTGGTCCTTTCTCACGTTGTAGTGCAGCGTGGTGTCCGTAGCCGCACCATCCAGCGTAAAGCTGACGGAAGCGTTGCGGGGCAATTGATCACCGTATTTCCCCCAGTACTTCACCAACGCAATGTTCGAAGGGCTCCGCCAACGCAGCGAACCCGGCTGTACGTCGCTGGAAATAATGGTTAGGTCGGGGCGGTCGTAGGTCATCAAAAGCTGTATTTATGAGGCCGCAAAATACGACGGATCTACCGTCGCGGGTCAGCATAGGAATAGGATAAATACGGGAAGGCCGGGCAGATCTCTCTACCCGGCCTTCCCTCCAAGTTGGAGTAATAAGGTCAGTAATGGCGCGGCGATTTACTAACGGCCAGCCCCTTCAGCCTCCTTGGCGCGGCGGTCGCGTTGCATTGGGTTTTCTCCACCACCACGACGGCGGCCCTGGTAAAGGTCAAAACGATTTGTTTCCGTTTGGGAAGGGTAGTAGTTGTTACTCCGATCCGTATCCGCCGTTTCCAGGAAGGGGTCCAAGTTGATTTTGGTTACCTCTTTAGTGAACGGGAATACTTTGCTCACCTTCTTGTAATCCATCTTCCAGATCTCGGCGGGGATGCGCTGCACTTCGGTGGTACCGTCGGCAAAGGTGAATTCCAGGATGATTGGCATGACCAATCCACCCTTGTTTTCGAAGGTGAGCTCATAGTAGTACTTGTTGGCATCAAGTACGGCTTTCTCTTCATCGCTTAACCCGGCGTAGTACTCCTCGTACTCCTTCTTATCAAGGTAATTGGCGTTGAGGGGGTCGTAGTCCGTATAGAAATCGCGAAGACTGGGATCTTGCTCATCGTAGGTCTGTTCAATCTCTTCGCGGTTGCGAATGGAGCTGATGTTTTCTCCCGCTGCCTTCCGCTGTTCACGGGTCAGGTTATTCTCTACCATTGGGTTCTTGGTATTGGCCCGGAAGGGTTGGACGTCGGTCAGCGCGATGTCGGTGTGGTCCGTCGTAAAGAACCAGCCGCGCCAGAACCAATCCAGGTCGATGGCCGAAGCATCTTCCATGGTACGGAAGAGATCCGCGGGGGCGGGGTGTTTGAATTTCCACCGGTTGGCGTACTTCTTGAAAGCGTAGTCGAATTGCTCGCGGCCCATCACCGTTTCGCGGAGGATATTCAGTGCCGTCGCCGGTTTGCCGTAAGCGTTATTACCGAATTGCCAGATGGATTCCGAATTCGTCATGATGGGGGAGATATACTGCTTATCACCCTTCATGTAGTCGACGATCTTATCGGCGGGCCCGCGACGGCTGGGGTAGTCGCGCTCCCACTGCTGCTCGGTGAGGTACTGCAGGAAGGTATTCAGGCCTTCGTCCATCCACGTCCACTGCCGCTCGTCGGAGTTAACGATCATTGGGAAGTAATTGTGGCCGACCTCATGAATAATTACGCCGATCATACCGTACTTCGTCCGTTGGCTATAGGTGCCGTCTTCTTCTACCCGGCCAAAGTTGAAACAGATCATCGGGTACTCCATACCAATGTTGGCGGCATTGATGGACCACGCGACGGGGTAGGGGTAATCAAACGTATAGTGGCTGTACCACTTCAGGGTGTGCGCAACGGCCTTGGTACTGAATCGCTCCCACAGCGGGTTACCTTCCTTGGGGTACATCGACATCGCCATCACGGTGCTACCATCGGATTGCTTGACGGCCATCGCATCCCAGATGAACTTACGGGAACTGGAGAAGGCGAAGTCACGCACGTTTTCGGCCTTGTAGTGCCAGGTCTTTTCCTTCTTCACCTTGGTCTTTTCCCGCTCAATGGCTTCTTCCTGCGAGGCGATGATCACGGGCTGTACGAACTCCTTACGGGCCTTATCAAGCGCACTCCGCTGCTTGCGGGTCAGTACGTCATTAGGGTTCTGGAGGGTACCGGTCGAGGCCACGAGGTGGTCCGCCGGAACGGTAATCTTCACGTCGTAGTCACCAAAGGTCAGGGTGAATTCACCACGGCCGAGGAACTGCTTGTTCTGCCAGCCTTCATTGTCCGTGTAGAGAGCCATGCGTGGGTAGAACTGGGCGATGGTGTAGAGGTAGTTATCATCCTCCTCGAAGTACTCCGAGCCGGATCGGCCGCCGCCGTCCTTCATACGGTCGTTGATGTTGTACCACCACTTCAGCTTCAGATCTACCGATTCACCCGGCTTCAGCATGCTTGGCAGATCGATCCGCATCATTGTTTTTTGGATAACGTAGCGCATTGGCTTGCCGCTTCCGTCCTGCACGTAGTCGATCTTAAAGCCACCGTCAAACGTAGGTTCGAGGCGGGAAAGACTGCTGAGGGTCATCCGTTCGTTGACGGAATTCGTACCGATCTTGTACGTGTCACTGTCGAGTGAGCGCACGTTCTGGTCGAGTTGTACCCAGAGGTAATCCAGGGCATCCGGCGAGTTATTATGGTACTTGATGTTGGAGGTTCCGTAGATTCGCTGCGCTTCGTCGTCAAGGTGGATATCCATTTCGTAATCCGCCTGTTGCTGCCAGTATTCGTGGCCGGGGGCGCCGGCCGCGTTACGGTAGACGTTTGGGGTGGGCAACTCATTGTAGAGTTGGCGGAAGGGGTTTTTGTTGATGTCTTCCGTTTGGGCGGTCACTCCGGCCGAAAGGCAGAGCAAGCAGAGCCACAGGTAAATTCTGTTCACTTGGGTCGGTTTGGTTATTTCGCCAAGATACAAACTTGTCCTCGAGGCCGTTCCGTAAGATCAATACAATATGTCTCTTCACTTACTTATTAGGGCGCTGCCGCAGGTGCCGGGTAATTGGATGCGGATCGATCTAACAGCCAATTGACCACCAACTACCAAATGTTCCACGTGGAACCTAGAGGATGACATCCATCAGTAAGGGGTGACGTTCCACGTGGAACATCACCCCTTACCGAAAGGCTACTTAACCTATTTCTCCGCACCTGCGGCAGCGCCCAAATCAGGTGTAGCGCTTGAGTAACCACTGGCGTACGGGTTCGAAGGCAGTGCCAAACTCAGTACTCACCTTTTCGCGGAAGGCTAATTCTGCCAGGCGCTCCGGAACCTCAATAGCACGGCCGAGGATACGCTCAACGTCCGGCTTAAACTTGCTGGGGTGGGCGGTCTCGAGGATCACTCCCTGGACGTTCGGATTATCCCGTTGCCACTCAGTGAGCGCGAGGTAACCGACCGCACCGTGAGGATCAATGGTGTACCCAAACTTCTGCTCTACTTCACGTACGGTGTCCTCAGTTTGATGATCATCGTAAGCGTAACCCGTTACCACTTTACTCATGGCAGCGTGGGTAGCCGGATCGTGAGGATCAAGCCCGCTGACCTGACCGTAAAGATTAAGCATGCGCGCGAAGTTGCTGGGCGCGCCAACATCCATGGCGTTGGAAAGGGTAGGGACGGAAGGCCGGGGACGGTAATTGCCCGACTTTAGGTATTCGGGTACCACGTCATTCCGATTTGTCGCCGCAATGAACTGGCTCACGGGGAGGCCCATCTTCATGGCCAGCAGGCCAGCGGTGAGGTTACCGAAGTTACCCGAGGGAATGCAGAAGGCTACGGGGTCTTTGGTCGCAAGTTGTTTGTAGGCCTCGAAGTAGTAAAATGACTGTGGAATGAGGCGGGAAATATTGATACTATTGGCGGAACTCAGGCGTATTTGGCTGCGCAGTTCCTCGTCGAGGAAAGCACGCTTCACGATAGCCTGGCAGTCATCAAACGTGCCCTCAATCTCAAGGGCGTGAATGTTATGGCCGAGTGTAGTCAGTTGCTTTTCCTGCAATTCACTGACCTTACCCTTTGGGTAGAGAATAACGACCTCAATACCGGGCGTCTGGTAAAAACCCGCCGCAACGGCCCCGCCGGTATCTCCGGAAGTGGCCACCAGGATGACCAGTTGCTTATCGTTGCCCCGGTTAAAATGGCCCATGAGCCGCGACATGAAGCGGGCCCCGAAATCCTTAAAGGCCAGGGAAGGGCCGTGAAATAGTTCGAGTACGGAGCGCCGTTCGTCCAACCGGACAACCGGTGCGGGGAAGTTGACGGCATCGTATACGAGTGCTTTAAGCTCCTCCGCAGGGACGTCATCTCCCAACAGGTGCTGCGTTACCCGGAACCCGATCTCAGCGAAAGAAAGACTGGGAAGTTCCTCGAAAAAGGAAAGGGGTAGGGGATCAATCCGCTCGGGCATGTACAAGCCGTTATCGGCGGGTAAGCCGCGAAAGATGGCTTCGGCGAGGCCTACTTTATGGCTTGCGTCGTTAGTGCTGTAGAATTGCATAGTTATTCAGGTTTGGGTGCCGCGCGCTAAAGGATGGTTACCCCCTGTTGGTTAATCGGGGAAACGTAAAGTTGGCTATCCACACCGTAGCGGGCGAAGGCCTCCTGCATACTTTGGCCGGCGGCCTGGGCGAGGTAACCGGAGTCGCAGAGGGCGAATACGCTTGGCCCGGCGCCACTAATACTGCAACCGAGAGCACCCCTTTGAAGAGCAGCCGCCTTTACGTCGTCGAAGCCCTTAATGAGTTGCTTCCGTTGTGGTTCGATGACATAATCGTGCAGCGACCGGCCCAGGAGGGGCAGGTCATCCGTATAAAGAGCCGTGATGAAACTGGCGAGGCTTCCCATCTGGCGGATGGCCGTGGGCAGGGCCACGTGATCGTCTAGTACTGCCCGAGCATCTCGCGTAAGTATCTCAATATCAGGGTGTACGACCGCTACCTGAAGGTTTTCTGGCACCGGTAGTTTGTGAATGTCGAGGGATTCGTTGGAACGGATGAGCGTGATACCTCCCACCAACGATGGGGCCACGTTATCCGCGTGGAAACTACCATCCGCCACCTGTTCGCCAAGGACAGAGAAGTAAAGCAGTGATTCCCGACTAAGTGGTGCGCCCAGCAGCTCGTTGACGGCCACTACCGCACCGGCGGCACTCGCAGCACTGGAGCCTAATCCACTACCGAACGGCATGCGTTTGTGGATCTCCAGATCAATTCCGATCTCCGTACGCCCAAGATGTTCCAGCAGGCGCTGTGCGGCTACACCAGCAGTATTCTGCTCGACTTCGTAGGGAAGTTGCTTATTTCCCGTACCGGTGATCTCGGTAATTCTCAGGCCCTTCGTATCCGGATTGAGCCGGGCCACAATCTCATCTCCCGGCCGGTCAATGGCAAACCCAAGAATGTCGAAACCAACGGCTACGTTAGCTACGGTGGCGGGAGCGAAAACGCGTACTTCAGTCATTAGCTCAGGAATTTTCCAATCTTGATGATTTCCGCGAATACACCGGCGGCGGTTACCTCCGCACCGGCCCCCGGGCCACGAACGACGAGTGGGCGCTCGCGGTAACGGTCGGTAGTAAAGACGATCATGTTATCGCTTCCGCTCAGGCCAGAGAAGGGGTTGTCCTCCCCTACGGCCTGGATACCAACGCTTGCTCTTTCGCCTTCGAGGGTGGCGATCATGCGCAGAACTTTACCTTCCGCGGCAGCCTCCTGATACATTTGCTGAAAATAGGCCCGGTTGTTTTCGAGGACGGTAAAGAAGTCCGGTACGGAAGCGGCTTCCATGGCACCCTCTGGGAGGAAACCCACCAAGTCAATGTCTTCCGATTCCAGCGCAACGCCGGTTTCGCGGGCGAGGATGAGGATCTTGCGACCGACGTCCTTACCGGAGAGGTCCACGCGGGGGTCCGGCTCGGTGAAGCCTTTTTCCTTAGCTTGAGTGACGACTTCGTCGAAGGCAGCCGTTCCATCGAAATTATTGAAGATGAAACTCAGCGAGCCACTGAGGACGCCTTCGATCTTACGGATCCGATCGCCGCTGTCCAGCAAGTCCCGTAGGGTTGAGATGACGGGCAGGCCGGCACCAACATTGGTTTCGTAACGGAACTGTACCCCCCGTTTGGCAGCGAGTGCCTGAAGTTTTTCGTACTGATCGAAACTACTCGACGTAGCCACTTTATTGGGCGTAGAAATGGAAATGCTTTCGTCGAGGATACCAGCGTAGTAGGTCGCAATCTTATCGTTGGCCGTATTATCGACGAAGATGCTGTTGCTCAGATTGGCGTCCCGCATCTTCCCGACGAAGACGGCCAGGTCTGCTTCCGTCCCTTTTTCGGTAAGTGTTCGTTTCCAATTAGCCAGTTCGATACCGTCGGGATCGATGATCATCTTCCGGGAATTGGCCATGCCGACGACCTTGAGTTCCATCCCCAGTTTTTCCCGGAGGTAGTCGTTCTGGTCTTCGATTTGCTGCATCAGGGTTCCTCCGATCAAACCGACACCGACGACGAAGAGGTGGAGGGTTTTGTAATCCGAAAGGAAGAAAGCTTCGTGGAGGGCATTCAGGGCCTTGTTCTCATCCTCCGCCGGGATGACGACGGATACGTTGAGTTCACTGGAGCCCTGAGCAATGGCCACGGCGTTGATACCATTTTTGCCAAGCGCCTGGAAGAGGCGACCGGAGATCCCCGGCTGGTGGCGCATGTCCTCCCCAATGATGGCGACGACGCTGAGGTCCTTCTCCACCTTAATGGGGTTGACAACGCCCCGATCGATTTCGTAAGCAAAGGTTTCCTCAACGGCCTCCTTAGCTTGTTGGGCTACCTCCGGCTTGACGGCAAAACTGATCGAGTGCTCACTCGATCCCTGGGTGATCAAAATGATGTTGATCCCTTCTTGCGCAAGGGAGGTAAACAGCCGCGCCGAGATTCCGGGGACGCCGAATAAACCACTACCCGAGATGGTGAGCAACGCAACGTTATTGATGGAACTGATCCCCCGCACGGCTGCTCCAGAGTCGTCACCCGTTTGGCTGACTTTGGTACCCGGGAAGTCCGGCTCAAAGGTATTCTTGATGTACAGCGGAATACCCTTGTGTAAGGCCGGCATTAGGGTAGGCGGGTAGATGACCTTGGCACCGAAGTGAGACATCTCCATGGCCTCCGCATAAGTAAGCTTGGGAATGGTAAAAGCCTTCTTTACCCGGCGGGGGTCGGCCGTTAGCACCCCACTTACGTCGGTCCAGATTTCAATGGCTTGGGCTTCTAACCCAGCGGCGAGGAGGGAGGCGGTATAATCGGATCCACCCCGGCCCAAGGTAGTGGTGAGGCCACCCTTTGCCGACGCAATAAAGCCTGTAACTACCTGTATATCAGTATTTTGAGAGTAATATTCTTTAACGGCGGTGTAGGTCTTATCGAAGTTTACCTTGGCGCTGCCAAAGTTCTTATCAGTCTTGATAATTTTCCGGGCATCTAGGTAAGCGGCGGGTACGCCAGCGTTTTTCAGGGTCTGAGCGATGATGTAGGAAGAGGAGCGTTCGCCGAAGCTGAGGACGTAATCCATCGTCCGCGGGCTGGCCTCACGCACGAGAAATACTCCGTAAAGGAGATTCTTGAGGACTTCGTGGGACTTCCGCATTTGGGTGGCCGTTTCCTGGCGGAGTTCCCCGGCGGGTAGCAGATCTTTAATGGCGTCCTGATGACGAGCCGAAAATTTGCTGAAAGCGTCTCCGTAGCGATCGTCGCCGGCGGCGGCCAATTTGCTCATTTCGATCAGGCTATCCGTTACCCCACCGAAAGCGGAAAAGACTACCGTAAAGTGGTCTCCCGAAGCGTAGTAGTTCTTAAGGATATCGACAATACCCCGGATGCGCTCGGGTTTGGCGACGGACGAGCCGCCGAACTTAAGGACTTTCATAACAGATTCATTTAGCCCGCAGCCAGTGAAATAGCTACGATCCGGAGGGGTGCCGGTATGCGGAAGTTTGACCTAAAAAGTCCGTAAAGATGGGGTAAATCCAGTGTTCGGGGCTGACTTTGCTGGCGGTATTTACAATGAGTAGTACCGGGCGGAAAGGTGGCGGTTAGCGCACTCGAAAATCCCCTCATGCTTCACCCGTCAACTCAGCGGGTCGTTGGGATAGCGCCCAATCTTCCAGACTCCGCATTTCTTTGGCTTCTTCATCACTCTTATCTCCCTGGCCACAGAGGTGGAGGACGCCGTGGATCATGACGCGGTGGAGTTCGTCCCGAAAGCTAGCATTCATGTCGACGGCATTTTCCTTTACCCTTTCCGTTGAAATAAATAGATCTCCGGAGACCGTCGGGAAGCGCTCGTAGGGGAAGGTGATGATATCCGTTAACGTATCGTGGTCGAGGTACTCCACGTTCATGGCGTGGAGGTAGGTATCACCGCAAAAAATGTAGTTGATGGGGCCCATTAGGCCTCCGCGAGTTGCAATGATTTGCTCGATCCACGTTGTGAGCGGAGCGTACTGTTCTTCCGGGAGGCTCGTTCCACCTTCTTCTACGTGGAACTCAATATTATCACCCAAGATCAGAAGCTGAATTGCATCTCCACCGTCGTGCCACCGTTCTTGAACTTTACGGTATCGCAGAGTTGGTTCATCAGGTAGACGCCGCGGCCACCGCATTCGCAGATACGATCGGGGGAAGTGGGGTCCGGTAGGCTATCGTAGTTAAAGCCAGGCCCCTGATCGGATACCCTTACCGCGAGGTGGCGCGCAGTCTTGGCGCACTGGATCTTGACGAGTTTGCTACGATCCTGCTTATTGCCGTGCATAATGGCGTTGGTAACCGCTTCCGTCAGGCTGATGAGCAGGTTGATCCGTTTCTCCGGGGCCAGGTGATACTGATTAGCAATTTGCTCTGCGTAAGGCTCAACTTGACTGATGTTGGAGGGGTCGGAAGCTAACGTAAGCATAGACGGATTTGCGATTTGAGTTCTGACGGCCGGAAGGGTTATTTCGCTTAATATGACTAACAGGAAAGGGGAAAGTCACGAAAAAACCCGTCAATGACGGCAATATAACAACAGCATTGAGATAAGCAAATTTCGCGCTGTCTTTTTAGTCAACACACTGTTAGGGGGTGTGGGTTCACTTAAGCAGCATCATAAATACCGAAATCACCGTTAAATGTTTGTTGTTCAGCCTATTGGCCCTGCAGCGAACGGAAATATTCGTTCACCAAGCCCTGGAAATAAGGGTTAAGCTCCGGGGTTACCCGCTTAAACATTTCTACTTCGGCGCGGCGTTGCTTGAGGTATTCCTCGAGGCTGGCGGGCATTTCCCGGCGTTGCTGCTCAGCGGTGGTGGATTTACGCTTCTCGTCCTGCTTCTGCTGGCGCTCGGCTTTTTCGTGCTCCAGCATTTTACTAAGGATCTCCTGCTGGCGGCTCATCATTTCGGTGGTGAGGCGCTTGTTGACGAGGTCTTCTTCCGTCTCGTTCATCTGGTCGATGAGTTCCTGCAGTTCGGGGTCGATTCCCTGGCCACCTTCCTGGCGGGCCTTTTGTTTGGCCTCCAGTGCTTTGCGCAGTGCAGCCTGGCGGGCGGCCATTTCGGCAAATTCCTTGGCGGAAGCGCCGCCGTCTTTACCCTTTCCGTCCTTTCCTTCGGAGCCGTCCTGGCCTTTCTGGCCTTGGCTCATGCTTTCCATAGCGTCATTGAGGCTACGTTGGCCGTCAGAACCGGGGTTGGAGCTGGGTTTACCGGGTTTGCTACCCTTACCGGAGCCGGGTGATTCACACTGCTGGTCGCCGGCCATCATCCCCGCCATTTGTTGCTGGGCGTTGGCCATGCTCTCGCTCATCATGAGGGCGAGATCGTTCAGGCCCGTCATAGCGCGTTGTTGCACGTTGCCGGCCTGGGGAGTACGGCGTTCTTCCAATTCCTTGACGGTGTTCTTGAGGTTGAGGCGGATCTCACTTACTTTCTCGGTGACGAAACTTTCAATCTCAAAATTGCGCTTGGCCAGGGCGTTGAGGGAATCACGCACCAGTTCAAAGTCGTTATTGATCTGGAACTGATCCTGAACCAGTTCCACGTAACGCGGAGTGTTCACCGTGGTCTTCTGAAGATCGTTCATCGTTTCCTCCTGGTCGAAACTCAGGTCGACGATATTTTCCAGTAGTTGGCGCATGGCTTCGAGGTCTTCTTCGGCACCTTCTTTGGCCATGGCGTCCATGGAGCCGGCCATGGATTCAGCCATTTCCTTCATTTTCTGGCTGGCCTTTTTCTGTTGTTCGGAGGCGGCGGCGTTATCGTCCTTTTTCATCTCCTCCTGGGCCTTGTCCATGCTTTCCTTGATCTCTTCCTGAGCTTCTGGCTCCGTCTCGAGATCCATAGGCTTTTCGAGTTCTTCGTTTTTCTCTTCGGTTTCTTCGAGTTTCTCCTGCAGTTTTTCGAATTCCTCTTTGATTTCTTCCTGCTTCTCCTCCAGTTCTTCCTGGGGAGTTTCGCCCTTCTCCGTTTCCTCGGCGAGCTCTTCCTGTTCTTTGGCCAGCTCTTCGAGTTTGTCGATGGTTTCCTGCATTTCCTTTTCTACTTCCAACTCCTTGAAGAGTTCGAGCATGCGGTCGAGTTCGGCTTCCGTTTCTTCGTCGGACATTTCCATGTCCTCCATTTTCTTGAGGGCTTCGTCCTTGTTGAGTTCCTCCATCAGTTCCTGGATCTGCTTCATGAGCTCCTCCATCTCCTCATTGGCGGACTCCTGGAACATCTCCTGGAGTTTTTCCTGCTTGTCTTGGATGTCCTGATCCTGCTGGGATTGATTCTCCAGGTTTTCCTCGAAGGCTTTCTGGGCTTCCTGCATTTGTTGTTGGACTTCCTGCTGGCGCTCCTGCAGTTTTTCGAGTTCCTTCTTGATCTTCCAGTCCATCTCTTCTTCCTGGAGCATCTTTTCCCTGAGATCCTTGGTGTCTTCCTTCAGTTTTTTGGTAGCGTCGAGTGCTTTTTTGAGTTGGTCCTTGACCTTGCTGTCATTGGCTTCGGCTTTTTCTTCTAATTCTTCCGTCGAGGGGTTGCGGAACGCCATCACTCCCGTGCGCGCGCTCTTGTAGTTGTTGATCGCGTCGTTGTCAAAGGTCTCGAAATAGTAAGTCAGCTCATCTCCTGGCTCCAACTGTAGGTCGTTAACCAAATCCCAGACGTAATCGTAACGGGCGGATTTACCGGCGGGGCCACTGATGGGCACCACTTGTTCCTCACCCTCGACTCCAGTCTTGCCACTCTTGACACGGTAGACGAAGCGAATACTCGTCAGACCGTGGTCGTCGGAGGCCTCCCCAGCAAAAAAGAGTAGCTTTTCGTCCGTGCTGTCCGGGAACATCTCCACGGAGATCTGCGGGTGGAGATCGGGGATGACGGACAGGTTGTAGCTAACGGAATCGGCCAAGGGCAGACGGTCATTACCCACATAAAGGGTGTAGCGGTCATTGCGGAGGGCCCGGGCGTCAAAGCTGAACAGGTCGTTACCGTCGCGGCGAACTTCCGTCAATTCACCCTGGTTAGCGAAGAGCAGGCTGATGTTGTCCGTATTCTCCGTATCGAAGACCCACTTGATGCGGGTACCGGCGGGCACGGTCAGGTCACCGATATTGGTGACGGATTCATCCTTGCGGCGCAGGTAGTTGGGGTAGTCCAACTCGGCGGTGAAGGAGGCGATGTTTGGTTTCGGTAGGATGGCCAGCGTGTAGTCCTCACTTTCCTCCTCAGCGGCGAGGAATTTGAATTTGGTATCCTCCTGGACGTTGCTGAATTTGTAGGTGAACGTGTTCGCATTCTCCTTTTGCAGGCGGTAACGGTAGCCATCCACTTCTACGTAGGCATCGGCGGGCAGTACGTCGCCTTCGACCTTTACCGTGATGGGAAAATCACCGTATTGAATCACTTCCAAATCTTCCGCACCCTGCAGCGCAAAGTGGAAGGGGGCGGGCCGTTCAAACGTATCGCCGTTACGAATCAGCCGGTTGGTAGAATCTTTGATGAGGCTCGGAGCGGCGAAGAGGATAACGAACAGTAACAGCAGCGGCGGCAACGCAAACTTCAGGTAACGGCGGTTCTCACCCAGGTCGATCGCGGAGCGAAAAGGTACCGGGCTGATCTCAGCTGACTTCTGATCGATGGAAGCCAGCAGCAGAGCGGAGTCTCCCGCATCCCCGGCCTGACGGCGAAGTTGGAGGACGTTGAGTAGTTTATCCTTCACATTGGTGAAGTGGCGGCCAATCATTTCCGCCGCCTTTTCGTGGCTGATCACGCTTCCCAAACGGAAGTAACGGCTCAGAGGCAAAAGCACCCAGGCACCGAGGGCAAATACACTGAGCCCAAGGAAACCGTAGAACATTAATTTGCGAGTCCCCGTGCTGAAGTAGAACTGGCTCTCCAGTAAGCTGACTAGCAGAAACAACGCAAGTACCAGACCTACCGTGTAAAGCAGGCCGCGAATGACACTATTGATGTAGTACTTACGGGTAAACTGATCCAATTTTTGAATCAGCTGATCGTAATGGCTGGAGACCGATTGGTTGGCGTGAGGCATGGGATTGCGAAAATTCTGGAATACACTCTAAAGTAAGACGGGAAACCCATCACTATTCTTTAACGAAAAGTGATCAAGTTGCAAAGGGACAACAAGATACGATAAAGCTATTTGCTGCCCGGGGGTTGAAGGACAACGCTCGAGCCACTCAAAAAATTAGCTTTTGTCACGCGGAAGATGGCAATATGATTGGCGTTGAACCGATAAAACAAAGAACCAGATGCGCAAAGCTTTGTAAGCTTACTCCTGCGGAGCTACTAATCCGGTAGATCGGTACGTCAACTGCCCGCTATTTCACCAAAGCCAACTATATGATCCTCCTGATCCATACCCTTATTGAGGGCATCGTCGCGCTACTCTTTCTTTTTTACCCCGGCGCGCCCGATCTGGTACCCGGTTTCAGTGATGGTCAGGGGCAGAGCTACGCCATGTTAATGAACATGTACGGTCTGGCAGCGGGTGTCTTGGCGGCGCTTTCGTTGGTTGCTTACCTAAAGAAAGATAACCGGGAGTTGGTCCTGAACGTCACCGGCATCCTGACCATCTTCCACATCGGAATGGCCATCGTACAGGGGCTGCAAAACCCGGATGCCCGAGCGATGCTACTTCATTTCCTCCTCGCCATCTTCATGGGCGGGCAGTACGTCAACCAAAGAAAGAAGGACTGGCGCAGTGCATAAATCCGCCTTTCAGTACGGAAGCTGGCCCTAACAATAAGGACGCCAGGGCGTAACAAACATATTCCACATTTACCACAATTTCTGGGGACTTAGAAATGCGAATTTTCGCCTCATAATGAAGGGAAACGAGTCCACAAAATTTTCAAAGTGGCTTTTTCCACCTACTTCTCCACAGTTTTCAACAGCTTTCCGGGGGCATGTGTGTAATTCAGGTATAAAAGCGTGCCCACCAGTACGATAGCCGTGAATTGGTGGGCTACTCCAAGACCTACCGGTACCTGACCAATACTCGATACTACCGTAGCGATGCCAATTATTACCTGAGTTACCAACAGGGTTACCAACAGTAGGGTAGGCTTGCGTAAAACCCGGGCCAGTGGGTCCCTAAACACGGCAATCGCGTAGGCTAAAGTGATGATTACCAGGGTATAAGCCGTCAACCGGTGGAAGAACTGAATTAAGGCCGGTTGGAAGAGGCTCTGCTCGTAGTTCACCATGTTCTCCACAGTCCAGTTGATTCCGTTGAGCAAAACCGGTGGAATAAAATCTCCATTCATACTTGGCCATGTGGGGTAGGGTAGCGCTGCCCGTGCCCCGGACATGATCCCACCCAAAATCAGCTGAATAATGAGGAATACGTTGAGGGGCCACCGCCACTTATCCACAGCAACTCGTGGAAAAGTCCGCTGCTTGGGCTGAATAACTTTGAAAGTTGTCCACAAAAGGTAGGAAAAGAGGGTAATCCCCAGGCTCAGGTGAATCGTCAGCTTGTAAGCATTCACCCACGGGCGGTCGTGGAGGCCACTGGCGACCATGATCCAGCCGAAGCTCGCCGCTAAGGCCGCCAGGGCTACCGTAACGCCCAATCGTTTCATCAGGGGCCGGTCCAGCCACCCCTTGCGCCAAAAGATGACGAACCCCACGGCAAAGATTAACCCCATCATCCGCGCCCACTGCCGGTGGAACCATTCCCAGAAGTAGATGAACTTGAATTCGGCCATCGTAATGTCGGCAAAGATCTTCTCGTACTGGGGCGAGGCTTTGTACTTATCGAACTCCACGGCCCAGTCTGCTGCGTTTAGGGGCGGCATGGCCCCGCTGAGCGGCTCCCACTCGGTAATACTGAGGCCGGACTCCGTCAGCCGGGTAATCCCACCAATCACAACCTGGCCGATGACGAGGATCACGCCGGCAATCAGCCACCACTTCACCGCGGCGGGGTAGGTCGAACGCCGGTCCTTCACCTTCACGTCCTGGATTTTCCCGATTTCACCCATTCTATAATAGTTATTAATACTTTTTTAAAATTTAAATCCCCTTATTACTATTAGGGCTGTGGATTTGGTGAGAAGATTCAAGCCATACCTTTGGTATTCTTATTATCCCCATTTCGCCTAACATTTTCCACAGTCTCCTAACAACGTAAACCCTTTATTGATGCGGGTTTACAAAACTATCCACAGCCAGTCGCTGAATTGTCAACGGAATAACTTTTTCCCATTTGCCTGGGGAAATTTGACCCCAAAGTGTCAGTGGTAGGTGGAGAATGAAACGCCCACCCTGTGATTTTGTGGATAACAAGACTAACGGGCGCTGCCGCCGGTGCAGAGCTGTGGATAAAGGGGCATTTACCAACGGTATTCCCCAAAAGGACCTTGAAAATTGGCCTACGTAAGGGATTGCTTCTCATGTGACATACGCATGGTAAAAAATTGATATGTTGGTAAGGTTGGTGGGTTTTTTTTGGTGGAATGGGTCAATCGTCCGTAGTTGAATTGGCCACCTGCCCAAAGTAGAATGGGCCACCTGCCGGTGGGCCATCGCTACGCAAGCCGGCCCTTCGGGGCGGACAGTGTACTCCAGCGTAAGCCTCTTGTTCTCCAATGCTCTACCTCTCCTGCGAAACCCAATCGCAACAGGCTGGTACAGTCGAAAAGGCAGTCAAAAACCTCAATTTCTCCACCGCCTCTTCTTACTCTCCCGCAACCGCCGGAGGCAAAAGCGCCGCAGGCCTCCCCAACTCCTGCGAAATAGGTACAACATCAGCCACCGAGCTACTGGCCCCGAATCAAAAACGCCCCCCGAATCCCCGTTACCCAAACCTCCACCCCACGCTCCTCAGCAAAAGCTTCCCAGTCCGCATACCTCCAAGGTGGGTTGCTACCATCTACGATTAAGGTCGTCTCTGGTGGGATGTCAACGTCAGCGAAAGCGCCCGGCCGGAGGTCATTCCTGATCAGGACGTAGGGGGCGGTAATGTCCACCGGCCGGTCCCGGCGTTTCCCATCCAGGATGAGCCAGGTAGTGCCGTTGATGTCTATTGTTTCCAAATCCGCGATGGCCAGAATTGAATCAACGGTATAGCCCAATTCCTTACGGTTTGGACTTACCTGGAAATCAATCCTGTCCGGCTCTAACTCATCACCCAGGGCGAAGGCACCTTCGGGGTTTGTCCAATCCACCAAGGATTTACGGCTGAGGTGGTAGACGGTTACCGTACTGCTTGCCCCATCACCCCGCACCTGCGGCAGCGCCGAAATGATGGTAACGGCCAGCAACAGCAGCGCGGCGTAGAGTACCGTTCGTTTCCGATAATTGACGTAGTGCGCCAGGGCCAACACGCAAGCAAACGTGAGGAGTGCCGACCAGATCGAGAAGGTCTGCAGCTCCAGTACCCCACCGGGTAATTGGGCGAAGGCGTAGATGAAGGCATTCTGCAATTCGATGATGCGCGCCAGAGCCCAGCCCGTCAGATTTGTCAGTTCCCCGAAACCGAAACAGGCGTAAATGGCTCCGTGGAGCAAGCCGCCGCACATGGCTAGGTAAGCGAAAATAACCACCGCCGAACCACTCAACATGAAGTAGAGCGGGAAGGAACGAAACACGTAAAGCGCCACCGGTAAGGTGCCCAGTTGCGCACCGATGGAGGCCGCCACCCCCGCCTTGAGACTCTCCCAGGGCCAACCGCGGCCCGGCACCAATCGCTGCAGCGGCGTGGCGAACCAAACGATGCCGAGTAGGGCCAGGAAGGACAACTGAAAACCAATCTGCCGCCACTGCCCGGGTTCCAGCACCAGCATCAGAAGTGCCGCGCCGGCCAAGGTATTAAGGAGGTAGGAGTGCCGCGCCGTCAAGCGCCCCGCCGCAATGATGGAGAACATGATCGCGGCCCGGCGGACGGACGGGCTCAAGCCACTCACGTAGGCAAACGCCCAAATGGCCAGCACCGTAACGAGCGTCTCCAAAAACCGGCCAGACCTGGAATTGCGACCGGGGAGCAGCTGAAACAAGCTGCGCAGGATCAGTAAAATAATCCCCACGTGCAAACCGGAAACCGCCAGCACGTGCATGGCGCCGGTATCGGAGTACTGAGACCGTACCTCCGTCGTCAGCAGGTCCTTCTTACCCATGATGAGGGCCGAAGCTACCGCCAGATCATCCCCCACCAGGTAGGGTTGGAAGCTTTTGAACCACCATTTGCGAACGCGTTCGGCCGCCGCCCGTGGTGCCCAGGATTCATTGGGTAGATGACGCCAAGCCTTGCTGTCCCGGACTCGGAGTTGATGATAGATCCCCTGGCTAGCCCAGTACGCCGGAGCATCAAAAGTAGCGGGATTGAGGGGTGGCGAAATTGTTGATACGTCGCCCTGCACCAAAATTCGGTCACCCGCCCGCAGGGAAGCAGACTTTATGTCGGGCGGTAAATAAACGAGCAAGCGGCCAGTAGCGGGCCGGCCAAGCGTATCCTTATATATGGTCTCCGCATCGACGATCAAACGAAGGCTCCGCTCGCTGGCCCGCAGGCTGATGATCTCAGCGCCGAGAAGGTTCTCCTGCGCCAGTACCGGAGCGAAGTAGTTCGTCTTATTGGGCAAATGAGCGTCGCCACTCCGCCAAAAGCCAAGCATCAGGACGGCCAGTAGACCCAGGACCACCGGTAAATTACGCGGCAGCAAGAAGCGGCCGCGGAGTGCGTACGCCAGCCCCGCCGCCAGGCTCAAGCCGGCTACGGCGGGTAATAACCAGGGTAAATCGGGAAGGCCAGCGAAGTCCGCCAGGAAAATACCGACCAGGAAAGTGAGCAGTGGCAGCAGCAGCGGAACCTTATCCAGCACCATTGGCCCCGACCGAAATTGCTGACTATCCTTCACAATAACAAAGAACGTAAATAACCGACTACCCCCTAAATTTGTATTCCACCCAAACCTTCTCCCATGTCCTCCGGCCCTCCCGCTTGCCCCATTCCCCGCTGGCAGATCCTCAAACAGGAACTCGTCAACGTCGGACCCGCAGAATTTGACAAGCTGCGCGCCACCGCCCCGGCGGGTACGGTGCTGGACGTCCGCGCCCCCACCGAATTCGAGACTTACCATCTGGAAGGCGCAGTCAATATGAACTACCTAGGTCCGGATTTTCTTGAGGAAATGGAGCGACTCGATCCTGACACGCAATACCTCGTTTACTGCCGCAGCGGCCGTCGTTCGGTGCGCGCCTGCACCCTCATGCGCAATGCCGGCATCACTAAACTCATCCACCTGGACGGTGGCATCAACGCCTACGAACTATGATTTTCCGCACCCTATGTTTCCTTTTCTGCCTGCTTACCGTCACCGCCTGCAATAGCCAGTCGGGCGCTGACGCAGGTGCCGTGAACGGATCGGAAACAGGACAAGCCCCAACCGTTCACCAGGATCTGACGGCGGAGGAATTCGCCGCAAAAATGAAGGAATCCAATACGGTCGTACTGGACGTCCGCACCCGCGGCGAAATAGCCCGCGGCAAAATTGAAGGCGCCGTTGAATTGGACTACCGCTCCCCCAACTTTGCAGCCGAACTCGCGGCTCTCGATCCCGACAAAACCTACCTGGTCTACTGCGCCTCGGGTGGCCGCAGCGCCAAGGCCTGCACGGCAATGGACGAATTAGGTTACGGCGAAGTTTACAATCTGCTGGGTGGCTACGGCGCCTGGAAGAAGTAAGTGCGGCGACTTATAAGCCTAACCAGTAACTGACCTTTGCCACGACCGCCCGGTTCTTCACCGACAGGTCCAGGCTATCGTAGTTATCCGTATATACCAGGAAGAAATCTGATACCGGGGCAAAACGCCACTGGAGGCGGGCGTTCAGGTTGACGTTTTCAATTTGGTCGTTGTACTGTACGAAGGTGGTCAGGAACACCGATTTGCTGAAGGTGAGGTCGATCCGTGGGCCAATCAGGAAGAGGGAGGTGCTCGCGTAGGGTTCCGGAAGGTCGATGTACTGGTAATTCATCCGCAGGTTGATCGCCCCGAAGGGTTGGTAGCGGTACACCAGACCTCCGCCGAAACCGTAGCGGTAACCATTAAAGAACTCTCCGCCCTGCACTTCAAAACTGCTGCTGAAGCGCTTGCGGCGGTCCGTCCGGTAACTGGCCCGGGCCGTCGTGAACTCGTAGCCCCGGTTACCGGGCAGGGGAGTCGCATCAGAACGGGTGGGGTCGAACTCGTCGAAAAGGAAGATGTAGTTATACTCCAACTCCGCCCGCAGTTGCTGGGTGTTGGTGTAGGACCAGCCGTAGCCCAGTTCCACCGACCGGTCCGTGAGGCCATCATCGGGTTGGAAGAAGGCCCGGGCGTTGATGCTCGGCCCCTTTTCCACGACGTTCGGGTTGGTAGGGTAATCGATCCGCCGCGCCGTCAGCCCGGTGGTGAAGAAACCTTTACGCGGGACGAAACCAACTTCGGCGTTGTAATCTTCGCCTACGTAAGCGTGGTCGTAATCCACGTTCCAATTACGGACATTGTATTCCAGATTGAATCCGTGAACGTAATCATCTCCATCTTCCCCTTCGGAGAAACTGCGATGGAGGAAGGTCTTGCCCGTCCACCGATTATTGGAGGTGACCAGATTGTAATCGAAGCCGATCACCCGGTTAAAGTTGGCGTTGACTTCGGAGGTATCCGCAAATTCACCAAAGTTTTGCTTATTGACGATGATGCCGCCGATGCTTGAGCGCGTCCCTACCCGCTGTTGCACCGCCCCAACGGTATAGTTATAGCTGGGTAAACCCTGGTCGAAATTATCCTGCGCCTGCATGTTTAGGAGGCCGACCCGTAAGTCGTCGTTGGCCTTTCCGCTGAGGCGGGCACCGAAGTAGATGGGGTTTTGGAGGCCCTCCCCCGTAGTCGTATCGCGGGTGACGCCGATTCGCCGGCTGAAGAAGGGGTTGGTGCGAGAGAAACCAAAACTGCCGAAGAGATCGGCGTTCTCCAGAAAGAATTGGCGCCGCTCCGGAAAAAAGATCTCAAAACGGCTGGTGTTGATCACCTGCTCGTCGACTTCCACCTGGCTGAAGTCGGGGTTGACGGTGAGGTCCAGGTTCAGGCCGGATCCGATTCCGACTTTGGCGTCTCCACCGATGTTGCCACCCCAATCGCTGGGTGTTCCTTCCTGGTAGTCACGGCTGAAGTTGCCACTGAGGTAGGGGATGACGGTCAGGTTCTTCCCCTGGGCCTGGGGGGCGCCGCCGATGAAGTCGATCGTCCCCATGTAAGCCAAGCTCATGATCATCTGGTTCTGGGGAATCCGGTGCCAGGTGGAGCGGGTGTTGGACTGGGTGTCAAAACGGTAGGCGTTGAAGTACCACTGCGTATCCCCATCCGGAAAACGGAGGCTGGTGTAGGGGATGATGAGTTCCATGGAGTAGAATCCCTCGCCGATGTAGGATTGGCCCCGCCATTTGTTGTCCCATTCTTCCCGGAAGTCGCTGCCATTTTCCCCACCGTTGTAAATAAGGGCTTCGCGGGTAACGCCCAGTGGATTCATCCCGAAGACGATGGCGTTGGTCTTATCCTTGAAGGGATTGAGTACGAAGGTCAGGTTGTCGTTACCACCAGCCCGGTAATCGCGGCGGAGACTCGGTACTACGAAGTCTTGCCCCTGCACGTAGCATTTGGCGCCGATGTAGAGGTTCCTATCGTCGAAGCCGAAGTAGATCTCGGTCTGGTCGCTGACGCGTCCGGTATCCGCAGGGAAAGTTTCCCAGAAGTTCGTGGCCGGTTGACTATTCGTCCACTGGGCCTCGTCTAATCTCCCATCGAGCTGAATGGTCTCGGTAAAGCGGGTAGCGGTAGCGCTCGGTGGTAGGTCTGCAGTGGCGGCATCAAACTGAGCCCACAGGCTTACCGGCAGCAGGAATAAAACCAGAAGGAGTGAGCGCAAATCGGTCCGTTTTTAGAAAGGGTAGGCAAAGGTAAGCAGCCACCCAGGCAAACGGTTTTCGAAATCAGGTGGAAGACTGTGGGGTACCGACAATCAACACTGAATGAGGTAAGGGGATTTATCATTTTCAACCATCAAAAAAGCCACCTCCCGGGAAGGAAGATGGCTAACACAGTTGTAGAATTGAAGTAGGCTTTTAGCCTTGAAAAGTCAAACACTGTTTCATTTGGTCAAGTGAAGCTTTAAATAGAAAAACGCTGTAAAACCTAACGTATTAGGTATTCTTCTAACGTAAGGGCGGCCAGATGGTCACACCTTTAGCTCATTTATTTTCAAACCATCATTTTTTGGTGCCCAACCGGCGGCCCGAAGTTTCTGGCTATCAATTCGTTTATCGCCCTCTCCCCCCGGCTCAAAGGCTTTGATATCCAATTGCAGGGCACCTGCGGCAGCGCCGTAAAATGCCCGTTTTGTGGGGTGTGCCGCGGCGCAGACATTATACACTCCCAGAATGTCGTGGTCGAGAATAGCTAGCTCTATTGCCGTTACTGCATCTTGTTGTTCGATCAAGTTGACGGGCGCGTCCGCGCGGGAGACCGCCATTTCTTTGCCACCGTAGAACCTGCCCGGGTGGCGGCCCGGCCCGATGAGACCGGCAAAACGCAGGATGGTCAGACGGGGAAAGGTGGAACGGAGGTAGTCTTCCACGGTAACGATGGCGCGGGAAGAATGAGTCTCGGGGGCTACTTCCGTCTCTTCATCCACCGTTCCGGAGGTTGAGCCGTACACGCCGGTGCTACTGCAAAAGATGACGCGAAGGCTTTTTGTCCGATCACTGCAGGCTTGAGTGATGGCACGAATTTGTTCCAAATACTTTTCGGTCGTCGCTTCTTTAAAACGACGGCCACCGGGCGGGATAGTAATGACCAAGTGGGTAATGCCAACCAGAAAGGCTGCAGGGATGGGCTCCGGTAATTTCACCACGAACGCTCGGAGTGGTAAGGCTTGGGCAAGCTCATCTCTTCCAGCTTCGGTCGTCTTGGCAGCGTGTACCTGAAGCCCCCGATCACAAAGGCTTTTCGCCAGTGCCGTACCCAACCAACCAGTCCCGAGGATGGCCACTTTTAATTTAGAATTGTCGTCCGTCATACCGCAAAACTAGGGTTGTATTCAACTAAATCGGGACAGTTCGCAATAAAATTACAAAATCAATTTAATTGGATTAACGTAATCAAATTAGTTTGAAATAGTGGTGCGAAACCTTATCTTTGTAGGACCAAAGCACCCGGCGAGTAACGCATTTGTTTTGAGTGAGTTTTACGCGGAGGGGTAGTGTTTACTATTCCTTCGCTTTCACTCGAGCTAATTGATGTATCAGTTCATTTTTACCGTTGGCGAACCGTCTTCTACGCGCCAACGAATAGTTCTACTTGCTACCGGGATACCAAATAAGTACAGATTTCCGGTGCAATTTTTTTGCAACCATTTTGGATTACCCCGCCGCACTATAGAATGTCGGTGGGGTATTCTTTTGCTACTCACTACCGCGTATACTGTTATACATGAAATGCCTATCACGTCTCCCCTCTCCTTTGGAGAGGGGCCGGGGGAGAGGAATACACAACTTCATGTAAATCGGTGTACACTACCGCACCATTCAGACTTCCGTGCAAGGTCAAAGACAAGTGTTTGCTTTAGTACGGTAAAGCAACTACGTAGCGGATACCTAAATTAGCCCGTCCCAGTAACTCCCCGGCCTAGTGCCGACCAAGCCACCTTATTATCATGATCGAATTACAAGCTGATACGCCAACCGGTATCGCGGGCTACCTACGGGAGCGCCAATTTCTACGGACGGGGGAAACCCTTATGTCCGTTACTAAAGCGGGGGAGGGGAACATGAACGTGACTCTATTGGTAACGACGAGTGAACGGCAGTTCGTCCTCAAACAAAGCCGGCCCTACGTGGCTAAGTACCCGAGTATTCCGGCGCCGATCGCGCGGATTGACGTTGAATACCAGTACCTGAGCGCCGCGGCGGAAGACCCCGAACTGGCCGGCCACCACCCCGCGGTTCTAGATTATGATGCCGCCAACTACACTTTGCTGTTGGAGTATCTGGAGGGCGCCGAGGATATGATCTACGTTTACGAGGAAGGCCGTTCCATCAGCCGAACCCAGTTGCGGAGCTTATTGAATTACCTCTCGGTCTTGCACCGGGTGAACGTAAAGGATTTCCCCGCCAACGAAGAACTCAAAGCGCTGAACGCCGCCCACATTTTTGAGCTGCCCTTCAATCCCGACAACGGTTTCCCGCTAGACGATTTCCTGCCCGGCCTGGCCAACGTCGCCGCGGTTTACCAGTACGATAAAAAGCTTCGGGCGAAAGCGCTGGAACTCGGAGCGCAGTACCGCGCGGCTGGCCGCCAGCTTATTCACGGTGATTTTTACCCCGGCAGTTTCATGCGCCGTAAGGGTGAGGTGTTCGTCATCGACGGAGAGTTCGCCCACCGGGGGGCGCCGGAGTTTGATCTCGGCGTACTCATGGCACACTTGCTGCTCTCCGAGGCCGAGCCGGAACTCCTTACCGAGATCGACCGCAGCTACCGTAAACCACCGGGTTTCAACGCCAAACTGGCGCGGGAATTCTGCTACGTGGAGGTCATTCGCCGCATCATCGGTATCGCCCAGTTACCACTCTCGCTCACGTTGGGCCAGCGGAAATCATTGCTCGAGCAGGCCCGGATTGGCCTCCAATAAACCTGCGTACCTGTCAGGCCGTTCTGTTTTTTCGTGACAATCAGTCACTTAGCCGGCCGTGGCGTGCTTTGTGCGCGCTGCCGGTGGTGCCGCGTATCTTTGCGGCAATTTTAGCACAATACTTTTTCTCGCATATCCAGCGCCATCACATCAATAAGGGCGCTGTCGCAGGTGCGGAGGAAAAGGGTAAATAACGTATCTCATGGCCGGTGGCTTCACTAAATTCATTAAAAATCTCTTTGGCTCGAAACAGGACCGGGACGTAGCTACCTACGAACCTATCGTCCAGCAGGTCAATGAAGTATACAATACGCTACAGGGGCTCTCCAACGACGAACTCCGGGGGCGGACAACCATGCTCCGCGGCCGCATCAATGAATACCTCGCCGAAATCGACGCCGAGATCGAACGGCTGACAACGCTCGCCGAAGAGGAAGCAGACTTCCACCGCAAGGATGCCATCTACAAAAAGGTAGACGAGCTGAAGAAGAACCGCGATGAGGAACTCGAGGTCGTACTTAAAGAAATCCTTCCCGAAGCCTTCGCTACCGTGAAGGAAGCCGCCCGCCGGCTCACCGAAGACGAGGAACTCCGCGTAACCGCTACCCAGGCGGACCGTGACCTCGCCGCCAACGAAAAGAAAGACCACATCCGCATTGAAGGCGATACGGCCATCTACAGCAATAAATGGACGGCCGCCGGTGGCGAAATTGTGTGGAAAATGGTTCACTACGACGTGCAGCTCATCGGTGGTATGGCCCTTCACGAAGGCAAGATCGCCGAGATGCAAACGGGTGAGGGTAAGACGCTCGTCGCCACCCTCCCGGCCTACCTGAATGGCCTCAGTGGCCAGGGCGTCCACGTCATTACCGTGAACGATTACCTCGCCCGACGGGATGCAGAGTGGATTGGCCCATTGATGGAGTTCCTCCAACTCAGCATCAACTGTATCGACTACCACCGCCCCAACAGCCCCGGCCGCCGTGCGGCTTACCAGTGCGACATAGTGTACGGTACTAACAACGAATTCGGCTTCGATTACCTGCGGGACAATATGGTCCGCAACATCGCCGACAAGACCCAGGGTAAGCACCACTACGCGATGATCGATGAGGTCGATTCCGTCCTGATCGACGATGCCCGGACGCCCCTCATCATTTCTGGCCCGGTGACGGGAAGTACGGATGACCGCGACTACGAAGAGCTCAAGCCCCACATTGAAAAACTGGTAGCCGAGCAACAGCGCCTGGCCAACAAATTCCTCACCCAGGCCAAGAAACTTGCTAAGGAAGGATACCTCGGCGTGGAAGACGGGGAAGCTGGTTTCCCCCTCCTCCGGGCGTACCGCGCGCTACCCAACAGCCGCCCCCTCACGAAATTCCTCTCCGAAGACGGTATCCGTACCCTCCTGCAAAAAACGGAGAACACCTTCATGGCCGAGAAGAACAAACGGATGCCCGAAGTGGACGCCGAACTGCTCTTCACCATTGATGCTAAGAACAAACAAGTTGACCTTACTCCGAAGGGCGTAGAATACCTCAGCCGCTACAACCAGGATCCGGAATTCTTCATCATGCCTAACCTCGCCACCGACATGGCCGAGGTGGATAACCGGACGGACATTTCCGACGAAGAAAAGTCGTTGGCCAAGAATAAGATTGCCCAAGACTTCGGCGTCAAATCAAAGCGCCTCCACGCCATCCGCCAGTTGCTGAAGGCCTACACGCTCTTTACGATCGATGATGATTACGTGGTCCAGGACGGGCAGGTGAAGATCGTCGACGTCCAGACCGGCCGGATGATGGAAGGCCGCCGTTACTCGGATGGTCTCCACCAGGCGCTGGAATCCAAGGAGAACGTCAAGATTGGTGAGATCACCCAAACCTACGCAACGGTGACGCTGCAGAACTTCTTCCGCATGTACCACAAGCTGGCCGGTATGACCGGTACGGCCGAGACGGAAGCAGGAGAATTCTGGGACATCTACAAGCTGGACGTTGTGGTGATCCCCACTAACCGCCCCATCCAACGGGATGACCGTAATGACCTCATCTACAAAACCGAACGGGAGAAATTCAACGCCGTCGTTAACGACGTGCAGGAGATCACCCAGGCTGGTCGCCCCGTCCTCGTAGGTACGACCTCCGTAGAGATCAGTGAGAAACTGAGCCGGTACCTCCGTTCACGGGGCATCGAACACAACGTACTGAACGCCAAGCAACACCAGCGCGAGGCGGATATTGTCGCTGAGGCGGGCCGGCCCGGTCAGGTTACCATCGCTACCAACATGGCGGGCCGGGGTACGGACATCAAACTGAGCGACGAGGTGAAGCAGGCCGGTGGCCTCGCCATCATTGGTACCGAGCGCCACGATAGCCGGCGGGTGGACCGCCAGTTGCGCGGTCGTTCCGGGCGCCAGGGAGACCCTGGTTCCAGCCAATTCTACGTATCGCTGGAGGACCGCCTGATGCGCTACTTCCAATCCGAACGGATCTCCAAGTGGATGGACCGCGCCGGCCACAAGGAAGGCGACGTCATCCAGGCGGGCATCGTGACGAAGTCCATCGAGAACGCTCAGAAAAAGGTCGAGGAAAACGCTTTCGGTACTCGTAAGCGCCTCCTGGAATACGATGACGTAATGAACATCCAGCGGGAGGCTATCTACCGCAAGCGGGACAACGCTCTGAGTGGTAAACGCCTGGCTTTGGATATCCATTCCATGTTCGAGGGCTTGCTCGACGACATCACCTTCCAGAATAAGCAGAATGGAGACTTTGACAGCTTCCGCTTCGACGTGCTGCGCATCCTCGGATTCGAGACCAAGATCGATGCGGCCTTCTTCAAGGAGACGAAGGAAGTGAATGATATTGCTGATCGCCTGCTGGAGGAATTCCAGGGTTTCTACCACAGCAAAATGTTGCTATTGGTGGATCGCGTGATGCCTCACATCCGTCAGATTCAGGAGGACCAGCCCGGGCGTTACAAGCGTATCGTGATTCCGTTTACGGATGGCTCTACTCACCCGCTAGCCATTACGGCTGATATCGAAAAGGCCATCGAAAGCAACGGCCGGAGCATCATCTCCGACATCGAGCAGACCGTAACCTTAGCCATCATCGATGATAACTGGAAGGAGCACCTGCGTTCCATGGATGAACTGAAGACCTCCACCAACCTGGCCTCCTTCGAGCAAAAGGACCCACTGGTGATCTACAAGATGGAAGCCTATAAGCTCTTCGAAGGCCTTATCCGCCGAATCAACGAAACCACTACGGCTTACCTCGCCAAGGGTGACCTCGTGCTACAGCGGGCTGAGGATGTTCAGGAGGCCAAGGCTCCAACACGTCAGCCCGCTCAGGAGCAGGTAACCACCAACAAGCGAGAAGCGGAAGCCGCCGCCGCCCAGAAAGCAGCGGATAATGCCGGCCAGGCCCAAAGGCAAAAGGTGGAGACTTTCCAACGTAAGGAGGCCAAGGTGAAGCGTAACGACCCCTGCCCCTGTGGTAGTGGTAAGAAGTTCAAGCAGTGCCACGGTAAATAATCCAGTAGAGCATCTCTGGATCCTAACTAAGAATGGGGGCGAGCAATTAATGCTTGCCCCTTTTCCATTGGCTCCTTTCTTTGTTAAAAGGTGAGCGCAATAGAAGTAAAGACACCGATTAAAGATCGTGGCTGACTATCTTGCGCCTCGGTTCACAGCCATGCATGGCTAGTGTCCGCCGCTTACTCGTCTCTCACGAACATCTTTTGCCACCGGTTTTATTAGGGTGGTACTGAGTCTTTCCCTAAACGTCACCCACGGGTGGCCCACAATTTTCGCCTTGAAAGAGCTGATTGATCATACTTTTCTAGCTGCCGAATGTACCGGGGCGGACGTGGACCGTATCTGCCAGGAGGCGTTGGACCACGGCTTCCGGGCTGTTTGTGTGCCACCCTACTTCGTAACCCGGGCCCAGAAACTGCTATCGGGTAGTGACGTGCTGTTAGCAACCGTCGTTGCCTTTCCGAATGGTTACCAGGAAACTGCGGTCAAGGTGCAGGAAATTCGCCGGGCCATGGATGAGGGGGCGGACGAATTAGACATCGTCATCAATATTGCTGCGGTAAAATCCGGAGATTGGAGTTACGTCCGCTCGGATATCGAATCCGTCTCTACTACGGCCCGCCTCAAGGGCAAGGTATCTAAACTGATTGTGGAGGCCAGCACGCTGACGGAGGAGGAGCTCAAGCAGGTGTGTGACATTTGCAATGACGTGAAGCCTAACTTCGTTAAAACCTCCACGGGCTCCCGGGGAGGGGCCACCGTCGAGCAAGTAAAATTCTTACGGGCGAACCTGGTGGAGGAGATCAAGATTAAAGCTAGCGGAGGCATCCGCGATAAAGCGTTTGCCGAAGAACTCGTTGCGGCTGGTGCGGACCGGATTGGTACCTCCGCCGGAATTGCCCTACTGGCCTAACTACTACTCATTATGATGCGTATCCTGTCCGTCCTTTTTACTTGGTCCTTACTCAGTACCTGCGTCAGCGCCCAGGCGAGTGTAAGCGTGAATGTAGACCCCCGCGTGGAAACGTTGATGGATCTGTTCGTGCGTTCAAACGAAGCGACCAACAAGGTATCCGGATGGCGAGTACAAATTTTGGCTACGACGGACCGCGCCCGCCTGGAAACGGTGGAGGCGGACTTCAAAGTGAACTACCCAAATATCCCGGTGGATTGGGTACACACTAAGCCCTACTACAAACTCCGGGCCGGCGCTTTCCTCACGAAACAGGAGGCCGAGCGACTGAAATTTACCCTCAACCGCCAGTTTGAAGGCGTCTACCTGGTGAAGGATGACGTGAAGAAGTCCGAGCTACTACGCATGTACTAGCCTCGGACAAGGTAGCGTTGGGATACCATTCGGACTATTCGGAGCAAAACCAAGTCTTACCCATTTAATGGGTGTTAAGCCCCCATCATGATTGGAGGTATCCGTGATCGACACATCGTCGATCCCATCACCGTCATCATTTATTTCTTCCTCGTCATCAGCGGGCTGATCATGCTGTACGCCGTGGGTAGACCGCCCGACGGTTACGAGACGGGAGACCTGACGGTGCTCCTGAATTCGCTGGCGGGAAAGCAATTCATCTGGTTGATCATCTCCCTGGGGGCCTGGTTTCTGGTAGACTTGTTCATCGATCGACAGACTTGGGTGGTTGGCGCCTACCCAATTTACATTGGGACGGTAGTACTACTGATCCTGGTACTATTGATTGGTAAGGAGATCAATAACGCCCGCTCCTGGTTCGCGCTGGCGGGGTTTACCTTCCAACCCAGTGAACTGGCCAAGTTTGGCACTTGCCTGGGGATGGCCGCCTTCCTAAGCCAGTGGACGGGAAAGATGGACCGGATCAAAAATATCGGTTACGGAATGCTGATTTGGATCATTCCTGCAGCGTTCATCGTCCTGCAGCCGGACCCAGGATCTGCCCTGGTCTTCGTCAGTTTTTTCTTGGTGATGTACCGGGAGGGGCTACCGGGATTACTACTTGGTTTTGGCCTGTTTACGGCGGCGATGTTCCTATTAGGTATTGTTTCTACCCCGGGCTTACTGACCGCAGCTTTGATTGGGCTTCTCCTTTTGGTGATGAGTTTTTCCACTCCCCAAAAGATGTGGTACTGGGTATTGGGAAGTGTTGTCCTGATCGCCGCAGCCGCTACGGCTTATTTTCAGTTTGGCCTGGGTTGGCCCGTCTTACTGACACTGGGCGTGGCCTTTTCCGCGATGGTCGCCTTTCTCTTCGTCCGGCAGCGAACGCAAGTTGCCCGCGTCAGCCTGGGGACTTTAGCTTGGGGAGGATTGATCGCGGTGGCCGCGAACTTCTTTTTCAACAACGTGCTGCTACCTCACCAGCAGGACCGGATCAACGCCTGGCTACGCCCGGAGGGGATGGACGAGCGGGGCGCGCTGTACAACATCATCCAATCCAAACTAGCGATCGCAGGCGGTGGCTTCTCCGGCCGGGGCCTCTTTGAGGGTATCATGACCAAGTACGATTACGTACCGGAGCAGGAGACGGATTTTATCTTTTCAGCCGTGGGAGAGGCGCAAGGCTTTATCGGTTCCGCATTTATCATCCTCGCCTTTTTGGGATTGTTGTGGCGCCTCAGCGTCATCGCCGAGCGGCAAACGCGGACCTTCGCCCGGGCTTTTGCCTATGGGGTAGCGGGCATTATCGCCATCCATATGCTGGTCAACATTGGGATGACGATGGGGCTAATGCCAGTGATTGGTATTCCCTTGCCCTTTATTTCTAAGGGGGGGAGCTCCCTGCTGAGCTTTACGCTAATGATCGCCGTGGTGCTGAAGTTTGACAGGATGCGGGGGGTGGTATAGCATAGCCCGGAACTGGAGAAAACGCTACTGGATCTCAGCAGACTAAAAAACTAAAATAAATTTGCCAGCAGCACTTTAAAAGTGCAACCCTGCCCACGGCGCCTCGTCTCTACCTTCAAACAAGCAAACCACCCCGTGGGCGTCAATCTAATCCTATCACCTATGTCAACAGCCGCCGACTATCGCGACACGCACCGCGAGTTGGTCCTGGGCTGCCAGCGGAAGGACCGCAAATCCCAACGCGAGCTCTACGGCCATTACGCCAAACCGATGTACAACCTCTGCCTGCGGATGCTCCGGCATTCCCACGACGCGGAGGACGTCATGCAGGTGGCTTTTGTGGACATCTTCCGCAAGATCGACACCTTCAATTTCGATGCCTCGATCAGTGCGTGGATCAAGCGCATCGTCGTCAACCGCTGTATCGACCACCTGAAGAAGCGCCGCTTACTGACGACGGATTACGACGCCAAGCAGCACGACATTCAAACCGACGAAAGCCCCGTCGGGAGTGACTCCGCTACACCCGGCTTTCAGGCAACGGGTATGACGGTAGACCGCGTAAAGCGGGGCATGATGAAACTAAGTGAAGGGTACCGGGTAGTACTGAGTCTTTACCTGTTTGAAGGCTACGACCACGAAGAGATCTCTCACATTCTCGGCATCAGCGTCGGGACGAGCAAATCACAATTCAGCCGCGCCAAGAAACGGCTCGCGGCCATTTTAAACGAAGAAAAATAATCCTCCACCATGGCTAACGATAAGCTAGAGGATTTCATCCTCAACCATAAAGAAGAGTTCGAAGCGGACACCCCACCGGATAGCCTCTGGGGCCGCATTGAAGCATCGATCACCCCCGAAGACGATGAACCCGACGATTTTGAACGGTTCGTCGCCAACAACCGGGAAGCCTTCGATAGCGAAACGCCTCCACCGGAAATGGAAGCTGCCATCATGGGCCAACTCGCCGAAGCGGACGCCACCCCGGCCTCCCCACTGCGGGTCACGCACCGCCGCCGGTACCTCCCCATCCTCGGGATGGCCGCCTCCGCCCTGGTACTCATCGTGGCTGCCTTCCTCATCGGGAGCAGCCGCGGTTACCAGAACGCCGAGCAGGACCGTGTAGCCCTCGAACTTGAACGTATCAACCCGGAGTACCTGGAAACAGAACAGTACTACCAACGGGAGATCGCCAGCCAGTTCACCCGCGTCAAGCAAGTGAACAACGACCCACAGTTGGTCGCCGACCTCAAAGAAATCGATGCAGCAACGGCCGAGATCCGCGCCTCCCTGCTGGAAGTCCCGGAAAGCCAACGGGCAGAATTGGTAGAAGAGATGATCCGCATCTACCGCACGAAACTTGATATCCTGCTTCGCGTCCAGCGGCAGATCCCCCCCGGCAGCCCCAAGGCTGCCTCCAAAAAAGCAAATGAAAATGAGTTATAGAATCACTTCCATCCTCTCACTACTACTGGCCTTCGCGCTGGTTGGTGAGGTCTCCGCCGCCCCGGCTGGTGGCTGGGAGAAGGACTACGAAAAAACCTTCTCCGAATCCTACGACGTCAACGGTCAGGGCTCCGTTCGGCTGGAAAACCGCTACGGCGAGATCAACGTCGAAACCTGGAACGAAAACAAGGTTCAAATCGACGTCCAGGTCCGCGTAACCGCTAGTTCCCAGGAAAAGGCCGACGCCATTTTTAACCGCATCACCATCAACTTCTCTGGCGGGGGTAACCGGGCGACGGCCACGACCGAGATCGGCCAACGCCAGAAAGATGGCAGCCTGTGGGATATGATCTTCGGCAATTCCATCTCCATCAACTGGGGCGACAACTCCAATGACTTCAAGGTCTACTACAACGTAAAGATGCCCGCATCAGCTTCGTTAGAAACGATTGCCAAATACTGCGATGTACGCCTGCCCAACTTGAGTGGTAACAACACGACGGAGGTTGGCTACGGAGACCTCGTCGCCGGTAAACTCTCCGGCAGCAACAACGTGAAGATCTCCTACGGGTCGATCCGAGCCGATGAGTTGGGCAAAACCAGCAGCCTCCGCTTGCGCTACAGTGAAGCGGATATCCACCAAGCAGACGTACTCACCTACGACGGGCGCTACAGCGAGCTGGAGCTCGGAACCCTCAACCGCATCAACGTTGACGCTGGCTACGAAGAGATCGAGATCAAGAAGGTGACGGAAGCGACGCTCCGCGGTAATTATAACGACGTGGAAATCATGGAGGTGGATGAATTAGACGTGGACGGCAGCTATTCCGACTACTCCATTGGCACCATTTTCCGCCGTCTCCGCGCCGATAGCAACTACGGAGACATCGACGTGGAAAAAATTGGCAGAGATTTCGAAAAGATTGACGTTACCACGCGTTATGCCGACGTTCGCCTCGTTATGCCAACGGGCCGCGGCTATGATGTAGACGTCAGCGCCCGCTACGGCGACGTTTCGGTGTCTGGCAACGGTCAGCTGAACCGCAACAAAGAGGGTTCTTCGGAATCCATCAAAGGAAAAATTTCCGGTACTGGCACCGGCCGTGTTTTTATCTCTACGGCCTACGGAGATATCTCTCTCCGCCAGTAACCACAAGAACTTGTTGATTACTAGTTTAGAGTGTTTACGAAGCCTCCCTGGAATGACTTCCGGGGAGGCTTCCTTTTTTGCTGTTAGCCAAACAGCGTTTCTTGATCAGCCCGCTACTTCTCCCTCCAGTTGGCAGGCCCGTTCTGCCTGCAGCACGTGGCGCCAATTGTGGTAGATGACCGTCCGGAGGGTATCACAAAGTCGTAGTTTGATGAAACGCGTCAGGCTGATGCCGGTCTTGGTCTTCGTTAAGTCTACCTTGGCGGCTAGTTGCAATAGTTCCAGGGTTTCATCTTGGTACTTTATGAATTGTGCCAGTGCGGCCTCGGTGGGTTCCATCCCAAAATTTTTGGGGTTGGCGCTTCGCGGCGTGCTCACCTTTCTCATGGCTGGACCAGGTTTCATCCCCGCAGCGAACTTGTTGCCCAACCAGGAAGAAGTATAAGTTGCCTGGGGCGGGTGAATCGAAGTAGCCATCCGCCGCCGCATTTCCGGTAGGTAGTAATCACTGTAATAATTCAAGTGAGCGAAGCACTCCACGGCATTCCAGGCATCGGGGCGCGGCCGCAGGTGCAAAGTAGCGTGGGGTAGGGCAGCTAAACGTTGGGCCGCCGCCCGGTTGCTGATGGTAAGGTCGGTCAGTCGTTGAAGTAACGCTTCGGTATTGCGGGGGGACATAGGACGGAAGACTTGATGATGGCTCAAAGATCCCGGAAAAACCCTCCCCCAATCTTACGCAGGATCAAGATTACGCCTGAGAACGGATGTGGGAAAGCGTTTCCGGCGTCATCCGCAGATAGTTAGCGATGTAACGGGCCGGGATTTCCTGAAACAGCTGGGGGCTCCGTTCGAGCACGCGCCGGTACCGCTCCGCTGGGTTCTTGATCAGTAGGTCGATTTCCCGATCAAGCTGTCCGACGAGCATCCAGGCGGAGACCTGCTGCCAAAGTTGAGCCGCTTTAGGGTTGCCAAGAATACGTTCCCGGTACATTCGGCCAGGCAGAGATAACAGCGTACACGCCCTGATCGCCCGCGCGCTAAGGATGGTCGGCCGGCCGGTCAGCAGGCAATCAATGGCGGAGTATACGTCTCCCGGATAGGCGAAGCGGATGATCTGTTCCTCTCCGCCGTTCGTCACCACGTAAACCTGGATGGTACCAGTTTCTACGAGGTAAATGGTATCGTTCCGGTCTCCCGGCTGGTGGAGGAAATCCCCGCGTTTCAGGGTGGTCCGGCCTTCCCACATTTCTTCTTCCCGGAGGTAGTCCTTTAGTTGCTGGAGGGGGGAAGGCATGGTAGGTAAGTATTTAGGATTGCCGGTGATTATTTACCCATTACCCTGCACCCGCGGCAGCGCCCGCTTATTAAAGAAGTAGATGCCGAGCCCACCGGCTATCATAAACCCGATGGCGATCAATTGCGCCTGGCTGAGGGCCACGCCCAGCACGTCGTACCGGTCGTTCACCCGGATGAACTCGATGAAGAAGCGCTCGATGCCGTTTAGAACGAGGTAGATGGAGATCAGCATGCCGGGGATGGCCGTATACCGTTTGCGTAAGCCCCACAGTAAAGCCCCAATCGCCATAGCCATCAGGAACTCGTAAATGGAAGTGGGGTAAACGGCCGCGGGCAATTCTTTGCAGTATTCCCAGGTGCAGCCCGGGATGGCCACGCCGCGTTCCAGTACGTTGTGCGGGAAGGTAGAGCTCCACATCCAGTCCGGTAAAAACCACCAGTTGGGCTGCGGGCCCGCTACGATGCCCCAGTCTCCGTCGCCACTCAGCTGGCAGCCGAGGCGGCCCACCCCGTAGGCGATAATTAGACCGGGCGCGACGGCATCGGCCAGCGGAAGGATTTTGATGTCGTGCTTGCGGGCGTACCACCAAACCGCCGCCGCGCCGCCAATGAGGCCACCGTAAATGGCCAGCCCGCTTCCACTCAGCAGTACGTAGATGGGGTCTTCAAAGAATCGGGGGAGGTACTCGATGATGGCAAAAACCTTAGCCCCCAGCAGACCACCAAAGGCGGCGGCCAAGGTGATCGGGCCCACCCGGTCGCTGGGGTAGACGGTATAGGTTTCGGCCTTACCTCCTCCTTGCTTCTGCCCCTTGAGTTGGCCGATACGCTGCCGCCGTTCGAGGTCTTTCGTCAGCAGCCAGGCCGCCGTCAGAAAGGCGAAGAGCAGAAAGAGGCCAAAGGTCTTGGCAATACTCAACACGCTATCCGGCGGAGTGCCGAAGAGAGCATTGGCGAGGTAAGAAAGGTCTGGGTACATGGAGTGTCTGCCTGTCGCCGATCCACCGATGGAGAATCAGGACGGATGATTGCGCTTAAAGCCGGTGCTTACCGAGCGGATTCTATACGGCCCAGCAGGGCGTTAATGGCGCGTTCGGTCTGCTTCTTCTTGCCGGCCTTCAAGTGGTCGAGGCTGTTCATCGCCAGCTGCGCATAGGTGTAAGCCTCTTCCTTCTTGTCATTCTTCAGCAGGAATTCGGCCAGGCGGTAGTACTTGCGGTAGGCGCCTTCGGCATCCAGCTCCGCGGAGGCTACCTGGGCCGCGACGGCCAGGTCCATCACCTTTTCGTCCTTGATGAAGGATGAGGTAGTCGCTACGGCGTAGATATTGGCCAGTTGAGCGGCGTCACCCGTGGCTCCTTTAGTCAGGTACTTCTTGGTGGCCTTGGTGAAGGCTTTCGCGTCCTGGCCCTGCGCGGCCAATTCGAAGTCTGCCTGTAAGGCCAGGGCCTTGGCGGCATCACCATCCACGCTGGCGTATTTATCGACGGCGGTTTTGATGAGCTTCGCGTCCTTGTACTCCAATCCCTTGTCCTTGGTGGCCATGACGGCTTTTTTGATCTGGGCGTCAAAGGCTTTCTGCCCGGAGCGGGCGACAACGGCGGCCTGGTTCTTTACGAGCAGATCGAAGATGCGGCTGTCGGCGTTCGTTGCGGCGACGAGGAGGATGTCCAGGTTTTCCGGTGTCGTCAGGTCTTTTTGTGCGCGGAGGTAATCGTTGGCCACTTTGGCGTGGTTCTGGCCCTGGCGAACCATGGCGCGGATGTAGCGCAGGGCGAGTTTTGGATTCTGGTCGCCACTTTCCCACTGCTCGGCGAGGTCCTCCACGTCGTCCATTTTGTTGAGCGCGTTGCCCCCTTCTTCGATCAACGACTGGGCCTGCTTGCCGCCTACAGATTTGTGAACGACCTCATTCTTGGCGTTGATGAAGAGCAGGGTAGGGTAGGCGCGGACGCTGTGGTTGCGGCGGAACTCCTTGCTCTCAGCCTTCTCCATGTCCATCTTCACGTTGATGAAGTTCTCGTTGAAAAAGCTACCGACGTCCTCCAGCGGGAACACGTTGGCGGCCATCCGTTTACAGGGGCCGCACCACTCCGCGTAGGCGTCCACGAAGATCAATTTATCCTCAGCTTTGGCTTTGGCCAGGGCTTCGCTCCACTCTCCGTGGAAGAATTCAATCCCCTGGGCCTGGGCGCTGGCGCAGGTGCAGAGTAAGGATACGAAGAGCAGGGAAAGTTGAAGAGCACGTTTCATGAAAAGGAATTACGAGTGGTTCTGAAGGGCATGCTGCCAAAAAATGAAATGTGGTTCGCCTCCCAAAGGTCGGCGAACGGGGCAACTAAGATACGTCCTCCCCACCGGCTGTATTGTCGCCACCGGGCTTTTTCGGGACGGGATCAAAGCCGTGGCCACCCCACGGGTGGCAGCTTCCAATCCGCTTGGCGGCCAGCCAGGACCCTTTGATTGGCCCCCATTCATTGATCGCCTCAATGGCGTAATGAGAGCAAGTAGGTTGGTACCGGCACTTGTTCTGCCCCAGCAGGGGAGAGAGGGCAACCTGGTAAAAACGAATGGGAAGGATGAGTAGCTTACGCAGCATGCCACTAAAACGGACGGTAAGGAAGCTTGGTTGACCCGGGATGAAATGGGCGAACGGTAATGTTTACACCGGGGCAAAAAAAAGACGCCCGTTCCTACTCGGGAAGGGGCGTCGTTAAGGTCAGAACTTTCACTGTGCCCTTATAACCCAGCCTTTTTTAACGGTGTTCGGTGCCGAAGAAAAAAAGGTAAGATTTTTTATTGGGTCCGTTACTGAGCAGGATTGCGGCACCCAGTAGGTGGCCACAAACCAAGTAAAAGGGGAGCCCAGCAGCTGCCGAACTCCCCTTCCACTACTTGTAGTGATGGACGTCAATTGACCACTAGAGATTAGTGGGTAATAGTACCGTAGGCACCAGGTGCACAACACCGTTGGTTCCCTGGATGTCCGTAGCACTGATGGCTACTTCCTGGCCGGAGCTTGTCGTGATCGTAGCGCCACTGAAATTCAAGTCCTCACCCTGCACGGTTGTAGCCATTGCTGGCAGCGCGTCGGAACGGACGTTCGCACCTCCCACCACGTGGTAAGTCAGAACGCTCGAAAGCTGCTGTACGCTAAGGGTAGCTACGGTTGAATCGATGGCTGCAAAAGCATCATTGGTAGGCGCAAATACGGTGAAGGGGCCGTCGGAGCTCAGCGTTTCCACCAGGCCGGCAGCAACTACTGCACCCGCTAAAGAATCCAAACCGGGCGCATTGACGACGAAGTCTACAATACTCTGTGGCATTAATACCTGATCAATAGCGTGGACTACCCCGTTGTTACCACTCACGTCGGCAACGACTACATTAGAATTACCATTGATGGTAATCCCATCGGTGGTATTATTTACGAGTAAGCTCAGTGCCGCGCCGTCAGGGCCCGTCGTATTGATGGAAGACGGGAAGGAAGCCCCCGCCGCAATGGCCGAAGAAGGAACGGTAGCACCCAGCACGTGGTACTTTAGAATATTCCCCAAGTCCTCATCGCTGAGGTCGTCCAGGTCGATGCCGGCATCAGCAAAGGCATCGTCCGTTGGTGCAAAGACGGTAAACGTACCGGCGCCACTAAGGACACCCGCCAGTCCGGCGCGCGTGACGGCAGCCACCAGCGTATTGAAACGGCCATCTCGTACGGCTCGGTCCACGATGCTGGGGGGCATCAGGACGTCGTCGATGATGTGGATGGTACCATTCACGGCCTGCACGTCCGCCGTTACGACGGTAGCGCTATTGTCAGCGGCTCCACCTACGGTGATGGAACCACCGGCATTATTAGCGAAGATGGGCAGTGCACTGCCACCGGCACCAGTAGTATTGAGGGAGTTAACGGTGAATTCTCCATCCGCAAACTCTGCGGCCTGCACGTCACCACTGATGACGTGATACAAAAGGATATTGCGGAGTGCGTCGACATCCACGCTGGAAGCGTCTACTCCGGCAGCGGTGAAGGCGGCATCATTAGGCGCAAAAACAGTAACGTTGGCGTTCGCAACGTCGAGGGTGGCGTCCAGGCCAGTGCGCTCCAAAGCGATAGCGAGGCTGGTAAAGTCGCCATTACTTTCAACGATATCGGCGATGGTGCCGATGACGGGATTGTTGGGCCGGTCTTCGTCATCATCACAAGAGGTGAAGCCCAGCACGAAGATGGCGAGCAGGAGGAGTTGGTAGCTGCGAGTGAGCTTTAGCATAAGATATAGGAAATGCGGCCCGCCGCGGAATTGGGTTTGGTGCGCGAAGCCAGGTTAAAGGGTATAGTTCGTGGTGTCTAAATGGGTGGGTTTGGTGACTACAAGCGTTATCAACTCAGACGGTTCATAAGCACTCGAATGATGGTCGTTGTTCTGACAATCTTTCTTGTAGGCGTCAATTCAGACCAACCGGCCTGTATTCGTACACGCTGCACTGCTAAAGCTGCTTTTACTACCGGTGCTGCACCGCCGGCCGGTCCCACCCCCGGTCCTCCGGCCGGTCGTTAATAAAGGTCAGTGCATCCTGAATCGAAAGAAAGATGTGGTCACTACCCATCTGTTCCATAATGCCGGACTTGTAAAACATATCCCGCACCGGACCAATGATGCCGCAGATGTAAAACTCGACGCCCCTTTGGCTGAGGAGCTTCAGTAATTGGTTGAGCGCAAAAATGCCACTCGTGTCCACGTCATTGATGGTGTGGCCGTCGATAATGACGGATTGCAACAACTCGCCCTTCACCTCCAGCAAGCGTTCAATCTCACCGGTGAAGTATTCCGCGTTTCCGAAGTATAGTTCGGCATCGAAACGAATGATGAGCACCGCGGGGTCCACCTCCGCCTCGGCGAACCGTAACCGGTTGCGGAAAGCATTCGTATTGGGCAGACGCCCCAGTTCCGCCAGATGAGGCCGCGCCGCCCGGGCAAAGACGAAGAAAAGAGAAAGTAAGACCCCTCCGGCAACCCCGTACTGCAGGCCGGCAAACAGCGTGAAGAAAAAGGTAATGGCCAAAGTCGCGAATTCCTTTGGGGCGAGTTGCCAAAGCCGTTTAACCTCGGCAAAATCCAGAAGATTCCGTACCGAATAAATGATGAGGGCAGCCAGTGCCGGGATCGGCAGATAATAGAAGAGGGGCGTGAAAAACAGGAGGGTAAGAATAAGTAGAATTACCGCCACTACCGAACTAAACCCCGTTCGTGCCCCGGCCTCTTCCGCTACGGCGGAGCGGCTAAAGCTCGCCGAGGTAGGAATGGCCTGAAAGAACATTCCCATCAACTTACCCACGCCCAGGGCAATCAATTCGCGATCGGGCAAAATGCGGTAGTAATCGTACTTAGGCGCAAAGGCCTTGCCAATGGATAAGGTCTCAATGAAACTGAGCAGGGCAATCACCGCCGCCACCGGCAGCAAGGCCAACACTGCCTCCGTACTAAAAGCCGGCAAGGTCAGAGCCGGTAACCCTGCGGGTATCTCACCCACAACGTCGACCCCCCAACCCTGGCCGAAAAGGGCTACCAACAGCGTGCACAGCACGATCAGTATTAACATGGTCGGAAACCGCTTCGGCAGCCATTTCCCCCCTAACCATAAGAGTAAAAGGGAGACGACACCCAGGATGGCCGATGGCCAGTGCAGATCCTGCAGCCCAGCAAACAGAGCCAGTACGGTTTGGTGGAAGTAACTCGTCCGCTCGGTATCGATCCCCAGCAGCCCGTCCAGCTGGGAAAAGAGGATCAGTACGGCTGCGGCGGAAACGAACCCGGACAGTACCGGCCGGCTCAGCAAACTTCCGATACCGCCCATCCGCAACAAACCAAAGGCCAGTTGCAGCGCCCCCGTCAGTCCACCCAGCAGAATGGCGTATTCCGTAAACTCCGGCGTGCCCGGTTCCGCCAACCCGGAAATTCCGTTCAGGCAAAGGAGGGAAGCCAGGGCCGTCGGCCCAATTGAAATGTGGGGAGAACTAGCGAAAAGCACGTAGCCCAGTAACGGTAGCAGGGCGGCGTACAGACCGTAGACCGGCGGTACCCCCGCGAGAAGCGCATAAGCCATCGCCTGGGGAATGAGCAAAATGCCGACCGTCAGCCCCGCCACAGCATCCGCCACGTAGGTGGCCCGCCCGGTACCGGGAGGGTGGGGGAACCAGGGCCGAGCATGGGTCTTCAAAGGTGGTTAGCTTAAGGGAGGAGCAATACAAAGCGGCTGCGGGTCAGTCGGCAGCGTCTCGTAACGCAGGTGGCTAAAGGTCCAGAATTAAACCAGATCAACCCGCCGCCGGGGCCTCTTCGTGCAGGATCAATTTCACCTTATCCTGTACGTTCACCACGTTGTGGACGCCCCGCGACTTCAGCAGACTGGTGGCGATTGTCGATCGGTAACCACTCCCGCAGTGCAGGTAGACGTGCTTGTCGGTATCGATCTCGTGCTGGCGACGGCCCAGTTCGTTGAGGGGCAGGTTCGTGGCCTGGCTGAGGGAACCCGCTTCAAATTCCGCGGCTTTGCGAACGTCCACAACCCGCTCCACCCGACCGGCGCGGAGGTGTTCGCCAAACGTTGCGGCGTCGATGGTCTCAATCCGGTCGAGTTCGCCACCGTAGGCTTTCCAGGCGGCGATCCCGCCCTTCAGGTAGCCGATGGCGTTGTCGTAGCCCACCCGGCTGAGGCGTTCGGCGGCTTCAGCCTCCCGCCCTTCGTCGGTGATGAGTAGGATAGGCTGTTTTAGGTCCGTGATCATTTCTCCTACCCAAGGCGCGAAGGAGCCATCGAGGCCAATGAACACGCTATTGGGAATGAACCCGCGCACGAATTCAGCCTTGTCCCGTACGTCTAGCAACAAGGGCCGTTTTTCGTTGGCGACCCGTTCGAACTCAAAGGGGGCGAGGGCCCGTAGACTACTCTTCATCACGCTGTCAAAACTCTCGTAGCCTTCCTTATTCATACGGACGTTCTCGCCGAAGTAGGCCGGCGGGGGGAGGAGGCCATCAGTAACTTCCTGTACGAATTCTTCCCGCGTCATGTCTTCCCGCAGCGCGTAATTCGTAGCCTTTTGGTTGCCGAGGGTATCCTGGGTCTCCCGGCTCATCTTCTTGCCGCAGGCGGAGCCGGCCCCGTGGGCGGGGTAGATGATGACCTCGTCGGGCAGCACCATCACGCGGCGGCGGAGGGAATCGTACAGCAGGCTCGCCAGGTCCTCCATCGTGAGGGCGCCGGACTTTTGGGCGAGGTCCGGCCGGCCAACGTCGCCGATAAAGAGGGTATCCCCCGAGAAGAGGGCTTTCGGTTGGCCTTCCTCGTCGAGCAGCAGGTAACAGGTGCTTTCCAGGGTATGGCCGGGGGTGTGGAGGGCGCGAATCGTCACTTTCCCCAACTTGAAATCCTCCATGTCGTGGGCCGTGTACTTCTCGTAATCCGTCTTCGCGCCGGGGCCGTAAACGATCGTTGCACCGGAGGCAGCGGCCAGGTCCAGGTGGCCACTCACGAAGTCCGCGTGGAAGTGGGTTTCGAAGATGTACTTGATCTTGGCGCCCGCATCCTCGGCCCGTTTCAGGTAGGGTTCCGGGCTCCGCAGCGGGTCGATGATGGCGGCTTCTCCATCCGATTCAATGTAGTAGGCGCCCTGCGCGAGGCAACCGGTATAGATTTGATCAATCGTCATGGACGTATGAAGGTTTTATCATGCGTTTTGGTTGACCGTCTAAAATCCAAAGTCTAAAATCTAACGTCTCAAGGTGGGCGCGGGCGCGGGTGCCAGGGGAGGTGGGCAAGCAACAATGGGTACCGGTAAAATTAAATTCGTACCCGGATACTGGAAGACCAACCTACCGAACTCCGTTCACCAACTGTCCGGCCAGTATCCCGGCGGCGACGGCGGCGTTCAAACTTTCAGCCTGCCTTTCCGCCGCGCGGGGGATGGTTACCCAACGTTGCACCTGCGACCGCGCCTCCTCCCGAATGCCCGGCCCTTCGGAACCAATGACCAGCACGCCTCGGGTAGGAGCATTTACCGAAAAGATGTCTTCTCCGTCAAGGTCCGCTCCGAAGGTGACAAGTTCGGGGAATGCCGTTGTGATTTCGGATAATTCTCCCGTACGGTAGCTTACCCGTAGGAACGAGCCCATGCTGGCCTGGATGGTCTTGCTGTTGTACAGGTCCGCCGTGCCGGGCCCGCCGATGACGTGTTGGAAGCCAAACCAATCGGCAATGCGGAGCAGGGCACCGAGGTTACTGGGGCTCTGGATGCCATCCAGGTAGAGGCTCCAACCCTCCGCGATGCCGCCGGGGAGGTCGGTTGGAATGGCGGGAATATCACAAAGCGCGAGCACCTGGTTGGGTGTTGTTAGCTGGGTGATGCGGCCCAACTCCCGTGGGGTGACGACCGTTAACGGAACGGTAAGGCCCGCTCCGTGCTCCGCCGCCCAATTTTCGAGGGCGTAAATGTGTTTAACGGGGTAGGCATCCTGCGCCAGGAGTTCCGCGACGATGCGGTGGCCCTCGGCGGTGAAATTGTGGTAGTTTTGCCGCATCTTCTTACGCCGAAGACTACTTATGAATTTGATGGTACCGGAGCTGATGGGCATGCTGGCGCGGGGTTTACGCGTTTGGGCGCCGGCCGTCCTGGTCATGGTCGTCCTGGCTTCCTGCAATACTACCAAATATTTGCCGCCCAGCCAGGAGTTGCTTACCAAGCAGAGCGTCCGGCTGATCGACCGGAAAAACGTCCCCGACCGGGCGGACGTGACCTACCAGCTCTCCACCATCGCCAAGCAGCAACCCAACGGCAACTTCTTCCTGCTCTGGCCCCGCGAATACTTCTACCTCGATAACAACAAGCCGAAGGACACGACGAGTATCGACCGTTTCTTGCGCAATACCATCGGGCAGGAACCCGCCATATACAGTGACTCCCTGAGCCGCCGCTCCGCCGCCGCGATGCAGGACTTCATGCGCTACAAGGGCTACCTCAACGCCCGGGCCTACCACGAAGCGGACCGTGGCCGCAAGCGCAAGGTGAACCTCACCTACCACGTCGAAGCGGGTGAGCGCTACCTCATCGACTCGGTGGTCTTCACGAGTGCGGACCCCGGGGTTGATAGTCTGCTGCAGGCCTCCCGCTTTCAGAGCAATTTCGTGGCCGGAGAGTACCTGGACCTGAATAACTTCGACGTCGAAAAGGCACGCATCAGCCAGTACCTCCGCAACAATGGCTACGCCTTTTTCAGTGGTGCCTACATCGACCAACTGGAAGTGGATACAAGCCGGCGGCAGGGTTACGCGGATGTATTTTTCAACGTCCTGCCCTCCCAGCAGGAAGGGGGCTACCGCAAATACCGGGTGGGGGAGATCCAGGTGTTTACGGATTACGACCCGCTGGCTCTCGGCCAAGCCCGCTTCCGGCTGGATACGGTCATCAATAACGTGCGCTTCCTTTCCAACCAGGCTTCCTTCCGGATGCGGCCCGAACTGCTGCGGAAGAACATCTACATCGAGCCGGGCTCCCTCAACAGCCGGGCGGATTTGAACAAGACCAACCTCAGTCTCAATGGCCTCGGTATTTACAGTTTCGTCCGAATCAACCAGCAGATCGATACCGCGAATGAGTCGGTACTGAACTACACCATCCAGCTTTCCCCGGCCGACCGGATGTCGATCGGTGCCGACCTGGACCTTAACTACACGAACCGGAACGGAACGGCGGGCGCGGGTAACCTCCTCGGTATCTCCGTGGAGCCCAGCTTTCAGAACCGCAACGTACTCGGCGGGGCGGAATTACTGACGACGAGCGTCCGGGCCGGCCTCGAGGTCAACCCCAGCCCGAACGATAACAACCCGTTCTTCAACACCATCGACTTGGCGGCGGATATTTCCCTAAACTTGCCGCGGTTCAAGGACTTGGGTTTTTATTCCCTACTGAACAAGATCCCGGCTCCCTACCGGGGCAACATCGTTGGTGACGGTACCCTACGGGGGATGCGGGAGAAGGCCAGTACGCGGTTTAGCGTGGGCTACGAATACCTGCTCATCCGTCAGCTGTTTTCCTACACGATCTTCAATGCCCGCTTTGGCTACGACTATAAGGCGTCCCCCATCACGAACTACCGGATCAACCACCTGACGATTGACGTCCTCCAACCAACGATTGAGCCGGAGTTTGCGCCCGTGCTGGACCAGAACCAGCGCCTGCAACGGAGTTTCGGGGAGCAATACTTCTTCTCCGTCCTCTTCCGGAACCTGGAGATCAACCGTGCCGGCCGGCCGGACCGCCGGGGCCGCTCCGTTGGTCTGTCCGGCAATTTCGAGGCCACGGGTTTGGAGGTGGCCGCCGTGAACAGCCTCATCAATGCCTTTCGGGAAGACGACATTACTCTGCGGCCGAAGTCCGACGCCGTTTTCGCTCGCTACCTGCGTTGGCAGAGTTCGTTGCGCTATAATAAATCGTATACGCCCCAGAAGAGCTTTGCAACTCGTTTCGCCTTCGAGATCGGGCAACCCTTTGGTGGCTCTCAGGAGGAGATACCCTACGTAAAACAGTTCTTCGTGGGGGGAGCCAACAGTATGCGAGCCTGGGCGCCACGGGGTCTCGGGCCGGGTGGCTTCATCGATCCGCTGAGCCTGGATACGGATAACAACCTCTTTTTGTACCAGACCGGAGACATTCGGTTGGAATTCAACGCCGAGTACCGCTTCCCGCTGTTTTCCTTCTTCCGGGGTGCCTTCTTTATGGATGCGGGTAACGTGTGGATTCTGGGGGAGGACCCGGCTCGCCCCGGATCTGGCTTCCGCTTCTCGGAAAGGATTGAATCGAATATTCTGGTCCAGCCCTTCTACCGGCAGATTGCCGTCGACGCCGGCTTTGGCTTACGGGTGGATTTGAGCTACTTTATCTTCCGCCTCGACCTCGCCATGCCGTTGCGCTACAACTACCCCCACGAGGGAGACGGTACCCCGCTGCCCCGCGACGGTGAGCGCTTCCCGGAGTCGGATTACTGGCGGCCCTTTACTTCCTTCCGTAATTTGAATCTGCGGCCGCAGTTGGGCCTGGGCTATCCTTTTTAGAAAGCTATTCCACAATCAAGCCGGCCAGAATGCTTTGGCGATGGCCGCAATGATGACGACAATCAGCAAGCGGTAAGTGTATAGCCCGGCTTTGGGGTGTTTGGCCGCGTAGGTAGCCGTCAGGTAACCACCGATCATTTGGCCAGCGGCCATGAGCAGCCCAATCTCCCAGTCGATGAGACCCCGGTAGGCGTAGATGCCCACGGCTAGTAGGGTGTAGATGGTTACGACGAGCACCTTGACGACGTTAGCCTGGATGATCTCATAACGGGCGATGAGGACCATCACCGCCAGGAAGAAGACGCCCATCCCCATTTGGATAAATCCGCCGTAAATGCCCAAGGCGAAAAATAGGGGGACACTCAACCACAGGCTCAGGGCAGTCTCTCCTTCCGGGACAACCAGCCACCGTTTGGGCTTCACCAGGATGATGCCCAGCATAACGATGAGGAGATTCCGGAAGATATCCCGGTAGACTGCGTTGGAGGTGATCAAGCTCAGGTATACGCCAAGGATGGCGCCGAGGGTGGTGATAATGACGATCAGGTTCATGTCCCGCCGCCGCCCTTCGCTTACCGAGAAGCGTCCGCCACGGTAAAAGCCCAGGCTCGCCGCGATGCCGTTACCCAGTACGCCGACCCGGTTGGTGCCGTTGGCTACGTCCGCCGGGAGGCCGAGTACTTCCATGAGCACCGTCAGGGTGATGGCCGACCCGTTCCCGGAAAGGGTGTTGATCGCACCGGCTAGCAGGGCTCCGAGAAAGGCTAGGAGGTAGAGCATTATTAGTCTGTAGTCTATAGTCTGTAGTCCGTAGCGTGCGTGGCCGGGTGCGTCGCACTACACGACAACCTAACTAAGACACTTTCTACTACCTGGTGATGACGATGTAGTCCAGCAGTATCGTTTCCAGGAATTTTTCCGGGGTATACTTGAGTTCGTTGGCCGGGAGGTCCAGCAAACCCGCAAGGTGGAGGGCGAGCGTCCGAACGGCCTGACGGTGGGCCGGGTTATTGTACTTGCGCATCCGGTTCAGGGATTGTTTGACGATCATCATGTCGTCGTCCGTAAAGCGTTGCACGCCGGGGAAGACCGGTTCGTAGTCGTTCCGGTTCTTGATGTTCATGATCTCCTCCAACGAAAAGATAGAGTTGGTATTAGCTTGAATAACAACCGTGCCGGCGCTCATATCCCCTAAGCGCTGCTTGTTCTTACCACTAGCGATGAGCAAAATGGCCGCGATGCCGGAAGTGAAAACAACGTCCACCAGCAGAAAGATGGCGCGGGCCAGGAAGTCGCCCGGGGTGGGGTCCCGCCCGTCGCGGCGGATCACTTTGAGGCCGATCAACTTTTTGCCGGGCGTTTGGCCACGGTTAAAGGTTTCGAAGAGGAAGAAGTAAAAGATCATGTAGGTCAACGGACCAATCATGAACAGAAAGGACTCTTCGAAGTCAACGTCCAGACCATCCAGCGCGAGAATTAGTAGCCAAAAAAGGATGATGAGGATCACCAGATCGATCAGAAAAGCACCGATGCGGGCGCCAACTTTGGCCAGGTCGTAGTCGATACTGACGTTCTGGGTAGTCTGAATGGTGATGGTGTCGAGGGCCACGGGGTAGGGGAGGTGTCGTTGTACCCAAACCACTCCGGTTCAGGTATAGTTGGATCAGTACATCGGGCAGCCGCACCCCGTCGCCCGGCAACCTTCCAACAGGAGGGCAGCGAGTATGAGCAGGAAGTAGCCAGTTTTTCTCATACGGTGAAGGTAAGAACTCCATAACTTTAGGCGGACCACTAACCATTGCTGATATGACCTTTTACCGTTCGTTACCCACGTTCCTGCTTGCCCTTTTCCTGTGTACCTGCGCCAGCGCCCAACGCGTAAGCCAGATTAGCACCGCTGAAACGATGAATAGTGATATTTTGGGAATGACCCGTAGCTACGCAGTCTACCTGCCGCCAGGATATGACTCGGACCAGCGGGATTATCCCGTCCTCTACCTCCTCCACGGCTACAGCGATAACCACACCGGGTGGGTACAATTTGGGGAAGTGCAGCGCATCGCTGATGCCGCCATCGCCTCCGGCAAGGCGACGCCGATGATTATCATCATGCCCGACGGCGATACCGAAAAGATCGGCTACTTCAACCGCCCCGGCGGAGATTGGAATTACGAAGACCATTTCTTCCAGGAACTGATGCCCCACGTGGAGGGAGAGTACCGCATTAAAAAGGATAAACGCTTCCGCGCGATCGCCGGCCTCAGTATGGGCGGCGGTGGTACTTTCACTTACGCCCTCCGCCACCCCGAACTCTTCGGCTCCGCCTGCCCCCTCAGCGCCTGGGCTGGTGGTATGACGACTGAAGAAGTAGCCGCCCGCTACGCCCGCGAGGGGGAGACCTACAGTGATGAAGAAATCCTGCGCCACTATAACGAGAATAACTTCGTGGAAATGGTCAAAAACGGCGATAAGGAAAAGATGAGCAGCGTCCGTTGGTACATAGACTGTGGAGACGATGACTTCCTGTTCACGGAAAATAGCCGGGTACACATTGAGCTCCGCAAGGCCGGGGTGCCGCACGAATACCGGGTCCGCGACGGCGCCCACAACTGGACGTACTGGCGGGAATCCCTACCGGAAGTACTCGAATTTATCACGAAAGGTTTTCACCAATTCTAAAGCATATACCGCGTTACCTAATACACGTTATGGAGGGCCCGTTACTAAACACCGGGCACTATCCAAGTGTATCTTATATTAGTATCGTATCCTTAAGCCAAGCAGCGAAATTTCGCTAACCAATAATTATGTCAACAGCTACCAAGAAGCCCACCGCCACGAAGAAGAAGCCGGCCGCCAAGAAGAATGGCACCGCTAAAGGCCTGAAATACAGCAAGGAACAGTACCTGGAATGGTACACCCTCATGCTCCGCATCCGCCGTTTTGAAGAGCGCGCCCTGATGAGCTACGGCCAGCAAAAAATCCGTGGTTTCTGCCACGTTTACATCGGCCAGGAAGCCGTTGCGGCCGGAATGGAATCCGCCCTCATTAAAGGTGACGGAATCGTGACGGCCTACCGCCAGCACGGCACCGCCATCGGCCGCGGCGTAAGCATGAAAGCCGCCATGGCTGAGCTTTACGGTAAGGAAACCGGCATCGTCGGTGGTAAGGGTGGCTCCATGCACTTCTTCTACAAAGAGAATAACTACTACGGTGGTAACGGCATCGTCGGTGCCCAGATCCCCATCGGGACGGGCATCGCCATGGCCGAGCAGTACAAGGGTACGGACAACCTCTGCGTCGTTATGTTTGGCGACGGTGCCAGCCGCCAGGGTGCCCTCTGGGAAAGCTGGAATATGGCCATGACCTGGAAGCTCCCCGCCCTCTACATCTGTGAGAACAACGGCTACGCCATGGGCACCTCCGTAGAACGGACCTCCAATGTGACCGACATGACCAAACTCGGCGCCAGCTTCGACATGCCCAGCGAAAGCGTGGACGGTATGGACCCCGCCGCCGTGCACGAAGCCATCCAGCGCGCCGCCGAGCACATCCGCTCCGGTAAGGGCCCGTACTACCTCAATATTGAGACCTACCGCTACAAAGGCCACTCCGTATCCGATCCCGCCAAGTACCGCGAAAAGACGGAACTGCGCGCCTACCAGGAGAAGGACCCCATCAAAGTAACCGAGAAGCTCCTCCTCGAAAACGGCCTCGCCACCGAGGCGGAGATCAAAGAGATCAAGGACGCCGTGAAAACGGAAGTAGCCGAAGCCGCCCAGTTCGCCGAGGATAGCGATTACCCGGACGCTTCGGAGCTGTACACGGATAATTACCTGTCGGAGCCGATTGAATACATTAAGTAGTATGGTAGTCTATAGTCTGTAGTCTACAGTCTGTAGTAGGGGACCCTTACTACAGACTATAGACTACAGACTAAATCCTAAATCGCCTGCCCCAAAATCTTAATATCGTAACTCATCTCGTAAGTCTCCCCCGGAGCCAGCGTTACGATCCCTTCCTTTTCTACGAATTGCTTGTTGGAATCGTGCGCGTCCGAAAGGCCGATCCACGGCTCGATGCAGACGAAATTGCCATTGGGTTTTGCCCAGATACCGAGGTGCGTCCAGCCGGCGTAATCCACTTTCAGAATGGGGCCGCTCTGCAGGCTTTCTAGGACGACACTGTGGCTGTTCAAATCCTTAAAGACGAGGGCGTCGTTCGCGAACAGGTCGTGGCTTAACGGCAGGATGTTACCGGCGCGCCAGGGAACGGGTACCGTTTCCGCGCCAATTGTCCCTTCTTTGGTGACGACGTAACGATCGCTCGTTTCCTCGTGCTCGAAGCGGAGGAAGTAGTCCTCGTAGCGTTCTCCCTTCACGGCAGGAACGTTGAAAGCGGGGTGGCCGCCGAGGCAAAAGTGCATGGGTGCTTCGCCTACGTTCATCACTTCATGGTAGACGATCACGTGCTCGTTGCGCAGCCGGTAGGTGACGCGAAAATCAAATTCGTAGGGGTAAGTTTTCAGCGTTTCCTTGCTCCAGCACATCCGGAAAGTGATACGGTCGTCACCGTGGTAGAACAGTTCAAGATCCTGGTTATGGCGCACCATTCCGTGTTTTGGGATGCGGTACATCTTCCCGTCGATCTCCGTTTCGCCATCTTTCAGCACCCCGATAATGGGGAAGAGTACGGGGGCCTGGCTGCCCCAAGCCGCGGGGTCGCCCTGCCACATATACTCGCGGCCATTTTCGAGATTGACGATGCTGGCCAACTCGGCGCCGGTTTCTTCGATGGCAATACTTAGCCGGTGGTTTTCGAGCGCGTGGCGCATAAATAGTCGTTTTGCTGGTGGTAACGCAGGTTTCGCGTAAATGTAAACAGCCTACCCTAACTTTGGCTCGTGCCTTCGTTTACCCATCCGATTTTACCCCAAATTATACGTTTTCTGCTCCTCCTTTTCTGGGGCGCTGCCGCGGGTGTCGTGCAAGGACAAGCAACAAGTACCGAACTCATCACGCTAGAGGTGACGATCGACGAGGACCGCCTCTTCAACCCCCGGACCGGCTGGTTCGTGGAGGGGCCAGGTGTGCACGCTTCCGACTGGAAAAAAGAAGGCGCCAACTTCTGGACGCACGACAGTCACCCCGCCGACGTAAAACTGATTATGGCCACCGGCCGCACCATCTTCTCGGGTAAGGTGGACTTTCGGCTCTTCGGAGGCATGAGCCGGCTTCACCCCCAAAAGTCCTTCTCGCTCTCCTGCCGGGAAGCCTACGGCCAGGAATACGTGAACTACCCGCTATTCGGGGAGAGTGCGCCGGATCAGTTCAAGTACCTCGTCGTCCGCAACGGTGGGTCGGACTGGGGGCGGTCCTACCTCCGGGACGTCCTACTGACCGGCCTGCTGCGGGACCCGAGTTGGGAACTGGACATCCAGGCCAGCCGCCCCTGCCGGGTTTACCTGAACGGCCGTTACTGGGGACTGTATCACTTGCGAGAAAAGATCAACCCCCACTGGCTCGCCGAACGCTTCGGGGTCTCCGACAAAAACAATATCGATCTGCTGGAGGGCAATAGCGGCGTCAAGCACGGTGGCCGCCGGGATTACGACCAGCTGATGAAGTTCGTCCGGCGCAATAACCTGAACGATCCCAACGCCTTTCAGGCCGTCCGGCGGCGGATGGACGTGGATAACTTCCAACGTTTGCAGATTGCCCAGATCTATTTCGATAACCAGGAAGCGGGGGGCAACCTGCGGTACTGGCGGGACCGGACCGACCCCAACTCTCGCTACCGCTGGATCCTGTACGACGTCGACCAGGGTTTTGGCCTGCACGACCCGACGGCTTACACCCGCAATACCCTGGACCTCCTCACGGCGGCGGATGGCCCCGCCTGGCCCAACCCGCCCTGGGTAACCCGCCTCCAACGCAACTTACTGGAGAACGACGGGTACCGGGCCACCTTCGTCAACCGAATGTTGGACTACCTGCAGACGGACTTTCGCCCCGACGCCGTCCTGGCCGCCATCGATGGCCACGTGGCCGGCGTAGGGCCGGAGATTGCCCGCCAATCCGAGCGGTGGGGGATCGACGAAAAGTACTGGCCCATCCACGTGGAGCGCTTGCGGGAATTTGCCCGGCAGCGACCGGCCTTCGTGCGGGAGCACTTCCGTAATAAATTCGGGGGTGGCCCGGACCGGGAAGTAACTATCAAGGTTGGGGAAGGGGGGACGGTAGTCCTCAACGAAAATATTTCGCTGGCCGATGAAACATACGTAGGATCCTATTTTTCGCGGATACCCATTACGGTGGAACCCATTGCCGATCCCGGTTTTCGGTTTGTCCGTTGGGAAGATGGAGCTACGGAGGGTAAACGAACGGTTGATTTGAATGGTGCCGGTCCCGTTCGCTTGCAACCTCGCTTTGCACCTGCGGCAGCGCCCGTATCCGCCGGCAGCTACGTCGCTCCGACGGGGGAAGGTTTAGCCGACGAAACGTCCACTCCCGTAAGCGCTGGCGTATCGACGGAGCAAACCCTGCTGCGGCTGAGCGTGGCCCTCGTTGTGTTTGTGCTAATTGGCCTGTACGCATCCATCGCGCGTAAGCCGGAGTAGCTACCTTCGTGGGCTAAAGCACCGAGCGGCCATGGCAATGAAGAAGGAAAGAGAGGACATCATTTACGGCCGCCACCCCGTGCTGGAAGCCCTCAATTCGGGCGCCCCGGTGGATAAGGTGTTCTTGCAGCAGGGTACGCGGGGTGAGTTCGAAAAGGAACTAAGGAAGCTGTGTAAAATGATGGAGGTACCCTTCACGGTCATCCCCAGCGCGAAGTTGGGCCGGATGACGCGGGGCAACCACCAGGGCGTCATTGCCCAACTCGCCGCGGCGGCCTACCAGAAGACGGAGGACCTCATCCCGATGCTCTACGAACAGGGAGAGACGCCACTCCTGCTGTTGCTGGACGGCGTAACGGACGTCCGCAACCTCGGTGCCATTGCCCGCTCGGCGGAAGTGTGTGGCGCCCACGGGATCATCATCCCCCAAAAGAACAGCGCGGGCCTGACGGCGGACGCCGTGAAGAGTAGCGCTGGCGCCTTGCTCCGTATCCCCGTCTGCCGGGAGAAAAGCCTCGTCAACACCGTCGCGTTGTTGAAAAACAGTGGCATCCAGGTGGTTGCGTCGGACCTCCAGGCGGAGGCCTACCTCCACGAACTCCAGCTCACCGAACCCCTCTGCATTGTGATGGGTGCCGAAGGCGAAGGCATTTCCGAAGGTGTGGGCCGGGCGGCGGACGTCCGCTTCCGCATTCCCCAGGCCGGCCAACTCAACAGTTTCAACGTCGGGGTAGCGGCGGGTATCCTGCTCTACGAAACCATGCGTAAACGGATGGGAATATGAGGCTAAGACTGTACGGGCTAATTGTGACTTTGTTAGGTGTTTGTTTGCCGTTCACGCAGGCGCAGGAGGACTTGAAAGTAGGCCTCGTCCTCTCCGGTGGCGGAGCCCGTGGCTACGCCCACATCGGTGCCCTCCAGGTGCTGGAGGAGGCCGGGGTGCGGGTAGATTACATCGGGGGAACGAGCATGGGCTCCATCGTCGGTGGACTTTACGCCGCCGGCTACAGCGCGGATACCCTGGAACAAATGCTGCGGGAGACCGACATCATGGCGGAATTGCAGGACGCCATCGCCCGGGAAAACCGGACGATCTACGAAAAGCTCTACAACGAACACTACCTGCTGAACCTCAGCCTGAAGAACTTCGCCCTGCAATTGCCCGCCGCGCTATCGGACGGGCAGCGGATTAAGGATCTGTTTACCCACTGGACGGCCGGCGTACATGGCATTCGTGATTTCAGCCAATTGCCCACGCCTTTTCTGTGTATTGGGACGGATATCGAATCCGGCGAGGCCATCGTACTGGAGGACGGGTTACTCGCCAACGCTATGCGCGCCAGCGCCGCCCTGCCCGGCGTGCTGAGTCCCCACCGGATGAACGGCCACGTGATGACGGACGGTGGCGTCAGTAACAATTACCCCGCGGAAGAGGTGAAGAAAAAGGGAATGGACTTCGTCATCGGCATCACCGTGGAGCAAGACCCGTACCGGGCGGAGGATATCAACTCACTCGATAAGCTCCTATTACAGATTGCCTTTTTCCAGGCCAACAAGCGCAACGTCGAGCAATACGAGATTACCGACATCGACATCAAGCCGGAGTTGGGTGACTTCAGCCAGCTCAGTTTTGATGCGGTGGATGAGCTCATCGAAGCCGGCCGCGTCGCCGCCCGCGCCCAACTGGATACCCTCAAGACCTTGGCCGCGCGGCAACGGGGAAAGCCGACCACCCGTACGGCGACGGTTCCGGAATTCCTGAATGCGCCCGTCGTGGAAATTGCGGGTAATACGGATTTGAGCCGCCGCCAGGTACTGAGTTACTTCGACGGGAAACTGCCCGGACGCTTGCGGTGGGATGAATTCCGCCAGTACGTCGTGGCCCTCTTCGCGACGGGGCGGTACGTCCACATCGATTATGATTTTGAACCGATCCCCGGGTCCGAGGATGAGGTGCGGCTGGCCATCAATCTGGAAGAATCGCCCAATTTCGGCCAGCAGTTGCGCCTGGGTTTGCACTACGACCAGGTATACCGAGCCAATTTATTGTTTGGCGCCACCTTCGCCGATTTGATCGTCAACAACTCCATGCTGACGGTGGACCTGATCGGGGGCAATCGCTTCCGTTACCGGGCGGATTACCGGGTGAACCGTATCAACGGAATGGCCTTCGGTTTGCGAAGCCGGGCCAGTTACGCGGACGTGGCCTTCGACCTGGACGAACCCATGACGATGCAGGGTCTCGTCTTTGACCAATTGGACTTCCGATTCTCGGACATCTCCGCCGAAGCTTACTGGGACGTGCGGCAAACGACCAATTCCTTCACGGGCATCGCGGCGGAATTCAAGTATTACGGAACGCTTTCGGACCAAGTTGCTTCCACGGGCGAATCTCGCGACTTTCCGCTTATGCGGGACTTCTACTTCGTGCCTCGCCTCTACCTGCTCTACGATAAGCTGGACGCCAAGAATTACCCCATGCGCGGTTTCAGCATTGACGCCGAAGCCCGGGCGTCGCGTAACCTGAGTAATCCGGACTTCCAGTTGAATGAATGGTCCGCCAATATTGATCTGGATACGAAGTTTCTCTTCCCGGCCGGCCGCCACTTCAGTTTTGGCCTGGACGCCAGCGTGGGTTTCTTCCTGGATAAATCCAGCTTGCCTTTCCGTTACTACTTGGGAAGTAATAATTTTAACCTGATGAATAACTTCAAAGCCTTCCCCGGCTTGGAGATTGGGCGGGCATCGGGGAATAGCCTGATAATGGGCCAAGCGTACGGGCGCCTCAAATTGAGCACCCATTACCTGACGCTGGCTGGTCACGTCGCACGCCTGGGGCAGGGCGAAGGGTTGCCTACTTCCGTTAATCGGGAGTTGCTGGCTTCGGCACGCCTCACCTACGGGTTGGATTCCCCCCTGGGGCCGATCGAGGTGACGTACGCGCGCGGAAATGTCGGCGGGGAGTTCTACTTTAATTTGGGGTACTGGTTCTAATGGAGAAGGCCCGATTCTAATGGACTGGAAGGGCTTAAGCCGCCTGAATACCGCAAAAACGTAGTGAAGTGTACACCGCCGGGATTTTGAGACACTTACTTTGCATGCCCGGGTAAGGTGTTCGCAGCCGCTTACGGTACCTTGAGCAGCCCATTCAACCTCCTCTTGGAAGGACACCTGCTTTTTTCATAATCCAATCGATTCATGCAACACCAACACCACCAATCTATTCTACGTCTCTCTTTTTTCCTGCTTCTTTCCATCTTCCTTGGTGGAACCATTTATGCGCAGGAGGTACTGGAAGACCGCAACTTCATCCGGATCGATCAATTCGGCTACCTACCGAACGCTACCAAGGTAGCCGTCATCGCCAAGGCCGTCGATGGCTATAACGCTGGCGAAGGAATTGACCTCAACCAGGGGGCGACCGTCGATCTGATCGACGCGACTACTAATGCCGTCGTTTTCTCCGCCTACCCCCAACTTTGGAACGGTGGAGGTAAGGACGATTTGAGTGGAGACAAAGGCGCCTGGTTCGATTTTACCGAGTTTGATACGGAGGGCGCATACCGCATCCGCGTCCAGAAGAACGACGGGTCAACGGCCGAGAGTTACGAATTCCGCATTGCCGACGACGTATACAACGAAGTGATGCGCGCCGCCATCAACATGTTCTACTACCAGCGGATCAACCAGGACAAGTTAGCCCAGTACGGTAGCGGAGAGCCCTGGACGGATACCGAATGGTACGGCCGCCCTAACCAGGAAACGGCCGTCCGGGAACTGGACAACCCCAGCGTTACCCGCGACCTGAGTGGTGGCTGGTTCGACGCGGGAGATCCCAACAAATACGTCACCTTCGCCGTAGATGCAGTCCACGCATTGCTGACCACCTACGACAACGCTCCGGATTTCTGGAACGACTTTGACCTCAACATCCCCGAGTCCGGTAACGACACACCCGACCTACTGGACGAGGTTAAATTCGAGATCGACTGGATCAAGAAGATGCAGCTGTACGACCCCAACCGACCAACGGCGGGCATCATCCAAAAGATGGGCATCCTGAACGACGTAAGCTACATCAGCCCCCCGAGTACGGATACGCGTTTGCGCTACTACAACGGCGTTTGCGTGAGCTCCACCATTACGGGTGCGGGGATGATGGCCCACGCCGCGGTTTCCTACAAACGAGCCAACGTCTGGCCGGAAGAAATAGCCGAACTAACGGACCGCGCCGCCAAAGCCTTCGCCTACTACGAGGCCGCCCCCAATAAAGCGGAACTCTGTGACGACGGGCGCATCGAAGCAGGAGACGCCGATGGGCCGGGCAACCAGTACGCCACCGAGCACCGGGCCCTGGCCGCCGCCGCCGCCGTCTACCTGTTTGAACTGACCGGCGAGCAGAAGTACAAGGACTTCATCGCCGCCAACTACCGCCAAGCCCGGCCGTGGAAGGCAGAAGATTGGGGCGTGTACCGCGCTCACCAGGGAGAGGCACTGCTCTATTACACGCAGAATCCCGAAGCCGACCCCACCACCAAACAGGGCATCCTGGACATGAAGTCTTCCGCCCCCAAGAGTACGGGGTCCAACTACGTCGTGGCCGAACAGGATAACCTGTACCGGGCCAAGCCCATCTATTTTAACTGGGGCTCTAACAGCCTCATCAGCCGGCAGGTGGGAGACATCATGGACCTGCACGTTTATGGCATCCGCCCGGAGAATAGCGCTGCTTACACTGAGCGTGGGCAATCCATCATCAACTACCTGCACGGTACGAACCCCTCCGGCATTTGCATGCTCTCCAATATGTACCAGTACGGTGGCGACCTCTGCGCCGATGAAATGTGGCACAGCTGGTTCTCCCTCGATACGAAGTTTGATAACATTGACGGAACCAACGTCGGTCCGGCTCCTGGCTTCATCTCCGGTGGACCGAACCCGCAGGGTCAGGGTAGTATGCCCATCAAGCTGGGTACCCACTCCTTCCCGGCAACGGCGGGGCAGCAGCCAGATCAGAAAGCCTTTAGCGTGGATAACTTCTGGCAGAACGGCCCTTGGGCCTACAACGAGCCAGCTATTTACTACCAGGCGGCCTACATCAAAGCGCTCTCCTACTTCATTGCCGGCAACGCCGCGGAAGGGGAAACGGGCACCGGCGGAATTGACCCCATTAAGGATTGCGGTGAGGCAGAACTTGGCTTCACTGTCGGTAACGACGTTGGCGGCAACGGTACCGTAGAAATGGATAGCAACAGCCCCGGCTCCACGAACGGAGCCTCCGTTAAACTCTTCGACGCGGGCGACGCGGCCAGCTACCCCTTCACCATCAGCCGTGGCGGGAAGTTTGACCTGGCTGTCCGCGTCCGCGTAGGGGAAGCCGCCGGCAACGCGACTAATTTGGCCGATGCGTACACCGTAAGCCTGGATGGCAACGAAGTAGAGTACGTCCTGGATTCCACGAGTATATCTCCGCTGGCCGGCGATACCTACTGGGGGGAGATCGTCCTGGTGGATGTCGCCCTGACGGCGGCCGACCACGAGGTAACCGTCACCGCCAAGCAAGACTACCTCAAGCTCGACCGGGTTTGTTGGCGCGACGCTAACTCCGTCCCCAAACCAGATACGGGTGGTGGCTCCGGAGAGATTTCCTTTGACTGCATTGAGATCGAAAATGCCTTTACCATCCTGGCCGACGTTGGGGGTAACGGTGAGATCCGGGGTGACGGCTTCACCGCCAACGCCAGCGGTGATCGCTACATCAACATGTTTGACGTCGGCGATAAGGTGAGTTTCCCATTTTCCGTAGCGGACGATGGTATGCACGAGATGCGTTTCCGCCTCCGGGTCGGGGAAGCTTCCGGAACGGACCGTAACCTGGCCGATAAGTACATCGTTACGCTAGACGGCGAAGAGGTCATTACCGATCTCGACGAAGGCACTATTTCCGCGCTCTTCGACGATACTTACTGGGGAGAGATCGTCGCCAGGGTGGACGGCCTTTCCGAAGGGGTACACACCGTGACCGTTGAGGCCAACAACAACTGGTTGAAGTTTGACCGTTTCTGCTTTGGCAATGCAGATGCTACCAGCCTCTTCACCCCCGAAAGCCGGATTGCGGCTGACATTCAGGTGAGCCCCAACCCAAGTAACGGACTGCTACAACTCAACCTCGGCTTTCAGGCGCGGGGGGAAGCCCTGACCATTGGCCTTTACGACTTGACGGGGCGGCAGTTGAACCAACGGGCGATCCGTTTGGGGCAGGCCAGCGAGCACCAATTCAAACTGGATTACCGCGATCTTAACCTTGCTCCGGGCGTATACGCCATCAAATTACTTGCGGGTGTTACCGCACTGGGCGAGGTTCAGCGAATCGTCATTCAATAGCGGGCATTCCGAACTGAACGAGTCAGGAGGGGTTGGTAACTTACGGGTTGCCAACCCCTCCTTTTGTTGGGGCAGAGGCTACAACCAATCACTACCAGAGCGCAGAATAAGCTACGAAGCTATCCCGGCTCACTGCTTACATTTGCGCCTTTCTCCGTTAACAGTACCCCACTATGGCTCTGAATCTGTCCTTGCTTAAATCCATCTGCGCCGCCCCCGGTGTTTCCGGTTACGAGCGCCGTATCCGCAACCTCATTCACGAAGAGGTGAAGGGGCTGGCCGATGAGGTTCAGATTGACAACATGGGTAACCTCATTGCCATTCGCCGCGGCAAAGGAAACAAGCGCGTCATGGTGGCGGCCCACATGGATGAGATTGGCTTCATCGTCAACCACGTCGACGAAAAGGGTTTCGTCCGCTTTCTTCCGCTGGGTGGTTTTGACCCCAAGACGCTTACGGCTCAGCGAGTACTCATTCACGGGCGCCGCGACGTGTTGGGCGTGATGGGCTCCAAGCCGATCCACATCATGAAGGCGGAGGAACGGGCCAAGGTCGTACCCCTCAACGAATACTTCATCGATACGGGCCTGCCCAAGGAGGAGGTTGATAAGCTGATCTCAGTGGGCGACCCCATTACCCGCGAACGGGATATGGTGGAGCTGGGCGACTGCGTGACCAGCAAATCGCTCGATAACCGGATATCGGTTTTCATCCTTATCGAAACCCTGCGCCGGCTTCAGGGGCAGGATTTACCCTACGACCTCTACGCGGTATTCACGGTGCAGGAGGAAGTGGGCCTGCGCGGCGCCATGGGTAGCGCCAGCCACATCGACCCCGATTTTGGTTTTGGCCTGGACGTCACCATCGCCTACGACGTACCCGGCTCTACGCCCCAGGAGGCCGTTTCCAACCTCGGCGAGGGCACGGCCATCAAGGTGCTGGACGGCTCCGTCATCAGCGACTACCGGATGGTCAACTACCTGAAGGAACTGGCCAAATCGGAGGAAATCAAGTACCAGTTGGAGCTGCTACCCGCGGGTGGTACCGACACGGCCGCCGTCCAACGTTACGGCACCAAGGGCGCTGTCGCGGGTGCATTGTCAATTCCGTTGCGGAACATGCATCAGAGTACGGAGGTCGTCCACCAGGGAGACGTGGCAGCCACGATTGATCTTTTGGTAGCCGCCGTGAGCAAGTTGGATGGATACGACTGGTCTTTCGCCAAGGACCACGGAGACGGCCAACACCCCGACCGCGTAGCGGGGGACCTGGACTGGTTGGGATAATGAGCTCCCGGGTAATTAACCATCGATCTAACCCATTTTTCGGGTCGGTGAATCCGAACTTATCCTAACATTTAGGGACCGTTCAGCCTTAAGTCTGGTACATTGCAAGCCCTTCGTTACCTGCGAAGTAAAGCAGCACCCATGCCATCGTCCATCAACCGAAATCTGAACTTTAATGCGGACCGACCTCAGGTATCGGCCGCAGCGATGTTTGCGGAACTGACGGGTAAGAATGGCCGCCGCGCCCTCGCACGTGCCATCACACTGCTGGAATCCACCCGCGAAGAGGATCAACAGATCGCCGATGAACTCATCGACCTGGCCATGGCCGGTGAGGATGATCGTGAAACCTTTCGGTTGGGCGTAAGCGGAACGCCGGGGGTGGGCAAATCCACCTTCGTGGAGCAATTTGGGTTGGAGCTCATCGAAGCGGGCCACCGCCTGGCTGTGCTGGCCGTGGACCCTTCTAGTTCCCTGAGCGGGGGGAGCATCCTGGGTGATAAAACAAGGATGGAAACGCTTTCGCAGGACGCGCGGGCCTTTATCCGCCCGAGCCCCAACGCTGGATCTCAAGGTGGGGTAGGGGTAGCTACCCGCGCGGCCATCCTGTTGTGTGAAGCTGCCGGTTACGATTACGTCATGGTAGAAACCGTTGGGGTGGGGCAGGCCGAGTGGCGCGTCCACGGGATGACGGATGCCTTTCTCCTCCTGGCCCAACCGGCGGCCGGGGATGGCTTACAGAGTATCAAACGGGGAATCCTGGAACTGGCGGACCACGTCGCCGTCAACAAAAAGGACCTGTTTCCTACCGCAGCGGAGGAGACCGCCCGTCAGTTACGGCAGGGTTTACACCTGGCGCCTCCCCGCCCGGATGGTTGGACGGTGGAAGTATCCACCATCAGTGCCCTTCAACCGGAGGGGCTGTCTGAACTGCGCAGCCGGTTGGGAGATTTTCGGGGCCATCTCGTCCTAACCCAGCACCTGCGGCAGCGCCGAAAAGAACAAAAAATGACCTGGCTCAAAGAACGCTTATACCATGCGGTGCGTAGTAAAGTCGATGCGTATCTGCAGGAGAAGGTGAAAGGCACCGACGGATTGCAGCGTATATTCGACGAACGTGTTACCTTTTCGTCCGCCGCCGACGTTTTGTTAGCGGACTTTTTCCAATACAATAAGTAAAATACCACATGAAATCATTCGGAACACTCGGCATTGTCGTCGCTATCCTTGCCGTCCTGCTCATCGCCGGTTGCGGCCAGTACAACGGATTCGTGGACGCGGAGGAGAACATGGAGAAATCCTGGTCTGACGTACAAACCCAGTACCAGCGGCGCGCGGACTTGATCCCGAACCTGGTCAACACCGTAAAGGGAGCCGCTGACTTTGAGCGCGGAACGCTGGAAGCCGTAACGAACGCCCGGGCCCGCGCCACGAGCATCAACATCAACGCTAATGACCTTACACCGGAGAAACTGGAGCAGTACCAGGCCGCGCAGGGTCAGTTGAGCCAGGGCCTCGGCCGTTTGCTCGCTACGGCGGAGAATTACCCCAACCTGAAATCTAACGCCCAGTTCCAGGAGCTGCAGGCGCAGTTGGAAGGCACGGAGAACCGCGTAGCCGTTGCGCGTGACCGTTTTAACGCGCAGGCTACGGAGTTCAATAAGAAAGTCCGCCGCTTCCCCGGGACAGTGTTTGCCAGCGTATTTGGCTTCGAAGAAAAACCTCAGTTCCAGGCCCAAACGGGCTCCGACCAGGCGCCAACGGTTGAATTCTAAGCGGTGGTTCGCTTTTTCAGCTCCGAGGAGGAGACCGAGATCGTCGCTGCTATTCAGGCCGCGGAATTGAACACCTCTGGAGAGATCCGGGTGCACGTGGAGGTTGGCGAACGCGCCAGTGCCCTCAACGTGGCCGCCCGGGTGTTTAAGGAGTTGGGCATGCACAAAACAGCGGACCGCAACGGCGTTCTGATCCTACTGGAAGTAGACCGACGTGAGTTTGCCATAATTGGCGACGAAGGCATCAACCGGGTGGTTTCCCAGGACTTCTGGGAATCCGAACGGGATCTGATGCAGCGCCACTTCAAGCGTGGAGAGTTCGTGGCGGGTATTTGCCTGACGATCGAACAGATCGGTGCTAAACTGAAGAAGTTCTTCCCCTACCAGGAAGATGACTTGAACGAGTTGCCGGACGACGTGAGTTACGGCGGCCCAGGTAGCCGGCCCGGCGGCAAGGTGTAGTCCTCGCTAAAGCTGCGGGCTTTTCTACAATCAATATTTAAAACAGGAACTCTTGTACCTACCTAATTCCCCTTATTCGCTGACGGCCAGATTTGCTTTCCACTGGATGGCAATCCTGGTATTGGTCTGCACGGGTTTAGGAGTGATGGCCCAGGAGGCGATACCGCGTAATCCTAACCAATTGGTCAGCGATTACGGTGGGATGCTTTCCGCCAGCGAAGAGCAGCGGCTGACGCAAAAGTTGAACGCCTACGCCAAGGAGACTTCCACGCAGATTGCGGTGGTAACGGAAGCTTCCCTCAACGGGAATACGGCCTTTGACCGTAGCCTGGCCATTGCCCAGGGCTGGCAAATTGGTGGGTCGGACCAAAATGACAATGGCGTACTCGTGTACATCGCCCGGGATGACCGGCGTATTCAGATTCAGACGGGTTACGGCGCTGAGGGCTTCCTACCGGATGCCATCGCCAAACGGATCATCGATCAGATCATGACGCCCGCCTTCCGGCAGGGGCAGATCTACCGGGGGGTTGATGAGGCGACGGGCGCCATCATGTCCCTAGGTAAAGGAGAATACAGTGCGGACGACCTGCCCGCGCGGGGGGATAGTGAAGGCATACCTCCGATCGTGATCTTCATCATGATCTTCGTGGTCTTCATCCTCATCAGCCGTTTCAATAACCGCCACGATGATGATGACGACGACGGTGGCTACTGGCGGGGTGGGCCCTACGATATGGACGACCCCCACCGGAAAGTGCGCAGACGGCGCCGGCGGGGTGGTGGTTGGATCATCATGCCCGGCGGTTTCGGTGGTGGCGGTGGCTTCGGCGGCGGTGGCGGCTTTGGCGGCGGCGGTGGTGGATTCGGCGGCTTTGGCGGAGGCGACTTTGGCGGTGGAGGCGCCGGAGGGGGTTGGTAATCAGTTCTAATGTTGGCTGCGCCTCAAGTACTTGGCTAGGCGACAATTCATACCGTGGGGATCGTTTCACGACTGTTACAATACGTTAAGACGTTGCGTTCACCGGGTGGGTAATTGGGAAACCCCGTATATTTAAAGACCCTATACTCATACTATGACGATTGCAAATTGCGCGACTACCGGCCTGGAGGTCTTTCAGGCAACGGATGACGCCCCCTGGAACCGCGACCGAATCATGCACCTCTTCCGCCGGGCGGGCTACGGCGCTACCCCCGAGCAGATCAACCTCGCGCTGATGGAGGGTATGGAAGCTACCGTGGACCGACTCCTCGACGAGGCCATCAACCAGCCCAAACGGGAACAACCGGAGTGGGCGTTCTGGGATTACGACGCACTGATCGCCCGCCAGATCGCACCCTTTGATTTGTACCGCGAATGGTCGCAGGGCTTCATGCGCGAGGCGCTCAACAATGGGGTACGGGAGAAGCTGGAACTCTTCTGGCAGAACCACTTCGTGACGACCTACGAAAGCCACAGTTGCCCGAGTTACTACTACCAGTATACGGACCTGATCGCCACCCACGCTTTCGGTGATTTCGAACGATTCGTGGGAGACGTGGGCCGCAACCCGGCGATGTTGGCCTTCCTCAACGGCTTCCAAAATACCCGCCAAAATCCCAACGAGAATTACGCCCGGGAGCTTTTTGAACTGTTCACTCTCGGTGAAAATAATGGCTACACCCAGCAGGACATCGTTGAAGCGAGCCGCGCCCTGACCGGCTGGAACGGCTGGACGAGTTACTGCGGCCCCGTAGAGTGGGCGAGTTGGGGCTACGACCCCGGCAACAAGACGGTGTTTGGCCGGACGGGTACCTGGAACTACCGTTCCCTCATCAAAATCCTTTTTGAAGAGCGGGCGCCACAGATCGCCCGCTTCATTGCGGAAAAACTGTACCGCTACTACGTCAACGCGAGTATTGACGAAGCTACCGTGGCGGGAATGGCACAGACCTTTCAGTACAACGACTTCCAAATTGCGCCGGTGCTACGCCAACTGTGGAAAAGCGCGCACTTCTACGATGAGGCTCACGTTGGTGCGCTCATTAAGTCCCCAATGGACCTGATCACGACCTGGGCCCGGGAGGGCAATCTGGGTGACTTTGGTAATTACTACGACTGGGGCTTCTTCGCCATGGCCAATATGGGGCAGTACCTCGGCGAGCCGCCCGACGTTGCCGGCTGGCAGGGAGACCGCGCCTGGATCGATTCCAACCGCCTCGCCTTACGTTGGGAAGTCATGGATGGCTTCGCCTGGGCGCAGTACAACGAGCAGAACAATATCTACGTAGAGTTTGCCCGCGAACTGACCAACAACAGCGACTCCGCCGATGAGATCGCCCGCGCAATGGTGGACTACTTCATTCCGAGGGGCCTGCTCACCGAAGCGGCCTACGAGAACGCCGTGGATGCCTTTAAGTGGGAGGTCCCCGAAAACTACTACTCGAACGGCGTCTGGAGTCTGGATTATCCTACCTCCAACTGGCAATTCGTACTGCTGATGCGCCACATCGGGCGGATGCCAGAATTCCAACTTACCTGATCCCATTACTTCTCTGACTAGCCGGGCTTTTTGGTCAGTCTACAAAAATCATTCCCACCATGCGGAATAACGAAACGAACAATAAGCAAGCGCGCCGCCGGGGTGAGAGCCTCGCCGACGGCCAACTGCATACTGCGGACCACAGCCGGCGTTCCTTCCTGAAGGGGTTGGGCGTTGCCGGGGCATCCGGTTTTCTGCTGAATCGGCTTCCCGTCAATAGCTTTTCCCCCTCTTCGCTGACCCAAGCTTTGGTGGAAGGTGATGATGAACGCATCCTCGTCCTTATTCGCCTAAAGGGTGGGAACGATGGGTTGAATACGTTCATCCCCGTCCACGATTACGGAACTTACCAGACGGCACGGCCGCGCCTGGCCATCCCACAAAGTGAAACGGTGAACTTTGCCCCGACGTTGCAAGGGCACCCATCACTGCGCCCGCTTCAATCCTTGTGGAATGAAGGGCAGATGCGTGTTATCCAAAACGTAGGTTACCCAACGCAAAACCTGAGCCACTTCCGGTCTTCAGACATTTGGGCGACGACTTCGGATTCAGACGAGGTCATCAGTAGTGGTGTGCTCGGCCGTTACCTGCAGGGGCAACTTCCGGACTTTTTGACGAGCCCGCCGGAAACGCCCCCCGCCATTCAGATTGGTGGCTCCGGCAACCTCATCTTTAATAATGAGGACAACTTCAACTACGCTATCTCCACGGAGAACCCCACCGCGCTGTACAATATCGTAAGTACCGGGCAGTTGCACGACGTACTGGATCTCCCTGACTGCTCCTACGGCGAGCAACTGGGTTACGTACGGACGGTAGCAAATACCACCTTCCGCTACGCTGGTATCCTCGCCGATACATTTGAAATGGGCCGCAATACGGCTAATTACGTCAACGACCGTTTGGGTGACCAGTTAGCCCTCGTCGCACGGATGCTACGGGGTGGTCTGAAGACCAAGCTATTCGTGGTAGAAATTGATGGGTTCGATACGCACGCGGAGCAGGCGGACGCCCACGCTACCTTGCTGGATAGCATTGCCCGCAACACCACCGCTTTCTTTAAGGACATGCGCGACGGTGAAATGGAAGACCGCGTGCTGGCGATGACCTTCAGCGAATTCGGTCGCCGCATCCAGGAAAACGGTTCGCTCGGTACCGACCACGGTGCCGCTGCTCCCCTCATGTTGTTCGGTAAAGGACTTAACGGGAATGGTGTCAGTGGCGGACTGCCCAACCTTACCCAAACGGACCAGGATGGTAACATGATCTACGAGGTCGACTTCCGCAACATCTACGCGACGGTTTTCCGGGACTGGTTGTGCATTCCCTCAGACGTCGTCACCGACATGATGGGTGCGGACTACGGGAACGTCGATACGCTCGGGCTCGAGTGCCAGGGCATCGTCAGTACCCGCGCCGATGCGGATAGTCCCGAGCGGTTGAAGCTGGCTGCCTATCGTTCCGGTGGAGACATCGTCGTGGAATACGAGATGGCCGGTGAAGCCGCTACGCAGATCTCGCTCTCCGATATGGCGGGCCGGCGGGTTGCTACGCTGTACCAGGGCCGTTCCCCCGGTGGAACTAATACCCGCAGACTACCCGTAGGGGCTGCGAACTGGGCGGCTGGGATCTACATCGTTAGCTTAGAGACCGGTGGCCGTGTGTACAGTAGAAAGATTGGCTTCTTCCCTCGGTAAATCGACAGGATAGTTCAATACGGAGAATGAGCTGAATGATTTGACCCTGCGTGGGCAAGGTTTTAATCCCGTAGTTTTTCGTTGTTGCGGTGCCGGTCCGCATCCCGAATGGTTTTCTTGGCCAAGTTTTTGGTGAGTGCTTCCGTGAGGTCGATACCCGTCTGGTTAGCGAGGCAGATCAGGACGAAGAGCACGTCGGCCATTTCGTCGGCTAACTGTGCGGGGGCGTTCTCGGCGTCAACGGGATTTTTGAAAGACTGCTCCCCGTAGATCCTGGCCATGAGGCGGGCTACCTCCCCGGTTTCTTCCATTAAGATGGCGGTGTTCGTAAGCTCCGAGTAGTACCGTATGCCAACTGTGTTGATCCATTCGTCAACCGTTTCCTGTGCTTTTTTGAGGGTCATTTTGCAGTTAATTGGTGTTCAAAGCAGCAATAAATTTTCACTTTTTTATCGTTGAGTCTATTGTGAACGCTAGTGTATACGAGGTTAAGGCGATTTAATCTTTCACAAACTCTCTTTTATTTACTGTGGTGCTAATTATCTTACCCTCATATTGTAACCATAAGCAATATAGCTGGTAATAGTTACTGGCTCCAGGGTTTTGGGAAAGGCCCCGAGCGAGTGCACCAGCGCTGAGATTTATCAAGTATTTTCGTGAGATTATGATGTCGCCCCGTAATGGAATTACCATTACGGGGTTTTTTCATTTTGGCGGCTGCTCATTCTAAGGAACTACTCACTTTATCTACCCATTAGCAAGGGCCGGACCAAGCAGCAACCGCGCCGAAAACCGATGTGAAGGGTTTTACTCCGAGATTCCTTGTTGATCCGGCCCGGGCCAGTTGATCGTGACGAGCTAGCGTAGCTAACTGCAAAGCGGTTGGTAGCCTAAAAGGACTTCTTCAGGGTGAACTCATTACCATTGATGGAGACGGTATCGCCATCGTGCTTTCCGAGCAGGGCGCGGAAGAGGGGGCTATCGGTGGAGATGCCCTGGTAGGTTTCCCCATCAATCTCAAAGGCATCGCTGGCGCAGGCGACGAAGAATTTTCCCTGATCGGTGTGGATGACGTCCCCTAGTTGAATCTCTTCGGTAGGCTCAATAGTATCGATACCGTTGAGGATGCGGATGTCCTCGGCCAATGCATCCGCTACGCCGGAGCGGGCGGTCACCCGGTTGCGGGCCTGATCTACCTTGCCGGTTTCGAACATATTCATGCCGTCTTCCATCTCCTTCTTGGCTTCCTGGTTATCCATCTTCTGCATTTGCATGATGTTGTCCAGGGAGTCCTGCTTCATTTTAAGTAGTTGTTGGACGATGGCTGCTTTGAGTTCCTTTTGTGTCTTGGTCAGTTCCATGTTGATGTTAGGTTGTAATTGGTTAATGCGCGCTGATTAAATAGCGTGCGCTAATGGAACGAAAGGGAAGGAGCCATGTTTGGCGAAAAAAAATTTAGAAAAACGACGCATCCGTCCGAACACCTACGGCTTGGTCTGCGATTTACTTTCATTCGGCTTGATGAAAGCCGGTGATTCTATGACAACTTCGCCACGTTAACCTGGCGTACTCATGTTGCCACAATGAACATTACTTATCCCGGTGGAATCCGAGGTAGTTGTTCTTTGTAGCAATCTACCCTTCGAGCGACTGACTATCGCGAGTGTTCCACCTGGTGGAAGTACTGCTCAAGAACTAAGGTCAAGTCTTTTGCTGGGTTTTTGGTTAATGTTCGGGCAGGTCAGCTAAGCTGGTCCTGCCTTTTTTTATTGGCTTTAGCCAACGTACCGTAGGGTACGGCTTTAGCCGTACCCGCCCGCAGGGCGCATGTCCCGAACGGCTTTAGCCGTTCCTATTGCAAGAGGGCTAGTCCCAAGTCCCATTACTCTCCACCCGCGTTAGCGCCCAAATGCGCTTGCGTAGCCAGCCCCTACCAAACAAACTTACGCGCAACAAACCGCCCCTTACTCCGCAACCGAAGCACGTAAAGTCCCCGTGGTAACCGCAATGGCCAGGTAAACCCGCGCCCACCCCGATGGATGCGTTGCGCAATTACCCGCCCATCAGTAGACACCAACGTAGCCTCGATGCTAGCCCCGTTGAGCGCCTGACCGAAGTCTACCGTAAGGCCAGTACCGTCAGTAACCAAGCGCAGGTTAGGTAAGTCCAGTAAGGGCTCGCGCGTCGCTACCGGTGAGCACAGGGGAGAATAAACGCGGGCAAACCCATCATTCGCATTCGCCAGGGAGCTCCCGACGGCAATCCGCAGACCGTCGTCGGCAATCGCTACCGCCCGACCAGTGTAGGTGAAGGCCGCCTCGCCGATGATGTTACTGGAAATCAGCGTCAGCCGCCCATCTTCCGGAATGTTGTAGACGTAGACGCGGCCTGCGGAATTGGCGGGGCCACTATAATTGAAGTCGCCAACCACGAGCGTGTTGCCGTCCCCACTCAGTGCCGCCGCCGAGCCGAACTGGCCGAAGCGGCTAGTAGTCGGGGGAGTGACGACGTTGGCAAAAAAACGGGTGGACCCATCAGGCCGGTAACGGTATACCGCTACGTACCCCGGTAAATCGACGCCTACGTCCGCATCGTCATCGGCAATCATGAAGGTGTCTCCGTCATCATCGATGTCCACGGCGTTACCGAAATTGTTACTCCCTACCTGGCCTTCGTAGGTGCGTACGAGATCGTAGGTCTCGGAAGTGCTATTCAACTGGTATTGATAAACGTCGTCCAAATCATTGTCGGACCCAACGGCCTCCGCCCCGATGAGCAGGTGCTCGCCATCACCACTGATCGCCACCGCCGCGCCAAAGGCACCGGAGTTGGTAGTGGCCGTGAGTTGATCTATCTCATCCCAACCAGTTATGTTGAGATCGTATACGTGGGCCCGGCCGAACTCTCCCCCGTCCGGGTCACCGATCACAATGCGGTTGCCATCGCTGGAAAGATCAACGGCAGCCCCAAACTGGCGGGTCATGGGGGATCCAATAATGAAGCGGGGGTTGCCGTAGCCCGTTTCCGTCACGTCGTAGGTGTAGACGATGAAGCCCAGTTGGGTATTTCCCGCGCCCTGCCCCCGCTGAGTAGTGCCGAAAGCCAGCCGGGTGCCATCCGCATTGAGGGCGACCGAGCGGCCGAAGAGTGCGTTGGGAACTATCGTCGTAATGGGATTACCAAGCGGGCGGTAAGTTTCCCCGTCGCGGCGAAAAAGGTGGATGGCACCGTTGTTGGCTCCCTCCCGGAGTGCCCCGACGGCCAATACTTCCCCGTTACCGGAGATGGCCAGGGTTTGGCCGAAATTAGCCGCCGCCCCGGCCGTGCCGTTGAGGATGGGGCCGCACTGAGCGTACTCGTTGGCGGGCTCCTGAGCGTACAGGGAACAGGTAAAAAGAAAGAGAAGAAAGAGACAGTGTGTTTTCACGGCGCGTGCATTTTGTGGTGGAAGGTGCTTGTTGCTGTCGGCCACATAGGAATTGTCATCACCAGCGGCGAGAAAATTTGCAATTATATTAGTGGCCACAACTTTCCGACCTCGCAGGACATGACCGACGCGGAGATCCACACTGGCATCATCAACCACGACCCGGCTACGCTGGGCTACCTCTACGAACACTGGTTCCCACCAATCGACCGGCAGACCCAAGCGCTGGGTGGCACGGCGGAGGACTCTTTTGACGTCTTCCAGGAAAGCATCGTCGTACTCTACCTCAACGCCAGCACGGGCAAAGTACAGCCCCGGGCGGATAGCCGGCTTTCGACCTACCTGCAAGCCGTGGCCAAAAACATCTGGCGGGCGCAGACCCGAAAAAACCGCAAGTTGGCCACCGTGGATCTGCCCCCGCAAATTGAACAGTACCCCGAAGAACTGGACGATGAACTCTACACCCGCGTCACGGAACTGGAAGCCGCCCTGGCCAACCTCGGGGAAAAATGCCGGCGGCTACTGCACTTGTTCTACTTCGAAAAATTATCCCTCCGCCGAATCGCCGAAGTGATGACCTATACCGAACAAACGGCAAAGAATAATAAGTACCGTTGCGTACAGCGGCTCCGCGCCCAACTCAAGCCATCATGACCCAACCGGAATTTAGCGACATCGAGGACTACCTGGACGGGGTGGACGGCAAAAGCTTCGCCGACCTGGCCAAGGGCATGGACGCCACCGAAGAGGCTACCCTGCGGGAGCGCATCGAGCAGCAACGCAACCTTAGGTTGGCGGTGGGTGCCACGGGACTGCGGCAACAACTCGAGGTAATCCACGAGCAGCGGGGTGGCCACGGGAAAGTTGAAGACCCTCCTGTAGCAACTGAGCAACCGGCCCGTTCGGGGGGGGGGCTCCAAATTGCTTTGCTCCTTGTGGGCATCCTGCTACTCAGCCTGGCCGCTTACTTCTTTTTTCGCCCCACCGACGCAGGGGTATACGCCGCCTATGAGTACCAGGACCCCGGCCTGCCCGTCGTCATGGACGTCACTGCCGACCCCGCCTTCAGTGAGGCCATGACCCTCTTTAAGCGGGGCGAATACGCCCAAGCCCAATCAGTCTTTTCGGCGCTTACCCTCACGGCAAACGATACGCTGATTTACTATCGGGGGGCCAGCGCCTACTACGCCGGTGACCTAGAGATCGCTTCCGGTGAGCTCCAACGCGTAACCGACGATACAGCTTCCCTCTTTCAGAACCGGGCCGGTTACCTCCTGGCGCTGACCCTACTAAAAACCGGGCGAACGGAAGAGGGAATGGAGCAACTCCAGTCCATCGTATCCCAGCCCGATCACCAATTCCGGGGCCAGGCGGAGCAGTTAATGCGTGAGTTGGTAAATTAGCCAGCATGAAGCTTCGCTTGTTTACCGGCGCCCTTCTCGTACGCCACACCCTGTTTTTGTTTACGCTGCTCCTACTGCTTCCCCCAAGCGAAGCTTCCGCGCAATCCGCCGATAGCTTGCTAGCGCGGGCGGAGCGTTACGCCGATTTAGGACAAGTCGATTCCGCTCGTTACCATTATCAACTGGCGCTGGCGGCAGCTTCACCCGATCAGCAATTGCGGGCCTACGCCGGATTGATCGAAATGAATGCTAATCTGGCCCGGCACCAGGCCGCGGACAGCCTGATCAGGTTGGCCGATCCGTTGTTAGCGGCCAGTAACGTTACCGTTGGTACGGCTCGGAGCTACCGGCGTATTCGCGCGGCCGCCCGCAGTCTGGACGGTCAGTACCGCCCGGCGCTGGACGATCTACTACTGCTGGCAGCCTCCACGGAAGGGGAGGAGGACCCAAAGGAGCGGTTGCTGACCTTTAAAGAGTTGGCCCTGACCTACAACCGTATGTTCATCCCCGACTCAGCGGTTTATTACATCGAACAAGCCCACAATCTGGCGCGGTCCGGTTACGATACGACGGGCTTAGCCTACGCGTATTTTCAGAACGATCTTACGGTGGTGTACATCCGTGCGGAGCAGCCCCAAGCCGCTGAGGCCGCCGCCCGCCGGGGCCTACGTTTATTGAGCGGCAACGATCGGGATACCACCGAGTACGCGGCCAACGGTTACGATAATCTGGCCAATGCACTGGATAACCAGGAGCGCTACGTCGAGGCCCTGGATTACCGCCGCCGGGCACTCGCCTTGTACGAGCGTCTCGGCCTGGCGGAAAACCACGCCGTTTCCCTCTACAATCTGGGGATTGCGCGCTACGCGGTCGGAGATTTTGGAGCCGCGGCCCAGTACGTCGACCGGGCGCTGACCATTCGGGAGGGGCTCGTCGGTCCGGGACACCCCTCGCTCATTAATTCCTACCACGCTCAGAGCGTGCTGCAGAGTCTGGCCGGGGAGCACGCTGCGGCCGTGGCGGCCTTCCACCGCTTGCTAACCTTAACCGAAAAGCAGGTCGGCCGCGGCGGTAACCAGCGGGCGCGGTTCCTGGATGGCCTGGGCATCGCCCACAAGCAACTCGGGAACCTAGATTCAGCGGCTTACTACCAGCGGGCGGCCATCGCCATCCTCCAACAAAATTCGGCGGAAAATGAGCTCGTACTAGCGAGGACGCGCTACAATTATTCCTCTACCCTGGACCAATTAGGCGAGAACACGGCGGCGTTGGAACAGATTGAGTTGGCTCTCGAGTCGTTTACCGGGGCGGAACTAACCAACTCGCTGGAGTATTCTTTGTACCAAGCCGCCCACGCCGATCGGCTGGCGCGCCTGGGTCGGTTTCCCGAAGCTGCGGCGGCCCGAGCTGCGGCGCTCTACATCGTCCGCCCGGAGGGAGAATACCGCCTTGGGGTTGAACCCATCGGCACCCTGGAGCTACTCTGTGAAGCCGCCTATTCGGCTTACGAGACGGACCCAACGGCGCAACACCTGGCGGAATTCCGAAACCTGGAAGCTGATTTTACGGCGGTCGTCGAGCAGACCCGGCGGCAGTTCCACGACCCGCAGGCGAAGGGAGTGCTCAGCCGCAAGGTTGAGGTAAGTCGCCGCCGCCACCTTGATTTTTACGCCCGCGCGTTTGCCCGCACCGAAGATTCCACGCTGCTCGACCGGATATTCGTGCTGTCCGAATACGGCAAGAGCGCCGGCTTGCGGGATCGTTTGCGTACGCAGGTCCCCCGTTTCACCGGCGTCCCCGATAGTATCCCCGAACGGTCCGCCGCCTTTCAGGAATCCATCGAGCACCTTTACTACGCGGTAGCGGATGGAGGCCCGGATGCGGATAGTCTTCGCGAGGAACTCTTTCACGTCCGCCGTGAATACGACCAGTTTTTGGCGCGCGTCGCTACTGATTATCCCGCCTATTATCAGCTTACCACCGGTTCGGAAGTGTTGACCGCCAAAGATTATCTGGCGCGGACGCAGGTGCCGGGTGAAAGGGGGGAAGCTGGACAAAACAGCAATGCCGGGGATTCCGCGAAGAGTACCGTCGTTTACCTCCGGGGCCAAGACCGTTACTACGCCCTGATCGTAAATGACCGGCTATCACTCATCGACTGCGGCGGGGTAGGGGAAGTGGATAAGGCAGTGGGTAACTACCGCCAGGCCTTGTCTTCCACCCTGACGGAGGACCACCTGGCCGCGGGCCACGATTTGTACCGCTTAGTCTGGGAACCACTCTTACGGCTAATTGGCGAAGACGTGCTGGTGGTACCCGCCGGACAACTTTCGCTGGTTCCCTTTGCCGCCTTGAGCAGCAAGCCCAAAGCGGCCGACTACTTGCTGAAGGACCACAGCGTTAGTTTCGCGTACTCACTCTGGCTGTACGAAACACAACGAGCCGGGGTAGGTAACGAAGCGGGGGAGCTGGTGACCATCGCCCCCGGATTTACGGGTTCAGGTGGGATTTCTTCTACCGCCCAGCCCAGCAGCCAGCCTTGGTCACTGGACCTGGCCGAAGCCATTGGTAACAAGTACGCCGGGCGTACTCTTACGGGCGATGCCGCTACGGAACCCGCCGTAAGGCAGACGTTCCCAACGGCGAACCTGCTCCTCTTTGCCACCCACGGGCGGATGGACGCCGGTGCCCCCTTACGCTCCGGCATCGAACTGAGCCATGGCGCCGAAACGGATAACCTACTCACCCTTGCGGAGATCTTCAATGAAGAGCTGGTGGCCGACCTCAGCATCCTCGGCCTCTGCGAGAGTGGCCTGGGAGAAACGGCCCCCGGCGACGGAATGCTCAGCCTGGCTTATGCTTTTGCTTACGCGGGTTGCGCCAGCACCTATAATACCCTCTGGATGGTTGACGGCCAGGCAAACGCCAACCTCGTTACGACCGCCCTCGAAGAATTGGCCGACGGTGAAGCGAGGTCGCGCGCACTTCGGAGGGCCCAACTCCGTTACCTAGAGGACACCGCTGACCCCACGTTACGCCACCCCTACTACTGGGCGGGGCTGGTACACCAGGGAAAAGACGGGCCGGTTGCGTTGCGCCGCCATGCATCACGATGGGTTTGGTGGCTAGCTGGCGCCCTGTTGTTGGCGATAGCTTCAGCTATCATAGCTATTGGCCGCAGCCCCAACCCGTAGGGTCCGGCTTCAGCCGTACCCGCCCGCAGGGCGCCAGTCCCGAACGGCTTCAGCCGTTCGCAGAAAGTATGCCAAGCGAAGCGATTGGCAAACAAGACAGATGCTAAGCAAAGCAAACGGCAAGCAAAAAGACGCCAAGCGAAGCGAATGCTCTGAACATTAAACGCCAAGCCAAAGAAGCACCCCAATCCCCACCCCATGCCCCGCAAAGGAAAAAACTACACCGAAAGGATGACCGGCCCCCAAGGCACCTGCGAACTCTGCGGCCGCACCAAACCCCTCACTGAGCACCACCTCATCCCCCGCGCCGTACACGGTAAGAAGTACTTCCAAAAGCGGTTCACGAAGGAGGATATGACGCACCGCCGCATCAGCATCTGCCGGAAGTGCCACAAGGGCATCCACCGGCTCATCCCGGACGAGAAGGAGCTGGCGCGGGAGTACAATACGAAGGAGTTGTTACTCGCCGATGAGCGGATTGCCAGGCACGTGGAATGGGTGGCGAAGCAGCGGTAGGTGCCTGAAGGTTCTCATAAGTTATCGCTCTTAGTCTTTACCACTTTGCCGAGGACAATCTCTACTTCAAGGGTAGCAGCCGTGACCTGAGCTTTCAACCGGTGTGTACCCGCCACCCATCCGCCGCCTTTCCTACTTACCTGGCACCCGCGGCAGCGCATAATTGTTGCTAGTTCTCCACCTATCCGTAAGTTGTGCCTAGCTAGCCATAAATACATCCCGTGATGAAGCACCTCCTTACTTTGTTTGCCGCCGTGCTGCTCCTGAGTAGCCACGATATGTTCCTAAAACTGGATACCTACTTTTTGCCGCAGGACAAATTGGTTTCCCTGGAGTTATTCAACGGCACTTTTGAAGAAAGTGAGAACGTCATTACCCGCGACCGAATGCAGGACGTAAGTATTCTGGGCAACGGAAAGCGACGGACCGTGGACACGAGCCAGTGGTCTGAAGTAGGAATGGCGACGGTGCTCACCTTTAAAACCGGTGCCCCGGGTACGTACGTTGCCGGGGTATCCACCCGCGCTCGCTCCATCGAAATGGACGCCGAGGCCTTCAACGGCTACCTCGAACACGACGGTATTCTTGACCTCCTGGCTGAACGCAAGGCCGACCCCGCTCGCCATACGGACGCCGTAGAACGCTACTCAAAGCACGTCAAAACCATCTTTCAGGTTGGTGATAAATTAACCGACGACTGGGCTACCCCCCTCGGCTACCCGATCGAATTCGTACCACAATCAAATCCGTATTCCCTGAAACCCGGCGATGAAATGCAGGTACAGCTACTATTTGACGGGGCGCCACTTGGAGATCAACTCGTCTACCTAGGTAATGACCACGCCCACGGCCACGCGCATACCGACGCCCACGAGCATGAGCACGCTGAAGACGGTGGCCACAGCCACGCAGGCATTGAGCAAATGCGGACGGACGCCAATGGCATGATCACCGCTAAGCTCCCCAGCGAAGGTGTCTGGTACCTGCGAACGATCAACCTTGTACCCATCAATGAACCAGGGCTGACCCACGAAAGCAACTGGGCCACGCTGACTTTTGAGCTTGGCCACGGCCACGCGCACGGGGCCCACACCGACCACGGCCATAGCCACGGAACCGAGGCCGAGCACACGCACGACCACGGGCACCAGCACGCGCACGACCAGGGTGAAGGCCACGACCACGAGGCTGGCCTGCCCGGGTGGGTCTTCTGGATAGCCAGTCTCGTGTTTGTCGGGGTGCTCTTCTTTTACTTCAATGGTAAAGCGAATGCCCGTGAGAACTATTAAGCTACGCGGCCTGGCAGGCTTTTGTCTGTTGCTACTGCCAACTCTACTCCTGGCCCACGGCGTCAGTGATTCGGACCAGGCTACCCTCGCTGAAGGTGGCCTATTGGCCTACATCTACGTTGGTGCTAAGCACATGCTAACGGGATATGACCACTTGCTTTTCCTTGCCGGGGTGATCTTTTACCTGAAGGGGTTTAAGGATATTGTCCGTTTCATCACCGTTTTTACGGTGGGCCACAGCATTACCCTCATCGGGGCAACGTACTTGGGAGTACGGGTGGACGAGCACCTGATCGACGCCGTGATTGCGCTGAGCGTACTTTATAAAGGCTTTGAAAACCTGGGGGGCTTCACGAAGTTATTGGACGTAAAATCTCCACCCTTACTCTCAATGGTATTCGTTTTTGGACTCATCCACGGGCTGGGTCTTTCGACACGTTTGCAGTCCTTCGACCTGGGTGCCGGCTCCTTCCTGGCCAAGATCGTCAGTTTTAATGTTGGGGTTGAGTTGGGGCAAGTTCTGGCTTTGATTCCCATTGTGTTCCTCATTACCCAGTGGCAACGGCTGAAGAGTTACGCAGCTTTTTACCGGGCAATGAACTGGTACCTGATCGTTGCTGGTATTGGGTTGTTCGTGTACCAGTTGTACGGGTATTTTAACGGCTGACCTACATCTTCTCCCCCAATACTCCGTACAAGGTCTCGACCCCCCGAAAGTAATTCCGCAGCAAGATATTCTCATTAGGCGCGTGCTGGTTGTTGTCCGGATTGACGAGGGGGAGGACGACGGCGGGGACATCCAGCGTAGTCACGAAGGGTGCGATGGGGACGGAGCCACCCATCGTCCGAATTAAGATGGGCTCCCGCTCAAAAGTCCGGCGGAGGGCGGACTGGAGCCAGGTACCCGTCGGCCCGTTCAGGTCCGTGCGGAAGGCGGCGTAGGAAGTGCGCCCCGAAAAGGAAGCCAGGCGGGGGTGAGCGGCGCGTTCGGCGTCGGTCGGTTCGCGGCCGTCTTCGATGAGGAAGTAGCCCTGGTCCAGGATGTATTGCTCCAGCAGTTTCAGTAGGCGGTCACCCTCCGTTTCCGCGACCAATCGCAGGTCCAGGTTGGCGACGGCGGTGGCGGGGATGATCGTCCGGGCGGCGGCGCCCACCCAGCCACTCCGCATGCCGCGGATATTGAGGCTAGGGTACTGCAGGGCTTCCTGAAGGTTGTTACCGATGGCATCGTGACCCGTAAAGCCAAGTTGAGGGTGCAGCCGCGTAGTGTCGTCCGGCACGGCGGCCATCATGGCGCGGCTGGTAGCGTCGATCTCAATCCCGTCGTAGTAGCCGGGGATGATGACGCGGCCGTGGGTATCCTTCATGCCGGCCAGAAGTTGGGCCAGCCCGAGGGCGGGGTTGGGTGCGTAGTTTCCGTAGTGCCCACTGTGGAGGGCGAGCCGGGGCCCGTAGACCGTCAGCCGGGCGGTGGCGATACCACGTGCGCCGCCCATCAGCGTCGGTTGGTTGGTGGCGTGGACGGGCCCGTCGAGGATCACCAGGTGGTCGGCCGCCAGGCTGTTGCGGTGGGTCCGGACCATCCCCTCGAGGTCCGGCGCCTGGGCTTCTTCCATGCTGTCGGCGACAAATTTTACCGTGTAGTTCGGTCGTTTGCCGCTGGCGACGAGGTGGTCCCAGGCGATCAAAAACATCATGATCGGGGCCTTGGCGTCGCTGGCCGAGCGGGCGAAGAGGCGGACGTCGGAAGCAGTGGGGTCCGCCGGAAGTTCCGCGGCGGTGTACTCCACTTCGCCGGCGGCGTTGACGGCCATCGTACCGTAAGTGGGTTGGAAGGGTGGGGCCAACTTCCACTTGCCGGGGTCCACACTTTGCCCGTCGACGTGGCCGTAAAAGAGGACGGTTTCGGCGTCCGGCTCGGTGGCAGGGAAGGTGAACAGCACGAGGTCGAGCCCGGCGTTCGGGAGGCGCTTGCTGCTGAATCCCCGCTTACTAAATTCCCGTTCGAGCCACTGCAGGTTAGGTTCCAATTGTCCCTCCTTGCGGGCGTCGTTCGGGATGGAGAGGAAGGCCTCGTAGTCCGGCAGCGAAGCCAGGGTCCGTTCGTGCAGGGTAAGCGTTTGGGCGCTGACGCAGGTGCCGGCGAAGTAGGGGCAAACGGGACCGCACAGCAGCAGTAAGAACAGTAATCGGATATTCAGCATAACGGCCCTAAAGTACGGACTGACCGGCCACCGCCCACATCCCCCGCTCCTCCGTCCCTAAACCCTGCACCCGCGGCAGCGCCCACTGCTACTTGAAAAAGGAGGACGCTTATTTTGGCTATTCGACATTCCCTTTCTTCCGGCGATCTGGTAGTCTTGCAACGGGTAGGAGAGTGAAGTAAGGTGGATGCAAACGCCTAAAACCGCGCTAAATACTCCTCAATCGGCCCCAAACCCACACTTTCGCGGATGACGTTGAGGTTGGCTCGGTCGCGGACGGGGTAGAGGTCGCCATTTTGGATTTGGGAGCCGTACTCCTGGGGGTAATCGTGGTACATCAGGAGGCGATCGATCATCAGGGCGAAGGTGGAACTGTTCATGCGGCCCCGCTCCACGGCTTCGTAGAACCAGGGGTAGTAGTAGGCCATCAATTCGGCGTCGCTGTGCTGGGCGACGAACCAGAGGCTGCGGATCTGGTTGCCCGTCAGCTCCTCGTACATGTCGCCGCAGGACTCGAAGATAGAGACCATGATGGCCTGGTTTTCGGCGTCGACCGTCCGCATGTCGCCAGCCAGGGAGCCATTGCGGACGCCCTGGTCGCGTTCGATCACACCGTCGATCACCGTGGAAATGGAGTCGCAGTACCGGTCGCTGATGGTGTAGTCCGCCAAGGGGTCGTCCTGAGCGCGGTGGCGGAGGATCTTGATGATGTTGTCCTGGTAAATCTGGGGCCGCACCAGGACTTTCTCAATCGCTTCACCGTTGGAGTAGTAATCGAACCCGGCCCCGCCGGCGCTCACGAGGTCCTTCTCCGCCTCACCGATGGGTTGGTCGTAGACATTGACGAAGGCGGCGTCCTCCAACTCAAAGGCACCGCGGCGCTCCCACTCCACGATCTCGCCGAGGCTGAGTTTGTGGAGGGTGGTGAGGGGGGTGTCGGAGGCTTTTGGGGACTGGGAGCAGGTGGTTAGGAGGGTTAGGAGGAGGGCTAGAATTTGAATTTTCATGAAGGTGTTATTGTTTGGGTTTTGGTCCTCGTGTAGCCCTCTCCCCCGGCCCCTCTCCAGAGGAGAGGGGAGACGTTATAGGCGAGACATGCGTGATAGCGTAATAGTGTGACAGGCGTGATAGTGTGATGGCGAGGTGGGAGGTTCCCAATCCAAGAGATTGGACCTACCGCACCACGCTCACATCATCCAATTGCACGTAGATTGGGGAGCCGGGGCGGTTGGGGAGGCCGCCGATGTAGACGGTGGAGTTGGAGCCACCATCGGTTTCTACGAAGGCTTCGAAGCTGATGGGTTTATCGTTCAGGTAGAAGGTGACGGGGCGGTCCTGGTAGTCGTGTTCTTCCAGGGTTTGGAGGACGTAGTCCATCTTGTTGAGGCTGCCATCATGGTAGGTAGATATCCACTGGGCTTCCGTGGTTTGGGGGATGTCGTCGCCGTACATGAGGCAGCGGAAGCGGTCCATGGCGAAGGGGCGGTCCAGGCCTACGGGGTCGTAGGAGGGGTTGGTGTAGCCTTCGAAGACGGTCATGCGGCCATCCACCTCGATGGCGAAAGCGTAGTCGCCGGCCTCCGGTGGCCAGAGGGCATTAGCGTTGGTGCTGGCCCGCACGCCGGCCCCCGGGTAGCGGGTGAGGTTGATCTGGCGGACGCGGTCCGAAGATTGGTCGATCGGCCAGTTGTCGAAGCCCCAGGTCTTGCCGCGCGCGTCGCCCAAGTTCAGGGTGAGGCTGCCGGCGGCGTCGGTACAATTTTGGTAGAGGCGGAGTTGGTACCCGGGGAAATCCGCCAGGTAGTGGCTGATCCAGTCCACCTCGTTGGGGGAGGGGAGGCGCTTGAGGTAGATATTAATTTTTTGGGCCGGCCCGGAGACGTCCTCACCGTTGGCGGGCGTACCGATTTCGACGTGGTCACGATTCAGGAAGGAGCTGCCTTCCGGGTAGTCGTCGAGCACCATCAGGCTAATGGCATCCGTTGTTCCGTCGTCGTAGGCAATCTGCATCATGGCGTTGGGGCCGAATTCAGTGTCCAGCAGAAAGTCTTTCGTGACGGAGTTATCGTTGTAGCGGCACTTGCAGGGCCGGTCATCGCTCACGTCGATCTTTTCGTACCAGGCGCGGAAGGTCCCTGGGTCCGTCCAGTAAGACTGGTAGGTGAAGCCGTGCTTGACGAATTTGCCGAGCGCGGGGTGGCTCCTGCTAATATTCCCGTCGAGCAGACCGGCCAGGCGGGCGAGGCGGGTTTTGGGGCTTTCGAGGGGGCGGCCCTCGACGCGGACTTTCGTCCATTCATCCCGGCCTAACTCGGCCACGGCCACGCCGTTGATGCGGTAGTCGCTGCTGGTCTTGTCCGCAGCGGAGAAGGTACCCTCATTCAGGTCGACGCGTTGGCGGTTGAAATAAACGATCGGTCCGTCGGTAAAGTCCGCTTCCGTCAGGCTGGTGAAATCGATGGCGGAGTTGGGCTGGGTACTGGTGTTGTATACGATCATGCCGTTGCCGCCGCCGGGCGTTTCGTGCCGTGCCCAGAATTCCATACTCACCGGCGCGAAGTGGTCCTGCGCGACGAGGGCCGAGCCCCGGGTTTCCAGGCCGATCATGTAGATGTTACCGTTGCGGGGCGTTGGCCGGAGTTGCATCCGCCCGGGTTCCTGCTGGTGGTACTGGATCTCCAGGCTCGGCCCGGGGTCGTACTGGTTCTTGAATACGTACAATTTCACGCCGGGCGCCTTGGCGAGCATGGCCCGCACGCGCAGGTATTCCTCGCCCGTCAGCATTCGGTCGGTATAGAGTTCGAAGGAGGTCAGTTCTGCGGGGAGCGTCCGGTCGTAGTAGGCCACCCAAGCGTCGTCGTCGGTAGCGGAAGCGGCGAGGTACAGGTTATCGGTCGACGGGTCGTCCTGGGTGCCATTGATGACGAGGGCGGCCACGCCGAACCAACCGAGGAAGGCCAGGGCGGCGCCGATGGCCACGACGCGGTATTCGGGCAACCCCGTCAGGCGGGAGATGCGGCCGCGCAGGGTGGGTTCCGAGAAGGGTAGGGCGAGGGCCAGTTGGCCGGCCGTCTGGCTCTGGCGGACGAGCGCCAGTTGGTAGCCCCGTTTATCGGCGCCGTTGCGGATCACTTGTTGGTCCACGAGGTACTCCAGGTTGGCCCGGAGTTGGGCGCGCAGCCACCAGGCCGCGGGGTGGAACCAGAAGAGGCAGAGGAAGATCTCGCTCAGCAGAATATCCAGCGAGTGGAGCTGGTTGGCGTGGACGCGTTCATGGTCCAGGATGTGGTGGAAGTCCGCGTTTGCGGGGAGGTCCTGGCTGACGTAGATCGTCCGGCCGAAGGTGAACGCCTGCCCGGCAGTTGCATTTTCTGCGAGTTCCCGGTACCCATTTTTTGGGCGCGAACGCAGGTGCAGGGTAAGGACGCTCAGTAACCTTCCACAGAGGATGGACCCCAACAGGAGGAGACCGGACAGGTAGCCGTAGGACCAGTAATCAGTCGGTACCGAAGTGGCCCGTTGGACCTCAATGGTGGAGGTGGGTCCCTGGCTGAGGGCCGGTCCTGTTTCTTCCCCATTACTTGGCACCCGCGGCAGCGCCAACTCCGCCTCGTTGGAGACGGTGGACGCGACGTATTCGATGGAATGTTGCACGCGCTCGGAGACGACCGGCGCCGGGCTGGGCAACTTCGCAAACGGAAGGATGGTGACCGCCAACATGCCCAGCACCAGGAGGCTGCGGTTGGTGGCGTAGCGGGAAGAAAAGCGGAGTAAAAGGGCGTAGGCCGGCCAGATGACCAGCAATAATAGGGAAGCCGTTAATAGGTAATTCATGGCTTAAAATGGTTTTAGGTGTTATTCCTGTTCGTCGATCATGCGCAGGATGTCTTCGAGGTCCTGGCGGCTGACTTTTTTGTTTTTGGCGAAGTGGGAGACGAGGGCCTTGTGGCTATCGCCGAAGAAATCGGTGACGACGCGCTTGATGTCGCGGCCGAAAAATTGCGCGGCGGGGATGGCGGGGTAGTAGCGGTGGGTGTTGCCGAAATCCTCGTAGGCCACGTAGCCCTTGGTGACGAGCCCCTTGACCTGGGTGGCGACGGTGGAGTGGGCCGGTTTCTTCGGGCCGGGCGTGGCGGCGATGATGTCCTTGACGAAGGCCTTTTCGAGTTTAAAGAGGATTCGGAGTACTTCTTCCTCCTTGCGGGTGAGTGCTTGCATGGGGTGAAGGTATGTCTATTTTTTTAGATGGGCAACTAATTTTTTAGACGGGGGTCAGTTTCTAGTGTTTAGTTTCTAGTTGCTAGTGTTGAGTTGCTAGTTTCTGGTTGCTCGTGTAACGTTTGGAATGATGGGGGTATGAAGGGGAAAAAGATTCCCATGCGCAACTATACCTTCTGGACCTTTACGGTAATGTTTCTCCTGTTCAGTGCTTCTACTTTTGCCCAACAGGTGGGGGTGAACACGAATAACCCTACGCAGACGCTGGACGTCAACGGGAAGGTTAAGATTGGTGATGACAATACCACGCCCTCGAACGGAACGATCCGCTTTGATGGCGTCGATCAGGATTTTGAGGGCTACGCCGACGGGGAGTGGAAGAGCCTGACTCAATCAGCGGGTAGTAACCTCGATATTCCAATCCCGGGTATGTTCGTCTCTTTCGGCGTGGAACCCGAAGGCATCTGGAGAGAAAATTACGTTGACATGCGCGAAACATGGGGAAACTTCACCGTCCCTTCCCAGACGCCGTTCGGTACGGATACTTCTCCTGACGGGGTGCCCCCAGGCTACTTCTTCGTCGTGGAAAATATCTGCGCCACTGGCCGCGAACGGGTAAACGACAGTAACGCCGAGCAAGCCAGCAACTTTGCCTTTTTCTATGTGGGCCTTCGTCGGCAGTCAGCTTTCGGAAGTGCGCTGAACCCCCAGATTTTCCTGAGTGGCTCCCGCGACGATTCCGGTACCAAGTGTATGACGGGCACCCGGACGCCCCTCATGGTCCTGCGGGCCGGCGAAAAACTAGAGATGTGGAGCGACGTCGATTCTCAGACGGACGTGCGAGTCGTAGTATCTGGGTCTTTCGTGACCAGCCTGGAACAGTACTACCAATATTGATAGTCGCCCTTTCGCCGGCCCGGCAACGGACCTGTCTAACATCGTCATGCGGTAGTACGGGAAAGACGAACATCAGCGTTCGGTAGCGCAATCTAAATTCAACTATCAAACGAAGTGATTAATGCGCCTCCAACCAATTCTCCCCCATATCCGTCTCCACCACAATCGGTACCGCCAGATCCGGAATCGCCTCCCGCATCAGTTATTCAATGATTGGCTTAACCGTCTCGACCTCCTCCCGCGGCGCGTCAAAGACCAGTTCATCGTGGACCTGCAGGATCATGATAACCGGTAGTCTGGAAAGCGGGACGTCATGCGTGGAGGCCGAGCGCGCGCCCATTTTGGTAGTTGAAGGTGGTGGTTCTATTCAGGCCTGGAATAGTGTTAATTCTGCGGGGCGGGTGCGGGTGATGGTCTATGGATTTTTTGTGGATGATTTGGATCAGTATTTTGGGTATTAGGGGGGGGGTGGGGGTTGATAATCTTGAAAGAGACACGCAAACTAACTGCCCAACTAATGATATATGGGTAAATGGTCTAATGTGTAATCGGAAATAATGATTAATTAAATGTGTGTAGAATTAGTAATGTTATATTGAATAGATGGTGAATTTTAATTCTGTGTAGTGTACATTGGAGGCAGAATCTAAATGCCCATGAAAAAAGAGTTCCTAACACCCACCCTGGCATTGCTGTGCCTAGTCGTTATCAGCCAATCGCTTAGCGCCCAAATTTTTGTTGATAGTACCGGTAGTAATGGCTTTGGCGACCTTCCCCACCCAATGGCCAAGAGTCGCTTCAGCAATGCTGACCACGAATACAATCTATTTGTTCGCTCGACTGGTGCGGATACCGTCCGGGGTGTCGGTATCTACAACGTTCTCGATTCCGGCTTAGCCGAAAAGTATGGCTTGTGGAACCACGTAGAACAGGCGATGGGAGCTACTGGCCTTACGTACGGCGTACGCAATGTAGTCAGCCACGGTGGTGATATGGATGCTTACGGTATCTATAACGACCTCTCTAATACGGCCGACGCCAAGGGCCGATTGTTTGGCAACTATAGTATTATCGACGACCGGGGCGCACGAGCGCAGAATAAGCTATTCGCCAATTTTTACGGAGAGACAGTGCACCGGAAGCGGAATAATGCCTACGGCAGCTACATCCAGGTAAAGAGTTATACACAAGATGCGGCCAAGACGTCCTACGGTCAGTACATCGACATTAAAGGTGGCGGACAAGCTGCGCGGTACGGCCTGTATAGCAACATCAACGGTGGCTCCGGTTACGCTGGTTACTTCGTTGGAGACGTTCACGTCAATGGCACCTTCACCCAAGCTTCCGACGAGCGACTGAAAAAGAACGTCAAGAATATAGAAGGCGCGCTGGATATCGTCAATAGCCTCAAACCCCATACATACAGCTACAAAGCCTCCGAGAAGATGGGCTTTGGAGAAGAAGAGATCATTCACTACGGCTTTGTGGCGCAGGAAGTCGCCAAAGTGCTACCCGACCTGGTGACGGACGTCCACCATCCCTACACCACCGACGCGGCGGAGATCGCTACGGCGGAGCAGGTGGATGAGCAGGGTTTTCCGAGCGTGGTTGGCGGTACGGAGAAAAGTGCTGGCTCGGTGGCTGGTTCAGAGGCCGTAGATATCCGTGGGGTGCGGTATATGGATATGATTGCAATTTTGGTTGGGGCGGTGCAGGAGCAGGGGGAGGTGATTGCTGACAAAGAAAGACAACTTCGTTCGTTGCAGGATGAGCAGGAACTGATACGATCAGAGCTAATCGAACTTCGAGATATAGTAAATACCTTCAAAAATTGCATTCCTTGTATAGACAATCAAGACGAAAAATCACAAGAACAAGAAACGAGGTTAAATTCGATTACAGTATATCCTAATCCTGCTACAAACTATGTAAAAGTCAGACAATCTGGAAATATAGAAAATTTAGAAATACGTGTTGTGTCTATACAAGGGCAAACAATAGTTACACGAAAATTTAATACGGCCGAAATTCGCATTTCAACAACAGGGTGGATAAAAGGCAGCTACGTGATAGAAGTACTTAAGCAAAATGAATTATTCGCATCTGAAAAAATAGTTGTTCAGTAAATAATAAGTCCAGCTAGCTCTTAAACTATTTGCTTCAAAATACATCATGATGGTCGGTGCGAAAACAACCATATACATATTTTTATTTACCTCTGTACTCATACTTACATCGTCATTTGTATCAGCACAGCCAGACAACAAGTTGGTCGGAGATTTTGTACAACCTCCTCCAAATGCAGCCTCACTCGGTCAATATGGTGACGTTCCCGTAGATCTCTTTTCAGGTTTACCTCAAATTGGAATTAGTTTGTTTACAGTTTCAAGTGGTTCGATATCTCTGCCGATCAGCTTAAACTACCATGCTAGTGGAATTAAAGTAGCGCAACCAGCGTCCTGGGCGGGCATCGGGTGGACTTTATCCGCTGGAGGAATGATAAGTAGAACAGTCATTGGTTTGCCAGATGAAGGGTCGGGCGGATACTTCTCGAATGGTGGATCAATTATCGAGCCGCCAACTGACGATAATGAAAATCTGATTTGGTTACGTGATGTACTGCATCCAATTCAGGCTGGACTGCTTGATGGAGAGCCTGATTTATTCCATGTAACGGCACCAGGGGTTTCTATAAAATTTTTCATAGATAAAGATCAAACTCTACAGATAGTTGACAAAACCTCTGATCATAGAGTTGAATTTGTTAAGGACGCAACTAATTTTGTATCATTTATTGTAACATCTGATAGTGGAATTAGATACCATTTTGGGAAATATGGTGATAGGAGTGCATACGAAACGCAAACATCTGGAACTGTAAATAGGCCTGTTAGGAGTGGCTGGATGCTAATGAGAATTGAATCGCCAGATTTAATCTATGGTATCGATTTGCAATACATCAAAGAAGACTATACTTATCGTAGCCCAACATCGGGCTATTATATGATTTCAACTTTCCCGCAGTACAGTGTCCAATTCAGCTACCCTGGTGCAAATGGTGTTGTCCTGAATCGCTACCATTATAGAGATAATTATATCGAAGGCCAAAGAGTTGCAAGTATAACCTCACCGCTTGATACTGTAAGATTTCACAGTAATGAAATTCGAAAAGATCTTGGGGGCAGTTCTGGATTATTAGATTATGTAGAGCATAGTACCGGAAATGGTGCTTACTGTTCTCAATACAAGTTTCATTTTGATTACTTTATAGATACAAAATTAATCAGTAGAGGCGATTTTCCATTCTTATATCGTCTCAAACTTGACAGTGTGCAGCAATTGTTTTGCGACAAATCAATTGTTAAACCGGCCTATACTTTTGAATATACGGGACCAGTTAATGATGGTACACCTTTCCTAGTTAATCGATTGTCGAAAACTGTAGATCATTGGGGCTACTATAATGGGGCACACCTAACAAATGATAAGGATCAATATTTCTTAAATATTCCAAAGACAACACTTGGAAATGCTGTGGGGCCAGATGGATTCTTTCCTGGCGTAAGTTATGGAGCAGCAGATCGGAATACAAATCCGGAAAAACAACTTTTTGGGACATTAAAGTCAATAAATTATCCAACTGGAGGAAAAACTGATTATCAATTTGAAAGTAATACAGCTAACGAACCAAATGAAGAGCCAGTATTAGAAGAAAAATTTAAACTTATCGCTTGTGATGTGACGCCATCGCCTTCGAACCCGTGCTGTGGAAATAATTTAGCAACTACTACTAATTCAATACTGTTTCAAAGTATTCAAGATTTAACCACGGCCAAATATGTGTTTGATGGAGTGAATACAACTAGTGATTGCTCAACTGACTTTAGGGAGGGTACTATCAAGGTGTTTCATGGCAACGAATTCATTGATGAGCATAAGATCATATGGAGATATCCTGAACTATTTAAAGTAGAACGAGATATCAACTTACTTGATGCTTTCCCAACATTAGACATAAATACTGAGTACACTTTTGAGTTAACTTCTAGAAACGCTAGGGTAGAATTTATACTCTCTGCTGGAGATGATATTGAAAGGTTCATAAATAAGCCAGTTGGCGGCCTTCGCATTAAGGAAATACGTCATTCTTCTAACTATTCAGAAGATATCATAAAGTCTTATGATTATGTATTGTCTAATACAGACTTAAGATCAAGTGGGCTAATAATACGTAGACCATCATATGGAAGCGGAATGCATCAGGATTCAGAAATAAATGGAAGTCTTAGTACAGCTGTAACATACAGATGGAATGAAACTTCAATAACTTCCTTAAATAATCATGACGGTAGGCATATAGGATATGCTCGAGTTGTAGAAAATTTATATAGTAAAGGAACAATTATACATGACTTCAATTTCAGTCCATTTAATACCGAAGATTTTGGAAGCAGGGCGTCGCGTGGGGGGGCAGTACGCTTCGGGTCAAATAATCTTGATGTAGTTGCCTATAACTTTAATGCACAGCATGGGCTGGAATCTTTAAAAATTTTTACAAATGATGATAACGGAAAAACTATAGCTTCAACAAGAACAGATTATTTAGAAAGTTATACAGAGGCCGGGGGATCAGGGTTCGCAATTAAAACATATAATATCTTTCCTGGAGTTAGTGCACTCGGAGGAATATTCTCAGAAAGCTTTGAAGCAATGATATATCAGCCAAGAGTAGGAGCAAGGCTAATTTCAACTACCACTAGAATTGAAGACGACGTTGAAAAAATAACAAATTTCCAATACGACAGCAATCATACTCACCATAAGCCAATAAGAGTTACGACTTTGGCAAATAATGAAGACGAGGTGATTGTCCAAAATTCTTATATACATTCTTACCCAACAACTGAACTGTCAAATGAATTAATTAGTAGAAATATTATTGGCAAACCATGGAAAGTTGAAAAATTTAGAAATAGTAGCTTGATTGACGGTTTTGAAACCGAATATAGAATGTTCGATGGCTTCCCAAGACTAGCTCGACAGGGCCGTTTTGAGGCTGCTATTGACGTAAATGGAGATTGGCAGCATAATTTAGAATTTGATGCTTCTATTCTTGGTTACCAATATGGCCGACCCGATAGCATACTTCAAACTGGTTGGGCATATCCACAAGTTTTTGACTGGGATGAAACAGGCAACCTGCTAAAAAAGAAGTATGGAGTAATGGAGGAGAATTATCAGTACTACGACAACGCGAGACTATTAAACAGAGCTATTTCCGTTGATGGTAGTATGATTTCATATGAATACGACAATGTGGGCCGTTTATTTGCAACCACCCCTCTAGGAAGGAATGGTTCTATAGAAACAAAAACACAATATGATTACTCATATCATTTGGCGTCTCATAACGGAACCAATTATGTCAAGACAACAACTACCTACACACATTCTGCTGAAGCAACATCATTTAGTGGATTGACAGACCAAATAGTATTTCAACATTTGGATGGACTAGGCCGATCAATTCAAACTGTGATGTTAGGGCAAAGTGCTATTTCGGATAATGATGGCAACCCAATGTCACAAATTGTCTCATCAATAAAATACGATCACTTAGGTAGAGAACATAAGGTATTTGAACCATTTAGCGCGGTTACAACTGACGGTTCCTACGTTGAGCCTGGAGCAAATGATTACAGCCACAAAGAATATTATGCCGACCCTTTGGGTAGAGTAAAAACGGTAATCCAACCCGGAGACTGGCAAACCGCAACCCTAGAATACGGGCGAAATGAAGCACAGATAAGCCACAAAGGAACAGGTCAGATTTACGAGATCGGCACTTTGTCAAAGACCCTTGCTACAGATCCGGATGGACACCAAACAGCATCATACAAAGATCTTTTAGGGCAAGAGATTCTCGCACGTGTTTACACACCAAATGAGGCGCAGCCATATGCTGATACTTACACAGAATTTGATGCCAAAGGCCGTGTAGCTGCAATTTACCCTCCGGGCACTGACTCAACTAGCACCAACCTCATTTATACTTACCAATATGACGGTGCTGATAACTTGATATTTAAAAAGGTCCCTGATCATTCAGGCGAGTACTATTACTACGATGAGCGGAATCTATTGACTTTTAGTTCCTCTCAATCGCTACCATCAGCGTACAACTATTTTGTTTCTATTTATGATGATTATGGAAGATTGACACATACTGGATTTGCCGTCAACAAACCAAGTAATAACGTATCCACAGTCGAGCTGATAAGTGACGGGGCGATGTTATCCAAAACTGTTTACGGTGACGAGGATGATCCCTTTCTAAAAGATAAAATCGTAAGTCAGCACACCTGGGAGATGAATGGTGAGTTACCTACTGGGAAAGAACTTATCACCTACATGACTTATGATGACTTCGGTCGGGTAATTCGAACTGACGGTAATACAATTCTTTCCGACGAAGTAGACGCTGAAACTTACAGCTACATTTTCGACCCGCTGGGTACGCCCCTTGAGACCAGGCATTTTACCCGCTATCCATCCGGCTACGTTTCATCCGAAACAAGAGCAAAAACTGACCATGCCGGCAGAGTCATAGAAAACCTTCACCGCGTATCTCATAATGATCGTAGAGGGGAGTGGCAGTTTCTCAACCGGAGCACTTTTACGGAGAAGGGGCAGATCGCACAAAACTTAATAGGTGGAACGTCTACCAATCCACTCCAGACCATAGATTTTAATTATCTGAGTAACGGGATGCTGGACAACATAAATGATCCCTTAAATCCCGGAACGGATCTTTTTGCGCTCGACATCCACTATAAAGATGCGCCCGCAGGCACTACAGGACCGGCAAGATCGAATGGAAATATATCCGCACTTACCAGCTACAGTCGTGGAGCAGCTGCGTTCATCCAGTCTTTCACCTACGACGATCAGAACCGACTACTCAAAGCTGATCATCATGATTCACCCGGTGCAACCATCAGCAGTAGGTACCGCTCAACATTAGAGTACGACCAACGCGGTAATATCCTAGGGCTCGAACGCTACGGAAAGCGTCCGGACAATTCCTTTGGCGTTATTGACGATCTTGAATACTCGCTCTCAGCAAACTCTAACCAAATTAAAAGTATCACGGAGGCCAACGAAGGCACAGAATTCGAACCCGGTTTCAATTCCCAAGCATCGGGCAAAGACTACACCTACTTGAATGGTAACGTAACGGTGGATCCAGCCCGTGGGCTAGAAATCTCTTACAACTACCTCAATCTTCCGTACAAATTTAAGCGTGCCGACGGTTACGTAGTAAACATCACGTATTCATCAACCGGAAGTAAGCTGGAAGAAACCTCCAACATCCGTAAAGAAGACTTCCCCGCTCGCCACTACCTGGGCGATATCGAATTCTTGGATGAGCAACCTGCCCTAGCCCACCACGCCAACGGTCGCATGCTCTTCACCCCCCTAACCGAATCCCCCCTCCCCCAGAAATACGGCGGCTGCGAAGAAACGGACGTCCCCAACGTCCCAGACCACCCCGAAACTCTCGGAGAAGACGAGAGCAACTACGCCGGTCAATACGACGGTTTCCTCCCCCGCGACCGCACCGTCTTCGAAGGCAGCAAAACCACCTCCACCGCCAAGATCCCCACCACCAACGCCATCGCCCTGACCGGTCAGGAACTCGTCAAACTCGAAGCCGGCTTCTCCGCCAAAAAAGGCACCAACGTACTGGTGGACACGAAAAAGTGCCCCACCCGCGTTACGTGGCAGTACGAGTATTACCTGAAAGATCACCTCGGCAACACCCGCGTCCGTTTTGCGGACCTTAATTTGGATGGAGTTATCCAGGATGAGGAGGTGTTAGGGGAGCATCACTACTACGCATTTGGTATGGAGATGGAGGGGGATTGGAATGCTGGTGGGGAGGAGGCTCGTTATCGGTATAATGGGAAGGAACTCAACACTGAACTGGGCTTGTATGATTATGGGGCTAGGTGGTATGATCCGGCCACCGCCAGATGGGGGCAAATAGATCCCCTCGCAGAAACAATGAGTAATTGGAGTCCTTTTAACTATACATTCAATAATCCAATATCACTTACTGATCCAACAGGTATGTCCCCAGCTGATGGGTTACAAGAGACTGAACCGAGTGATTTTCGCCCAGAATGGATGAAAACCAAGGGTAATGCATTAACTACAACGATATCTTCGAATGGCGGCGGCGGGACAGAGCCAACATATACAGCAACTGGTGTAACGGCAACTGTGACAGCAACTCGAATAGAATATAGTAGTTATAAAGATCAAAGTCCTGAACGATATGGTTACGGTGGTAGTTTTGCTGATTGGCAAGAAGAATTTGGAACATCTGGATGGTCTCATACTCAAGAGACTGAATATTGGGAGCAAACTTTTAGCGCTGCTTTCGCCAAATACGTAGCAGCGCAAGATAAGATTGAGTCTGACCGTATTGCTGTAGAGAGAATGAAAGGTTTTGCCTTGTGGTTTGCTATGGAAGCAACTGTCCTAGCTCCAAGTCAATCCACCCTCAATAATCTATTACCATCTCGCTTCAACTTCAATGCTCCGCGCTCAAATACAAATATTGTTTATGCCCGACGAGTCAGAGCTAGAGGATTAGAAGATCCAACAAGCCACAATTTTCCTTATCGCTTTGATCGGGCTATTTTGCGTACTACTCCTAGTATAAATCCATCTGGCTATAGGATGTACCAACTGAAAGGGACAATGAATGGAAAGACTGGTGTGTATGAGATTGGTAGGCTAAGAAATGGAGTCATAAATCACAGATTCTTTAGACCAATTAAATTTTAATCTATGAATTATCTGACTATTGATGGAATGATAAGTGGCACTGGAATTAGGGACACTATAAATGGAGGATATATTGAATTAAGTGAAATATCTATGTCTGCTGAGCTATCTTTAAAACTCATCTCTTGGCTTGAGTCTTATCACAGCGAGTTCTACGGAGGGTATAGCGATGCTACTGTGATGCGCAAACTTGACAAGGAGGGGGTCACTTTGGCTAAGCAGCTATGTGATGAGCTACCTGAATCCAAAGTGCGCTATTACTCTGACTACTGTCAAGCAGTGATATTAACACATTAAAATATATTCTGCGATCAGTTAGTAATCTTTCCGATTGAAGAGCTACCCGCAGGCCGCCAAGGTTAACGGGTAGCGTCAATTGGGCGGGGTCATCATCGCCACCTTTCAAAGAGAATAAGCATGCCGAGTCCGGGCATCACGCACCAGCGCATCGATCGTCCGCGTAATTAAATCCTGTTCGCTGTCAGGTAGTCCCTGAATCGACTGCACCCGCTTCACCACTTCTTCATCGATATCGGCTTCGACGTTACCGGACAGGTAGTCGAGCGAAACCCCCATGGCTTTGGCAATCTTGGCGGCCACGTCGATGGACGGCTTGGCCTGGTCGCGTTCGTAGCGGCCGAGGACGTTTTTGTGTAGGTCGAGCTGTTGGGCCAGTTCGGTCTGGGAGATCTTCTTTTGTTTGCGCAGGTCCGTTAGTCGTTCGCCGAAGGTCATGGTTAGCACTTGAATAGTGGTTATAGCGTTCATTTTGTTCTTATATTGGCAAGTTACGGCTACAAAATAAGGGTTTTAACTTCGGGTTAGTTGCGCGGCAACATCGGTTACGCTACCTTAGCACCACATTAGGTTCTAAAACTTTAACAGTTGCACCCTCAATTTTCTTTTCAGTTGAACAGAAAACTGATCGAAGCCGCCGCCGATGACCATCTCCGAGATCAAAACCGCCCTCCCCATTACCGCCGTCCTGGCGAACTACGGCCTGGAAGCCACCGCCACCGGCGCGATGAAGTGCCCCTTCCACGTCGACGAGTCCGCCTCGATGAAGATCTATCCAGACACGAACACCGCTTACTGCTTCGCCGGTAGCTGCGAGGTGGAAAGCGTTGATGTCATTGACTTCGTGATGCACATGGAGAAGTGCGACAAGCGGGCGGCGATCTTGAAGGCAAAGGAGTTGTGCGGCGGCGCTATCACGGAATCGACGAAGCCAGCACCGGCGGCGACGATGAAACCAGCCGTTGAGCAGCTGGATGTAAAAGCCATCTACGCCGCTAGCCGCGAGGCGATGCAGAAGCACGCCGCCGCCCAGGCATACTGCCTCGAGCGCGGGCTAAAGTTCTGGGACTTCCTCGGCGTAGGCTACAAGTCGCGCAAGACGCCGGCCAAGTGGGGGCGGGGTTGCATCATCCTGCCCCTGCGTGGTGAGGATGGCCAGGTGACGAGCCTGTACGGCCGGGCGATCAAGGGCAGCGGGCATTACTACACCGCCGGGCGGCGGGGGCTGTATCCATACTATCCGGACGCTACGACGCGGACGTTGATCCTGACCGAGAGCGTGATCGACGCGGCCAGCATCCGCCGTTATGAGTTCGGGCTAGACTTGTATGCGGTCCTGGCGCTGTACGGTACGAACGGGTTGACGACGGAACACCGGATGGCGATCGGGGAGCTGAAGGACTTGCGCGAGGTGATCCTGGCTTTAGATAATGACGCGGCCGGGCGGGCGGCGACGGAGAAGTTGGCCGGGGAGTTGCTATTGATCAAACCGAACTTACGGATGAGCTTCGTGCGGCTGCCGGAAGGGGAAGACGTTAACGGCGTGACGAGTAAGATGACGGATGTGGAAACGGAGTTCGGTGGGTTGTTGGCCGGACGGGAAGAGATCACGTTTGTGGTTGGTGGTGACGATACGGACGCGGTTGTACCACCCAAAAACTCTGCACCCGCGACCGCGCAAAAGCTAGACACGGCTAATCCCAACAACCTTATATATAGGTCGGCCACGGCGACGTACGAAGTGAAGGGCGGCATCCGCACGGCGGAGAAAGATCTGGATAGTCTTAAAGTGACGCTGGCGATTAGCATCGCGGGCGGACGGCGCAGCCGCCAAAAGCTGGACCTGTACGAGGATAAGCAAATCAGCAAGGCGGCGCGGGACGTGGCCGAGCGGCTGGGCTTACGCGCCGACCTGATCGAGCTGGACCTGGACCGGTTGACCGAGCTACTGGAAAGCTACCGCGATACTTTGCGTGCCGGCGTCGGCCGCGACGATAAGCCGAGCGTGGCCGTCAGCGACCGCGACCGGACGCGCTGCCTGCAGTTCCTCAAAGCGCCGAACTTGCTGGCCAGCATCAACGAAATGATCGAGCGGGCGGGCATCGTCGGCGAGGAGAATAACCGGCTGTTGCTGTTCGTAGTGGCCAGCTCGTACGCGATGCCGCAGACCTTGCACGCGCTCATCCAGGGCGCGAGCGGCAGCGGTAAAACCAGGCTGCTAGGGACGGTGGCGGAGATGATCCCGGCGGAAGAAGTCGAGCGGTACACGCGGGTGACGGAGGGCAGTTTTTACAACCAAGGGGAATACGACTTCGTCAATAAGTTGCTGTGCTTCGAGGATCTGGACGGGCTGAAAGAGGAGGCTTTGTTGGCGGTGCGGGAGTTGCAGTCGAGCGGCATCATCCGTAGCGCGACGAGCGTGAAAAACGAGTTGGGCAACATCGAGAAAGCCAACCGGGTGGTGCGCGGTCCGATCGCGTCTTTGGCGTGTACGACGAAGGCGGAAGTGTACGAGGATAATATCAGCCGTTGCTTCGTCGTGGCGGTGGATGAGAGCCAGGAGCAGTCCTTGCGGATCATCGAATACCAGAATAAATGGAGCGCGGGCAAGGTCGACAAGCGGGACGAAAAGCGGGTGCGGGAGTTCCTGCAGAACTGTCTGCGCTTGCTGGCGCCGTTGGAAGTGATCAACCCCTTCGCGGAGCGCATCAGCCTGCCGGCCAAGGCGCACAAAATCCGGCGGCTGAACGAGTTGTATCAGTGCTTCGTGCGGCAGGTGACGCTGTTGAATCAGTTCCAGCGGAAGCGGGACGGGCGGGGCCGGCTGGTGACGGCGCCGGAGGACTTACGGGTGGCCTGCGAGATCCTTTTTGAGAGCATCGTTTTGAAGGTTGATGAGCTCGACGGGAGCTTACGGCAGTTCTTCGAGCAGGTCAAAAGCTACGTCAAGCGGAAGGGTGAGAGCTACGCCTTCAACCGCTTCGAGTTGCGCGGCGTGGTCAAGCTGGGTAAGACGCAGCAGCACCACTATCTAAACCGGTTGGTCGAGTTAGAATACCTGGTCAAAGAGGGCTTCGCCAATCGCGGCTACCGCTACAAGGTGGCGCACTGGGATAATATGGAAGCGCTGCGGGCGCGCATCAAAAACGACCTGCTCGAACAGCTAGACGGCCTATAAACCGGACGCCAGCGAACGCCAGACCGAACGCCAGAAGGCGCGTAAACACTGGCGAAAAGGATGAATAGACCCCTGGCGTTCGGTGTTCGCAAAAAGTGTAAAGAGGGTATGGCAAGTATGTACGAACCAATGACGGAAAACTACCGGTCTTTACTGGCGACTTGTCGGGCGGAGTTGCGGCTACTGGGTTATGCCAAAGGGACGGCGAAACTTTGCGGGGCGGGCGAGATGCTGCGGTGGTTGGAGGAACGGGGGCTGTTGGACTTGGCCGAAGTTGGCAAAGACGACATGGCGGCGTACCTGGCCTACCTAACGACGCGGCCAAGCGCAACGGGTGGAGCGCTGAGCTTGTACACCGTGACGGGCTACCTGTTTAGCTGCAAGCTGCTGTTCGACTACGCCGAGCGGCACGGGCTGCGGGGCGGTTCTCCGTTGCTAGGCTTAGAGTTGCCGACGCCGCCGGCGTCGACGAGAAAGGCGGTGAGCCGGGCGGTTATCAATAAGCTTTACCAAGCGGCGGCGGAGGATGTACGGACCACGGTGCTGCTGCACCTGCTGTACGGTTGCGGGCTGCGCAGAATGGAAGTCGTGGACCTGAACGTGGGCGATGTCGACCATCAAAATGGGTTGCTGTACGTCCGCAGCGGAAAGGGTAAAAAGCGGCGGGTGATCCCGCTAGCGGCGCGGGTGGCGGCGGGGCTGAAGAACTACCAGAAGCGGGAGCGGTGGCGGTGGGTGAGCGGGGCGAATAGTGGGGCGTTACTGCTCAACGATCGGGGTGGGCGGATGCTGGGTAACGTGATCAGTCGGCGGCTGGCGGCGGTGGTGAAAAGGGCGAAGGTCAAAGAGATTATTACGCCGCACGTCTTGCGGCACTCGGTGGCCACGCACCTGATCACCAAGGGCATGGACCTGGAGCGAGTACGTGACTTCCTCGGTCACGATCACCTGGAAACGACGCAGATCTACACGCACGTAAACGCCGGCGACACATGAACCTGGATGACTACCTGAGCGCGAACTACACGGTGGCAACGGCGAGAACCTACGCCTTTGAAATCGAGCGGTACCTGGTCTACGTCGGCGGGGAAAGCGGGGCGTTGCGGGTGAAGTACGCCGACGTGGTCGGCTACCTGGTGAGCTTGCGGGGGCGGTACGAGAATGGGGAAACGGTGCGGCGGATTTTGTACTCGGTCAAAGCTTATCACCGGTATCTGTTGAAGGTTGGCAAACGCGAAGATCATCCGGCGTCGCGGTTGCGGTTGCGAGACGTGGCCAGAACTGACCAGGTTCAAACACAAGACTTGCTTGACGCGGCCGAGCTGGAGAAGTTGCTGACGACAAGGGTGGAGCGATATCCGTTATTAGCCAACCGGAACGCGGTTATCATCGGTCTGCTGGTACATCAAGCACTGACGGTTAGCGAAGTGGGAAGGTTGCAAGTTGGCGACGTCGATCTGGCAGCGGCGACGATCAAAGTTAAAGGGTCAGGAAGGCAACAGGCGCGGACGCTAAAGCTGGCGGCGGTGCAGGTGATGACATTGTTGGAGTATCTCAAAGAGGACCGGCCCAGGTTGATGAGGGATGATATAAAAGCGCTGATCCTGACGAGCCGGGGAACGGCGGAAAATGGCGAAGGGGTGCACTACCTGGTGGAGACGCTTAGGCCGTTGGTGCCAGGCAAACGGTTGACGCCGATGGTGATCCGCCAAAGCGTGATCGCGCTCAAACTCAAGAACGGCGGAGGCTTACGGCAGGTGCAGGTCTTCGCCGGCCACAAAAAGGTGACGACAACGGAAGGGTACCGCGAAACGAATCTGGAGGAGCTGCGGGCGGCGGTAGTGCGCTTCCACCCCTTACGCTAAAGGAAAGCCTTGAACATCGGACCGAGCACAAACTGAATCCCACCCCCGGCGCGGCGGCGTCCAAGAAACGCTACCCGACAATGCTCCCGAAGAAGGTCGCACTGCGGGTAGCTGGCCCTTGGCCGCCGCCGAGCCTCCCACCCTTAATGTCGCAGCTGAAGCGACCCAATATCCGCCGTCCGGTTCCGCGGAAGCTCCACCGGCCGGAGGGGACCGAGCTGAAGACTTTGGGACCAAAAACGAAAGACCGACGGACCGAACTTGAGACGGTGGACGTGACCAGCGGGACCGCTCGTCTTACCGCCCGTCTAACACTGGGGCTAAATCGCCGCCCCAGACCCCGCGAAGCCCAGCCTGGATGTTCACTTTGGTGACATCGATGGGTGGGTTGCTCCCGTAGACCGTGCGACCAAAGCGAACATCCAGTCCGGGCTACAACTATGCCACCGGAGGACTGAGAACCGGTGGCGTCGTCGTGATCAAGACCGCGTGCGCGTGCGTGTTCAGTTTTTATTTTCAACTGAAGAAGAAACTGAAAATGAGTACCTTAGGGCATGTGTCTGGGAGTGGTTGAAGGCGGGAAAGTTGGTGTAGGTGAGCTACTCTATCGGTATAATGGGATAGAAAGGAATGAGGAACTGGAGTTGGATTTAGCGTTTTACAGGTCTTATGATGCAACAATAGGTCGATGGTTACAAGTAGATCCTTTATTAGAGAAATTTACAGCATTATCTCCTTACAATGGAATGGGGAACAACCCAATATATTATAATGATCCACTGGGAGACGATATTAGTATAGATGTAGGTTATGACGATGAGGGGAGTATAAATTCTGTGACAATCAACTTGACCGGAAAAGTAGTATTTAATAATGGATGGAGACAGAGCAAACAGGAAGGGTTCGTCGAAAAACTAAATAGTAGAATACAGAACCGAATGTCAATTGATGGTGACGTTCAGTTGTCTGTAAATTCTAACCTGACAGCATCCGACGGGAGCGATGTAGAAGAAAGTGATCATGTGATCTATATGGAAAATTTTTTGGATAAATCAAGTGTAGTGGGTAATGCTAGGGGTTTTGTAAATGACATTGGTGGTAAAGCTATGTACGTCACATCGACAACGAACATAATACATGAAGTAGGCCACTGGTTGGGCCTTCTTCATCCTAAAGATTATCCTGGCAATTCTGGATTAAATAAGGACGATATATCATATAACAATATGATGCATCATCCAGATGATGTATGGAATGGAAATCCAACTTCGAGCTATCATAGATTGGACGCAATTCAGTATCAAATGGCTCGAAATATGTATAATAGTGGTAGCCTTAACAAGGGTAGCAATAAATATAATCCTACTGCTAAAAGAACTAGAAGGCAGACGAATGTTGCGATGTATGCACTGAAATTAGGACAATGATTATGCGATTGAAAATGACTATTTTCCTGTTTGTGACCGTCATTATTACTTCTTGTAGTAGAAATAGTAGTGTAGTCGTACTAGGAAGTGGGTGGGACGATGTGAGATTAGAGATCAAGGGTTTTTGTCCAGGAGCTCATTGCAACGAACTAATTTATAGAGATACTATTCCATTTGGTTATAAACAATATTGGAAAGTTATCGAAGTATCAAGCAGCAAGAGATATAAATACCTTTATTTTAGGATAAATGAAACTCAGACTATAATGCTACCGGCTGAATCGTTTAGAAGATCAAGACCCATTGATATTACTCTTTCAGGAGAAAACAAGTACTTGGAGGCGTTTTTGTTGAAAAGTCTCTCGAAAAAAGATTGGCAAAAATACGGTGGCAGTCCCCGCAATGAGTAGCTATCCGCGTACTACCAGGCTTTCCGAGTAGCGTCAATTAGCCCCCCCTAACCAACTGCCCCCCCTCCCCCAGAAACACAGCGGCTGCGAAGAAACCGACGTCCCCAACCACCCCGAAACCTTCGGAGACGATGAGAGCAACTACGCCGGTCAATACGACGGTTTCCTTCCCCGCGACCGCACCGTCTTCGAAGGCAGCAAAACCACCTCCACCGCCAAGATCCCTACCACCAATGCCATCGCCCTAACCGGCCAGGAACTCGTCAAACTCGAAGCCGGCTTCTCCGCCAAAAAAGGCACCAACGTACTGGTGGACACGAAAAAGTGCCCCACCCGCGTTACGTGGCAGTACGAGTATTACCTAAAGGATCACCTCGGCAACACCCGCGTCCGTTTTGCGGACCTTAATTTGGATGGGGTTATCCAGGATCAAGAGGTGTTGGGGGAGCATCACTACTATGCTTTTAGTATGGAGATGGAGGGGGATTGGAATGCTGGTGGGGAGGAGGCTCGGTACCGGTACAACGGTAAGGAGTTTAATGGGGAGCTGGGGTTGTATGATTATGGGCTAGGTGGTATGATGCGGCGGTGGCAAGATGGACATCTGTAGACCCTCTTGCTTCAAGTATGGCGAGTTGGTCACCGTACAATTACACATTCAATAATCCAATACGGTTTATTGATCCTGATGGACGCTCACCCTTAGGGGATTATTGGTACGTACATAACGGTACTGTTCGTCACTTAGGATCTGATGGGGTCAATGACGGCAAGAATTATGGTGTTACGGATATCGCTAAGTTTGGAGCTGAAAGAAGAGCAGGTCTTGGTGATCCACAGGACCAAATCTGGTAGCCAATGGCGGTGCCAAAGAATTAACTACGGTTTTACCCGAAGGAGCGGAGAGTGAAGGGGCAGCGTACCAGAGTCTGATGAACGACGCTCAAGCGACGATGACGGACGACAATCCTGGCGGAAACGAGCAGGCTTACGAAATGATTATGGATACGGATTCGGGGACTATAACACTATCGAGAGTTGATGGCTCTGGTACGAACAAGATGGGTATACCAAAAAGCGGGCCGGGACATATTCAACTTAGTAGCCCTGAAGAAGTAAGAGAAGCGCATGGTCCGAATGCTGCCAGCTTTGGCGATGTCCACACGCATCAGAACGAGACTGGATATTCGAGTGTAGCAGACGTGAGGGATAGAAATAATGCAGGTCCGGATGGCACCAATGCCAGAAGAAGAGGAGTAACTACATTCAGTATTGGAGCTAAGGGTAGCACCATTGGCCATAACCGCCAGGGTAGTACAATCGTAGGGCCAAACTCTTCCGTTTACAGTGGCCAAATCAGCTTAATTCAACGGGCACTAGATGCATTAAAGAAATGAGAAAAGCATCGATTACATCCGTCATTCTGTTACTTGCTTATTTATCTTCTTGCCAAACTAGCATGATAATAGTAGAGTACCAGGAAGAGTTAAACGATCAAATTGAAGCAGTTTACAGGGACTTAAAAGACTCAAGATTTAGAACTGGAGTACGAAACGCTGAAATATTTGCCCTAGTAAATGACTGCGACTACTCTACTACGATCACGTTCAATTATACAGCGAACCTACCTGAATCTGTGCAGAAACAGGTTAATACGTCTAGGCGCTTTATTCTGTTGGATGGTGAAAGGGTACCCGTCTTGTTCTACTTTGATAATGGAAACTCACCTATAAGAAAGGGCGGAGTAAACCACGGGTTGATCGGGGGAATGTTAATAAAATTTAATACAACAGGTGAAGTCATTTTAAAAGGCCCAGTCGAGTAAAATCGTTCCCGCCCAATGAGCAGCTACCCGCAGGCCGCCAGGCTTGACGGGTAGCGTCAATTGGGCGCGCCCGAAACTCCTCCTCCCCGCAAACACAAGGGCTACAAAAAATCAAATGGTTCCCAAACACTCCAAAACCCACGAAAACGACACTAACCGCACCTGCCAGTACAACCGTTTCCTCCCCCACAACCGCACCATCTTCAAACGCAGCAAAACCACCCCCACCGCCAGTACCTCCACCACCATCGCCCCATCCGGCCAGGAACTCGTTAAACTCGAAGCCGGCCTGTCCACCAAAAAAAAGGCACCAACGTACTACTAGACACAAAAAAGTGCAAAACCAACCACCACCTCCCAACCACTTAAACAACTGACTTAACCGCTAAACCGTTACTTTTAGACCAACGCCACCAACACCAATAGCCATGACCAAAATCGACATGCGGACCGAAAGCCAGCAAATCCTGGAACGAATCGACGAGCGTTTTTTAGCGGCGGTGTACGCGCTGCTCAAGACTTATGAGCGTGAGGAACAAGACGTGCAAGGCGAAGTGATAGGTTACAATATTAAAAATAATGAGCCGATCCTGGCCAGCGAAGCAGACGACGTCTTCGAAAAAATCGTCAATGACGTGAAGCGGGGTAACTACCTTGACGTGGACGACATAATCGCGAAAAAGTCCGCTCAGTGGTAAAGCAATAGTAAGTGCGCGTATCCACCGAAGCACAAGCCAGTCTACAACACATCGTTGATCATCTAACTGAAAAAGCTTCGTTGCAAACTGCTCTGAAGATGGAACGCAAACTGCTGCTGGCAATACAGTCGCTAAAAACTTTTCCTGATGGATACGGTCAACTTAGGATTAAACGAAAGAAGAGCGATAACCCCTACCGCTTTTTACCGGAAAGTTCTTACAAGATTATCTACACCGTTGAAGAAACACCTAACCCAGTAGTAATCATCATCGAGTTAGTCCACGACAGTCAATCAATGAAGGGCGTTGAGAAGATACTGCCTTAGGAGGCCCCCCCCCTAATGCGCCTCCAACCAATTCTCCCCCATATCCGTCTCCACCACAATCGGCACCGCCAGATCCGGAATCGCCTCCCGCATCAGTTGCTCAATGATGGGCTTAACCGTCTCGACCTCCTCCCGCGGCGCGTCGAAGACCAGTTCATCGTGGACCTGCAAAATCATCTCCGTCTTAAAATCACCCGCCCGCAGGGCTTCGTCAATCCGGATCATCGCAATCTTGATCATGTCGGCGGCCGTGCCCTGAATCGGCGTATTCATCGCCATCCGCTCGGATAGGGCGCGGGCCACGGAGCTGCGGCTATTGATGTCCCGCAAGGTTCGTTTCCGGCCCAACAACGTCATCGCGTAACCTTCGTCCTTGGCCGTATCGACGGAGGACTTCATGAAGTCCCGCAAACCGGCAAAGCGTTCGTAGTAGTTCTTGATCAGGTCGCTGGCCTCCTGGCGGGAGATCTCCAACTCCTGCATCAGGCGCTGGCTGCCGGCGCCGTAGAGGATGGCAAAGTTGATCGTCTTGGCCTGGTTCCGCTGCGTCCGGTCCACTTCCTCGAACGGCACGTCGAACACGATGGCCGCCGTTGCCGTGTGGATGTCACGGCCCTCCTGGAAGGCTTTCACCATCCCCTCGTCACCACTCAGGGCGGCCACGAGGCGCAGCTCGATCTGGGAGTAATCCGACGCCAGCAAGACGTGGTCCCCGTCGCGCGGTACGAAAGCTTTGCGGATCTCCGCGCCCTCCGGCGTCCGCATCGGGATGTTCTGCAGGTTGGGGTTGGAGCTCGAAAGGCGGCCCGTCGCGGCAATCGTCTGGTTAAAGCTGGAATGGATCCGGCCCGTCAGCGGGTTCACCAGCAGGGGCAGGGCGTCCACGTAGGTGCCGAGCAGTTTGGAGAGGCTCCGGTACTTGAGGATCTTCTTCACGATGGGGTACTCCACCGCCACGTCCTGCAGCGTGGCCTCGTCCGTTTTGAACTGCCCGGTCTTCGTTTTGCTGCCCTTGTAATGGATGCCCATGCGCTCGAACAGAATCTGCCCGATCTGCTTCGGGGAGCCGATGTTGAACTCACTCCCGGCCTCGTCGTAGATCTCCTTCTCGATCGTCCGCAACTGGGTGGTAAGGACTTCGGAATAGTTCTTCAAAAAGTCCACGTCCAGGTTCACCCCGGCCAGTTCGATGTTGACGAGCACCGGGATCAGCGGCGCCTCGATCGTGTTGTACAGCTCCACGAGGCCTTCTTCCTCCAGCTCCGGCCACAGCGCGTGGTAGAGCCGCATGGTGATGTCGGCGTCCTCACAGGCGTAGTCCACCACTTTATCCACGGGCACCTGGCGCATTGTGAGTTGCTTCTTGCCGGAGCCAATCAGGTCCTTGATCGGGATCGGTTTGTAGTTCAGGTACTCCTCACTGAGGAGGTCCATCGAGTGGCGCTTGTCCGGGTGGATGAGGTAGTGCATCACCATCGTATCCAGCAGGTCGCCGCGCACGGGGGCGCCGTAGCGCTCCAGCACGATCAGGTCGTACTTAAGGTTTTGCCCCACTTTTTGGGTGCTTTCGTCGGCCAGCAAGGGCGCGAATTCCGCCACGATGGCCTCGCACGCAGCCCGGTCTTCGGGCACCGGCACGTAGTACGCTTCCCCGGGCGCCCAGCTGAAACTAAGGCCCACCAGCTCCGCCTGCGTGGGGTCGATGCTCGTGGTCTCGGTATCGAAGGCAAAGATCCGCTGCTGTTTCAACTGGTCGATCAGCGCGGCGCGTTCCGGGGCGCTTTCCACCTTGTGGTAGTCCTGTTCGGTGTTCGCAAAGTGGTCGTCCGCAATCGCGTGGGCGGCCGGCTTGCTGAAGCGTCCTCCCCCTCTTTTGGGCGCTGACGCAGGTGCGGAGGAAGTGGGTTGGGCGAACAGATCCCCCTGCGTCGGGACGGGCGCGTTCTGCTCCAACGCCGGGTTCGTGTTGAGGATCTCGTTGGCGATCGTCCGGAACTCCAGGTCGCGGAAGATGTCCGTCAAGTGGTCGTAATCGAATTCATTGATGTGGTAGGCCTCGGCGTCAAAAGCAATGGGGACGTTCACGTCAATCGTCGCCAGCACCTTGCTCTGTTCGGCCATCGCTTTGTGCTCGATGAGTCGCTCCCGGTTCTTCCCCTTGATGTCGTCGATGTTCTCGTAGATGCCCTCCAGGCTACCGTAGGCGTTGATGAACTTGGCGGCCGTCTTCGGCCCGATGCCGGGTACGCCGTGGATGTTGTCCACCTTATCCCCCATCAGCGCCAGCAGATCGATGACCTGGATCGGCTCCTTAATGTCCCACTTCTTGTTGATGTCCTTCACGCCGAGGATCTCGATCCCGTTCCCCATCCGGCTGGGCTTGTACATGTAGATGTTCTCTTCCACGAGCTGCCCGTAGTCCTTGTCGGGCGTCACCATGTACACCTCGTACCCCTCCTTACTGGCCTGCTTGGCGAGGGTGCCGATCACGTCATCCGCTTCAAAGTTCGGGATGATGATCACGGGAATATTGAACCCCTGCAGGATCTGGTGCACGTAGGGAAACGCCACCCCGATGTCCTCCGGCTGCTCCTCCCGGTTGGCCTTGTAGTCCGCCGCGATCTCGTTGCGGAAGGTCGGCCCCTCGGGGTCAAACACCACCGCGAGGTGCGTAGGGTTTTGGTTCTTCATCAGGTCCCACAGCGTCCGCGTAAAGCCCATCATCGCCGAAGTATTGATCCCCTTGGAGTTGATCAGCGGCCGGTTAATAAAGGCAAAGTGCGCACGGTAAACGAGGGCGTGGCCATCGAGCAGGAAAAGCTTCTTTTCGGTAGGTTCGGACATGGGGTAAAGATAGTTTGCGGTTGCGGCTTTACGAGCGCCACTTAGCGGGGTGAAAACTCGAGGAGATCTCTTGTGCCCGTATGAGTTTCTAATTTCAGTTGCTAGTGACTGGTTGCTAGCAACTAGAAACTAAACCCTAGAAACTACTCATCGTATCAACAAAACCTCCCGCCCAACCCGCTTCACCAATACCCCTCCTTCAAAATAGTCCACCACAGCGAGATACACTCCGTCCGGTGCCTCGTGCCCATCCCAAGGTTCAGTGCCGATGTAAATCCGCCCGCCCCAACGGTCATAAATGGTGTAGCGCACGGTGCCAACGGCTCCTAACGGCAGCCCCACCCGGTACCGATCATTTACCCCATCCCGATTCGGGCTGAAGGCCGTCGGTAGGTACAGTGGAAAATCCGGCGCCATAACGAGTGTATCGTTCATCACCACTGTATCCACCGTCACCGTGTCCATTCCGCTTGTGTCCGTTGTCATTGTGTCCGTCATCATGGTATCGACCGTCATCGTATCTACCACCATCGTGTCCACCACGGCGATCACTGGGGCCGGTACCGAGCAATCTTCCCGCAATCCGTACTCATCTGCCGTGCGGTCGTAGTAAGCACCGTCGCCGTCGGGTAGTAGGGCCGTGTCGTAAGTCAGGTCCGTCGCTTCGCTGGGGCAGTTCACCGTGATCGTCCGCAGCGTATTCGCCCCGCTACCGGGCCGGTTGGCGAGTGCGCCGACGGTCCGTTCGCAAGCATTCTGAAGCACGTAGATCGTCCGTCCATTACTGCACAGCGCGCTGAAATCCAGACTATCGATGCTTACCGTGGACGCGTTCCCCGTCATTACGAACAGCACGGTCGCGTTGGCGGGGATGATCCCGTCCGGCCCGAGGGGCACCACGTCCCCACACCCCGTTAACGCCGTCACCGTTGGCACTTTGAAGGCGCAGTTATAAGGCGTCCCGTCCGGCCCCGTCCCCACGTCCCCGTTCTGGCTCCCGAAGCCATTAAAGGGCAGGTCGATCCCCAAGTTATTCACCGGGAAGTCCATCTCCCCGTTCTGCAACACCAACAATTCCACCTCCACCGTCCGCTCCGGGTTGGTCGGGTTGGCCACCGTCACGCAACTGTTCACGATCGCCACGTCTGGGCTCGGGCACTGGGCCAGCAGTCCGCCAAAACTCAGCATCAACACAATCAGGGCGCTCACGCAGGTGCGAAGGAGGAGGGTGAGGGGGCGAGTGGGCAACGGCTTTTGGCTTTCCCTAAAAGTAACGGATTTGGTACTTTGATGCGTTGGATGCCAAAGCACCAAAGCACCAACCGAAACTCCGTCACCAACTCCTCATTCATATACCGGTAGTCATCACCATGATAGCCCGGACCACGCAGTAGACGCAAAGCGCATCAGACGGACCGAAGGTCAGGAAAGATCCCGGCGAAAATCGAAATTAGAAGAGCGAACGCAACGGAAATCGTCATTCGTTAAAATAACAGATTTAGTCCTTTAGTGCGTTGTTACTTTGATGCATCGGATGCCAAAGCACCAAAGTAACAACGCACCACCATCCCCAACCCCGCACCCGCGTCAGCGCCCAAAAGCATTCGACGCAACCTTCCCAACAATACAAATACAGAAATCTCCTACTTTTGTCCCCTAAATTAAATCCCCCTATTAACATGAGAATTCTCCTCTCCCTTTTTTTCGTTCTAATCGCCATCGTAAGTGCCGACGCCCAACTCGCCCCACCGGCCGAGGGCAAAGCCGTGGTCTACATCGTCCGCGCTCCCGGAAACGCCATGCTGGTCAATTTCCGTTACTACGACGGCGACCAACTACTCGGTCGCTTCAACGCCGGGAAGTACCTCCGTTACGAATGTGAGCCCGGCGAACACGTCTTCTGGGCCCGTTCCGAAAACCGCTCCTACGTGGAAGCCGATCTGGAAGCCGGCGGTATCTACGTCCTCGAGTCCGCCGTCCTCCCCGGTGGCCTGAAGGCCCGCGTGGCCCTCGTGCCCGTCGTCAAGAAGGGCGATAAGGACGTCCGCAAATGGATCCGCAAAATGATCAATAAAAAGGATGCCCAGACCTTCACCGATGCCGAACTCGCCGAATGGTCCGATAAAGTCAGCGACGCCACCGACCGTGGCACCGAACGCTACGAAAACCGCAAGGAAAAAGGCAAACGCACCAAGCAAATGGGCCGCACCTCTAAGCTCAGCCTAGCGGATTTGAAAATCTAGGTAGCGACCGTTCGCTAGCGCGCAAATCCTCCTCGTAAGCCCCCACCATCCCGTGACGATCACCGTTGCGAGTGGTGGGGGCTTTCTTTGATTAAACCAGAGTGTATTTTAATCGATGATGCCCTCCATCACCAACCGTAATTCCGCCACCAATTCCTCATTCATATACCGATAATCATCCGGAATGTCCAGCACCTCCACCTCCTTCCCCCGCACGGCATCCGGAAACCTTTCCTCGATGATCTCCCGGTGGCGGTCCTCCATCACCAGAATACGATCGGCCCACCTCAACAAACTGGCGTTAACGCGCACCCGCGCCGCAGCCGAAGTACCGGCGGACTTCACCTGGTGCAGGCCATTGTTTTTGAAGATGGTCTCAGCCGTGCGGCTGCGCCACTGGTTGCGGGAGCAGAGGAAAAGGAGGTTCATGGGTGTGGAATAGCGGGTAGCGAGTTAAAAGTTGCTGCGCCTTTGCTGTAAGCGGCAAACGTTGCACCCAGCTCAATACCGCAACCCCGCCCCATCCTCCAGCCGCGCCACGATGCCCCACCCGAAGAAGAAATTCGTTACCCCGATCACCAACTCATTATCGCCTTCCTGCAGGGGGAGCTCGAAGTGGCTGTTTTCGATGGAGCACCGCCCCCGCGGCGCCTTCATACCCGGCGTGTTGTACAGATTCTTATCCACGTACAGCGGCTTCCCGTTCAGGTATACGTAGACTTCGTCGCTGAAGCCCAGGTCCAGCCGGCGGGTGACGGCGGTGGTGGCTGCAATGCTCGTCTTGAGCCAGGTAATTCGGCGTTCGCCACCGGGCGTTTTCCCGAAACGGCGGCTGAGGTTGACGAGGCCCAGCCGCTCCGCCCGGATGGGCGTCCACGCACCATCTTTTGGCACCTCCGTCGGTTCCGTGCCGAAGGGGAGGGCTGCCGCCGGGCTTATGCGCCAGTTGCGGAGGTAACGGGCGTCGTTGTGGGTCGGGTCGAAGCCGGCCCCTGGGCTCAGTCCCGGGGTCACGTCGGGCGTAATGGTGAGGTTGGCCAGGATGACGCTGCCGTCGAAGCCAATCGATCCACTCGTCCAGTCGCCGTCCATTTGCGGCACGTACAGGGCCGGCGTTTCCATATCGTTCACGTAGGCCAGCAACTGCCGGTCGCGCACCACCAATTTGACGTGGTTCCACCCCGAGCCCAGCAGCGTGGCGTTGGACTGGTAGTCGCCACTCAGGTCCCACAAATTCACGCCCCCGAGGACGGCGGCGTATTGGATGGCGGAGTTGACCATCGGGTCCCCCACCGCATTGCTCCGCAGGTAGAAATGCTCGGAATTTTGGGCGTCCTTCCGCCGGAAATGAATGCTCGTGAACCGGGTCTGGTCCGTGAGTTCCACGTCGTACTCAATCGTCCCGTTGCTGAAATTCACGTCTCGTGGCACGATGATGTTTTCGCCGGTCGCCGCTGCCCCCTTATCACCAATTTTCAGCGCAGGCACACCCCGGTGGGTAATGAAGCTGGCGTCGTAACCATTAAGGTTCCAAGCCGCGGCCTCCAGTGGAATTTTATTCTGCGCTGCCGCGGGTGCAATGAAAAGGGCGAGTAACAAAAGGCAAAAGAATGTTTTCACGGTCGTGAGGGGTTTGGTTCGGCCACAAAAGTGACGGCGCCACCAAAAACCCAGGAAACACGCGCGGTGCAAGGCCGTGCAAACTCGTGCAAGGCCAATTTTGCCACCCCCGAACCTACCTTTGTGCCATGGTATCGGACGAAGATTTACTAGCCAATCTCCTCACTCGGGTGGAGGCCCAACTAGGGTGGGGCCCCGCCGCGCAGTGGACGAACAAGGACTTCCAGGACCTCAGCGAAAACATCGCCGAAGCCACCGCCGTCACCCTCAGCCCGACCACCCTGAAACGCGTCTGGGGCCGCGTCGCTTACGCCAGCCAGCCCAGCACGACGACGCTCGACGCCCTGGCCAACTACGCCGGTTTTGACCACTGGCGCGCTTACCGGGCTCAACAATTGGAGACCGCATCTCCAACGGTCGTCGAACCAGCGGAAATGGAGGTCCCCAGCCCAAGCATTCCTTCCCTGCCGACGGAAGACACCGTTCCCACTTCGCGTAAGGTTAAGCCCATCGCGCTCGTAGCCGGATTTCTCCTACTGGGTCTCGTCCTGACCGTACTCTATCCTTACCTGACACCCGCGGCAGCGCCCAACTCGCCCCGCCCAGAATCGGGTACAGCGCCCGAGAAACCCCTGCTTGATCCCGACGATTTTCACCTGAGTTTCCGGCCCGTCACGACCGGCGTACCCAACTCCGTCGTCTTTAACTACGATGCGAAGCTGGCTCCCGCAGCCGACGAAATATACCTTCAGCAAAGCTGGGATGCCCGCCGCCGCGAAAAGCTGGACCCTGCGGGCGATACCCACACCTCGATCTACTACCTCCCCGGTTATTACCGGGCCAAATTGGTGGTGGGCGATCAGGTCGTAAAGGAACGGGAACTCTACCTGCGGGTGGACGATTGGGTGGCGGCCGTAGCAACCGAAACCGCGCCCGTGTACCTGCCGCTCGAGAGCGTCCGCCAGAACGGACAACTCTCCATCACGCGGAAAATGCTGACGGATATGGGGATTGCCCTCCAACCGGACCCACCGACAACCGTATTCTCCCACGTAGGCGCCACCGAAAACGTGCGGACGGACGACTTCAGCTTCACCACCCGCCTCCGCCACGATTTCTGGGAAGGCGCCGGCGCCTGCCAGTTTGCGCGCGTCCTGCTGCTCCTGGAAAATGGCGTCATCATCATCCCCCTCAGCGCGCCCGGTTGCGTCGCTGAACTGGAGGTATACGCGGGGGGCAAAGTACTGAGCGGCCGCAACCGGGACCTCTCCGCCTTCGGCCTGAGTGGTAACGACTGGATCGAGCTGGAATGCCGCGGCCAGGAGGGGCTCCTGACCTTCTTTGCGAATGGCCGCAAGATCCTGCAGGTAGAAAGTACGGAGGCACCGAAGGAGATCGTGGGCCTGCGCTACGAATTTTCCGGCTTCGGCTCCGTGGATGGCTTCGCGCTGCGCGACCGCGATGGTGTTGCCTGGGAGGATACGTTTTAGGATACGATTCGTTCACCGCATCACGCCCATCTCATAGATCATGAATAGTATAGCATACGGTACGAGCGACCTCAAGCGGGGTTACAACTCGAGGAGATTACTACAATCTGCATAAGTTTCTAGTTTCTAGTTTCTAGTTGCTAGCAACTAGAAACTAAAACCTAGAAACTGAGTCTCCCAAAACCCCCACCACCCGATCCAACTCCCGCTTCATCGCATCCGTATCCAAAGCGCGGAGAACTTGGGCGCGCTCCCGCTCCGTCAGGTGGAAGGAGACGGAGGTGCGCAGGGGGTCATCCGCCGCAGGTTGGTAGTTGAAGCGGTGGAGGTGGAAAAAGTCTTCGCCGAGGGTTTCCGCCAGTTGGCCCAGCAGGACTTCCTGGTCCAAAATCTGCACGCCCAGGATGTTGCCCGCCACCCCAACCGGGCTAAAGAGGGATTCGACGACGCCGCGGCTCCCGTCGTCATCCTGGCGAATGTCCTCCTCCCGGAAGGCGCTGATCTGAATGATGTGCACGCCGGAGGTGTTGGCGCGGATCCAATCCTGGAACACCGTCACGAAACGGGTAGCGGAAACGATGCCGTAATTGTCCCGGTACCCCGCATCCATCACCCGCACCGTGGGCTTGGTGGGTAGCCGGACGAGTGGCAGCACGTAGGGGTAGGTCGCGTTCATCCGCAGGGCGGTCGTGAAGTTGAGCTGGTCCGCCCCCTGCTCGCGGAAGAGCCAACCAAAATCGACCATGTCGGGCTCCAGGTCGATCTTGCCGTTCATGGCCGTCGGCGGGGCCGTCATGTAGGACACGCCCTGGGGGGAGATGACCATCCGCCGCCCGTCGTCCACCACGCTGGGGGTGACAAAGAGTAGGGGAATGCGGGCCTCCCGCTCCGGCTCCCGGTAGGCGGAAAGCGGTTTCTCCAGCCCGCCGCCAGTGTTTAGGTTGAGCTCCCGTTCGAAACCGTAGGCACGGTCGCGCCGGTACTTCTTGCCCATGACTTCCACCTTGGTGAAGGGGAGGAAAAGGTCGTTACTGACGATGGAAAAAGTAATTGGATTGAGCAGGTCGCGGCTGATGGCGTCCAGCCGGGAAGCGTCCTTTTCGCGGAACTCCGGGTCGTTGAGGTAGGCCTCCCGCAGCGCCGCCAGCCCGATCTGGCCGCCGGAGGCTCCCGTCATTAGCGCCGTCCCGCGCAGGAGGGCACCTTCGCTGCACCGCTCCAGGGTTTGGGTGACGTGGGTGGCCCAGAGCGCCGCCGTCAGCCCCCCGCCCGAGGCGCAGACAATGATGAAGGGTGGTTTCTCCTGGCCCTGTTTCTCCCGCCAGTTGTTGAGGATCTTTACGGTGGCGGCCCGATCCTCCCGCAGTTGATCGCTCCCGTACAGACTTTTCAGTTGTTGGGTGGAATAGCGGGCTTGTTTGCCCTTGTAGTTCAGGCCGTAAGCCTGGTTGTCGAACTGAAAAAGCGCATTGCTCGTCAGCACGTTGATGCCAATGGCCAGCAGGATCAGCAGCGTCACCCGCCACTCGGAAAACCAGTAGCTGATGCCCCCGATGATGGCTACGATCAGGCTCAGCAGGATCAATGCGCTCGCGCCAGCTGGAATCTGGAAGGGGGGCCGGTCGATCAGGATACCGAGAAGGGCGAGCAGGACGATCGTCCCAAATTGCAGGTACAACGCATTCTTGTGGTTCTGCCGGAAGATGCCCTGCAGCAACGTCGACTCGTAGTGCGCCACCGAGCGGACGAGTTTGGTGCGCAGCTTCTCGTTGAAGTAAGTCCGCACCCGGTAGGGGTTGTCGAACAGCGCGCTCAGTTTTGGGCCGAGCCCCCGCGTCCGGTACGCCCGGCGGCCGATGGTGGTCTTACGATTGTGGCTGGGCCCCATATTCGGGGGTGGCTCCCGGAATTTGGGCCGGTAGTAACTGATGTCCCGGTTCGTCAGGTTGAAGTAGATGGCGTAGAGGAACATACTCAGCGTAAGCCCCAGCAAGAGCCCGCTCAGGCATTCCAGGTAGCGGCTGTGCTGCCCGTCCAGCTGGAAGAAGCGCCACAGTTGGAAGCAGTAGGTAAACAGCACGGCCAGCGGCAGCAGCGCGTTGTTGATGCAGTACTTAAAGAAGGGGCGGGAGAGACTGGCCAGGAAGTTGAAGTAACCACCGAGCAGAAGGTAGGTGCTCAGGTTCCAGCTCATCGTAAAGAAGGCGAAGGCACCCCCGATGATGAGGAAGGGCCAGAAGCCGGATTCGTTGAGGTACTCCGGGTCGAGAAAGAGGTACTGCAAACCGAGGTTGCGCCCCAGTATCCCCGAGACCATGAGCAGGAAGAAAATCCAGACGGCCAGCAACAGGAAGTTGCTCCGTAGGTGCAGCAGGAGGAGCTGGACGGAAAAGGAACGATAGAGGCCACGGAAGAAAGCGCGCACGAAGCCAAGTTAGGAAATACCACTCAACCGGGCCGCCTGGAGACCCTCCCTGCGTCGGGCGCTCCAGGAACCCTGGGAATCCCTAAACGCCTTACCTTCGCCGCATGAGCCTCAGAAAAATTACCATCACCGGTGATCTCGGTAGCGGGAAGTCCGTCGTCAGCAAGGTCCTGAAGGAGAAGTTGGGTTTTCCCATCGTCAGCACCGGCACCATCCAGCGGGCCATGGCCGCCGAACTGGGGGTCTCTACGCTGGAGCTCAACCGCTTGGCGGAAACGGACCCTTCCATCGACCAGAAGATCGACGCGGCCTCCATCGCCCTCAACGATGAGCCCGAGCCGTTCATCTCCGACTCCCGGATGTCCTGGTTCTTCATTAAGGACGCGCTCAAGATCTACCTGAAGGTGGACCCCAAGATTGCCGCCGCCCGCATTTTTGGCGACGAGAATCGCTTCTCCGAAGCCTACGAAAACGTGGAGGAGGCTTTTAACCAACTCGGCCTCCGCCGGGCCGCCGAGATCGAGCGCTTCATCGAGAAGTACGGGGTGGATTACACCGATCTGGGCCAGTACGACCTTATAATTGATACCGGGTCCGTCACCCCCGAGGAGGTGGCCAGCGTCATTTTGGCGCGGCACGCCTGTGGCTGAGTTTTGTCCCCAATCCCTTTTCTTTGCACCCGCGGCAGCGCCCCATCATCCTTTTTCCGCGCCAGCCGTTAGCTACCAAATAATCCCCACCGAATGAAAATTGCAGTTGTAGGCACCGGATACGTTGGCCTCGTTACCGGAACGTGTTTCGCCGAAACCGGCAACGAAGTGATCTGCGTCGACATCGACGCCAAGAAAGTTGAACGCATGCGCCAGGGCGACGTGCCCATCTACGAGCCCGACCTGGACGTCCTCTTCGCCCGCAACCAGAAGCAGGGCCGCCTGAAATTCACGACCGACCTGCAATCCGCCGTCGACCACGCCGAGATCATCTTCCTCGCCCTCCCAACCCCCCCGGGGGACGACGGGCAGGCGGACCTCAAATACATCCTCGGCGTAGCCAAGGACCTCTCCGGCATGATCAGCAAGTACACCGTGGTGGTGGACAAATCCACCGTACCCGTCGGGACGGGCGAACGCGTGCACGCCGCCCTCGCCGAAAAGCTGGATACGGACCTGTTCGACGTCGTTTCCAACCCCGAATTCCTCCGCGAAGGCGTGGCGGTGGACGACTTCCTGAAGCCCGACCGCGTCGTGATCGGCACCGAATCGGAAAAGGCCGAGGAGGTGATGCGCCGCCTCTACGAACCCTTCGTCCGCAGCGGCAACCCCATCATTTTTATGGATATCCGCTCGGCCGAAATGACCAAATACGCCGCCAACTCCTACCTGGCCACGCGGATCACGTTCATGAACGAGATCGCCAACCTGTGCGAGCAGACGGGCGCTGACGTAGATGCCGTGCGGAAGGGGATGGGCAGTGATACCCGGATCGGCAAACGCTTCCTTTTCCCCGGCGTCGGCTACGGGGGCAGCTGTTTCCCGAAGGACGTCCAGGCCCTCGCCCACACCGCCGGGCAGTACGACTACAACTTCAAGATTCTGGACGCCGTAATGGACGTCAATACCCGCCAACGCTTCCGGATCGCCGACAAGATCGAGGCCTACTTCGGCGACGACCTGAAGGGCAAAACCGTCTCCCTCTGGGGCTTGGCCTTCAAACCGAATACCGACGACATCCGCGAAGCCCCCGCCCTCTACACCATCGACCGCCTACTGGCCGCCGGCGCCAACGTCCGCGCTTTCGACCCCGAAGCGATGGACAACGTAAAGGAACTTTACGGCGACAAGGTCACCTTCTGCGGCGACCAGTACGAAGCCCTCCAGGGCGCCGACTGCTTGGGCATCATGACCGAATGGTCCGTCTTCCGCACCCCCAGCTTCGACCGGATGAAGGAAGCTATGGCTGCCCCAATCATTTTCGACGGCCGTAACCTCTACGACCTCCGCCGCATGGTGGAAGCCGGCTTCTACTACGATTCGATTGGGCGGAGTAAGGTGGGGTAGGTTGCCTTTCCTAGTGCTTTTGTTTTCCTCTCCCCCGGCCCCTTTTGCTGCGCAGCTACTTCGTGGTCCAAAGGAGAGGGGAGACGTGATTGGTGTTAATTGTGGAAATAGGATATTGCCTAAAATCGGTGATACTAAGAATTGCGATTGCTTTAGCAGAGATAACTGCTAGAAATCCCTCTAATCATAAAACGTCTTCTCAAAAGCCGAGTAGACGTCCTTCCCCAGTACGATCCGTTTCCAGAAGGCGGAGAGGAAGCCCGTACCGTACCCGAAAAGCATGACGAAACTCGCCACCACGGCCCGCGCGCCGATGGTGAGGCTGCCCGTTTTTACGGTGGCGTCCACCAGAATGAGGAGGGCGTAAATCAGGGGGACGGCAAAGAAGACCGGCGACCAGATCAGGCCAAGTAAAACGGCGAACGTGACGCCCAGCGTAAAGACGGCCGGAGCGAAGTGGACCAATTTCAATGAACCCGGATGGGCCTTGTGCAGGTTGATCCGCGCGATGCCGGAGTTGAACACTTGCTTAAAGAATTGCCGCAGCGTCGCCCGGCGTTTGTGGTAGACGAAAGCCTCCTTCACCAAACCCGCCGTGAAGCCGGCCCGGTTGATGCGGATGCTCATGTCGATGTCCTCCCCGAAGCGCAGTTTGGAAAAACCTCCGGTTTGCTCGAAGACCTCCCGCGAGTAGCCCATGTTGAAGCTGCGGGGGTGGAACTTCTCCATCTTCTCGCTGCTGCCGCGGATGCCCCCTGTCGTAAAGGTGGACGTCATCGCGTAGTTGATAGCCTTCTGTGTGTCGGTGAAATCCTCGTGGGCGGCGTCGGGGCCACCGAAGCAGTCCAGGTTCCGTTCCCGCAGGGCCTGGGTGATGACGCGGAAGTAATCCGGTGGCAGCACGCAGTCGCTATCCAGGAAGATGCCGTAGTTGCCGCTGGCCCGTTCGAACCCGTAGTTGCGGCTCTGGCCGGGGCCGGAGTTGGCCTTGTAGAAGTACTTCACGTTGAGGCGGTCGGCGTAGCGCTCCGCGATCTCGTCGGATTTGTGTTCGGAGCCATCTTCTACGAGGACGACCTCGAAGCCCCCCTCCGTCTGGGCGGCCATGCTGGCGAGGAGTTCCTCTACCTCATCCTGGCGGTTGAAGACCGGGATGATGAAGGAGATGGTGCGTTCCGAAGGGCTGCTCATGGGGCAAAGGTAAACAAGCTTTCACACGGGGGCGGCCCACTTCCACCGCCGTATCTTCGCCCCCATGAACCGTGCCGCCCAGACCATCCGCGACAACCTCCAAACTTCCCTGCACCTGCGGCAGCGCCTGCTGGAAGACGACGCGACGACGGAAACCGTAACCCGGATCACCCAGGCCATCATCGATTGCTACGCCAGCGACGGCAAGGTGTTCTTCTGCGGCAACGGCGGCTCCGCGGCGGACGCCCAGCACCTCGCCGCCGAACTCTCCGGCCGTTACTACTACGACCGGCCACCCCTCTTCGCTGAAGCCCTGCACGTCAACACGAGCTACATCACGGCGGTAGCGAACGATTATTCCTTCGCCGAGATCTACTCCCGCTGGGTCACCGCCATCGGCCGGAAGGGCGACGTCCTGATCGCCATGTCTACTTCTGGCAATAGCGAAAACGTCGTCCGCGCCGTCAAAAAAGGCAACGAAAATGGTATGGTAACGGTCGGCTTCACCGGCGAATCCGGCGGCAAACTAGCCGGGCTGTGTGATCACCTACTGGCCATCCCCAGCACCGACACCCCCAGAATTCAGGAGTTGCACATGCTCTACGGCCACACCATTTGCGAGATTGTGGAGCGGGCTGTCTTTCCGAAGACTACAGACTGAAGACTATAGACTGAAGACTATAGACTACAGACTACAGACTACAGACTCCAGACTAAAAACTACAGACTTGAAAACCCTCCCCATCACCCTCACCGCTCCCGGCGAACGCGCCCTCCGCGCCGGCCACCCCTGGTTGTTCGACGGGGCGATCCGGTCGGTCAAGGGCGAAGGCCGGGCGGGGGATTTGGCGATCGTTTTCAGCGTCAAAAAGAATAAGTGTATTGGCGTGGGGCTGTACGATCCGGACTCCCCGATCCGCATCCGCGTGCTGCAAGCCGGCCCGGCGAAGATCGATGCGGCGTTCTTCCGGGAGAAGATTGAGGTAGCAAAAGCCAAACGCACGGATTTGCTCAAAACCGATACCAATGGCTACCGCCTCCTGCACGGCGAGAATGATGGTTTGCCCGGTTTGGTCGTCGATGTCTACGCCGGCGTGGCGGTCCTGAAGCTCTACTCCCCGGCCTGGTTGCCGTGGTTGGCATTGCTGCAACCACTCATCGTCGAGTTAGCAGATGCCCGGGCACTGGTGCTGCGCCTGGCTAGAGTAGTTCAGGGCGCTGCCGCAGGTGCCGGGTTAAAGGACGGGCAAGTGCTGGCGGGCACCCTGCCCAACGAAGAGATCACTTTCCGCGAACACGGGCTCCAGTTCTACGCCAACGTGGTGAAGGGACACAAGACCGGCTTCTTCCTCGACCACCGCGCCAACCGCAAACGAATCGGCGAACTGGCCGAAGGGAAGCGGGTGCTCGACGTGTTTTCCTACGCGGGCGGCTTCAGCGTCCACGCCCTCGGTGGCGGCGCCGAGCGGGTGACGAGCCTCGACATCAGTGAACCGGCCCTGGCCCAGGCCCGCCGCAACGTCCAACTCAATTTCGGAGACCAACCCGCTGTAGAGGACCGCCACCAAACCCTTGCCGCCGATGCCTTCGAGGGACTGGCCGACCTCGCCAAAGAAGATGAATCCTTCGACCTCGTGATCGTGGACCCTCCGAGTTTCGCTAAGTCGGACCGGGAGATCCCCGGCGCCCTTAAGGCGTATCGACGGGTGAATAAACTGGCCGTTCCGCTGGTCGCTCCGGGAGGGATCTTCGTAGCTGCCTCCTGTTCCGCCCGCGTGTCGTCGGACGAATTTTTTCGGGTCATTGCGTCCGTACTGCAGTCTTCGGGGCGGAAGCACCAGTTCTTGGAGAAAAGCTTTCACGACGTGGACCACCCCATTGGTTTTGCCGAAGGAGCCTACCTCAAGACGGTGTATTACCGGGTGTGGTAGCGTGGGGCTCGGTCATTCGCCGGACCAAATGTTGCGGTTGCTCGTGGTACTTTCGCGGCTCATTCAGCCCCTGCGTTCATGCACATCCACGTTGTTATCCCCGTCATTGACGAAGCGCCCAATTTGCGGGAGCTCCTTCCCCTGCTACTGGGGGAGTTAGTTGGCCGGGGCACCGTCACCGTAGCGGACGGTGGTAGCACGGATGATATCGCCGACGTGATGGCTACCCACCCCGAAGTAAATCATTACCACTGCAGCCAGTGTGGCCGCGCCTTTCAAATGAATGCGGCGGCCCGCCAGTTCGCCACGGCGGCGGACGTGGTGTACTTCGTCCATGCGGATACGCGGCCGCCCGGAGGGTTCTACGAAGACATAAAATCGGCCGTAGACGAAGGATACGATGTAGGCTGTTACCGCTTCAAGTTTGACATGTTCCATCCCTTGCTCTCCATCAATGCCTTCTGCACCCGCTTCAACGGATTGGCTTGCCGGGGTGGGGACCAATCCCTCTACCTGACCCGTAAAGCCTTTGAGCAACTGGACGGCTTTCGCGAGATGAAAATCATGGAAGACTACGACATCATCCAACGCACGTGGGCGAGCGATCTGCAGTTCAAAGTGATGCCGAAGGACATCCTCGTTTCCGCGCGTAAGTACCGCGTCAATGGCTGGTTCCGCGTGCAAATGGCCAATCTCAAAGTCTTCCGCATGTATAAAGCGGGGGAGCCGGAGGAGGAGATGATTCGGACTTATCGGCGGATGTTGGATCCGTGGTAGGGGGGTAGTCTACAGTCTGTAGTCTATAGTCGGGTAGTACCATCTGACTACAGACTACAGACTATAGACTAAAACTCCCTCCCCGGGTTCTCGGATTCACTCAGAAACTTCTCCGTCTTAGCTCGCTCCACCTTGTTGTAGAGCCGGTCCGCCTCGTGCTTATCGCGGATGACTTTGGCGAGGGTAAAGCAGGAGCTTACGGTGAAGACGAAACCCATGGCGAGGAAGCCTTTGGTGATGGTCGTAGCTTCGAGGAGGACGATGCCCGCGATCGTCCCCAGGGCGGCCAGCACGAAGCTGATCCAGGCCATGTTGTGGAACGATTTACTGTTGGAGTGGTCGATGATGGAATGTGCCATTCGTCGTTGGTTTTGTTAACTACCGGCGAGTTTGCCGGTGGCGACTGGTGGCGAAATAGGGGGTGGGGATGGTTAAGGGAGCAGGGTTTATCGACGAATGCCCACGTTTCTCCTATGGGTGATCGTACTATCGCTTTATTCATCGATGGAGACCAGGTCAAAGCTTCGTAGGTGCCTTTGCGTGGAGATGATCGTTTCGGGCCCTAGGTTAGGTTCCCCCACCAAACCCCGCACCCGCGTCAGCGCCAAATTGGGGTCGTCGAAATATGGAGTCCCAACAATTACCTCCTAACGTACCTTACAACACCAGCCACCACCCCCCACCCATGAACGAACTAACCCCCGAACGCCTCCACGACCTCAAACTCAAGAAGCGATCAAAGTACGCCGCCGGCATCCCCGGCGTCGGCGCCTCCCTGGAGCACATCAAGGAATACACCCACCTCAAGGAAGGCATGCAGGCCCTCCTGAAACTTAACCAGAAGGGCGGCTACGATTGCCCCAGTTGCGCCTGGCCCGATCCGGACGGCAACCGCAGCCCCATCGCCGAATACTGCGAGAACGGGGCGAAGGCCGTCGCCGAAGAAGCGACGTCGCGGCGGGCCGATCCGGCTTGGTTTGCCCAACATTCCATCGACGAGATAGGGGCCATGACCGACTTCGAACTCGGCAAATCCGGCCGCATCACCGAGCCGATGTACCTGGCGCCGGGGGCCAGCCACTACGCGCCCATCAGTTGGGACGAAGCCTTCGGGGTGGTCGCCAAAGAACTCAATGCGCTCGCTTCGCCCGACGAGGCCATCTTCTACACCAGCGGCCGGGCCAGCAACGAGGCGGCCTTTTTGTACCAACTGTTCGTGCGGCAGTACGGGACGAACAACATGCCCGATTGCTCCAACATGTGCCACGAAAGTACCGGGACGGCGCTGTCGCAGGTGCTGGGTTTGGGAAAGGGAACCGTGACCCTGCAGGACCTCCACGAGGCCGACCTCATTCTCCTGATCGGCCAAAACCCGGGGACGAACCACCCCCGCATGCTCTCCGCCCTCAAAACCTGTAAGGATAACGGCGGGCGCATCATTTCCGTCAATCCACTACCGGAAACCGGGCTGATGAAGTTCGTCGATCCCCAGGATCCCCTCAATATCCTGGCCCGCGGTACGAAGCTGTCGGACGTCTTCCTGCAGGTGCGGATCAACGAGGACATGAGCCTCGTCCGCGCCATCTGCAAAATTCTGTACGATGAGGAGCAAGAGGCACCTGGCAGCATCTTCGACCGGGAATTCATCGAGCAACACACCTCCGGCTACGCCGCCTGGGAAACCATGATCGCCGCCACCGACGTGGAGGCCTGCATCGCCGCCGCGGGGGTAGAGCCCCAGCTGGTCTACGAAGCCGCCGGCCTGATCGCCGCCTCCAAAAAAATCGTCCTCTGCTACGCCATGGGCCTGACGCAGCACGAGAATAGCGTGGACATCATCAAGGAAATGGTCAACCTCCTCCTCTGCAAAGGGGCGATGGGGAAACCGGGCGCCGGCATCTGCCCCGTCCGCGGCCACTCCAACGTGCAGGGCGACCGGACCGTCGGCGTCTGGGAAAAACTCAAGCCGGAACTGGGCGAAGCGCTGCGGAATTACTTCAATTTCGAGCCACCCACCGAGGAGGGCTACGACACCGTCAACAGCATCAAGGCCATGCACGCGGGGAAGGCGAAAGTGTTCGTCAGCCTCGGAGGTAACTGGCTCTCCGCCACGCCCGATACCTTATTCGTGGCTGAAGGCCTGCGCCAGTGTAACCTCACCGTTCACATTTGTACCAAGCCGAACCGGAGCCACGTCGTCCACGGAAAACAGTCCCTCCTGTTACCCTGCCTGGGCCGGACGGAGATCGACCTCCGCGAAGCCGGCGAGCAGTTTGTCAGCTGTGAGAACTCGATGGGCGTCGTCCAGATGAGCAAGGGTGTCCTCGAACCCCGCAGCAGTGAGCTTCGCAGCGAGCCGGCCATCATCGCCGGCATGGCCGCCGCCACCCTCGGCGACCGTACCACGGTAGACTGGGCGGAGATGGTTCGCGACTACGACAACATCCGCGATGCCATCGCCGCCTGCGTCACCGGCTTCGAACGCTACAACGAACGGGTACGGGAGCCCGCCGGATTCTACTTGCCAAACGGCCCCCGCAATCGCCGCTTCGATACCTCCGACGGTAAAGCCCAGTTCTCTACGCCCACGTTAAGCCACCACGATCTGACGGGTGATGAATTCCTGATGATGACCGTCCGCAGCCACGACCAGTATAACACGACCATCTACGGTTTGCAGGACCGCTACCGGGGCATCCACAACGAGCGCCGGGTCGTGATGATGAACGAAGCCGACATCGCCGAGCGCGGCCTCACCTCCGGACAACGGGTGGATTTGACGAGTACCTACGACGGGGAAGTCCGCCGCGTCAATCTCTTTCAGATCGTGCCCTACAGCATTCCTCGCGGCAATATTTGTACCTACTTCCCGGAAACGAACCCACTGGTACCCATTACGCGGACGGCTCGGGGCAGCAATACGCCGATCAGTAAGTCGGTGCGGGTGCGGGTCATTCCCCGGTAAATTCCCGGGGTTTGTAGGTCGGCTTAACCAATCGTTACCAAAAATTACTTTCTGGTGGTGGAGCCTTGACCGATCTTCCGTCAATGTTTCGCCACTGTCTCTTACTGTTCAGTTTGCTGCTCCTCGCCGGTTGCGCGGCGGATCTGCCCCCCGGTGCCCAGCGGATCACGTTAGACCAGGAGATCAGCGCATCCCGTGCCGTCACCTACCAGGTGTATTACGGCCTGGTCGATACCGCCGCCTGGGAGGCCACCGTTGCCGCCGCCGATACGACCATCCGCCGCGATAACTTCTGGAAGTTCCGCAGCAACCGCATCTGGTATGAGATCAGCGTGGATGCCGACAGCACCCTCCGGTCCGAGCAGCACTACCCGGGCTGGGAGCGAATGATCGACAGCGTGGAGGTCACCAACAACGTCATCTACTCCAATCGTTGGCAACGACTGACGGCAAGAATCCCTGCGGCGGACGTCCTCCTCGGCCCTGACTCCGTACGGATCGCCGTCGCGCAAATCACCGGCAAGGCCTTCGCTTGGCAAAACTTCGAACTGAAGGAGCCCGACTACCTCATCCTTTTCCCACCGGGGGAGGACAGCGTCCCCATCAGCCTCAACCTGAGTAACATCGGGCCGATCTCCTCCCAGACGATCTTCCGCGTCGGCCGCCAACAGTACGCCCTGACCTACGTTTCCGACGACCGGCGGGAGATCGTCATCGAGCCCTACCGGGGTGGCCCCGTCGCCAACCTCACGGCGGAATTGGACCCCATCTACCGCGCCGCCCCGGCCCTGGATTCCGACCGGGAGCCGACCCGCATCAAACGGCGGGACGGGAAAGAACTCGTGCTCTTCTTCACGGGCACCCACCCTGGCAGCACGGAGATCCTGCAGAAACTAGACAGTGCTTACCTGGCGCTTCCGGCCGCCCGGCGGGAGAAGACCGACGTAGCCATCGTGATCCGCAATTTCTTCTTCTCCGGCAGCACCGAAACATTGCTGAGTACCGACGATAAATTTCTCCGGGATCTGAATGTCAGCCTGCCCGTCTACATCTCCGACGATCGCACTTGCGAGCGCCTCGTCTGCCGGCCCTATCTTCCGTACTATATTCACGTCAACGACCGCGGCCGGCTCACTACCCTGTGGGGCAAACCCGATAATCTCGGTAAGAGCTGGTTCCCGAATGACGCCGCGGCAACAAAGTGAACGTCAGCCTCTCTGGCTGGTTTATGAGTCGTATCCTCTCCATCTAGGCACCATGTTTTACCGATTGTTCTTCCTGCTTTTCCTGGTAGCTACGCCCATTTGGGCGCTGGCGCAGGTGCCAATAAATGGGGATGAACCGGGCGGCGCACCGGGTGACGTAGCGGGCTTCCAAATTTGGTCCGCCAATGATATGTACTACATTCCGCTAAAGACGGATAAGTACTACTCCGCCGGGATGGGCGCCATCTACACCCGGTACCAAAACAAGGAAAGGAAAGGTGAGCGCGTAAGGGCCGAACGCGGCTGGGGTATCCGCCAGGATATCTTCACCCCCCGTAACATCGAAAACCCCAGCCTATTGCTGCGGGACCGCCCCTTCGCCAGCTACAGCGTATTGGAGCACCACCGGGCGACGGAATTGAGCCAAGGCTGGTCCCTCCGCCAACGCTATTCGGTGGGCGTGCTCGGGAAATACTCCGGTGGCGCCGAAGCGCAGAACGCCGTCCACCGCATGGTAAACTTCGCCGAGGAATTGGACGGGTGGAAGAATCAGGTCGAATCCGATCTCGTCCTGAACTACCGCCTCCAACTCACTAAGCGCATGTCGTTAAGCGATCGGTTCTGGCTCCTGGCGAGTGGCGCTGCGCAAGTAGGAACGCTGCACACGGACGCGGGTCTACGTTTTGGTGGCCATTTTTCCATCGTGGACCATTCCCCCACGAAATACCTGAAGTTCTCCGCTACGGGGGAAGCCAGGTACGTCGCCTACAACGCTACGCTCACCGGTGGCCTCCTCAACCGGGACGATCGGTACCGGGGCGTCGTCCAAACCCAACGGTGGGTACGCCGCACGGAAGCTAAGTTTGAAGCTCGGTACAACTGGCTCGGAGGGCAAGTGGGGATCAATTACCTCAGCAAGGAATTCAGGGATGGGGGCAACCACGTGTTTGTTGTCGCCGGTCTGGGCGTCTACTGGTAAGGCGAAGGCCGTACCCACGAATCACTTCGTTGATCTTACTTATTCACCTTTAAGCCGGCGTAGAGTGCCGCGCCAATCGTTCCCGCCGTATTCATCAGTTTGGCGGGCTTGACGTCCGCGTACGCCTTGAGGTACTTTTGGTACTCGAGGAAGTGCTTGCTGGCGCCGCCTCCGAGAATGATCAGGTCCGGATTGAAGATTCCATCTACGTGGCTCAAGACCTTGTTGAATTTCTTGCCGAATTCCTTCCAACCCATGTCGTTATCGCGCCGGACCTTATTGCTGATGAACTTCTCCGCGATGACCTTCTGGTTGCGTAGGAAGATCTGTCCGATTTCCAGATTGGGCATCAATTCACCGTCTACGAAGAGGGCGCCACCCAAACCGGTACCGATGGTGATCATGAGGACGGTTCCGTCCTCCATAAAAGGTTGGCCGATCCCGAAGCGCATGGAAGCGATCCCGGCGGCATCCGCATCGTTGAGGGCGAAGAACCTGTTGCCCGTTGCGGCGGCGAAGATCTGCTCGATGTTCGTTCCGATCCAGGCATCGTCAATATTCGCCGCTGAGGCAGCCGTGCCCCGGCGTACTACGGCTGGGAAACCCACCCCGACGGCGCCTTCGTATTCGAAGTGGTCGACGAGTTTCTTCACGACCTTGGCCATATCCTTCGGCTTACCTCCGGATGGCGTATCGAAGCGGTGGCGCTCGGTGAGCATTTTGCCATTTACAACGTCCACCAAACCACCCTTGATTCCGGTAGCGCCTACATCAATTCCTAGGATTACGTTCTGCTGCATATCTATTTTCTGTACGTGAGTGCCGGGCGCTTGGTGAGCGCGAAGATATAAATTGCAACACTGCCCACCCGAATGTATTTCGGATGGAAAATCCGGCGACCGAATCCAACCTATGCTCCGACCAAAAACAGCGCGGGCGAGCCAAATCGCTTCGGCCCGCCCGCGGGTAAATATTGCTGACCCGTTACTACCGGATCATCGAGATCTTCATCGTGACGTCCTCCTTCGGCCGGTCACCGGCGCCCGTCTGTACCGCGGCGATCTTATCAACTACGTCGAGGCCTTCAATGACCATCCCAAAAACGGTGTAACCCTGGTCTAAGAATGGAACGCCACCCCGCTCGAGGTAGGCTGCACGAATGTCGCTTGGGTAGCGGACACCGGTTGCGCCTTCCTGGCGGTTCAGATCCGCATCGGTTACCGGCTTACCGGAAGCAATGTAAAACTGGGAGCCACTGGACCGCTTGGCGGGGTTGTTCGTCCGGGCCGCCGCGAGGGCACCCTTGACGTGGGCGAGCGAGTCCACAAATTCCGCATCGATCTGGTAACCGGGGCCACCGGAGCCAAGGCGGGCGTTGGGGCCGGCGTCCTTACTCTGTGGGTCTCCGCCCTGTAGCATGAAGCCATCGATAACGCGGTGGAATAGGAGGCCATCGTAGAAATTCTCCTCCACGAGTTTTACGAAGTTATCCTGGTGCTTGGGGGTAGCATCGGATAGGCGGGCAATCATTTCGCCCAGGGGCGTTTCGATCCGGATCAGACATTCTTTGGGTGCGCTCACGACTAAATTTTGGGTGATTGTTTTGGTTTTACCCTTCTCGTTGGTGGCGGCCAGCGTCACCATGAAGTTGCCACTTTTGTAGTAGCGGTGGGTAGGGTTAGCTTCCGTGCTGGTGGTGCCATCACCGAAGTCCCAGGCGTAAGACACTGCCTCTTCACTATTGTTGGCGAACTCCACGTAGTCCAGCGCCTTTGCCGATCGCGTCGGAATGGTGAACGCCGGCTTGGGAGCAGAACAGTAGGTGAATAGAAAGGAGATCAGAAGCAGGGGGAGAAATCTTTTCACGGGTATATTTTTCAGAAGTTGCGCCGGTAACCAACGGCTACGGCTGAACCTGGAACTTGTTAATTGAGGGGCGTAAGGGAGAGACTCTCCGTCAAACCGGAAGAATTCTCAAAGGTGTCCTACTTAAAGGTGACGCTTTCCATCACAACGTCTTCATTCGGGCGCGCCTGGCCGTCGGTAGCCATGGCGGAGATCTTGTCGACAACGTCCATCCCACTGACGACCTCACCAAATACGGTGTAGTCCATATCCAGATCGGGGCGGCCACCAATGGTGGTGTACGCTTCCCGCTGCTCCGGGCTGTAGGTGATATTCTTGATCGTTTGGAATTGATCGAGGGTAGCGGGGCTCTGCTTCTGCCCCGTCACGATGTAGAATTGAGATCCGGAAGAAGCCTTGGCGGGGTTATTCGTCCGGGCCGCCGCGAGCGCACCCCGGATGTGGGGGGAGCCGAGTTCCGCATCAATGGTGTAACCGGGGCCGCCACCACCGAGGGGTTGGCCGGGCCGGGCCGTCTTACTGTTAGGGTCACCACCCTGTACCATGAAGTTGGGGATGACGCGGTGGAACAACATGCCGTCGTAGTACCCTTCCGCCACCAGCTTCCTGAAGTTATCCCGGTGCTTCGGCCTCTCGTCGAACAGTCGGACCTCAATGTCACCCAGATTCGTCTTGATGAGGATGTTTTCGGAGCCACTTTCACAGCCAGTGAAGAAGGCCGCGAAGAGTAAGAGGAAGAGTAGTTTACGCATGGTCAGTATCAGTTTTAACGGGGACAAAGGTAAGACGGGGGGACCTTTTATAAAGTCGGTTCATTTACCCCAGCAACCCTTCCTCTTCCTCCAGTTCGTTGAAGTAGGTCACGATGTGTTGCTTGAGGGTCGCCTCCTGTTCCGCCAAACTGCTGGGTGGAATCTTGGAGATGAGCTTGTAGTGGGGCCAACCATCATCGTCTCGCCCCACGAACTCGTAGTGCCCGTCGTAGCTCATCAGCCGGCAGACGGCAATGTGCATCAAATCCTGCTTCTCTTCTTTTTCAAAGCTCTGTTGCCACCGGCCCAGCTCCTGCACCCCGATGAGGAATAACAGCGCATTCATATCCGGCAGTGCCGGCCGGTCAAACTTCTCCTTGATGAGGTGGCGAACGCGTTGAAACTCGAAGTCGGCTTCCCAATTCATAAGCAGTCTGTAGTCTATAGTCTATAGTCTGTAGCATTCCAGATTACTGCAGACTATAGACTACAGACTATAGACTACAGACTAAAAAAAGCGCCCCCGCCCCGATAAGCCGGGTTCTGTCGTCCCCCCCTGCGAAGGAGGAGAGCCCCACCATTTATCTAGGCCGCCAGTTGCCCGACGGCTCGATCTACCTACCCGTATTGCACCCGAACGAGTCGGGACCGCCGGAGCCGACGGTAGGCCGGAGCCAACAACACTGCGTGGTATTTCAACCCACGGGGTTTACCCACCAACCACGTTACCGCGGCCGGCCGTGCGCTCTTACCGCACGTTTTCACCCTTACCTCCGCGGCCTAGGTAGTCCTTGGAGGCGGTATAGCTTTCTGTGGCACTTTCCGTAGCCTTCGGATTCCTCCTCGGCCCCCGGCCGTTAGCCGGCGTGGTGCCCTATGTTGCCCGGACTTTCCTCTTGCCAACGAGCAGCAAGCGGTGGGGTAGGGCGGGGTCGCTTGGGTGGAAACGTACTACGTTTTGAAAGGTTGATGGCAGTTTCTTCGGGGAGCCGGCTTTACAACTAAGTACCTAACTTACCGTTAGTTGAGGACGAAAATTGAATGCCATGCCTTATTCGGAAAGAGACAACATTGACGGAGTTACTTACATCTGCGATGCGGAGGGCTACCGAACCTCGGTAGTTTTCGACATTGAAAAGCATCGTGACCTTTTGGAGGACATACTCGATGCGTTGGAGGCGCGTGCCATACTTGCTGACGGAGAGCCCACTATTTCCTGGAATGAATTTTTGGAGGAATCGAAGAACCGACAGCAGGAGAAAGCTGAACAGGATGTATAGTATTGAGCTTAAACCATCCGCTAGAAAAGCACTTAATAAAATTGCTGATAAACAGCGGAAGCGGTTAGAATCAGCTATCGATAAACTGCAGGAAGATCCAAAACCACATGGAAGCATAAAATTATCAGGGAACAGTGATTTGTATCGCATCCGAGTAGGAAAGTTTCGGGTGATTTATAGTATCGAAAATGACGTTCTGGTAATCACTATTGTCAAAGTCAGCGATCGTAAAGACGCATATAAAAAGAAATAACCCCGGCCCATGCACACCACCATCATCGGAGCCGGGATCGCCGGCCTCGCCGCCGCCGTCCGCCTCGCCGTTGCCGGCCACGAGGTCGACGTCTACGAACGCAGCGCCGGGCCCGGCGGCAAACTTTCCCAATTTTCACTCGGCGAGTACCGCTTCGATTTTGGCCCGTCCCTGTTCACGATGCCCCAGTACGTGGACGAGCTCTTCGAACTGGCCGGCGAGGACCCCAAAGACCACTTCGAGTACGTCCGCTTACCCAACGTTTGCCACTACTGGTGGCGGGATGGAACCACCTTCGTTGCCCCTTCCGATACCGAACAATTGGCCGAGCGGGCCGCGGAAACCTTCGGGGTGGACGCCCAGCGCATCCGCGACTTCATGGCTGCTGCCGCGCACAAATACGAGACCACCGGCCGCACCTTCCTCGAAAAATCGCTCCATAAATCGGAGACCTGGCTCGACTGGGGCGTCGCAGGGGCCATGCTCAAAATTCCCGGGCTGGATCTGTTCAAAAGCATGAACGCCGTCCACGAGCGCGATCTCGGCCACCCCAAACTCGTCCAACTCTTCAACCGCTTCGCCACCTACAACGGCTCCAATCCCTACAAAGCGCCGGGGCTGCTCTCCATGATTCCCCACTTCGAGCACCACTTCGGCGCTTACCTGCCCAAAGGGGGCATGTTCGACATCAGCCAGCGCATCTACGAACTCGGCAAACGGCTCGGGGTGCGCTACCATTTCAACACGCCCGTTACGCAGATTAGGCGCTCACGCGGGTGCGTAGTCGGGATCGAGACGCACCAAGGACCGGTCGCCACGGACGCCGCCATCTGCAATATGGACGTGTGGCTCGCCTACGATAAGTTGTTAACCGGGGCCAAAAAGCCAAAGCGGACCCTCAGTCAACAGAAATCCACCAGCGCCGTGATCTTCTACTGGGGCGTGGACCGCACCTTCGGCGAACTCGGGGTCCACAACATCTTCTTCGCGGACGACTACAAAAAGGAATTCGACGAGCTAGAAGCGGGCCGCCTGGCGGACGACGTTACCATCTACGTCAACGTCAGCAGCAAGATCGTTACCAAGGATGCACCTGCCGGCGGAGAGAACTGGTTCGTCATGGTCAATGCGCCGGCCGATACCGGTCAGGATTGGTCGTCCTGGGTGGAGGGTCTGCGTCAGCGGGTCCTTACGCGGCTCAACCAACAGTTGCTCGCACCCGCGGCAGCGCCAGAAAATACCTTGGAAAACCACATCGTGGAAGAGCGGATCGTCACCCCACCCGAAATTGAAAGCCTGACGGGAAGCCACCAGGGAGCGCTGTACGGAACGAGCTCGAATAACACCATGGCGGCCTTTCTGCGCCACAAGAACTTTAGTAGTGACGTGGATGGCCTCTACTTCCTGGGTGGCTCCGTGCACCCGGGTGGGGGCGTACCCTTGTGCCTCCTCTCGGCCAAGATCACCGCGGAATTAGTGGGTGAAGATTAACGTTTTGGGAGGCTGACCGTAACAAACAAGTGGACTTAAGCGAGGGTTTGGGGCTAATGAATTCCTGTTCAATAGTGCATTAAAACCAACCAACGTGAAAGCAGTAAACTACATTTTCATCCTCCTACTCTGTGCTGCCCTGTTTGCCGCTACGGGCTGTAATACCTCCCGCACCGCCAAGGGAGCCGTTATCGGTGGAACGACCGGCGGCGTGATCGGCGGTGCCATCGGCAAGAAGGGCGGAGACGGTAAGAAGGGCGTCGTCATCGGCAGCGTGATCGGCGGAACGGCCGGCGCCATCGTGGGCCGCTACATGGATAAGCAAGCCCAGGAGATCCAGGAAGAAGTGCCCGGCGCCGTCGTAGAAACCACCACCACCGTAGACCCGGAAACGGGCGAAACCGTCACGGAATCCATCAACGTCACCTTCGGCGGCGGGGTCCTCTTCGAATTTAATTCCACGGCCCTGACGGCCAACAGCCGCGCCGAACTCGACCGCATGGCCAAGATCATGAACCGTTACCCGGATACGGACATCACCATCGACGGGCATACGGACAGCAAAGGATCGGAAGCCTACAACCTGGAACTCAGCCAAAAAAGAGCCGCCGCGGTGGCTGATTATCTCGCCCAAGATGGCATCGCCCGCCGCCGCATGATCACCCAGGGCTTCGGGGAAACCCGCCCCGTCGCCACGAACGAAACCGATGCCGGCCGCGCTCAGAATCGTCGTGTCGTGCTCGGCATCAAGGGTACTGAGGCACTTACTCGGAAAGCGAAGGAGGGAACGCTCTCCGTACCGGAGTAGCGAGTAGCGAGTTGCAAGTAACGAGTTGCAAGTGGTGATACTCGCAACTCGCTACTTGATACTTGCAACTCCTAAAGTCCCTTCACAAACCGCAGCAACTTATTCTCCTCCCACTGGTCCGCCATCAATTGGAAGCCTACGGGGAGGTGACCGGCCGTGCCGGCGGGGATGGCGATGGCGGGGAGACCAGCGAGGTTGGCCAGGACGGTATAGACATCCGCCAGGTAATTGGCCACCGGGTCGTCCACCCGTTCCCCGACTGGCCAGGGTAGGCTGGGGCTAACGGGCATGAGGATGAAGTCGTGCGCATCGAGGATGCCCTGTAATTGGTCGCGAATCAGGCGGCGGGCTTTTTGGGCCTTGCCGTAATAAGCATCGTAGTATCCACTGCTGAGGACGAAGGTGCCGAGGAGGATTCGCCGCTGTACTTCGGCGCCGAAGCCTTCGGTACGGGAGCGGGTGTAGGTTTCCTGGAGGTCCTCCGCGTCCGGGCTACGGTGGCCGTAGCGCATCCCGTCGAACCGGCTGAGGTTGCTGCTGGCCTCGGCGGTGGTGAGGACATAATAGGTGGGGACGACGTAATCGAAGTAGGAGAACTTGGCGGGAATGAGCGTGTGACCCAGCCCCTTCAGCTTGTCGATCGTTGCCTGCATGCTTTCCTTCACGGCATCGTCGAGGGCATCACTCTCGAGCAGTTCGGCGAAGTAGACAATGCTCTGGGGCTCCCGGTCGGGGGCCGCCTTCGCGTAGGGGAGGACGGGCTTATTGGGGGCCGTGGAGTCTTTGGTGTCCGCGCCGGCGGTCACCTCCAACAGCAGAGAAATATCCTGCACGTTGTGCGCCAGGAAACCAATGGAATCAAAACTGGACCCGTAAGCGATGAGGCCGTGGCGGCTGATCCGCCCGTAAGTAGGTTTGAAACCGTAGACGCCGCAAAAGGAAGCAGGTTGGCGGACCGACCCTCCGGTACTGGACCCGACTGCGACGAGGCAGGTCCCCGCCTGCACGGAAACGGCCGCCCCACCGGAACTGCCACCGGGTACGCGGGCGACGTCCGCTGCGTTACGGGTGGGCCCGTAATGGCTGTTTTCGTTGCCGGAGCCCATGGCGAACTCATCGCAATTGGTGCGGCCGATGATGATGGCGTCCTCCTCGAGCAGCCGTTGAATGGCCGTTGCGTTGTAGGGGCTGACGAAGTTCTCTAACATGGCCGATCCGGCGCTCACCCCGTGCCCCTGGTAACAGAGCACATCCTTGATACTGACGACGACCCCGGCTAATTTCCCCAGCTTGGCACCCTGCGTCAGCGCCTCATCCTGGCGGGCTGCTTCGCGGAGCGCTTCGTCGCCGAAAACCTCCACGTAGATGTTCAGGTAGCGCTGGTCCTCAATCGCGGCGAGGTAAGCTTTGACGATCTCGACGGTGGATGTCCGGCCCGCAGCGATGGCCTCCCGGGTAGCCTGAATGGAAGTTGGTAGCATGGGGGCAAAAGTAGGCTTTACTAAACTACTCTCAGGCTCTCCAAGCGGCCAGATTGGCGTTAAAGACCGGGCGCTTGATGAACCATATCGCCAGCGCTGCGCTTGTGGCGCAATGGCCGGTTCAAGCGCATTAGAATCTTATCCCGGTGAAAAAAATCTCAGGTTCTCCAAGCGGACTCCAGTCCGAGCGCAGCGACAACTGGAGGTTCTTGGATCGGCCGGGTTGATAGCAAATCAGAGTTGCCAGACCCACCAGCTCAAAAACCAACCCGCCCACTCCGCAACCACCAGGCCTGCACCACCGCCCGCAATACCATGAAGAACAGCAGGCTCCCCCACAAACCCCAGTTGCCCAAGTGCTGCCCCACCAGGCAGTAACTCGCCAGGTATCCAGCGAAGGCCAGTAGCATGGTTTGGCGCATGGCCGTAGAGGCGGTAAGGCCAATGTAAATGCCATCCAGTAAGTAGCACGGCGTGGCGAGTAGACAGAAGGCGACCAGCAGTGGCAAATAGGTAAGCGCAGCGGCGAGGGTATCCGCGGAGGTGGATTCGGGGGCGAATAATTGTAATAAATGCTCCTGGCCAAATCCGTAGATCACGGCGTACAGGGCGGCCAGGCCCATCCCCCAGGCGAATATCTTTTTGGTGGCGACGATCAGTTGCGGACGGTCGTTGGCACCGTGGTATTTGCCCACTAAACTCTCGGCGGCGAAGGCAAAACCGTCCACGCCGTAGCTCAGCCAGTTGACGAGTTGGAGCAGGATGACGTTCCCGGCAACAACGGCCGTGCCGACGTCCAGCGCATTGGCCCGGTTGTAGAAGAAGGCGAAACTGAGCGTGAGGCAGAGGGTCCGAATGAAGATGTCCCGGTTGATCTTCAGGAAGGCAGCGAGGCCTTCGGTGAGGGCACCCGCCCGTTGGGTGATTTCTTTCCCTAACCGTTTTACCTCCGCCCGGACCTTGCGTAGTTCCAGGAACAGCAGGACGAACGCAAGAGCAAGCCCGAGGTACTGTGCGCCGACCGTGCCCCAGGCCACACCGGCTATCCCCCAGCCGAGGGTGGTGACGAAGTAGGTACTCAAGCCAATGTTGGCACCATTGACGAAGAAGGTGAGCAACAATGGGTACAGCGCATTCTGCCGCCCGAAGAACCACCCGAAGAGGACCATTTGTAACAGCGCCGCCGGGGCCGCGAAGATGCGGATGTAGAAGTAAGTGTCGACTAACTCGGATTGGTCCGGCCGGATGTTGAGTAGCCAGGCCGTTAACTCCGCCAGGGGATACTGCAGTAAGACCAGGGCCGTAGAGAAGAGTACGGCCAGCAGCAAACTGCGTTTGAGGAGGGTCTGCTGTTCCCGGTGGTCCTCCCGCCCGTAGGCTTGTGCGGTGAGCCCCGTGGTGCTCATCCGCAGAAAACCGAAGTTCCAGTACACGAAGTTGAAGGCCATACTTCCCAACCCAACCGCCGCAATGTGGGTGCCACTCAGGTTGCCCATCAACGCGGTGTCGTAGCTCGAAAGCAGGGGCACGCTGAGGTTCGAAAGAATGTTGGGGATGGCGAGCTTGAGGATTTCGCGGTTCACCCGGGTGAAGGTAATGGGTTTGGGGAGAGGACAACTACCATCCACCACCTTCACACAATGCCAACAAACTTTAAGAACAACTTATCAACCAGCGCTTTTACCTGACTGTCTTTACTCCGAACTTTGGAACCAACGAAAAAACACGAATTATGAAAACCCTTCGCCTTCCTTTCTTCCTGCTTCTAAGCCTCGCCGTATTGTCCTTCACCGGCTGTGACGATGACGAAGATTCCATTGTTGTAGAAACCCTGAATTACGACGATCGTAACGATACCGCACCTTCCATTGATGCGGGTATGTTCGCCGCTTTCTTCCCCGCTGATCTGGTAGATGACTTTGCCGGCCGGCAGCTAAGTGAAGTGGAGGTTTTTCTGGCCGATATCCCACCTTCCACCAAGGTATTTATCTACGCTGAAGGTGATAACGAACGCGAACCCGGCGGCGTTCTTTACGAATCACCGGACCTGACGCAAAGGGTAAATGTAGCTGGCGCCTTTTTCGAGCACCGCCTCACCACTCCGTTGACACTGGGTAACCAGGGTATCTGGATCGCCATTGAAACGGGAATTGAGCGCGGAAACCGCCAGGTATCAGTTGGCTGTGACGCCGGCCTTCGCTTTAACCCTAACGGCGACCGAGTCCGCATCGGGAACGAATGGACCAGCCTAAGTGAATTAACGGGTAATGCCGAAAGGATTAACTGGAACATCCGTGGCGTGATCGCCCCCGAATAAAGTCGAGGCTACGTGCGTAGTCAGTCTGAAACCATTAAATCCGCCGGCGCTACCTTAGCGTCGGCGGATTTTTCTTTCCGCCCAAACCCCTGATCCCGTGGCCACCGCTATTTCCGTTGCCGACCTCTCCGTTTCCTACGACCGCAAACGCGTGTTGAGCAACATTTTCCTGGAGATCGAGGAAGGCCATCGCTACGGCATCTTGGGGCCAAACGGCTCCGGTAAGTCGACCTTGCTGAAGTCCATGCTGGGCCTGATCGATGACTATACCGGTAGGGTGGAAATTCTGGGAAAGGACGTGGCCGACGTCCGCCGCCGGGTCGTCTACGTACCACAGCGGAGTGAGATTGACTTCACCTTCCCCACTACGGTGCGGGACGTTGTTCTGATGGGTAGGTATCCCCACAAGCGGGTCTTCCAACGGCTCAACGAAGCGGATCGTAAGCTGGCCGAGGAAGCAATGCGAGAGTTGGGCATCCTGGACCTCCAACACCGACAAATCGGAGAACTATCCGGTGGCCAGCAGCAGCGGACCTTCCTGGCCCGGGCCCTCGCGCAACAGGCGGATATTCTGTTTCTGGATGAGCCCTTCGTTGGGGTGGACATTCCCACGGAGGAGAAGATCATTGAAGTGCTGCGCCGCCTTTCGGCGGCGGGGAAGACGCTGATGATCGTTCACCACGACTTACAGGCGGTGCCGGATTACTTTGATCACGTGATCCTCCTTAACCAACGCCTGATTGGCTACGGGAAGACGGAAGAGGTATTTACGCCAGAGTTGCTCCGCCGGGCATTCGGGGGTCAATTGGCCATGTTGCAGCAAATCGATTAAGTTAATTGTTGATTACAGTGCCGCACGGAGTTTTGCGGGTGCACACCCTTTAAAATTATCTCTCCAATTCCCTGCGGAGATCCTCCTTATTCTTGCGGAAGATGAACTTTGGGGTGGTCGCGTAAAGCATCTCGTACAAGTTCAGGGCGTTGTTGCCGGATTCCTTATCCAGGCCTCCACTCAGGCGGTAAAGGATCAGGTAGCATTCGGCGCGGATGTCCTCTTCAAGTTCCGGCCTGGCGAGTAATTCGCGGATCATCTCGCAACTCTCCCCGAATTTTTGGGGGTCAATGGCGGTGAGGGAGCGCGCTTCCAGCAATCGGGTTACGTGCAGTAAGTCGGGGTTGCCCAGTTCCTTGGCGATCGCCCTGGTCTCAGTCACCAATTCCTCGAGTTCGCCCAATTGGTTGCTGGCCAGTAGTACCCGCCCTTTTTCCTCGAGGGAGGAGACCAGCACGAGCTTGTTGTTCGTATTCCGGGCTACCTCGATGGCCTGGTCGTAATACATAACGGAGATGTCGTACTGCTTTTGCAGGAAGTAGATATCGCCGAGGGTATTGACTGCCTTGGCGATGCCCTTGCGGTATCCCAGTTCCCGGCAGATGGCCAGAGAATGATCCAGGTGCTGGATCGCCACGGTGAAATTACCCATGACGGAATTGATATCACCAATGAGACCTTCGGTTACGGCGATGCCTTGCAGATCGCCTAACTCGTTGCAGATCAGGAGATCCTTGGTGAAAAGATCCACGGCTTCTTCGTAGTTCCCTTCTTTTTCGTAGACGCTGCCGAGGCTACCAAAGCCGATGGCCTGTAATCTTTTGATACCAAGCTCGCGGGCCAATTCGAGACCAGCGTAGTGGTTCTCTTTCGCCTTGTCGTAGTTCCCGCTCTCAAAGTAGATGATCCCGAGGTTGGTGTACAGGTTGGCCAAGCCCATGTTGTCCTGGTTGGCTTGGTGGAGGGGGATTTGATTCTCAATGATACCGATCCCCTCCCCGAAATTGCCCAGGTTCATGTGGGTAAGCCCGAGGTGACTGATGGTCTCGGCCGAACTGGAGATACCCGCCTGGCTAAAACCCTGGTCGAGCGACTGGTTGTAGTGCTTGAGTGCCTCCTGGTAATTGGCCGTCCGGAAGTAGAGGTTGCCCATGCTCGTGTAAGCCTTGGCGATACCCAAGATATCGTCCACCGATTCAAAAAGGCTGGCGGCAATCTTAAGGTAGTCCATCGCTTTTTCGTACTCCCCCTTAAAGGTGAAAAGCCGGCCCAGGTGATTGTTGGCGCGGCCGAGGAGAACGATGTCCCGGCTGCTTTTCGCGATCCGCTGTGCCTCGGTGTAGGTCCGCTCGGCTTCGTCCCACCGCCCGACGATCTCCAGCACCTTACCCTGGTTGAGGTGGGTGTTGACGGTCAGTTCGTAGTTCGGCGAGTTGGTGAATTTCTCAATTAAGCGAGCGTATAGATCCAGGGCCTGTTGGTTCTGGTAGTTGGACCGGGCGTAGTTAGCCGCCTTGCCGAGGTATTCAATAGTTTTTTCCTTGTTGCCGGCGTGCTCGTAGTGAAAGGCGAGATCCACGAACCGTTCCTCCAGCGAATCTTGGTACAACCGTTCAATGACGTTGGCGATCTGGTGGTGCAGTTGCTGCAGCCGCGTGGTGAGCTGCATGCTGTACACGGCCTCCCGCAGCAGGCTGTGGCGGAAGATGTAGCGGAGCTCGCTCATCGCGCTCCAGATCTGCCCCCGCTCGGCGATGCTGATCTGTTCGCGGAGCAGTTCCGCCAACTCCTCGTCGGAGTCCAGGCCGGTTTCCTCCCGCAGGACTTCCGTCAGGACCGGAAGGTCGAATTCCCGGCCGATTACCGCGGCGGCCTTTACGGTTTCCCGAACCATGTCCGATAAGCGGTCAATCCTTGCCGTAAGGATGGACGAGATACTGGAGGAGAGTTTGATGCTTTCGTCCGTCAAGTTCAGGACGCCCTGATCGTCGGTGGACAGCAATTCATTCTCGCGGAAATACTCCAGCACCTGCTCGAGGTAAAAGGGGTTGCTGTTGGTAGTCCGCAGCAGGGTGGCCAGGGTTTCATCCGCAATGGGTGCGCCGAGGGTGGCCTCGGCCATATTTCTAACGGCTTCTTCGGAAAGAGCCGTGAGCTCTACCCTCAGGGAACCGACACTGGCGGCCCGCTCCGTTTCCCCCTCTTTGAGGTGGGAGTAATTCCCGTTGTCATCCGCCCGGGAGGTGGCAACGATCAGGATAGGAAGGTTCGTGGACTGGCGGATCAACCGCTGGATAACGGTGTGGCTATCCTCGTCCATCCAGTGAATATCCTCTAACTCCAGCACGGTGGGTGCCAGAATGGCTTCGGCACGTAATAAGTTGACGAGAGCAGCGATAGTGTTCTGGTACCTGCCCTGGGCGTTGAGCTGCGTCCACAAACTATGGGGGAGGGGAATACCGATCTGGGCGGCGAGTACACTCTGCGTGCGATCCAGTTCCTCCAGTATGCCGGGCGCTAAATCCGAATTTGCGTTCCGTAAGCCCTGGCGGATCTGGTTGAGCCGGAATTGAAAGCGCCGCTGGTTTTGGGCAGCTCCTAGCTCCTGGCTTTGCCGGAACATCCGGTGTAGGAGGTAGATGAAGGAGTTGAAGGGCTTGCGTAAAATCTGATCCGACGACGCCAGTAGCCAATTCACCGGTTCCCTATCGTTGAGTTGGCGGCGGACCTCAAAGGTCAGTCGGCTCTTACCGATGCCGGCTTCCCCGAGCACGTAGGCTACGCCAGCCATCTTGCCGGCGAAAATGGGTTGAGCGAATGCCAATAACTGCTGGATCTCCGCCTCCCGGCCCACCAGGCGGTTGCCGTAGTTGGGTTTGCCGAGTGCTTGCTTCCGGCCTTGCAAAGAGAAGGTGGGGACGGGTTCAGCGATGCCCTTGTAACTGGTGTTCCCCTTCAATTTGTAGCGGAAGTGGGGAGTATTCCCTAGTTCATCGTCCACGAGGATGTCCTGCCAATCGGCCGCACTCATGATGCGGGCGGCGAGGTTGACGCGGTTGCCCACGCAAGCGTACTGGGCCCTTTCCTTCCCACCAACGATACCGGTGAAGGCGGTGCCAACCGTCATTCCAATCCGGAACCGGAAGTTCGTCTCCAGGGTATCCCGCAACTCTTCTAACTCCGTCCGTACCGTCAGGGCAAACTCGAGGGCGCGGACGGTAATGTTTTCGTAGGATACCGGCGCACCAAAGAAGATGACCATGACGGAACCCTTGTCCCCAAAGTCGACCTCCTTAAAGTAGCCACCAAAATCACTGACCTGCTTAAGGACGGCCGCGGCAAAACGGTCGAGTTGCTGGTGGGTATGGATAGCCTCAAAGGAGAGAAACACGGAGACCACTGTCCGAAACTCTCCCGCCTGATCGTAGCGGACAACCTCCGCCGGCAGGAAGGATCCGGCCACGTCCGTACTCACTTCCGGAAGGGTGAGTGGGTGCATGAAAAGCGTGGTGTCCAACTCAAAACTGAACTCTCCCACTACGCGGAAGAAGCCGGTAGAAATTTCTTGGGTGATCACTTCCTGACCTTCCAGCAGTGCATTCATTTTATCCGAAAGGACAACGCCGCCCTCCTCGGCTTTGCTTTGCGCGGTGGTAGCAGCTTTAATTGCTGGGCCCCGAAAGTAAAAGGCTTTCAGGTCATCACCCACAATTCCGAAACTCACCTTCTCGGCGGCGACGCCTGCCTTGATGCCAATGCGGTACTTGCCCCCAAAGATGTTTTTGCGGCTCGAAAAGATGCTACGGACTTCATCCGTTAATTGCAAGATCTGCTGAGCGTGGATCCGGCTAAGTTGGAGGGGGAAGACCGCCGTAAACGCATCCCCGGCGAAGTAAGGGATGATCCCGCCGTGCGCGTACACGAGTGATACCAGTGGCTCGAATACCTCATTCAGGATCTTGGATAGATTTTCCGCTCCGCTGACGCCCTCCTTCATGAGTTCCTCCGTTAGCGGGGTGAAACCGGACAGATCCACGTTCAGCGTAAAGGCTTCGATCTCACCGGAGAGGTGGCCGTCGAGTAAGCGCTGCTGAATAAATGGTGGGATCAATGGTTGCATACGGGAAAACTACCCGCTACGATGGCGGGGGAATAGGCAAAATAGGAGCGCAAACGGTGCTGGGTCTTACGCAGAATAAAGGTACACCTATTCAAACGCGCGAGCTACCCAAACAGAACGGCCTTCCATTCAGATTGAATGGAAGGCCGTATGGATTGTAATTCAAGGATGCATTCCGCAATGCAAGTGAAAACGCTGAACCTATTTAGAAGCGACGTGAACCATCGATAAGTGCGGAGGACAAACTAAAACTACCGCCAATTACACAGGCGACGAGAAGAATGTAGAGCATTGTCATAAAGTGAAAAGTTAAGGGAGCTGAAGTAGAAATATTTCCGGTAATACTGTTCTCTTGGCTAATGCATACTCATTGGAAAGTCCAAATAACGTAAATGCCAGTGGCTTAACCAATTACTCACCCAGATTTTCGACGACTGCGCCCGTAATTCAAGCATATCGATGGTGGAACACGAAATTCCGATTTTCATACTCCATTTTTTGGCCTCCCAGCAAATAGACTACTACGCTGTGCACTTACGGAGAAAGGAAACTGGTAAGCAGCTACGTGAGCATCCAAGCTCCTTACCCGTACAGAATGCGGACGCCACTTTACTAGCCTTTGTATAAGAGAACTGCCCGACTACTTCTGCGCTCCCCGAGACAGAGGGAAGTCAACCACGGAGACCAATTTTTCCGGGTGGGGTGGGACACCGGCTTCCGGTGTACCCCGGTATACACTGATCGTGCTCACGTCTTCCAGAATCGGAATGAGCGAATGGCGGGAACTATCAGTGATGGGATCGATACCGTGATTGCTATCCTTTCCATTAAGTTGCAAGAAGTAATACTCATCCTGCTGCAAGCTATCCAGGTGGGAGAGATCCAGAAAGGTCACCTGGTCGTCCGCGAGAAAATGGACGAGCACGTCGCCGTTGGCCGAAGCTATCGTTTGGGTGTGAAGACTATCCCAAACGATGGCCTTACCCCGGAGGGCTTCCAATTTTTTCCGGTTGCTGGCCTCGTCCTGAGCGTGGAGGGCTTGCTCCCGCGCCACTTCCAGGCGGAAGTTCTGGTTCTCCCGGAACAGATAGCCAGTGGTGAACAACAGCAGGAGGCAAACCGCGCTCAGGGCCATTCGCCAGATACTGAGGTGGTGGTTCCGCCGCGTCATGGCGGTGATCATCTCGTGGTCGAGATCCTGAAAATCTCTCAGGGAACGCATCGATCGGGCGGGTTGCTCCGTAAATCCCTGTTCGTTGAGGTAGGTGGACATCTTGGACCGCAATTCCGCCAGATCCTCCACCATGGTAGGGTCTTCCTGCAGTTGCTTTTCGACGTACTCCGCCTGCTCCTGGTCGGTGAGGCCAAGCAGGTATTTTTCGAGCAGTTCTTTACGGTCGATGTTGTCCCGATTCATTACCAGGGGGTATCCTAGCGGCTAGCCGCTAAAGGGATCGTTTAGTTCTGGTAGCGAAACGGCGGAATACTGTTGGTGTTCAGTGCTGAGCGCTGGATTATCTACAAGTGTATGATAACGGATGGGGCGCTGTTTTAGACCATAATGTACTCCATTAAGCCTGGCCATCGTAGGCCCACTTCAGGTAAAGCGCACCCCAAGTAAATCCACCGCCAAAGGCCGTGAGTACCAGGTTATCACCTTTCTTCAACTGATTCTCGTAGTCCCACAGACAGAGGGGCAGGGTGCCCGCCGTCGTGTTGCCGTACTTCTGGATGTTGACCATCACCTTCTCCATTGGCAGGTCGGCCATCCGGGAAATGGCTTGGATGATGCGGATGTTGGCCTGGTGGGGGACGAGCCAATCCAGGTTCTCCGCCGTCAGGTTATTGCGGCCCATTACTTCGCCGACCATGCTGGTCATGCCCGATACGGCCGCTTTGAATACGGGGGCACCGTTTTGGCGCACGAAGTGTTCCCGGGCCATGACGGAATCCACCGTGGCCGGTTTCCGGCTCCCTCCCGCAACTAAATAGAGGTATTTCTCCCCGCTGCCGTCACCCCGGTGCTCGTAGTCCAACACCCCAAGACCGTCGTGATTCGGTTCCAATAGCACCGCACCCGCGCCATCGCCAAAAATGACGCAAGTCGTGCGGTCGGTGTAGTCGACGATGGAGGACATCTTATCCGCACCCACCACAATTACCTTCTTGTGCGTACCGCCTTCGACCATCTTGGCGCCAACGGAGAGCGCGTAGAGAAAGCCGCTGCAGGCTGCGTTGATGTCAAAGCCAAAGGCGTTTACACAGCCCGTGTGGTAGGCCGCCGTATTGGCCGTGTCCGGGAAGATCGAATCACCCGTAACGGTGGCGCAAATGATCAGTTCTACGTCCTCGGGCTTCGTGCCCGTCTTCTCCAACAGGCCCTCGATGGCGGGGATGACCATCTTCGAGGTACCCATCTCTTCACCCTTCAGAATCCGCCGCTCCTTGATGCCTGTGCGCGTCGTGATCCACTCGTCGTTCGTGTCTACGATGGTGGCCAACTCTGCGTTCGTCAGGATGTAATCGGGTAGATAGCCGTGGACGCCCGTGATGGCTGCGGTCAGTTTAGACATAGAAATTTTCGGTTAGGGCGCGCAAGATACAGCCACGGGGCATAGGACGGAGGGGGAATCTTTAGCAAAAGCCCGATGGCTAAAGTAAGGGCGCCGTACCGCGGCGAAGCTGTGGTCAGTCCCGATCAAGCACTTCGGGTGGCTCGGCCAACGTGGAAAAATCACTGAGGGCCACGAGACCCAAAAAGGTAAGCAGGCCGTTGAAGGCGAGGATGAGAAACCCGAACTGAAAGCCACCCAGCAACGTCGCGGAAAACTTGTCCGTCAGCATCGAAAGCACCGGCGCGGCGAGGCAAACCAGCACGAGCGCGGGGACCTTGAAACCACCAACCTCAATGGTTTCCCGGATCTGTAAGCGCGTAAACAGGCCAAAAGCGAAGAGCCCCAGTAGCGGCCCGTAGGTATAGCCCGCCGCCTTGAATAGGGAGTTGATCACCGCCCGGTTAGCAATTAGGCTAAAACTCATGATGACGACCAGCAGAAGCACCGAAAAACCAATGTGGACGTACAGGCGCTGGCGTTTGCCCGCCGCCCCCTGGTCCGCACCGGCCTCATTCATACCCAGGAAGTCGACGCAGAAGGATGTCGTCAGCGCCGTCAGTGCACTATCGGCGCTGGAGTAGGCTGCGGCAATAAGGCCGAGCACGAAAACAATGCCCGCCGTAGCCGGCAGGTTCCGCAGCGCAATGCTGGGGTAAAGTTGATCGGAGGCCTCCGGAATGGCCAGCCCCACGTTGTTGGCGTAGATGTACAGCAGGGCGCCGAGGGCGAGAAAGAGGAAATTGGCGAAGATCAGCACGAAGCTGAACGCCGCCATATTCTTCTGGGCATCCCGAAACGTGGGCATGCTCAGGTTCTTCTGCATCATGTCCTGGTCGAGGCCCGTCATCACGATCGTGATCAGGGCGCCACTGAAGAACTGCTTGAAGAAGTTGTTGGGGTCCGTCCAGCCACCCTCGAAGAAGAAGAGTTGATCGTAATCGCTATTCTGGACCAGGCTCACCAATCCACCGAGATCAGTTTCCAACGCGTCACCGATGTAGTACACCGTCAGGCCGGCGGCCAGCAGCATACAGACGGTCTGCAGGGTATCCGTATAGACAATGGTGCGGATGCCCCCCTTAAACGTATACAGCCAGATCAAAATGATCGTGATGGCCACCGTGCCGAAGAACGGGATGCCGAAGGGGCCGGTCACGAATTCCTGCAGCACCACGGCCACCAGGAAGAGCCGGAAGGCCGCCCCCACCGTTCGGGATAGCAGAAAATAGAAGGCGCCCACCTTGTAGGAGTGCGGCCCCAGCCGCTCCTTGAGGTATTCGTAAATACTCGTCAGGCCCAGCTTATAGTAAAGGGGCAGCAGCACCAAAGCAATGAAAACGTAGCCTAACAAGTAGCCGAAAACTACCTGCATGTAGCTGAAGGCTTGGTTCGTTCCCCCGGCACCCACGGCGCCCGGAATGGAGATGAAGGTCACCCCCGAAAGGCTGGCCCCGATCATCCCCACTGCCACGAGGGGCCACGGAGACTTGCGGCCACCGAGGAAAAAGCTCTCGTTGTCGCTCTCGTTGCGGCTCGTCCACCACGAAATTCCAATCAGGACGGCGAAGTACGCAACGATGATGCCGACGATGAGGCCGGGGCTTAATGATTCATTCATTGGGCCCCAAGATAGCAAATCACGCCACTACCGGCGGCGGCACCCTGTTTAGGCAATCAGGGGCTCGATGGCAGCCTTCAGTACCCCGATGGACTGCACGCCCGCCTCCCGAAACTTGATCTCTCCGTTCTGGAAAATGATGGTCGTCGGCATCGCCTGGATGCCCAGTTTTTGTACGATGGCCTCGTTGCGGTCCACGTCGATCTTCACGAGGCGCATATCGTCACCCATATCTTTTTTCAATTGCTGGAGGATCGGGCTGTACGCCTTACACGGTCCACACCAGTTCGCGAAAAAGTCGATCAGTACGGGGGTGTCGGAATTGATAAGTTCCTTGAAGCTTAATTTTTGATTGTCAGCCATGGCTAGTTGTTTCCTGGAAAACGACCGCGGGCCGGGGAGAGTTCTACCGCCAATTGTCGCATCCCATCACTTCACCCGGCCAAAACGCTTCCCGTAGTCGTAGCGAACGACGAAAGCATCCGGGAAACCGGCCAACTTTACCTCCTCCAGCGCGGAGCGGGCGATACTGAGGTTATCGTAGTACCCCACCGTTATTCGTTTCAGATCCCGACCGGGAATAGCTTCAGTGCGAAGTTCCGCCACCTCCTTCACCGCGGTGTACCGTGATTCGTTGGGGTCAAATCGCTTCGTCGCACTGATCTGAATACGGTACGCGACCTGGGGCGCTGCCGCAGGTGTCATGTCCGGATCGGGTAAAGGAGTGCCACCCCCAAATCCCGGATCGGACTGCTGGCTTCCGTCGGAACCACTACCGGAAGAACCGGTCGGGCGAAGGTAGACGGGCCGGCCGTAGGTAGCTGTACCTTCATCGTCCGTCCGGACCCGGTAATCTGCCTGGGCAAACCCGGACCTACGCAGGGCGATTCGGTAACTCGTACCAGGGCTAAGCGGTAACGAATAGCCAGCCGTGCCATAAGTCTTCCTTTGAAGCTCTTGTTCGCGCCCTCCGGAGAGGACCTGATACAGGATCACCTCCACGCCCGTGAGCGCCTGGCGGTTACTTTCATCGTAGACCACCCCCGTAAGCATGGGTGACCCCGCCCCGAGCGAAAGTCGAAACAGGTCATCGTCCGTCGTTCCTCGCTTTGCGGGCGGGAAGGCGCGGTTGCTGGAAAGGTAGGTAGTGCCCGCAGGTTTAGGCACCGTCATCCCCCGGTCGTCCGCCGGAGAATTGATGGGCACGCCGAGGTTAGTAGGGTCCCCGTAAACTTCGTTCTGCACTTCGCTGCGGAATAGATCGAATCCGCCCAGGCCGGGGTGCCCTTTACTGGCGAAATACAGTGTATTAGTAGCGGCGTCATAGACGGGACTTGCCTCCTCCGCGGTACTGTTGATCGATGGGGGAAGCAGGGTAGGGGTACTGAAAGTAGCTTCGTCCGCCAGTTCAACTTGTTCGGTTACGTAGATGTCCGTCCCGCCCCGCCCACCGGGCCGGTCGCTAACGAAAAAGAGCCGCTGCCGCCCGTCGGGCAGTGTGACGGCCGCCGGGTCTGCATTGGTCGCCCCGTCTGCGTTGACGATGGAACTCAGCCGTACGGGTGGTCCCCAGCTACCATTCCCCCGCCGCTTGGTTCGGAAGACCACGCAGCGATTGTTTTCACTCCGGCGGGAGGTACTGCAAATGGTGAAGAAGTAGGTAGAGCCGTCACTGGCAAAGGTTCCGCTCCCAAACTGACCGCCTTCGATGACGGGGAAGCCGCTGGGAGCAGTCGCGCGCTGCCAGTCCGTACCGCTGGGTAGACTGGCCAGGAGACGGTTCTGCCCACCCTGAGCGCTGGCGAAGAGCAGTTGGTCACTCGCCAGTGGGGCCGGGCTGGTTTCGTTGCCGGCCGTATTGATGCGGTTACCCAAATGCTCAACGGTGCCAGGGGTGGAGCTGGAGTTGCCGTTGGCCAATCGCAGACCGGCCAGTTCATTGTTGACGATCTCACTGATGATGTTCCGGTCCGAACCATTGTACCGCGCCTGAAAAGTGGTTAAGATGCGCTCGGCTTCCAGGGGCCGCCCGTCCTGCTTGACGGCCCTTCCGTGGCGGAGGCCAAGTAAGGGGAACTGGGCGTCGTCCTTGGGGATTAACCCGTAGGCTTCCGCTGCCTCGCCGTAGTTGCGGGCCTTGGTGAAGAGTTCGGCGGCCTTGAAGGCTACGTCCGTTTGCCGGGGCTTGAGGTCGAAAGCCTGGCGGTAGGCCGTGGCGGCGGCGTTGAGGTCTCCCTTTCGCTCCGCCTGCTCCGCTGCCGCAATGAGGTCTCCGTAATCCGAGCCACCCACCGGCGTCACCAAACCGGGAGTATCGCATCCGAGAATGAAGGCCAGTAGGAAGAGGGGAAGGAAGCTGCGCATGGTAGGGCCAAGTTACGGTAGCAGAATCCACTGCTATACATGACGTTGTTTATTCCTCTCCCCCGGCCCCTCTAGCTTCACTGCTGCTGCGTGGTCCAAAGGATAGGAGAGACGTGATAGGCGTTTCATATTTAGCAGTGTAATAGCAGAATCGGAAGGGGAGCTATTAACCGTGCTGGAGCCTCGTTCAAGTATGCCCACCCGTTCAAAACTTGGGAGAATTACAAGCGCGGCCGTCAGGACTAAGTGACGTGTCTCCTGAGACTAGGCTACGCCAACTCAAAGACCGTGATCTCCGGCCGTACGTTGAACCGCACCGGAAAGCTGCAGCCCAAGGCCCGGTTGATGTAAAGGTGGCGGCCATCCTCCAGATCAAAATAGCCACTGGTGTACCGGCGGTTCTCAACGGGCAGCAGTGGCGGCGGTAGAAAAGGTGGTTTACACTGCCCACCGTGGGTATGGCCGGAAAGGATCCACCCCTGATAATCGTGCCAAACGTCTTGGTCACACACGTCCGGGTTGTGGCACAGGACGAGGTTGGCAGATTGCTTGTCCAGGCTACTGAGGATGGGGCCGGGTTCGTAGTTGGTTCCCCAGAGATCATCCAGGCCGGTGATGGTGAGGCCCTCCACGTTAGCCTTCGCGTTACGGAGCACGGTGACGCCCGCCTCTTCCAGGAGTTTCGTGATCTTGACGTCCACCTCGGGCTCCTGCCAATTCTTACCGTAGTCGTGGTTACCAAGGATGCCAAGGGTAGCCACGCTACCGTGGACGGCATTTTCCATTACCGTTTTCAGTTGTTCGAGTTGCTGTGGCCCGTCGTAGGAAACAAAATCGCCCGTATAGACGACGATGGCGGGGTCCAATTTACTCGCGTCGTTGAATGCGTTGATGATGTACTGAAAGTCAAAACGGTCGCCCACGTGCATGTCGCTGATCTGTAAGAGGGTCTTACCACGGAGGCTGGCGGGCAGATGCGCAATGGGCATTTTGCGGTGGACGAACTCCAACCAGTAAGGCTCCACCTTCCAGGCGTAAAGCCCGGCCAGCAAACCGGTAGCGGAAAGGGTAGCACCGGCTTTCAAAAATTTGCGTCTGTTCATTATTTGAAGTGCTTTGAATTGCAAAGTTAAACGAATGAACGGAGAGCTCACTCAATTATTCTTTAACTCACTACTCTGACGGTAAAGGAGGGGCTCGCCGGGCAGTCAATTCCGGCCCGGCAGTGTCGGTCAAAAAGTTGATCTTCGTGGCGCGATGAAATTTGCCACGCCACTATACGTATTGTTGCTACTGCTGCTTCTCCCCGTGGGAAGTAAGCTCGCCGCCCAGTCCGACCTACAGCAGCGTAAGCAAAGAATCGAGCGAGAACTTAAGCGTACCGGTAGGGAACTGAAGGCGACGCAGTCCCGCAAGGGTGCCGCCCTGACGCAAGCCGGCCAGCTGAAAACCCAGATCGCCCAACGGCAGGAACTCATCGCCACGCTGGAGGAAGAATCCCTGATCACCGAACAACGGCTCTACCGCGACAGCACCGCCGTAGCCTCCCTTACTGATGACCTGCAGGGGATAGTGGACGAATACGCCTCCACCCTCCGCGCCGCCAACCGGGCCCGCCTGCTGGATGGGTGGATGACCTTCCTCTTCAACGCCAAGGGCATCAACGACGCTTTTCGGAGAGCTATCTACTTGCGCCAGTACCGGGCTTACCGTACCCGCCAGGCCCGGATCATCCGCCAGACGAAGGATCAACTTTCCGGGCGGGTGAACGCCCTCCGGGCCGAGCGGGAATATCGAGATTCTCTCCTCACCTCTACGGCGGACCAGGGCGCCATCCTCACCCAGGAGCTCAAAATTCAGGACAGGATCGTCAGTAAGCTATCCGTCAGTGAGCGCGCGTTGCTCAAAAAGGTGAAGCGTCAGGAAGCCATGGCCGCCACCCTCCGCCGCCAGGTGACGAGCGCCATCAATAAGGACGTGGCCCGCAAAACAAAGCCAAGGGCAAGCACCAGTACTCGCCGTACCGGCACCGCCGCAAAGACCACTCCCGTCGGGGGGAAGATCATCAACCGAAAGGGGCGCCTCGGTTGGCCCGTGGAGGGGCGCATCGTTAAAAAGTTTGGTCGCCAACCCCACCCGGACGTTCCCTCCATCATGGTTAATAGTCAGGGGGTGGACATTCAGGGCGGGAAGCAATCGCGCGTTTCCGCCATCTTCGAGGGCAGGGTAGTGGAGATCAGCAATCAGGGCGGCGGCCGCTACATGCTGCTGATGAGCCACGGCGGTTTTTATTCCGTCTATTCCAATCTGGAGTTCCCACAGGTAAAGAGTGGGGCAACCCTCAAGACTGGCCAACAACTCGGCCTCACCGCGGCGGATGGTAGCCCCTTGCACTTTGAGTTGTGGCGGGGGAAGGCGGTGCTGAACCCGGAGGTTTGGTTGAATTAGGTTGGCTCCCGGAGCGACTCCTTCCGGCTCCCGACCTCCTGGCTCCCGACCTCCAGGTCGGGCTAGGTAACCCGGTGCGTGACCTCCGGTCGCGTCCTCCCACCAAGCTTTTCTCTGTTGCTCAAAATCCTTGCCTCATTTGAGGCCTTGCACCTGCCTGACGTAAACGTCAGACTACCGGCTACGGAACCCAGTACGTAACCTCTGGTCGCGTTGTCCTACCAAGCTTTTATCTGTTGACCAAAACCCTTGCCTTAGCTAAAACCTTGCACCCGCCTGACGTAAACGTCAGACTACCGGCTGCCGGCTCCCGTTTCCCCGGCTCCGAGTACTGCAGTAACCAACCCTCTAAAACAACTCAATCGTCTGCCCCGGCCGCAATTTCTCGTCGTCGCCACCCGCTGGTTTAGTGCTGCCGCGCTTGGCCTTCGCCGCCGGCTCCTTTACCGTGGGTACGAAGGGTTCGTTGAGTTCCTTTACCGAAGTAAGTTTACCCTCGTGGAGGCGATTGCCAAGTGACTTCCAGCCCTTGACGTCGATGAAGTCAGCCAGTTGGACGACCTTGGATTCCGTTGCCCGCTTAACCCGGTAAGAAACCTCCACCTCGGGGTTCGGGTGTACCGTTGCGTAGTAGAGTTTCGAGGTGCGACTGTCGGAAATGAACTGGAAGGATTGGCCCGGCGAGCTGGTCTCGATCTGAAAACGCTTTACCAGGGTGTAGCCACGTTCCCCTTCATAATAGACGGCGGAGACGACCATATCCTCGTCGTACTTGCCAATGAACCAGACGCCTTTCGGGTCGTACTTGCGGTTCATGTCCAGTTCTTCGCGTTCGTAGCTGCCGTCCTTATTGATGACGAGGATGAGGTCTCCGGTGTCAAAGCCACCGATGAACTGCCCCCGCTCTTCCGTATTGAGGCGGCCACTTACTTCATCCATCCAGATCTTGATGGCGCCAAGGGTGGATTTTCCGGCTTCCTTCAGCGTCACTTTGCGGACGGGGTAGCGGGTAACGATGTTGCCACCGGAGCTCCGGCCCTTGATGGCCAGTTCGGCGAAATCAAAGTCGAAGTCCTTTACCCGCGCTTTGGAAGCGGGGCTGAGGAGTACGTTCACTAGTTCGGCCTCCCCATTGGGGTTAGCGCTGAAGTAAAGGAGTTTGGACCCTTTGGCTCCCTTCGTGAGGTGGTACTCCCGATCGCGGGTGATGGAACGTACGTTGAAGCGTTTGCCCATCGTCCGGCCGGTCTTACCGTCGAGGTAAAGCATATTGTAGGTGGTCCGTTCATCTCCCCGTTTCCAGACGGCTACGTGGATGATGTTCTTACCCACAAATGTTTTATCGGAGATCTTCGTGACGGTCAGCACGCCATCCTTGCGGATGATGATCACGTCGTCGATATCGGAACACTCCGTGACGAACTCTTCTTTTTTGAGGCCCATCCCGACGAAGCCTTCCTTCCGGTCCACGTAGAGCTTGGCGTTGTTGGCAGCTACGGCGGCTACCTTGACCTTTTCGAATACGTCTAACTTGGTCTTGCGGTCGCGGCCCTTGCCGTACTTCTTCAGCAAATCTTCGTACCAGGCGATGGTGTATTCGGTGAGATGCTCCAGGTCAAATTTTACCTGCTTTAACTCTTCTTCCAGCGCGGCGATGCGTTCGTCCGCTTTGAAGGAATTGTACTTGGAGATACGCTTGATGCGAATCTCGGTGAGGCGGACGATGTCGTCCTCCGTGATGTCACGCAGCAGGGGGATGCGTTTGTCACCGCGCTTCTTCTTGGAGCTGGGCTCGAGGAAATACTTTTCAAGGCCGGCCCGGATGAGGTCGAGCACTTCGGTGAAGTCACCTGCTTCTTCGATATCGCGGTAGATCCGTTCGCGGATGAAGACCTTTTCGAGGCTGGCGAAGTGCAATTTTTCCTCCAGTTCCTTCTGCTTGATGTCCAGCTCCATCTTCAGCAGCGCCTTGGTCTGCAGCGTGATGTGCTGCAGGATGTCCAGTACCGACACGAAGTAGGGCTTATCCCCATTCATGATGATACAGGCGTTGGGGCTGACGGACAACTCGCAATTGGTGAAAGCGTACAGGGCGTCGATGGTGACGTCCGGGCTGATGCCGGGAGACAACTCGATGAGGATCTCCACCTCGGCAGCAGTATTGTCCTGCACCTTTTTGATCTTGATCTTCCCCTTATCGTTGGCCTTGATGATGGACTCAATCAGCGAAGTGGTCGTCATCCCGTACGGGAGTTCGCGGACGGCGACGAACTTGTTATCGATCTTCTCGATCGTGGCGCGAATCTTCACTTTGCCGCCCCGCTTGCCCCAGTTATAATCGCTGACGTCGATGGTGCCTCCGGTGGGGAAGTCCGGGTAGAGCCGGGGTTTCTTCCCCTGCAGGATCTTGATGGATTCCTTACAGAGCTCCTGGAAGTTGTGGGGCAGGATCCGCGTACTCAGACCGACGGCGATCCCTTCCGTACCCTGAGCGAGCAAGAGGGGGAATTTGACCGGCAGGTTGATGGGTTCCTTCTTCCGCCCGTCGTAGCTGGTTTGCCACTCCGTGGTTTGGGGGTTGAAGACGACTTCGGTCGCAAACTTCGTCAGGCGGGCCTCGATGTAGCGGCTGGCGGCGGCGCGGTCGCCCGTCAGCGTATTACCCCAGTTGCCCTGGGGGTCGATGAGGAGGTCCTTTTGGCCCATATTGACGAGTGCGTCGCCAATGGCAGCGTCCCCGTGGGGGTGGTACTGCATCGTCTGGCCGATCACGTTGGCCACCTTGTGATAGCGGCCGTCGTGCATTTCGTTAAGGGCGTGGAGGATCCGGCGTTGTACCGGCTTGAGGCCATCTTCGATGGTGGGAACGGCCCGTTCCAGGATCACGTAGGAGGCGTAATCGAGGAAGTAATCCTCGTACATTCCAGTGAGGGTGATGATGTTATCTTCCGGGGCCTGCCCGCCCTGATTTTCCTCGTTGGTGTGGGGCGTTTCTTCCGTCATTTATCTGCTGCTGATTATCCCTACTCGGGGCCTGCGAAGATACACCAGAGAAATGAGCTAACAAAATGTTTGTTCCGTACTTTTTTGTTTGTTTTATCCTTGGTTTTAGTGGTCCGTCCATTGTTAGATAGCCAGGTCTAACGGCTTACTTGCGGTCCTGTTTCTCCCCATTACCTTGCACCCGCGGCAGCGCCTCTGTATTTTGGCCGGGCGCACTGTACGCGCTTTTACTCACTGACTATTTCTTCCGGACCGCATGGAACCCTTTTTTACCAATGATGCCATTGTCTTCGGGCTGCTGCTGATCGTCCTCGCGCTGATCTTCACTTCGGCCAGTAGCGAGACCCCGTTCTGGAAGAAATTTTACACCTACGTGCCGGCGCTGCTGCTGTGCTATTTCGTGCCTGCCCTGCTGCACTGGCCGCTCGGTTTGATAGCTTACGATTGGTACGCGCCGGAGCTGGCGGGGCAAATTGGCTTGACGAGTCTGGACGGGATGAGCTACGGTGAGATCAACCAATACATTGAAAGCCAAGGCTTGGACGTTGACGAATTCAGCAAATACAAAGGCCACAGCAACCTCTACTTCATGGCCAGCCGCTACCTGCTGCCGGCGTCGCTGATTTTGCTGTGTATCAATATCGACATCAAGGGTATCCTCAACCTCGGCTGGCGGGCCATCGTGATGTTTTTGGCGGCGACTTTTAGTATTGTTATCGGCGGGCCGATTGCGCTGCTAATCATCACCTACCTCTTCCCCGATCTGATCGGTCTGGACCCGGAACAACTTTGGCGGGGGCTCTCAACTATTGCCGGATCTTGGATTGGCGGCGGCGCCAACCAGGCGGCGATGAAGGAGATCTACGAGGTGCCGACCGGCATCTTCGGGCAGATGATCATCGTCGACGTTCTTGTCGCCAATATCTGGATGGGCTTCTTGCTTTTCGGCGCCGGCCGGGCAGCAAAAGTGGACCGATGGCTGAAGGCGGACAGTTCCGCCATCACCGAACTCACCAGTAAGGTAGAATCCTACGCCGCCACGGTGAAGCGGGAACCAACGGCCACCTCCACCTTCCAAATGTTGGGTGTGGCCTTCGGTGGCGTTGCCCTGGCGCACTGGGGTTCGGATGTCTTAGCCCCCTTCTTCGGCCAGTATGCTCAAGTGTTGGAGGATCTCCGTTTGACGACCCTGAAGAGTGGTTTTTTCTGGCTCATCGTCATCGCCACTACCATCGGTTTTGCCCTCAGTTTCACGCCCGCCCGCCGTTTGGAGGGCGTCGGGGCCAGCCGTTGGGCTTCCGTTGCGATCTACATCCTGGTCGCTACGATCGGTATGCAAATGAACATTGGCGACATCTTTTCCAACCTCGGCCTCTTCGCCATTGGCGCGATCTGGATGATCGTGCACGTCGTCATTCTGCTACTGGTGGCCAAGCTCATCCGGGCGCCCTTTTTCTACGTCGCGGTGGGCAGCCAGGCCAACGTGGGTGGGGCCGCGTCTGCTCCCGTCGTGGCCAGTGTTTTCTCGCCGGCCCTGGCGCCCGTGGGGGCCATCATGGCGGTGCTGGGGTACGCGCTGGGTACTTACGGCGCGATTCTTTGCGCGGAGATGATGCGCTTGGCGGCGGGGTAGCAACCAGACTTTAGAGGTTGGATTTTAGATTTTAGACAGTTTCTCCGGCGCTGCCGCAGGTGCGATGAAAAGGGAAAGGCGGGGGAAGAGAGGCAAAAACAAAACGTAAGCAAATGACCATACTCATCACCGGCGTATCCACTGGAATCGGACGTAGCACCGCGGAAGCCCTATTGGAAGCCGGGCATACCGTTTACGGCTCCGCCCGCAAGGCCGGGGACTTTGGGGAGCTGGAAAAGCACTCCGCCTTCACCGGTTTGGTATTCGACGTGACGGACCGGGCCGCCATCCGCGCCGGTATTGCCAGGATCCAGGCTAAGGGGGAATTGCACGCCGTGGTCAATAATGCCGGGATTGCCGTGACCGGGCCACTCGAAACGCTGGACGAAGCCCAGTACCGGAAGCAATTCGACGTGAATGTTTTCGGACTACTGGCCGTCTGCCAGGAAGCCTTGCCCTTATTGCACGCCGCCCGGGAAGCCGGGAGGGAGAACGTGAAGATCATCAACGTATCGAGCGTGTCGGGCTACCTCTCCTCCCCGTTCACCAGCATTTATTCCGCCAGTAAATTTGCCGTGGAGGCCATTACGGACGGGATGCGCCGCGAACTCATGCCCTACGGAATCGACGTGATCTCCATCGCCCCGGGCCCGGTGAAGACACCTATTTGGGGGAAAGGCGCCGTCCAAACGGAAGCCTACGTCGGTAACCGCTACGAAGAAATGCTCGGCCGTTTGGAGGACTACACCCAGAAGGCCAACGCCGGCGGGCTGGAGCCGGAAGTGATCGCCACGGCCATCCGTACCGCCCTGGAAAAAGACCGGCCGCGCCCCGACCAATTGGTCATGAAAAAAGGGTGGATGGCCAAACTCGTCCGCCGCCTCCCCAAACGGACGCAGGATAAGTTGATCCGCAAAAATCTGGACAACAATAAACGATATTAAGCGCCCACAGCTACTAGCTAAATCAATCCTAGTCCTTACCCTGATTCCATTCGCCTAGTCCTCCTCTGCCAGAGGGAAGCTTTTGATGCCCCGGACCGTCCCGTACAACACCTCATCCGGGAATGATTGGATACCGAAAATCATGATGAGGTCCGTGGCTACGATCTCTGCTGCTGGGTTGGGAAGATCCAAATCCTCTCTGGCAAAACGGGAGATGGCCCAACCGGAATCCGCCTCCCGTTCGTGGCCGACGTAGAGGTTGCCCGCCTCGTCTTGATGCAGATACCCGGTGAATGGTTTTAGGATTGATGTGCAGTCTTCACCGCTGCAACGCCAGAGCCCGTTGCGGCCTGCGATCCAGGCCCGCCCCTCCCGGTCGTGGAGGATGCTCCGAACGTTGGTGTAGGCTTGCCTTTCGTTTTGATCCGGATAGGCGTCGGGTTCCATTAGAAATGGGCTGAATGTTTTGCCATCGTACACGAAAACGCCGTCGACCGTGCCCAACCATAGATCACCACTTTGGTCTTCGCTGATGGCATTGATCTCCCGCAGCCCTTTGTACTCGGGCGAGGTGAAGTTGATGAAGGTGATACCATCGTACCGGCTCAGTCCGCTGAGCGTGCCTACCCAAATGGTGCCATCCGAAGCTTCGTAGAGGGCGGTTACTTCATTGCCGGCGAGCCCGTCATTGGTGGTGAATCTGGTCCAGGTGTCGTTCTCAAAGCGAAAGAGTCCTTCTCCGATGGAGCCGAACCAGAGGGTACCGTTCTGATCTTCCAAACCAGCGAAAAAGCGGGTGGCAGTTTGCTGGGTCGAGTCCTGTCCGCTTTGCTTTAGGGCTGGAATTTCATTCAGCGCGGTAAAGTCACTTGAGTTAGGTCTACTGCTGGTTGCTACGGCTTTATAGTCGTCGCCGTCCCGCAGAAAGAGGCCGTTGAAGCTGAGGAGATAAACCCCGCCCGTGCTGGTTTCCAAGATGTCCCGAACAATGCCCTGCGGGCCGGGGGACTTTTTAGCCAGGATCGGCGCTGCCGGCCCGTTATAGGTGATGATTTGTCTTTGAGGTGGTTCTTCTTTGCAGGAAATGGTGAGCCCTAATGCCAGTAAACAGCAGAGAAAGAGCAGGGGGCGGGTCAAACAGGTGGGCATACGCAATGGGTTACTTCCGGACTTGAGGGAGCGTCGACGCTGGAAAGTTAGTTCCCCCGCCGAGGAAGTGAACGGCCGTTTGGGAGGTGTTAACTATTGGAACCCATCCGCCGCAATACCGTCAGCCCGCATGATGCCGGCCCGGGAGAGGCGGTAGTGGCCCTGGCTGACGTCCTGAAACAGGCCCGCCGCAACGTTGCCCTCCTGGCTTTTGGCGAAGTAGGGGACGGCCTTTGCCCCGAACAAGCGTTGTAGTTCGGTGAGTTGGACGCCTTCGTCACGCCGCAGGGCGGTCATGATGTACTCGTTGTACCGGTCCCGGTCGGTCAGGGTTTCCGTTTCGTAGAGGAAACCCTCGGCGGCGGCTAGGTCTTCCGGTGTAGAGATTTCCGCCAGGGCTTTAGCGTAGGCGGCGTTGTTACTGACGTTCCAGCGGCGGACGCGGTCCCCATCAAAGCCGTGGGCGCCGGGGCCGATCCCCAGGTAGGGCTGGCCGGACCAGTAGCCGGAGTTGTGTTTGGAGGCGTGGCCCGGAAGGCAGAAGTTGCTTACTTCGTAGTGGCGGTAGCCGTGGCCGGTGAGGTGATCGACGAGCATATCGAAGTGGCGTTCGAACTTGGCGTCATCCGTGCCGGCGACCTTCCCTTTTTCTACCTGGACGCCGAGGGCGGTCCGGGGTTCTACCGTTAGGGCGTAGGCGGAGATGTGGGTCACACCGAGGTCGGTGGCGATGCGGAGGTTTTCGGCCCACATCTCGTCGGTGGTGGTCTGGCCGCCGTAGATGAGGTCGATACTCACGTCGTGGAAGCCCGCCCGGTTTACTTTTTCCACGGCGGTGCGGGCTTCGGCGGCGTTGTGGGCCCGGTTCATGAATTGAAGGTCGGCCTCAAAGAAAGATTGGATACCGATACTCAGCCGGTTGACGGGGGAGGCGGCGAGGGTTTGGATGGTCCTTTCGTCGAGGTCGTCAGGATTGGCTTCGAGGGTGATCTCTACCGGTCCCGCTCCGCTCTTATCCAATTCCATGGCACCTGCGTGAGCGCCCACCGCCGGAGGCAGCAGTGCAGCTAAATAGCTTGCATCTTCAAATACCTGGAAAAAGGCCGATAGTTCTTCATCAGTGAGTAGGCTCGGCGTACCGCCGCCGAAGTAGATCGAAGGGACTTGGTCCTCTGATAGCTCGTGGCGTCGAAGTTTTAATTCCTTGTGCATTCCCTCCAGCACTCCCGGTCGTGTCTTCATACTCGTACTGAAGTGGAAATTGCAGTAAGAGCAGGCCTGCTTGCAAAAGGGAACATGGAGGTAAAGCAAGGTGGCAAACTTTGAGTTAGGGCGGAAACGTTTGTATATTGACTAACCAAATTACCCGCTGATGCAAGCTACAACGAGTGCCAAGATTACTAGTTTTAGTGACCTCGATCCTAACGGCTACTATACCTACCAGGATTATATGTCGTGGACGTTTCCCGAGCGGGTAGAGTTGTATCGCGGAATCCCCATGGAGCTTCTCCCCGCTCCAAATCGAAGACATCAAGAAATATCCTCGGTATTACAAGGTGAGCTGTACCAGTACTTGAAAAATTCGGGGTGCACGCTTTTTAGTGCCCCGTTCGATGTTCGCTTACCAATCACGAATAAAAAAGGTAAGCCCGACACTGTCGTCCAACCCGATCTATGCGTGGTATGTGATGAGAGCAAGCTCGATCAGCAAGGTTGTAACGGCGCCCCCGACCTTGTCGTGGAAATACTCTCCCCCGGCAATCCAAAGCGCGAAGTACGGGAGAAGTACGAACTATACGAAGAAGCCGGCGTGCTGGAATACTGGGTCGTCTACCCGGGAGAAGATACCCTCCACGTTTTCGTCCTGAACGAGGCCGGAAAGTTTATCGGCCTGCGTCCCCTCAATATACTGGATACGCTAACGAGTACTGTTTTCCCGGATCTGGAAATCGACTTGGGTGTAGTCTTTAAATAGCACCTACGAAAAATCCCCGCGTGACGATTGTCGCGCGGGGATTTTTATTGGAGAAGAATAGGCCATTACGCCATAACCGCCGCCTTTTCGTACAGCGGGAAATTCTGCATAAACGCGTGCACTTCCTCACGCACTGCAGCGATCACTTCCTCATTTTCCACGTCGTTGATGATTCGGTCGATCCACTCCACCGTCTTCACGCAGTCGGCTTCCGTAAAGCCACGGGTGGTTACCGCCGCCGTACCGATCCGGATGCCGGAGGGGTTCATGGCTGTCTTCTTGTCGAAGGGCACCATGTTCTTGTTGAGGGTGATGTGGGCGGCGTTGAGCGCGTCCTCCGCCTGGGTACCGGTCACGTCCTTGTTGGAGAGATCGATGAGCATGGAGTGGTTGTCGGTGCCACCGGAGATGATGTGGTACCCTTTATCGACGAGCGCTTGCGCCATCGCCTGGGCGTTGGCGATGACCTGCTTGCCGTAGGCCTTCCACTCGTCCGTCAGGCTTTCGCCGAAGGCAACCGCTTTAGCCGCAATAACGTGCTCCAACGGGCCACCCTGCATGCCGGGGAAGACGGCGCCGTTGAGCAAACGGCTCATTTTGTAGAGTTTGCCACTCTTGAACTTCTTGCCGAAGGGATTATCAAAATCCTTACCCATCATGATGATGCCACCGCGGGGGCCACGGAGAGTCTTGTGGGTAGTGGACGTCACGATGTGGCAGTGGGGTAGGGGATCGTTCAGTAAACCGGCGGCGATGAGGCCGGCGGGGTGAGCGATGTCGGCGAGGAGGATGGCACCGACCTCGTCGGCGATCTCGCGGAAGCGGGCGTAATCCCAGTCGCGGGAGTAGGCCGAGGCACCACAGATGATCATTTTTGGTTGGACTTCGCGGGCCTTTTCGGCGACCTTATCCATATCCACCAAACCGGTGGCTTCCTCGACGCCGTAGAAGTGAGCCTCGAAGTGCTTTCCGGAAAAGTTGGCCGGGTGTCCGTGGCTCAGGTGGCCGCCGTGCGCAAGGCTAAAACCGAGGGTCTTATCACCGGGCTTGAGGCAGGCGAGAAAGACGGCCGCGTTGGCCTGAGCGCCAGAGTGGGGCTGCACGTTGGCGTATTCCGCACCGAATAGTTCGCAGAGGCGGTCGATGGCGAGTTGTTCTACCTGGTCTACCACTTCGCAACCACCGTAGTAGCGCTTACCGGGGTAGCCTTCGGCGTACTTATTGGTCAGGCAACTGCCCATCGCTTCGATGACGGCGGCGGAGGTGAAGTTTTCGGAGGCGATCAACTCAATGCCGTTGCGCTGGCGCTCGAGCTCTTCGTTGATGAGGTTGAAAACGGCGGTATCTCTTCCCATTATCCCAGTATTTATACCGCGCGGCGGCGGTGGTTGTTAGCTTAGGCGCAAAGGTAAGGGCTCGGCGATACACCACGCGAGTGAAGCGAAAGCAAACTGAGGACAAATTGATCACCGAACGGGCGATTTATGCAACCGCCGGGGGTCGGCAATCCTACACTTTTACCAGACTTCCGGGTGAATGAACGGGCCGGGCCTAACAAGATTTGCCCATATTCCTGAATTTAACCGGTGCTTCCGTAGTTTGGAGGCAGTATATCCGAACGACCTTAAGCTTTATCCGCATGCACGTAGCGATCATTGGAAATGGAATTGCCGGCGTCACGGCCGCCCGCTGGCTCCGTAAGCTGGACGACGACGTCCGCATCACCCTGATCTCCGCCGAAACCGACTACTTCTTCTCCCGCACCGCCCTGATGTACGTCTACATGGGCCACCAGCGAATGGAGGACCTCATGCCCTACGAACCCTTCTTCTGGGAAAAGAACCGCATCGACCTGAAGCGGGCCTACGTGGAGCGTGTCCTGACGGACAAAAAGCAACTGCAATTCGGCGGCGGCACCACGATGGCCTACGATAAACTCATCCTCGCCACCGGCTCCACCTGGAACAAATTCGGCTGGCCGGGGCAGGACCTCGAGCGCGTCGGCGGGATGGTCTCCGCCCAGGACCTGGAATACCTCGAAGACCACACGGATGCCATTAAGCAGGCCGTCGTAGTCGGTGGCGGCCTCATCGGCATCGAGCTCGCGGAGATGCTGCACAGCCGGCAGATTCCCGTCAAGTTGCTGGTCCGGGAGAGCTCTTACTGGTCCAACGCCCTGCCACCGGAGGAAAGCCAGATGGTGAGCCGCCACATCAAGAGCCACCACATCGATCTGCGCCACGATACGGAGCTGGATACCATCCACGACGACGGAACCGGTGCGGCTGGCTCTATCACCACTAAGGGTGGGGAGACCATCGAAGCCCAGTTCGTCGGCCTCACCGCCGGCGTACACCCCAACATTGACTTTTTGCGGGATGCCGACGGCCTTGAACTCGGCCGCGGCATCAAGGTGGATAACTACCTGCAAACGTCCGCCCCGGATGTCTACGCCATTGGGGACTGCGCCGAACTCCGCGAGCCCCGCGCCGGCCGTCGGCCCATCGAAGCCATCTGGTACACCGGGCGCATGATGGGGGAAACCGTCGCCTACAACATCCTGGGCCGCCGGACGGCCTACGACCCCGGCGTATGGTTCAACTCCGCCAAGTTCATCGACCTCGAGTACCAGGTCTACGGCGAAGTGCCCGCCCACGGCCGCGACGGTCTGGCCAGCCTCTACTGGGAGCACCCGGATGGCGAAAAGGCCATCCGCATCAACTACGAAGCCAGTACGGGGCAGATCCGTGGATTCAACCTGATGGGCATCCGCTACCGACACGAAGTCTGCGAAAAATGGATCCTGGACGGCGCCCACGTAGAGACCGTCCTGCAGGACCTCGGCATGGCCAATTTCGACCCTGAATTCTACAAAGAGTACGAGCACGAAGTCGTCGCCCTCTACAACCAGCAAACCGGTAAGCAGCTGCGGCTGGAGAAGAAACGCGGCCTGAATAATGTCCTCCGTTTCCTCGGCTTCGGGAAGAAGAATTCAAGGGCGTTCGTCTCTGCTGGAGCTTCCAAGTAACTAGTCTGGTAGTCTGGTAGTCGGGTAGTACGTACTACCCGACTACCAGACTACGCTACTACCCAACTACTCTACAAAAAAACTAGAATATGCCTTCCACCTCCACCAAAAAAACCGGTCTTCAGTACCTCGGCCTCGGGCTGTTTGCGCTGTCCCTGTTGGTTTTCACCTTCATGTTGGGTCTGGATAATTATACATTCAACGCCGACGACCTGGTGGCCAATTTTGCTAAGGATGATGCACCGGAGATCGGGCAAATGCACCAGGATGCCCTGCGGAATGCTGGTGAGCGTTACGGACTCTTTGAAGAAAGCTACTCCTCTACCTTCTCGGCTGAGAAAGCCCTCAAGCAAGTATTCTACCAGGCCCGCGCCGATGTGGATGCTACCCTAAATGACGTTGGTATTCCCGAAGGCAAGCAGAAATGGGAAGTGGAGTTACCCGAATGGCAGTTCAAATCTCAACTTACGGGATGGATTAAAAATGGCGCGACGGGCCCCGTCTCCAATACCCCCTGGCTCTTCTTCCTGCTGACCTTTGGTATGGCCGCATTGGGAGGCTTACTCTACATCATCCCCAAATTCAGCGCTCCCGAAGGGATCAAGCACGACCACATCTACCACAACCCCCTCACCAAGGGGCTGGACCTGGGCTGGCGGAGCTTCTTCCTCGCCGCCACTACCCTCGGCGTACTGGCCTACGGCTTTTACTACATGGACGGTAAGTACGTCTGGCCGGCAGCTACGGCGCTGGTGGGTCTGATCATCATCGCCATCGTGCTGTTCGCCCAACATTCCTTCGGGCGCGACGCGCGGGATGCCGGGCCGGAAGGCTTCAGCGGCTACCTCGGCATCTTTGCTGGCATCTACTTCATTGGCTTCTACGTCCTGCTCTACTGGGCGAGCCACCACATCATCGCCTGGGTAGCCATGGTGAGCCCCATCAGTGAAGGGATCTACCAATTCTTCAGCGGCAAGGATACCGGCGGGGAAGCCAGCCAGTGGTTCCTCTACGGCCTGATGTACTGCACGATCATGGTCGTGATGGGGGTACGGATGATCTCCAAGTACCGCCACAATAAGTACCAGATCATCCGGACGATCTCCGTCCTCTTCTTCCAGTTGGCCTTTGCGTTCATGATCCCCGAGATCCTCGTAGCGCTGAACCAGCCCTGGTACGACTTCAAGAATATCTGGCCGCTGGATTACGACTTCTTCTACAGTTGGTCCATCGACGGCTTCATCAATTCTCCCGGCAGTTTGGGGATGTTCATGCTCTTCTGGGGTATCCTCCTCGTGATTGTCGGCGTGCCCCTGATGGTCCACCTCGTCGGGAAACGCTGGTACTGCAGTTGGGTCTGTGGCTGTGGCGGCCTCGCCGAAACGATGGGTGACCCCTGGCGCCAGCTGTCGGATAAGTCCCTACGTGCCTGGAAATTCGAGCGCCTCATCATCAACGGCGTCCTCGTCTTCGCTACGCTGATGACGGCCGCCACGATCTACTCCTTCCTGCCAAATAATGATTACTGGTTTACCCGCTCGACCTTCCTAATCGTCTTCACCGTTCTTCTGCTGGCGGGTATCGCCTTCACCTTATTCAGCTACCTCAAGAACCGGATGGAGATCAGCCGGCTCGGTATCTCCCTGGCCATTGGGGTTGGGGTGGCCATCGTTGCCCTCAACCTGTGGACGCTCGGTACGGGGAGCGACGCTTACCTGTTCGGTAACACGGGAGCCGTCCAGAAATGGTACGGTTTTCTGATCGGGGCGGGCTTCGCTGGTGTGGTCGGTACCGGTTTTTACCCCCTCATGGGTAACCGGGTATGGTGCCGTTTCGGCTGCCCCCTGGCCGCTTATCTCGGTTTGGTGCAGCGCTTCCAGAGTCGCTTCCGCATCACAACGAACGGAGGCCAGTGCATCAGCTGTGGCAACTGCTCCACCTACTGCGAAATGGGTATCGACGTACGGGCTTACGCCCAGAAGGGGCAGGACATCGTCCGCTCCAGCTGTGTTGGCTGTGGCGTTTGTTCCGCCGTTTGCCCCCGGGGTGTCCTGCGTCTGGAGAATGGCTCGGAAGACATCAACAGCCGTGGCGTTGCCGAGCGGGTGGTGCACATCGATGATAATTCCATCGAGGCGAATCATACCGAGCGGCCGTTGATGATCTCCGAAGAAGGGGATATTCAGATCTTCTAATTCAATCCTTTAGCCAATTGGCTACCACGAAAAAGCCCGCGACGGAACCATTCCGTCGCGGGCTTTGCATTGCTAAGAGGGGGCTTTCGATCAGAGCTTGTAGATCTCTTGGCGGACGAGCTTCATCAGGTCCGAGTACCGTTCCTCGGCCATCAATTTGCGGTATTTGTCGCGGTCCAATTGTTCCACCATGTTCCAGATGGCGGTTTTCATGGCGGCGTGCTCGGTGAAGAAATCGACCATGTCGAAGATGCGCGGGCTGGCGTCGGCGGTGAAGTATTTGTTGTAACCAAATTCCTTGGCCCAGAAGAAGAATTCCACGGTGTGCAGGAAGTTCCGGCTGCCGGCCACGAGGTCCCAGTCAAAGTAGTGGTCATTATCGTTCGTGTGGAGGTAGTAATCCGTGTCCGTCTGTTCGCAGAGGGCGAGTACCTGGGCGGGGTTTTCCTTGGCGAGGAGGGAGTGGCCGAAGTCTACGGTAACGCCCATTTGGGGTACACCGACGTCCTTCAGCATCAGGATGGTTTTCGCGCAGGAGTCGAGTTGGCAGTTGACGCGGGTTTCGTTGATCTTGTACTCCACGAAGAGGGGCATTTCCTCGGCCCGGTAGTCGGCCGCCTCCGCCAGTGCGTCCGCCATATTGCGCCATGCTTTTGGGTAGTCCACCTGGAAGAGGTTGTCCCAACCGTCAGAAAGCGGGCAGCAACTCACCAGCGGCGCCCCAACCTCAAGGGCAAAATCCTTGGCGTTCTTAATGATCTGCACGGCTTGCTTGCGGATATCCGCGTTGGGCCGGCTAAGCGCTCCGGGCACGAATTGCGGTTCTTTCTTGATGTTAGCGTTAATGGCCGCAAACTCAAGTCCTGCCGCTTGCACCATCGCCTTGCACTCCGCGGCAGCGCCCCCGGTCTCGTACGGAAAAACGACCTCCACCCCCGTCACGCCGGGTATTTGCTGGACGGTCTGTAACCGTTGCTCTAACTCCGTTGGTTGGTGGTATTCGGAAAATCGGTCGCGGGTTTGCCCCAGAAAGGCAGTGATGATGGATTGCTTCATGGTTGGTATATGTTTAGTTGCTTGTTTATCAATATAGGCGCTGCCGCAGGTGCCAGAGAAATGGGAATGGGGATTCAATCCTCAATCACCGTAGCCCGCTGGATGGCCGGGTCCGTAAACCCATCCAGGGTGTCGACGACCTTAGTGGAAAAGGAAAACATCACCGCCCCCCGTGGGCCCGCCTGGAACCAGTGCGGGGTATCCGGCGGGAAGACCAATTGGTCACCCGGCTGCAAGTCGATCTCGTGGCGGAGGGTGTAAACGGCTTCCTTTCCTTCGGGGATGAACCCTTTCTTCATATTGTCTTCCCCCTCAACGTAGAAGTAAAGGTCTCCCCAAACGGCGCGGATGATCTCTTCCTTACCGGGGTTGTCCCCCTGGCTGGGGTGCCAGTGTTCGGGCTCGGTCTGGTTGGGCAAAAGGACGAGGATCTTCCCCGCCGCCCGGTCGGTTTCGTACATCGTCAGGATTTCGATCCCCTCCTGCCGCAGCCGCGAAAGGCCAAAATCCGCCGCCGTGATCTTCGCCCGGTCGGCATCGTTGATGGGAATGCCGGATTGCTCGATGAGGGCCAGTGCTTCGGCGCAAACGGCTTCTAATTCTGCTCTTTTAATCATAGTTGCTCGGTTTGGGGGGCAGCGATAATGGGTTGGGAAAGATCCACGAAGAACCAAAGGACAATGGCGAGCGCGCTCAGTGCCGCCGCGACGTAGAAAAAGGGTTGGGCAGAACCAAAGCCCTCCACCAGATACGGAAAGGCAAGCGCCGTGAAGAAACTGCCCAGGTTGCCGGCCATATTCATCGTGCCCGACACCGTGCCGGCACTCCGGCGGCCAATGTCCACGCAGGCCGCCCAGCTCGGGCTGAGCGTCATGTCGGCACCGAAGACGGCAATACTGAGCCAAACGACGGCGAGGGTAACGTCCGCCTGAGCTACACTGGCCAGTACGCCAACTGCCGCCAGGGTGAAACCGATCATGGCCGGGATCTTACGGGATAGGCTCAGCGAGGTCCGCTTGTACAGCGCGTCCACCAGGAAACCGCTTGCCCAGTTGCCCAGCGCGCCGGCCAGCAGGGGGGCGGCGGCGTAGAAACCCGTATCCGCAAAATCGAGTGAATAGGTGGATTTCAGGTAGGGGAACAACCAAGTCAGCGTAAAGAAGAAGGTGAAATTGCTACCGAAATACTGCCCCATCAGTAACCACATATTCCCGCTACCAAAGAGCTGACCGGTGGATATCCCCGGCCCGGGCGTGGTGACCTTTTCTTCAACGTTCTCCTGAATGTAGGCCAACTCCGCCGCGGGCACGCTGTTGTGGTCGGCCGGCTCGTCCCGGAACCACCAGTACCAGCCGATGGCCCAGAGCACCCCGACGGCGCCAAGGATCACGAAGCTCATCCGCCAACCAAAATTGTCGATCAGTACGGCTACTACCGGCAGAGCGATGGCCGCCCCGATCCGTCCGCCGCTGAAGTTGATGCCGTTCACGATTCCCCGCTCGCCCAGCGGGATCCAACTGTAGATGGCCCGCGCCATGCTCGGGAAGGCCCCCGCTTCCCCCACCCCGAAGATGAAGCGAACGACCAGCAGGCTGATGAATCCCCAGGCGGCCCCCGTCAACGCGGTGAAGATGGACCACAGGCTCACTACCGCCGTCAGCACCTTACGGGGCCCAAAGCGATCCGCCGCCGCCCCGGCCGGGGCCTGAAAGAGGGCGTACCCCAAGGCAAAAATGGCCAGTACCCAACCCATCTCTTTGTCCGAAAGGCCGAGGTCCGCCGCTACCGGGTCCTTTGCCACGGAGATCATGATGCGATCAAACAGGACGATGAGGGCCAGCAGGAAAGTGCCGGCGACCATTTTGTGGCGGGTGGGGAAAGGCATGTTGCGACTTCTAGCGTGCCTTAAGGTAGATAATTACAGGACTTGTGGCGTCCCGTGGCTACCCATTCGCCTTCATTCGCTTAGTTCTCCGTACCGAACTTGTGTCTGGACATATTTCTCGGGGCCAAACGAGTAGTTGAGCACGGCTCCGAATTCTTTGTTCTTCCGTACCCTCAAACCAACCGCACCGGTACCCCTTCTCCCGCCAGGTAGGTCTTCAACTCGCCAATCCCCACCTCACCGAAGTGGAAAATACTGGCCGCCAAGCCGGCGTCGGCCTTGCCTTTGGTGAAAACGTCTTTGAAGTCCTCCTTGCTCCCCGCGCCGCCGCTGGCGATGATGGGGATACTCAGTAGGTCGCTCATTTCGGCCAGCGCTTCGTTGGCGAAACCGGCTTTCGTGCCGTCGTGGTCCATACTCGTAAACAGGATCTCACCCGCTCCCCGCTCCTGTGCCTCCTTTACGTATTCGAATAGTCTTCGCTCCGTGGGGATCCTTCCTCCTGCGAGGTAAACGACCCACTGCCCGTCCGTAAACTTGGCATCTACGGCAGCGACTACGAATTGGTTACCAAACGCATACGCCAATTCGTCGATCAGTTCCGGCCGGCGCACAGCGGCGCTGTTGACGGCTACCTTATCCGCCCCGGCGTTTAGCAATACATCGACGTCCTCCAGTGCCTTGATGCCGCCGCCGATGGTGAAGGGAATATTGAGGTGGCGGGCAATATCCCGGGCCAGATCCGCCAGCGTTTTGCGGCGTTCGTGGGTGGCCGTGATGTCCAGGAACACCAGCTCATCCGCCCCGGCCAAGCTGTACTTGGCACCGAGCTCCACCGGGTCCCCCGCATCCCGCAGGTTGACGAAATTGACGCCCTTCACGGTGCGCCCGTCCTTAATGTCGAGGCAGGGTATGATGCGTTTGGCAAGCATGGGTAGTAATTAGTGGGGTAGTCGGGTAGTAGCGTAGTTAGGCGGTACTACCTGACTACGCTACTACCCGACTAAATACGGCGCTGCCGCAGGTGCAAAGTTAGTGAACAATGGTACGGCTGGCAGGAGGGTTGACCCCTGTGCATTTGCCCTTATCTTTATTGGGACATCGAACCCCTAAGATGAGACGTTTTCACCTACTCACCCTACTGCTACTGCTACTGCTGCTGGTGAGCCAAAACTTTTTATCCGCCCAGGAGCAATCTGAACCGAGTGCGTACGACCTGTTCGAACGCGTACGGCAAACCGAACTGCTGACCCCCGGCGGACAAGATTGGCTGCTGGAAAGACTGCGCAACGATCCCCTCCCCACCTCCCAGGAATTGGGCACCAAAGTGCAAGGGGGCACGGTTGGGCCGAAGACCCATCTGCTATCCCTGATTGGCCAGGCCATGCGGAAGGACAGGTTCTTTCGGATCGGTGCCACCGGGACCAAGGCCAGGGCCTACCTCTCCGACCCTAACCAGGATTTCAGCACCTCCCCCGACACTACGCTGGGCCGGCTGCTCGCCGACTCTCCCGGCCGCCAGATTGAGCGAGCGATTGAGGCGACGGACTCCGTCGAAAACTCCTGGACGGCCCACCCGCCGCCCGCCCCGTACGCTGAGGATGACGAGCGCTTCACGGTCTACGATTACCTGGGCCACGAATTCAGCCTATTTGGCAAAACCCGGACGCGACTCAACGAGACGCTATTCCGGATTGGCCTCACCTCCAAGGCTACCCACGCCGCCATCAAAAACCGGCTGACGGGCGAGGACCTACCCACGGAGATGGACTTGCTAGCCTTCGCGGTGAAACGGACGTTGACCGAAGACAATATCAATCAATTGAAGGGGGAAGAACGCCTGCTCGTTAATCACCTCGTCCGCCGGGAATTGCTACACCCGGAGGCCATCCTGCTTTCGGAAGAACAGCCAAATGAGCTGGTAGATTTCTTTGAATTCCTGAGCCTGGGAGAATCCGCCGTTCGCTTCCGAACTGACGAGTTGCCGACGGACCCAAAATTGGCCTACCGCGCGGTTTACGATTCGCTGCGAGGTCTAGTACCCGATTTTGACTTCACGGAACTACGGGTGGAGCTGATCAAGGTAGCGACCGACGAGACCAGCACCGGTCTTGTGGATTCGGGTCGGGTCTCCTTTACGGTTGGGGAAGACCGCTACGCTTACAATCTGGCCTTCCCACCCAATTTGGCCGATGACCCGCTGGACACCGTAGCTCGCTTCGTGCCAAACCCCAGTATGCTGACGGGTATCAACCATTTTTTGGCGGACCGGGCCTCCCGCTACCGCTTGGCTTTCCTCGCACCGGCCGACCCCGGCGCGGAAGGCCGTACCGAATACTTTGCGTTGCGTCTCTTAACCCAGCCGGAGTACAATGAGTTGGGGGCCGCCAGTAGCGACATCTCCCTCAAGGGAACGGGCAGCTACGATAATGACCTTAGCCCGAAAAACTTACGTCGTTTCCTCGGCCAAATGGATTCGATCGGCCTACTGAACCACCTTAGTACGACGGAACAGAATGCCGCGGAGACACGCTGGCTCGACGCTGACGTGTACTCCCGGCTCCACGTACTTTGGTATTACCCAAGGGTGATGGTCAGCATCAACTACAATGGCGCCAACCTGCCTGGTGGGAGGAAGGTATTTTTGGAGCGGCTAGCGGCTATCTCGCGGGGCCAGTTCACCCCGACGGATATCGTTGATATTCAACTGCGGGCCACCCCCACCGCGCCGCCCGTGGATGAATTTGGTTTCGATTTCGGCGGAAGCCGCTACGGCAACCTGATGCTGGATGACGGCCCCCTCCGCCAGCCCGGCATCATCAAGCTGGCGAACGAAGCGCTTAGCTCGGTAGGGGAAGCCCGCTTCCATTTGACGACCTACGGCATCCTCTTTCTGGAAGCGGAGCAGGATGCATTTTTTCGGGCGCATTACCCCGGCCTCATTGTGCTGTGATTTGGTGGAGGGTAAAGGGTGTCACTGGCTACTTTTGGGAAAGGTACACCTGCCCATTACGCGTTTTATTCGCTTTAGCTTCTCTGCATGAACCCCAAAACCCACCACCACTACCTCCTCAACAAGCCCCACTCAGTCCTCTCCCAGTTCACCCACCAGCACACCAAGCGCAAGAACAAACGGATGCTGGGGGAACTCTACGACTTTGCCCCCGGCACCATGGCCATCGGCCGGCTGGACGAGAATTCCGAAGGGCTACTCCTACTCACGACGGATGGTAAGGAAAGCGAACGCATCCGCTCCGCCGGCGTCGAAAAGGAATATTACGCACGGGTACTGGGCGAATTAAATGAGGATGCTCTACGCCAAATTCGGGAAGGTGTAGAGATCGGCTTTAGCGGCAAGAAATACCGGACGCTGCACTGCGCCGTCCGCAAACTGGAGCCGGCGCCCGAATTCTCCTTCCCTCCTCGGCGGGAACACCAGTCCAACCACGGCCCGGCTACCTGGGTTGCCGTCACCCTCCGGGAGGGGAAGTACCGGCAGGTGCGGAAGATGCTGGCGGCGGTCGGCCACCCGGTTATCCGGCTCGTTCGGGTCCGCATTGGGGGCATTCAATTGGGCGACCTGGCCTCAGGTGAAGTCCGCGAGGTGGCGGCGTTTACTCAACCCTAAGTCCTCACCGTTTCCAGGAAAGTCCGCACGCCGGCGTAGCTAACGGTGCGGTCCGCAAAATGGGCTACGGTAGCTTCCCTTTCCTTAGGCGTGGCCGCAAACTCAGTCAGGATATTTTGCAGGTGCATCTTCATGTGCCCCTTTTGGATGCCCGTCGTAACGAGGCTCCGAACGGCCGCAAAATTCTGCGCCAGCCCAGCTGCCGCGATCACGCTCATCAGTTCCGGCGCGCTGGGCTGGCCGAGGCAATCCAGCGATAGCTTGGCAAGGGGGTGCAGTTTCGTCAGGCCACCTACGGTACCGAGGGCCAGGGGCAACGACAGTTCAAAATGGAAGTGGTCGTGCTCGATCCGGCACCGGCTCAGACTGCGGTACGTACCGTCCTGGGCCGCAAAGGCGTGGGCGGCGGCTTCTACGGCACGGAAGTCATTGCCGGTGGCGATCACGACGGCATCGATGCCATTCATGATGCCCTTGTTGTGGGTCACGGCGCGGTACGGGTCCTGCCGGGCAATCTCCACGGCGTAGCGGAAGCGGCGGGCAAAATCGTGCGGGTCCACGCCGTTCACGGGCAACGCCATGTCGGCAATCGGGCAACTTACCCAGGCGCGGACGATACAGTTCGGGGTGTGGTTACTTAGGATAGCCATGATGACTTCCAGATCCCGCTCACTCTCCCGCAAACTCGGGCTGGTCGTCGCCCAACGGCGCAACTCCTGTCCGTAAGCCTCGAGCACGGTATTGATAAAATTGGCCCCCATGCTATCCGCCGTTCCAAATTTGACGAGCAGTTGGTAACAATCGTCGGCCACTTCGGGTAGGTGCTTCCAGGTAATGCCGCGTACGCCTCCCCCCCGGCTTTCCATGCGGGCCGTCAGTTCCTTCGTTTGGGCGCTGACGCGGGTACAGAGTTCGGACAGGAGCGCAGAGCGACGCTCCGGGCTGCCGGACCACCGAAAGTGCAATTGGCCGAGTTTTTCCGTAGCGACGATCTCCGTCTTGAACCCACCCCGGGTCATCCAGTATTTTGCCGCCGCACTCGCCGCGGCCACTACGCTGGATTCCTCGGTGACCATTGGGACGACGTAGGTCCGGCCGTTCACCACGAAGTTGGGGGCCACCCCGTAGGGCAGGGGGAAGTTGGCGACAGTATTCTCGCTGAAGCCATCAAACACTCGTTGGACTTCCTCGTCCGAAAAGTCAAACTTAGCCAGGGTGCCGGCCGCGCCGTCCTCCAGAAATTGTTCGGCTAGCCACTGCCGGCGTTGTTCCTTACTGAACTTGCTGAAACCGTTGATCCGTTGTTGGTCTTGTGCCACTATCGGTGCTGCTTTTGCTGTTGGTCGAACCCTAATTATTGGGGGCGGAAGTAGGTTTGAAGTCGGTCGATGCTACGGGCTCAAATGCGGATGCGAAGGTAGGCATTCGCTAATTCCAAGCCTCTGATCTGAGTGGCCACGTAACGCTGCAGCGTCGCATAATCCTCCCGGGCAAACTTCAAGAAGGCAGACGCCTGCCCGTAGATGGCCGGAAGTACGGACCGCTCAGTTAGGTAGTACCCCTCCAGAAAATCCTTGACGCCGCCACTGATGATTAAGTGCTGCGTTTTGATGTCTTCATTGAGGCTACCGTCCTCATTAATGGCGATGTGGTTAACCATTTCCACCATCTCCCGGGCGCCGTGGCCCACCTTGACGAGGGGTTCGTAGGCAGCGCGCCGCAACTCGTCACTGCGGAAGAGTTCCAGTTTACTGAAGTTGGTCCCACCACCAGCGGCAGTATCGACGGCGAGTAAGGGGAGTTCTAGTAAGGACTTGAGACTGGCGGGGCCCATTCCTTGCCCTACCTCCTTTACGATGATGGGTAAGTCGGGCAAGCCCTCCAGTGTTGCCTTGACGATGTTGAGTGGGGTATCCCGAAACACATCCCCTTCCGGCTGCATCGCCTCCTGCAGTGGGTTGACGTGGATGATCAAACCATCCAACTGCAGGGTGCTGACCAACTGGGTGATGTTACCTAGGTGGCCCCGATCCAGCAAGGTTTCGATCTGCGCTACCCCCAGGTTCCCGTATAGAGGGACGTCCGGGCCGGTGAGGGGCCGCACGTCGAAATCCTGGAGCCGGTCATGGTCGTAAAGCAGAGGGCGGCAGGAGCCTAGGCCCATCCCCAAACCAAACTCGTTACAGGCTCGCGCCAGGTTATGGTTGATGGTGAGCGCCTTCTCCGTACCTCCCGTCATGCTACTCACCCAGAGCGGGGCGGCCATGGTTTGCTTCCCGAAGGCCACGGCCTCCAGCGAGCCGGGGGCCGGGTGAGCGGCGAGCATGGGTTCGTAATCGAAGCGCTCGTCCAAACCCGTCACCTGCGAACGGAACGCCAATTCGATGTGGTCTTCCTTGCGGGTCGCGGCGGTGGGGTCTTCTAAAACGGTTTTGGACATAACTGCTACGGAAAGATTTAACGTGGGAGGGGTCAACGCAGCCCCAAACACTGCCTGCCCAATATGGTTTCGGCGCCAAAGGTAGCGGGGGCAGCCCGTGTGTAAACAGGAATTGAGTCCGGGAGTAAGTAGCTTTGGGCCTAAGTTTGTATGAATTGTGGCCCAATATCATGTTGGGAGCCTTTGTGAGCGGACAAAAAAAAGAGGCGCCCTGTTGGGCGCCTCCGAAAACGGTCTTTCCAAAAAGCAAACACTTAAACAATTCTTGATCGCACGGAAAACGAAACAGAAGTGCAATCCGTTTTTCGTACGTGTTCACAATAATACCGTCTTCGTCCCGATTATTGCGCTCCGGCAGATAATTCGCCGAATTTTAACTTTTGCCCCATGCGGAATACGCCCATCCTCATCCCCATCATTCTGGTCGTCTGTCTCGGTACGCTGGCTTACTTACTGTACGCTGCACTGACGACGGCCCCATCCGGCCCCGGTTACGCCACTACGGCAATGGTAGCCGACCGGGCCGTTGCGCAAAATCAACTGCGGACAGCACCTCCTCCCGCAACGGGTAATTCAACGGAAGCCGAGGCTTCGGAGCCCGATCTGGATACCTACTTTCAGCGCGTACCGGAATCCCAGGTCGTCACCGCAGACGGAACTGACGCTACCAACTTCATGGACGCCGATGAAGACGTGGAACTCTCCGGCATGGACAATGACGTAACCCGCGAAGTGCTGGCCGACCGCGCCGGCGCGTACACCGTGCAGGCGGGTAGCTTTCGCCAACTCCTCAACGCGGAGAATCAGGTCAAAAAGCTGAAGAAGGCCGGCTTCGGGGAAAGCATCGTTCAAAAATCAACGGGTGGCGCTTACGCCATGGCGGTTGTCGGTCGCCGCGCCACGGAAGCTGACGCTAACGAACTCGTTGCCCAACTCAAAAGAAAAGGCTTCGACGCCCGCGTCGTCAAACGCTAGCTCTAAGCCTCCCGCAGCCACGCCAACATCCCTCCTTCCAGGTTACGGACATTGCTGAAGCCGGACTGACCCAACAACTGGGCGGCCATCGCCGAACGCTTACCACTACGGCAGTAAACGATGATCTCTTCGTCCTTATGGGGGGCCAATTTATCTAGGGAACCCATGAGGTCGCCCAGCGGTACGTGGACACCGCCAATGTTGAATTCACTGCGCTCGTAATCTTCACGCACGTCTAGCAGGACGTAGTCCTTCTTATCTCCCGCTTCTCTTTCTTTCAGTTCCTGGATCGTTGCGTCCATAGTGGTATCTATTTTTTCGAGAGAACGCCTGATGGCTGCTTTAGATTAGCGGCCGCGGCATTCGGGTAAAATTGATCGGGAAACAAGCTCGTATTACTGGCGGATGATCTTGTGTTGGCTGCGCCGCGCACCGTCCGTCACCTCCAGCAGGTAGAGACCGGCCGGGTAACTCCGCAGGTCGAGACGATCCACACCAGTGGCAGATTGCAATAAAGCGCCCGTCGCGCTGAATAGCTGCAATTGCAGGTTGTTCAATTGTAGATCACCCGTTGGGCGGATGCGTAGTTCACCGTCGGTAGGGTTAGGGAACACTTCAATGAGTGAGGTAGCTAGTTCCGTATCCGGTGTGCTAGTTGTAAAGCCTTCGAAACCACCCAGCAGAGGGCGGAGCATCAAAGCACCCGAGACGCTGCCGGCCAGTTGCCGCCAACCGCTACCAAAGTTGAACCATTGCGTGCCCGCTGCGGGCGCCGTATTTCGGTCGTAGCCAATTCCGACGGGGACGGTACTCCGCTGCTGTTCCCACCCCACAAAGAATACGCCTTCGGTAAGGGGGAACGGTGTATCAAAAATGTAGGTCGTGAACCCTTCGAGGGAGTCGCGCAGGATGTCTTCCGGTACGACGATGTCAAAATCTTCGCTGTAAATCAGTTCGTCCGGCTCCGCGTCTCCGGAGTAGACGACCAACCGCAGTTGCTGGTTACCGAAACTGGCCAGGCCCCGGGGGATGCGCACTTGAATGCCGCGCAGTTCATCCTCCACGTACGCGACGTAACGTTGGAGCGTGACCGTCCCCTCCGTCAACTCAATGGTCGCTTCGGCGGAGCCATCGTCGTAAGCCATGTACTCGTCCAGAATCGTGAGTGTGGAGAGTTCGTTGTTTTCGCGGGTTTTCAAGAAGCCGGGCGAGCTGGATTCAGCACCACCCGCCGGGGAGAGGGTGAAGCGGGTATCCAGAATTACGGGCTCTTCCGTAAGCGGCAGGCCATTCAGGTAATTCTCCACTGCGCTGAGCCCGGTCCAATTTTCGTTCAGTGGCCGGTCAACGGTCGTCAGGGAAGGAAAACTATTGGGGAGGTTCGTGACGTCCGCATTCTGGAGGTTGCCGAGGGCAACTACGTTGAAATCCGGCGTCAGGACCGTGATCTCACTTTCCTTTCCGCTGGAGAGTTCAATGGCTCCGTCGGATACGTTGAATACTCCAACTTCGATCCCCGGAGCTACCAGGTTATCGTCCGCCGCCTGGAAGTGGCGCAACGGGAGGCTCGTAAGTGGCCCCAGTACCGAACCCGGCACCTGCGTCAGCGCCAAATCATCCGTAGTGATATCATTGTCTTCCCGGGCCAGTTTGACGTAGTCGAGGTGCCACATGTCTACCGCTCCTCGTTCGCTACTCTTGTTGGCAAAACGGAAGGTAAAACCGTCATAGAGGTAGTCAGCGTCGAGCATAATGAGGTAGGGCTCGAAGGGGAGGGGGACCGTGCTCGGCTCCGTAGTGGAGCGGCCGCCAACGCCCAGGACCGTGCGGAAATCACCCTCCGGGTGCAAGAATTGGACGACGAAGCTGTCCTGTCGCTCAGGCCGGTTACCCAAACCACGGGGTTGCAAAAAGAAGCTGAGGGCCGCACCATCCTGCCCGTTCATTTTGAGGGGCGCGGAAGTAAGGTAGTCCCGGACGGCCGGCCGGTTGCTGCCGGAAATAGCGTAGGCTGCTCCATCCGACGCGACGGCGTCAAAGGTCGCTACCCCTACCGATGGCGGCTGCTGGGCAAAGGTCCGGTTGATCAGCACGTCCCGGTCCTGCCACAAGCTGGCGTCCGGGCGGAAGTTATCTTCACTAAAATCATCCACGAAGGGGAGGCCCAGGCTGGGACGGTTGATGTTGATCTCCGTACGGTAAGTGTCGCACAAACCAAATGCAGTGCAGAGTTGAATGCACACGGCATCCGTACCACCGTAGCGCGCGGCCGTGTAGGCAAAATCGTTGCTTTCCGCCTGGCTATTGATGAAGAAGAAACGTTGGTCGCGGCCGAGGTAATCCGGCGCGCAGTTTTCGATGGAGCGGCAGAAAGCCTTGCGCGCAAAGTCATCAGCCGGCCCGCTTACGTTGATTTTCTGCCCTGGTTGCGCGGTTTGCGTGGGCAGGTTGACGGTGCGGCCTTCTCGCTGGACGACGATAACAATCACCGTCTCTTCGCCACATTCGCCATCGCTTCCGCAACCCTGTACGATGAGGGTGTCGGCCACTTCTTCCACGTCCGCATTGGCGGTGTAGATCAGCGTATCCCGGCGCAAAAGGGCCTGGCCACCCGCCGCCACGTTACAGCCCTGGCAGGCGTAGGTGATGGGGCCTTCAAGGTTGAAGGTGTCCGGCTGAATCAGCCGCTCCAGCGACGCTCCGGGCCGGAGCAAGGTGAAGGCGGTTTCGTCTATCGGTTGGCAATCGACCTTTTCCACCGGTGTTCCTTGAGCATCACTCCCGGGCGTGTCGTATCCGCCGAGCGGCTGGATGGTGAACTGGGCCGCAAGGCTGGTCAGCGCCAAAATAAACAGGGCCGTCGTAGCGAGTAATCTTGTAATCATGTTCTGTTCTTGGGGGTATACAACGCCGGGGCTCGGAGAATAATTTGTGGGGACAGACCTTTTATGGTCTTCCCCAGTGCTTCTCATAAACCATCATCGGTTCGGATATCAGTGCCAACTTATTGGCGTCAAAACGGGTCCAACCAACCTTTATGCCTAATGGTCAGCTACTTAGTCACAATTGGCGGGCCGGCTATCGGAGAGGTAAACGTTGAATTTGGAACCCACCGGCACCATCGTGCCCTCACTGGGTTCTACGCGCACGACGTATGCATCACTCCGGCTGGCTACGTTGCCGTAGATGTTCCCGACGATGAGGTCGGAGCCATCGAGCAAGAATTCTACCTCGCCAAAGGTCTTGCAGCGGAGGCTGGGCACCTTCACCTCGCCGGTTTCCCGGACGGTCACGACGAACTCCAACTCAGCACCTTTCGGCACTTCTACACGGCCCCCTTTCAGGTCATCCTCGGTGATCTTTTGGTCGCCGTAGAAGAAGTGGAGAATCGTGTTTTCTTCCTGCTTGCCGTCGTACACCTGTTCGCGGATCTTGGAGGAGATCTCGCCCATCCGCGAAAGGCGGGTCGTGTACTGTGTATAGTCGTATTCGCCCGTCAATGGCGGTAGTTTGATCATCGGCGCCTCGTCCGTGAGGATGGTGAGGTAGATGCTGCGGTTCCGCTTCACGCCGGCGCCCGCCTTGGGGTGCTGCCGCGTCACCGTCCCCGGTGGGCGGCTGGGGTCGAAAGCGCCCTTTTCAAATTTGAGTTTGAGGCCGAGGTCATCGGCGAGGGCTTCGGCGTCCGCGCGTTGCATCTCCACGAAATCGGGCAGTTCGAGGCTGGCCCCGTGGCTCGTGTACGCCTGGATGCCGTACTTGACCACGAAGAAACAAAGCAGGAAGAAGAGCAACATTGCGGCAATGTTCTTCCACAGGTAGCCACTCTTCAGGAGGGCCAGGGTACTGGGTACGAAGCCAGTTTTAACGGGTGCATCGGCGGTCATGGGCGTAGCGGGGGTAGCGGGGGTAGTGGCGGTCGGTTCATCCGCCATTAATTTATCGTAAACGGTTCCGGACGTTGCTACTGCTGCAGCACCGGACAATTTTGCCGCGTTACTGCCTCCGGCGGTGGGCGCTGCCGCAGGTGCCGGGTCCGTAGGAAGCGCACCGGTAGATGGGGCGGATACGGAGGACTGAGCCTCAGCGGTAGGAATTATGGTAGCGGCCGTAGTAGCGGCAGCTGGAGTAGGGGTAACGGGCTTTTTCGCGGCCAGCGACCGATCCCGCCGGGACTTCCCGTAGGCGAGGATGCGGGCAATAAACTCCGCCGGTTGGTACCCGGCCAGGGCGGCCTGGTGGAAGATGGCCGTAGCCGGCGTCATCCCCGGCAAACTGTTCACCTCGATGGGTACCGTAACGGCCGTACCGTCGGGTTGGATTCGCACGAAAGCATCGATGCGGCAGTACCCCTCCACGGCGACGGCGCGGGCGGCCTTTTCGAGGTCGGCCTTCACCTGGCCGGCGATCATGGCGTAGCTGTGTTGGTCCGTCCCCAGGCGGGCGGGCGTCAGGTTTTGCCCTTCTCCGGCCAGGAACTTCTCCTCGAGGCTGAGGATCTCTCCGCCAGCCAGCGTCTCACTGGGTTCGAATACTTCGTAACGGACTTCTCCGTCCACCCCGTAGTGCGTGAGCATGCCACCGGTAATCTCCAGGAACTTTGCGGCCCCCTCAGCGGTGATGGCCCGTTCGAAGAGGATGGTTTCCTTGCCACTCGGCCACTCATCTTTGGCGTTGACCTTTAACTCCTTGCGGGCGGCCCGTTCGTTGAGGCCGGCCGGGCGGAAGGTCAGGTGGGTATAGGCGATGAGTTCCTGCCGGTCCTTGATGAGGACGACGGCGGAGCTACAGCCGTCATCCACCGGTTTGGCGATGAGGGGGTAGCCAAAGCGCTGCTCCACCTGGTCGTAGAAAGCCATCTCGTCCGCGCGAAATTCCGCAACGGGGGCGAGCCACTGTTCGGTGACGGGTAATCCTGCTTTCTGGAGAGTGCGGAGGGTGGCGAACTTATCAATCGTCACGCGGCTGCTGGCGATGCCGGAGCCATTGTAGTAGATCCCCAGTGGTTCGAGGATGGACTGGATTTGCCCGTCCTCTCCCGGCCGGCCGTGGAGGGCGATGAAGGCGCCATCAACGAGGCGGGGCAGGTCCTTCCACTCAATCTGTTCGGGGTGGAAAACGACATCGCGGTCCGCGTACCGGTCGGTAATGTCTTCGCAGGCATCCCGGATCTCGGCGATGACGGCGTGCTCGCGGGAGTGGCGCAGCTTGTCGCGGATGTCGTCGGCGTTGTCCTTTAATAATAGGTTGATCGGTAGCTGGTGCAGTTGGTAGGCGTCGCGGCCAGTCCCCTTACCGGTGGCTTCCAGGAAGAGGGGGATGGGGCGGTAGCCTTCGCTCGACGCCAGTTTCTCAAAAACGTTGCGGCCGGACTCTACGCTGATGTGGCGTTCGAAGCTGGGGCCACCGAGGATCACCCCAATTTTCTCCTTGACGTTGGCGGCGGACTTGGCGGCGTCCATCGCTGCGTCGAGCGCGGTCCCCAACTCCTGGGCGACCTCCATCCCCTTTGCTCCGGACCCGCGTTCGCGCAAAGACTGGCGAATGATGAAGGTGAGGAACTGACTGGGGTTGAGGCCGATCTCCGCCGCCTGGTGGAAAAAGAAACTGGAGGGCATCATCCCCGACGTGGTGTTCGGGTCGTTGAGGAAGATCTCCCCGCTCTTGGTGTGGAAACCATCGATGCGTGCGTACACGTGGAAGCCGAGGGTTTCGTAGAGCCGCTCACACTCGGCGCGGATGGCCTGGATGCGTTCGGTCGGCAGATCGATCGGCGTAACCTTGCGGCTGCGGCCGGGCATATACTTGGAGCGGTAATCGAAGAGCTCGCTGCTGGGCTTGACGATCTCGGTGGGGGGGAGGGCGACGGCGCGGCCATCGGGCGTCCGCAGCACGATGGTGGAAAACTCCTTGCCGTCGATGAAACCTTCCACGATGACACGTTCCTCGGACTGGTGGCCGGTAAACACGACGAGGGGGTAGCCGGCCGGGTCGGCCACGGCGGTTTCGAGGTAGTCGAAAAGTTCGTCGGGGGTGTAGAGGGTGATCTCCCGTTCGCCCCGTTTGGCGTCCATGGGGAAGGCCACGCCGTCGCGCAGATCGCTGAGGTTGCGGACGTATTCGAGGCGCTCAAATTCATCGCGGGCCTCGTATTCATTGAGGGGGAGGAGCTCCCGGAAGAAGGCCGCGTTAACGGCGCGCTCGAAGCCTTCCAGCCCGTCGGATTCTTTAAGGATAGCCACCCCGATGGAGCTGCCCTGTCGGGCGGGGCGCACGACCATGGGCCAGCCAATCTCCTGCTCCGCAGCGTAGTAGTGTTCCTGGACTTGGCGCCCGTCGAAATCACCGTTTTCGATGACGAGGATGGGCGGGGAAGGGAAGCCTTCTGCCTGCATTAATTGTTTCTGGACGGCCTTGTCCATTCCGATCTCGCTGGCCTCCACGCCGGAGCCGGTGTAGGGGATGCCCGCGTATTCGAGTTCTTTTTGGAGTTGGCCATCCTCCCCGTATTCGCCGTGGAGGGCGAGGAAAGCGACGTCGATCAGTTCCGGCAGTTCGTGGCGGCGGAGGCGGCGGCCGATTTTCTTGCCCATGGCTTCGAGGCTGAGCTCATCCAAAGGCCCCAAGCTTTCCTGGTACACTTGGAACCCATGCGCTGACGCGGGTGCCAGGTCGATGGGTGGGAAGAAGTCGCGGATCGTGCCCCGGTAGAGGTACTGCCAGTCCAGCAGGTGCCACTTGCGGTGGCTATCCACGAAGATGGGGACGGGCTCGAAGAGGGCCTTATCCAAGTTGTCGTAGACCGTCCGCCCGCCGGCGAAAGAGATTTCACGTTCGCGGCTGGGGCCGCCGAAAAAGATGCCTACTTTGATGCGCATGAGCTACCGGCTACGGGAGTGATGAAAAGCAGCCACGAAGGTAACGCGCGGGGGCGGGACGTGTTTTATTGGTTTAGTATCCGTAGGGGTGGGGGGAGGATGCGCTGGAGTTAGAGCCGTTTAGTAGTCCTTTAGGGTGAGGGCATTGTTGGATCTGGTGCCCGGCGAGGGAGCTAATATTGGACTGGGTGGGTACACCGTCAGCTAGCGCCAACATTGATTTCTGATACCCAATTTTAGGGCGCAGGCGAATGATTCGTCAGGGCATCCTTTTGCGTTCTTGCCACACAATGTGGCACCTGCGGCAGCGCCCGAATGGATCTGAAATCATGGTACGAGAAGCCGCCAATCAGTATGAATAATTGCAGGATTCTCGTAGTGATATTGTTAATCACGCGATCCAATTGTTGGGAAAAACTGTCGATAAACTTTCTGCAGCGACTTCAGTTAGGCCCGCAATTATGTATTGCGAGGGCTTTGTGACCCACAATTATCCTAACCTAAATTCACTGTTTTGCTTACAAGAATTGCCAGCGCCTTTAAACAATTACCTACTCCCGAGTCACTACAATCAACGTTAGAGAGCAATAGCTTTCGTGTTTTGGTCGAGCTGCTTCGCCAGGCCGATGCCTTTTCTGAGGGCTTCTCTCACAGCAGTAGCGCTGCCGGTCTCGGCGTTGAATCCGTATCCGCGCTGCGGCAACTGAAGACGGTCTACGCGATGCCCGTAGGCAAGTTGTTTACGCTACTCACCAGGCTTGCGGCCAACCTGACACCCACCGAGCTACTCACGTGGGAACGGTTCGCCGCTGACGTGCGAACGGGACCAAACGGCCAAAATGCCCTTAAGAAGCTATTGCTGAAAGGGGGGAAGCGGGAGTTCTACGAGCAACTTTTCTCCCGGCTGGAAGAGGAGGATCCACACGCGATCTACCCCACCTCGAGCTACCGTAATTCTTCGGGTCAGGTCACCTACGAAGGCGACGGGCAGCGCATCGAAGCCGTGATGTCGACGTCAGCCATGACCGAAATCCTCATCACCGAGGACGTACTGAACTTCGAGAGTGACGTACTGCTGAAGCTTTACCAACCACTGGGCCGCTGCGTGAGCGTCGTCGATGCCAATGTGGAAGAGCACTACGGTGAGGAGATTAACGCTTACTTTGCTTACCACGGGATCAAACTGACCAAGCTGGTGTACCGCGCCATGGAAGTGGATAAGGGCATCAGAATGGTCGAACTACTCCTCGGTGATTTCAAGAATGCCGGTGTATCCCGCGAGGAGCCGGTCCTGGTAGTCGGAGGTGGAGTACTGGCGGATACCGCCGGCCTGGCCTGCGCCCTGTACCACCGAAATACCCCCTACGTGATGCTGGCCACCTCAATTGTTGCTGGAATTGATGCCGGGCCTTCCCCCCGTACCTGCTGCGACGGGCACGGCTACAAAAACCTGTTCGGCGCTTACCACGCGCCCGTGATGACCATCACGGACCGGACCTTCTTCCGCTCCTTGCGCAAGGGGTGGATGCGGCACGGCGTCGCCGAGATCATTAAGATGGCCGTCGTAAAGGACCTGGCCCTATTTGAATTGCTGGAGGAAACCGGCTTCGCGCTGGTGGATACCCACTTTGGCGCGGATACCAATTCCGCAGACCTGAAGGAACGGGGGAACCGGGTGCTCTCCGCCGCGATGCGGAGTTACGTGGAGGCGGAGTACGGTAACCTTTACGAAACCCACCAGTGCCGCCCCCATGCGTACGGGCATACCTGGTCGCCGGGCTTCGAAATTCCATCGGGCATGCTACACGGCCACGCCGTGGGTTGTGGGATGGGATTCGGCGCCTACCTCAGCTACCTGCAGGGGTGGATCACCGCCGAGGAACGGGACCGGATCATGCGCTTGATCAGCAACTTCGAGCTTAGTCTCTGGCACCCCGTTCTGGAGGAAAGCGACCTGATCTTCGAAGCACAGGAGCGCGTGACGCAGAAACGCGGTGGCAACCTAGCCGCTCCGCTACCGAAAGGAGGCATTGGTACCTGTGGCTACCTCAATGAACTTACCCGGGAAGACCTCGCTTCCGCACTCGCCGATTACCAACAACTATGTGAATTGTTCCCCCGCCAGGGACTGGGTGTAGAAGCGCACTGCCACGAAGTTGGCCTGGAAAATCCTTCGGTAACCGGCCACTTCGAACCGATCAAAAAACCGGCTATTGCCACGGTTTCTTAACCATCCTGTTTAGCGAAAAATACTGCGCTTTTGCGCGGGAATCTCATCACCTCTATAACTACTTAACTAATGAAACCATCCGTACTCTTCATTGGGTCCATCGGGGTTGTGTCCGAGACTTCGGAGCTCCAGCGCCAGGCCTACAACCAGGCACTTAAAGACCAGGGCTTGAACTGGCACTGGACCTTGCCCACTTACAAAAAGCTACTGCAGACGAGCGGGGGTATCCACCGCTTGGAAACCCTGGCCGCTTCGACGGGGCAGGAGCTATCCGAGGATACAATCAACAAGATCCACACCAGTAAGACGGACCTGGCCGGTAAGTCGATCGTAGATCAAAAAGTATCGCCCCGGCCCGGTGTAGTCGACCTGATCCGGGCTGCAAAGAAGTCCGGCGCGAAAGTTGCCTGGGTTACCTCAACGTCGAAAGACAACACGGGAGCCCTGTTGACGGCGGCGGGCGAGAGACTTTCCGCTGATGATTTCGACCACATTTTCCACGCTGAGGACGCGCCCCAGGGTAAGCCCGCACCGGATATCTACCAGGCGGCGCTGAAGCACTTCGGGGTAAAAGCAGACGACTGCGTGGCGGTAGAGGATTCCATCAACTCCATCCTTTCCGCTAAGGGCGCCGGCATCTACACCATTGCTACCCTCGGGGAGAACCACCGGGGAACGCCGGTAGATAACATTGCCGATGCCGTTTACGCTTCCGCCGAGAGCATCCCGATCCGCGACTATTTTTCCGCCTAAAGCAAACCTTCCGCCGATGCTAACTGCTCGCCCCGTTACCCCGCATTCCATTCTGGCAGCGGAAATAGAAAGCCTCCACGAGAATATGGTAGCCACTGCGACCGAAGCGAACTGGTTGGCGGCTCTAGGTCGCTGCCATTCGCTCGCCGCCCCGCTGGAAGATTACCTGGAGCGGAGCTCTACGGCGCCGTCGGCATCTTTGGAGGCACTGGAAACGGCTACGCGCGCCATCAATTGGAAAGCGGCATTCGATGCGGGGCAAACTTCCCTGGAGCTGGAACAGGAAATGGTCTCCGGTAAATTGGAAGGGCAGTTCCTGCGGCTACTGGTGGCGATCTCCGGGGCGAAAAGAATCCTAGAGATCGGGTCGTTTACCGGTTACGCTTCGTTAGCTATGGCGGAGGCACTGCCTGCGGATGGCCAGTTGATTGCCTGTGAATACGACGCTTTTGCGGCCGGCTTCGCCGAGCGCCACCTACGGGCCAGCCCCGCCGGGAAGAAAGTGAGCATCCGCGTCGGGCCAGCCTCCGATACCCTCGATGAACTCGTTGCTGAAGGACAGCGCTTTGACCTGGTCTTCATCGACGCCGATAAACAAGGCTACCTGAACTACTTCCAAACCCTGCTTGACCACGACCTCGTACCGGTTGGCGGCTTAATCTGCGTGGACAACACACTGTACCAAGGCCAAGTATACGCCCGTGAAAAAGTGAGCGAGAACGGTGAGGCGCTGATTCACTTCAACGATATGGTTAATCAGGACCAGCGCGTGGAACAGGTGTTGCTCCCCATCCGCGATGGGCTCACTTTAATCCGACGGATTAGTTAAGCGCCGCCATGAGGATTAAAACACTTGGTGCGCTGGCCGTACTAACGCTTTGTGCCGTGCCGGCAGCATTGCTGACCGCGGTGGCCGTAGTAAGGTTGTCGTTCCGGGAACGTCCGCCCGTCCGCCCGTCCGGTAGAACCGTACTGCTGACCGGTGGGAAGATGACCAAGTGCCTGCAATTGGCCAGGATGTTTCATTCGTTGGGAGATAGGGTTGTGGCCGTAGAGACACCCGATTATCGGTACTGTGGGACGCGCTTTTCGGAGTCCGTTGCGGCCTTTCACGTGATTCCAAAATTCTCCAACGGTGATAGCAGCGCCTACGGCCGCGCCCTGGAATCCATCATCGTTGAGGAAAACGTGGACCTCGTCGTTCCCGTAGCCAGCCCGGCTGCGGCGCTGCATGACGCCCGCATTAAACCCCAATTGAGTCGGTATGCGGAAGTATTCCATTTTGATGAGGATGTGATCGAAGCGTTAGACGATAAGTTCGCCTTTGGGGAGATGTGCCGATCCTTTGGCCTTTCCGCCCCCGAGGCCCACCGCTTTGAATCAACGGAGGACTTGCTCAATTTTTCGTTCCCGGAGGGTAAACGGTACATCCTGAAGAGCATCAAGTACGATCCGGTCTTCCGGCTCGATCTGCGCAAGTTGCCGCACCCTGGATATCGCGAGCGAATTGCCGGCCTGCCCATTACGCCGAACCATCCCTGGGTGCTCCAGGAATTCGTCGAAGGCCGGGAGGTTTGTACTCATTCTACGATCAGGGACGGCCAGCTGATGCTGTACATCTGCTCGGATTCGTCACCCTTTCAGGTGAACTACGATATGCTTGATCTACCCAACGTACACGCTTGGGTGGAGACCTTCGCCCGTAAGTTGGGCGGGACGGGGCAGGCCTCTTTCGACTTCATCATTCGAGACGACGGGGAGGTCATGCCCATCGAGTGTAATCCACGCACGCACTCGGCCATCACGCTGTTTCACGATCAACCAGAGGCAGCGTTGGCGTACTGGGAAAGCGATAGTAGAAGAGAAAAGGAATGGAGGCCCTTGAGCAGAACCCAACCCACTTTCTGGTGGTACCACGAGCTTCACCGCCTATGGAAGGCAGAGGGAATAGAAGAGGTAGAATTCATCCTGAACCGCATCCTGAGCGGTAAAGAGGCCGTCTTTAGCTGGGAGGACCCGCTGCCTTTTTTCTTCATCAACCACGTGCAGATTCCCATGCTGTTGCTGCGCAGCCTCATTGAAGATAGAGACTGGACCCACATCGATTTCAACATTGGTAAAATCGCGGAGGTAGGTGGAGATTAACCATGACACGTCAAAATTGGTCGCCCTGCAAGTGATGGGGTCACCCACCTTGGAGTTCTTCTACGAGCTCTCGCTGCTCTACGCAAGTTCGGTCGTCCAACCCGTGGGTTTCGAACTGCTGTTCTTGATCGTTTACCCTTCGGGGAAATGGTCGCTGAGCGATAGCCCCGAACCGCAACCGGAACCTCAGGATTTGAGCGTAGTCCTACAAAGTCTACCGCAGATCGACTTGGTCGTACCCCACCTGTTCTGCCCCGCCGGCCTCACGGCTTACCGGTCTCTTTTTGGGGATGTCCTCGGCTACCCGATGGTGGGTTCTGGTAGTGAGGTGCTGACCGTAGCGCAGAACAAGCACCTTACCCGATTGATTGCCAACGACCGGGGCGTGCGGGTGGCGCCGGGTTTGCTGATCGACCTGCGAAGCAATACCCGTGCGGAGAAAAACTGGTCCGCCCTGGGCTTCCCGTTGATCGTTAAGCCCAACCAGTCCGATAATTCTGATGGGCTGACTTTGGTCCGAAACCCTACGGAAATGGAAGCGGCACTGCGGTTGGCGGGCCAGTACGACGATGAGGTAATCGTAGAAAAATACATTCCCGGCCGGGAGATCCGGGGCGCGGTGATCGAGTTGGACGGCACCCTGCGGGTACTGCCCTTCATTGAGTACCTGGTAAACGATGAGCACCCCATCCGTTTGGCGGAGGATAAGCTTCGCACGGATGAGGATGGTCACGTTGCCGGGCAATCGGCGAAGGAGAACGTGCCTGCCGTCTGCCCCGCCGCAGTAGATGACGCTCTTACGGAACAGTTAGGCACCATGATGCTAACGATGCACCGTGCCCTCGGCTGTAGGGATTATTCCCTTTACGATTTCCGGGTTGACCAATCCACCGGGGTGCCCTATTTGCTGGAGGCGGGGCTTTTCTGGTCGTTTGGTGAGAAGAGTATGATCTCCACCATGCTCGAAGCCGCGGACCTTGAGCTACGAGAGGTGACCCGACGGATGTGGCTCGCAGCGGTTAACCGAGGCTAAGGGTTTTGTCCCTGAGTTCAGGCCCTTCCATTATTTACTTGATCCTTGCATTGCACCCGCGGCAGCGCCCAAGCCATTGATGAGCAGCCTATTTAACTGGCCGATGATGCGCTGCTAAACGGGTAGCGGCGCCTCTCCCCGGACCATACCACGATGGAGCACCCGATCACCGATAACGGCCGAGTGATCGCCCCGGTGCAGGGTCCGGCGGTTATCCCAAATCAGGACGTCGCCCGCTTTCCAGGCGTGGCGGTGGACGAATTGGTCCTGGGTACCGAAAGCGTACAAGTCCTTGATTATTTGCTCAGCCTCCTGCGCCGGAACCCCGGAGATGGCCGTGCACCGCTGCGGGGTAGACAGGAAGATGGCGGTACGGTCCGTTTCCGAGTGCCGCCGAAATAAGGGGTGGTGGCAGGAGGCATCGTCGTCGACCCCGGTAGCCCCGTGCAGAACGGTGGACTCTTTGAACCTCGCTTTCAGGTCCTCGGAAAGCTCATCGTAGGCGGCTAGCTGGTCGGCAATAAGGGTTTCTCCACCCGACTCCGGCGCGTGGATAACCCGCAGCGCGGTGAAGGCCGGCGGCTGGGGAACGTAGCTGGTATCGGTGTGCCAGACGGAACGCGGCGGGCGATCGCGGCCGACGTTGGTCACCAAATTTAGGGAGGGGTGGCCCGCCACGGCCGTCTCCCCCTTCGTGAACATGGAGGGGCCGAGTTGCTGGAGGAACGAAGCAAAGGAAGTGTCGCCCAGATCGTGCTGGTCACGAATCACCGCAAAGCCGTGGGTCGCGGTGGCATTGCGAATGGTCAGTGCTTCCTGATCGCTGGCGGAACGGAGATCGACGGAGGTAATTGAACAGCCAAAAGGCTGGAGGGGCGTGATTTGGATCATGACGGCATACTTAAAATGGCCAACCTAGTTGGTCATTGATTAAGCAGGTCATTTTAGAAGTGTTCACGAATTTTGGACGGAGAGCGGTATCACAATTTCCTTACGTGAAAAAAGGGGTGGAATGCTGGGAAGTAGGGTGGGGTGGGGCCACCTGACGCGGAGTAGGGTGGGCCACCTGACGCGAAGTAGGGTGGGCCACCCGTCGCAAAGTAGAGTGGGGCACCTGACGCAAAGTAGAGTGGGCCAAATGCCGCGAAGTAGGGTGGGGCACCCGTCGCAAAGTAGAGTGGGCCACCTGACGGTGTGCCACCGCTACGTAGGCCGGCCCTTCGGGACGACCGGTATTGAGCGCCGGAGATTAACCGCGGCCAGCGGCCCCATATCCAACGTTAGAGAGAGGCGCCTCCATCAGAAGCCACCAACACCGCCACCGCCGCCGCCGACGGAGCCGCCGCCCCCAGAAAAGGAACCGCCGCCTCCGCCACCGGAAGTCGCCGTGTGGGCCGTATCCGCGAACGAGGTATTCATACGGTTGGTGAAGCCAGTCATGTAATAAGGATAGGCATTCATTTGCCGCTCGCCGGTATTGGCCAGGTCCGTCGTCAGGTTGTGGGCCCAGTCGTTATCCTGGCCGAAGGCGATGGCGTAGGGGAGGAGTTGCTGGAAATATTCCTCCGTCATCTCCGGGGCATCCACGAGGGCGTCGCGGTCCTGGCGGGAGAGTTTGAGGTAATTGCGTAAACCCTTGAGCCGGTTCTTGAGGGCCACCTTTCCGTAGCTCGGCTGTTGGATCAGCCAGGCGTAGAGACCCAGCACGATGAAGAACAACGGGATGCTAATCCCAAAGGCCACCACCCCAATGCTGTCCGCCGTTTTGATGAACAGGACTGCCGCAATAATGGTGACGACGAAGATGCCCACCAGGGGCAGGATCTTCCAGCCATTGGCTCCATCCTTGATGAAATCCTTGTGCTGCTCGCGGATGCTGTCGTTGTGGGCTTTGGTCGCCTTGTAGAGGTCTTTGTTGTAATCTCCATCCAACTCAATGATGCGGGATTTTTGGAAGAGTTTCTGGTAGAGGGCGAACTGCTCTGCCGGCACGTCCTTATCGGTCGGGACTTCATCCGTTTGGAGTAGGGCGAAGTACTCCTTTTTACCGAGGCCGAGGAATCCGTCCTCTTTTCGTTCTTCAATCTTGATGTATCCGTCAATGGCCAGCGCCGTCAGAGATGCGGTAACCAGGCTCCCGTGTTGATGGCTGTTCAGCAAGTGAAAGGCCGAGGCGGGGGAGACGCCCTCCGGCGGGTAAAATTCGTGGGTGACTTCCGGCCCAATCGGGTCACGGCCGTGGCGGTTCCAACTGGTGTATGCGTAAGCGATAGCCGTCAGTAAACCCGCCAGGACGACGTACAGGGTGCCCTTTTGCTGCAGTGGCGTCGGTAGTGCCGGGCGGGCGAAAGTGCCTTTGGGGGCGCTCACCCCGATCGTCATCCCCTCACCGGCGGGCAGGGGGCGAGTGGCGGTGAAGGTGACCTTGTTGCGATCCGTCACCACAGTGCAGGCGTCATCGTTACTGCCCTCCCGGCCCGCGTAGCAGTCGGCGCCCAGGATGTTGGTGCCGGCCGTAAAGCGGACGGTGATGTCGGCTTTCTCAACGGGTAGTTTCCCATCCGTATCGATGTGGTGCCACCGGATCTCGTCGATGAACTCCATGAAGTAGATCTGATCCGCACTCGTATAGTTAAATACGTAAGTGTACTCTCCGGGCGGGAGGGTTTCCTCTTTGGAGCCGAGGTAAAAGGTCGTCAGGCTTCGGCTACTCTTCTCGAAAGGTTCGATCGTTTCCCCGTTGCGGGTGGCGGAGATCAGCTCGTAGCTAAAATTGCCGTCGTGGTCGCCCCCAATGGGTTTGCGGGTGATGGCCCGGGTAATGCCCCGCTTAATGATGTCGCCGGTGGCCACCACGCTGATGGTTTCTTCCACGTCGATGGAGCCGTCGGAACGGACGTCCATCACGGCGGACCAGTTGGTCACGCGTTCCGTTTGGGCGCTGAGGCAGAGGGTGAATAAGAGGAGGCCGAAGGTGAAAAGTTGGCGCACGGGGTGTTCTTGTTGATTGGTGGTGAAAATACCGTGGCGGGCCGGGCCGGTCCATTTTTCGCGACGAATGACTTGGCTTATTCGACGGGTTTAAGGTAGTGAGTTTGGTGCCCGCCCCGGAGGGCTGGCTTGTGGAGCGATGGCACACCGCCAGGTGGCCCATTCTACCATTGTTTTCGGGCGCTGCCGCGGGTGCCGGGTAATTGGGAATAGGACAAATACTAATCAATTGGTAATAAAACTAATCAATTAGTTGTAATACTAATTCGTTAGGACTACCTTTGTACTAATCAATTAGTAGAAATGCAAAAATTAGCTAAACGCGAAGCCCAGATCATGCAAGCCATCTGGTCGTTGGAGAAAGCCTTCATCAAGGAGATCGTCGAAGAGATGCCGGAGCCGCGGCCCCACTACAATAGTGTGTCGACCATGGTGAAGTTGCTGGAGAAGAAGGGTTTCGTCGGCCACGAAAAGCTGGGGAACGCTCACCGCTACTTCGCCCTCGTCCCCAAATCGGACTACCAGGAAGAAGTGGTGGACGACGTCGTAGAAAAGTACTTCGGTGGTTCCCCGATGAAGCTCGTCAACTATTTCGCCAGGGAGCAGAAGTTGGACGAGGCCGAGTTGGAGCGCCTCCTAAAAATGATCAAAGACCAAAATTCTAAGTAATGGCTTACCTGTTACACGCAGGCCTGCTACTGGCCGCTTGCTTTCTGTACTACTGGGTGATGTTGCGGTCGGAAACCCACTTCGCATTGAACCGGTGGGTGCTGCTGGGTTGCCTCCTCGGTTCCCTAGCCCTGCCTTTGATCACCGTACCGGCTTCCATCAGCCTCGCCAATAACTTACCTGCGCTGGACTTACGCTCCGAAGCGGTTGCAACGGCGCCAATTGGTCAGGACGTTGAAGAAAGGGGAACGAGTTCCGAAATCAGCGCAAACGCGGAGATCGGGCCAGCATCTACCATCAGCGAAACGATTGAGACGGCAGCGGCCACGCGGGAGACCCGGGCCGAGGAATCGGTTAGCCCGGCAACGGCTGCACGGGGGCCATCCTTACTTAGCGTCCTCTGGTACGTCTACCTCATGGGCGTTCTCATCTTTGGGCTCAACTTCCTTTTCCAGCTTGGCCAACTGTTGGTACGGATGTTTCGCAACCCCGGCCACGATCTGGGTGGCTTCCGCCTGGTGGAGCTTCGGGAAGATGAGGCACCGTATTCCTTCTGGAACCGAATCTTCCTGAATCCGGAGCGGTACGACCCGGACACCTTCCACCAGATCGTGGAGCACGAGCGGATCCACGTCAACCAGAAGCACAGTTTTGACCTCTTGCTGGCCGAGCTGACGGTGGTCGTGCAGTGGTGCAACCCCTTTGCGTGGCTGTACCGCAAGGCCATCGAACACAACCTAGAATTTTTGACCGACGCCGAGATGCTGCGGGAGGGTAACGATCCGGAACGTTACCAGCTCAGCCTCGTCCAGGTCGCCGTACCCAATTTCCCTAACGGGCTCGTGGCGAGCTACAACCAGAGCTTTCTCGAGCGCAGAATTAAAATGATGAAATCCAGAAAATCCTCTTCCCGCTCCGGCTGGAAGTACCTGACCCTTTTGCCTTTGCTTACGCTCTCGGTCTTGCAGTTTAACGCCGTGGCGCAGTCCCCCGCGCCGGCCGGTATCGATACCGAACTGCCCGTAGCCCCAGCACCAACTCCCGCACCTTCCGTTGAGGTGACCAATACGCAGGTCGCCGTTCCGGAGCCGGAGGTGGCACTTTCGCCCGACGTTGCCCCCGCCCCAACCTCAGTACCCGCGGCAGCGCCCAAGCCTGAACCAGTTGAAATGCAGGTAACCGTAAGCGCACCGGATAACGACATTCGACAACCCAATATGCCGGAAAACGCGCGTAATACCTGGAGCGCTTCGGTGGAAAATGACCGTTTGTGCGTCGCCTTCACTTCGCGGAACGAAGACGGTGGCAACCGCTGGAATTGGAATACCTCGCGCTGTTTCGATAAAGAAAAATTCGGCAACCTGCCCCGCACGACCATCGACGATTTCACTCTGCAACGCGAAGCTGGGACGCTCAAAATGCGTGGCGTTTTTGAAGGGAATGAAGGCGCGGGTACCTTCAGCTTCGCCGCCGACCCCAAATTTCTGGCCATGCTGGACAGCCGGGGATACGGGCCCTACAAAGAGCAGGAGCAATTGCTGTTTTTCATGGCCGATATGAATGAGACTTACCTGGATTATATCGACGAACAGGGGTACCGGCCAAGCCGCCAGAAACTGATTGAGATGGCCATCTTTTACGAGGACCTCGCGGAGCTAAAATCCAGCCTCGCAGCCTACGACAGAATGGGCTTCGGCAAGCCTAATCTGCAAAAATTGATCGAGCTAAAGATCCACGGCGTTACCGAAGAATACGCTGAGGAAATGGCCGCCTCCGGTTTCCCGGATCTTTCCCCAAAAGAACTGATCGACGGAAAAATACACGGCGTAGATGTTGAGTACCTAAAAACAATGGCGGCGGCTGGCTTCAACGACCTGGATTTTAACCGCGCCAAGGAAATGTCCATCCACGGCGTCACCCCCGAATACGTGCAGGAGATGAACCAACTGGGATACGATGATATCTCCGCCCGCGATATCCTCAACGCCAAGATCCACGGTGTGGACGCGGAGAAAATCGCCGAATTCCGGAGCGCCGGTTTGACTGATCTGACCCTAGACGAAGCCAAGAACCTTTCCATCCACGGCGTGGACGCCCGCTTCGTGGAGACCCTGGCCAGCTTCGGCTTCGCTAACCTTTCTCCCCAGGACATTACCAACGCTAAGATTCACGGTCTGAACAAAGAGAAGCTGAACCAGCTCAAGGCCATCGATCTGCCGATGAACAGCCTGCGCGATCTGCAAAATGCCTCCATCCACGGCGTCTCCAGCGAATTGGTGGCCGGCCTGCGCCGCATCGGTTACGAGGACCTGGAACTGAAAGATTTCGTCCAAGCCAAGATCCACGGCGTGACGCCGGAGTGGGCGATGAGTTTTCGCGAAGTAGGCTTCCGCGATATCCCCTTCAATACCCTCGTCGATCTGCGCATCCACGGGGTGACGCCGGCCTTCATTCAGGAGCGGATGAAAGAGGGGCGGACGCTGAACGACTACGTGAAGATGAAAATTCACGGCCTGTAGGAGAGGTTTGGGTTGTGCGGGAGTCGGGGAAGTTGGAGAGGCCTGCGGCGCAACGTAAGGCCCGCCCCGAAGGGCCGGCTTGCGTAGCGATGGCGAACCGCCAGGTGGCCCATTCTTCAAGTGGGTCCCTTCAACCCCAATTTCTTCCCCTTCAGTAACCCAAAAACCACCTTTAACACATTCCAAAACGAACATACCGAACGTAAGCCCAGGTTGTAATAAGCTCATCACGCAGCATTAGTATGACCAAGTTTTTATCCTCCCTGGGCTTGATCCTAAGCCTTACGGCCACCGTATCCGCTCAATTCCAGGAGACCCCCTCCATCCGCGATTACGACCCCGCCATCGAGGAGGTGTACGCCGTTAAGCCCTGGCTGGAAACCGGGGTGGGCGTGGCTGGCCTCGGTTTAACCGTACTAGCTTTTCAGAAGATCAACGATAAGGATAAAGTGGAGTTGGAAGGCCTGAACCGGGCCGACATTCCCAGCTACGACCGGTGGGCCCTACCGAAGGACGGATCCAAAGCCAGCGCCGCCGCGGACGCGAGTGACTATGTCTTTAACAGTTCAATCGTCCTGCCATTCACCTTGTTTCTAGATAAGGAGATCCGTAAGGATTGGGGCAAGATCACGGCGATGTACGTAGAGGCTCAGGCCGTCAATGGTCTGATGTACGCCGTTTCCCCCATCGGCCCAAGCTTCATTGACCGGACACGCCCCATCGCCTATTACGATGATCTCGACCGCACCACGCGGCGGGACGGCGGCAACCAAAACAGCTTCTTCAGCGGCCACGTTAGCACGACGGCCGTAGGTACCTTTTTCTTCGCCAAAGTACTATCCGATTACCACCCGGAGTGGTCGGGCAAGCAGCGAGCGATGGCCTTCACCGCGGCGAGTTTACCTCCACTCTACGTGGCCGTCCAACGCGTCCGTGCCCTCAAGCATTTCCCGACGGACACGGCGGTAGGGCTTGGCGTAGGCGCGGCGATTGGCGTATTGACGCCGCACATTCATAAGCGGTGGCAGCGCAACCACCGATCCTCGCTCACGATTGGTGGGTCTTTTGGTGGCGGGGCTGCTGGGGCTGGATTTAGTTTGGTGTTTTAAGGTGCACGCTTGCCGTGGAGGCCGCCGGACGTGAAGTAGGGGGGCCATCAACATGATTACATGGGAGGCCGTAGAAGGTCGTGTAATAGTACAGGTTGCCGGGGGCAAAGTAGAGTGGGCCACCTGCCGCAAAGTAGAGTGGGCCGCCTAACGGCGTGCCACCGCTACGTAGGCCGGCCCTTCGGGACGGTTAGTCATATGCGCCGCAGGCCTCTCCCCCTCCCCAACCTCGCCATCTCCTGCTAAACCAATCAAGAGGCCAAACGCGGCCAGAGGCCCCGTCTCCAACCCGACCCGCCCCGGAGACGTTCCCCTCCCATGTCCCAAAAAGCTATCGATCACCTCCGCCAGGATACCCGCCTCGCACCGCTCCTCGACATCCACACGCCTAAATTTCGCGACGACCACGGCGGCGACGTCTATTTCGGCCTCCAACGGTCCATCGCTTACCAGCAACTTAGTGGAAAGGCGGCCGGCACCATCTTCGGTCGTTTCCTCGACCTCTTTCCCGACGGTTACCCCCACCCGGAGCAACTGCTCGAGATGGAGGATGAGGCCATCCGCGGCGCGGGCATGAGCCGGAGCAAAACGGCCTACCTGAAAAACGTAGCCCAGTACTGGCTCGACCACCAGCTCATCAACGCCGACTGGTCACGGTATTCGGATGAGGAGGTGCTCACCATGCTCACCTCCATCAAGGGTGTGGGCAAATGGACGGTCGAGATGGTGCTCATGTTTGTCCTCCACCGGGAGGATTTGTTGCCGTTGGGGGACCTCGTCGTCAAACGCAACATCATCGAGTTGTATGGCGTCGATACGGAGGCGCTGCGGGGGAAGAATTTGGATGCGGAACTCGTCCGCCTCACCGAAGGGTGGCGGCCCCACCGCAGTTACGCCAGCCGGATCATGTGGGAACTCGGGTAGGCACGCCCGCGCTATCTTCGGCGTTCACCCCGTCAAATTCGCCCATGTTTACCGACAAGATCATCTTCATTACCGGTGCCGCCAATGGTATCGGCCGCGCCGCCGCCCTTGCGTTTGCGGCGCGGGGCGGTACGGTCATTGCCGCCGACATTAATGCATCCGACCTCGCCGAAACCATCAATATGGGCGCTGCCGCGGGTGGAAAGTTGGTGGGCAAGCAACTGGACGTATCCGATTTTGCGGAGGTGTCCACTGTCATCGAAGAGATCGTCCGGGAATACGGGAGGATCGACGTCGCCGTTAATAACGCCGGCATTGGGGGAGTGATGGCGCGGCTGGGGGACGTCCGCCCCGAAGACTGGGACCAAATGATGGCCATTAATACCTCCGGGGTATTCTACTGCATGCGCCAACAACTCCGGCAAATGGCAGCCCAGGCTGGGGGAGGGGCCATCGTCAACGTGGCTTCCGTCGCCGGACTGCGGGCCCTGCCCAACAGTGCTCCTTACGTAGCCGCCAAACACGCCGTAATTGGCCTCACGAAAACTGCCGCCCGGGAGTACGCCCGTAAGGGTATCCGCGTCAACGCGCTATGCCCGGGCTTCACCGTGACGGGGCTATTCGACCCTGAGGCGGTGGACGCCCATTCCGCCGGCGCGAGTGACCAGCTCCGGTCCCTAATCCCTCTCGGCCGTTTTGCCGACGTGAGTGAACAGATCGGTGCCCTCCTCTGGCTGGCCTCTTCCGAAGCCAGTTTCGTCACCGGCATGAGCATGGTGGTGGATGGTGGCCTTTCGGCTTGATGACCCTCATTTTAATGCGGTTCTAGGACTTTAGACCGTCGGGCCAGCCTCCAAAACCATCCGAATACCCTCCCGGGCCGGCGTAGCGCTCACCCCAAAGGTCTCCTCAAACTTGCTGGAGTTCAAGTAGTAATCCCGCTGGTACTGTTCCCGTACGTCCCAGAGTTCTTTGATGTCTTTGTTCATCAGCCGCAGGACCCAGAGCAGGGCGTTGGGCAGGCGCTGCAGCTTGTTGGGTTGGCTCGCAATTTCCGTGGCGGTGGCCACCCATTCGCGGACGGAAGTGAGATCCGTTGTGGTGGGAAGGTGCCAGCTTTGGCCCCAGGCACGTTCGTCGTTCCCCAGCAGGGCGAGATGGCGGCCGGCATCCGGCGTGTAGGTGAAGGAGTGTTTTAGGTCGACGTCACCCACCCACTGGGCCGTGCTGCCGGCACCGATCTTATCGAAGATCATGGCGTTGGCCAGGCTATTGGAGATGCCCGGCCCGTAGAAGTCGGCCGCACGGACTACGGTGAGTTGGATGGTGCCCGCATCGTGAGCCCGCCAGAGGGTATCCAACAATTGCTGGCGGATCTTCCCCTTCACGGAGGTTGGTGCTAGCGGACTGGTTTCCCGCATATTTCCGTATTCAGCGGGATCCAGTGCGTAGACATTGTCGAAAAAGGCGAGCCGGGTACCTTCCTGGCTACAGGCTTCGATGACGTTGTCGATAACTACCGGCCAATCACGGGCCCAAACTTCAGCGTCGTAAGTGAGCCCCGCCGTTAGGTAAGCGACCTCCGCTCCGGCGACGGCTTTCCGGACGGAAGGAGCGTCCAGCAAATCAGTGGAGAGGTGTTCGTAGCGAGTGCCATCCTTCGTAGGTAAAGCATGGGTACTGCGGGAGCAGCAGCGAACGTGGTCCGTGTAATCCGCCAGGGCGGTAGCGAGGGGGCGGGCAATGGATCCGCCGGAGCCGAGAATAACTTGCATGGTAGTCGTGTTGATTGGTGACTACACAAAGGTGGCGGTGGGTAAGCCCGGCCATTCAGGACATTTGTCCAAAAAAGCTATCCTTCACTCATTTTATTCCGGATCCGCGATAGGTGGCGGGGGGCAACGCCGAGCATTTCGGCGACGTAGTGCTGGGGTAGGTGCAACAAGAACTCTGGGTAACGCTCGATCATGTACCGGTACCGGGCTTCTCCCTTTCCGGAGATGAGGCTCCAGACCCGGTCCTCATAACAGCAGGCATTGTACTCCAGGATGGCGACCCAGTATTCCTGGAGTTGGGCGTGTTCCCTCCGGAGTTCCTTCCAGGTTTCCCAGCTGAGTTCGTGCAGGACGCAATCCTGAGCAGCGGTGATATTCTGGTCCGAGGGCTGCTGTTTGATGAAGCTCGGAAAGCCAACGGTATACTGTCCGGCCAGGGTTGCCCAACGGGTGATGAGTTCTCCGTCCCGCTGTTGGGTATGGCGCAGGAGGCCGGACTCCAGGAAGGCCAGATGGCGGCAGGTCTTCCCGGCTTCCAGCCAGTGTTCGCCGCGGTTCAGTTCCTTGCGTTTGAAGTGGCTCAACAGGGCTTCGGGGTCGAATCTTAGCGGACCGGTTAGGGCGGTGATTGGGAGGATTTTGGGGTCGGTGGTCATGAAAACAAGGTAGGGGAATTTTGGTCTGTGGTTAAAGTTTGGAGTCTGTAGTCTGCAGTCTGTAGTCTATAGTCTGTAGTCTTCGGACCACAGAATCCAGCTGGGATTTAAGCCTGTGCCCCACTCTAAGATCGAAAATCTAGCTTCTAACGTCCCTTCGGCAGCGCCCGCTTAAATGCTTTAGGTCAAATCGTAGGTCGCCGTATCGAACTCGCCGATGAAGCCTAGTTGCTGGTAGAGGCCTAGGCCCTTTGCGGAGGCTTGAAGGACGGCCAGCTCCGCGCCTTTTTGCTGAGTGGTAGTAAGCAGCGACTGCATGATTTGGCGGGCGTAACCTTTCCGCCGGAACTCGGGCAGGGTACCGATGGAATGGATGCCCGCTACCCGCCCGTTTTCGGTGTAGTGGAGGCATGCCGTGCCGACGTAGTCGCCGCTAACTTCGGCGCGGAAGTACTGGGTGTTGGCCTCCATTTTAAGGAGTAGCGACGGTGGGATGTGGTAGTTGAACGCCGCCTCGAAATCGGTGGCCCAGCCGCGGGCGTCTGCTTCGGTGGTGACGCGTTTCAGGATGATGTTGGATGGCGCGAAGGGTTGGTCCGAAAGTGACAGGTGCATCCCGGTCAGGTACGCTCCTTTGTGCGGATGCAAGGCTGCGTAGGTGGCGCGGTCGGTAGCGCGGGGTAGGAAGAGTTTCAGTTTGGTAGCGCCGTCGACGGTGGATCGTGCCTGTGCCAGCACTTCCGGCGTGAGTGGTTCGTGGAGCCAGACCCGATTGGGCCAACCGTTCGGTTCGCCGCCCACGGCAATGGAGAAATTATCGTGTTTAATCACTCGGCCGATTGCCGCACCGGCTTGGGCCCAGAGATCACGGAGGTTGTCGAGGTTTTGCCGTTCGAAGGGTGTCATTGCTGCTGGTACACTTTACGCCGGATGCGGCTCAGTTGGGTGGGGGTGATGCCGAGGTAGGCCGCCACGTCGCGTTGACTGACGCGTTGTTCCAGATCGGGGTATTCGCTCAGGAAATCTACGTAGCGCTCGGCGGCCGTCAGGGTAGCGAAGGCGAGTTGGCGTTGCTCGTTGCGGATGATCCAGCTTGCTTCGATGTGGCGGCGGTACTGCTGGTTGAGGTCTGGGCAGCGCGTTACCAGTTGTTGGTAAGGGGCTTCCTGCCAGGCAACGACGGTGGTATCCTCCCGGGCCACCAGCGCAAAAGCGGATGGCGTGCTTCCCAGTAAAGACGCAACGGAACCGGCCAGCTCATCGGCCACGAAGAAGTTCTTCAGGTGAGGGTTCCCGTTGCGGCTGGCGTAGAGGGAAACTACGAGCCCGGAATAAACGTAGAATCGCTCGTGGGCTATTTCGCCTAACTCTAGAAGCGACGCGCCTGCGGGGTAGTGGCGGACCGTACTGATATTGCGCAGGGCCGCGAAGGTGGTATCCGTCAAAGATCCGTACCGGGAGAGACGCTGGCGGAAAGCGAGAAAAAGGGCTTCGGGATCGTCGGACATAGGCCTAATACATTCCCCTGATTTGGATGGTTGAGCGGACGCAGCGCCGTTTACATATGTTGATACATGTAATGATAAACGAACTACGGCGTGGCCCGGGCGGTACCATCACCACCTTCCACGGAGTGGAGGATTAAAAGCATAACCATGCCCCGCGCATCTCTAAACAAACCAACCAAAGTGAATGCCTCCGAGTGGCAGCACCCGAACGAAAAACTCCGTGGTCTCTTTCAGGGACAGGATGTCGGTACCCAAATCACGCTGATCCGGTACGTCACCGACGTAGTGGGGGAGGGGCCGACGCTGCACGTGCACCCCTACGACGAGATCTTTACCATTCAGGAAGGCCGCGCCCGTTTCACGGTGGGTGACCAAATCATCGACGCCGAAGCGGGGGATATCATCTACGGCCCGGCCAACGTACCGCACGGCTACCAGAACCTGGGGCCGGGTAAATTGGATTCACTGGACATTCACCTCAGCCCCGAATGGTTACAGACCGATCTAGCGGATGCCTGGGAAGAAGGAAGTGCCCTGGTCAACGTTTCTTCTAAGGTGGAGGTAAAGTAATAGTCGTGAGTAAAGCCCCCAAACAAAAGCTCGGCTGGCCAGTGATCCTCTTCATCACGGCCACCTTCGTCTCCAACGTAGGCACCTGGCTATTCGCCATTGCCTCGAGTTGGTTGATGACGGAACTGGATGGGTCGGCGTTGATGGTTTCACTGGTGCAGTCCGCCACCACGATCCCACTCTTCATTTTTGCTTTGCCGGCAGGTGCCCTGGGTGATTTATACGACCGGAGGAAAAGCCTGCTGATCGCGCAGGTATTTCTGACGATCTCCACGGCGGCCTTTGCGACGATCGTGTACCTGGATCTGGCGACGGTCACCTGGTTGCTGGTCTTCACTTTCTTCAATGGGGTGGGGGCGGCCTTTGCGCGGCCGATCATGTCAGCCATTATTCCCCAGCTGGTGGAGAAGGCGCAGTTGCGGCTGGCCGTGAATCTGGGGGGTATGTCCTTCAACCTGAGCCGGTCGGTGGGCCCGGCCTTAGGCGGCCACCTCATTACCCGCTTCAACATTGCTCTGCCCTACTGGGTGGATGCGGCCACTTTCCTGGCGGTGCTCGTCTACATCTTCTTCTGGCGGGACGACCGGAAGGCCGTTCAGGAAAAGAAGCATCCGCCGCTTAGCCTGGCGATCGGCGATTCGTGGCGCTTCTTCCGGCATACGCCGGCGCTGAACCACAGTATCGTGAAGGCGGCGACCTTCTTTTTCGCGGCGGGTGCGCTCTGGGCCTTATTACCCCTCGTAGCCAAGGACCAACTGGCGGGGCAAGCTGATCTTTATGGCTACCTGGTAGGTGCTGCGGGCGGCGGGGCGGTGATCTCTAGCTTTGCCATGGGTTGGCTTACCAAGCGGTTCGGCGCCAATGGGGTTATGCTGGGTACTAGTATGACGATGGCCCTGGGATTATGCCTACTGGGTTGGTCTACCTCCGTGCCACTCAGCTTAGGGTTTGCGGCCCTCTGCGGGGCCTCCTGGCAAGCGGCGTATACCTCCTTGATGACGAGTACCCAGTACTCCCTCCCAAGATGGTTTGGCGCGCGGGGGATGGCCTATTACATCATGTCCGTGTCCTTATGCCTCGCCATTGGTTCCGCGCTGTGGGGCTGGCTGGCGGATCTGTACGGATTGCCCGTGGGGCACTACGCCGCAGCCGGAACATTAGTAGCGATGGCTGTTGCAGGCTACTTCCTGCGATTGGACCAGGCGAAGGAGATCGACCTGGAACTGGCGGATCGTTCCCTGTTGATTAAAGGAGCGGAGGACCTCAACTCAAATACCGGCCGCAGCCAAATCGTCCGTACCTACACGCCAAACTCGGAGAACCGGGAAGAATTGCTCTCCCGATTGAATAGCCTAAGCGATAGCCGCTTCCGTGCGGGCGCCCTGGAACTGGAAATCTCTAACGAGGAAGACGATAGCGTGGAAGAAAGAATCACCAGCATTTTGGACGCTAGCCACGGTACGGTCCGTTTCCAGACTACTCAGTACGATGCGGACCGGGAGGAGGCGTTCCGGGAGTGGTTGAGGGAGAATGAGGTGGGGGTGGAGTCGAAAGTTTGTAGTCTGTAGTTTATAGTCTGGAGTCTATAGTCTGTAGTCATTGGACCACGACCCGCCCACCTTGTTTATTTCTTCGTTTTCCCCGGGGCATGCGGGTCTTCAATTTACCGCAATTTGCTTCTGGTAATGACCAGGTAAATCAGTTGGCCGACGGCCACTACTCGCAAGCCTACGTAAACGGTTGGGAGCGCGTAGACCACCATGACGAGCATAAATCCTTTGGAGGGAGGACCCGTACCGCTAATGGGGAGTAGAACATCTGGTACACCAAAAGTCAAGAAATCGAAGACTAATAAGGCCAGGTAAAAGCCAATTATTGCGTAGTTGATGGATTGGTTCAGCCAGTCGTAATAGTACTGGGCGACGCTGAACATGAGCGCGATCAATAAACAGAGGTGGCCCCGCCCGAAAGTGGCAAGTTGGACGTCGTCCGGGACCAATAAAAGGGCCGCCATTAGCACGTGTATCACAACGATTGACCAGTTGGTGGCGCGGGCATCTTCGAACTTGTAATGGGCAATACGGGCGGAGACCATGATCGTGGGCGTTGTGTAGTCCAAACGGGTGAAGTGGGCTGATCGATCGTGGGGTTGGAGTTTTTAGCCTGTAGTCTGTACCCTATAGTCTGCAGTCATTGAACCAAGGAATCAGGAGTTGTAAATTTCTAAGTCTGCTTGACAAAAACCGGGCGCTTGGAGAACCTTTGATCTTACTCGCGATGCTCCGTAAGATCAAAGGCCGCTCCAAAACCCTAGTGGTAGATAACTCATAGGGTCTCCGAGCGCCCGGTCCTTTGCAGACAAAATCTTGTGAAAACGCTCCAGAATCCAACTAGGTCAGCAGCCCGGTCTTCCCCTCTAAGATCTAAAATCTAGCTTCTAACGTCCCAACATCCATCGCACCTGCGGCAGCGCCCAAATGCGTAAGATCTTAGGGTGCCTTACCCGCACAACGCACCGGCACGTACTCCACATCGTGCGGCCGAATGGGGTTGCCCGCCGCATCGCGCCGCCAGCTGGGGAAGAAGACGGAGCCGCGCTCGTTGAGGACTTCCGGGCGCGTGCGGGAACTACCCCGGCGGTAACGCTCCGCTAGATTGGAGACGACGAGCGGGACGGAGATGGAGGTGCCAAAAGCCATGGTGGTCGCCTTACGGCGGTACTCCGGCACCAACATGGCGAGGTAGCCGTATACGCTGACGCGCTGGACGCCGAAGTTGGAATAATCCGCCCGGGAGACTTCCCGTTTGGACAGGTTGGGGTGCCAGAACGAACCGACGGAAAAGAGGGTAGGGAAGTTGCGCTGGCCCGTCCAGGCCGCCGGCCACTGGGGCGTTCGGTCGATGTCGGTGGCGGCGTTGCCCGCGCTGGTGACGACGATGACTTCATTCTTCATCGCTTCCTCGATGGCGCAGCGGAGGGCCACCGGCTCGTTCGGATCGGTGATGCCCCAGGAGAGGGAAAGGATGTTGGTCTTGTGATCAATCGCCCCGTAAATGCTTTCAATCGCGCCGAAGTAGGTGGCCCGGCCGGCCCCGTCGAAGATCTTGTGGTGGACGACCGTGAGTCGCTCCTTGCCCCGGTAATCGTTGATGAGGGCGCCACCTACGTAGGTGCCGTGGTTCAGTTCGTCGTCGGGCTTAGGGTCGTCGTTGACGAAGTCGTAACCGTAGCCACCCCGGGGGAGGTAGCGGCCGAAACTGCGCCGTGCGGCGTACTTATCCCAGGGCCGGAAACTGAGGTCGGAGGCGTCCACACCAGAATCGATGATGGTTACGATGACGTCATCGCCGTCACCATTCCGCGGCTGGTATTCCATGCAGGGGAAGGCTTCCAGGATCTGCTTATCCGATAACTCGCCGAAGCCGGGGTTGGGGGTGATCTCCTCGACTTCGATGAAGAAATTGCGCTCCATTTCGCCCTGGGTCGTATCGCGTTCGATGGACTTCACCTTGCCGCCACTGTTCCGGGGCGGGGTGGTGGTTTGGAGGCTGAAGCCCTCGGGCACGCAGGCGTTGACTATAGCGCCCCGCTCGCCGCCGGCCGCATCGGTGACGACGAGGCCGAGCTCCCGAGCCCACTGTTCGAGGTTCATGCCGCGGTCGCAGGTGCTCAGGACGTAGCAGTTTGTGCCGCCATCGCCACAGTCATCGCGGTAGCCCTTTTTGGCGGCTTCTTCGGATGCCTTCGGAGCACCATCATAGGCCATGAGGCTGATGAAGGCATCTTTGGGGTTGGCCTCCAGGATCCGACCGGTTTCGTAGCGGACCTCGATGAGCAGGCTTTCCAATTTCTCGCGGCCGGTGGGTACGTGGAGCACTTCGTGGATGGCCTTACTCGTCAGGCATTCGCTGAGGGGGAAGGTTTCGTCGCCCCGGCGCCCATAGACCGTCAGGAAATAGTACCCGGTATAATCGCTGGCGACGTGGAGCACCAACTCGCCGGAGCGGGGTGGGGCGAGGGTGAACTGCCGACCAAAAGCACTCTCCGGCGCGCAGGATTCTTCCGGTGGCGCCATATCCTGCGGCCCCTTTTCGGATTGCATTTCGGTCACAAAAGCCGGGGCGGTATTGCAGACGTCTTCGCTGTACTTCATGGTGTTGGCGGCCGTTGGGTCGTCGCAGCTCACCGTAGCGAAGAGGGTACAGGAGCAAAGGAACAGCTGGAAAAAGAGCGTGAGGCGAGGCATAGGTTTGGTTTGAAAGTGTGGCAACTAAAGATAGGCCACGCGTAGTAGTTATGACAACTATGGAGAAAAGGTGGCCCGGCGTTACGCTCCGGTCGGTTTATTTTTGGGAGTGCCTATTCGCTTTCAATTGTTGTTTTACCTCCTGCTGTGTGCCGTCCCCGCGATGGCGCAAGTGCCCGACCGCGCGTTGCTCGTGGAGCGGGCGGATTCCGTTTACCGCCTCCGGGAGCGGGCAGCGGCCTACCTGCTTTACGAGCGAGCGATGGTTGATGCTGACGGAAATTCCGTAACCGATAGTTTGGCTGGGTACGCCCTCCACAAGATGGGCGTCTGCGCGCAGTACACCGGCCGGCCCGAGCTCGCCGCGCGGCATTACCGGGAAGCGATCGCTGTTCGCCAAGCTGCACTCGGGGTACTGCACAACGACGTCGCTAAATCCCAAGCTAATCTCGCCGCCCTCTTCGTAAATAATGGCCAGCCGGATAGTGCCGCTACTCATCTGTACCGGGCCACGGCGGCCTACGCGGGTTTGCCGCATCCGGATACCATCAACTGGGTCCGGGCGTTGGGCGATCTGGCCTGGATAGCCTCCCGCCGCCGGGATGACTTGCTCCTTGCGGATGCCACCCGGCGCGCCGACGAGTTGATCAACGCCCCCGACAGTCCGGTTTATACCGACGAAGCGGCCCTGCTGCACTACAATTTTGGCTTGTACTTCGCTCAGTCGGGCGACCTTGGAAAGGCCCGGCGCTTTACGGGGCGGGCCCTGGATTACGCGGTGGCGGAAGGCGACGTCGGACTCCAGTCCTCCTGCTACAACACACTCTACCTCGTGGCGGCCGCCGCCGACGAAACGGAGTTGGCCCGCCGCCACTTGAGTGAGGCCATTCAATTGTTCCCCGACTACAGCGAGCCCGAAGAACTAGGGATCTACTACCTCAACCTGGCGCGGTTGGAGGTGGAAGACGCACGTCCCGTCCAGGCCCGCACCGCCGCCGAAAGGGCGTTGGGTTTCTTTCCGTCCGGTTACCTGGAGGTCCCGCCCACCCACTTGGTGTTGGCCCGAATCGCGATACTGGAGCAAGACCCAACTACCGCCCTAGAAGCCCTGAATACCAGCATTGCCACCCTCAATGATTCCCTCGCGTACGTGGAGGACGGGTATACGCGACAGCACTTCACCAACCTGAGTGACGAGCGTCTGGGCATGATGGCTAGTCTGCTGGAAAGCCGCGCCGATTTCCTCAAAAACGAAGGCACTCCCGCCGCCGCCCGCACGGATTACCTGTCGGCCATCGCGGCCAACGACCAACTGCGCCGCCGCGTCACCTCCGACGCCAGCCGCCGTTTTTTGAGTGCTGATATCCGCCCACTTTACGACTCCGCGCTGACGGTTACGTTGGATCTTTACCGCACCAGTAACGATGATCAATTACTCTGGGATGCCCTCCTCCTCAGCGATGCCGCCCGCGCTTACACCCTCTCCGCTCACCTTGGCGGCCGAGGCCAAAATGTCTCGAAACGGGAGTCGGCGCTCAATCGCCTCATCGGCCGGCTGGAGGCCACCGCCGGGGCGGATAAGCAACGCACCAGCGAACTGATTGCCGCGCGTTTGGAGCGGGACAGGATCCGGCGGCTCAATGAGTCGCCAATGGTTAGAGACACTGCTCAATTGAGCCGGAAGGAGATCGTAGCCTACCTCCAGAAAAGGGAAACGCGCCTCGTTCAGTTTCACGTGATGGAGGGCCGGTCCGTCCTTTTCCACGTCGACCAGTCGGGCAACATCGCGTACGGGGAATGGCCCGGCGCGGCGGCTTTGAGCGAGACGACCCAGCGTTTCCGTGCGGTGATCCGTGCGTCCGCGTACCGGCAAAAGTCCCTCAAAAGCCCGAAGGAGCAGCGGAAGTTGGAGGAAGAATTTCTTGCGATCGGTGCAGACTTTTCTGTACTGCTTTCGCTACCCGGCAGGACGAGTTGGGCGCCGCCGCAGGTGCCAAGTTATGGGGTAGGAGAGCCGGGAGGTGGAGGTCGTCTCCTGCTGATTCCGGACGGTGCCCTCAGCTATTTCCCCTTCGCCGCCGTGCCGATAGGAAAGACGGTTGCCCCTCCCATTGACTACCAGGAAATCAAATACCTGGGTACCCATTGCACCCTGCAACACGCCTATTCGCTGAGTACTTTGCTAGGCGGAGAAGAGGACGTCCAATCATCGGGAGGGATGCTGGGGCTGGCCCCCACCTTCGCTGGTGCCCTCGAACCGCTGGGGGAGAATGAGCGGGAGGTAAGCTCCATTACTGATTTATTGGGTGGAAAAGCCCTGCTGGGTCCGGAGGCCTCGCGGACTAACTTTCTGAGTTCCCTTTCCGAAGCCGGCATCCTCCACCTCTCCACCCACGGCTACAGCGATGCGGCGGACCCGAACCGGTCGTGGATCGCCTTCAGCCAGTCCGGCAACGAATTGGATCCGGAAGAACTCCTCTACTACCCGGAGATCGCTACCCTCCCGATCCGGGCGGAGTTGGTGGCCCTCTCCGCCTGCGAAACGAATTTGGGGAAGTACGTGCCGGGGGAGACTTCCCTCAGTCTGGCCAGTGCCTTCACCGCGGCGGGTGCCCGCAGTACCCTCAACACCGCCTGGCGCGTTGACGACCGCGCGACGGCGGATCTGATGGTGAGTTTTTACGAACACCTGGAGGCGGGGAAGGACCGGACGGAAGCCCTCCGTCTGGCGCAATTGGGGTTGATTGGGGAGGGGGCGTTTGCGCACCCGTATTACTGGGCGGGGGTTACGTTGACTGGGTTGGGGTGTTTTTGGGATTGGGGTTTTGGGGGGTCTATTATGGCTTGGGTATTGGGTGTTTTTTGGTAGGGACGGGGGTGAATTTTCGGGGGGATAACGAAAACCCAAATTAACGAAAACCCGGAGCGCGTCTTCGACGAACACCGGGCTACTAGGCGTACCCCTCCGGGGTAAGACGACCCCAACCGCCCTAAAGTAGAGTAGGCCACCCCAAAGTAGAGTGGGCCACCTGACGGTGTGCCACCGCTACGTAGGCCGGCCCTTCGGGACGGAATGTGACATAGCGCCGCAGGCCTCCCCAACCTCCCCAGCTCCTGCGAAATTGGCTACGTAATCACTCTTGCGGGATTCTACGTGAGCCTCAAATCTCCCCCTCCGCCCGCAGTGCTACCAGACATTTGCGGGTAATTTCCACATCCACGCCGGCATCGTGCGCGCCCATTGCGGCTTCTCCATAGAGGCAATCGTACAACTCCGCCAGGGTTGGCCATTTGTAGCCGTAATTGCCCGGTATTTGGCAAACATCGACGGTGGACTTCATGGTGCAGAGTTTTTCCTTACCACCCAGGGGATGCTTTTTATTCAGGCGCAGATAGGAGGCGCCGAGGACCTTGTAATCGAAGTCTAGGTTGTGGGCGATCACGCGGTCTGCTTGTTTGGCGGCTTTGGTGAACTCCGCGAGTACCTCGAGAATGGGTTGGCCCTCGGCCATGCACCGTTCATTGGTGATGCCGTGGACTTTCGCCGCCTTCGGGGATATCCGTTCCTTACACTTGATGATGTGGCAGCCTGCTTCCAGGGTTTGGAAGTCATCATCCACTAATTGCCAGGCGAGTTGGACGATGGCGGGCCAGTTGGCGGTGTCCGTCATGGGGGCTTTCCAGGATTTGGGGAAGCCGGTGGTTTCGGTGTCGAAGATTAGGTGGGGCATGGGGGGGGTAGTTAAGCTAGCGCTGGTTGCTCAGTTAGGATGTGAAAGTAAATTTTTGCACTGGATAGAGGCTGTTCATTTTGTTAGGTCAAGATTCTAGGTGATTTCTTCACTCCACCATACAGCTAACAAATACGACCTCTTCCCCCTTCTCTCCCTCAAACAGTAGGGATAAGGAAATTTTCAGCGGACCATCCCCAACGGCATCTAGCGCCGTTATGAATAGAGCGTTGTAGTCGTTGTACCGGGCATCCTTTCTAAGTATTTCCGCAAATAAAGGCTGTTTGGCGGCAAGGTTGGCGGCAAGGTCCGTGCGATCTTTAATTTCACTGATCAGTTCTTCATGCGTGGTTTCATTATTGTGGTAATCCGGATGCCTATAATTCACGTAGCAATAAATATTGCTGTAATCGCTGAGCGGGAGGGATTTATATAATTCACGCTTCAGTAGATCGAGCTCTATATGCTTTATCGATGGTTGGTCCGTAGGGTAGTATATGGATACATGGTCAGCATCCAAACTAACTGTTTTAGCAAGTTTACGTAGTGGGCCAGTACTTAGGTCTCGGTCGGAGGCACTATTCTGCCAATTAAATTGTATGCCTATTCTTGGTTCCATGGAAGCAATGTTTAGTATGCCGGTCCAAGGTAGTACTGTAATTACGGTACTGAATAGTCAGCTAGCTCACTGTAGCATTAACGAACACGAGGCCTATAACGAAAACCCGGAGCGCGTCTCCGACGAACACCGGGCTACTAGGTGTACCCCTCCGGGGTAAGACGCTACCCAAGCCGGCCCTTCGGGACGGAATGTCACGCAGCGCCGCAGGCCTCCCCAACCTCCCCGACTCCTGCGAAAATCGATCTACAATTAGCCGACGAGTTCTATATCCCCCGTAAAAATCCTCAGTCTCTCCACCTCCTCCTCTTTCTCCCTGGCAACCGCCGGAGGCACCCCCGAACTAACCTCCAATTCTCCATCTCTCTACCTCTCCTGCGAACCCGTTTGCGCCAGCAAACCAAAAAGCGCCGCAGGCCTCCCCAACCTCCCCCACTCCTGCGAAATTCCATCCACGATAGGCCGACGAGTTCTACATCCCCCATAAAAATCCTCAGTTTCTCTATCTCCTCCTCTTCCTCCCCAGAAACCGCCGGAGGCCAACCCTATCCCACAATACCGTAATTTCGCCCCACCCAATCTTACGGCATGCCCCAAGCACTAAAACTCTACAACTCCCTCTCCCGCAAAAAAGAGGTCTTCCAACCCCTCAACGAAGGATTCATCGGCCTCTACGTCTGCGGCCCCACCGTCTACAGCGACGTGCACCTGGGCAACGTGCGGACGTTCACGAGTTTTGACATCATCTACCGCCACCTCCTCCACCGCGGCTACAAGGTCCGCTACGTGCGCAACATCACCGACGTGGGGCACCTCACCGACGAAGGCGAGGACAAAATGAGCAAGGGCGCCCGCGTCGCCAAGCTGGAGCCCATGGAGGTCGCCCAGAAATACACGGTCGGTTTCCACGAGATGATGCGCCGCTTCAACAACAAGCCACCCAGCATCGAGCCCCGCGCCAGCGGCCACATCATCGAGCAGATCGAGATGGTGCAGGAGATCCTCAAGAACGGCTACGCCTACGAATCCAACGGCTCCGTTTACTTCGACGTCGCCGCCTTCAACGAGAAAAACGATGGCATGTACGGCCACCTCTCCGGCCGCAAGATCGACGAGCTCCTCGCCGAAAGCCGGGAACTCAAAGCCCAGGGCGACAAGCGCAACCCCACCGATTTCGCCATCTGGATGAAGGCGACGCCGGACCACATCCTCCGCTGGAACAGCCCCTGGGGTGAAGGCTTCCCCGGCTGGCACCTCGAATGCTCGGCGATGAGCACCAAGTACCTCGGCGAGCAATTCGACATCCACGGCGGCGGCAACGACCTCAAATTCCCCCACCACGAAAACGAGATCGCCCAGAACGCCGGCTCCTGCGGCTGCGGTGGCGCCCGCTACTGGCTCCACACCAACATGCTACTGATGAACGGCCGGAAGATGTCCAAATCCGACGGCAACACCATCACGCCCCAGCAACTCTTCACCGGCGATAGCCCCCACGTCACGGACAGCTACAGCCCGATGATGCTACGCTTCTTCATGCTCCAAACCCACTACCGGAGCCCGATGGACCTCACCGACGAAGCCCTCCAGGCCGCCAAAAAAGGCTACGCCCGCCTCACCGAAGCCTGGGCCAATCTCCAAAACCTCGAAGGGCAGGGCGGCGCCCAGAACGGTACCGTCGGCAAGGAACTCACTGCCGGCCTCGCCGCTGCCTACGCCGAAATGGACGACGATTTCAACACCCCCAAAGCCCTCGCCAAAGTCTTCGAATTGGTCAGCCGCATTAACGCGCTCAAGGGTGGCCAACTCAGTTTAAAGGAAGTGAGCAAGGAGACCCTCGAGATCTTCCGCAACGACCTCGGTACGCTGCTTTTCGACGTCTTCGGCTTGCAAGATGAGGGCGCTGCCGCAGGTGCCAACGATGAGGCGTTCGGCAAGGTGATGGACCTCGTCCTCGACCTCCGCGCCCAGGCCCGCGCCGAAAAGAACTGGGGCATGTCCGACAAGATGCGGGATGGCCTCAAAGCCGCCGGCGTAGTGGTGAAGGATGGCAAGGATGGTTCCGAATGGAGTGTGGAGTGATTTGATCCGCACAACGTGCAACCCATTGCGGTACGTCAGTACGCTCTAGCTTCATTAGGAACCGTTAGGCCTAAAGGAATTACGGACCTCAATCAGTGAAAACGGTGAACGTACGTCGATCGTCATCCTGTCGGGATACCGCCGGATTACGGAGCGGTAATTCGTACCTTAGGTGCCTAATCCCGTTTCGATCGACATGCGTTTCCCCTCTCCCCAAATCTGGGGTCTTCTGTTATTGCTAACCCTCACCGCCTGCGGCCCCAACCTCCCTACCGAGGTACAAACCGCCATGGCCACCCTCCCCGAAACGGTGGACTTCAACCAGCACATCCGGCCCATCCTCTCCGACCGGTGCTGGAGCTGCCACGGGCCGGACGCCGGCTCCCGCCAGGCGGATCTGCGGCTGGATCTGGAGGAGAACGCCTTCGGGCCCCTCGCCTCCGGCAACGGATACGCCTTCCGCGCCGGTAGCCCCGCCAAAAGTGAAGCCCTGTTGCGGATGATCAGCGACGATCCGGACGTCGTCATGCCCACCCCCGAAAGCCACATGACGATGGAGCCACGGGAGATCGCCCTCTTCAACAAGTGGATCGAACAGGGCGCGGAATGGAAAGACCACTGGGCCTTCCTCCCCATCGCCGACCCGGATGTCCCCGCTAACCCGGAGGGGATGGCCGCCGCCGGCAGTATCGACCACTTCATCAACGAACGCCTCCGCCAGGAGGGTCTTTCGCCCAACGGCCGGACCGACGATGAACGGTTGGTCCGTCGCGTTTACCTCGACCTCACCGGGCTGCCCCCTTCCCCCCGGCAGATGGATCACTGGCTCAAAGATCCGTCCGATACCCACTACGCCCGGCTCGTTGACTCTTTGCTCAGCACCAGCGCCAGCGCCGAAAGACTAACCATGGAGTGGCTCGACCTGGCCCGCTACGCCGACTCCCACGGGATGCACGCCGACGGCGCCCGCCTGAGCTACCCCTATCGCGATTGGATCATCGAGGCCTTCCGCCAGAACCGGCCCTTCAATGAATTCGTGACCGAACAACTCGCTGGCGACCTGTTCGAGGACCCGACTCAGGACCAACTGATCGCCTCCGCCTTCAACCGGATGCACCCGCAAACGGCCGAGGGCGGCGCCATCGACGAGGAGATGCGCCTGACCTACGTTTTCGATCGCGTCAACACCGTCGCCACCGGATTGCTGGGGCTGACGATGGACTGCAGCCGCTGCCACGACCACAAATTCGACCCGCTCAGCCAGTCCGAATACTACGGTTTTTCGGCCTTCTTCAACAACTTCAACGAGCTGGGGATGACGGCCGACGACGGCGACTTCGGCCCCACGATCCTGCTGATGAGTGACTCCACCCGCCAACTGCTGGACGGGCTCGACGCCAACATCGAACAACTCAACGCGAAACGCCGGGCGGTGGCCATTAGTGGTGACGAACTCCAGGCCTTCCTCGCCAACCCGAGGGTGAGCGCCCCCCGACCAACCCACCACGTTTCTTTCGACGCCGCGACCGAGCGGGACGGTAAAAAACAACTGCAAGCCTCCGCCTGGGGCACTCCCGAAATCGAGATCGTGACGGACAGCGACCGCGGCCGCGTCATCGAATTCGACCACCCTTACGACGACGTTTACTTCCCCCAGGGCATCGGGCAGTACCATATTAATGAGGCGTTTACGAACGCCGTGTGGGTAAAGACCACCAAACGCGACAGCAGCCTGACCCAGACCATCGTCGGCAACGCCAACGACAAGGCCCAGATATGGAAGGGCTACGATTTGGCCCTCGACGGTGAGAACCGCCTCAACCTCACGCTCACCCACGCGCTGCCGAACGAACTCATCCACGTGCGGACGATCGACAGCCTGGAAGTGGGCCGCTGGTACCACGTGGCCATCACCTACGACGGAACGGGCCGCGCGGCGGGTGCTACCCTGTACGTGGACGGCGTGGCGCCGGAACAGGAGACCCTGTTTGACTTCCTGCGCGGTAATTTCTATCCAGATTTCAAAGGCCAGGAGTGGCGCGGCTTCGCCGTTTGGCCACTGCGCGTGGGCCAGTCGCACCGGACCCAATCCGGCGAAAATGGCGTTTTCCTGGGGTACATGGACGACCTTAAATTGTACGACCGCGCCCTCACCCCGGCGGAGATCTGGCGGGTCGCCGAGCGGGAAGAGGCCATCCCCGCCAACGCCGCCGAGAGCCACCTGCTCAAGACCAAGTCCGCCTACGCCGCAGCGCAAAAAGACCTGCGCGATATGGCGCGCCGGAAGTACGGCACGCAGGACACCTTGCCCCGCTTCATGGTGAGCCAGGAAACCCCGGGCATCCGCAAGACGTACCGGCTCGACCGCGGGGCTTACGATGCACCGGCGGAGGAAGTGTTTCCGACCACGCCCGCCTCCGTGCTGCCCTTCAGTGAGAACCTGCCGAAGAACCGCCTCGGCCTCGCCGCCTGGATCTTTGACGACGCTAACCCGCTCACCGCCCGGGTGGCCGTGAACCGCTACTGGCAGCTTATTTTTGGCCGCGGGCTGATTTCTACGCCCCACGATCTGGGCAGCCAGGGGGCGCTGCCGAGCCATCCGCAACTGCTCGATCACCTGGCTACCGAGTTCAAAAAAGATTGGGACGTCCGTGCCCTCATCCGCACAATGGTCCTCAGCGAAACGTACCGGCGCGATAGTCGGATGCCGGCCGAACTGCGCGATCAGGACGCCGAAAATATCTACCTCGCCGCCGGACCATCCGGCCGTTTGCCCGCCGAGATGATCCGCGATAATGCCCTCGCTGCGTCCGGTTTGCTGGACGGCCGCGTGGGTGGCCCGAGCGTCAAACCCTACCAGCCGCCGGGCCTCTGGATCCAATCGCTCAACTTCAGCCAGGACCTCCTCCACTTCAAACAGGACCACGGCAACGACCTATACCGGCGCAGCATGTACACCTTCATCCGCCGTACCCAGCCGCCGCCCTTCGTCACCAATTTTGACGCGACGGGGCGCGACGTCTGTATCGTGGAGCGGTCCAAAACCAACACGCCCCTGCAGGCACTGAATTTGCTCAACGATCCCCAGTTCGTCGAGGCAGCCCGCGTGCTCGCCCAGCGCGTGCAGGGGGAGAGTTCCCAAACCGATGAGCAGTTGGCCCAGGCGTTCCGCCTCGTCACCGGCCGCCGGGCGGGCCCGGGTGAAGTGGACATCCTGCGCGACCTCTACCGAGACGAATTAGAGCGCTTCGAGCGGACCCCCGCTGCCGCCGATTCCCTGCTCGCCATAGGTGAATTCGCGTTACCGGAACGCCTCGACCGCTCGCGCACTGCGGCTCTGACGAGCGTCGGGAACATCCTCTTCAGTTTCGACGAAGCCTACGTAAAACGCTAAGCCATGAGCCACCACTGCAACGAATACGGCCGCATCCACTCCCGGCGCGACTTCCTGAATAAGCTCGGTGCCGGCCTAGGGGTAGCGGCGCTTTCTGGCCTCGTCAATCCCCTCAGCGGCATGTCTGACATGGGGGCGCTGCCGCGGGTGCTAAGCAATGGGGTAGGGGGGATTGCCCCCCGGGCTAAGCGGGTGATTTACATGTTTCAGTCCGGCGGCCCTAGCCAGTACGAACTCTTTAGCCATAAACCCTTGTTGCGGGAACTCCACGGCCAGGAACTCCCCGCCAGCGTCCTGAACGGGCAACGGCTGACGGGGATGACCTCCGGCCAGGGCGCCCTTCCATTGGCGGGATCGGCCTTCGATTTTAAGCAGTACGGACAGTGCGGGAAGTGGCTCAGCGACCAAGTCCCCCACATGGCCTCGGTGGCGGACGACATCTGCTGGGTGAACTCCATGTATACGGACGCCATCAATCACGACCCGGCGGTGATGTTCATCCAGACGGGGAGCCAATTCCCCGGCCGGCCGAGCATTGGCGCCTGGGCGAGTTACGGCCTGGGCTCGATGAACGAGAACTTCCCGGCTTTCGTCGTCTTGCTCAGCAAGGGGGATAACGGTGGTGCCCAGCCGCTTTATCCGCGGAGTTGGGGATCGGCCTTTCTACCGAGCCAGCACCAGGGCGTGCAGTTTCGGGCCGGGGCTGATCCAGTATTGTACCTAAATAATCCCGGTGGCATCACGACGGCGGCCCGCCGGAACCAACTCGACCGGCTGAAGGAACTCCAGGAATTGCAGCGCGCCGAAAGTTTGGACCCCGAGATCGACGCCCGCATCGCCCAGTACGAGATGGCCTTCCGGATGCAGGCCAGCGTCCCCGACCTGATGGACGAAAAGGAGCCGGATTACATCTACGATATGTACGGTCCGGACTCGCGCATCCCCGGCACCTACGCGGCCAATTGCCTCCTCGCCCGGCGGCTGGCGGAGAAGGACGTCCGTTTCATCCAGCTCTACCACCGCGGTTGGGATGCCCACGGCCAGTGCCCCGCCAACATCCGCGGCCTCACGAACAATACGGACCAGGCGAGCGCCGCCCTACTCAAGGATCTCAAACAACGCGGCCTCCTGGAAGATACCCTCCTAGTCTGGGGTGGCGAATTTGGCCGGACGGCCTACAGCCAGGGTAAGCTCACCCCAGAAAATTACGGCCGCGACCACCACCCCCGCGCCTATAACATCTGGATGGCTGGCGGCGGCGTCAAGCCCGGCCTGGTCTACGGCAAGTCCGACGATTTTGGGTACAACATCACCGAAAACCCCGTCCACATCCACGACTTCCAGGCCACCCTCCTCCACCTCCTCGGCATCGACCACGAAGCCATGACCTTCAAACACCAAGGCCGCCGCTTCCGCCTGACGGATGTACACGGCCACGTGGTGCACGATTTGTTGGCGTAGGGACCAAAGTACCACCATCCTTCTCCCCTTAATCTCCCTTATCTCCTTATCCTTCTTGTCGAAAACAAAGCACCCAAAGCACCAAAATACCAAAGCACCAAAACACCACCACCCTCTCCCCTTAATCCTCTCTTCCGCCTTAAACTTCTTTGCGAAAAATTGTACCGAAGCCCTACCACGAAGTAACAGCGTAGCTAAAGCACCAAATCCCTCCCCTCCTTCTCCCCTTTACCCCCTTATCCTTCTTGTAGAAAACAAAGCACCAAACCACCAAGACAAACACACTCCCCCCTTTCCCCGTTCCACCACCAATGGCACTACTAACCTTCACGGACCGAGGAATTTTCTGCGAACGCGCAAACGTATACATCGACCCGTGGAAGCCGGTGGACTACGCCATGATCACCCACGGCCACGCGGACCATTCCCGCTGGGGCAGCAAACACTACCTCTGCACCCGCACGGCCGCCCCCGTGATCAACTACCGGCTGGGCGACGTGAACATCGAAACGGTGGAGTACGGCGAGGTAAAGACCATTAATGGCGTTAAATTCAGTTTCCACCCGGCGGGGCACATCATCGGTTCGGCCCAGATCCGCGTGGAGTACAAGGGAGAGATTTGGGTGGCCAGCGGCGACTACAAATTGGAGGACGACGGCCTCAGCGAAGCCTACGAACCAGTAAAGTGCCAGCACTTCATCACGGAATCGACCTTCGGACTGCCCGTCTACCGCTGGGTACCGCAGGAGGAGGTGTTTGCCGACATCAATGATTGGTGGCGCGCCAATAAGGAAGACAATCAGGTGAGCGTCGTCACCGCCTACGCCCTCGGCAAAGCCCAACGCCTGCTGCAGGGACTGGACCCGAGCTTGGGAACCATTTACACCCACGGTGCCATCGAAAACACCAATGAAGTCATCCGCGCACAGGGGATCGACCTGCCACCGACCGTCCGCGTTACCCAGGCCATCGACAAAAAGGAGTATCCCGGTAACATGGTGATCGCCACCCCCGGTGCCGTCGGGCAAACCTGGATGAAGAAGTTCGGCCGCGCCCGCGTAGGTGCCGCCTCCGGCTGGATGACCCTCCGCGGAGCCCGCCGCCGCCGGGGCGCCGACCGCGGCTTCGTACTGAGCGACCACTGCGACTGGCCCTCCCTTCTAGAAGCCATCGACCTGACGGGAGCGGACAACATCTACGTCACCCACGGCTACACCGCCCTCTTCAGCAAGTACCTCCGCGGATTAGGCTACAACGCCGTAGAACTAGAAACCGAATACGAAGGCGAACTGGCGGAGATCGAGACGAAGAAGGAAGAAGAAGAGAGCGTATCCACCTAAACCGCTTGGCCGAACTGCAGACTGCAGACTATAGACTACAGACTAAAAACTCCCGACCGCTCGAGGAACCTCAAATTGTCGCTGCGCTCGGATTTGAGCCCGCCTGGAGAGCCTAATTACTACAGACTACAGACTAAAGACTACAGACTAATTATGCGCCACTTCGCCGAAATGTTCCGCCGCCTCGACCGGACGACCAAGACCAACGACAAGGTCGCGGCGCTGGCCGATTATTTCACGACCGTAGAAAGCGATCAGGATAAACTCTGGACGATCGCCCTGCTGAGCCACCGCCGGCCCAAACGGACCGTCAACTCCAAACTCCTCCGCGCCTGGGCCGCCGACTACGCCGGTATCGACACCTGGATCCTCGAAGAATCTTACCACGTGGTAGGGGACCTCGCCGAAACCATTGCCCTAGTACTCCCCCCGCCCGATAGCCTGAGCGACCGGCCGTTGACGGATTGGATCGAAATCGTACAGTCCCTGGCTAAATACGACGAGGAGGGCAAGCGCGAAGCCGTCACCGATGCCTGGCGGGTCTTGGACTACACCGAACGCTACCTCTTCAACAAACTAATCACCGGCAACTTCCGCGTTGGCGTCTCCCAAAAACTGATGACCCGCGCCCTCAGTAAAGCGACCGGCATCGAAGAAACCAACCTCGCCCACCGCCTGATGGGCAATTGGACACCCAACGACACTACCTATGACGACCTCATCAACAGCGAATCGGCAACGGACGACATCAGCCGGCCCTATCCCTTCTACCTCGCCTACCAGCTGGAACAAGAACCCGCGGACCTCGGCGGGCCCGAGGAGTGGCAAGCCGAACACAAATGGGACGGCATCCGCGGCCAGGTCATCGTACGGGACGATGAGCTTTTCGTTTGGTCACGCGGCGAAGAGCTGGTGACCGATAAGTACCCGGAATACGCCCCCCTCGCCGAATTACTGCCAAACGGTACTGTGATCGACGGGGAGATCCTTCCCTACCGCGACGGCAAACCGCTCGGCTTCAACGTCCTCCAAACCCGGATCGGCCGCAAAAAAGTGAGTAAGAAACTGATGGAGTCCGCCCCCATCAGCCTGATGGCCTACGACTTGCTGGAGATCGAAGGGGAGGACATCCGCCCCCGGCCCATGTCCGAACGCCGCGAGCTACTGGAGAAGCTCCTGGCCGAAAACGATACCCAGGGCATCGTCCACCTCAGCCCCGTCGTAGAGTGGTCCACCTGGGAAGAGCTGGCCGCCGAACGAGAAACCTCCCGCGAAAAGCACAGCGAGGGCATCATGCTCAAACGCAAGAACAGCCCCTACCGCCAGGGCCGCAAAAAGGGGGATTGGTGGAAATGGAAGATCGACCCCCTCACCATCGACGCCGTCATGATGTACGCCCAGCGGGGCCACGGCCGCCGCGCCAATCTCTTTACCGACTTCACCTTTGGCGTGTGGGACGGAGAAAAATTGGTCCCCTTCACTAAAGCCTACTCCGGCCTCACTGACAAAGAATTCAACCGCATTACGGCCTGGGTACGCAAAAACACGATTGAGTCCTTCGGCCCCGTCCGCAGCGTAAAGGTGAAGCACGTTTTTGAGATTGGGTTTGAGGGAATCCGGGAGAGCTCCCGCCACAAATCCGGCGTCGCCCTCCGCTTCCCCCGCATGCTCCGTTGGCGGGAGGATAAGCCCGTCCACGAAGCCAATACCAAAGCAGACCTACTGGCCATGCTGGAGATGTACGGATAGACATTCCAGTAAAAACCAAGCCCGAATAGGGCTAGGAACTAAGGACGAAGTCCTGTGATACTAGAAGCTAACCACTACAATACTCTCACATAAAGTACTACCCGACTACCCGACTAAGTACTACCCAACTAATTACTATCTTTGCGCTCGCTTTAGACGGCCCTGACGGATCAGTGGTCAGAAATTCGACTTTCCCAAAAGCGCAAATTCTAAGTTATGGCAAGAAAGAATAACATCGGCCGCCGCCCTTCCGGTACCCCCGCCACCGGCCGCCGCAACGCAGTCAACACTTCTAACACTACTGGCCCCATCATCGAAGGCGACGATACCCTCGTCGATATCGTTGAGGTTCGCGACCAGGGTGTCGACTTTTTCGAACGCAACAAGACCATCATCCTCGGTGCGATCGTTGGTTTGATTTTGCTCATCGCTGCCTTTTTCATCTACCAGACCCTCGTCAAGGCGCCCGCCGAGCGTAACGCCCAGGCTTACCTGATGAAAGCCCAGTCCGCCTTTGAGCGCGACAGTTTCGCCATCGCCCTCGAAGAGCCCGCTCCCGGTGAGTATGGCTTCCTCGACATCATCGACGAATACGGTGGCACCAAGGCCGGTAACCTCGCCCAGTACTACGCGGCGGTATCCTACCTCAATCTCGGCCAGTTCGACGCGGCCAAAGAATTCGCCAACCGCTTCGATGCGGACGGTGCCCTCCTCCCCGCCATGAAGGCCGGTGTGATCGGCGACGCCGAAAGCGAACTCGGCAACTACGATGCTGCCATCAACCAGTACAAAGAAGCCGTGGCTGCCTCCGGCGACAACTACGTTACGGCTGGTTACTACCTCAGTAAATTGGGCCAACTGCTCCAGAACCAGGGCCGCAACGACGAAGCCCTCGAAGCCTTCCGCCGCCTCAAGCGCGACTTCGGCCGCAGCCCCGCCGCCGTTGATGCCGACAAGTACATCGTGATGCTGGAAGGGTAATCCCTCCCCGCCTCAACGGTAAAAAGCCCACCCTCAGGTTCTCCTGGCAGTGGGCTTTTTTCGGTTCCCGATCTCCGGTCGGGATTTTTAGTTCAAGCCGGACGCTCGCAGGACCTCCTTCGTCGGACGCTACGAGGACTTGGGATCTCGGTAGTTTGGACAATTGTCACCACCCTTTAGGACCTCGTAGCGTGGTCAATTCGCGCGCAGCAAGAATTGAGTTCCTGCGAGCGTCCGGTGATCCGCGGAGATTCTGGATTCAAGCCGGACGCTTGCGGGACCTCCTTCGTCGGACGCCACAAGGACCTCAGATCTCGGTAATTTGTAAAATTGCTGCCTCCCTACAGGACCTCGTAGCGTGGTCAATTCGCGCGCAGCAAGAATTGAGCTCCTGCGAGCGTCCGGTGATGGCCGTCCGGTACCTAGACCCTTTAAATTGGGTTGTCCAGTCAGTAAAGAGCAAATAAAATTAGTTCAACCTAACCCCCAACCAACCCCCGAATCACCCGCCAGTAATTCCCGTGCTCCAGCCGTAACACCCGCTCGGCAATTTGCTCGGGTGTATCGTCCGGGTCGAGCCGGGTGGCGGCTTGGTACACGGTGTTGCCTTCGTCGTAGCGCTCGTTGACGTAGTGGATCGTGATCCCACTTTCTAGCTCCCCGTTCGCCTTTACGGCCCGGTGTACGTTGGCGCCGTACATCCCTTTCCCACCGTAATTCGGTAGTAGCGCTGGGTGGATGTTGAGAATACGGTCCGGGAAGGCGTTGACCAGGTAGGCCGGTACGAGCCAAAGGAAACCCGCCAGCGCAATGAAGTCCACCCCGAAGTTTTCCAGGTGGCCCAACAGGTTGGTCGTATCCCGAAATTCTGCCCGCTTGATGACCAGCGTAGGGATGTTCCGTTCCGCAGCCATCGTCAGTGCCGGCGCGGTGGCCTTGTTGCTAACCAGTAATACAACTTCCACCCCTTCCTCCGGGTGGGCCTGAAAACGATCGATGATCACGCGGGCATTAGAGCCGCCGCCGGAGACAAATAGAGCTAATTTCATGGTCGTTCGGGCTTATCCGAGTAAGCCACAAAACTAGTGCATCCGGCGAAGCTTACCACGGTGGTCTTCTAACGAGATAAGCGGGCGCTGCCGCAGGTGCCAAGAAATGGGGACGGGACCCACCCGCAATCTCAAGCGATCGCCTTGATCCGACTGGCCGCAAAAACCGCCAGGACACTCATCACCATGGTGAAGTAGCCCAGTTTTTCGTACCCAACCAGTAAGCCGTTTTCCCCTTCCGTGATGATGAAGCCGGCAACGATCGTGCTGCCGAACAACGCGGCTTCGTTGACGGATTGGCGGATCGACATGAAACTTCCCCGGTTCTCCGGTTTGACGACGGAAGTGATCATCGTCGTCGCCGGTACGTTGCGGCCACTGGCTACGACGAAGAAGGAGGACGTCACCAACAAACCAATGACCATTGAGTCCGTATCCAGATTGGTTAGCAGGTAAATGCTGGCCAGCGCGAAGAAGGAGGCGACCGTGAAGATGAGCATCCGCCCGTAGCGGTCGGCCAATTTCCCGAAGAGGGGAAGAAGGACAACCGTCAGGATCCCCCCGATGAGGTAAACCAAACTGATCTGGTCGTCCTCAAACCCGATGTTGATCTGCATGTAGGGCGCGATGAAGGGAATGACGGTGAAGTGACCCAGCATGAGCGACATCGTGAAGAGCAGGGCCGCCCGCTGGTTGGCGTTGGAGAAGATCTTGACGAAGGGATCCACCACTTTACGGAGGCCGGTCATTGGCGCCAGCACTTCCTGTATGGGTTGGACGGCTTCGTCCACCAGAATAGAGGCCGGTACGTTCCGGTCCTTACCCGGCACCCGCGGCAGCGCCAAATCTGCTTCGGCGAGGTGGCCCCGCAGGGAAGGCACGAAACGGCTGGCGAGCAACCAGAAGACCGCCGCAATGATCGCCGTGGCCACAAATGGCGCGTGCCAACCGTAACGGCTCGCAATCCAGATGCCCGACGGGACGCCCACCACGCTGGCCGCCGAAAAGGCCGTCATCACCCAACCCATCGCCGAGGCCCGGCGCTCGAGCGGAATGACGTCGCCCACAATGGCCAGCACCAGTGCCCCGAGGGTGCCACCGAAAATGCCGGTGCAGGACCGCAAAACCAGCAGCCAGGCGTAGGTAGGCGCAAAGGCACAGCCCAGCGTACCCACCGTAAAACCGGCGAAGAGAAAGAGCAGCGCCGTCCGCCGGTCGAACCGATCGATGAAGGCCGTACTGATCAAATTACCGGTAAGGGCAGCGCCGGCGTAGGCCGAGACCACCCAGGCAAACTGCCCGGGGGAGATGGCGAACTCCTCCATGATCGTCTTGCCCAGTGGCATGATGATCATGAAGTCGATGATGTGGGAGAACTGGACGGCGGCCAGGACGAAGAGGAGTTTCTTTTCGGCGTTCATGTGGTCTTTTGGAAAACGCCAAAGAGCTCGCGGCCGGCCCGGGGCGGGATGGAATTGCTGGCCGTGGAAAAGCGAATTACGTTGAAGTAGGGCTCGAAGTAGGAAAGGTATTCAGCGCGGCTGCCGCCAAAGGGACGTTTTTGCTGGCCATCGGCGAGCGGGATGTCAAACCACAAACCGGCCAGTCGGCCGCCGGGGACGAGGAGGTCGTGCATCTTCGCCGCGTAAGCCTTCCGGTTGGCCGGGGTAGGGGGGAAGGAACAGAAAAAGGTTTGCTCCACGATGAGGTCGTACTCCCCCTCGTATTGGAAGAAGTCGCCGCAGACCATCTGCTCCGCCGGGAAGTCGGGGACGCGTTGCTGAAGAGCTGCGAGTGGTTCCGGAGCGATGTCCAGTACCACCACGTTGCGGAACCCTTGCTTCCAGGCGTACTCCGCTTCGTGGCCGTTGCCGGCGCCGGGGATGAGGATGCGGAGGTCCTTATCCTCCAGCCCGTCGAAGAGTTCTTTGATGGGGGTGGTGATGCGGCCGGCGTCCCAACCCGTCAGGCTGGCGTGGTAGCGTTGGGACCAGTACGCCGCGTCACTGGCTTCCCCGCCGGTGGGGTTATCCGTGGATTGGCAGATCTCCACGAGGATGCCGTTGGTGCTGCGAGGGTGGAGGAAGCAAACCAGTTTGTTGTCGGCGCCCCGGCTGGGGGTGGTTTGGAGGAGCTCGAAGCCATCTGCCGCCAGTCGTTCCATTTCACGGTGGATATCCTCTACCTCAAACGCAAGGTGGTGGATGCCCGGCCCCCGTTTGCCGAGGTATTTGTGGAGGACGCTCTCCGGCCCGGCGGGGCTGACGAGTTCCAGTTTGGCTTTGGTGGCACCGGCGTCGAAGAAGGTGGTCATCACCTGCTGGCTGCTTACCTCCTCGTGTTTGTAGGCCGGGCGCCCGAGGAGGCGGGTGATCAACTCTTCCGCCGCGCTAGCGTCAGCCACCGCAATGCCGATGTGGTCAAGTTTCATGGGGTGGGTCTTTGGAGGGAGTGGTCAGGCGATAAAATTCGGCGCGTAAACGGTGCCGGGAACAGGGGACTGACCGGTGGGTAGAAGTGGTACTGCTGCGGCAACAACGCGGGGCGGGAAATGGTCGAAAGCGGGCCAGGTAAGCCACCCAATTAGCTGTTGCAACTCGTTACGGAATTGCATTGTTTGTACGGGGTTTGTCATTATTCCAGATATGTCCCGAAAATCAAAAACCACTTTAAATTCTCGTTAGTTATCGTGGGGCATGGCGAATAAATATCCGGCTAAAGTCTTACTGTTTGGGGAGCATACCGTACTGCGCGGAGGCCGCGGCCTGGCCGTGCCCTACGAGCGCCTTTCCCTAAGTTGGAAGGAAGATCGGCCGGATGAATCCCTCCTCCAATTCTGCGATTACCTGAAGCGGGAAGTGCCGGCGGACATCCTCGATACGAATGCACTCGAAGACCAATTGCTCGAGGACTGGCGCCTGATTGGTAACATCCCCGTCGGGTACGGACTCGGCAGCAGTGGCGCCGTCGTGGCCGCCGTATTCGACCGTTTCGCGACGGAGGCCGGGAAAGCACTGCGGGGAGAAGCCCTCCGCCAGCAACTGGCGCAGATGGAGAGTTACTTCCACGGCGATAGCTCTGGTACCGACCCCTTAATTTGCTACCTCCGCCAACCCACCATCATTGGTGGTGGGGAAGCGCCCCGTGCCGCAGAGCTTCCCAAAGGTTGGGCGGATAACTTCTTCCTGGTGGATACCGGGCGTTCGCGCAAGGCTTCCACCCTCATTCGAAAGTTTACCGAAGCGTACGATGGGAAGCCGGACTTCGCCGAACTGGTCAACAACCGCTGGAAACCCAGTGCGGATGCCGCCATTACCGCGTTAATCAGCGGAAACAGGGCTGAACTAAAAAAAGCCTTCACTACCATCAGTGAATTTCAGCTGCAGCAGATGCGGACCTTCATTCCCAAACCCATCCGTAAACAGTGGTCCGGAGAAGGCTACCGCCTCAAGATCTGTGGAGCCGGTGGCGGCGGCATGCTCCTCGGTTTGGCGGACCGGCCCGGAGCGAATATCCGCGGGCTCGGTAAGGTGATGTGGTTAGGGAAGACGGCGTCGGCGGGGCGGTAAAGAGGCCATTTGAAGATGATCTTGACCGAGATTATTAGTCAATAGCTAAATTCTCAACCCCATAAGAGGAACTCCAAAATCAAAAAGGGAGCCTAACCTCACGGTCAGGCTCCCTTTCTGCTTTGGTAGGAGGATCATTAATCCTCGTACCGGAGGAAGATTGGAGCGCTAAGCCCTAGTCCTCATTGGCTACCAGGTCAATCTGGAGGCCAATCTCATCACTGATGATTCTATCCTTGGCCAGATCGAAAGTGCTGTTATTGTAGGATATGCCCCACTCGTTGCGGTCGATGGTGAACTTGGGGGTTTTGGCCATCAGTTTGCCGTCGGCAAAGGTGACGGTGGCGGGGATCTTTACGGATTTCGCAATACCCTTTAGGGTAAGGTTGCCCATCAGTTCGTGGGTGTACTCCTCGCCTTCCTTCGGTTGGACGCTCTTGAGGTCGAACGTCGCCATGGGGTACTTGGCAACGTCGAAGAAGTCCGGGGCTTTGAGGTGGCCGATGAGTTTGTCGCCACCTTCGTCGGCGGGCATATCGGTGTTGGTCATTTTACGGAGGTCCATGGCGAACTGGCCGCCGACGATGCGCTGGCCCTCGTTAGTGACGATGATCTGTCCGTTCTCAACGGGGATCTCACCGGTGTGGCCGCCGCCAATTACCTTGGTGCCTTCCCACATGATCTTGCTGGCAGTAGGGTCCACGAGGTACTGGGTGGAGGCTTCGGATTTTACGACTTCGGTGCCTTCTTCGATGGCTTCACCGGCGGTAACTTCCTGGCCTTCGGGGCCGCCACAGGCGACGATGAATACGGAGAGGAACAGAAGGGAGAATAAATGTTTCATAGTTGTTTCGATTGGGTGAGGGTGCCCGGCCAAATCGGGTAGGGCACCTCGAGAATTGATGTCGGTACAACACATCAGTTTTGTGGGTGTTCAAGCCTCCGCCCCGCTCAGTCCTTTGTGTTTGTCTACATTCGAGCATTTCAGCAAGTCATTTGTTAGGCGGGCCGGTCCTGGTTAATTGTCCTCCGCCCTGCACCTGCGGCAGCGCCTGCTTGTTAACTTTACCCGCTACAACCTTTCCCCGATGACCCACCGCTACTTTCTGTCCGTATTGTTCCTGCTTTTCATTGCCCCCCTCGCGGCGCAGACCTGTGAATACCAGGTGGTGCTGGAAGACCTCGTGCGGGGAGACGGTTGGAACGGCGGGCAACTGATCGTGCGCGTGGGTAGCCAACCCTTCACCTTTACGCTGGGTAATGGATCGAGCCAGACCTTCTACGTGCCCGTGACCGACGGTGACGCGATTGCGCTGGATTTCCGCGAAGGTGCCTTCCCCGAGGAGATCAGCTTCCAACTGCTGAATAACAATGACGAAGTGCTCTTCGCCGCCGCCGACCCCACGGGAGGGACGGATATTTTTACCACCACCGCGGCCTGCGTAGCCTGCGCCGCGCCGCCGCTTTCCGGCATCGTAGTGGAACGGGTGCGCTCAACGACGGTGGACATCAGCTTCCGCGGCAACCCGGCCTCCGACGACCCGGAATACCTAATCCAGTACGCCATCGGAAGTTTCGACCCCACCGTGAGTGGTGTCGCTACGGAGTTGGTAATCGACAATCGCGTCCGCCGGATCACCAACCTCGAGCCCGGCTTCAGCTACAGCCTCTACCTCTCTACGCTGTGTAATGACCGCGCGGATACCTCCGACCTCCGCGGCCCCTTCAACTTCACCACCCGCCCGGCGGTGGACCTAGGGATTACTGAGATCCGCTCCCCCCAAACCGGGTGCGGAAACGCGGCGCAAAACGTAACCATTGGCATTACGAATTACGGTGGCGAACCCCAGTCCTTCTTCGAGATCGGCTACTCCATCAACGGCCGGGAGGCGACCATCGACTATCCCTTCGACGGCGTCTTCACCGGCGTGGTGGGCGTGGACTCCACTGAGTTTTTCACCTTTGATAACCCGGCTAGCCTGAATGATCCGGGCCGGTACCAGTTCAAGGTCCGGACGATGATCGAAGGTGACGCCGACGCGGAGAACGACGAACTGACGCTCTCCATCGTCCGCCAACCCACCATCGAAGACTTTCCCTACACGGAAGATTTTGAGGACAACGACGGCTTCTGGGTGCCGGGCCGCTCCGGCCGTGGCCCCATCAGCTGGGCCTGGGGGCAACCCCGCGGCACCGTGATCGGGGAGGCACCGCAGGGCTCCAACGCCTGGGTGACGAACCTCTTCGGCGATTACTTCAACGGCGAAGAAAGCTACCTGATCTCCCCCTGTTTCGACTTTACTGAGATGGAGGAAGACCCCTATTTCTCCTGCGCCCTGATCGTCGATACCGAAGAAGACTTCGACGGCCTCAGCCTCGAAATGAGCACGGACGATGGCGAGACCTGGTCCACCGTCAGCATCAGCCCGGCGGATCTCAATTGGTACAACGACCGGCCCAATCAGGTCTGGGAGGGCGACGGTGGTTTCGGTAACGGCCCCCGCATCGTCGCTAATCTACTGGAAGGTGCGGCCGGCGAAGTGGTGAAACTGCGTTTCGTTTTCACCTCCAGTTTGGATGATACCCGTGAGGGGGTGCTGGTGGATGCGGTGACGATTGGGGAGCGCGGCGCTACGGACGTAGCCGTGGTGGCCGTCGATGGTGAAATCTTTTGCGCTGAATTTGAGCGGTCCGCCTTCACGGTGACCTACCAAAACGTAGGGACGGCCGTGGTGGATAGTGTATTCATCAATATCCCCGCCGGTGACGGCCTGACTGATACGATCGTTGAACGGCTGGCGCCCGGCAATTTCCGGACCTACGAGATGTTTGTTGGCAACTCAATGTTAGTCGGGCCTTCCCCGAGTATTACGGTGACGGTAACTACGCCGGATGACGTTAATCCAGCTAACGATCAGGGAATTATTTCGCGACCCGCATTACTGCCGTTGCCCTTCTTTGAGGGTTTTGAAAATGGCGTCTTACCACGTAGCTGGTCGGTAATCGGTGCTGGTGATATCACCATTGCTCCCAACCCCAACACCGGGTCCAACAGCCTCATAATCCCCATTCCAGAAAGTGACGGATTTGCGAGCTTATCCACGGCCATCTACGAAGCCCCCATCCTGCCTACGGATAGCCTGCGCTTTACCGTCGATGTGCTCGAACTACCGGAAGGAGGCAAGGTTTCCCTGGAGGTCTTTTCCACCGAGTGCGACGTATTGGATACCCTCTTCCGGACCGATTCGCTGGAGAGCCTGACCTACGCCATCTCGCTGGCCAACGTGCCCGCGACCGATTACTTTTTCAATCTCCTGGCCGAAGGCGGCGCGGCGCGCATCAGCTTCGACGACATCAATATCACCCGCTGCCCCGGCAACCTCAGCGTCGACGTCGACGTCATCCCCACCACTACCCGCAACGCCGCCAACGCGCGGGCTACGCTGACGCCCTCCGCCGGTATCGCGCCCTACACCTACGCTTGGTCTACGGGCGCCACGACCCAAACCGTCACGGATCTCGCATTCGGTGAGTACACGGTGACGGTCACCGACCGGCTGGGCTGTACCGACGAAGTTCAAGTGGTCGTCCGCAACTTCCTCGATACGGAGGATCCGCAGGGGCTGTTGCGTTCGCTCGCCGCTTACCCCAACCCCACGTCGGGAGAACTGCGCATAGATCTGGACCTCGCCAATCGGGAAACGGTCACCGCCGAGGTCTACGATGCTACCGGCCGCCGCGTGGCCCTCCGTTCGTTTGGTAACACAAACCAGGTGCGTGAATCACTCGATCTTAACGGTTTTGCCCCCGGTATTTACCTGGTCCGCGTGCAAGCGGGTGGGGCGGCGCGTTCCGTGCGCGTCATTCGCAAGTAGGATCGGGGCGCTGCCGCGGGTGCCTAGTTTAGGACGGAGTGCAATTGATGGGTAACGACACTTCCTGACAAAACCCATCCGTACGGTGGTCGGCCAACAAGCCCGTGGCGAACTAAACCGGGAGCCGAACCTTAGACTAAGTACCCAGATCAGAAGTGTATGAAAATCGGTGTTGTTTGTTACCCTACCTACGGAGGTAGCGGTGTGTTGGCCACGGAGCTGGGGTTGGGGCTGGCCCGGCGGGGGCACGAGGTCCACTTCATCACCTATCGCCGCCCGGCGCGTTTGGGCGGCTTCCAGGCCAACGTATTCTACCACGAGGTGGATAGCGGCGCGGATTACCCCCTCTTCGAATACGCCCCCTACGAAACCGCGTTGGCCTCCAAGCTGGTGGACGTCATCGAGAACTACGGCATCGACCTCCTGCACGTGCACTACGCCGTCCCCCACGCCTCCGTGGCCTACATGGCGCGGAAGATCCTCATCAGCCGCGGCCGCTACGTCCCCTTCGTGACGACGCTGCACGGAACGGACATCACCCTCGTAGGGACCAACCCAGCTTACGAAGCGACGATCACCTTCGCCATCAACAAATCGGACGGGGTGACGGCCGTATCCCAGAGCCTGAAGACAGACACCCTGGCCAATTTCGAGATCTGCAATCCGATTGAGGTGATCTATAACTTCATCGACTTTAAACGCTTCCAACGGAAGAACAAGAACCACTTCAAACAGGCCATCGCGCCGAACGGGGAACGGATCCTGATCCACGTCTCCAACTTCCGCCCGGTGAAGCGGGTGGACGACGTGATCTTCATCTTCAAGATCGTCAACGAAGCCATCCCCAGTAAACTGCTGCTCATCGGCGATGGCCCCGAGCGCGCCAAGTGCGAAGACCTCAGCCGCCGCCTGGGGCTCACCAAGGACATCCGCTTCCTCGGTAAGCAGGATGCGGTGGAAGAATTGCTAGCGGTGTCGGACCTCTTTCTGCTACCGTCCTCCAGCGAAAGTTTCGGTCTCGCCGCTCTGGAGGCAATGGCCTGCGAAGTCCCCGTCATTTCCAGCGACGTGGGCGGCATCCCCGAAGTCAACATCGATGGCCACACCGGCTACCTTTCCGGCGTCGGCATGGTGGATAAGATGGCCGAAGACGCCCTCAAGATCCTGACGGACGACCAAACGCTGAATGAGTTCCGTTCCGCCGCCCTCGTCCAGGCCGCCCGTTTTGACATTGAGGAGATTCTGCCGCGGTACGAAGCCTACTACGAGAAGGTGCTGGCGAATAGCAAGGTGGTGGCGGGGGAGGAGCCGGTTTCGGAGTGTTAGCATTATGCTGCTTCCAAATGCAACTTAACTATCCAATTGTTTCGTTACTCGATAAACATAAGGAGTCATGAGTGCCATTATTGAAGCGCAGGTTAAAGAGGTTTTGATCAAGCTTTTGCAGGATCATCCTGAGATAGTTGTCAATGCACTGAGGCTTCACGTCCTGAATCAAGTACAAGCTGGTGAAACTCCAGAAATTCGCCGTGAAATCTTTGATCAGATCATTGAAAAGCTATTTGCCGATCAAGAAGAATTATTTGTAGCACTTGGTAAAGTGTAAAGTAAAATCCACCATCTCCTTAGAGTTGGTGACTTCCCTCATTCCTCCTCCCCGTAATCCAAATTAAGCTGGTAGCGCACCCCCCGGCCGGCACCGGTGCGGGTTAGGGCGCCGAGGCGGGTTAAGTAGGTTAACTCTCTGGTGGCCGTAGCTTTCGATACCCTAGTGATCCGTTCGTAATTTTTGGCGGAAAGCCCTCCATCAAACCCCTCGGGGCCGGCGTCAAATAATTTGTGGATGACTTTGTGCTGCCGGTCACTCAGGCTATTTTGGAATTGGTCATAGAACCGATTTTTTGATAAAATAAAATGGATCTGAATGGTTGCGTTGGTAATCGCTTTGATGACGCAATCCAGAAAATACTTCATCCATTCAGTCACGTCCAGGTTGCGTTGCGCCTGCTGTAGTTGGGCGTAGTAGTCCGATACATTTTCATTAAACACCTTCGAAAGGGTAAATGGTACTGGAAAGCCTAAGCCCTGAGAAATCAAATGGCTAATTATCACTCTACCAATTCTACCATTACCATCCTGAAATGGATGAATACTTTCAAAATGGACGTGTGACACACCTGCCCGCAAAAGCTGATCTATAAGTGGGTCCTGGTGCCATTTGATTTGCAAGGCATCAATGAAGCGCTGCATCTCTGCGGGAACTCGTTTCGCAGGTGGCGCTTCGTAGTGAACCGTAAGGTCATAGTCTGGCCCACTAACTATGCGCATCGGCTCCGTTCCAGCTCGGTAATCTCCGATAATCTGAATGGACCTGGTCGTCTGAAAAAGAAGTTCGTGCCAGTATTTGATCGTCACCTCCGTCAGCGGGTTCCGAAAATTCGCTGCAACGACGCTTAATAGCTTGCCAACTCCTATTGCGCGCTGGTCACGCACCTCTTTTCCATAGTTGCCGAAGGAGAGGTGATTCATTATGGAGGATCTGATGTCCTCCCGGCTCATGTACTCACCCTCGATACTCGAAGTTTGTTGAGCATCCTCAATGAGAACATCTAAGAAGTAGTTTTTCCGATCCTCCGCTGGCATTCGTCTGACGCGTTCCACAAGAGGTAGAAGTAGCGATTGTACGCGGTCTATCCGACTAGCAAGTGCAGCAAGATCATAACTTAAGCTTGGCCAGTCTTCGTAGTTATAGTTGTACATGAGCCAATTGGTGGTGGGTATTGGATCAAATATGCGTTATGTTGAGCCGATAACGTGTTTTAATTGGCTCACGAATGATCTGCCTTTTTATTAATCCCCCATCACAAACTATCCCGCCCCTCCTCCAATATCAGGATCTTCTTCAGCTGTAACTGCATATTCGTCTTCGCCGGCAACGTCAGCATCCGCTCTTCGCAGGAGCTATTCAAAAGCCAGAATTCGGGCGCTGCCGCAGGTGCCGAGGAATGGATCAAGCAACGAGAAAAGGGCCACCCGTACCCACTGGAATGGACGGCAAACCTAATGGGATATCAGTCAACAATCGAAGACAAGATTTAAAAGCAGTATGCCTGAAATTCTGTCGCTTCGTTTCGCGTGTGGCCTGACAATATTTCCGACCGGCCCCTGGGCACCTCATTTGCATTGTTATATCCGCTAGCTCCGAACTTAGACCTAATTGGCTATCGTTCAATAGACTAGCGAATCCAAAATACAGACACGGCCTTTATCTACGTACGGCCGCAAAACATATCTATATGAATCCTAATAACTTCACCATCAAGAGCCAGGAGGCGCTCCAACGGGCCGGGGAAATTGCCCTCGGTAACCAACAGCAGAGCGTAGAGCCAGCTCACCTACTGAAGGCAATTTTTGAAGTGGACGAGAACGTCGCCCCTTTTCTCTTTAAAAAGATGGGCGCCAACTTCCCCGCCGTCAAAGCCGCGGTGGATAGTATCGTTGCCGGCTTCCCCGTAGTTACGGGTGGCGAACAACACTTCAGCCGCGCCTTCGCTACGCTGATGCAACACGCCAACGTAGTTGCGAAGGATATGGGCGACGAGTACGTCTCCATCGAGCATCTGTTACTCGCTACGCTGAAGGGGAACGGCCCCGCCGCCAACGTCTTACGCGATGCCGGAGTAAACCCTAAAGTCCTGACGAAGGCCATCGAAGAGTTGCGGCAGGGAAAGAACGTCACGAGCAACTCCGCCGAAAACCAGTACAACAGCCTGGAGAAGTACGCCATCAATCTGAACGAGCGGGCCCGCCAGGGTAAGCTCGACCCGGTGATTGGTCGCGACGAAGAAATCCGCCGAGTACTTCACATTCTCGCTCGCCGCAGCAAGAATAATCCCATCCTGATCGGAGAACCCGGTGTCGGTAAAACCGCCATCGTAGAAGGCCTCGCCCACCGGATCGTAAACGGCGATGTCCCCGAAGACCTCCGCGAGAAGGACATCTACAGCCTCGACATGGGCGCGCTGATCGCAGGTGCCAAGTACCAGGGGGAGTTCGAAGAACGGTTGAAAGCTGTCATCAACGAAGTCACGCAGGCCGACGGGCAGATCTTCCTCTTCATCGATGAGATCCACACCCTCGTAGGTGCCGGAAAGGGGCAGGGAGCGATGGACGCCGCCAACATCCTCAAGCCGGCTTTGGCGCGGGGAGAACTCCGGGCCATCGGTGCCACCACGCTCGCTGAGTACCAGAAGTATTTTGAGGCAGATAAGGCACTGGAGCGTCGCTTCCAGCAGGTCAACGTAGCCGAACCTTCCGAAGAAGATGCTATCAGTATCCTCCGTGGGCTGAAGGAGCGTTACGAAACGCACCACAAGATCAACATCCTGGATGAGGCCGTCGTGGCCGCCGTCCAGCTGAGTGAGCGATACATCAACGATCGCTTCTTACCCGATAAGGCCATCGACCTGATCGACGAGGCCGCCGCCCGCCTCCGCCTGGAGATGAACTCCATGCCCGAGGAACTGGACCAGGTAGAACGGCAGATCCGCCAACTGGAAATTGAACGGGAAGCCGTCAAACGCGAAAACGACGAAGTAAAACTCGACCGCCTCGCCGCCGACATCGCTAACCTCGAAGACAAACGCAACGCACTCCGCGCCCAGTGGGAGTCCGAGCGGGAGGTCGTCCTCGGTATCCAGCAGGCTAAGAGCCGGATCGAAAACCTGAAGAACGACGCCAAGCAGGCGGAGCGCTCCGGCGATTTCAGCCGCGTGGCCGAGATCCGCTACGGCCTAATCCCCGAAGTGGAGCAGGAGCTCGAAAGTTTCAACACCCGCCTCGGTGAGATGCAGACCAACGCTAAAATGCTGGTCAAGGAAGAAGTGGACAGTGAAGACATCGCCGAGATCGTGGCCCGCTGGACGGGCATCCCCGTAACGCGGATGCTCCAGAGCGAGCGCGAAAAGCTTCTTAAGCTGGAAGACGAACTCCACAAGCGGGTCGTCGGCCAGGAAGAAGCCGTCGAAGCGGTAGCTGATGCCATCCGCCTCAACCGGACGGGCCTCAGTAGCCAGGACCGGCCCATTGGTTCCTTCCTCTTCCTCGGTACGACTGGGGTAGGGAAGACGGAACTGGCTAAAGCCCTCGCCGATTACCTCTTCAACGATGCCAACATGATGACGCGCATCGATATGAGTGAGTACCAGGAGCGCCACGCTGTCAGCCGCCTCGTCGGGCCACCCCCCGGCTACGTTGGCTACGACGAGGGTGGCCAGTTGACGGAAGCCGTCCGCCGCAAACCCTACAGCGTCGTCCTGCTGGACGAGATTGAAAAGGCCCACCCGGACGTCTTCAACACCCTCCTGCAGGTCCTGGACGATGGCCGCCTGACGGACAATAAGGGCCGGACGGCTAACTTCAAGAACACGATCATCATCATGACCTCCAACATTGGGTCCGAAGTAATTCGGGAGAAGTTCTCCCACATCAACGGTAACAACGAAGAGGAGATCGTGGAGGAAACGAAGGAGCAACTCTTCAACGTCCTCAAGCAAACCGTTCGCCCCGAGTTCCTCAACCGGATCGACGACGTGGTCATGTTCCGTCCCCTTTCCCGGGGCAACATCCGCGAGATTGTGGAGCTACAACTCCAGCAGATGCGCGAGCAGTTGGCGGAGCAGGATATCCACATTTCCATGTCCCACGAAGCCATGGATTGGCTGGCCGCCGAAGGGTACAGCCCCGAGTTTGGTGCCCGCCCCCTGAAGCGCGTCATCAAGAAGCGGGTCCTCCGCCAACTCTCGAAGCAGATGCTGGCTGGCGACATCCTCCCCGGCAGCCGCATGGTCCTCGACGTCTTCGACGACGTGGTCGTCTTCCGCAAGGAGCGCGAGCAGGAACAAGTAGTAGAAATTATTTAAGACTCGAGATTACTGAGTGAGTGTATTAGTGCGGCGGTGCCTGTCAGGTTGATGGGGCCGCCGCTTTTTTACTGAGAGCCCGTCCCGAAGGGCCGGCCTACGTAGCGGTGGCACACCGTCAGGTGGCCCACTCTACTTTGGGGTGGTCCGGAGCGTTTTACCCCGGAGGGGTACACCTAGTAGCCCGGTGTTCGTCGAAGACGCGCTCCGGGTTTTCGTAACCGCCACGGTTATTTTAACCCACCACAAATCGTCCCGGAGGGACAAGCAACTTAGCCTAGGGTCAAGGAGGCGTAGCCGAACGACCCCGGGTTTTCGTTAAACCAAAATATCCCGACCGGGAGGTCGGGAACCACCCCAAACAAAAAAATCCCGACCTTTGCCCTCCCAAAACCATTTCACCGAAATGCCAACCACCGCCACCAAGCGCAAAGATATCCGGTCCCTTTCCCTGGAGGAATTGACCTCGGCCATGATCCTGCGCGGAGAAAAGAAATTCCGGGCCAAACAGGTCTACGAATGGCTGTGGAAAAAGGGTGCCCGTAATTTTGATGAAATGACCAACCTTTCCCTCGAACTACGGGAAACGCTGAAGGCGGAATTCGCCTTCCCGGTCATGTCCGAAGACATGGTCCAGCGGAGTTCGGACGGGACGATCAAGAGCCGCTTCCGCCTGCACGATGGCCACCTCATTGAGTCCGTCCTCATCCCCGTAGTGGCGGACGACCGCTTTACCGTCTGCGTCTCCAGTCAGGTGGGGTGTAGCCTGACGTGCACCTTCTGCGCTACCGGCCGCATGAAACGCCTCCGTAACCTCACCGCTGCGGAAATCTACGACCAAGTCTACCTCGTTAATGAGCAGTGCTTGGAGACCTACGGCAAACCTCTGACGAACATTGTCTACATGGGCATGGGCGAGCCACTGCTGGCCTTCAAGGAAGTGGTGGGCAGCATCGACCGCATCACCTCCCACACCGGGCTTCACATGGCCCCGCGCCGCCTCACCGTTTCGACGGCGGGCATCGCAAAAATGATCGTCAAATTAGCCGATGAGGATACCAAAGTCAACCTCGCCATCTCCCTCCACGCGGCGGACGATGCGAAGCGTAACGAGATCATGCCCATCAATGAGAGCAACAACCTGGAGGTACTCGTCGATAGCCTGAAGTACTTCTACGCCAAAACCAAGAAACGGATTGGTTTCGAGTACATCACCTTCCAGGATTTCAACGATAACATCGAGGATGCCGAGAAGCTCTACCAGATCTGTAAGCAGGTCCCGAGCATGGTCAACATCATCGAGTACAACCCCATCGATAACGCTCCCTTCCGTAAATCCACGGAGCACCGCATTGACGATTTCGCGACCTACCTCCGCGACCGCGGCATCATGGTCACCGTCCGCCGAAGCCGGGGTAAGGACATTGATGCGGCCTGTGGCCAATTGGCGAATAAGTAGGGTGTTAGTCGGGTAGTCGGGTAGTCGGGTAGTAGCGTAGTCAGGTAGTACTACCCGACTACCCGACTACGCTACTACCCGACTAAAACCTTTACCAACTCCCGCTGCTTCTCCTCATTAGAGATCAGGTAAATCGGCAGCACCTCTTTCCCACCATCCTTCTTCGTGATGACGAGATCGCGCACGTTGGGTTGTTCTACGGAAGCGATATCGGCCAGGGCTACTTTAAAGACATCCGGGTGCTGGGTCAAACTCCAAATCAGCTCAGTTTCGCTGACGCGCACGTAACGGTCCGCCGGATCGTGGTTGGCGTTGACGTGGCGGATGCCGGCGTAGGCAAGTAGGCCGCCCAATAACAGATAACCAACGGCGAAGATCAGGTAGTAATAAGAGTGCTCCTCCTCCGCGCTGTTCCAATCCGTGATAAACAGAAACAACTCATACAGCCCAGCAATTAGTAGCAGGAAGGCTCCCGCAAAGAGCAGGAAGTGAATCCACCGATCCTGTTTGTCGGCGTGGTGCTCGGAATGGTAGGTAAATCGAAGGGGCATAGTGCGGAGGCGCTGGATATGGGAAAGGTACGCAGCTTGGAAGGAATGGTAGTAGAGTGGGCCACCAGACGTAAAGTAGAGTGGGCCACCTTACGGTGTGCCACCGCTACGCAGGCCGGCCCTTCGGGACGGGGTGTCAGACAGCGCCGCATGGTAGAGTAGAGTGGGCCACCTGACGGTGTGCCACCGCTACGCAAGCCGGCCCTTCGGGACGGGGTGTCACACAGCGCCGCAGGGTAGAGTAGAGTGGGCCACCTAACGGTGTGCCACCGCTACCCAAGCCGGCCCTTCGGGACGGGATGTGCCGAAGCGCCGCAGGAGACTCTGGTTCTCTTACACTCTACTTCTCCTGCGAACAAATCCCACGCAAGCAAGCGCCGCAGGCCTCCCCAACCTCACCAACTCCTGCGAAACCTACCTTGATGGACCGGTGCTTCTGGAAACGTACGCAAAAACCTCAGTTTCTCACCCACCTCCTCTTACTCCCTGGCAACCGCCGGAGGCCAGACGCGGCCAGAGGCCACGTCTCCGTAAATCACACCCCGTAAATCCCAAACACAAAGTCACTCTCTCGCCCCTCCAGGTAGGCATCCTCCAAAGCAAAAAGTTCTTCGAGCAAGGCCCGGTTTACCTCCGTATCGGCCACGAAGTGGTGGGAGATGTCCTTGAGCGTGGCCATCAACAAATTACCGCCGTAGGCCCGCTCCACTACCGGACGGAAAGCACGGCGGAGGGTCGGCATGATGTGGGAGGACTCCACGCACTCCGAAGGGTCCGCAATCCGCATGCGGAGGGAGCCGACGCCGTAGTAGGCTTGCTTGAGGTGGCCCGTCCGAAACAAGGTTCGGTGCGACTCCGGCAGTAACTGGATGGCCTTATTGATGTAGGAAATCTGCTCCCGAGGGTACTGTAACCGGTCCGGGCCCACGTATTCGTTGATCATCACGGTGCCGCCGGGCCGCAGCCAGCTTTTGACCTTTTGGGTGAGCAATTCCTCCACGTCCGAAATGTGGTGGAGGGAGGCGTGGAAAAGCACGACGTCGTAATGCGCCAGAAGTAGATCCAGGGAACGGATATCCCCCACCACGAACTCCATGTTCTCAATCCCCTTCTCCGCGGCAAGGCCTTTGGCTTTTTCCAGCAGGGTAGGGACGATATCCACGCAGGTGACCGATGCAAACTCGGGGTAACCGGCGAAGATCATCTCGTGGCTACACACCCCGGAACCGATGGACAGCATCCGCAAGCCCTCCCGACCGGCGTAAACCGTTCGCATGGCAAAGGATTCATAATTCTCCTCCGGGTCCCCAGTAATGAGGATGTTCCACCGGCGGCGAACTGCGGGAATGATCCACCAATTCGAGCTGTCGTAAGAACTCTCGTCGAAGGCACTCTTCGTCCGCTCCAGCCCGTTCGGATTTAGTTTGGACAGCAGGAAACCACTACCGCGTTGCCGCAATTTTTGGTAGACATCGATAAAATCCTGGCGGGTCAGCAGTGGCAAGGAAAGTGGTTTTTAGTATTGGGCCGGTCCCTTTCAACCCATTGCTTCGCACCCGCGGCAGCGATACGAAGGTAGTCCCGCACTTAGTCGGGGCGCCCTAGAACGCATGACGGAAATGCTTCGGAGGCTTAATCAACGGACGATCACGATCTTGCCAACGGCAGATTTAGGGTCGGCAATTCCAAAGCGGGCATTGCTGGAGGCGAAGACGAGATAGACGCCCGAAGTTACGCTGCGGCCGTTGTAATCCCGACCGTTCCAGACGTACTGGCCACCCGTCGCGGTGCCTTCGTCGACGAGCTTGCCGGAAAGGTCGGTGATCTTCACGCGGGCGTCCCGTACGAGGCCGTTGATGGCGATGGGGCCGTCGTAACCGGGCTCGACGGGGTTGGGGAAAATGGTGAACGGGTCCCGAAAATCCGGTGCGGAGGGCGCCGTGGCCTCTCCCCGCCAGCTGATGATGCCGAGATCCGTACCGAAATAAACCGTGCCGGTCTCCGGGTCAATGGCAATGTCCCGGACCAAATTATCCAGCAGGGGGCTGTTGCCGGAAGTGAAGTTGAGGATCTGCTCGTCCCCGTCCGGCGAAAGCAGGTAGACGCCACCGCTGAGCGTACCGACCCATTTTTGATTACCACCGTCGACGGTGATGGAGCGGATCTCCTCCGTTTGCAGCAGGAAGCCGTTAAAATCGTCCTCCGCCGTTGCCACCGGCAGGCGGCCCGTACAATTAGCGGTGTTGAAGACCTCCGAACCGCACTCAAACAGGATGATGCCCTCCGCGGTGCCCACCCAGACGACGCCGCGTTGGTCCACGGTGACGCTCCTGACGCTGTTCGTTGGAAGGCGGCTGTTGCTGGAGAGGATGGTCCGGCAGCGATCGTCGGAGGGGTCCATCGGCGTGCCATTCACGTCGAGCACGGTGATACCACCCCCGTCGCTGGTAGCGTGGATGACCCAGAGGAATCCACTGTCGTCGATTTCGATGGAGAGGGCTACATTCAGGTCGCAATCACCCCCGAGATCGGCCCACTCGCCGTCGGGGCTGCGGACGGAAATGATGTTCCCGTCGTCCGCCCCACTGTTGGCGAAATAGTTGAATCCCTGTGGGTCAGTGACGACTCCGGCTACCCGGACGCGGCCCGCGCTTTCCCCGATCGCATTACTCAGCGTGGAGTTGAATTCATCGTACAGTTCCCCGGTCTCAGAGGCCTCGTCGAAGCGAATTACCCCTTCGTAAAAGGAGGAAAACCAGTGGGCGTTACCGACCGGGTCGTAGTGGACGTCCACGATCGTCGCCACGTCATCGTTGCCGTTGGGTTGCCCGTCGCGGCCGAGGAAGGCCTCTACGTTATTCCGGTTGAAGGCGTTCCAGGAATTGTCCAGCAGGCGGTAGGCGCCGCCGAAAAAGAAGGAGGGGCCGAAGTTTTCGTTCAGCACGGCGGGGGCTACCCACAGCGCGTTTCCGTCGTGGAGCAAGCGGAAATTGCGGTCCGTCAACGGGCCGGGGTATTCGAGGCGGTTACAGTCTTCGCTGAACACATCGTCGACGTAACGGATAAAATCCGTCCCCTGCTCGCCGAACCAGACGCGGCCCTGCTCATCTTCGATGGCGTTGTTCGTCCGGAAAAGGCAGCCAAAAATGATGTCGCGCAGGCCATTTTCGTTGAGGATGGCGACCTGGCGGCGGCTGCAATTATCGTCCTGGCAAGCGTAGCCACCCAGCAGGTAATTCGGCCCGGCGGAGAGGTACTGCAGGCGGTAATTCGGGTCCGGGTCAGTGTCGAAGATGCGGTTAGCCCGGTCATTTTCGAGCCGGTAGATATCCTCGTCGATGCCGAAGTAGAGTTGGCCTTTAAAGACGTTCACGGCGCTCGTCAGGTAGTCACCGGGGAAGTCATTGGTTGGCCCGAGTAGTTCCCAATTGCCAAAATCATTCAGGTTCGTACCAGCCTGTTGTACCCGGTACATTCCCTCGTCGGTGGCCGCGTACAGACGCCCTTCATGTTGGGCGGCGGCGTTCACGCGGATGCCGGTAAAGGTGGTGAAGAGGAAGGTCTCTTCGTTCAGATCCAGGGCCGTCAGCCCGAACCCGGCGGAGATGTAAGCGACGTCATCCTCCCCGAAAAAGATGTCGTAGATCGTCTTATCCCCGTTGAAATTAAAGTTGTCGATCTGCCGCAGCGTGCTGAACCGGTTGTTCCGCAGCAGGTCGATGACCCCGCTTTCGTATACGATCACGAGCGTTTCGGTGGGCCGGTGGTAGCGCACGATCCGTACGCGCGTTTCGGCCAGGCCGTTGTCCCGCGTAAGCGTCCGGATGCTGAGGTCCTCCTTATCCAGGTAAAAAATCGCCCGCCCGGAAGAGTAAATAATGTCGTCCTCACTCTCCGTCACGTAGGCGCCGAACCGGAATGACTGCAAGGTCCGCCACTGCCCGATGCTATCCGTCTGGGCGCTGCCGCGGGTGCAGGGGAGGAGGGCCAGGGCCAGAAATAAGCAGGGAAGGAACCTTTTCAGCATGGGGCGAAGGTAGCAGTTAATGGGTAGTCTACGGGCGGACGGCAATGGGGCCGTCAGCCTCAATAGAGACGCTGAAGACCCGGAAAACGTGGTGGAGGCATACCGGGTAGAAGGCCAAAAATAACGGACCGTCGGCTGGCGGGCAGTTCTTGTAGTGAACTGACGGTGCTCTCCGCCAGGCCCTAACGCAACTGCGACACCAATTCTTTCAACCACCCTAGCCCTGGTGCGTTAACAGACGAGCGAAGCCAACCGGCCCGCCGAAACTTAAACCCCAAGAACATGATCCCACAGGATGAATTCATGAAATACGCCACCCGCCACATGGGTATGAGCACGATGCACCTCGAAAAATACGCGCAAGCGGTAGGTGGCATGGCTTCCCCCAACGTGAGTGGTTTTTCCCCCAACGTAATCGAAGAGCGGCAAATGAACATCGCCGCCATCGACGTCTTCAGCCGCCTGATGATGGATCGCATCATCTTCATGGGCGTGCAGGTGACGGACTACGTCGCCAACGTCGTTCAGGCCCAGCTCCTCTTCCTGGAGTCCGTGGACCCCAAGCGCGACGTGCAACTCTTTATTAATAGCCCGGGCGGTAGCGTCATCGCCGGTATGGGGATGTACGATACGATGCAGTACATCACGCCGGATGTGGCCACCATCTGTACCGGCCTCGCCGCCTCCATGGGTAGCCTCTTGCTGACGGCCGGCGCCGAGGGCAAGCGCTCCATCCTTCCTCACGCGCGGGTGATGATCCACCAGCCAAGTGGTGGCATGCAGGGCCAGTTCTCCGATATGGAGATCAACTACCGCCTCATCAGCCAGTTGCGGGATGAGCTCTACAACATCTACGTCAAGCACACTGGTAAGGAGTTCGATCAGATCGCCAAGGATGCCGACCGCGATAACTGGATGACCGCCCCCGAAGCCGTTGCCTACGGTTTGGTGGACGAAGTACTGACCCGCGACCGCGATAAGGCCTAACGGATGCCATCGGCCGACTGGGAAGGGAACTTCCCCGCAAAGTCGGCTTAGCTACCGTGGAGGTTATTTTCGGGACCAATTGATCGGGGTAGTCGGATACATTGCCGGCTACCCCGATTCCGTGGGTTAATTTTGGGGCGCAAATCCCCACCCGCCACCTTTTTTGAACGCTTTTTATATTTATGATGCGAGGTAAGAAACAAGAGATCAACTGTTCATTCTGCGGCCGTAACAAGGAGGAGACGCTCGTGCTCGTCACCGGCCTATCGTCCAATATCTGTGAAACCTGTGTGGACCAGGCCCGGGATATCATCGCCGATGAACTCTACGGTGGCGTCTACCCCGAAGAGGAGAACCGCAGGGAAGAGAAACCCAGTAAGCGAAAAGAATTCCGCTTACCGGAAGGCACCACGCCCCGCCGGATCAAGGAGCACCTCGATAAGTACGTGATTGGGCAGGACCAGGCCAAGAAGATCATCTCCGTGGCGGTGTACAACCACTACAAACGCCTGTCTTTCCCGCCCACCATGGCGGAAGAAGTGCAGATTGAAAAGAGTAACCTCCTCCTCGTTGGCCGCACCGGTACGGGGAAAACTCTCCTGGCGAAGACCATCGCCAAGATGCTCGACGTTCCCTTCGCCATCGTGGATGCCACCGTATTTACCCAGGCCGGCTACGTGGGGGAAGACGTTGAATCTATCCTCAGCCGCCTCCTGCAGGTGTGTGACTACGACGTATCCTCCGCCGAACGCGGAATCGTCTACATCGACGAGATGGACAAGGTGGCCCGTAAGGCCGACAACCCCAGCATCACCCGAGATGTAAGTGGCGAAGGCGTGCAACAGGCCATGCTCAAAATGTTGGAGGGTACGGAAGTGCTCGTCCCACCTCAGGGTGGCCGCAAGCACCCCGAGCAGAACCTGGTAAAGATGAATACGGAGAACATCCTCTTCATCTGTGGTGGTGCCTTCGACGGCATCGAAAAGGTGATTGCCCGACGGATGAACTCCAAGGTGATCGGCTTCGGTAGCAAGGACACCAAGCGGATCGAGGAAGAAGATATGTTGGAATACGTGACCCATAAGGACGTGCGCCGTTACGGGATGATTCCCGAACTGATCGGCCGCCTCCCCATCGTTACCTACCTGCGGCCCCTCGATCTGGAAGCGATGAAACGCATCCTGACGGAGCCCCGCAACAGCCTGGTCAAGCAGTACCAACACCTCTTCCGGTTGGAAGGGATCAACCTCACTTTTTCCGACGACGTGATCGAGTACCTCGCCCAGACGGCCCTTGAGTACGAGCTCGGTGCCCGCGGCTTGCGCTCCATCTGTGAGGCTGTGATGACGGACGCCATGTTCGAGACCCCCGACGAAAAGGACATCAAGCACCTTACGATCGACCTCAAGTACGCTAAGGCTAAACTAGAGGGTGGGATGCTCGAAGTGCTGCGAGCGGCGTAATTCCGAAGGGGATAGTTCCACGGGAATGGAGGGAGCCGGACAAGAACCGAACCACCCATTCTCGTATTACGTATACCGACCAAAAAATCCACCCCTATGGCCATTGATGCTGGAGACCTGCGGGTCGATTATCAAGCGGACCAATTACTGGAAGGGCAGGCTGCGGCCGATCCCTTCGTACAATTCGACCAGTGGTTCCAGGCGGCGAAGGCCTCCGATTGCCCGGAACCCAACGCCATGATTGTCGCTACCGTGACGGCGGATGGCCGCCCCGCCGCCCGCGTCGTCCTCCTCAAACAGGTGACCGAGGAGGGTTTCGTGTTCTACACCAATTACGAAAGCCGCAAGGGCCAGGAATTATTGGCCAACCCCAATACCGCAGTGGTCTTCAATTGGTTGGAACTCCAACGGCAGGTCAGGATCGAAGGGACGGTAGAAAAAGCACCGGCGCAGATGTCGACGGACTACTTCCAGTCCCGCCCCCGCAAAAGTCAGATCGGTGCCTGGGTGAGCCCCCAGAGCCAGGTCGTCCCGGACCGTGCCTTTCTCGAACAACGGCAGGAAGAAGTGGAAGCCCGGTTTGCGGGGACGGAAGAGTTGCCCCGCCCGGAACACTGGGGTGGTTTCCTCATCAAACCTACCCTGATTGAATTCTGGCAGGGCCGCAGCAGCCGCCTCCACGACCGGTTGGTTTATACCCCGGCGGAAGGTGGAAAATGGAAGATCGACCGGCTCGCTCCCTAACTTTACCCGAGACGAATTACCTGCTTACCCTTACTCCGCGAGTACCTGGAAAGCGGTGTAATTAAATGGCCACGTTACGGCCCACCCCCTATGCAAGTAAAAAATGATTGGGTCCAGCTCCAGACGGACATCCTTCCCCACAAGGCGAAGTTGCGGGGAGCCGCCGAAACCGTACGCGACGAAGGCGTCAGTAATTACCCCCTGTTCTTTGCCTACGCCGGCGAGGAGAACCAGCACGCCCCCGGTATCGAGGTGATGCAGGTGCCGACCAACCGGTCCGTAGTGTGGAACATCAACGTCACTACGCTGGAGGAACTGGCGACGAAGGGCATCGTCACGAAAGAGAAGATCGACCCCTTCCGCAAGGTGTACAAAAACAGTCCGGATGCCATTTGCTTTCTCATCGTCGATGAGGAAGGTGCCCGCTTTGGTTTTGTCGACGCCAAGTAAGGGAGCCCGTAACGTATAACCCGTACACCAACTCCTTCAGAAAAGAATAGCCCATGATTCAGGAATCCACCATCGAACGCATCCTTACCCGCCTGGAATCCGGTATGGATGATTACGAGCAGGAGATCAAGGACCTCGCCGAATCGCAGCCGCACGTCATGGCCTACATCGCCAACGAGGAGAACGAAGCCTTTACGGAGCAGGAGTTGGAGTTGTTGCTGTTCGGCACCATCGTCATCTACCAATCTATCACGGACGAGCGGACCGAGCCGCCCGTCGCTACGCCGGACCAAATCCAGCAAGCGGAAGAAGCCAATTACCAGGTGACGAACGCCATCAAGGGCAACCTGCGCGCCAAATTGGACCCATTCTTCAGCAACACCCCCGAAGAAGAACTCCTCGCCTTCGCCGAAGATCTCGTCTCCGACGACGAGACCGACGGCATCACCAAAGAAGCCCGCGAACCCCTCTTCCTCAGCCTAAAAACGGTAGTGGACGTCCTGACTTAATACCAGGTTACATCTTCCCGAAGGGAAAGGGTCGTTAGCCCGGGGTCAAGGAGGCCAAAGGCCGAACGACCCCGGGTCTTCGTTAGTCCGGTCTAAAATCTAAAGTCTAAAATCTAACGTCCAATCTCCCCCGTCCAAAATCTAAAATCTAACGTCTAAAGTCCCCCACCAGTCCTCACCCCATCCACCCGGCTCAGTATCCAAACCCCGGCACCCGCGACAGCGCAAGAAACGAGGATCGCCGCACCGTAACCGTACAGCTCCGCCACCCCAAAACCAACCAGCTGGGCCAAAATAAAGGCCGCAGAATAACTCGCGCTCAGTACGCCGAGGTATTCCCCCCGCCGCGCTGGTGGGGCGTATTTGGAGAGGTAGGCATTCGTGAGTGGCATGTAGGTGATCTCCCCGAGGGAGAGCAGGATGACGCAAAGGGAGAGGGCCAGAAAACCCAGCCCCACGGCCAGTGGTAGCAAAGCGAAGGACAAAATGATGATGCCCGCCCCGATGAGCATGACCTTGATGAGCCGGTACCTGGATTCGATGACGTAGAGCGCGGGCATCTCCACGGCGACGATGACGACGCCGCTGATGGTGAACAACAGGCCGATCAAGCGCTCGTCGTAACCCGCCGAGGCGAGGTAGGGCGAAAAGGTGCTGAAGAGGTTGAAGAAACACAACATGATGAAAGCGTTTGCCACGACGTACATCACCAACCAGGGCTCCCGGAAGGCCGGTTTGCTGCCTCCGGCTTCCCCCCGGGCGTAGGCGGCCCGGTCGGCGGCGCGATCTTCCTCGCTGACAAGGGGGACGGCGGTTTCATCTTTGGGCAACAGTACCAAAAACAGGATGCCGGCGAGGAGGTAAGTGATGCCGTCTCCCCAGAACATCAGGGAGTAGCCGAACTCGTAGATCAGAAAGCCACCCAACGCCGGGCCGATGCTGAAGCCCAAGTTGACGGCCATGCGCTGGAGACCATAGGACTGGGTCAGTCGTTCCGGTGGGGCATAAATGGCGATCGCCGCCCGGTTGGCGGGGCGAAAGGCATCCGCCACGATGGAGATGAGGAAGACCAAGCCGCAGAGGCCCCAAAAATCCGTCACGTAAGCCAGCACGATGTGTAGCACCCCGGATAGAAAGAGAGACGCCACCATGATGTGCCAGGAGCCGTAGCGATCGTTCAGGATGCCACCGATGTAGTTGCCCACCACGCCGCCGGCCCCGAAGGTGGCCATGACGTAGCCCGCGTCGATGGGGGAGAAGCCCCGGCTGTTGATGAGGTAAACGGAAAGGAAGGCGACCACCATGGCGCCACTCCGGTTGATCAACATGATGAAGGAGAGCAACCAAACTTTACGCGGCAGACCCGTGAATGCCTTGACGTAAAGGTCCTTAATGGAAGCCAGGGAAGCATTCATGCGCCGTAGATTGAGCTGGGCCAACAGAGGCGCCGCGCGGTAAGTTGCTCGAATCTCCGTAAGTTTGTAAGCATTCTCCAAGCTACGGCGTACAATATCGCCGGGCCGGGTGCTTTATAGGAATTCATCATCAAAACAGGGTGTTCGCGGCGGAAGAGCCCAGCGACCCCAAGAACGCACATCAGGATAATGTCTTCAACCAAGGAGCGCATCATGATTGGAGGGCTGCGCCGGCTACTGAACGGCACGGCCAGAATGACCCGGCGCGGAGCCGGACGGATCGGCTATTACCTGCTCACCACCCCCCGCCGCCTGGCCGATGACCCCGGCGCGGATGAGTTCATCAAGGACGCCACCTGCCAGGTCATGCACCTGCGCGGTACGGACATCCAAACCTACCACTGGGAGGGAGACGGACCCAGTATCCTGTTGCTCCATGGTTGGGAAAGCTCCACCGCCAGGTGGCACGAACTGTTTCCCCTGCTCAGGGACAACGGCTACAATATCTACGCCGTGGACGCCCCCGCCCACGGAAAGAGTGGTGGTAAAAAATTCACCGTCTTCGAATACTGTCAGGTCCTGCACGAGTACTTCGAGCACCGCGGTGGCGCCCAGGATATCTGGATCGGCCACTCCGGTGGCGGCATGGCGGCCATTTACTACTCCTCCCAACCGGAATTCCACCACCGGCCGAAAGAGATGGTCTGTATGGCCGTGCCGGGTGAGCTCGAGAACTTTATCGATAAGTTTTGCGACGTTATCGGCGCTAACGACCGGGTGAAGTACGGCATCGAACAACGCTTCTTTAGCAACCTAAAGGCCCGATTCGCGGACATCAACTTTAAGGAGTTCGTCAAAAGTGTCCGGGTACCCGGGCTCATCATTCACGATGAGGAAGACGACGTGGCGCCCATCGACGGGGCGCGGAAGATGCACTCCAACTGGGTGGGCTCTAAACTCGCCACCACGAAGGGATGCGGGCATAGCCTGTACGGGGAGATCGTGCCCGCGCTGGTGCTCGGTTACCTGCAGCGTGACCGTTCCGCACAGGTGCCGGTGGTGGAGTAGGGAAATTGACGATCGGTGGGCAGAGCGTAAAGTCCGATGTCCCTTCCATTCAAGTATTGGCCATTGTAGAAACGGGTGCTCCGAAGCAACCGGGGCTGAACTACTGTAGGGGTGAGTGGTTAACAGCTACGTATCAACACTCGCCTGGTGTGCTCATCACACCTCAACCACGTTTTCCATGGCTGCTCCTACCGTCGGTATCGACGATATGTCCCTGTACATCCCCCAGCTTTACCTACCCATCGAAACCCTCGCGGAAGCGCGGGAGCTGAACTACGATAAACTGAGCAAAGGGCTGGGCCTGCTGGAAATGTCCCTGGCTGACGTCCGGGAAGACGCCGCCACCATGGCCGCCAACGCCGTGCTCGACCTCATCCACAAGAATGATCTCGAGCCCCGGCAGATCGGCCGCATCTACCTCGGTACCGAATCCGCTCTGGACGGCGCCAAGCCAACGGCTACCTACGTGCTCGACATGCTGCAGGACCACTTTGCGGACGCCTACGGCCCCAATTGCTTCCTCAACTGCGACGTGGTGGACCTCACCTTCGCCTGTATCGGCGCGGTGGATGCCCTCCAGAATTGCCTCGAATGGGCCGCCGCCAAGGAAGGCCGCATCGGCATCGTCGTGGCCAGCGACGAAGCAAAATACGAAATGAACTCCCCCGGTGAGTACACCCAGGGCGCCGGATCCGTAGCGATGCTCGTAGGTCAGGAACCACGTTTACTGGCGATCGACCCCGACTTTGGGGTGGCGACGCGCCCGGCCCACGATTTCTTCAAACCCCAGCGGAAGGTCTCCAAACGGGAGATCATCGAAGAAGTGGTGAGCCTGTTGCCGGACGTATCCGGAGACGACGTCAACCTCGACGCGCTCGTAGAGCAGCTGGGTAAGGGACTCGGAGTCAACGGCGTCCTCGACTGCAACGAAAAAGACCTTACCCTGCACAAGGTGACGCCTGTGTTTGACGGGCCCTACTCCAACCAGGCCTACCAAGCCCGTATTCGGGAGGCCCTGACGGATTACCGCCGCCGCTCCGGCCGCCAGCCGGGTAACCTGCTGCAGGATTTCTCCCACCTTGTTTTTCACCTCCCCTACGCTTACCAGGCCCGCCGGATGTTCTCCGAGATCTACATGGAAGAGCTCAAGGCCAACGGTGGCTGGGAGGCCTTCATCGAGAAGAACGAACTCGAAGTCCCCTGCGCCGACAGCTACGAAGACCGGGAAGAATACATCACGAAGTGCGCGGACTTCCTCCGCCTCGTCACCAAAACTTCTGATTACAAGGAGTTCCTCGCCGAATACATTGCCCCCGGCGAATGGGCCAGCTCCCGCGTCGGTAACCTTTACGCCGGCAGCGTCTTCCTCAGCCTCATGAGCACCCTGGAACACCTGGCGGAAGGCGATACGGACCCGGCTGGCGAATCCATCTGCGTATTTGCCTACGGTAGCGGTTCGAAATCCAAGGTCTTCGGTGCCACCCTCCAACCCAACTGGCGGGAAATGGCCGGTGGGCTGGACGTCGGCCTCCGCCTCGACTACCGCCAGGAGATCAGCTACGCCGATTACGAAAACCTACACCGCTGCTGCCAGGACCAAGACCTCGCGGAGCTACAAGAAGGCGCCTTCTTCCTCGCCGACGTCCACGACGAGCGGGATGAGACGGAGGGCGTGCGTCATTACGGCTACGCGGCGCGGACGGCTTAGGAGTTGCGGGATGGAGAGTTTTTAGGCCTGTTTTCTTTGCTCCTTTCTCCGGTTTTGTAAGCAAATTTTTTGAGTGCTTTGGTACTTTGGTGCTTTGGGCTGCCGCGCATGAAACGTGCGGCAGCCCAAAGCACCAAAGCACCAAAGCACCACCACGAAGTAGCAGCGAAGCTAAAGCACCACCCCCGGCCAACCCCAAGCCCCAAAAAAGCCCTCCTTAAGCCCGAAGAAACCCAACGCCGTATCTTCGCCCTCCCCGCTTACGCAACCACCACCGATGTTCGATATTGAATGGCTGAATTACGATCCGGAAACCCCGGGCTTTTACATCGTGCTGCTCACGACGCTGTTCGCCTTTTTCCTCAGTTCATTGATTGCGATCACTTACGAGTTTACGACTCAGAGTATCTACCGGCGGGCCCACTTCGTCCAGGCCTTAATCCTCATCGGGACGGTGGCGGCCATGGTCATGCAGGCCATCGGGGATAGTCTCGCCCGCGGGCTTGGCATCATTGGAGCGCTATCGATCATTCGCTTCCGGACGGTGCTGGATGACCCGCGCAACATCACCTTCATGTTCGCTTCTTTGGGGGCGGGCATCGCTTCGGGCGTCCTCGGTTTTTCGGTGGCGCTGACGGGGACGATCGTCTTTTGCCTCGGGGCCGTTATCCTCCGGTTCAGCCCATTGAGCAATACGAACGAGCTCATCGGGGAAGTCCGTTTACAGGTCCCTAAAGATGACGAGCTCAAGGCCATTATTGAAAAGGCGCTGTACAAGGAATGCCGGGACATCGAACTCGAAAAGATCCGCTTCCTCAACCCCAAGCGCGTCAAGACTTACGACGATAAGGGTATCCCCCAGGTCGAGGAGTACTCGCGGGAGAACCTGCAGGAGTTTTCCTACCTCATCAAACTGAAGCACCGGGGTTCCATCAGCGCGCTCGGCGAGTCGCTCGAAGCCATCCCGGGCTTGGAAAGCCTGCGGCTCAGCTTCCGCCAACGGGCCACAAAACTCTGATCATGCGCCTTAATTTATTCTACCCCGCCGTGGTGCTGGTTGGTCTGGCGCTCTTCTTTCTCTTCCGCCCGCCGGTGGAGACGGACATCAATTTCTTCGGTTTCGCCGAGAGTAACGAGACGGCCGTCAATTACAATTACCCCGTGGTCATCGAGGAGATCCTCGTCCAACCCGGGCAGGCCGTCAAAGCGGGGGAAGCCTTGCTCCGCGTCAGCCGCCGGAAGGCTAAGGAAACCCTGGCCGATCAGTCGTTCCGCATCCGCGAACTCCAGGCGGAGGAGGGCATCTGGCGTAGCCGCAAGCAGGACCAACTCGCCGAACTCCGCCGGGAGGGGGAACAGCGGGTTGCCGCCATCCAACGCGACATCGAGGAAGCCCAGCGCAAGCTGGATTACCAACTCAGCCTCAGCGAGGGCCTCTCCACGGTATCCGTTGCCCCGGCCACTTACCAACCTCTCCGGGATAAAATTGCCGCGCTACGCGACGATCTGGCGCTGGCGCAGGTGAATAGTAAAGAGAAGGTGGAAGCGCTCGAACGTGAGATCGCCCTCGGCGGTAACCCGTACCGGGCTCAAATCGACCGACTCGCCGCCGAGGAGCAGTTTGATGCGGACCAGCAGGTGCAACCCTTCGAAGTCACCGCCCCCGACGACGGGCTGATTGGCAACATTGACGTAAAGGAGGAGGAACACGTCCCCTCCTACGAGACCCTACTCTCCTTCTACGAACCCCACTCCAGCGTGATCCGCGGCTATTTGCACGAGGACCAGACCTCCAAAGTCGATATCGGAAGTGTATTCGAAGTCTACTCCCTCCGCGACCCAAGCCTCGTGTACACTGGCACGGTGATCGGTCTGGGTTCCCGGATCGTCAGCATCCCCGCCCGCCTGCGGAAACTGCGTGACTTTGAGACTTACGGCCGCGAGGTTATCGTGGAGATCACCCCCGAGAACGGATTTCTCCAGAAGGAGAAAGTGGGCCTGCGCTCGGTTGGCGCTGAAAACGTAAGCCGATGAGGGGGCTGTTAACGGGTATCCTACTACTGGGCGTACTGACTTGCGTACGGGGGCAAATCATTACGGCGGAGACCTTTTTCTCCCGGCCCTTACCCACAAACGAAGCTTCTCTTAGTGCTGGTCAGGATCTTGGCGCCGCCCCCCGCATGCCCTGGATCGAACGCTACGAATTCCGTACCGAAACCCGGGATCTGGATGCCGCCAGCCAGGAGTATACCCTCCGGCTACTGCCCTCCACACCGGGGAAGCGTAAGGCTCAACAATCGCTATCGAATACGCTGGAAAACCGCCCCGACTTTGAACGGCAGGAACTCACCTGCGAAGCCATCGAAGACCGCTACGAGGACTGGCTAAAGCTATTCGTCCTCACCGAAGAAGTACGGATGCTGCGCGAACTGGATTTAATCCTACGGGATCGGGAGACCGTCCTCGGTAAAATGGCCGGTAGCCTGGACGTGGACTACCGCGAACTCCTCCGCCTGCGTACGGACCGCACCGATCTACAACTCCGGGCCGGGGAAGCTCAACGTCAGCGCGACTTACTGTTGGCCACTGCCGGTTTAGCCGGGGATAGCCTTTCCTTTGCGGGCTTCGTAGAGCCTGAAGCACTATCAATTGCGGGTAACGGCGATGAATTAGCGACGAATGGTGCCGAACTCAACGCAGAAACGGCTTATGATCTCTCCCTCATCGAGCAAGAATTGGCCCTCGAACGCGCCGGCCAGCGGCAGTATCTGGATTTTGCGCAATTCAAATACCAGGGGCCGCGCGTCAACCCCTTTGAAGAACGATTTTCCATTGGCCTCGGCTTCCAACTCCCGAACCGGGGGAACGATAAGTTAAAGATCCGCGAACTCGAACTGGAACGGGCGGATCTCCTGCAGGAGGTGGATCGCGACCAGCAAGAAGCCGATCGTGATGAACAGGTTTTCAATACCCGTTTCAGTAGCCTGCTAGCGGCCTACGGCGAACGCAAACGGGCCTATCGGGAAGAAGCGACCTACCTTAATGATCTTGGCGGCCGGGTAACTGCTGCCGCTGCCGCCACCCCCTTATTCCTGCTTGACATTCGGGAGCGGTACCTCCGCAACGAACTGCGCCTGCTGGATGCCCGTGATAAGCTGACGGATCTGTACTTGGGCTACCTGAAGAGCGCCGATTCCCTCTGCACTCAGCCCGACGGAAGTTGGCTCCGTGAATAAAGACGGAAGCATCATCCGCCGAAGCCAGGGAAGTCAATGGCCGTCAGGCGCCAGGTGTCACCAACTAGCATTAATTGCGCTTCTCCGGAGCCGGAAAATTCCTTTTGGGTCCCGTTTTCCAATTTTACCTGGTAACTAATGAAGAAGTCGAGCTGTACCCGGCCGGCTTCCCGGTAGTCGTGTACGGCGGTAGGGCGTAGTTGCGTTGCGCTGGCCCGAAAGAAGCAGTCCTGCCAGATTTGGAGGTAGGCGGAAGACAGGTAGCTACTGATGGGAGTTGACTCAGAGGTGTGCAGCCAATTTCGGCTGGGCGGTTGCCTTAGGGCAAACAATTCGGACGTGAAGGCTTCGACGGTACGGAATATGTTGTCCACGCCATACTGGTCCAACTGTACGTATGAGAAACGCAGGGGATGCCGCGGGCCAGCTGGCGCTTCGATGGGCAAAGTCAGAAACTCGGTCGTCAGCCAGTGGTAATAGGCCTGGCTGCCGCGCCACTTTGCGCCGTCCAAATGAATACCCGCAGACCGCAGCTTGGTGACGATGACGGCGATCGCTGCCTCCGCTACCGCTGGGGTAGGTTCACCAGCAGTGGGCCGTGGTTGCCAATTGATTAGTGAACCAATGGTCTGGGTGGGAACGGGCTTCGAATAGCGCTCAATTTCTCCCCAAGTGGAGCTGATGAGTTGGTCCAAATACTGTTCCTCGGAGCCAGAGAGGTCGAAATTATTATCCATAGCGGTGGAGTAGATGCTCACCGAATATAGATCAAAGCATAATTCTAAACAAGGTGTTGACGTAGAAAATGATGGCTAGTCTACAGTCTGTAGTCTATAGTCAGGCCGCCGCTACAGACTACAGACTAAAGACTGTAGACTAAAAACTACCTTCGCCCCATGAAAGCGTTCGACCTCAGCCAACTTGATTTTGCTAAATCCCCCGACGGATTGCTCCCCGCCATCGTGCAGGATGCCACTACGCGGGTCGTCCTGATGCAGGGCTATGTCAACCGGGAGGCCGTGGAGCAAACCCTGGCCACGAAAAAGGTCACCTTTTTCAGCAGAAGTAAGGGCCGCCTCTGGACGAAGGGAGAAACCAGCGAAAACTACCTCCACCTCGTCAGCATGGCCGCCGATTGCGATCGGGATAGCCTCCTCATCCAGGCAAACCCTTCCGGCCCCACCTGCCATACCGGCGACGATACCTGCTGGGGGGAAGCGAATCAAGGCGAGTTTCTCAGCCACCTCGAAAGAACCATCCAGAACCGGCGGGATAACCCATCGGAGAAAAGCTACACCAGCCAGCTCCTGGCCCGCGGCATCAATAAAGTCGCCCAGAAGGTGGGGGAAGAAGCCGTAGAACTCGTCATCGAAGCGAAAGACGATGATCGCGACCTCTTCCTCGGTGAAGCCGCCGATCTGATGTACCACTACATTGTCCTATTGGCCGCGAAGGGCTATACGCTGGATGACGTCCGGGAGGTGTTGCGGTCACGGCATAGTTGAAGCTCTGTCTTTGTCACTCCGCCTGGGCTCCGTCCCTATTACTTGGCACCTGCGGCAGCGCATTATTAGTCTATAGTCTGTAGTCTATAGTCTTCAGTCACGCCAGGACTACAGACTAAAGACTATAGACTGTAGACTATAATACCGCAACTTTTCCCCACCCCCAAGCCGTTCTCTTTTACGTAATCAAACTACAAACTATGACCCTCGAACAGCAAATCACTACCGACATGAAAACGGCCATGAAGGCTAAGGATAAGGTGAGTCTGCGTGGCATCCGCGCCATCAAATCCGCCATCTTGCTGCAGAAGACGGACGGCAGCGGCAAGGAACTGGATAAGGACGGCGAGATCGCGCTGTTGCAAAAACTCGTGAAGAGCCGCCGGGACAGCCTGGACATCTACACTAAGCAAAACCGGGAAGACCTGGCCGCCACCGAGCGCGAAGAGATCGAAGTGATCAGCCGCTACCTGCCCGAAGCACTTTCGGAAGAGGAACTCGGCAAACTGGTCGACGACGTGATTGCCAAGACCGGCGCCAGCGGTATGAAGGACATGGGCAAAGTGATGGGCATGGCCAACAAAGCCGCCGCCGGCCGCGCCGAAGGCAAAGCGATCGCCGCCATGGTAAAAACCAAGTTGGCCTCCTGATCGCCAAGCCAATTTAGACAATAAGAAAGCCCGCTTCGCCAATTGGTGAAGCGGGCTTTTTAAGTCCGATAACTCAGGTGCGAGCGTTCGGCCTACTGAACGGTCAGCTTACTGGTCGTCACGTGGTCCGCACCGGTTACCTGGATGAGGTAGATGCCGGCGGGCAGTTGGTCCGTGGCGAAAGAAGTCTGGTTCTTTCCGGGCGTGAGGTCCAACTGGCGGACGGCGAGGGTACGGCCGTCAGCAGTCATGAGCCGTACGGTGGCGGCGCCGGAACGCTCTGCGGTGATGCGGACGTTAGCCGTTTCGCTGGCGGGGTTCGGGAACACATCTACGCTGGTCTGGCCGAGCTCGGCGTCGACGACGTCAACCAGCATACCATTTTCAACGAGGACACCTAGGTCACCAACTTCGGCGGTAAAGTTGTCGTTGAGGTCGGAGGTCAGTACGGCGGGAGACTCGTAGAAGAAGAGGTCGAGCATTTCGATGTTGTCCACCCACCATCCGGTAGCGCCGGTGTTGGCGTCGGAGAGGAAGCGGAAACGGAAGAAGATCTCCTGGTCGCGGTATTGGCTCAGGTCGATGATGATTTCCTGGTAACCACGGCTGTCGCCCCAGAAGGAACCGTCGCCGCGTAGCGCTTCGGTAGCATTGGGCGCCACTTCACCACGGAACTTACCCCGGAGGAGTTGGCTGCTGGGAACGCGCGTCCAGGTGTTCTCGTCCAAGCTGATTTCAACGATACCTGCATCCCAACCGGGCTCGGTGGCGTACTGCGTCAAGAAGCGTAGCGCGGGATTAGCACCCTCTACCAAAATTGGGTCAAAGGTTACCAGTTGCTGGTCGGACTCTACTTCATCGTTGGCTACGAACCAAGCGAGGTCACCTTCGAAAGCGCGGCTTTCGGTATCCGTCCAGAGTATAGCACCCGCTTCGTTTACGAATGACCAATTGTCATCACCATCCTCAGCACCATCAAAGAAGTAGGTTTCGGAACCAAGGGTGGGATCGGCGGTGAGATCGTAGCGAATGACGACTTCATCTTCAAAGGCCATGGTGCCGATGTTGAACGTAATCACGTCTCCTTCCAGCGTGAAACTAGGTACACCCTCAACGGTAGCTTGGTCGAGGACCATACCCGCGGGAATCACGTCGGTAATGACTACGTTCTCCGTAACCTCGGGGCGGTAGCTGAACGCTCGCAGCGTGTAGCCAACTGCTTCCCCGGGCTCGATCACGTTGGCGTCGACGGTTTTCTTGAGTTGGACGTTGGCGTCACAGTAGGGAGACAGATCAAAACCTTCGTCGTTGTCCGTCCGGTTGTCGTCCGTACCCTGAGTAGCGGAGAAGCCGAGGCCACGCTTAGCAAAGATTTCGTAAAGCTCACACTGTTCTGCACCTCCAAAAACAACGCGGTTGGCTTCCAGGATACCGTCGCGAGCATCAATGAGGCCGGGGCCACAGGCGGTGTACTTCATGCCTTCCACGACGAGGCGGACGGCCTTATTGTTACCACCCGTTCCGTTGATGAGGTCGGGGTCGAAGCCATCCTGCTCCACGTAGTGCCAGTAAAGATCCCAAAGGGTAGCGGCCCAAACTTCACCGAGGGGGTGGGGGGCACCTTCAAAGCCAGTGAAGATGACGTCGTTGTAAGTCTTATCGTTGATACTGAGGTCGGTACTGTACGCCTGTGAACGAATACCACGTCCGGAGATCGTGCTACCAGTGGCGTAGTTACCAATTCCTCGTGCTTCGGTACCGTCCGGAGTGTCGGTGATGGTCAGTGGCGTAGAGGCCAGCGTGAAGAAATCGGACCAACCTTCACCCATCTGCTCATCGTTGCGGAGGCAGCTGGCGTTGCTGGGGCCGCCCACGAGGCGGTTAGATACACCGTGGCCAAATTCGTGGGCCACGATGCCGGCGTCGAAGTCACTGGCCGTGGGCGGAGGAGATTGGTTCTCCAATTTGACCCGAACGTTGTTACCAGCGTCCAACTCCGCGCGGAAGAGATCACATACTTGAGTCGTGGTACTAACGGCTGGGATAGTGATCTGCCGTGCCGGGTTACCGGTCATACCAATCAACCCATCTACGTTGTTACAGATGATGACGGCGATGGCGCCAGCGTCCTGAGCGTTCAGGACCTTGTCCACGAAGAAACAGTCGCCACGGGTGATGAGCGCGATGTTCCCCGCCAGATCAGAACCATTTACGGCGGCCTCACACATGAGGTTTGGCGCGGCGGAAGCATCGAAGGCACGAACTACGTCCCCTTCGTAAGGGCCATTCAGCGCAACGTCGGGGCCAAAGTCAGCTTCGCCGGTAGCGAAAGTTGACATGAGTGAAGCCGGCTCCACACCCTGGAGCAAACCAGGATTATTAGTGAAGAGCATCATCTGCATCCGGGGGTTACCACCGTCCGCGGGGGTAAAGAAGTTGGCGTTGTTGGTGCCGGATCCGTCCATTACCTCGGCGAAGACTTCGTCACCGGGCTGGCCACCGTTCTTGTAGTTGTTGTTCTGGAAGTTACCCGCGCTTTCGGTGAAGCCGTGGGCGTACAACCAGTCGTGCATCTTATTCGTGGTGTAGAAAGACTGCACCATGGCGGCGGAAAGGTTACCATCCACGTTGCCTCCGGGGGTGAAGGGGAAGTCGAAGAGGAGCTCGGCACCACCTTCGGCGGTTTCGGCGTCGGGGCTATTGTTGTTATCGGTACCTACTTCACGGTCGGGATAAGCGTAAACGTTATTGCCACGGGTGATGGTGAATTCGGCACCTTCCGTCTCATTGGTGTCGTGCCAGCCGAAGGGGGAAGCGTTAGCGTCTGCTGGGTTGACTTCCAGGACGCGCGCTCCGTGGAGGGGAGATTCCTCGCCGAAGGGAATGACGTTGTACGTCGCTCCGTCCATGACGGACTGCTTACCCAGCGTAGTGGCGGCGTTCGTCACTTTAGGAGTCGCCGCGCGGCAGTCAGCGGCCAGGTCGTGCTGGTGGCCACCACCGAAGTCACAGTGGAGGACGAGGTCGTCCTTACTGATCAGATCGCCAGTATTGGCATCCACCATGATGTAGTAGTAGTGAGCGTCCGCCTCGTGCTGGTCGATGAGGACTCGCCAGGCCAGCTTCAGGCCTTCCTCCGTATGGAGGTAGTTCAGCTGAGCCGTGATGGGCTCCGGAGATACGGCGGGCCAGACGAAGCGCTCGTCGGCACCACTCTTGGCCATCGCGATGGGCTGGCCAAAGGCGGGAGCCACTTCGGAGGCAGCGTTAAATACAGCTTTGTGTGCGTTGACGGCTGGCGTTGCCGCGGGAGCATTGGCCACCACGTCGCGTTCCAGGCCGATGTTCTTGCTCACCAGCTTCTGGCCACGGTAGTGCAGAATCGCCTGAGCGTTATTCACTGGGATACCGTTGTGGTACTGCGCCAGGTAAACGTGCTCCACGCCACCGGGGGAGGCGTAGGCGTCGGAGACCCGCAGATCCGCTACGTCACCCGCCTTAAGGCCGAGTTGCTCGTAGTTTTGCTGGAGATAGTTTTGGGCAGCTTTTTCGGACTGCGCCGAGAGGCCCGTCCCCACGGCGAGGAGGAGCAAGCAGGTAAAGAATTGCTTCATGAAAAGTGACTTGTGAAAGTTAGAGCGTGCGAAGAGGAGCGGGATCAAGCCCCTCGAATCCAGTTAAAAGGTCAGAACGAAAAATAAATCGTTCCCAACCGGCCGCCAAAGCTAACAAACCAAGCCCAACTCCCGAGTTACCACGAATAATGAAGGGCCACCCACCCCGCCTTTAGACGGCTACCGGACACATCTTTCACGAATCCACGTACTAAGCACCTCTTCCCAGGTTAGCCAGACCCTGAAGGGGTCCCCCCATAACCCAGGGTCCCGAAGCCGTAAGGCTGAAGACCCTGGGTGTGTATGATGCATAATTCCGGGGTCGCTCAGGCCCTCTCCCCCGGCCCCTTTCGCTTCGCGGCTACTACGTGGTCCGAAGGAGAGGGGAGACGTGATAGTCGTGATAGGTATGACAGCGTGATAAAAGTGACAGGTAGACAGCTACGAATCCGCATACTGCACCTGATCCGTCTCCAACAACGGTTTCAGCTGATAGCGGAGGAAAAGCTGCGCGGTAGCTAGGACGTCCTTTTCGCAGTAGGTGGCGATGCGCTCCAGGTCATCCTCTTCCCAGAAGACGCGGCCTACGTCGCTGCCGTCGATGTCGTCCTTCGGGGTGGGGAAGCCGAAGACGCCGGCGAGTAGCTTCAGGGAAGTGTAATTTTTAAAGTCGCCAAACTTCCACAGCGTCATCGTATCGAGCAGGTGCTGAAGTTCCCAGGGTTTCTTTCCCACGATGCTCAGCATCCGGGGCAGTTTCAGTTGGTTGATGACCATCCGCCGGCACATGTAGGGGACGTCGAACTCTTTGATGTTATGGCCACAGATGAACTGCCGCTGCACGTCGCCGTAGTACTGGTCCAGCATGGTGTTGAAGTCCTGGAGCAGCTTCTTCTCGTCCCGGTCGGCGAAAGATTTTAGGCGGATTCGCAACCGCTTATCGCTCTTGTCTCGGAAAACGAAACCGACGCTGATGCAGACGATCTTACCAAACTCCGCAAAAATGCCGGCCTTTTCCGTGTAAGCATCAGCTAATTCCTCCTCCGTAAATTCTTCCCCGTAGCGGCGCGTGGCGGAGGGCGCCTTGTAGCCCCACAGGCCCTGCATCGTCTCGTCCATCTCCGCGTAGGAGGGCGACCCGCTTACCGTTTCAATGTCCAGGAAAAGCACTTTGGTAACGTCGATCTGCTCTAACATACTGCTGTTTTTATCTGCGCAAGATACGACGTAATGTGCTGAATTTGATGACGAAAGGTTAAATAGTAAGCAAATTATTCCAACTTGCCAAGTTGCCGCAGCAGGTTAGAAACACTGTTGCGGAGCACAAAATCCACCCGCCGGTTGGTGGCCCGGCCCTCATCGGTCGCGTTGGACGTCAGCGGTCCGAACTCCCCCTGGCTGGCGGCGACGACACGGTTGGGGCTGAGGTAATAGGTTTCGGCGAGTTCCTGGGCGAGGTAGTTGGCCCGTAACGACGCGTATTCCAGGTTGCTCGTGTTCCGGCGCGGGTTAGGTTTGTTGTCCGTATGGCCGATCACTTCCAGTTTGAGGAGTGGGTCCGCCTGCAGCGCGTCCATCACGCTCCGGAGGATGATCTCAGCTTCGTCCGCCAGTTTGTTGACGGATTTGGGCTGGAACAAAAGATCTTCCTGCACACTCAGCCGCACCTCGCCACCGGTGATGTTGATGCGGTACTTTTCCGTCGGGACGGCATCCATCAGCGCCTTATCCATCACGACGGAAGCCTTGGTAAGGCCAGCCTCAAATTCCTCAACGAGCGCTTGTTGCTGGGCCAGCAACGAATCCCTCGATGCCTGGATGGCGGCGGCTTCCGCCCGGGCGGCCTTCAGCTCTCCGGCCAAGCGGGAGCTGGTATTGGTCAGGTTGCCCTGCACGTCGTCGAGTTCGTCCTCCTGCTGGGCGAGGCGATCCTGTAATTTGTCCTGAGTAAGGATCAGCGCATCGTTAGCGCCCCGGCTGCGCTCGAGCATGAGGTTTAGCCGGTCGATCTTATTGTCCTGGAGATCGATTTGGCTATTCAGAGTGTCAATCCGCTGGACGTAGGCTTGGCTCGTCCGTTTAAATTTTCCGGACGAAACGCAGGCCGAAAGGCAGAGGCTGACGGTAATCAAAAGAAGTAGGCGCAAAATGGTAAACGTTGGTTACTGGCGAAAGTAAGGGCTGGCCGGCGAACGGACATCCGTAAACCGGAAGTCCTGCTACCGCTTAAATAGCGTTCAGTCCGCCACCGGGGTGGGTTGGAAACTCAGACTCCGGCCGTGTTCCTTCAGCCAGCGGTCGTAGGTTTTGTAGTCCGGCAGGGCCCGGGCCACCTGCGCCCAGAACCGGGAAGAATGGTTCGCCTCCACCAAGTGGGCCAGCTCGTGAATGATGACGGCATCCAGCACTTCCGGTGGGGCCAGCAGTAGCCGCGAGGAGAGGTTGATGTTGCCCTTGCTGGAACAACTCCCCCAGCGCGAGGTCGTATCGCTCATCTTTACCGAATTAACCGGGCGTTGAAAGTGGCGCTCGTTCAGTTCGTGCACCCGTTTGGTCACCTCCGGGAGGTGCTCGTTGGCAAAGTAGCGGGCCAGGAGTTTGGGGATGATCTTGCCGGATTCCACCCGATCATCGTCCGCGTAGAGCAGAGCCAGCAGCGTGCCGTCAGCCTGTTTGGAAATAGTATGGTGTTTCAGCGGGTGGCTTTCCACGTTGATCCGGTAGGTCTCGTCCTGGATGGTAAAGGTGTAGGCGTCAGCTACGGCGGCCGTCCGGAAACGCGCGAAGGCTTCCGGTTTCTTTTGGTAGGTAGCGCGGGCCCAGTTCAGCATGTCCTCAATACCGGCGCGCCGCTCCTGGCCGCGGAGGTGGTCCGGTACGCGGATGATCAGGGCTTTGGATGCCAGGGAGGCCCGAATATTTCGACGGCCCCGTTCCAGGACAACTTGTACCGGTACGGTGAGCCCGTCCAACTCCAGCGTTGTCCACCGTTCACCAACTTTTCGGGGGCGCTTGGCCATGGCTATTCAAAAATTTCGAGGCCTTCGAACAGCGGGTCGATGTCATCAAAACTCTTGTAGCCTACCTTTTCTTCGCTGCTGCCGCGCACGGCGAATCCCCGTGAAGAGAAGTCAGTTACAATACCCTTTGGGTCCGTATCCGCCAGGGCGATTTGCAGGTAGATGGGATAGGCTTTCAGTAGTTCCCGCAGGTCATCCAGGGTGAACGGCGATCCTTCGGCGAGGTCCTGCCAGGTAATTCCTCCGTCCTCAAAATCCAGGATGATGCCCGTCGCTTCCGTCAGTTCCTCCAGTGCTTCGCGTACGTCTTCGGTGGAATGGTAGCCCGCAACCGGGAGGTGAGCGTACACTTTTCGATCACCGTCAAGAAAGGTTTTTTGCGCTGCCGCGGGTGCGGAGTTGGGGATAACGACGGACGTCAGCCCGTGTTCCACCATCCCCTCCAACACTGCACCTGCGTCAGCGCCGGAGGATAATTCTACGGCGATCTCCGGACCGGTGATCCATTCACGCATGGCGTTGAGCGTCGTCCAGTCCACCCCGCCGGGGCCGAGGGGGAAGGCCAGTAGTTGGACTTCCCAGGCGGCGAAGTAGCGGGCGTCCGTCAGGTGGGTAACTCCCGTGGCGATAACTTTGGTGGCGAGCATAGCGTGGATGGGTTGGCGGGCAAAAGTACCACCGCCATCATTTGCCGGCAACCACGACGACGATCTCCCCCTTGATGGAAGGCTTGGCCTCGTAGTGCGCCTTCAACGCCGCGAGGGTGTCGGTCGTGATCTCCTCGTGGAGCTTGGTGATCTCGCGGGCCACGCAGGCCTTGCGGCCCTCCCCACAAAACTCGATGAGCTGGCCAAGTAGTTTGACGATCCGGTGCGGGCTTTCGTACAACGCAAAGGTGTTGTCCAGCCCGGAAAGGTAAATGAGCCGCGTCTGCCGCCCCTTTTTGTGGGGCAGGAAACCCTCGAAGTGAAACTTATCGCAGGGAATGCCGCTAGCCGCCAAGGCCGGGACGAAGGCCGCCGGGCCGGGTAAACAACTTACCTCAACCCCGGCCTCCCGGCAAGCCCGGACCAACAAAAAACCGGGGTCGCTGATACCGGGCGTACCCGCGTCAGTGATGAGCGCAAAGACCGCCCCTTCGCCGAGTTCCGCGACGAGTTGGTCCACGATGGCGTGTTCGTTGTGGGCGTGGTAGGACCGCAAATTCGTCTCGATCCCGTAGTGCTTCATCAATGGCCGGCTCGTACGGGTATCCTCCGCCAGAATGAGATCCGCTTCCGCGAGAATGCGCAGCGAACGCTGGGAAATATCTTCACGGTTGCCGATGGGCGTGGGGACGAGGTAGAGCATGGGTAGTCGGGTAGTCGGGTAGTAGCGTAGTCGGGTGGTGCGGTACTACCCGACTACCCGACTACGCTACTACCCGACTGCAAAGCTACTCTTCTAGACCTAAACGGACGGCCCGGCGGACGACCTCCACGGTACCGACAAAGGCGGCGTGGCCGGCCAGGTTCTGCGCTTTATCCTGGGCAAGGTCTGCACCCGCAGCGGGAATGAGGCCCAGGGCGGGCATGGCCAGTTGCTTGGTGGTCGTCATCAACTGGTCGCGGCTGATCTTTTGAGCGTCGGGGATGGCCTCAATGAGCAGGCCGTAGGCGCCACCGATGAGCCCACCCATGCCAAATTCGATGAGGGTAGCGACGACCTCTTCTTGCTCGTCGGTAAAGATGTCGCCCGCCATATCTTCAATGCCATCGACTGCGGCGTCGGCGATCTTGTCCTCGGCCTGCTTAGTGCCCGGCGCCACTTGGTTATCGACGATCATTTTGATGCCCACGGCCACGAGGCCACCGATAAAACCGGCCAGGAAGCCTTTGCCGTAATCTTTGGTGCCGAACGTCTCCGTCTTGGCCATGAATTCATCGACGGAATCGATCTTCTGGCCGGTGACTTCCTGGATTCGTTGGGTATCAAAATCGTTGGTGAAGTCCTTTGCGGTAGAGAAAATAGTATCGAGTAGGGAAGCGGCCATGGCGGTCGGGTTGATGGTTGGTTACGGCGGTGAAACGCCGCGCCCGGCCGGGGGTTCGTCTGATAACCCATTTAGCTGCTCCGTTTGGTGGCTACTTCGCGTTTAGCTCCCCTAACACTTCGTTGACGGGGTATTCGCTGCCAAGCGGTTGCTGGCTGAGCAATTCCAACTTCGCGCGGGCCGCACCGAGTTGTTCTTCGTGGAGGTCGATCAGGCTGAGGTACCACAAGGCGGCGGCGTCCGCTTCGTCGTGCGTGTCGGGCAACTGCTGGAGGTAGCGCTTCCCTTCGGCGTAGTTGCCGGTGGCCATGGCGGAGGTGCCAGCCATGAGTTCGGGCAGGTAGTCGTCCGGGAAAGGATTGCTCTCCAAATAAGCGCGCAGGGAAACCAGCGCGAGGTCATAATCTTCGGAGAGGTAATGACGGCGGCCCTGCTCCAGTAGGCTGGCGTCGGGGTCCAAAGTGGCGACGGCAACGGCGCGGGTATTGCCGGCATTCGCGGGCATTTCGGCTTGGAAATACTGGCGGTACAGTACCTCGCCGGGCGTAGCGTTCCGGTAGCCCTGCACCATCAGGACGGCGACGAGAAGCAGGAGGGCAGTGGAAAGAAAGGGAATTAGTTTTTTCAAGTATTGAGCACTTCGGAGGGCAAAGATAGGGCGAAGCGCCGGGCCATACCGTTAGCAAATCGTTACCGTAGCAGTTGGCCGAACCTTAAGCGCGTCGGCCCACGGCGGCGAGCTCATCTACGAACTTCAGCATGGCGTCGAGGCCGGAGATGACACGGACGCGCTCCGTCTCCGAAAAGTCGTGCATCGCCGCCTGGTAACCCGTCAGGAGCAAGGTGGAATTGGGGCAGGCCTCCAGCACCCCGGCCACGTGGCTCTCCACGGGCTCGTGGATGTAGGCGTTGCCAACGATGGTGAACAGGTAATCCGGTTGCTGCACGCGGGAGAGGTCGGCCAGGTCACTGACGCTGACGTCCGCTCCCAAGTAAAAGGTCTGAAACTGCCGCTTCCGCAGGAGGTAGCTGATGAACATCAGGCTGAGTTCCTGCCGTTCCCCGTCGGGTAGGTAGAGGGCAAAAGTCGGCCCCTTCGGTTTGCGCGCGGGCGCAATGTCGTTGATGGCGGAAATGATCTTCTGGCGGATGATCCCCCCGATGAAGGCTTCCTGAATGGGCGTGACGGAACCCGTAAAGTAGAGCACTCCTAACTTACTGAGGAAGGGGTAAATGAACTGCAGCATTGTCTCCTCAATCCCCCGCTGCTTGATGTTGGTATCAAGGATGTGGCTGAACTTGAACTCATCCATTTCCACGGTCGCCAGCGTCATCGCGTCGAGTTGGGTATCCTCGCTGACGGTGATGGAGCTGAGGGAGGCCACCTTCTCGGCGCGGTCGTGGGCACTCATCTTGGCGATCTTGGAGATCTTGAGGCCGTTCTTATTCAGTAGGGCGACGTTGAGTAGCTCGCGCAAATCCTCGTCGAGGTAGTACCGGATGTTGGTTTCCGTCCGCCGGGGGGTAACGATCTGGTAGCGCTGCTCCCACGCACGTAGCGTAGCGGCCTTGATGCCGGTGAGCTTTTCCAGGTCGCTAATGGAGTAGACGGCCAAGGCGGGTTGGGGGTGTTGCTGGAAACGGAGCGGTGAGGCAATTAAGCTCAACCAGCGCACGCAGGTTACAGTGAGGAATTCGGTTCAGGCCGCATCGAAAGGAGCGAGCGCAGGGCTAACGTGAACCCGGCAGATTTGTTCAGGTCGGCTTTTCTTAAGCCTAACTCTCAATCTTATCCTGCCCCATCAGGAAGGCAAAGTCCTGCAGGCCCTTTACGTGGCTGAAGATCGTCCGGATGATCCCCGTCAGCGGAATGGCGATCACCGCTCCAACTGGTCCCCAAAGGATGGCGAGGCCCACCACGCAGATGATGGTAGCCAACGGGTTCAGGCTCACCTCGTCGCCAACGATGAGCGGCGTCAAAAAGTAACTCTCTACCACCTGGGCGACGCTCATCGTAATGAGGACACCAAAGACGGCGTAGGAACCACCGCCGTCGGAAAAGGCGAGGGCCACGGCGATCAAACCACCAATGATGTTACCCAAGTAGGGGATCAGACTCATGAAGGCGACCAGGATGGCAATGAGAATGGCGTAGTCCATCCCCACGATCAAAAAACCAATGGCGTAGAGAACGGAGAGCGTAGCGATCAAAATCAACTGCCCCCGGAGGTAGCGCTGCACGACCGTCCGGCTTTCGTTCAGGGTCTGGTGGGCGAGGCCCCGATCTTCATCCGGTGACAAGCGTAGAATGAAGTGGCGCAGGCGTTGCTTCTGGGTCAGGAGCAGGATGACGTAGACGAGCGTGAGTACGAAGTCGCCCATCGCACCGATGGTAGTACCCAGGATACTCAGGATGCTGCCTCCGGAAACCGGCATGTCGGCCATCATGGATTCGTCCGGATCGCCCGAAGGTAGTTCGGGGATGAGGCTGCCCAAACCCGAGTTGGACCGGAATTTATTCAGCTGCGCCGATAGCGATTGCTCGATCTCCGGCCAGTTTTCAACGAAGGCATTTACCTGTTGCCCGATGGCGAAAAAGAGGATCAGGAAGAAGAGCAGCAACACAAAAAAGGCCCCGAAAATGGCGAAGCCTGGCTTCCACCCGAACGACCGTAGTTTATCGTCAATCGGATCGATGATCAGCGCCAAAATGCCAGCTACCAACAGGGGTAGCAACAGTGGTTTGCCAAAGTACAACAGGGCAATCACCCCAATGACCAGCGCAACCTGTAGGGTGGCGCGTAAAAGAGGAGAATCAGTAGTAGTCGGCATGGTAGGAGTTGAGCCCGCTGGCTAGCGGCGCTTACTCCAACCGTTGCGTAGGTACGGTGTTCGCTGCCAACAACTCCCGCCGCCAGTTCACCCAGCCGTAAGCCGCCACGCCAATGTTGATCACCATCATCAAGGCGAAAAGCTGCGCCCCCTGCCCGAGGTAGATCCACACGTACACGGCGTCGATCACGATCCAGTACAGCCAGTTTTCCAGCTTCCTCCGCACCAAAAGGAAGGTCGCCCCCACGCTGAAGGCCGTCGTCAGCGCATCCGGGTAGGTCGCCGCCGCCTGGAGGGTATTACTGAAAAAGTAGCCGAGGGCGCTGCCGCAGGTGCCGGCCAAGGACAGGTAAAATAGGTGCTGCCCCAAAGTCATCCGGCTAACGGGGAGCGCCGTACCGGACCGGGAACCAAATTGCCACTGCCACACCCCAACGCCGGCCATGACGAGGTAAAACCCCTGCAACAACGCATCGGATACCAAGTCGTAGACCACCAGCGACTGGTACCCCCAAACCGAAGTACTAACGGCCGCAAACAACCAACACCAGTTGTTCCCCCGCGCCGCCAGTACCACGTAGGCAATGGACGTCAGGATGGCCAACCAGTCCAGTGGCTGAGCGGCGGCGAGTTGGGTGAGGAGTTCGGACATATTTGTAGTATCGTAGTATCGTAGTAGGGTAGTCGGGTAGTACGTACTACCCGACTACCCTACTACCCGACTAAAGACTAACAACGTTATCGTCACTAACGCGGTCAATCAACTTATTATACGGATCAATGCCCGCCTCCACCGGCTCCTCGTCCACCTCAATGGTGATGGTGTGTTCACCTGGCGTCAGCCAGCGCTTTTCTAGGTAGAGGGCGTTTTTGACCTCTAATCCGTCTTCGTTCGTCGTGTCCTCGCCGAAGACGCCGATCTCGATCAGGCTGCGCTCCGTGGGGCGGTCGATCTCTTCGCCTTCCCCGTCGTAGGTGATCTTGCGGGTGTCGACCTTAAGGGTGACGAGGTACTTTCCTTCCTCGCCTGGCTTCGGTTCGGAGGTAGCCTCGAGCGCCCGGTTTTCGTACAGGGTGATGCCCTCGAAGCTTTCCCGGAGGTAGTACTGGAGGCTATCCGGCACGGCGCGTTGGATGGCGGCGTACCAATCCAGCGAAGTGGGGAAGGGGGGCTCGTCCCGCTGGCCGAACTCGTCGAGGAAACGGGCGAAGCTGGCGTTGAGCTTGTCCTCCCCGACGTAATCCGCCAACGTGTACATGATCATGGCGCCCTTCCGGTACCAGACGTAGGACTGGTCGTCATTGTCCAGCAGCGTCTTTTCAAATTTGCTTTCTCCAGCGCGGGAGCTGAGGTAGCGGTCCAGCTCGTACTTGAGGAACTGAGGCATCGCAGCTTCGCCGTAGCGTTCCTTCATCACCATCAGGGAGCTGTACTCGGCCATCGTTTCCGAAAGCTGGTTGGCACCCCGCGTGGCGGAAGGCGTGATCTGGTGGCCCCACCACTGGTGCGCGACCTCGTGGGCCGTCACCGTAAAGGCGTAGTCCGTATCGTCGGGGTTGGAGAAGTCGGCCACCCAGCCGAAGGACTCGGCGTAAGGGACCGTATTCGGGAAGGACTGGGCGAAGCTGGCGTAACGGGGGAACTCCAGCAACCGTAGTTGGTCAAATTGGTAGGGAGAGAAGTTCTCCGTGTAGTAATCCAGTGACCGCTTCATCGCGTCCATGTACCGGTCCAGGTTGCGGTCGTGCTCCGGGTGGTGGAAGATCTGCAGTTTGATGGACTGCCCCGTGGGGGTGGCGTGCATTTCCTCCAGCACCTCGTAACGGGCCGAAGAGATGTTGAAGAAGTTCTGAATCTTCCCTTCGTTTTGGTACTCGAAGACGCGGCGGCCGTCCCGCTCGTACTCGCGGACGAGTTTTCCCGGCGCGATGGCAATCTGGTCGGGCGCGGTGCTGATGGTGGCGGTGAAGTCCACCAGGTAAGCGTTGGCGTCGAAGAGGAGGGTGGACTTGCCCTTGGCGTCGTCCGGAGCCGGCAGGCCGTAATCCCGGATCTCGAGGCCGCGCTTCCGGCGTTCCTGGTTGCTACCGATCTCGCTGCCCCCGGAGTAACCGAAGGAGGGGAAGAGGCCGGAGTTGAGGAAGGTGCCGTTCTCCACGATGGCACTCTGGTAGCCTTCGTTGGCGAAACCCTCGAAGTCCAGCCGGACGTCCAGGACCATTTCCGCCGAGTCACCGACGGCCAGGGGTCGGTCTAGACTGTAGATCATGAAGTTAACGGCCTCGTCGAATTTGACCAGCTCGGGTGCCTCTCCACCGAGGGTGAATTCGTTGATGTTGAATACTGTCTTATCGTACGAAAGGTCGAACACAATCGTATCGATGGGTGTCTCCCCGAAGTTGTGGACGGTGTAGGTCGCCCGGCCATCCGCGGCCCGGTCTTCGGGGAAGATGTCGACCTGGTAGTCTACCGTCGTGATCTTGGGTTGGTTAAGGGTTCGGTACCGGCGGTAGGTCCGCTCGTACCGTTCCTGCTCGTTCTGGGAGGTCTCAAAACCAACGTACTGGTTCTTGACGCTGACGTTGTTGAAGATGGTGAAGCCGGTCAAAGCAAAGAGCGCGACGGAAGCGCCGAGAACGGCCAGTGGTCGCCAGCCTACCCGTTGGCGGGCCAGTTGGAAGCGGCTTTTCCAGGCATCCTCCGTGCCCCGGGCGTAGAGCAACAGGGCACCGACGAGCAGCATGCCACCGAAGGCTAACCAGTAGAGATTAAAGGTGGTTACTCCACTAATGAAGTGACCAAACCCGTTCATGTCCGAAATGATGTACCCCGGGCGGCTACCGAACAGGATCATGTTGTAATCAATGTCGAGTAATCCAGGAATGAAGAGCACGGCGGCGTAGATTCCGATGGCGATCACGTGGCCTAGAAACTTCTTATTGACCAGGACGTGCACGACGAAGGCCAGCGACATCAGCACCAGGTACTGAGGGAAGGTGAGCAGGTAGAGGTCCGTGAAGTACTGTCCGAAGTCGTAGTTGAAGTAGCCCTCCACGGTCTGGTGGATGACCCCGATCACCCAGACCATCGTAGCGAGGAGGAAGGCGACGCCGGTCATCGTCAGCAGCTTACCGCCGAAGAGCGTCCAGTTCGGGATGGGTAAGGCATCGGCGATCTGGTTGAACTTGACCGTCCGGTCGCGGTGGACGACCTCACCGGTGTAGAACACCAGCATGATCATCACGAGCAGGATGTAAGTGCTGTTTTTGGCCTCGATCATGTAGTAGGTCACCGGTAGGGAGGGCGTCCCGTAGGTGGAGTTGCCCAGGTGGGCGTCCAGGTAAAGGAAGAGGATGGCCGCCGTGATGATGGCCAGGAAGTAAGGGTCACGCAGAATGGACTTGAACTCGATCCAGGACTGACTCAGCATCTGCCGGAAGTAGACCCCGTTGTTGAAGCTTTGTCGTACCGCCGGTGGAGGGCCCATTGCTGGAGTTCTCCCGTCCAATTTCTCCGCACCTGCGCGAGCGCCCAACTTGTCCCGCATTGTATCGGGAACAGCGCCCACGTCCACGATCTTCTTGGCCTTGGCGCCCCCGAGGAAGCGTTGGAAATCGAAGCGGAGGAGGGTGAAGACGAGGATGAGCGCCGAGAGCGCCAGGTAGAAAAGGCGGTTCAGCAGGAGGTTGCCGGTGATGGGCGCAATGAGTTCGTTTTGCTCGCCGGGCGTCCAGTACTTGGTGGCTTCGGACCAGGCCGCCAAACCGAAGGGATCAACGAGGGCGGCAACGAGGCCATTATCCAGGTCTTGCGTAAGCGTCTGGGATACGAGGTAACCGACGAAAAAGAGAATGCTACCGACGTAGCTGACGAAGATCTTGCGGGTGAGGGCCACCAGGCAGAAGAAGATCGTGCCGACAAACAGGAGGTTCGGCCAGAGGTAGAAAACGAGGCCATTCAGGTAGGCACCCCAGCGGTGCGGCCCGAAGCGTTCGGCCTCCTCCCAACCCAGGACCGGCCCCAACGAATACCCCACCACGAGCCCAACGACCAGCCCGAGACTGATGAGCATCAGCGTAAGGAAGGACCCCAGGAAACGACCCAGCAGGTATTCTTTTTCGCCGACCGGGTAGGAGAAGTAGTAGTTCTTGACGCCGTGTTCGATGTCCCGATAAACGGGCACGCCCATGACAGCCGAGGCGATGAGCGCCGAAAAGATGCTGAACACCATCATGAGGATGGTGATGTTGTAGGCGGAATTGGCGAAGGCTTTTTCGCTACTCACGAGCGCGTTGTTGGCCGCGAGCAAAAAGCCACCGAAGGCGAGGAGGCCAAAGTAGGCCCAGGTAGCGGGCCGGCCGATGCGGTAGCGCAGTTCGAATTTCAGAATGTTGAGCATTGCTGACTAGTCTAAAGATCCAGGAAGGGAAAAAGGAGAAGGGGGTGCTTAGGCGGGGACGGCGCCACCGGCGATGCGGGTGAAGTAGACGTCCTCCAGGTCGGCCTGCACGGCATCAAAAGTGGCGTCGGGCTGCGTATCGGCGTAGACGTGGATCTGCGTCCGGCCTCCCTTGAGGCGGGTAGAAATGACCTGCAATTCGGCTTCGTAGCGGTACAGATCCGCCTTGTCGATGAGCTTGCTCCAGATGCGGCCCTGCATTTCGTTGACGAGGGCGCCCGGCTGCCCGGTAGCGATCACCTGCCCGGCGCGGATGATGGCCATCTCGTTGCAGAGGTTGGTGACGTCCTCCACGATGTGGGTACTGAGGATAACGATGGTGTTCTCCCCGATTTCGCTAAGGAGGTTGTGGAAGCGGTTGCGTTCCGTCGGGTCCAGGCCGGCCGTCGGCTCGTCGACGATGATGAGTTGGGGGTTGCCGAGGAGGGCCTGGGCGATGCCGAAGCGTTGCTTCATGCCCCCGGAAAAGGTGCCGAGGTTGTTCTTCCGTTTATCGAGCAAGTTGACGCGCTCCAGCAGAAAGGCGACGGTTTCCTTCCGCTCCTTCCGGTTGGTGATGCCCTTAAGGGTAGCGACGTGATCGAGCATATTTTCCGCGGAGACCTTCGGGTAGACCCCGAACTCCTGCGGCAAATAACCGAGGACGCGGCGGATGGCGTCCTTGTCCTTCAGCACGTCGATGTCGCCCAGGGTGATGCTACCGGAGTCGGCTTCCTGCAGGGTAGCGATCGTCCGCATGAGGCTGGATTTGCCCGCGCCGTTGGGCCCGAGTAGCCCGAACATCCCCCGCGGGATCGTCAGGTTACAGTTGTTGATGGCGTGGACGCCGTTGGCGTAGGTCTTTTCTAAGTTGGTGATCTTGAGTTCCATGGGTGTGGCTTGTTGCGGAGCGAAGATCAAAAAAATTGGTGGGGTAAGTTTTTGGAATCGACGAAGGGGGAATTTTGGGGGATTAATGGTGGGGTAGCTCAAGCTTTTTACAGCTGGCTCGGCTGTGTTATTGGTTTCGCAAAGAAGTTTAAGGCGATAGAGAGGATTAAGAAGCTAGTATCATTCTTCTCTTTCGTCTTAATCATCTAATTCTTCTTTGCGAAATATGCGTGGACAGCAAACAACTCAAGGTGTGAATTTTAGCCCCGTTGCGTTATTAATTTCGCAGAGAAGTTTAAGGCGATAGAGAGGGGGAAGAAGTCAGTGTCATTCTTCTCTTTCGTCTTAACCATCTAATTCTTCTTTGCGAAATATGCGTGGGCAGTAAACAGCTCAAGACGTGAATTATAGCCCCGCTGCGTTATTGGTTTCGCAAAGAAGTTTAAGGCGATAGAGAGGGGAGAGAAACCATCATTCTTCTCTTTCGTCTTAACCATCTAATTCTTCTTTGTGAAATATGCGTGGACAGCAAACAACTCAAGGTGTGAATTTTAGCCCCGTTGCGTTATTAATTTCGCAGAGAAGTTTAAGGCGATAGAGAGGGGGAAGAAGTCAGTATCATTCTTCTCTTTCGTCTTAACCATCTAATTCTTCTTTGCGAAATATGCGTGGGCAGCTATCAGCTCAGGGTGTGAATTTTAGCTCCGCTGCGTTATTAGTTTCGCAGAGAAGTTTAAGGCGATAGAGAGGGGAGAGAAGTCGGTATCATTCTTCTCTTTCGTCTTAACCATCTAATTCTTCTTTGCGAAATATGCGTGGGCAGCTATCAGGCCATTTAGTGCTTAAATAGAGCAAAGCCCCAAAGCCATTACTCCCCCAACTAGCAACTAGCAACTGCCTACTAGAAACTACCAACTACTCCCGACTAGCAAACCAAGCCAACGTCCGGCACTCCCGAATCGCGTAAGCGTAGAACTCCGTATCCGCATAGTCATTCTTCAGCTGCCGAAAATAGCCAAAAGGCCGCTGCCCGCCGGGCCGCCCCCGGGCGTAATGCTGGTTGCGTTCCACCTTAGCGGCGTAATAAGTGGCCAGGGCCGCGGCTTCGCGGGTCGGCGCGCGGGTGAGGGCGCGTTCGAAGTAATAGCGGGCGCGGTCCATGTTGAAATTCTCCAGGTTGCCGAGGGGGGCGTTGGGGTGGGAAAAGACGTCCCCCGGTGGCGGGGATTTTGCCGCCCGGGCCGCGCTGGTGGAGGAGCGGAAGGCATCCCCAAAACTCCAGGCGTAACTGTAGTAGCTCAGGTTGTAATGGGCTAAGCCGATGTTGAAGAAATTGCGGGCCGCGAGGGTGTCGTTCTCCGTTTTGCGGGCCTCGTCCTCCAGGCTGAGGAGTTTTTCCAGCAGTTCAACCTTGTTGTAGGTCGCGTAGCTGGCGTCCGGGACGTAATTCACCCGGTCGTGAAACTGGCGGACGAAGGGTGCGTACCGGCCGTAAGCATCCCGCTGCGCCGCGGGGATCTTCTTGAACTGGCTCAGCGCGATCTCCCACTGCCCCCGCTGCAGGTAATATAGGCCGGTGAGGTGGTGGAGGTCGGCCACGGCGTTGTCGCCCACCCGTTCGGCGAGGAGGCCGCGGTCGAAGGAATTGCCGGAAAGGCTGTCCGTCATCTCCATCAGTTCTTGGATGAGGTCGAGCTGGGGGTGCTTCTCGATGGCGTCGAAACCGTACCGCAGCAGGGCGGCCTTCCCCGGTTGGCCGCGCCGGGCGTAGACGACCTCGAGTTTGTCGTTGACGAGGGGTTTGAGGTAGGGGTAGCGTTCGCGTAGGGACCGGTCCTTGAGCAGCGTATAGTAACGGCGTTCTACTTCGTCGTCCACGTAGTCGAGGGCGAGCAGGTCGCTCACTTCCTGGAGGATGGCCACCTGGGCCAGGATGCTGTCGTTCTCGCTTCGCTGCCGGAGCTGGGCGAAGGATTCGTTGGCGTAGTAATAATCTCCCCCCAGTATTTCGAGGGTGGCGCGGGCGAAGAGCCAGAGATCCGGCCGGGCCGTCTTCCCTTCGTCGACGAGGGTGTTGACGAAGCCCTGCAACTCCACTAAGCGCTTACCGGCTTCCGGGCGGGGGCGCCGGGCGTAGCGTTTGTTGCTGGCCTTGCGGGGGTTGAAGTCGAGGCCGAGCAGGTCGCGTTCCAGTTCCAGCAGTTCCCGCATCAGCAGAGGTTCGAGGGTGCGGGAGGCGGGTTCCAGCCGGTAGATGGCTTCCATTTCATGGACGAGGTGGGCTCGGCCATCCTGGGCGCGAAGGACGTGCAGCATCGCCCGTTCCCCGTCGTTGGCGCAGAGGAGTTGTGCGGCGCGCCACTCTTCGTCGGAGCGGATCCGGAAGCTCCGGTGGGCGCTCTCCCGGCAACTGACGCACTGCTCGAAAACGCGGCTAAAAAGGTAGGCGGAGGTCGGGTAATCCCCCAACGTCTGCAGCACGCCGGCGCGGTGGCCCTCGATCCAGTGGTAGAGCACGCTCGGGTCCGCGGCGATCTTGGGCATCAGGTAATCGTAGAGCTCCAACACGTACTGGTACTCCTTCAGGTAGTGGGCCAGGCGGATGAGCTGGTAGGCGTAGCGCAGCCGGACGTAGTGGCTCTCGGCCCCCTTAAAGTGGTCCAGCCCCTCATCGATCAGCGAGGTCATTTCCGCCTTGGCCGAGGCCTGGGTGGCAAAGGTCTTCTTCCGCCGCACGACGTAGGGCTCCACCCGCTTGGCGTAGTACAGGTACTGCGCCACCTCCGTGCACCGGTAGCTGACGAGGTGACGGGCGAAGGCGTTGTTGCGGTACTTATTCGGCAGGTCCGCCGGCTTCGCCTTGGGGTTGACGCTGAGGTCCATGATCCGCTTCAGCACCGGCGCGGTGTTCCCGTAGAGCAGCCCACGGATGTCGTCGATCTCCACCTGTTCGCAGTACCGCTCGTACCACTCGGTCAGGTTGTCGTGCTCGCGCAGGTTCTCGGCGAGTAGGGCGGGGTCGGCGTAGTCGGCGCGGAAGGCTTCGTAGAAGGGGTAGAGCTCGCTGTCGTAATCGAGCAGTTCCGGGTTAAGGAATTTGTAGCCGTAGTAGGGGGGTGGGGCGGGGCAGTCGGCGTAGGCGCCGCCACTGACGAGAACGAACAGGAAAAGAAGAAGCTGTTTGACCATTTGGGCGCTGGCGCGGGTGCGGAAAGATGGGCAAGATAGGGTGGGAGAGTTTGGGGGGTGGTATGGCTCCCTTTTGTTAAATGATGGAGGTAGTGCCACTATCGCCAATTGCGGAGGGAGCTGACGGCTATAACCAAATCGGGATCAGCCTGAATGGGACTGCCAATAGATACGCTCCAGCCTAACGTCAATCTATTCACTGTAGTCAGTCGTACGGTTTAATAACAATGGAATGCTAATTTTCCGATGGAAGCCAGGTGCCTGAAGCGGTTCTCAAATTTTTGAGCATGCTATAAATCGAGGCGATGCAGGGGATTGTTTTGACTAACGAATTCCTGTCAGTCCTTACTGAAGAAAAAATGTATTCCCGCTGTAGTCAGACCATTCAACTACGCCAAAATTCGCAAGGTACAGTACCTCCTTTGGCGGAGAGTCGAGCAGGAAAGGTGGGGAAGTGGTTCGAGTGGTGATTCGGAAACCTTCAGTTGTCATACCGTTATACGTAACGGTTTCGAGGTACATAACGTCAAATATATCGGATAAGGGAATTTCCGGCGCGTTGTCAGGGAAGATGGTGCGAGCAATCTCCGTCGATATACCACCCGTAGAGCTATAGTTGAAGGTGAGGCTTCTCTCGGGCAGCAAGACTACGTTGAGGTAATACTCTCTATCTGAATTGGGGCTACGAAACCAAAGCGTCTGGTACCTAATCTCACAATCTCGCGTGACTCCATCATCCAGGCAGTTAATGCCCCTAATATAATCAGAGAAACTGTAGGCTACACTGATCGAAGCGGAGGAAGTGAACGATATAGAATCGGTGTTTGCGACGTCAGGGTATGGGTGCCATTTAAGCATCGATCCGTCAATTTCAGCAAATGGCAAGCGCCCATCGTCGTCGTCTGAGCATGCACTAATCAGCATTAGCGATAGCCCTAAAAGAACTATCACTAATGGCGAACATATATGGCTAAATCTATTGATCATTCCCGGAGCATTCTGAAATTTGAATAATCGAAAAAATGTGGTCTACGTAATCTCCGGTTTCACCAATGGCTGCACCATAACCAAATACTTCATTGCCGAGATCTCGTTTAAGAAGATGGTGCGATTTGATTGAGGACCTTAGCCACTTCAGCAGCAGGCAAGTCTACAGGTAACAATTTCGATATTACGTTCTTGGATGCATATAACTGAAAACATTCGCCCAAAGCTCTACCGCGTAATAGCAGCGTACCAAAGCACCAAAGCACCAAAGTACCATCCCCCTACCCCTTCACCCTATCCTTATTAGCCGCCAAAAACCCTTCCCAACCTTTAAAACTCGTCCCGCCACCCAACGGCCCGCGCGTAGCGTAGTAATGGCAAAGCGCCGCCCCGAGCGCATCCGTGGCGTCGTTTTTAATGCGGCTGGTATCGAGGTCGAACTCGTTCTCTAGCATTTTAGCAACCTGCTCCTTACTGGCGTTACCGTTGCCGGCGATGGACTGCTTGATCTTCCGCGGCGCATATTCCGTCACCTGCACGTTGAGGTTCATCGCGGCGGCCATGCAGACGCCCTGGGCGCGGCCCAGCTTGAGCATGGATTGCGGGTTCTTCCCGAAGAAGGGGCTCTCGATGGCCATCGCCACGGGCGTGTGCGTCCCGATCACCTGCGTGAGCCGCCGGTGGATGAGGGCCAGCCGTTTAGCGTGGTCCTTAAACTGAGCGAGCTTGAGCGTCCCCAACTCCAAAATCCGCTTGGACCGTGGGTGGATCTCAATCACGGCAAAACCCAACTCGACCGTCCCCGGGTCAATGCCGAGGATGCGGTAGGGAGCGACGTCCGGTTTTTTCTTTTTTGCCATTGTTTTGAGGATAGATCACATCAGTAAGGTCGTGATAAACACCAAAGTAGTGCCTGCAGTAGGCTGAACACAAAAACACGAAAGGCACAAAAACCCAAAGGGCTAATGAAGGTTGGCGTCCAAAGCACCACCACGAAGTAGCAGCGGAGCTAAAGCACCAAAGCACCAAAGCACCAAAGCACCAAAGCACCAAAACTAATGCACCCAATGAAAGCCGAAATGCTTTACCTAAGAGTCATACTCCCATCCAAGCCCTTACGCGTTAAAAAAGAAGCTTTAAGCTCCGTCTGATAAAATTGAGCGAGTTTTACACGAAGAATTCACCACCAAGGTAGCCGCAATCTCCCCTAACCAACAAATAATTTGACGAAAGGGCCAAATAAAAGTTTTAGTTCCTCCTGGAAGTGGTGGGCCCTGCGCCTATTGGGAGTCGCTATTTTCGCCGCCTTCGTCTACCACTTATGGCGCTTGACGGCAACGCTGGATTGGTCCGTTTTCGCCGAAAACCTGATGCGGCCGGAGCGCCTCGTTTTCCTGTTGTTCGTCCTGGCCCTGATGCCCGTCAACTGGTGGCTGGAGGCCCGCAAGTGGCACCCGCTCATCAACGCTTTCCTGAATTACCCCTTCCGCCGGACGTGGCGGACGGTCATCGCCGGCGTCAGCCTCAGCGCGGCGACGCCCAACCGGATCGGGGAGATCGGCGGGCGGATGACGGTAGCTACCAAGGAGGAATGGCCGGCCGTCGTCGCCAGCTCCGTCCTCGGCAGTGCCTGCCAGTGGGTGGCCTTCCTGCTGATCGCCTGGCCGGGCCTGATGTGGACGGCCGGCGACCTCCTCCAGGGTAAGATCAGCTTCCCCGTGCAGTGGCTCTGGCCGCTCGGCCCGGCGCTGCTGGCCCTCGGTTTCTTCCTGGGTAAACCAGCCTTTTCCGGTCTCCTGCGTTATTTGAACGGTCGCTGGGGTTACGACACTACCCAACTGGATTACGGCCTGACCAAGGTTAAAAGCGGGTTAATGTACCGTGCCTGTGGCTACGCCTGCCTGCGTTTCGTCGTTTACTGTACGCAACTCTATTTACTGCTGCGGTTCTTCGGTTTGGCCCTGCCCCTACTGAAAACACTCGCCGGCATCAGTGGTATCTACCTCGTGCAGGCGGGTATCCCAATGCCCCCGGGCGCCAATTTGGTGACGCGGACGGAACTCGGCCTCTTACTCTGGGGGGATGCCCCGGATGTTGCGGCGGCTACGGTGCTGGCCTTTGCGACGCTGTTCGTCGTTAATGTTTTGTTGCCGGCGTTACCTGGGTACTGGTTGATCGTCGAAAGGAATGACAGTATTTAGTCTATAGTCTATAGTCTGTAGTCATCAGGGCCAGGCGGCTATTAGGTCTTCGTTTCCGACTTTTAAATGATTTTCCCATGTCTAAAATGCTATCCATCGCTGTTTTTTTGGCCCTTTTCCTGTTTGGAGGTGGGTCTTTGGCGTCCGCGACGGGCTATGGTTTTGGGCTCAATCCGGCGTTTTACTCTCCCACTTCCCCCGCACCCGCGCGAGCGCCCAACTGGCATCCGCCGATGAACGTGCAGGACGCTTGCGATACGGATAACGATACTTTTTTGGCCGGCGAAAAGATCACCTACAAGCTCTACTACAACTGGAATTTTGTGTGGCTGAGCGCGGGCGAGGTCGTCTTCCAGGTGAACGAACTGCCCGAATTTTACCACATCACGGTGACGGGCACGACCTACGAAAGCTACGAGTGGTTTTACAAGGTGCGCGACCGCTACGAGAGCTACATCGACAAGGAAACGCTGCTGCCGGCCATCCACATCAAGGACGTGCAGGAGGGCGGCTACCTGCGCTACGACCGCACGACTTTTGACCAGATCGACCACAAAGCCGTCAGCGCCCGCGGCCGGACGCGCGACGATTTGAAGAGCGAAACCATTGATTTTGACGGCTGCATGCACGACCTCATTTCCACCATGTACTGGGCGCGCAACCTGAAGTACGAGGACATGCAAGTCAACCAGGAAATCCCCATCAAGATCATGATGGACCGCAAGATCTACCCCCTCCAGGTCAAGTACCTCGGCGCGCGCAAGGGCACGGACGTGAAGGGCGTCGGCCAATTCAACACCCGCGAATTCAGCCCCCAACTCATTGCCGGCGACGTCTTCAAAGAAGGCGACGAAATGAAAATCTTCGTAACGGACGACCAGAACAAGATCCCCGTCCTCATCGAATCACCCGTGGTGGTGGGCAGCGTGAAGGCGGTGCTGCACAAGTATGAGGGTTTGATGTACCCCGTTACCGCGAAAGTTAAGTAGTGCGTTGGTGCTTTAGTATTTTGGGCTGCCGCTGCTCCAACGCGCGGTAGCCCAAAGCACCAAAGCACCAAAGCACCAAAATACCAAAGCACCCAACTATAAAATGAAAACCGCCCTAATCATCCTCCTCTCCTTTCTCCTGGGCGCCGCCGCCTTCTACGCTTTTGCGCTGCCGCAGGATGCCGAGATAAAGGACGAGGGGACGGTACTGTTGGAACAAGTCCGCAAAGTCAGTAAGTTAGTGACGGTGGAGGGCGACGTCAATGAATTGTTCAGCCGCACGCAGACGCGTAACGTAACGCTCTACCTCCCGCTACCGGCAAAGTTCAGTTTCGACAAACAAGCGTCGGTGGAAGTGACGGGCAAGATCCTCGTGGGCTACGACCTCCAAAAAATGGACGTGGCCATCGACGATGCCGCAAAGACCATCACCCTCAGCAACCTCCCCGAACCGGAGATCCTGGCCATCGACCACGACATCGTGTACCGCGACCTCAACGAAAGCTGGTTCAACGCCTTCACGGCCGAGGACTACTCCGCCCTCAACAAGGCCGCCAAGGACAAACTCCGCGCCGACGCCCTCCAGAGCCGCTTAATGGACGAGGCGAGGGCGCAAGGCGCGGCGGTGTTGGAGACGATCGCGTTTTTGGCTGGGGGGGCTGGGTATGTGGTGGTGTTGGATGCTGGGGCGGTTTCGCAGGAGAGGTAGAGATGGGGAGAAAGAGAGATTCCTGGCATGCGCCTGCGGCGATTTATTTCGCAGGAGTCGGGGAGGTTGGGGAGGCCTGCGGCGCTTATTAACTCGTGATTCCGGTAGGGATCACCATGATAGCCCGGGGTCAGAGAGGCGATGCCTCGAGAGACCCCGGGTTTTCGTTTCTATCTTGCACCCTCGCAACTCGCAACTCGAATCTCGCAACTCGAATCTCGCAACTCGAATCTCAAAAAATGTCCTCCCCAAAACTAGGCATCCTCGGCGGTGGCCAACTCGGTAAAATGCTGTGCCAGGCCGGCGCGGATTGGCACCTTCCCATCCACGTGCTCGACAAGAACGACGGCTTCCCCGCCGCGCCCTACGCTACCGTCTTCACGGAAGGTGACTTCCGCAACAAGGAAGACGCCCTGGCATTTGGCCGTGGCCTCGACGTTGTCACCATCGAGATCGAACACATCAATACGGATGCGCTGCGGGCGCTCGAAGCGGAGGGCGTCAAGGTTTACCCTCAATCCGATAAGGTGGACCTGATCAAGGACAAGGGACTGCAGAAACAATTCTACGCGGACCGCGACATCGCCACCACCCCCTTCACCCTCTACGATGATGCCGCGGGTGTGCGCCGGGCCGTGGAGAACGGCGACTGGTCCTTCCCCTTCGTCCAGAAATCTCGCACGGGTGGGTACGATGGGCAAGGCGTTGCCGTCTTCCGCAACCAGGAGGACCTGGACGGCAAGTTGATCGACGCCCCCTGCCTCGTGGAGGCCATGGCCGACATTGATAAGGAACTGGCCGTCATCGTCGCCCGCTCCCCCTCCGGAGAGATCTCCGTTTTCCCGACGGTAGAGATGGAGTTCCACCCCACGGCCAACCTCGTCGAATTCCTGATCTGCCCCGCCGCCATCGACGGAGACACCAACGCCCGCGCCGCCGCCCTGGCGCGCAAGGTCGTTGCCGAAATGGAGATCGTCGGCCTCCTCGCCGTCGAATTATTCCTCACGAAGGACGGGCAGATCCTCGTCAACGAAGTCGCGCCGCGGCCCCACAACTCCGGCCACCACACCATTGAGGCCTGCATGACGAGCCAGTACGAGCAACACCTACGCGCCATCCTCGACCTCCCCCTCGGCCCCACGGATCTCCTCCGCCCCGCCGCCATGATCAACCTCCTCGGCGCCGAAGGCCACACCGGTCCCGCGGTCTACGATGGCTGGGAAAAACTCCTCGCCATCCCCGAAGTCTACCCCCACCTCTACGGAAAGGAGGAGACCCGCCCCTTCCGTAAAATGGGCCACATCACGGCCCTCGGCGACACGGTGGCACAGGCGAAAGAACGGGCGGTGCGGGCGCGCGCGGCTTGTCGGGTGATTACAAAGTGAAACTCTCCTGAAGTATTGCTGGACGAGCATTTGTTCGCAGGAGCAATAGAGAAAGGGAGAACCAGAGGCCTGCGGCGCTTTGGTTTCGGACCTCTGGTCCGGATGAGAGTCTGGGCCCACGCAAATTTTTTCGCAGGAGCCGGAGAGGTTGGGGAGTAGGAGAGGCCTGCGGCGCTACAAGACTGCCCGCCCCGAAGGGCCGGCCTGCGTAGCGGTGGCACACTGTTAGGTGGCCCACTCTACTTTACCCCGGAGGGGTACACCTTGTAGCCCGGTGTTCGTCGAAGACGCGCTCCGGGTTTTCGTTTACGCCCCCGAGACTTCGGTTACGCTCCGGGTTTAGTTTGCGCCGCAGGCCTCCCCAACCTCCCCTACTCCTGCGAACTAAACATTGCGCAGCAATGCCAACCCTCCCCTCAACAATTTGTAGTATTTTCACCCTCCTGTTTGAAACCCTCCCCCCGTGCCCACCCCCGCCACCTCCAAGGCCGGTTTCCTCGATCAATCCCTCTCCCTCCTGCCGGGTGTCGGCCCCGCAAAGGTTAAGCTTCTCGGGGAGGAACTCCAGTTGTTCACCATCGGTGACCTCCTCCACGCCTACCCGTTTCGGTACGTGGACCGCACGAAGTTCCACCGCATCATCGACATCATCCCCAACGGCGAAGCCGTCCAGGTGAAGGGGACTTTGGTCACGCTCAATACCGTCGGCGAAGGGCGGGGTAAACGTATGACGGGGCGCATCCGCGATGCCTCCGGGGCGGCCCTCGAGCTCGTCTGGTTCCGCGGCCTCCACGTGCTCTCGCGCATGTACAAGACCGGCGAGGAATACATCGTCTACGGCAAGGTCGAGGAATTCAACCACCGCCTCAGCATCACCCACCCCGAGATGGAACTCGCCGCCCGCGCCGGCAATCTGGACCAGGCCACCTTCGAGCCCGTCTACGCCAGCACGGAAAAACTCAACAAGCGGGGGCTTGACACCAGGGGGCGGCGCAAGCTCATTCGCAACGTCTTCGACCGCTTGCAGCCCGCCGATTTGCAGGAAATTTTGCCGCTGCCGCTGGTGCAGGGTTTACGACTGATGGACCGGGCCCAGGCCCTGAGAAATCTCCATTTACCTCCGGACCAAGCCGCCCTGGACGGGGCCGTCCGCCGGATGAAATTTGAAGAACTCTTCCTGCTTCAGTTGCGACTGCTGCAGTTGAAACTTGTCCGGGAACACAAGATCGCCGGCTACACCTTCGGCAGTATCGGCCCCATTTTCCGGAAGTTCTACGACGAAAAGATCCCCTTCGAACTAACGGGTGCCCAGAAAAGGGTACTCAAAGAAATTAGGGCCGACCTCGGCCGCGGCGTCCAGATGAACCGCCTCCTCCAGGGCGACGTCGGCTCCGGCAAAACCATGGTCGGCCTCATGACGATGCTGATGGCCCTCGACAACGGCTTCCAGGCCTGCATGATGGCGCCCACCGAGATCCTGGCCTATCAGCACTACGAAGGCATCACCGAATACCTGGAGGGGATGGACCTGCGGGTAGCCTTCCTCTCCGGCAGCGTCAAGGGGAAAGCCCGCCGCGAACTCCTGGAACAACTCGCCGCGGGGGAGATCGACATCCTGCTCGGCACCCACGCCCTCATCGAGCCGACGGTCGTCTTCAAAAACCTGGGGATCGCCATCATCGACGAGCAGCACCGCTTCGGCGTCAAGCAACGGGCCAAACTCTGGGTGAAGAACAAGCCCTACCCACCTCACGTGCTGGTGATGACGGCCACACCCATCCCCCGCACCCTCGCCATGACGGCCTACGGTGACCTGGACGTCTCCGTCATCGACGAACTGCCCCCGGGCCGGACGCCGATCAAGACCGTCCACTTCACCGAGCACCGGCGAGAGCGCGTCTTTGGCCGCATCCGCGAAGAGATCGCCAAGGGCAGGCAGGCCTACGTCGTCTATCCCCTCATCGAAGAGAACGAAAAGCTCGACCTCCTGGCCCTCGAGGAAGCGTACGACGAAATGATCCAGCGCTTTGCGCCGCCGGATTACCAGATTAGCATCGTCCACGGTAAGATGAAGCCCGAGAACAAGGACTTCGAGATGCAGCGCTTCAAGAACGGGGAGACGCAGATCATGATGGCCACCACGGTGATCGAGGTTGGCGTCAACGTACCGAACGCCACCATCATGGTGATCGTCCACACCGAGCGGTTTGGCCTCAGCCAGCTCCACCAGTTGCGCGGCCGGGTGGGCCGGGGGGCGAAGGAATCCTTCTGCATCCTTCTCTCCAGCGTCAAACTGAGCAAGGAAAGCCGCACCCGCATCGAAACGATGGTCGGTACGACGGATGGCTTCAAGATCGCCGAGGCCGACCTCCGCCTCCGCGGCCCGGGCATGCTGGATGGTACCCAACAATCAGGCGTCCTCCAAATGCGCCTGGCCGATCTGGCCCAGGACGGGGTGATCCTCAACGTAGCCCGCGATAAAGCCAAGGAAATACTAGAGGCCGACCCCAAACTAGAACGGCCGGAACACCAGCGCCTGGCCGCTCATCTGGATCGGTACATGCGCGCGGTGAAGGGGTGGGGGAGGATTTCTTAGGAGTCGGATTTTAGAAGCTAGATTTTGGAAGTTAGACGGGGTCGCCATTACCCGTCCATCGTTATTCCCATCAGTAATCCCCCCAGCAAAAGAAAAAGCCGACCCCCAATCACAATGAGGGTCGGCTCCTGAAAAAGAGGTTGCAAAAACGAATATGTAAGGTCTTAGGTGTTTAGGTTGGTGTGCTTCCCGGTGATGTAACGAAGATAGTGACGCAAACTGCTTTGTGCAACTATTTGCTTACTTTATTGCTGATTGCATTGCTTTGTAATCAATGTGATTACGATCAAAACGTTTGGGCCCATCTTGCCATCCACGGTACCTTGCTAGCCCAAGTGATATCCAACATCAATAGTGGCCGTCCGTTAGAATGGTAAATTGCAACGATGCCCGACGAAACTCCCAAACCCTCCAGCTCCCGTAGCCTGATCTATCTGCTGATCCTGGCCATTGTCGTACTGGCCATCCTACAGTACACGGGGCAGGTCAATGTGGTGGGGAAATCCGAAACGGAACAGATCATCGACCGGCCGCACGACCCACGGTAAATCCCTTAGTAGTTAGCATCGGTCTATCCATCAACGGTACCTTTTGCCGCCATCCCCCATGGCATCGCACCTGCGGCAGCGCCCTAGTATAATGCTACGGTGAGGCAAAATCAATCGGTGTACGCCAAACAAAAAGTGCCTACGCAATTGCTCGCGTAGGCACTTTTTAAGTTTTATGGTCTGTTGGTTCCTAAAACCAACCGGCACCAAGCTCGCGGAAGGGCCAGGGGATGGAAGCTACGATGACGAGCAGGCCGAACAGGTAGAACGTACCGATCGTCTTCCAACCCTTATTCAACTCCGCCTGCTTCTTAGCGCGGATGTATCCGGCCGTAATCAAGGCAATGCCAAACAACATCCCTACAAGGTGCTCCACGGCGTAGAAACGGCTAACTGCATTTGACATGGTGTCACCATCAAACTTAAATTTTGGTGATAACCACAGGTACAGGACCAAACCCAGCAACAACTGGATGTGGGTAGAGATGAAGGCAAACAGCGCCAACGAATCCTTACCGGGGTAAACCGAACCACCACGCCGCTTGCTAGCCGCTTTGATGATGGCCGCAACGAGTAAAATGAGCACCACCCAGCGCAAGCCAGAGTGCGCGTGTTGGATGGCGGTGTAGAGAATATCCATGGGGCTGAAAGCTTAGACTACTTGATTAAAACTGCAAGGTAGCAAGAAGTGATCAGGAGCCGATCTTACTTCCCCCAATCCGTATGGAAGATACCCGTCTGGTCAATCCGCTCGTAGGTGTGGGAGCCGAAGTAATCCCGCTGGGCCTGCACCATGTTGAGGGGCAGCCGCGCCGAACGGAAGGACTCGTAGTAGTTAAAGGCGGAGGAGAGACACAGCGTCGGCACGCCCGCTTTCATGGCGGCGGTCAAAACGTCCACCGTACAGTCGCGGCAATCGAATAATTCGTCGCGGAATTCTGAGGTCGCCATCATGTTCTTCAGCCCGTCGCGCTTGCTGTAGGCCTTACGGATCTTTTCGAGGAGGGTAGCGCGGATGATACAGCCACCCCGCCAGATGCGAGCGATGCCTTCCAGGTCGAGGTTGTAATTCAGTTCCTCGCTGGCTTCGGCCAGCAGGTGCATCCCCTGCGCGTAGGTGATGATGAAAGCGGAGTAAAGTGCCTTTTCCACTGATTCAGCCAGTGCCTCACCGGTCAGGGTTTCTTCGGGGGTATGGACGTGCTCAAACATCTTCGACACATCCTGCCGGTACTCCCGGAAGGCAGAAATGCCCCGCATCGTAACGGCGGAATCGATAGTTGGGACGGGAACGCCGAGGTCCATCGCCGTCTGGCTTGTCCACTTACCGGTACCCTTTTGCTTGGCCTTGTCGAGGATGAGATCGAGCAAGTGCGTGTCCATCTTCTCGTCGCGCTGCTTGAGGATATCGGCGCTGATCTCCATGAGGAAGCTGTTGAGGCGGCCCTTGTTCCACTGGTCAAAGAGAGCGCTCATTTCGTCGTTACCCATGCCGCCGACGCGCTTGAGGATATCGTAAGCCTCCGCGATGAGTTGCATCAGGCCGTACTCGATGCCGTTGTGGACCATCTTCACGTAGTGGCCGGAGCTGGACTCCCCGATGTAGGTTACGCAGGGTTCTCCGTTCACCTTGGCGGCTACGGTTTCGAGGACGGACTTCACGTCTTCCCACGCAGATTTATCGCCACCGGGCATGATGCTGGGGCCACGGCGGGCACCCTCAGCGCCACCGGAAACGCCGGTACCGAGGAAGCGGATATTCTTGGTCTTCAGGTATTCGTAGCGGCGGTTCGTATCGTCGTAGTGGCTGTTACCACCGTCGATGATGATGTCGTCATCATCCAGCAGGGGTAGGAGGCCTTCGATGACCTTGTCCACGATCTTACCGGCCGGTACGAGCAGCATGATCTTGCGCGGTTTACTCAGCAACTCCACGAATTCTTTCTGGGTGTGGACGCCCTTCACGTTCATGCCTTCGCCCTCTTCGTTGAGTGCCTTGACGCTGTCTTCATTAATGTCGGTGCCCAGGGCGGCGAAGCCGTCGTCGGCGACGTTGAGGAGAAAATTGCGGCCCATTACGCCGAGGCCAATCATACCGAAATCGTAAAGCTGGTGGTTCATAGTCGTAGTTCGTTTATTTATTACCTAAAGGTAGGGAAAAGGGGGAGGTTCAGTTTACGCGCCAATCGCCCAAAGTCCGGCGGCAAACCAGGGGAGCTACTCAAACCGGTACCACATCAGAATACCGCCGAACGCGGTGATGAGGGCCATCAGCACGGTCGTCATCTTAATACTCAGCTGCAGGTAGCGACTGAAGTCGCGGATCGGCTGTTCCTGGCCGGGGTAGTTGGGTACGATCTCATCCTCCACCCGCGCCGTGCTGAAGATCTGGGCCGGGGTAAAGTCCACCCGCCCCTGCACCAGCAATCGGTATGCCCGTAGCACCTTCGCCCGGAAGTAAATATTCACCGCCAGCATGGCAACGAAAAGCAGGCAGACGATCGTAAGCAACAGGGTTTGCATCGGGAGGGGAGATCAGTGGACGATGAATCTGGTAAACGCACGGCCGGCCGAAGTGGCGTAAACCGCGAAGTAAATTCCCGGCGGAAGATCCGTCAGGTCCAGGCGCAAAGTTGCCTCAGCGGCGACTGGGTGGGGGAGGGTAAGGATCGGTCTTCCGTCCACACTCAATAATTGCAAGAAGCCTGGTTCACCGGCTCTTAGCCCTGTTAGCCGTAGGGTGGCCTGGCCGTCAGTTACCGGGTTGGGATACACTTTCAGACGGGCAAAATTGGCATTGCCGGGCTCGCTTCCCGTCGAAACGGGGTCCTTGATCCGGTTGATCCGGACGAAGTTGACGGACCTCACCGCGCAGCCGTCCGACCTCAATTCTGCGGTCAATTCGGTGCCGGGTTCGGCCCCCGGGTCCGCCGCGTAGGCTATGCCCCACACCCGGCAGGCACCTGCGTCAGCGCCCAGAAAATTCAGGCTGTCTACGTTGTCAAAGACGGATAAAATCAGGTTGTTCGTGTCCGTCACCACCAGTTGTTGGGGCAGGCGGGGGTTGTTGCTGAGGTCGAAAAACACGGTGCTTTCGGTGGCCGATTCCACGTTTACGGTGATCGTATCGTCACCCGCCCGGGTAGCGAGTTGCCCCTCCTCCGGCGTATCCATCACGATGGTCACGAAGTTATTCGACAGGGCGAAACAGCCGTCCGAAAGCGGCCTGAGCGTGATCGGGAAACCGGGGACAACGGCGAGATTGCCCGTGTAGCTGATGGCATATACCCGCAGCTCTTCGAGATTCACCGGCCCGAAATCGAAACGGTTGCTATCCAAAATTTCGATCACCACCGGCTCGTCCGTCGCCGTCGTGATGGCGTAGAAATAGTTGCTGTCCTGCCGCGGGCTGGTGGAGGTAAATATGACCGTTTGGTCGAGCTCCAGGCCCGGGCAAAAGGCAACAATCTCCCCTCCGTTGCCGGCGATCATTCCGCCGTCCACGTCATTGCCAGCCGCCCGTGCCACCCCACCTGCGCAGAGTATCAGCAAACACATCAGCAGAACACGGTAGTGGAACATAAGCCCAAAGATAAGTCCGTGCTTCGCCCCGTGACGCGCGATCAAGGGGCGCTGCCGCGGGTGCCAGGGAGGAGGGCAAGCAGGGCAGGACCGGGCCGCCAAACAAAGTATTCGCATAAAATGACGAAATTACCGTTACTAATGCGCCCCAACTCCCCACAAACGGCCCCGGCCGGCGTTGGAAGAACGGACGACCTTTTTCGCACCGGACATGATCCCCTCCGAGCCTGATGCGCCTGCTACTGACACTAATTTCGTTGTTGATCGGTACCGCTTCCCTCCCCGCCCAAACGCTGGAAGTGGACGATTCCTTCGACGCCGAAACCCTCGTGCGCGACGTGTTCACCTCCGGCTCCTGCGAAACGATCACCAACATCAAGCAGATCGGCGAGAGCGAAGGCGCCCTCGGTTTCTTTAAGGGCGGCCTCTCCAGCGTGGGCTTCGACGAAGGGATCATCCTCTCCACCGGGAAGGCCAAACTGGCCGTCGGCCCCAATAATTATACGAGTACCGGCTTCCGTTTCGACGAGACCTTTACCTCGGATCAGGACCTGAACGTTGCCTCTACGGGCGACGTCTACGACCGGGCCGGCATCGAATTCGATTTCGTGCCCCTGACGCCGGAAGTCACCTTCCGCTACGTATTCGCTTCCGAGGAATACTGCGAATTCGTGGGCCAGAATTTCAACGACATTTTTGGCTTCTTCATCAGTGGGCCGGGCATCCGGGGGCCGTTCTCGAACCGGGCGATCAACCTGGCGCTGGTGCCGGGGACGGACCAGGCCGTATCCATCAACAACGTCAACTTCCGGTCGAACTCCCAATACTACCTTGATAATGAGTTCCCCGACATCCGGGAAAGCAACCGGTGCCGGGGCGGTACGGGCCGTGGCCCCCGCTTCGAATTGATTGAATACGACGGGCAGACGACCGTGCTCGAAGCGACCGTCCGCCTGCGGGTATGCCAGACCTACCACATCCGCCTCGTCGTTGCTGATATTACGGATAACCAATTCGATTCCGCCGTCTTCCTCGAAGCGGGCAGCTTCAACCTCGGTGGCAGTGTGAGTTTGGAGGACGACGTGGCGGGCGATGAGCCACCGGTCGTTTACGAAGGTTGCTCTCCCGTAAACTTCCGCGTACAGCGGGGACCGGATAGTAACCCTAATTCACCCCAGACCGTGAATTACCGGATCGGCCGCAACTCGACGGCTACCCGCGGTCGGGATTTTGCTTCCGGAAACGGCACCGTCGTCATCCCCGCGGGGGAGGACTTTGCCCTCGTACCCGTCACGGCCTTCGCCGATAACGTCAACGAAGGGACGGAGAACATCTGGTTCTACCTCGACGTACCCTGCGCCTGTTTTACGGACTCCATCCAATTCCTCATCAAGGAGCCGGAACCACTGGACCTGGGTTTGGAAGAAGCCTTTTACTGCCCCGGCGAAACCGCCCGGTTGGACGCCCTCGTGGAGGGTGGCGTGCCGCCCTTCCGCTACAATTGGAGCTTCGGCTCGGCGGAAGCTAACCCGGAGCTCGCCAGTCCGCTGCCGGCCGAGATCGCCGTGACGGTATCCGACAACTGCGGGCAAACTCAGCGTAAGACCGTAAATACCTTCCGCAGCGAGCCACCGCGGTTGGCTGCGGAGGCCCAGGACTTCCGGGGCTGCGCCGACGGCACCGTACTCGGCGATTTCTTCCTGACCGGGCAGGGGCCATTCACGGTGACCTATTCCGTAAGTGGTGGCGGATTGGAAACGCAGGTCTTTGCGGAGGATTCCCTCCAAACCTGGTCCTTCCCCCGCGGCGGCGACTACCGGCTGACGCGCATTCAGGACCAAGCCTGTACGAGCCGGCTCGATACGGCCTTCAAAGTAAGCTTCCTGGCGCCCTTCCTGAGCCCACGGACGACCAACCCGAGCTGCGCCGGCCTGACGGATGGCACGGTAGAACTGACCCACGTACCGACGACGGCTCCCTACACCTATACCTTCAACGGGCAGGATACCACGCAACTCTCCTACGACGATTTACCTGCCGGCACCTACCGCGTCGGCGTAACGGATTCGTTGGGGTGTACCGACGAGCGCGACGTGGAATTGATGAACCCCGACCCCGTGCTGCTGCCGGAGATCAACTGTGAAAATATCCGGCGGGCGCCGTTGCGACCCTCGGCCCAAGGGGGATTACCTCCCTACTCGTACAGCGTGAACGGTACGAATTACTTCGACGAAACAGGCTTTGACCGCCTGCGGCCGGGTGAGTTCTATCAGTTGTACGTCCGGGACGCAGCGGGTTGCGTGGTGACGGACCCTTCCTTCTTTTGGCCGCAGGCTGCCCCGCGCATGGCTCGCCTGCCGACACTCGTCCCCCAGGAACTGGCGGGGACTGCCCGTATTGCGGTGGATTACTTCGTCCCCGATGAGCAGATCTTTTCCTATAGTTGGTCGCCACCCGAGCTATTTGATTGCCCGGATTGCCCGGAGACCAACGTGATGGCGCCGGAAACCCAATCCATCAGCTTGGCCGTTGAGGACATTTATGGCTGCCGGGATAGCCTCGTGACCCAGGTAGCCATCGATGGTCGAGTACCGGTCTTCGTCCCCAATATCTTCTCTCCCAACAATGACGGGATGAATGACTTCGTCAGCGTATTCGCCAACCCCCAGCAGGTGGCGGAGATTGAATCCTTCCGCATCTTCAACCGCTGGGGTGCCCTGCTCTGGGAGGATGGCGGCTACCTCCCCAACCGGGCCGGCCGGGGGTGGGATGGCACCTTTAATGGCCAGGCCGTTACGAGCGGTGCCTTTATTTGGTCGGTAACCTTCCGCCTCCGAACGGGAGAGGTTCAGTCAGCTTCTGGCTCGGTGGTATTGATGCGGTAGAAAGGTCCGTAGCTGATCTTTATCCAATCAAAGCCGGTTATCTTCGCGTCATGGATTTTCTCTTCACGGCATTGTTCATCTACCTGGCGTACCGCGGTTATACGTGGTACCAGAACGTCCAGGCTCAGGTAAAGGGCGCCCCCCGCCCCCCTGAGGTGGATGTGAATACGGACTTTCACGATCCCCGCCAGCCCCAACCCGGCGACGAGGATGATTACATCGATTATGAGGAGATCAAGGATGAGCACTAGCCTGTAAAGAATGGTGTCCACCGGTACGGATCATTGCTTCCCACTACCATCCGGGCGCTGCGTGCGGCCCCAAAACCATCAACTATGAACCGCTTCCCCGGCCGTATCAGCGACTGGATGATCCACAAGGACAACCAGGTGATCGTCTTCAACAAACCGGCCGGCCTTGCCGTACAGCCCGATAAGACGGGAGACCCAAGCCTGCTGGGGATGGGCGCTGCTTACGTGCGCCACAATCTTTACCTTATTCACCGGCTCGATCGTCCGGTCTCCGGGGTAGTGGTGCTAGGCCAGAAGCCCTCCGCCCAGACGTCCCTCACCAAGCAGTTGCAAAAGGGCACCATGGATAAGACCTACCTCGCCATTGTCGGGGAGCGCCCCACGGAGGATAGCGGTGAGCTCGTGCACCACCTCTCCAACGCTCCGGGTAACCGATCTGCGGTGAGTGACGAGCCCAGCGAAAACTCCCGCGAGGCCCGCCTCCATTACAAGTACCTGGGCTCCAGCGACCGCTACCACCTTTTGCGCATTAACCTGAAGACGGGCCGCAAACACCAGATCCGCGCCCAACTCGCCGCCATCGGCTGCCCGATCCGGGGGGATAAAAAGTACGGCTTCAAGCGTAGCAACGAGGGGGGCACGATTGATTTGCATAGCTACCGCGTGGGGTATGACCATCCCGTCACCGGGGAACGGGTGTTGCACACGGCGCCGGTTCCGGAGGGGGAGGTTTGGGAGGCTTTTGCTGGGGTTGTTTAGGAGCTTTTTATTTGCGGGATTGTTTGGTTATGGTTTTTATAGGGTGGGCCATGGAATATGTGGGGTGTGCGATGGCGTTTTCGGGTGGGCCACGATTCGTTTGTGTGGAATGGGCCACGCCGTTTGTAGAGTGGGCCACCTGACAATGTGCCACCGCTACGTAGGCCGGCCCTTCGGGACGGGGATGGTTTGTAAAATCTTTTTTCCCGGGGTCGTTCGCGTTATCGTTTTGTGAACCTTCCTTCCATTTATAGGGTGGGCCACCTAACGGTGTGCCACCGCTACGTAGGCCGGCCCTTCGGGACGGGGATGGTTTTGGGGATTTTCCTTTCCCGGGGTCGTTCGGCTGCGCCTCTCTGACCCCGGGCTATCTTGGGGACCCCTACCGGGGTCTTTAATCGGACCCATAAAAACGCGTAATTTCACCCCATGACGTTACGCCAATTTCCTCTCCTCTTTTTATTGCTCATCCTATCCGCCTGCAGCAGCGAAGGGGGTACGGGCGCCCCTGAAATGTCCGACGCGGAAATGCGGGCGCACGCCGAAGAGCTGGTTCAACAATTCTTGATCACGGACGGGCACGTGGACTTGCCCTACCGGTTGAAGGTGAAGAATTTCAAATTGGATAAGGAGTTCCTCGGCATCCCCATTGAGACGGACGCGGGGGATTTTGATTACAAGCGGGCCGTCAAAGGAGGGTTGGACGCTCCCTTTATGTCGATCTACATCCCCAGTGGTTTGCAGGAGGAGCCGGGGGAGAGCCCCAAACTGGCGGATAGCCTTATCACCATGGTAAAAGGCATTGCGGCAGCCCACCCGGATAACTTCCGGATCACCACTACGCCGGAGGAAATGGTACAGAACTTCAAGAACGGCATCATGAGCCTGCCCATGGGTATGGAGAATGGCTCCCCCATCGAAGACCAACTGAGCCGGGTGGAGGAGTACCGCAATAAGGGCATCTCCTACATCACCCTCACGCACGCCAAGGATAACCTGATCTGCGACAGTAGTTACGACACCACGGCTACTCACGGTGGTTTGAGCGACTTTGGCCGGGAGGTCGTCGCCGAAATGAACCGAGTGGGGATCATGGTGGACATCAGCCACGTAAGTGACAGCACCTTCTGGCAGGTGGTAGAGATGACGGACGTGCCGATGATCGCCAGCCACTCCAGTGCCCGCCACTTCACCCCGGGCTTCGAACGCAATATGAGTGATGAGATGATCACCCGTTTGGGGGAAGAAGGTGGCGTTATCCAAATCAACTTCGGCTCCACTTTCCTGGATGGCAACCTGCGCAGCCGCCAGGATAGCCTCCGCGATATTTTTCGGGAACGTCTCGTTGAGGCTGGGATCGAATACGGCGACGAAGGAACGGAAGAACTGGAAGAAGCCTTCACCAAAGAATTCCCCACCCTGTACGCTGACGTGGAAACGGTCGCGGACCACATCGACCGCGTGGTTCAGTTCGCCGGCGTCGACCACGTTGGTTTCGGCTCGGACTTTGACGGCGTCGGTGATTCCTTACCTACAGGCCTGAAGGACGTAAGCGCCTACCCCAACCTCATCTACACGCTGCTCAAACGTGGATATTCGGACGAGGACATCGAGAAGATGTGTTCGGGTAACGTCCTGCGCGTGTGGCGGGCCGTGATGGCCGCAGCCAGCTAAGGCCAAACCTTAGCCCTTCAAATGAATTGTATTAACCAAGAAGACAAGCCCCCAATGAGTTACAACCCCGACTTAAGAATTTCCGTAGACGGCCGCGCCGTCGCCCGCGCTTTCGCCGACCACATCGTACAGAAACTGGCGGATAAACCGGAGGGGCCGATCTTCTGGGCGCTCTCGGGTGGCAGTACCCCTAAATTGCTGTTCAATCTATTGGCGGAGGAGTACGTCCACCGGATCGACTGGTCGCGCCTCCACTTTTTTTGGGGGGATGAGCGCTGCGTTCCCCACGATGACCCGGAGAGCAATTACGGTGAAGTCAAGCGACTTCTCTTTGATAAGGTGCCCGTCGTGCAGAGCCAGATCCACGCCGTCCCTACTGACTTGGCACCCGCGGCAGCGGCAAAAAAATACGCGGAAACGATGGTCCGTCTGCTCCCCATGAACAGCGATGGATTGCCGATCCTGGACATCAACATGCTCGGGATGGGCGGTGATGGTCACACGGCTTCCATTTTCCCCAGCAACATGAAGGAGTTGATGGACAGCAAAGAAATTTGCGCGGTAGCGACCCACCCGGAAAGCGGACAAAAGCGCGTAACGATGACCGGCCCGGTACTGAATGCCTCCGACGAGGTATCATTCCTAATCACCGGAAACGGCAAGACCCAACGGGTAGCGCAGATCCTGAACCGGGAGCACGGCGCCCAGGATTTCCCCGTAGCTCACGTGAACCCCACCTCGGGTAAACTGATCTGGTGGCTCGACAAAGCGGCAGCCAACGAGGTGGGGTACTAAAGTTCCAACCGTTGTTTTGCCCCTTCAATACTGATTTCTTGTCCCTATCTTTGTACTCCCAAAATTATAATCCCCATGGCAAATTCTACCGCCGCTGACCGCCGCAAATACTGGCTCTACTTTTTGATCTCCTTCGTGATCTTCGCGGTCATGCTCGTCTTCTTCAACCAGTGGTTCTGGGTCGCGATGCCATTCATGCTGACGTTCCTCGTGCTCGCACTGGGCTACATGTAGGCTATAACTCCTACTCAACAAATATCGAGGGTGCGTAACCTTCCGCCAGCAAAGTCATTTGCTTACGGGAGTTTACGCACCCTCTTCGTTTTCACGCTGCTCAAATACTGATGGCAGCTTGATCAATACTGCAGGTAGATCACGGCCTTTACCTCGTAAAAGTCTACGCCGGGGAACATGTCCTTGATGGGGTATTCTTCGAGGTAGGATTTCTTCGGCAACTCTTTCATCTCCTGCTCTAGCCCCACCCCTTTTAACGCCAGGATGCCGTTGGGAATAGCGTGTTGTTGCTTGCGCGTGATCAAGCGCATGCTCCACTCCGCAATGCGGGCCATTTTCGCTACGGCGCGGGTGACGACGAAATCGTACACCGGCTTCTTCAGTTCCTCCGCCCTCTTCTGTTCAGCCCGGACGTTCGTTAGCCCCAGCCCTTTGATCACCTCATTACAGACGCGAATCTTTTTGGCGATGCCGTCGATGAGGTGAAATTCAGTTTCCGGAAACAGGATGGCTAGGGGGATACCGGGGAAGCCACCGCCCGTCCCCAGGTCCAGGACCTTCGCTCCGGGTTTGAACCGTACCACTTTAGCAATGGCCAGCGAATGGAGAATATGGTTGGGGTACAAATTGTCAATATCCTTCCGGCTGATGACGTTGATCTTGGAGTTCCAATCGCGGTAGAGCGCATCCAGCTGGGCAAATTGCTCACGTTGCTTATCGGAAAGCTCAGGAAAATGTTGGTAAACTAATTCGGCGGACATGGGGCGGGGATATTTGCGGCAAAGCTACGGAGGCGGGGAATAGGGGGACGCTTTGAATTTTAGGGCTTGTAATCAGATTTTCGACAAGAAGGATAAGGAGGGAAAGGCGGATAAGAAGCTAGGCACACGTAACGTCAGTCTTCTCTTTCGTCTTAGCCGTCTTACGCTTCTTAGCGAAACAAGTTTGGCAGTTCTTAGCTACTTACGGCGTCTCCAGTTTCGCAAAGATGTACAAGGCGGTAGAGAGGTTTAAGAAGCAAGACACGGTGCCAGTCTTCTCTTTCGTCTTAGCCGTCTTACGCTTCTTTGCGAAACAAGTGTGGCTAGTTTCGAGCTACTTATTGCATATCTGGTTTCGCAAAGATGTACAAGGCGGTAGAGAGTTTTAAGAAGCAGGCGCGACAGCGCTCCCCTTATCCCTCTTTATCTCCTTTAACTCCTTGTCGAAAACAAACCGAGTCGCGTCTACCCAAACTTGATCAAGTTCAACAAGTCCTCCGCGCTCAGGCTAGCACTCTGCTCCGTACCACTCAACAAGCTATCCGCCAAGTCCCGCTTCTGGTGGTGAAGTTCCACGATCTTTTCTTCGATCGTGTTCTCGCTAACGAAGCGGTAAACGGTGACGGGGCGTTGCTGCCCAATCCGGTGAGCCCGGTCACTTGCTTGGTCTTCCACGGCGGGGTTCCACCAGGGGTCGAGGTGGAGAACGTAGTCGGCGGCGGTCAGGGTAAGGCCCGTACCACCAGCTTTCAGGGATATCAGGAAGACGTCACCATCGCCACGCTGGAAAGCCTGAACGGCCTCGTCGCGTTTCTTGCCCGGGGTAGATCCATCCAGGTATTGATAGGGGACACCCATCTCCTGCATCATCTTCTCCACCAGCTTGAGGTGGCGAACGAACTGGGAGAAGATCAGCGCCTTGTGGCCATTCTCCCGGAGTTCCTTGACGGTTTCGGCGACGAGTTCCAGTTTGGAGCTGTCGATGTCCACGCTTGGGTCCACCATTTTAGGGTGGCAGGCTGCTTGGCGAAGCTTCATCAGTTCAGCGAGAATCTGGAAGCGGCGGTTCTGGCCGTCGCTATTGTCGATCTGCTCCAAAGCATTCTGGCGGAGTGCCTCGTAGAAAGCCCGCTCCGACGGAGATAGCTCCACGGTGAGGGTGACTTCCGTCTTCGGTGGCAATTCTTCCAGTACTTCTTCTTTGCGCCGACGCAGGATGAATGGCTGGATCAAGCGGCGCAATTGTTGCCGCCTTTCGTTGTCGTTGTTCTTCGTTACCGGGATGGTGTACTTCTCGTTGAAGCGCTGGAACGTACCCAGTAACCCGGGATTGAGGAACTGGAACAGGTTCCACAGTTCACCCAGGTGGTTTTCGATCGGCGTACCCGTAGTGGCTACGCGGAAGTCTCCCTGTAGCGACATCGCTACCTGGCTCCGTTTCGTCCCCCGGTTCTTGATGGCCTGGGCTTCATCGAGGATGATCGTCCCGAAGCGTTTCGCGGCCAGGTTTTCCCCTTCGAAGGGTAGGAGGCCGTAGCTCACCACTAGCACGTCGTAGGGGCCGACGGACTCAATCATTGTTGCCCGGTCCGTTCCACCCAGGAGGATTGGGTTTAGTGTTGGGGCAAATTTGGCGGCTTCCCGCATCCAGTTACGGGTAACGGAAGCGGGGGCAATGACGAGGGCGGGGCCTTGTTCGGCACGGGCCAACAGACAGGCTAGGCCCTGGATGGTCTTACCCAGACCCATATCATCCGCCAAGCAGGCACCGACGCCCCATTCGGCGAGGCGCATCAGCCACCGGAAACCATCTAACTGGTAGGGGCGCAATTCTGCCCGGAAGGTGGAAGGCACGCGGGCAATGGTCGTCCCTACGGATTGAATTCGCTGGATGGATTCCCGCCAGGCAACGTCAGCTTCGAAGTCGCCCAATTGGTCGGCCACGTCGTCGAGGATGCCGGCGGCGAGCGGGTGGAGGTGGAGACCATCCTTATCCTGGCTCATGAGGCCCTCCATTTCGGAGAGCTTACGGCGTAGGGATTCGGTGAGGGCCACGTACTGGCCTTCACTTAGCTGGATGAACTGGCTCTGCTCGTTTTCGGCCACCTTTTCCATCAGTTCGCGGAAGTTGATGACCTGGTTATCGTCCACGCGGAGCTCACCTTCAACGTCGAACCAGCCTGCTTTTTCTTTGACGCCGAGGCTGAGATCGCTGAAATCCACGCTGCCGACGAGACGGATACGCTCGCCGCGGGGGTGTTCCAGGACGATCTTGTCCAGCGCCCGTAAGGGTTGTAGTTCAAGCAGGATGGACAGGCAATCTTCCACTTCGTCTACCTGCCACTCGTAGTCGCGGTGGACGAGTTTCTGTAGGGTAGGACAGTCGAGAATGACCTCTTCGGCCAGCTCGATCTCTTTTTTCATGTTGCGTTCCGCCAGGATGCGTTGACCGGCGACTTCACCGATGACCTTGTTGCGACCCTTGCCCGGCTTAAAGTACTGGTCTTCCGCCGCGAGGGGCTTGACGAAGAACTCCACCTTAAAGGTCTCCCCGATGGGTAGCAGGTGGACGTAAGTCCGCTGGTCCGCCTTCGTTTGGTCGACGTCGTCGATCAGGCCGTTGAGGGTACTCTGTACTTCGACGAGTTTGCTCAGGTTACGGCTGACCTCCTGCACGCGGTGGCGGGCCCGTTTGGGAATCTCCAATCCGTTACCGATCTGGCGGTGGATGGCATCGTGGCTGTCGTTTACCTCGATCACTTGGTAGCGAGTCGGCGTCTCTTTGACTACCTGTACGCCCGTTCCTACAAAATCCTGGGCGAAGCGGACGAAGAGGCGGTTGTCCCCTTCCTCAATGAGGAGTTGGGGGTTACGGCGGACGAGGTCTACCCCTACCGCCGGATTCTTTAGCAGGTACAGGTGGGGATGGCCCACCATCGCCAGTAAGGCGTCTTCGTAACGAATCGTGTAGCTGCCGGCCGGGTGGAATTTCGTCGCGTCGTCCTCAATCGTTTGGGCGACGGATACGTCCTGCGGTGTCATCCCCTCTACTTCGCCGGTCTTGACGCGCTTGAGGGAAACTTTCCTGCCTTTGGACCAGGTGCCATTCTTTCCTAGCGTCTGTTCGCGGGGTTCCAATTCCCGGGTATCGAAGTCGACGAACCAGACGAAGCGGGAAGTTTTCTTGGCTTTCTTATCCGACCCTTTTTCGAGGGAGGACATGGAGGCAAGGACTTCCAGCGCCCGCTCCCACGGCTCGATGCGGGGCATGGCGTCGGAAAGGGAGAAAATGCGGAGCTCATCGCTCAGGCTATTGGCGCGTTCCGTGTAAGCCTGGCGCGCTTGCGGGTCCGCGTGGCGTAGGCCGAGGACGCGCGTCAGTTCCATTTCCATCCAGCGGTAGCCGTTGGTGGCGGCTTTGTCCCGCAATTCATCGAGGATGGTCAGGTAGGCTTCCGGGGCGGGTTCCGAAGAAGGGCTCGTCCACAGGTCGTACAGAGCGCGGAAGGTGAGGGTGAAGGCGTTTTGCTCGGTACGGTCCAATCCGTCAAGGGCGATGCGCTGGGCCTCTTCGTCGTTGCGTAGGTAAGCTTGCAGGGCACGGAAGACCAGAAAAGTACCCCCAAGGCGGAGGTTCTGGGTCGGTTCCATGGCGTCCAGGTTCCTACCGAAGGCGCTGCCGGACTTCACGCCACCGGCGCGGAGCATGGAAAGTTGGTAGAGGTAACCTGCGAGGTGGGTAGGGTACTTATTAGCGTGGTCCCGCTGGAATCCCACCTTCACCGCTTTGATTAGTTTTTCGGCGCCCTCATCGTCGTCGCGCAGTACGCGGTAGATCAGGTTGTTGGCGGCTTTGCGCCAGTCGTCCGTTTCCAGGTCGGCCCACAGTTGTAGTCGGGACCATTTGCCCTGGAGGACGAATGCTTCTGCTAGCAAATCCCGCAAGGCACCTGCGTCAGCGCCCCGAATACCGTCGTACTGCTCGAGGAATTCGATCAGCGGGTCGAGCGGTTCTACCTGATTGATGGCGCGGCGGAAGGCCCGGTTCACGCTCTCGATGCGCCAGGCGGCGGGCAGGGTTTCTACCCAACGGGCGCTGAATTCATCGTACAGCGGGTCGGTAAAGAAGCCGGTGGCCGCCTTGTCGGGGTAGAAGGTTTCGGTATCCTTCTGCAGGCGCTCAAACTGGCTTTCGTTCTGGAGGTAAAAGTTGATGCGGATCTCCCGCATGAGGGCGCGGGCGCTGGAGGGTTGCCAGTAAGTCTTGTAGGGAAGCTCGCGGCGGATCTCATTGAGCAGGTGGGCAAAATCCGGCCGGCGGCTGGCGCGGCGCATAATGCGTTCGCTAATGTCGGGTGAGATACGCCAACTGCGTTCATCGTGCTTGACGAAAAGCCCCAACTCGTGGAGCTTATGAACGATCTCCTCGGTTACCGCGTGGGTGAACCTATTCTCTCCCTTGGGCGGGTGCAGCCCAATCTTGTTGAGGAGGCGGGAAAGGTCCAGGACGGACCGCTCCTCGTACACCATACTGAGTACGACGGCAACGTCGCGTTCAGTAGCGGAAAGGTCGGCCCAGAGTGCTCTAAAATTACCGTTCATTCAGTTGGGGTTAACCCCTTTTCAATGTCTGAGCGCTCCCTTTAGTTGGCTTCCGGAGCGGTTTTTTGGCCGATCTGAAAGTCAGCCGTCGTAAGGGGCTGATTACTAGGAAGGGAGGTGGGGAATTAAATTTTGCTAGCGCTTGGTTCTCTGGCCGGACGCTCGCAGGAGTTCAATTTTTGCTGCGCGCGAATTGACCACGCTACGAGGTCCTTGGGGGTAGGTAAAGAGTTAGAACCTTACACACTTCATTAGGTCCTCGTGGCGTCCGACGCAGGAGGTCCCGCGAGCGTCCGGATTGAAAAGACGTTTGAAGTTTGATTTTAGATTTTAGACGGGGGGGCCGGACGCTCGCAGGAGTTCAATTCTTGCTGCGCGCGAATTGACCACGCTACGAGGTCCTTGGGGGTAGGTAAAGAGTTAGAACCTTACACACTTCATTAGGTCCTCGTGGCGTCCGACGCAGGAGGTCCCGCGAGCGTCCGGATTGAAAAGACGTTTGAAGTTTGATTTTAGATTTTAGTGTGCCTAACCAAATAGCGTTGACAGATTAATAATGAAGTCGCGCCATTACGCACGACGGTTTTTAAATTTTTCCTCAGTTAGGTACTTGACACCGGCGGGGAGTATTTGCCCACGCCCCTCACGGGCATACTTGCCGGGCGTGGGTAAATACTTCACGACGGTTGGGCACAGGTCTTCATTCACCCCCTGGCCGTCCTTGATCAAGAGCGCATAGCGGTAGCCTGGCTGATCCGATCGCCAGCCGGCCACAAAGGCTTTGGGACTGCTTCGCAACGGCAACCTTCCGTGGATCCGTTTGGTATTATAGTGCTTCACGGCTCTGTTTACCAGGCGCTTTAGCTGGTCAAAGTCTTTGGGTTGCCAGTGGTCGAGGTACTCTTGTTTGATCACACCGTTGAGGCGTTCAGCGTAAGCATTGTCCAGCGCTACGTCGCACATACTACTTGAGATGCCTCTGCTACGCAGTCGTTCGACGAACTGACGACTACGATACTGCGAACCACCATCGCTGTGGAAGATGAGACCCTGTAGATCTGACTGACCACACTGGCGAAAAGCGCTTTCCAAGGCAGCGATGTTTGCCGTTGCCAGTAGGTGTTTGCTCGTATGGACACCTACGATCTGACGGCTATAAACGTCAATGATGAAGGTGATGTAGTAAAAGCTATTGTTGATGCGATAGTACGTCGTATCGCTCTGCCATACTTGGTTAACCCCATTGATAATCAGTTCTTTAATTAAATTAGGATAGCGATAGGACCCCGATCGGGTTACCCGCACGTAGTTGCGTTTACGGACTAGGGCATAGCCACGCCGGGTCATCTCACGGCAGAATGCGTTGCGCGAGATATGCCGCGGCCGTAGCATACTCCAGGCTTTCTGTAGGCCCAGGCCGGGGTGTTCTCTGCGCAACAGTTTTAACTGAGACTCAGCTCCGTTCATGGCATCCTCGTACTTAGCTCGGCGCTTCCAAAAAGCAGCGTGAGCTTGTCGACTAACGCCCAAGGCTAAATAGATCGTTTGCTTCGTCATTGGCTCTTCTTTTTGCTCGAAGAGTCGGCTGAGCGCAGTGTGGAAGCAGCTTTTTTTTTGAACTCCGGCATCTCCTCTTCGTAAATGGCCAGCATTCTCGTTTTGTGGTCAAGTTGAATGGCCATCCGACCGAGGAGGGCTTGCTGTTCGGCGAGCTGACGTTGCAGTTCTGCAAGCTTAGCAGTTTGACTATTGGGGACTTCGACGATAACGGCATTCTTCTTGGCCATGCTACTGTATTTAGCGATCCAGTTGTAGATCGTTTGATAAGATACGCCGTAAAGCTGGACCATTTGCTTGACACTAAAGGTGCCCTCCTCAAAATCTTTGACGCGGGCTCGTTTGAAGCACTCGCCGTAGCGCTTGGTGGGACGGATCTTCCGATTTTTTGTTGACATTTCGATGCATTGGTGTCAACGTATTTGGTTTAGGACATAGACGGGGGGGCCGGACGCTCGCAGGAGTTCAATTCTTGCTGCGCGCGAATTGACCACGCTACGAGGTCCTTGGGGGTAGGTAAAGAGTTAGAACCTTACACATTTCAATAGGTCCTCGTGGCGTCCGACGCAGGAGGTCCCGCGAGCGTCCGGATTGAAAAAGACATTAGATTTTAGACGGGTAACTACCCTACCCAACCCGCTCTGGCGCATACCCCTTATTGATCACCGGCAACAGCAACAGCGCCACTAAACCAATCAGTACGTTACAGCCAATCTGGATCGTAAAGAAGCTGATATTGGACCAACTAAACGCATTCAGCGCGCTCACGCCGTAGAGTTGCAGCGCCTCTCCCGTCAGAAAGTGGTAGGTGCCCATGCCGCCGGGGCTCGGGATGACGATGCCCCAGCCGCCACTCACAAAAGTGACGAGCGCGGCGACGGGGGATAGGGCTTCCGTCGGTTTAAAGGCCAGGATGGTGAACCAGGTCATCAGGAAGTACATCACCCAGATGTTGACGCTGTGAAAGAGGAACAAGGCCGGGCTTTTGACCCGCAGGGCCGTCTGAATGCCTTCGCCAAAACCCTTCAGGATATCCATGATCTTCCCCCCAATTTTAGTGGCCATAATGCGCTGCCGCTGGTGCCAGAGTAGGTAGAGGAGGATGCATCCCAAAGCGCCGCCGATCCCCAGGATGTACGGCAGCGACGCAAACTTGGAAACGTCCACGGACGAAAGTACCCAGTCCATTATCACGTCCTTGCCCAGCACCAGCGCCAGCGCCGTAGCGATCAGAATGAAGATGACGTCGACCATGCGCTCTACGACGACCGTGCCGACGACGCGTTCTAGCGCAATGTTTTCGTAGCGGGCCATGGTGGCTGGCCGCAGAATCTCGCCCAAACGCGGGAAGCCAAGGTTCGCGAAGTAGCCGAGATTGATGGTGAGAAAAGCGTTGCTCAGCTTCGGCGTATTGCCAAAAGTGCGCAACATCATGTTCCACCGCAGCGCCCGGCTGAGGTTGGAAACGCAGAAGGCCAGGAGCGTGAGGAAGAGGTAGAACGGGCTGGCGCTGCGGAAATCCGCCGCCAATTTATCGAGCAAGCTGCACTGATCCTCGGGCACCCCGTCGAGCTGGCACTGCAAAAGGTAAGCCGCCTGCTGGCTCCGGTACATCAGGTAAAGGATGCCCACCCCGACACCGACGAAGGCGATGAATTTCAGGGCATTGGCGAGGCGCTTGTTCATGCCGCAAAGGTAAGGCCCCGCCGTAAAGCTTTACTCGAGGTTCTCGGCCTCGGAATTCGGCGTATTGTCAAATTCGACACGGATGGGGATGTCACGCGCGCCGCCGTAAAGTTTGACCTCCGTGATGTCCGCCGGCATGTTGTAGCCCGTCCGGTCGATGGCGTTTTTCACGTCGCGGATAACGAGTCCCCGACTCTGCAGGGAATTGGCCCGGAAATCCTTGGTGTGGAGCCAGAAATAGACCTTAAGATTGACGGTGCTTACCCCGAGCTCGTCCTCAATCACGAAGTTCTCGTGCTCCTCGTCGTGGACGACGTTCGGGTGGTCATCCAGCACTTCCTGAATGACGGCCTTAGCCCCATCAATGTCGTCGCCGTAGTCGATTCCGACGCTGAAGTCACTGCGGATGAAGCCATCCGCCGTATAGTTCTGCAGGGGTTTTTTAAGTACGTCGGCGTTGGGGATGTAGATGTCCTTACCGTCGAAAGTTTTCAGGTGGGTATAACGGAGATTCAGGCCCCGCACCTTGCCGAAGTAGCCGTCGATCTCGATCGTATCGAGCACCTCGAAAGGCCGGTTGAAGGCCAGCACGATGCCGGCGATGAAGTTCTCCCCGATGTCCTGAAACGCAAAACCCAACACGACTGCTCCCACGCCGGCCGCACCGAAAATACCGGCGGCGATTCCGCCCAGCCCCATGGCGTTCAGGGCCAGCAATACGACGCCGATGATGAGCAGAATGCGCAGCGTATTCGTGAGGAAACGCCCCATCAGCGGGTCATCCATCCGGGAAAGGATCTTTTGCCCGGCCAACTTGGCCAGCCACCGCGCCACGAAGAGCCCCACGATGATGATGATCAACGCCAGGATGAGGCCGGGGATGGCCAGCAACAGGTCGCTCCACAGCTCCCTGACGAGGTCCTGAATCGAATCCACTTTTTCTTCTACCTGATCTTCCATGGCGGTGGAACGGAGGAATTTTGGGGAGGTTCTTGGGGAAGGGGCTTAACAGGGCGCTGCCGCGGGTGCCAAGCAAGTGGGCAAGCAATTAGGACCGAGGTGAGAATTTAGGACCAACCCCTTTACGTACGGAAACACCGTACACTCAGCCGATGCCACCACCCCTACGCCCCCCGGTCGTATCTTCGCGCCCATATGGACATTATAGCAATCGTAGGCCGACCCAACGTGGGGAAATCAACCCTCTACAACCGCCTCATCGGCGAAAAGCAGAGCATCGTTGATGACCAATCCGGCGTAACGCGGGACCGCCAGTACGGCCACTCCCACTGGAACGGAAAGGAATTCGCCGTGGTCGATACCGGGGGCTTCGTCCGTAATTCGGACGACGTCTTCGAAGCCGCCATCCGCGACCAGGTGGAGATCGCCATCGACGAAGCGAAGGTGATCATCTTTATGGTGGACGTTTCTACCGGCATCACCGACCTTGACGAGGAGGTGGCCAAAATGCTCCGCCGCACCGACAAGCCGGTTTTCCTGGCCGTCAACAAGGTAGACAACCACGCACGGACGCTGGAAGCCGCCGAATTCTGGTCCATGGGCTTCCCCGATACCCACTACCTCTCCTCCGTCACCGGCTCCGGTACGGGTGATTTGCTCGACGAGGTAGTGAAGCACATCGAGAACTACGAAGAGGAGGAAACGACCTTACCGCAAGTGACCATCGTCGGCCAACCGAACGCCGGTAAGTCCTCCTTCATCAACGCCCTGCTCGGCGAGGAGCGCAACATCGTAACTGATATTGCCGGGACGACGCGGGACACCATCAACAGCCACTACAACAAGTTCGGCCACGAATTCAACCTGATCGATACGGCCGGGATCCGCAAGAAGGCCAAGGTCTACGAAAACCTGGAGTTCTACTCCGTCATGCGCGCCGTCCGGGCCATTGAGCGGGCGGACATCGTCGTCCTGATGATTTCCGCCGAGGACGGGGTGGAAAGCCAGGATCTGGCCATTTTCCGCATCGCCCAGAAGCGTAATAAGGGGGTCGTCATCGCCGTGAATAAGTGGGACCTCATCAAGGATAAGGAAACCAATACGACGCGGGATTTTGAGGCCAAGGTCCGCGAACGTTTCGCCCCTTTCACCGACGTGCCGATCATTTTCATGAGCGTCACCGAGAAGCAGCGGATCATGAAGACGGTCGAGGCCGCCATGCAGGTATTCGAGAACCGTAACCGCCGCATCCCAACCTCCAAGTTGAACGAGGTGATGCAAAACGCCATGGAGCGCTACAGCCCGCCGAGCTACCGTGGCCGGGAGATCTCCATCAAGTACGTCGTCCAGCTACCGATCGCCTACCCGGCCTTCGCCTTCTACTGCAACCACCCGCAGCACATGAAGGACAGCTACAAGAATTACCTGGAGAACCAACTCCGCCAAGCCTTCGACTTTACGGGCGTACCGATCTCCATCTTCTTCCGTAAAAAGTAGGCGGGGAGACGCGCAACGTTAAATTTTATCGGCTAATCTCTACTAGGTACGTACAACTGTACCTTTAGCAACCGTCTCTTCCTGAAAAGACGGTAAGAAGTAGAGATGAACACCTTCACGTATTGGTTCGGAACTAAAGCGAGCGGCCGGCTACTGCCACTGCTCCTGGTGGCTTTATGTAGCCTGCATTGGAACCAATTAGCAGGGCAAAACACCGAACCCGACTTGCTGACGGGGTGCATCACCAGCCAGGCCAACCAACAACTACTGGACCGCTACCCGGACCTAAAGACCGAGGAAGCGATCCTGGAGCAAGCCTGGCAAAAAAGCCAGCGTTCGCCGACCGCCACCAAAAGCCTGATGCCGGCTTACACCCTGCCCATCGTTTTCCACGTCGTCCACAACGGCGGGGCGGAGAACATTCCGGACGCGGACATCCTGCGCAGCCTCGACTTTGCGAACCAAGCCTTCGCCAATCAGGGCTACTTCGACCGGGGGACGGGGGCCGACACCGACATCCAATTCTGTCTGGCGCGGCGGACGCCCGATAACCAGCCAACGAGCGGTATCACCCGGACCCAATCACCCCTCACCAGTCTCACGGCTACGGACGATGAGCTCGCCCTCAAGAACCTGAGACGCTTCGACCCGACCAAATACATCAACGTTTGGGTGGTGGACGAAATCTGTGGCCTCGGTTTTGGCTGTGGCGTGGCGGGTTACGCTTATTACCCTTCGGCCCACGGTCGGGAATTCGACGGAATTGTGGTCGAAGCCCGCGGACTGACCGGCGGCGAGGCCGGCGTCACTACCCTCATCCACGAACTGGGCCACTACCTCGGCCTCGCCCATACCTTCGACGGTGGCTGTAAAAACGATGACTGCCTACAGGACGGCGACCGCGTCTGCGATACCCCGCCCGATGCTTCCCGCGCCGGCGTCCCCTGCAACGGATCGGCCAACAGCTGTACGACGGACACAAACTCCGGCTTCGCGACGGACCAGGACGACCACTTCTACAACTACATGGATTACGGCCGCCAGGATTGCCGCCACGAGTTCACTCCCGGGCAGGGCGACCGGATGGAGTTCTTCCTTACTGGCCGCCGCAAAAGTCTGTTGACCAGCCTCGCCTGCCAGGTCCCCTGCCCGGCACCGATCACGGCCAACTTCATCGGCGGGGACGTGACGGTAGAGGTAGGGACGACTATCAACTTCAGTTCCACCGGAACCAACGGAGATAATTTTACGTGGAGCGTCAACGAAACGGACGAAGGGTCGGGGACTAGCTTTAGTCGCCAATTCCCGGTGGAGGGTTTCTTCCGCCTCCAGCTCGTCGTATCCAGCAATGACCCGCTGTGTGGTCCGGACTCCCTTACCCAATTCGTACGAGTTGAGTGTACTAGCCAGACCTCATTCGGCATCCCGGCCTCCATCGAGGTGGGGCAGCCGGCGACCTTTACGAATACCAGCAGCGCAGTGGCCTCCGAAACGTGGACGGTTGACGGTGTGGTGGCTTCACCTACGGGCAGGGATCTCACCTTTACCTTCCCCACCGCGGGGGTGTACGAGATTTGTCTGGCGGCGGATTTTGGATTCTGCGCGGAGACCCGGTGCCGACTGGTTTTCGTCAGCCGGCCGCCCTGCGTTGGTCCTGACTGTCCTTTTCAGGAACCCGGTTGTACGGCGCCCTTCGCCGCTCAGTTCGAGCGGGGCGACTTTGGCCGGAGTACGTTGTTTAGCACGGTCCTCCACGCGCCGACGGGTTACTACGTCGGGGGGAATACGAGTAATGGCCCCTATGTCGCCTTTTTCGATCTTGATCTCAACCAGGTGTGGCACACCGAGCTTTATCCGGAACGTAACTGGGCCCCGGTCAGGGAGATGATCCTCGATGATGCGGGTAACCTGGCTTGCCTGGTAACCGCGGGAGTGCCGGGTTCCTTTGTAACCCACCTTTTCAGCGTGGATGGCACTACCGGAGACGTGAACTGGGCCTTTAATTATTCAACTGCTTCTGGGCGGCTGGGCATCAACACCCTGGTGCAGCCGGGGCCGGGCCAGAACTACCTGCTGTTCGGCAATATCAACCAGACCAACGTAGGGCTGGCGGGCCTCAGCCAGGGGGTTGTCTTACGAATAGATCCGGCTACCGGAGGGCCACTTACTACTTCGCAAACGTTAACTGGGCGGGAGTACCTCGACTTCAGAAGGGCACGCTACGATGCGGCCTCGAACCGAGTGTACGTGGCTACCATGGAACGCCGGGCAAATAGCATCAATCCCACCTTGGCCTGTTTCAATCCCGATGGTAGTCTGGTGTTTACCCGCAGGTTCGTGCAGGACATCCTTGATGCTAATATTGACGTAGCCATTACGGGCAACCGCGTCATCACGATGGCGGAAACATCCATGGTAAACACCGGGCAGACTCACCTGTACGGTACGAACCTGGACGGCCAGTTACTCTGGGTAAAACGCCTCCCCATCTTGTTTGGATACCGGGCACAGTCTTTAAAGTCTACGGCCACAGGGTTCCTCTACCTAGGCGCACGGACGCTGAATTTAGCCTTCAGGGATGCAACCTTATTACGGTTTGATACAGACGGCCAGCTCCTGTGGGGCAATGTTTACGAAAACCTGTACCGCACCACTACACCTTTAGGCAGATCGTTAGATGCCATTGGGGATCAACCCTTACTGGTCGGGAATCAACTTTCTGGTTCCGGCAACACGATACCAATTATGAATCTCCTGCGGGAAGATGGTACCGTTGCCAATGACTGCCTCACCAACCGGGAGTACGACCCCGATATTTTAGACGTTGCCGTACGGATGAGCGTAAGCCAATTCCAAAGCCAGCCACTAGCGGTAGAACGGGAAGAATTCTTCTGGGAACCCATCGGTGATCTCCTCAGTACCGTCGCCTGCCGGGATACCTGCCCCGACGACGGTGACCCCGGAGGCCCTACGGACGACGATATCGAAATCTGTGATAATGACCTCGACGATGACGACGATGGGCTCACGGATTGTGACGATCCGGACCTGGCTTTCACCTGTTGTTGTTTGCCATCCCAGACTCTGATGTTACCCCAAGATTCTACGCTTTGCGATAACGTCCCCGTCCGCCTGGGTGTAGCCGATTCTTTTGCGGTTTACCAGTGGTCCACTGGGGAGACGTCCGATAGCGTTACCGTCTTTGCGCCGGGGACGTACTGGCTCACGGCGACGGATTCCTGCGGTTTCGTGGCTACGGACACCATCACCCTGCACCTGCGGCAGCGCCCGGATCCCGTTGATCTTGGACCGGACCAAACGGTGTGCGACAATGGCGTCGTACCCCTCGCCGCGCCTCCGGGATACGCCAGTTACCGCTGGGTGGACGGGACGACCGAACGGACCTTTACGGCTTTCGCAGCCGGCGAATACTGGGTGGAAGCCACGGATAGTTGCGGGCGGATCGGGCGCGATACGATGCGCGTGATAACGGAGCCGACCACGAAGATTGACCTGGGGCCGGACACCATTATCTGCTTCGGCCAGGAACTCGTATTTAGCCTCAATGGCTTCAATAATTACCAGTGGACGAGCAGCACTTACTTGGACTGCGACGACTGCCCAACGGTCCGTTTTACCCCCGAGCGGGACACGATGCTGTTCGTCGCCGCCGAGTTGAGCCGCGGGTGCATCAGTACGGACAGCATCCTCGTTGAGGTCACCGATGCGCTACCGGGCGCGCGGCAGGAAATGACGCTGTGCCCCGGCGATAGCCTCTTTTTCGACGGCGCAAACCGGGGTGGCGCGGGAACTTTTATCGCCTCCACCGCGGCTGATTGTACGGCGCCGGATACGCTGGCCTTGTTCGTGGCACCGACTCCCGCTGTAAGTACCGAAACCACGGCTCAGGATTGCGGGGGCGCTGCCGCAGGTGCCGGGCGGGTGACGATCGGGCCGGGCGCCGGGCTGGTGGACATCCGCTGGGCCAACGGAGCAACAACGAACGAAGTGACCAACCTGCCGGCGGGCGTGTACGGAGTCACGGTAACCAACTCCGCCGGCTGCACGACCGAGGACAGCATCATCGTAGTGCCCAGCCGCGTCCCCACCCTTACGCTGACGGCCGCGGCGGCCACGTGCCCCGGTGCCGACGATGGAAGCCTCGTGATCCTGGGCGACTCCCTCGGCCTCGAATACCAACTCGCCGGTGGCGCCGTGCGTATGGTCCCCCGGTTTGATTCCCTGGCGGCCGGTTCGTATACGCTACGGGCGGGTATCCCGAATGGTTGCGATACGACGTATACGGTCATGATTGGCGAAGGACAGGGCTACGCTTTTGATTTGGGCCCAGACCGTTTCGTTCGTCTGGGAGATAGCGTGGAGGTTGGCCCGCTAGGCTTTGTCCCGGACAGCCTGCCCTACCTCCTGCGGACGACCTTCGGAGATACTTGTACAAATTGTCCGTTTCTGAGCGTCCGCCCTCCGGCCACCGGCGCAGCTACGGTGACTGCCGTGGACCCCTCCGGCTGCGTAATCGACGCCGAACTCCAACTGATCGTTGACCGCAAGGATCTGGTGTACATCCCCTCCGCCTTCAGCCCCAATTCGGATGGTAATAATGACCGTTTCCGGATCTACCCCGGCCCGGCGGTGGTGGCCGTAGAATCCCTGGAAGTCTACCAACGCTGGGGTGGCCGCGTATTCCGCAGCGAATCCAATGACCCCGCCTCCGACTTGGCCAGCTGGGACGGGCGCCTGGACGGAAAACTGATGAACCCCGCCGTGTTTATCTACCGGGCCCAGGTCCGGCTCTTTACCGGTGAGGTCGTCTCTTACACCGGTGATGTGGTGTTGATGCGGTAAGATCGACTGGAACGTTATCACCGCTATGGTGGGATTGGTAAGGCCAACTCTACAATCTACTCCCCAACCGAAAAGTGCTTCCGAAAGATGAAGTAAAGCACCGGCCCGACGAGTGGAAGTAGCAGTACAGCGTAAACCCCACCGTTGCTGAGCCCGGCGCGGGTGCGGGCGGCCAGATCCGCCCTGGCGATGCGGAGGATGGGCCAGTAAACGGCCACGGCGACGGTGAGGACGCCTAGCATGACGAGGGTTTGGCGCATTGGATTTGGGGTTTGCCTTCCTAACGCCCGGGCAAAAGCAGGGTTCAGCGAATTAATAAACCTATCCCAGGGGAAGCCGTTCCCTTGCCATGACGACACTCAAAGCTGGCGATAAAGCCCCCGGTTTCACCGGAACCCTGCAGGACGGATCCACCGTAAGCCTGGCCGATTACGCCGGGAAGAAACTCATCATCTTCTTCTACCCCAAGGACGATACGCCCGGCTGCACTGCCGCCGCCTGCTCGCTACGGGATAACTACGACGTGCTGAAAGAGAAAGGGTACGAGCTCCTCGGCGTGAGCCCGGACAAACCCGCCAAGCACCTGAAGTTCATCAACAAGTACGACCTGCCCATGCCGCTGGTCGCGGACGAGGAACACAAGATGATGGACGCCTACGGCACCTGGGGGCCGAAGAAGTTCATGGGCCGGGAATACGATGGTGTGCTCAGAACCACGGTGGTGATCAACGAAGACGGTATTGTGGACCGGGTGTACACCAAGGTGAAGACGAAAGTGCACGCGGATCAGATTTTGGCGGATGAACCGGGGGGTATGTAATAGTTGATATTTGATTAGTGAGGAATGATTTGCTACTCAGCTACTTCGTGGTCCGGCCTATCGTGGTGTTCCAAACCGGGAACGTCAGTCGGGAATTGTAGTGATTTAGCTGTCCGTGTAAACACCTATTCTTTCTCCCTACCTTCCTGCTCCTTTGTAAAATCCCCTGCGTAATCCCAACCGTATCCTACATCTTGGAAGGTATCCGTGCCGGCCTGATCCTCAGCTTGCTGGTGGGGCCGATCCTGGTGCTGTTGTTGCAACTGAGTTTGCGACGGGGGACGTTCATGGCGCTCGTGGGGGCGGCGGGCATTTGGGTGAGCGACCTGATCTACGTGCTCCTGACCCATTACGGGATGGGGGCCGTGACGAAGTTTACGGCTTACCCCTATTTCGCCGAGGTGGTGGGCACGGTTGGGATGATCCTGCTGGTCGGGATGGCCACGATCATGTGGTTCCGCCCCCCGGTCATCATCGAGGCGGACAGCGAACGGATCCGGACCCGGCGCAGCGTGCTGGGTGCCTTTTTGCAGGGGGTAGCCATCAATGCCTTCAACCCATTTACCATTGGTTTCTGGACGGTGTTTTCCATTACCCAGATTCACGACCGGGACCTCCCCGAGCCGTCCGCCTGGGCTATTTACGGCGGCATCCTGGGTACGATCATTCTGACGGATACGCTTAAAGTGCTCTCTGCTAAAAAGCTGCGAGAATTTTTGCAGCCGGAGATGGTAATCAAGGTGCAGCGGTTTGGGGCGTTGGCGCTGGGGATGTTTGGGTTGGTGCTGGGGCTAAGGGTTTGGTGGTAACTTCCCCATCGTGACGTGGTTAAAGCCGCGCCCTCCACGCAATGAAGCACCTTCTTCCTACCATCGTACTGGCTCAGTTCTGCTGTACTTCCGTTTGGTTTGCGGGTAATGCGGTGATGGGAGATCTGGCCGCTACTTTCGGCCTGCCCGTAGGCGCCGTGGGGAACATCACCTCTGCGGTCCAGATTGGATTCATTGTCGGAACACTCGTTTTTGCGGTCTTCTCCATTGCGGATCGTTTTTCCCCTTCGAAGGTCTTTTTCTTCTCGGCCCTCGCCGCAGCCGGGTCCAACCTAAGTGCGACGTGGGAAATGAGTACCTACCCCACGCTCCTTGCCGGAAGGTTTTTGACGGGATTTTTCCTGGCGGGCATTTATCCAATTGGGATGAAGATTGCCGCTGATTATTACCGTGAGGGCCTGGGGCGGTCCCTCGGATATCTGGTGGGCGCTCTGGTGTTGGGCACGGCCTTTCCCCACCTCATTAAAGGGCTTGGTGGAGCGCTACCCTGGGAGTTGATCCTCTACTTCACTTCCGCCCTCGCCGCACTGGGAGGCTTATCCATGTGGTGGCTGGTCCCGGACGGTCCTCACCGCCGCGGAGGACAAGGGGTACAACTGACGTCCTTTCTCCGCGTTTTTCAACGCAAATCCTTCCGGGCCGCGGCCTTCGGCTACTTCGGGCATATGTGGGAATTGTATGCCTTCTGGGCCTTCGTTCCGGTTTGGCTGCTGGCCTACTTTGGCAGCGATGGCACGGCGAATGCTCTTTCCCTCTGGGCTTTCGGGATAATTGCCGCTGGTGCCCTGGCCTGCGTATTTGGTGGCCAACTCAGTGCCACTTACGGGGTGCGACGGACGGCACGGACTGCGCTTGGTGCCTCCGGGCTTTGTTGTTTGTTATCCCCGCTGTTCTTCTTGGCGCCGGCCTCTGTTTTTCTGCCCTTCCTGATATTCTGGGGGATGGTGGTTGTGGCAGATTCCCCCCTGTTTTCGACGCTGGTGGCCGGCGCGGCCGATCCGGAGATCAAGGGGACGGCCCTGACGATTGTGAACTGTATCGGCTTCGCGGTGACGATCGGTAGCCTGCAACTACTGGGGTACGCGGTGGACTGGGTGGAGCCGGAGTACTTGTTTTTGTTGTTGTTGCCGGGGCCGGTTTTGGGGCTTTTTTTTGGGAGGGGGTAGGGTGGGTATTCTTTGTTTAATCGGAAGGGTAGTTGTCGCATTGTGGGTTGGGCCACCGTCGCATTGTAGAGTGGGCCACCTGACGGTGTGCCACCGCTACGTAGGCCGGCCCTTCGGGACGGGTAGTCTTGTGTGGGGTCAGAATACGCTGAGGTAGCCTAGGTGGACCTTTGGGTTGCCGGCATCGAAGGGGACGCCGTTGCTGCGGCCGAGGGCCAGGCTGAGGCCGAAGATGCCGGCGCGGGTTTCGAAATTGACGCCGGCGCCGAAGCCCAGGGGGTAATCGATTTCCAGTTTGGGTTGGGTCTGGTTACGGCCGTTGACGCGGGCGGCGTCGGCGAAGGTGTAGAGGTAAGCGTTACCGCCGAGGAGTAGACGGAGTTCGAGGGTGGCCACCAAGTAGTCGCGGGCAAAAATGGATTGCTCGTCGAACCCCCGCAGCAGGTTGGCGCCGCCGAGGCGGAACTGTTCGTTGATGAGGACCTGGTCCCGACCAAACAGGGCCGCGCCGCGGAGGCCACCGTAGACGACCACTCCGCCAAAGGCTGGGAGGTAGTAATCCGCCCCGCCCTCCAGTTTGATCTGGCCGCGGTTGTTGGGTAGGGAGTCCACTTCGGGTACGTCCAGTAGTTTGCGGAAGCCGGCGGCTAAACTTAGGTTGGCGGCGTAACCCCGGCGGGGGCTGAAGCGGCGGTCCGTCCGCACCCGGCTGGCGCTGATGCCGAAGAAGGAGCGGCGCACCCCGGCCGTATCGTTGGGCATGGGGTTGATCGTTTCGGACCGATCGGACTGGCCGGGAATGATCGTCCGCCGGTTTTCCCAGAAGAGGCTGAGGCGGTCGTTTCCTTCGCGGAGGTAGGTCGCCGCGGCGCGCCAGTTAAGGTTGAGGAAGGTCGAATCCCGCCGGTACAAGTCCAATTCCCCCTCGAAGCCGAAGGGGAGGCCGAGCACGTAGGGGTAATCCACCAGCAACGCTAATTCCTGGGTTTGGGGGCGGAGTTGCTCGAAGCGGGCCAGGATCCGTTCGCCCTGCCCGAAGCCATTATACAGCTCCCCGTTCAGGTCGCCGGTGAAGAGGATGCCGCCGTCCGTACCACTGCCGGGCAGGACGCCAATCACAAAATCAAACCGGCTGGCGGACCGCTTTTTTAGCTGCAGATCGAAGAAGGCCAGGCTGTCCTCAAAGCTGATCCGCGGTGGGCCGGATACGCTCAGGTAGGGCAGTTGGGCGAGCCGGTCATTCAGGCGGCGGACTTGTTTTTGGCGGTAGGGTTCCCCCGGGCTGAGGCCCAGGTACCGTTGCAGGAAGAGCGGCCTTACCCGCGCCGTTTCCGGATAGCGCACGTCACCCACGCGAATGAGGGGGCCGGTCCGGACGCTCAGTCTGGCGGCTAGTTCGCCGGGGGCGAGCCATTCGATGCTGTCGAGGCCAACGGTTGCGAAGGGGTAGCCGTCGTTCGCCGCGCGGCTCACGATGCTGTCGCGCAGTTCCGTCCATTCATCCGGGTCCAGGGCGCTGCTGCGGGTGTAGCGCTGGGGACGGTACCCCGCCCTTTTCACCCATTTCCGAATCACGTCATTGCCGGGGATCCGCAATTCACGCCAGACGTAACGCGGGCCGGTGTGGGTGACGGCGCGGAAAGCCAGGGGGCCAGTCCGGTAGAGGGTATCGACGGAAGCTTCCCAGTAGGCCCCGGCGAGTTGTTTGTCCTTCCATTCGGAGAGCTCTGCTCGGACGTCCGTACTATCGGCGAAGGTTTTAGGAGATATTTCCCAGGTGTTTCCGTCGGTACTCAGTTCGAGGGTGACCTGTCCGTTTACTTGCCCATTGCTTAGCACCAGCGACAGCGCCCAGAAGAGTACGAATTTGATAGAGAAATTTGTGGACACGATACTTAGCTTCATTGCCTAAGCTACATTACAACTTCATCGTAGTGCTTTGGTGCTTTGGTACTTTGGTGGGCAGTACGGCAGTAACGCCGGAGCCGCCCACCAAAGTACCAAAGCACCAACGAACCAACAATCCACTAAGCTTCGTCTTTTTCGAATGCCGCCGGCCGGATCGTCCGCGCCACGTTGGCGAGCAGGACCATGAGGAACACGAGGACGCCGATGCGCGCAATGATGTCGCCGTAGCGGACGTAAAGGGTGAGCTCGTCGTTGAGAGTGATCTCGCCGCGCAGGTGACCTTCTTCGCCGTAACTGGTGCGGGATTGCACGTGGCCGCGTTGATCGATGAAGGCGCAGGCTCCCATATTGGCCGAGCGGACGACGGCGCGCCGGGTTTCGATGGCCCGCAAACTACTGAGCCAGAGGTGTTGGCGGTGGCCGGCCGTGTTGTCCCACCACCCATCGTTGGTGACGACGAATGCCGCCTGAGCCCCCTCCTTGACGTAGCCGGTGAAGTATTCCCCGAAGACGGATTCGTAGCAAATGACCGGCGCAATGGCGGCAGTTTCGGAGGTAAATGGATCCCGCGTAGCCTGCGTCCCCCGCCCGGCCACGGTGCCGCCGAGGCTGTTGACGAAGGGCTCCATGAAGAAGAGGACGTCCTTGAACGGAAAGCTCTCCGCGCCGGGGACGAAGACGCCCTTCCGGTAAGTTTGGGTCGGCGTTTGGGTGGAATCCAATGCCAGTTGGGCGGCGCCGTTGATGGCCTCGAGGGCGATGGTGCCGTTGCGGCCGCGGTCGAAGAAGCGCACGGCTTCGGTGTAGGGTTCGCCGTCCGCAAAGATGTGGTAGGCGTCGATGCCGGTGATGAGGTAGCGGGCACCCTTCCCGGTCAGGTTGTCGCGGAGTGCTTTGGTGGCGATGGCGTCGTCCACCCGGTCCTCATCGATGCGGCTGAAGCTGGTTTCCGGGTAGATGAGGTAATCCACCGACCCCTCATCCAACGCGGCCTTGCTGAGGCGCAAAAAGGTATCGAGCTGGGCGGCCTGGTTGCCGGAGAACTTCTCGAAGTGAGGCTCGAAATTGGGCTGAATGGCAGCGACGGATACCTGCTCGTAACCGGGAGATTGATAAGCAAAGTAGCGCACGAGGGACGCGGAAATCGGCAGGATCACCGTGAACGCCATCAGTAGCAGTGGCCGCTTGTGCGCGCCCGGCGAAGAGCTCAGGATCTTGCCGAAAAGGCCGTCGACGACTTTTGCCCCGAGGTAATTAGCCGCCAGGATCCAGGCCGTACCTCCGAAAATGCCCGTCCATTCGTACCACTGCACGAGTTCCGGAAACTGCATGAAGCCATTGCCCAACGTCAGCCAGGGCCAGTTGAGTGACCAGTTGTAATGAAGCAACTCGAAGGAAAGCCAGGCCGCCGCGAAGCCGAGGTAGCCGATGCTGGGGGAGCGTCGCGCCGTCCAGTAGTAGAACAGCCACGGAATACACATCAGTAAACTGTTGACCAAAACGGCAAACAGGCCAGCGAAAAAGCCCGTATTCGTTACCCAGTAGGTAGCCAGCAAATTATAGAGCACGAAAGCGCTGAAGCCGTGAAAGAAGACCGTTTTGACGGGCGCTTTGGCCTCCTGCAATTCTAGTTGCAGTAAGATCAAGGGAACCAGCGCAACGAGCAGTAGAAAGGGAAAGGGAACCAGGCCGGGAAAGCCGAGTCCCAGGAGAAGCCCCGCGCAACCACTCAGCAGGTTCCTTTTGATAACGGTGCCATCCTTCCGGTAAGTAGCCAGGAGAAAACCACCCGCGTAGAGGCTCACGTAGAGTAACAGCGGCGCGTATCCCCAGAGGAGTTGGGATTGGGCGCGGGTGTACATCCAGGCGGCGATGGCCGCTGCTAAGGCGAAGAGACCGTAGGAGAGGAGTTGGATGGTTTTGTTGGACACGGGGGAGGAGATATGCGATTCTCGATTCTCGATACTCGATTTTTGATTTAGCTACCGCACGGCTTTGTCGCACTGCGTGTTCCCGTGGAGATGGTGCAAAGTACGATTTAGTGTCGGCTGTTAATGGCGGTAGCCGAGCGAAGCGAGTGTAACGGCGGCAGCCAATCAGATATCGAGAATCGAGTATCGAGAATCGAGAATCAAATACCGAGAATCACGCAGTGCTATTGCATGACGGTTCGGAGAACGGCCAGGCTATTGACTTCGCGCATGCCCTCGATGTGGTGGCGGTAGTAGCGAACGACGTCGGTGAGCAAACTCTGGCGGTCTTCGCGGGTGGAGGTGACCTGATCGAGATCGCCGGGGAGGACGTGGAGAAGATCGAACATGAGTTTAGCGCGCGCCTCGTCGAGGTACTCCGTGTGGCCGGGGAAGCCGCCGATGAAGGCACCGGCTTTGAGGTCGAATAGCGGGGTTTCGGGCGACCACTCGCCGGAGGGGAGGAAGCCGAGGTAACCCGTCAACCCCAGCAGGTAGTGGAGGTGGATGTGGGTGATGGGCCCCTTCGTCTCGTCGAGGAAAACGAAAGCGTTGTGGAGGTAGCTGAAGAGCTCCGGATTCTCTTCGGATTCGCGGATGGAGTTGCGCGTCATCTCCAGCATGAAGAGGCCGATCGTGCCGCGGAATACGTCGAACGGAATCTGGGTGTAGATGTGGCTGGGCCGCGCTTCCTTGATGCGCTGCAGGTCTTTGCCGGGCCGCTCGTAGGCGATGAGGTCGACCAAATTCATGGGCTGCACGATGCTGGCCGGCGTGCTCGACCGCGCCTTGCGCACCCCACTGACGATGTACTTGCGGATGCCGTACACCTCCGTGTACACTTCCAGAATGAGGCTGGATTCGCCGTACTTGGTGGCGCGGAAGATGAGGCCGCGGGTTTTTGTGAGCATGGTTGAGTAACGGGGGAGGGTGGGGGGTGGTTGTGCTGGGTACTGACCCGGCCGGAGGCCAGGAACCGAGCCAGCGAAATTTCGCTAAATTTGCCCACCCCACATGCAACCCCACTACGACTACATCATCGTCGGCGCCGGCTCGGCCGGTTCCCTCCTCGCCGCGCGGCTCTCCGAAGACCCGGCGACGACCGTTTTGCTCGTCGAGGCCGGAGGGCCCGCCAAGTCGTGGCTCATCGATACGCCGGGGGCCTACATGAAGCTGCACAAGTCGAAATACGACTGGGGGTTCTGGTCGGAGCCGCAGGAACAGCTCCTCAACCGCCGGCTTTACCTGCCGCGGGGGAAGGTCCTGGGTGGCAGCAGTTCGACGAACGCGATGGCGTACGTCCGCGGCAACCGGGCGGATTACGACGACTGGGCGGCCCTGGGCAACAAGGGGTGGAGCTACGACGACGTGCTGCCCTACTTCAAGAAATCGGAGGACAACGAAAACCTGGACGACGCCTACCACGGGCGCGGCGGCGAGCTCCGCGTGTCCTACCCCAACCGCTTCCGTACGCCCTTTTCCACGGCTTTCATCGAGGCCTGCGTGCAGTCCGGTTTCCGGCGCAACGACGACACCAACGGGGCCGAGCAGGCCGGGGCGGGCCTCTTCCAGTTCACCATCCGCGACGGCAAGCGGGAGAGCGGGTACACGGCCTTCCTCAAACCGGCCATGCGGCGGCCCAACCTCACCGTCGTCACCGGCACCCACACGACCGAGATCATCATTGAGAAAGACAGAGCCATCGGAATTAGGGCGCTCACGCAGGTGCGGGGGAAGGTGGAATACCGGTGCCGCAAGGAAGTGTTGCTCGCCGCCGGCGCCTTCGGTAGCCCCCAGCTGTTGATGGTATCCGGAGTGGGAGCGCGGGAGGAGTTGGAGGGCCACGGCATCGCCTGTAAAGTGGACCTCCCGGGCGTCGGGAAGAACCTGCAGGACCACCTCTTCGTGCCGGTCGGTTGCACCGCCAAACAGAACGTGGGGCAGAATACGAGTATGTCCCTCTTCAGCCAGGCGAAGTCCGTGGCTCAGTACTACCTGGCGAAGACGGGTTTCCTCAACATTGGCCCGTTGGAGGCGGTGGCCTACGGCTCGACTTCCCTCAGCCCGGACCGGGTGGATTTCCAGTTTCAGTTCTCCTCCTTCCACATGGGGCCGGGTTACACGACGGATTTCCACGACTACAAGACCTTCCCCCAGGACCAGGATGGGTTTAGTATTCTCCCCTCCCTGTTACGGCCGAAGAGTAGGGGGACGGTATCCCTTTCCTCCAAGGATCCACTCGATCCGCCCGTCATCCAACCCAACTTTTTCGCCGAGGAGGACGACCGGAAGGTGATGGTGGAAGCCGTCCGCCGCGCCGCTGACGTCCTGGCGGCCCCGGCCTTTGACGTTTACCGCGATCGCGCGCTCCATCCCCAACTTCGCACCAGCGCGAGCGCCCAACTCGCCACGAACAGTATCGGGGACAGCGCCGCCTGGGAACACGTGCAGAAACAAGTGGAAACCATCTACCACCCCGTAGGCACCTGTAAAATGGGCCACGACGCAATGGCCGTAGTGGACGACGAACTCCGCGTACGCGGCGTGGAAGGCCTGCGCGTAATTGATGCCTCGATCATGCCGACGATCGTCTCGGGGAATACGAACGCGGCGGTTTATATGATTGCGGAGAGAGGTAGTGCTTTGGTGCTTTAGTGCTTTGGGCTACGGAGCCGTGCAGTAGCCCAAAGCACCAAAGCACCAAAATACCGTGGCACCGACTCCAGTTAAAACAAAAAGCCAGCACTCACCCTTTAACTGTAAAACCAACCCACCCCCCCTTTGCACGACATCGAACCCCACTTCAACTGGCGCGAACGCTACCGGGCCGAGGACGACAACGATAGCCCCTTTTTTGGCCGCCGGTACTCGGAGTTTGGGTTCAGCAACCGGGTGTATAACTACCTGATCCACCCGCAGTGGGATGAATTCGGGGCGGAAACGCTGTACATGAAGATCCTGTACGTGGATTACGACGAGCACTACGCCATCATTGAGATGATTGGGGAGTGGAACGACGCCGTCCACAACGATTCGATGCACCTGAAACGGGAGGTGATCGACCAACTCCTGGCCAGTGGGCTGACAAAATTCATCATCGTCATGGAGGGAGTCCTCAACTACCACGGCTCGGACACGGACTACTACGAAGAATGGTACGAAGAGGTGAGCGACGGCCAGGGTTGGATCGTCTTTTTAAACCTCCACCCCCAGGTGATGGACGAGATGAACGATACCGGCCTGGATGATTACCTCCACTACGGCCAACATTTGAACGGTATCAACTGGCGGCCGCAGAAGCCGAATAAGGTGTACGAGGCGATTGAAGGGGTGATTGAGACGGAGGTGAGGAGGATTTATTAGTCAATAGTCTGGAGTATTTAGTCTATGGTCTTTAGTCTGCAGTCTGTAGCCGCCGGACTATAGGCTACAGACCAAAGACTACAGACTAAAGCCTATATTGGCCCCCGTTTCAACCCCCTCAGGCGCCACGCGCCAGCACTTTCACTTACCTATCATGCAATTACAAGGCTTAGACCTGACGATTTTTGCCGTCTACATCGTCGCCGTTATCATCTTCGGCATTTGGATCTCCAACCGGGAGAAATCCGCGACGGCCAGCGATTACTTTTTGGCCAGCCGTAGCCTCCCCTGGTGGGCGGTCGGTGGCTCCCTCATCGCTTCCAATATTTCGGCGGAGCAGGTGATCGGCATGAACGGGTCGGGGTTTGAACTGGGCCTCGCCATCGCGACCTACGAGCTGATGGCCGCCATCACGCTCATCATCGTCGCCAAGTTTCTGCTGCCCGTCTTCCTGAAAAAGGAGATCTACACGATGCCGCAGTTCCTCGAAGAACGCTACGACGGGACGGTGCGGACGATCATGTCCGTGTTCTGGATTATCCTCTTCGTATTCGTCAACATCTCTACTGTCCTCTACCTGGGCGCGTTGGCCATTGAGCAACTCGTCAACACCACCTGGCTGGTGGAACTGATGGGCGGGGACGCATCGACCTATACGGCGGGCGAACTCGAGACGGTCGGCATCATTGCCGGCATCATTTTCCTCGTACTGTACTCCGCCTGTTTCTCCATCTTCGGTGGTTTGAAGGCGGTGGTCTGGACGGACGTCATCCAGGTGATTGTCCTGCTGATCGGTGGTACGGCGGCGGCCTACGGCATCCTTACCTACGTGGGTGATGGCAGTCTCTTTACGGGTATCGGCCGTCTGGTGGAGTCCGTTCCCGGCCACTTCGAGATGCTGTTTGAGCCGGACGATACCTTCGTCGATACGGCTTCGGGAGAGACGAAATCTAGTTTCAACCTCCTGCCCGGATTTGCCATGCTGTTTGGCGGGATGTGGATCGTAAATACTTACTACTGGGGTAACAACCAGTACATCATCCAGCGCGCGCTGGCCGCCAAGAGCCTGCCCGAAGCCCAGAAGGGGGTTGCTTTCGCAGCCCTGATGAAGCTGTTCATCCCCTTCTTCGCCGTACTTCCCGGTATCGCTGCCTTCTACCTGCTGACGGTAAGGGGTGAAACCGTGGACATCGCCAAGGCGGACCAGGCCTTCCCCTGGGTACTGGCCAACCACGTCGGCCCGGGCCTGCGTGGACTGACCTTTGCGGCCCTGGTGGCGGCGATCGGTTCGTCCATCAGCTCCATGGTGAATTCGGCTTCGACCATCTTCACGATTGACATCTATAACAAGTTCATTAATCCCGGTGCCGGGGAGCAGACGCAGGTACGGATTGGCCAACTCGCCGCCGGTGCTGCGCTTCTCGTGGGTGCCGTGATCGCGCCGTTGTTGGCGGATGCCGGACAGGTCTTCCAAATCATTCAGGAGTACACCGGCTTCATCAGCCCGGGCGTACTGACGGTCTTCATCTTCGGGATGTTCTACCCCCGCGGCACGGCGAAGGCGGCCCTGGTGGTGGTACTGGTCTCCGTTCCGGTGGCCCTCTTCTTTAAGTTCCTGATGCCGGATCTGCCCTTCCTGGACCGGATGGCCCTGCTGTTCCTCATCTCCTCTGCGCTGATGATCCTGGTCTCGGCGGTAACGGAGAAGTCCGCCAAGGACGCTGCCCTCAACGAAGAACTCAGCGACGCTTCTGTTTTCGCCGCCGAGACGAGCTCTGGCCCCGCCAAATTGGTGAGTGACATGACGCTCCGGATTGGACTAGCCATCTCCGTGATTGCCATCGGCGTAGCTACGGCCATTCGTTTGCTGGTGCAACCCGTCCCCGGCGTACCGACCTGGGCGGTGTACCTGTTTGCGGTGCTGTCCGCCGTCGTCCTGGCCCTCATCTTCACGGATAAGCAAAAGCGCGACCACAAAGCCATCGACCTGGAAGCTGACCTCTTTAAGACCCGGACGGGCTTTAACATGGCGGCCGTTGCGGTACTGTTGGTGCTGGCGGGGATTTATGGGGTTTTGGCTTAGGGGTTTAGTATCGTAGTCGGGTAGTAGGGTAGTCGGGTAGTTTGGACTGCAGACTACAGACTGTAGACTAAAACTTCCGGCCGCTCCAGGAACCTCAAGCAGCGCTTCGCTTGGGCTTGAGGCCGCCTGGAGAGCCTAAGGTCTACCCACCAAGTACTACCCGACTACGCTACTACCCGACTAACAAACTCCCCACTCCCACCAGAGCCGGTACCGTCTGAATTAAGGCAATCTTCCGGTCCACCGTAAGGGCACCGACTACGCCCGCTACGGCAATGCAGGCCAGGAAGAAGAGTGCGACATTGACGGCCCACGTTGGATCACTGATCAGTAGGGACCAGACCAGGCCAGCCGCCAGGAAACCATTGTAGACACCTTGGTTCTGGGCCATTGCCTTTGTCTTAGGAAACAGGTCACGCGGGAGGGTTGAAAAGGCTTTTGGGCCAGACCGCTCCCAGGAAAACGACTCCATCCAGAAGATGTATACGTGGATGAGGGCAAGCAGGGCGATGACGATCTGAGCGAAGAGGGGCATAATGGTGATTGTTAAATGTCGTTTCTTGTTGGACCAAGAAACGATAATTATCCCTCGGCCATCCAGATGATCAGATTCATAGCTACCGGTTGCGTACTTGCCATCCTCCTTTGTGCCTATGGTATTTCCGTTGGGGAACCCTTGGACCGGGAATATCCACCAACTTACACGGAGCGCCGGGAGATGGCGGATTGGGACACCCTCTTCAGCGACCGTGACTTGATCGGAAGCGTCCTGCTCTACGACGCCGTTACCGATAGTCTTTTTTCCAATGACTTCGCTTGGAAGACAGCGGGAGCTTTGCCGGCCTCCACCTTCAAAATTGTGAACACCGCCATTGGCCTGGAGATGGGGCTGCTGGAGGACCGGAACACCATTTTTGAGTGGGATGGGACTACTCGCAACGTCGAATCCTGGAATAAGGATATGACCTTGGCCCAGGCCTACGCCCGCTCCTGCGTCCCCTGCTACCAGGGCCTCGCCCGGCGGATCGGCCCCGACTCCATGAACCACTACCTGGCTAAGCTGGACTACGGTGATTTCCGGGTCAGCGCTGACAGCATCGACCTGTTCTGGCTACTGGGCTCTGCCAGGATCACGCCACTGGAGCAAATTGAGTTCTTACGCCGAATCCACGAGGAAAAGCTGCCCCTTCAACCAGAAACCCTCTCCGAGTTAAAGGCCATCATGAAAAGATCGGACGGGGATGGCTACGATCTCTACGGCAAAACCGGCTGGTCCGTTGACGGCGGCCACAACAACGGTTGGTTCGTCGGCTACGCGGTGCAGGAAGGGCGGGTGCGGTACGTGGCGGTGAACGTTGAGCCCGTTGGGGAATTGGATCGGGAGCTTTTTCTGAAGAGCCGGGTGGAGATAGCTGTTAGTGTTTTAGTCGGGTAGTCGGGTAGTCAGGTAGTAGCGAAGTCGGGTAGTCACGCACTATGCTACTACCCGACTACCGTACTACCTGACTACTCACTCCTCCTCCCCACCCGGCAGCCCCAACCAAAAATTATTCACCCCCTCCCCGGGAATCAACGTGATCTCTCGCGCATTCAGTAATTCGAGTAGGCCGAGAAAGGTAACGATGGCGTGGATTCTCGTCTTGCAGGCCGCAAAGACATCCGTAAAACTGGGCCGGCTTTTGCCGAAGGTGATGCCGCCGACCATGGTCAGGATCCGCTCCTGCTGCTCCTCAATGGTGTGGCTGAATTGGGCAATCTCGTGGACGACGGGCCGGTTAGCCGCCTCTTCCATCTTCGTGAGCATCCGCTCGTAGGCCTTCAGGAGTTTGAAGAGGGTGACGGATTCGAGTTCCACGTCCACCAGGGCGCGGGTGGCAATTTGGGCGAGCTCGGAAGTGATGTTGCCCCGGTAGTTACGCATGCCGCGTTCGGTCTCCAGGCGGCGAAGCTCGTCCAGGACGGATTTGTACCGTTTGTACTCCAGTAGCCGGGCGACGAGCTCTTCGCGTGGGTCAATTTCGTTGCCCTCCTCATCCACGGGCTTACGGGGGATGAGCATCTTGGCCTTGATCCGGCAGAGCGTAGCGGCCACGAGAACGAATTCGCTGGCCAGGTCAATATCCATCGTCTGCGCCTCGTGGAGGTAAGCCAGAAAGTCGTTCGTCACCTGGCTGATGGGGATGTCGTAGATATCCAGCTCGTCCCGCTCAATGAAGAACAGCAGCAGGTCGAAGGGCCCTTCGAATTGGGGGAGTTTGATTTGGTAGGTAGCCAAGGGGGGAGTGGGGGGATTTAAGCTTTCGGGTTCCTATTCGTTGCGAGTAAAGGTAGTGAGTCTATAGTCTGTAGTCTATAGTAATTAGGCTCTCCAGGCGGCCCTACACCCAAGCGAAGCGCAGTGGAGGGTTCCTGGAGCGGCCGGGCGTTGATAGTCTATAGTCTGTAGTCTATAGTCAACTGCCCAGAGCCACTATAGACTACAGACTATAGACTGAAGACTGTTAGTATCCTTTCCAACCACCTCAAATCCACCCCATCAAAAGACGCCACCTCACTGCTGTCTACGTCAAAAACACCGAGGAGGGATCCATCCTTTCGCATCACCGGGAGCACGATCTCCGAACGGCTGTTGGGGTCACAGGCGATGTGCTCGGTCCCTTGCGCCAGGGCGTGGCAATCCCCCACAATTTTTGGCACCTGCGACAGCGCCACCGTGCCACAAACCCCGCGGCCAAACTTGATGTAGAGGCAACCGAGCGTACCCTGATACGGCCCGACCGTGAGCGTTTCGTCGCCGCGGTTCAGGTAGAAACCGACCCAGTAGTAATAGGGCAAATGGGTCTTCAGCAGGCAGTTGATGGTGACCATCTTGATGGTCTCATCCGTTTCGTCCCCGATCGTCGCTACGATTTGCTGGTGAGCGAGCGCGTAGGCAGCCTCCTTCTCCGCAGCGGAAAGATTTACGGACGGCTTGATGAAGTAAGGCATAGTGGCGCTGGCGGACATTTTTTGAGTATTGGAGTGGCGAGTATCGAGTTGCAAGTTGCGAGTTGCGAGTGGCGAGTGGCGAGTGGCAAGTATCGAGTTGCGAGTTTACGGAAATTAGAAGACGCTTCACCCGGCCCTTTCGTTCTCCCCAAGTGAGGAAGCGAAGCGACCGAATGAAGCGTCTAAAATCTAACTTCTAAAGTCTAACGTCTCTTTCCAAGTGAGGGAAGCGAAGCGACCGAATAAAGCGTCCAAAATCTAACTTCTAAAGTCTAACGTCTCTTTCCAAGTGAGGGAAGCGAAGCGACCGAATGAAGCGTCTAAAATCTAACTTCTAAAGTCTAACGTCTCTTTCCAAGTGAGGAAGCGAAGCAACCGAATGAAGCGTCCAAAATCTAACTTCTAAAGTCTAACGTCTCTAGAGCATCTTGAGCGATTTCTCGTTCATCCGCACGTAGTCCATATTCCCCGCCTCCTTGGCCTTGGCGAGGGACATTTCGAAACTCTTCTTGGCTTCTGACTTCATGCCGAGGCTTTCCTGGATGAGGCCCTGGCGGCGCAGCATCCAGAAGCGGGCGTTGTCGCCGGCCATCATGTTGGCTTTGGTGATCATTTCGAGGGCGGCCTTGTTGTCGCCGGTTTCGGCGGTGAAGGTGGCGGCGTTGTAGTAGTCGTTCATGCTCGGGCCGGCCATGACGCGCTTGATGTTGGCCTGTACGGCTTCCATAGCGTTGGTTTTGATGGGCAGCATGGCCATCGTCTGGTCCCACATCATATACATGTTGGCGCCGTCCATGGTGTACTCGTCGAACATGATGGTGAAGTTCTCGACTTTCGCGTCGCCCATTTTCATGCTCGTGGCCATGACTTTGGCGGCGGGGATCTTATCCACGTAGCTGTTCCAGCTGCCGCTTTCGTAGGGGAAAAACATGACTTCCCACTGGGCGGCCATCGGCTTGGTGAGCACGGCGTAGCTGCCGGCCTTTACTTCCTGCCCGCCGATCATGACGTCGTCGCTGACGGTCAGTTTCGTGGCGGCGTTAGCGCCGGTGCGCCATACTTCGCCGTAGGGCACGAGGCCGTCCGCGGCAAAGATCTTGCGGCCCTTCACGCCGGGGCGGCTGTATTCCACGTGCACGTCGGTGAGGCCGATGACGGTTTCCGTCTTCGCCTTCGGGCTGGCGGCGGGGGTGGTGATCTGAGCGGTAAGGCCAAGGGCCATGAAGGCCAACAGGAGGGTAAGTAGTTGCTTGCGCATAGTTTGGTTGGTTTGGTTGTGGCCGTGCTGGCCGGTAATTGACAAGGTATTTTGGGCGCCCCGACTGAGTGCGGGACTAACTTCGTGTCGCTGCCGCGGGTGCCAAGGAATGGGACCGGGAAGCAACCCGAAGGTAAGGACCTAAATGTATACCGTGTGGCTACAAGAATTGTTGTGAGCTTCACCCGTTGGGAGTTTATTAGGACGGTTCGCCCCACCAATTTGTCCATATTCAGGGGCTGAGTTGACTAATTCCTGCTTTCAATCGATTGCATCCGTACGTATGGTGAAAAAACAGTATTTGGCCTTCCCAGGCTCTTTCCTTTCGTCTATTTTGTGCCGCTTACCTATTTCAACAACAACCAAGACACTGTCGTCATGCATCGTTTTTCCTCTTTGGCCACCCTCGTGGTCTGTCTGCTAGCGTGCTTGTGCACCGGCCAACTCTCCGCCCAAACTTTCACGGGCGACGTTACTCTTTCCTCCAACGCCGACATCCAGGCCTTCGTGGATGGCAACAACGACCGCTACACCACGGTAGACGGTAACCTGACCCTCAACGGTGGCGTGCCGATGGCGGGCGGTGCCATCTCCGACCTCAATAACATTAAGGACTTGATCGAGGTGACGGGAACGATCTCCATCCTCGGCTGGACCAACGATAATCAGGGCTTCGTCTCCTGGGATAATCTGACGACCATCGGCGGTGACCTCATCGTGCGCGATGCCTCCGGCAGCCTTTCGCAGGTAAAGATGGAAAGCGTCACCTCCATCGGAGGCGGTGTGGAAGTCACGAACTCCGTTGGTAACGGCCAGTGGCAGGTCTCCCTAAATAACCTGGATGGCACCATCGACCGTCTTATCCTGACGGATAACATTGACGCTAGCCGGACGGGTGGCCTAAAGGACGTAAAGTTCTTCAACCTGGACCAAATCACCGGCCCCTTCACGGTAACCAATACCTTCCTTTCCAATAATCTTCAGTTGGGGGACCTCAACGTTTCCGGCGCCCTTACGGTGAGTAACAACCCCGAACTGACGCAACTGTCTCTGAATAATCTGAATACGATCTCCGGAGACTTCCTGGTTGAGCGTAATGCCAAGTTGCGGGAGATCACCTGTTTTCAGATCACTTCTACGAAGAACGTTACCATTCAGGATAGCCAACCGGAGCTTAACGTGATCAATTTTAAGGGGAAAACGAATTCCACGATCACTGGTAACCTGACCGTAACTAACAACGACCGCCCCAGTGGTTCGCGGCCATTCTTTAACTTCGATGGCATCGAATTCATTACCGGGAACGTCGCCTTTACGAACCAGAGCAAAGTGGCGGCCCAGATTGAAATGCAGAAACTATTTTCCGTAGGGGGCAACATGCTCTTCAACAACATTGCGCGCTCCATCCGTCTCGCCAGAAATGACCCCAGCTCAAATCTTACCGGTACGCTTACGCTGACCGATAATCCTTTCGAAGCCGGCCAGGAGATCAACTTCCGCACCCAAACGGGAGCAACTACTTTTGCAAATAATACCCATACCTCCGCTACCGGTCTGAAGTTTACCTGCCAGACTTGTGGCGATATCACCATTAGTGGCAACAATAATCTGGGGAGCATCTTCATGCAGAACACCCAAACCGTAGGTAACTACGTCCTGGCTGACAATCCGGAATTAGCAGTTATTCAATTTCCCGATATCCTAAATTTTGGTTCCTTCAGACTTTCCGGTAACCACCCCCTTTTCCGGGATCTGAACGTTAACTCCAATAACAATAACGTCCAGACCTTGGGCGTCAACATTGCTGGAGACCTATCGATCACGAGTCCTGGCACTGGTTTTACGGGGGCATCCGACGCCCTGAAGCTCTTTCTGGTGCGCAACATCGGCGGAGACCTGATCCTGGAAAATGCGACGCCAAATAACCCCTTCAACGTATTCTTCAACAGCCTCTCACTCGTAGGTGGCGACATTAGTATCAAAAACTTCGCGCGCAACGATATCCAACTCGGTAACTCCGGAGTGCTGGATTTTAACGGCAATATCACGCTGGAGGGGAACGAAATGGCGTCCCGCGCAATCATTCGGGCCAACTCCGCCAATTCTATCTCGATCACTTCTCCCAATGCGTTGGGCAACAACTTGGCCACGGTAGAATTCCCGGAACTGACGAGCGTCACCAATGGCATCACCCTCAACAATAACGCTGCGCTCACCACGCTAAAGATTCCTAAACTGGCGACCGTCGGTGGTCCGTTTACCCTCTCTGGCAACACAGCCCTGGCGACCGTAGACGTACCCTCCGACGGCGTGACGACCGGCGGCCTCGTACTTACTGACAACAGCAACCTGACTGGTGGGCTGGACCTGGAAGAGTTCACCCTGTCCAGCGGCGACCTCACCATCTCCGGCAACACCAACTTCAGCGCCTGTTGCTCCATTGACTGCGACCTGCAGGCTACTATCAACGACAACGGTGGCAGCGTAACCGTCTTCAACAATGCAGCGGGCTGTGCCAGCATCGTCGATATCGCCGAAACCTGCGAAACGGCCGAAGTAGTTTGTGGCGACGTCAGCGTCAATCTTTCTGACGGCGACGGGACGACCATTACCGTCGAAGCGACTTCCCTCGAAGACCAAAATGGCCCCCTCCTCACGGAATGCTTAGGCGATGACCTCGTCTACAGCTTCGACGCTGCTGGCACCCAGACCTCTCGCGACTTTTCTTGCGCTGACGCAGGTGCGAACGGGGTGAACGTTACGCTGTACGTCCGCGGACCAGCAGGAACGGCTGCCCTGGCTAGCTGCGCCACAACCGTAGTGGTAACGGACGACGTCCTGCCAGTCATCACCCTCAACGGGATGGCGATGATGGACGTGCCGCTGAACCAACCTTACACGGATGCCGGCGCGACCGTCGCTGATAACTGTACTTCCGGACTGACCGCCACCACCGCAGGTAGCGTGGACGTGACCACTCCCGGAACCTACACCCTCACCTTCACCGCAACGGACGACGCTAATAACGCCGCCACCCCCGTGGAGCGGGAAGTAACCGTCCTGGGCGCCGCCCTGAGCACGGACGCCGCTACGGTAGGTACCGACTTCGGCACCGTCAACCGGATGAGCGCCGACCCACGGCCGGTAAAGACCTACACGATCACGAACAGTGGTAACGTGGCGGGTAACAACCTCATGGTAACGTCCTCCAGCAGCGACTTTACTGTGAGCAATGTCAGTGCCAGCATGATTGGCGAAAACGGTACGGTTACCTTCGACGTCACCTTTGACCCGGCTACGGCAAACGGCAAAACCGGCACTGTCACCGTAGGCACGGACGATGGCGCGGAAGCCACCTTCAACGTCAGTGGTAACGGCGGTGAAGTACGCGTTTACCTCGAAGAAACGGGTCAGTACTACAGTTCCGTTCAGGATGCCATTGACGCAGCTACGGAAGCGACGACCATCTACATCCCCGCGGATATGTACGATGAGGATCTCGACTTCACGGGTAAGCAGCTGACGATCATCATCGGTACCTTCCAGCAGGGTATTTGATCACCTTAGTTTAGCTTAATCCGGAACTTTCCGGACTGCGGGAGTGCCCGCCCGACCCGTAGCGCAGCGCAGGGTGGGGCGGGCACTTTTATTTTGCAGTATCCAACTGGACAACCGGCATCCCTCTTTTCTCGTTCCTGAGCTTTGCACCTGCGGCAGCGCCCGCTCAGTTGGGGCGCTCAACTGTAAGTTTCGCACGCCCGGGTACCCAACTAACAACGACCATGACCAAAGAACAACTTACCGCTTACGCCGACCTCCTCGTAAACTACTGTGTAGAGTTACAGGCCGGCGAACGCCTCTACGTGAGCACGACGACCCTCGCCGCACCGCTGATTGGCGCCCTGCAGGAAGCCGTCCTGAAAGCCGGTGGTCACCTGGAATACGACCTTGCCGTGGAGGGTGGTGGCGCTGCCATCAGGGATTACGCCAGCCCCGAACAGGCGGGTTACGTGGGCGTGCTCTTCCGGGAAGCGATGGAGAATTTTGAGGCCTACATCAACATCCGGGCGCCCTTCAACCTGCGGCAGGAACCACCGGCCGAGGAATTGCGCAACGCCCGGCGGGAAGCGGTGAAGCCCTACTACGAAATGTACTTCGCCCGGACGGCCCGGCGCGGCGAACCCGGGGGGCTGAAACGCAACTCCTGCGTCTACCCCTGCCCGGCCCTCGCCGAGGAGGCCGGTATGAGCTTGGAGGAATACACCGACTTCGTGATGCAGGCCACCAAAGCCACGAGTACGGACCCGAAAGGCGCCTGGTTAGCCGTGCGGGAACGCCAGCAGACTGTCGTCGATAAACTCAATAGCTGTACCACCTTCCGCTACGTCAATGACCGGTCGGACATCACCTTCACCACCAACGGCCGCACGTGGATCAACAGCGACGGACAAACGAATATGCCCTCCGGCGAAGTCTATACCAGCCCGGAAGAGGACAGCGTGAACGGGAAGATCCACTTCGATTACCCGGCCATCAATAGCGGGAAGGTCGTCCGTGGCGTGACCCTCACCGTGAAGGATGGCTACATCGAAAGCTGGACAGCCGAAGAGGGCCAGGACGTGCTGGATGAGACCTTTAAGATCGAGGGCACCCGGCGCTTTGGGGAAGCGGCGATCGGGACGAATTACACCATTGACCGCTTCAGCAAAAACATCCTATTCGACGAGAAGATTGGCGGGACGGTCCACATGGCCATCGGCCAGAGTTACGCGCAGTGTGGCGGGAAGAACCAGTCCAGCGTGCACTGGGATATGATCGCCGACATGAAAAAAGGCGGCCAGATTTACGCGGATGGGGAATTAATTTACGTCGACGGTTTGTTTATCCCCGAATTGTGGCCGGCGGCGTAAACACTAAGCCGGATTAGGCAGTACGGAAGGTGAATTTGCCAGTGAGTACGCCCCGGTGAAACTTGAAAATGAGACAGGATAGCGCGTGTGAGCAGGTAGGATAACAATCCGCTCAATCGCGCGTTGTCTGTTTGTGTAGCAAATTGCTAACTTGCGGCACTACGATCCCAGAACACCGTGCGCCCATTTGCACTTTTACCTGAGCATACGAAGCAACAGAACTAATCCAAACCAAACCTCGGTGGGGCTACGGCCCAGAGGTACTTTACTGAAATTAACCGCCCAACGTGAACGAAAATATTGCCTTCCTAGAGCTGAAATACGGTAACATCTACGGAGGATACCCGAACTTTTACGCCATCTCCGAAATCGCCCTGCTTGTCTTCGAGCGCGGCTCCAACAAGATCTTCCTCGAATCCTGGATCAACCAGGCCGACGTGGACATCGTCGACGTATACGCCGAGACGGATGAGCTTGGCCACACCGTCCGCCGCGTACGGGAGGTCCTGAACATGCGCAGCAACCGCCGTTTCCGTTACGACGAAGAGTTCCGCCTCTCGGACCGCGACCTCCAATTTGCCTTCCGCAACCTGCGGTCCACGAAAGCGGCCGTGAAGAACTTCCTTCACAAGAACTTGCGCAAGTACCGCTTTGACGACATGATCGTCTTTGACGGCCGCCGCGACATTTTCCTGTGTGAGCGCAGTGGCGTTAGCTTCGACTACGTCAACATCATCGACATCCAGAAGGACCTCAACCGGGAAACGGATTACCTCTTCAGCCTGAACAAGCTCTCGACGGTGATCGATTTCCATACGGACCGGTCCTACCTCCGCTCCTACAACCTGGAGTACTGGCTGCACCCCATCGCCGCCCGCCAGATCATGCCCGGCACCGCTGCCTTCGACGCGGCCCGCCTCATGATGGTTTTCAACGAATACCACGAACACCATGGCGACTTCATGCTCCGCGCCGCGAAACTCCTCAATAAGATCCAGAAACGGAAGGAAGAGGAGAAGGAGGAGGCAAATGACAGTGAGAGCGATGACGGTTCGAGTTCTGACAATATAGATTGATCGTTTGTAGTGAATAAGTCTATAGTCTGTAGTCTATAGTGGGATGCCCCGGGACTATAGACTACTTACGCTGCGGACCGGCCGCTCCAGGAACCTCGAACTGCGCTTCGCTTGGGTTCGAGGCCGCCTGGAGAACCTGATGAAAATCCGTCACTAACTGAAAGGGCATAAAAATCAAAGAATTATTTAGAGTCTTGGAGCGGCCCTAATTCCTTCGCCAGCGCAGCCTGCGAAGGGGTTAGGGTTCTCCAAGCGCTCGGTCTTAATCGCAGCCTACAGACTTTTGAGCGTTTCCATCAACAAGTTTATCTCCTCCACCGGAGTCTGCTCGCGCCGCGAGGCGGATAAGTTGCTCGACGCCGGCCGCGTCCAACTCAACGGCGTCACGGCCAAACGGGGTAACCGGGTGGAAGAAGGGGATACCGTTCTGCTGGACGGAAAAGCTATCGGCGCCAAGCCCGAAACGGTCTACCTCGCCCTGCACAAGCCAGCCGGCATCACCTGCACGACGGACCAGCGGGACAAGACCAACATCATCGATTTCGTCAATTACCCCGAGCGCATCTTCCCGATCGGGCGGCTGGATAAACCCTCCACGGGCCTCATCCTGCTAACGAACGACGGCGATATTGTCAACAAAATCCTCCGGGTAGAGAACGCCCACGATAAGGAGTACATCGTGACGGTAGATAAGCCCATCGACCGGGAGTTCGTCCGCGCCATGGCCGGCGGCATTCCCATCCTCGGCACCGTTACCCGCCGTTGTGAAGTGGAAAAGATTGGGCAGAAGAAATTCCGCATTATCCTCAATCAAGGCCTCAACCGGCAGATCCGCCGTATGTGTGAGTACCTGGGATACGAAGTCCGCACGCTCAAACGCACGCGCATCATGAACGTCCGCCTCGCCAAGTTACCGGTGGGGGAGTGGCGGACGTTGCGGGAGGATGAGTTGGAGGTGTTGCTAGCGCTGACAAGTTTTCGACAAGACGTAAAAGAAGATAAAGGAGAATAAGGAGCTTGTGTGATGGTTTTCGACAGGGGGAAAAAGGAGCTTAAGGAGAAAAAGGAGACGGTATCCAATCACTTCTCTAGCGTCTAAAACATCTTAAACTTCTTTGCGAAACTGGCTTTTTGGTAGTTTTCGACAAGAAGTAAAAGAAGATAAAGGGGATAAAGGAGACTGTATCCACGCTCTTCTCTAGCGTCTAATACATCTTAAACTTCTTTGCGAAACCCGAGCGAAAATATGCGCGCAGCGCAAAAAACCTCTTCCCCCTCCTTTCCCTCTTTATCTTCCTGCAGAAAATCAACCCACCATGTTCCCCCCAGCCACCTACGCCACCCGCCGCCAACAACTTGCCGAATCCGTCCAAACCGGACTCATCTTTTTGCCCGGGAACCGGGAGGCGCCGATGCGGTACACCGACAATGCCTATCCCTTCCGCCAGGATTCCAACTTCCGCTACTTCGCCGGCCACAACTTGCCGGATCTGGCCCTCACGATCGACGCGGCGACCGGCGCCAGCCGGCTTTGGGGGGACGACATCAGCCTCGACCACGTCATCTGGATGGGGGAGCAACCGAGCGTCGCCGAGCTGGCCCAGCAGATTGGAGCCGAACGCGGTGGCACGCTAGCCGAGCTCTCTGCTACCCTGAAAGCCTATGCGCGGGATGTCAAATTCCTGCCACCCTACCGCGCGGAGCGGGTTACTTTTCTGAAAGAACATCTGGGCGCTGACGCAGGTGCGGACGAAGGACTGATTAGGGCGGTGATCGCATTGCGGTCCGTAAAGTCAGCGGAGGAGCTTGAGCAAATGTCGATTGCCGTAAAGACAAGTTTGGCGATGCACGCTGCTGCCAAAGCCCACGCCGCCCCCGGCCAATTGGAGCACGAAACGGCGGGCCTCATCGAAGGTATGGCCATCGCCGGTGGCGGCCGCTTGGCCTACCCCGCCATCGTCACCCGCAACGGGCAGATCCTGCACAACCACTACCACGGGAACGTCCTGCAAAAGGGTGACCTCCTGCTCATCGACGCCGGCGCCGAAGCAACGAGTGGCTACGCGGGCGACATCACCCGGACCTTTTCCGTCGGACAGCCTTTGACCAAAAAGCAGGAAGAGATCTACCGAATCGTCGACCAAGCTAAAACGGAGGCCATCGCTAACGCCCGACCCGGCATCCAAAACCGGACGCTGCACGACCAGGCCGGCCGCCTCATCTTTGATGGGTTAAAGGCATTGGGCCTCACCAAAGGGGACCCGGACGAATCCGTAGCCGCCGGCGCCCACGCCCTGTTTATGCCGCACGGCCTGGGCCACATGATTGGGTTGGACGTCCACGATATGGAAGACCTTGGCGAAGACCTGGTGGGTTACGACGCCGAAACCCAGCGCTCCACTCAATTCGGTACCCGCAACCTGCGCCTCGGCCGGGAGCTGCGGGAAGGGTTCGCCATCACCGTTGAGCCGGGCATTTACTTCATCCCCGCCCTCATCGACCGGTGGAAAGCGGAGGGGACCTGCGCCGAATTCATCAACTTCGGCAAACTGGAGGCCTACCGCGACTTCGGTGGCATCCGGTTGGAGGATAATGTGGTAATTACTGGGGAGGGGAGTCGGGTGCTGTAGCACAAACTAAAGTACATGCAGCGTCACCTTTATAGGTGCCCGTAAGAGATATCAATTATTGCAATAAATATTGGTCCAAGTCAAAATAGGCATATGATCCTAATGCTAAGTTGGATAATAGATGCGGAAGAATTGCAGCTGCCCACGAACTAGTCACCCTTCTTGAAAGGAAATAAAGGGCGCCCATAATAAAGGCGTATACCATCTGATTTATCACAGCGGCGAGTGGAGCTTTAAACAAGTTAACCGAATGGAAAACAGAAAATAGTAGCGTGGAAAAAATCGCCGTGAGTAACACCGAATATTTGGCATCATACAAATAGTCAACAACATACTTCCGGAATAGAAGTTCTTCAAAAAATGCACCCATAAAAATTCTGATAAAAATAACGTAGCTCCATATGCTGGATGCATTCCAGAAGTGATTGTGGTTGGCAACGTAGTATATGCCGATAAGGATGGAAGTAGTAATCCAAAAAATGGAATTGGCAGTAAATAATGCTGATCCTTTATTTTTAAATGATAAAGTAGTTGAGGTTAAAATAAAATACACGGATATACTATAAAGGAATCCGTATGTTTTGGGAAGTGTGTAATTGGCCCCTATATAACTGCTAATTACAGCGGCAGCTATAGCGAATACGTAAACTATTGACAATATTTTTATAGTTGGCCTCACCCTATTACAATTAAATAATGCCATCGTATCAAGTAATTTGATACGATGGCATTAGCGTTGTGATTATGAAGTTCTAGAACCACTCCCACCCAAAATCAGTAGTGCATTCATCTAGGTGGAGACAGATACAAGTGTCTGTCCAGCCCCACTCAGAGGCCAAACATCCGCAATCTTCCTCGAAGAAACTGACTCTACATGTAGTAGTACCTGTAGGACCAAATGCTTGAATGTCTGGTGTTCCATCCCAAGTCGTATCCTCGACATGATCGGGTGGATTGTAAGCAGCCGCAATCGACTGTAGCTCGCCAAAATTAGAGAACTCACTGCTTACTCCCGCTCTATTCCACAGTGAAAATAGCGTAACTGGAGGTACAGTTACGTTTGATGGAATTGACCGTTGGGTAGTGGATGCATAAATGCCGTAACCGCTAGTGCTATTATTTTGCTTTACAAAGAACTCTCCGTTCAACTCAATCTGACTAGGGAAGACTTTGTTTTGGTCTACATTTGCAAGAACGAATTCATGCACAAAAGTACTCGGAGATGTTATGCGAACTCGGTGGTCAATTATTGCAATATTTTCATTAATAAAAACATTGCCGGTAGATTGACTTCGCAACTGCACGCTTTCCTGCGGCGCGCTAATTACGGTTTCTGTCTCGGAACAGCTTGTAAGTCCTAGCAAAGAAACTAGGACGCATAGGTATTTAATTAGTGTTTTCAATTTAAGTGAATTGATTTGAACGTTTACAATTAGGTGTTCAATTGCCCTTTTGTATTAAATAGCGCTAAATAATTCAATCACCTTAATAACTGCTAGAGGCCTGATTTTTGTTCGCGGCAATAAAAATTTATCTCATTGTTCTACCACTTCCATAACTGCCCCCACCAGCCCATCAAAATCCGTCCGCTTATCCACGTTATGCCCTAGACGAGCGATGACCAACTCGAGGGAGGGGATGACGAAGACCCGTTGGTCCTGGAATCCCCGCATCATGTAGGCATCCTTGGGTAGGGAAGGCATGTCCGGGCCGGGGAGCCAGAGTTGGCCACCGTAGATGCCGTCGCTGCCCACCGCGGGTTCGCGCATGAAATCGATCCAACCCGGAGCGACGAGGGTATCGCCATTCCACACACCATCCTGGAGCATGAATTGGCCGAGCCTGGCCCAATCCCTCGCCGTCGCCCAGCCGTAGGAGCTACCAACGGGTTTGCCGGCCTGGTCCGGCTCCACGAAGAGGGTACGGGCGATGGGGGAGAAGAGCACCTGCATGAACTGGTGGGCGCTCATGCCTTGGGGCCGGACCTTGCGGTCGAGGTAATCCGCCAGAATATTGGTGGTGCCGCTGGAGTAGACCCAGTTTTCGCCGGTGGGCTCGAGGGCGGGCATCCCGGTGGCGTAGGCGGCCATGTCCGGTTGCTCGTGGAGCATGATGGTGGCGTCCGACAGGCTGCCGTAGCCCTCGTTCCAGCCCAGGCCGGAGTTCATGTGGAGGAGATCCGCCAAAGTGATCTGCGCCCGGGCGTCGCCAGACCACGCTGGATAGAGGTTTTTTTGGTTGACGAAATCCGCAATCGAGGGCTTATCCAGAGAATCGAGTTGGTGGTAATAAGCGCCGAGGGCGAGGCCCGTTAGTGATTTGGTCATCGACCAGCCGAGGAGGGGGGAGCGGGGTCCGTAGCCCGGGGCGTAGTCCTCCGCTACGATTTCTCCCTTGTGCATAATTACAATCCCGCGGGCACCGCCCCCTTCCACCGGGGCCATTCCCAGGTCAACCGCATTCTGGTATTCACCGCGGAGTTGTACCGCATCTTCTACTTGCCCCTCTACCCAGGCACCTGCGGCAGCGCCCTTGGTCACGTCCTTGACGGGGAGCAGATCGTCGTTGATGAGCGTACAGCCGATGCCGGGGCGAAATACGGCCACCCGGGGCACGAGGCCGAAAAAGGTAGCTTTAACCCGATCTTCACTGGCGGACAGCGAAGCGTATCCGAGGACGGAAAAATTAAGGTCCTGCTCACTGATCTCCCCCAGCTCCCGTCCCTGCAAAAAGTGGCAGGAGCAGGCGTGCTTGGCCGCGTAACCCGCACCGATATTGAGCAGGGGCCGCACCCACAAAAAGGCGGCGAACAGGACGACGATTAAAACGGCAAAAAATGCGAGCCAGCGGCGGCGGGTTGTGACGGACATGCGTTAAAGGTAATAGCGCGGCGGATTAGCGTTCGCGAATAGCCCAAACTCTACCTTCGCAAACGATGACCCAGTTGCGCAGCAAATTGAACAACATCTTCGCCAAGAACCCCTACGGCTACTTGCTGAAGATGGCCTGGACCTACGCGGCCGGGATGCGCGGGCGTTACCTGCTCATCTACGCGCTATTTACCGGCGTGAACCTGGTGGTCTCGCTGCAACCGATCTTCTGGGGCTACTTCGTCAATTTCCTGCAGGTAGGGGAGGGCGACCTGATCACCGGCAGCCTTTATTACGTGCTGGCCTATCTGGGCATTATCCTGGTCACCTGGGCTTTTCAGTGGCCGGCGCGGTTGATGGAGCGCAAAATGGCTTTCGAAATTGGTGAGCGCCTGTTACTGGAGAGTTACGACAAGATCGTCCACCTGCCCCTCGGCTGGCACCGGGAACATCACAGTGGGGATACGATCAACCGTGCCCGCAAGGCTTACGAGGCGCTGAAGGGGTTCTTTGACAATGGATTCGCCTACTTCCAGACGATGGCGCGGATGGCGATCGCGATTGGCGCCATCATCTACTTCAGCCCGCTGTTCGGGGCGATCGCCGGGGTGTTTGGCGTCATCATCCTCCTCACCGTGCTCTACTTTGACGGGCCCATCATCAAAGCCAACCAAGAAACCAACGACCGGGAGAACGACCTGCTGGCCAGCCTGACCGATAACCTGGGAAACATCATTACCGTAAAGACGCTCCGCCTCGGAGCACAAACGGCAGCGGTGATTAAAAAGCGGATCGCTAACATTTGGCCGCCCTTCCTGCGGAATACGAAAATCAACGAGTTTAAGTGGTTCGCCGTTGCGGTGGAGAGCGGGGTGATGTACTGCCTGTTGGTTTTTGGCTACGTGTACCTGAACTACACCCCGGGGGAAGCCTTCCTGATTGGTGGCCTCGTGACGCTCGTCGGCTACGTCAATCAATTCACCGGCATGCTGTTCAACCTGACGGGGCAGTATAACCAGATCATCAAATTCCGGTCGGACCTCTCCGCCATCGAACCCATTTACGCCGACGCGGCGCGCGAGAGCCGGCCCCAACTCAGTGGTCACCTCAACCGGGATTGGCAAAGCCTCACCGTGCAAAACCTCACCTTCCGGTACGGGCAGGACGGTGGCGGCATCCACGGCCTCCACCTCAACTTGCCTCGTGGTAAACGGATCGCCCTCATCGGCCCCAGTGGCAGCGGTAAAACGACGGCGCTCTACACCCTCCGCGGCCTCTACCCACCCGAGCGGATCGAGATCAGTTTCGATAGCCGGGCACCCGTAAAGAACGCAGCGGAACTGTACGAGCAGACGACGCTCATCCCCCAAACCCCGGAGATCTTCGAAGATACCTTCCGCAACAACCTCACGATGGGCCTGCCCCGCGCGGAAGCGGCGATTGCGCACGCCATCGAAGTATCCGTCCTCGCCGAAGTGATCGAAGCGGCAGAATCCGGTCTCGATACTTTCCTCGCCGAGGGCGGTGCCAACCTGAGTGGTGGCCAGCGGCAGCGCCTCAGCATCGCCCGGGGTTTGCTGGCCGCGCAATCCTCCACTTTGCTGTTACTCGATGAACCCACTTCGAGCCTCGACCCCAAAACCGAAGTCGACGTCTACGAACGCCTCTTCGCCGCCTACCCCGAGAAGACAATCGTGAGTACCCTTCACCGCCTGCATCTGCTCCGTTTCTTCGATCACATTTACTACTTGGAGAACGGTAAAGTCACCGCTGAAGGCAGTTTGGCGGAACTGCTGGCAACTAGCGGGGCTTTCAGGAGTTTGTACGACAAGCAAATAGTAGGGTAGTACGTAGTCGGGTAGTCGGGTAGTCCGACGCACTACCCGACTACGCTACTACCCGACTACCCAACTAGAAATATGGACAGCCTCTCTCAAATCGTACTTGGTGCCGCCGTCGGCGAAGCCGTCCTGGGCCGCAAGGTCGGCAACCGGGCCATGTTGTGGGGTGGCATTTGTGGTACGTTGCCGGATCTGGACGTCTTTGCCAACGCCGTCAGCGACCCGATGAGTGCGCTGGCGTACCACCGCGCGTTTACCCACAGTTTGCCGTTTGCGTTGCTGGCTGCGCCGTTGGTTGGGCTGGCGATTCACCGCTTTTACGGGGGCAAGGAGGGGCCGGTGCCGGGGCGGGCGGCCTTCCCGATCCTGCTGGTGGCGTTCTACGTGTTGCTCACGGTTGGGTCCTTGCTGATGCCAATTGAAGTATATAAGGTCCCGCAAATCACGTTGGTCATCACCCTGGTTTTCGCCGCCATTTTCCTAGGCGTGGGTGGCCTGCGCTGGTTGCGGGGCTTTCCGGACGTGCTGCAGAACGCCGGTTGGCGGGGTTGGTCCTGGCTAGCGTTTGCGGCCATCGTTACCCATCCCTTGCTGGATTGTTTCACGGCTTATGGCACTCAATTTCTGCAACCTTTCGCCAGTAGCCGCATCGCCTGGAACACCATTTCCGTAGCGGACCCGTTGTACACCATTCCCTTCCTCATCCTCCTCATTTGGGCGCGGACGCGGGTGCAGGGGACGGGGGCAAGAAGGAAACTCAACACCGCGGGGCTCATCCTCAGTTCCGCGTACCTGCTGCTGACCGTGGTGAATTACTTCAACGTGGAAAGTGTGATGGACGATACCCTGGCCGACCGGGGGATCGTAGCGGAGCAACGAGTGGTTTCCCCATCCATTTTGAACAACATCCTGTGGTCCGGTACCGCGAAGGGGGCGGACGGCATCTACTACTTCAGCCAGTACAGCCTCTTCGACCAGGAACGGAACTTCGCCCCCTTCATCCGGATCGACGGCAACCACAAACTCATCGCCCCCTACGTGGAGGACCGGGACGTGCGTATCCTCCGTTGGTTCACGAAAGAATACTACGGGGTGATCCCGACCGAAAGTGCCGGGACGGTGCAGGTCAACGATCTCCGCTACGGCCTCATCGCCGATGATCCAAATGACCCCACCTCCTACATCTTCAGCTGGCGGTTGGATACGACGCGCCGGCCGGTACAAGTCGTCCAGGAATTCGCCGGCCCGCGGGAGGAGATGGAACCCTCCGTTTGGTTGGGGAAATTGTGGGAGCGGCTGCAAGGAGTTTGAGTTGCGAGTTGCAAGTATCAAGTTGCAAGACTCGACACTTGCAACTTGATACTCGCAACTAGTGCCTTGCACCATTCAAATAAACGCCTTACTTTTGCCCCGCTTTAGCGCAAATTCTCCGCGGGTGTGGTGAAATTGGTATACACGCTAGATTTAGGATCTAGTGCAGCAATGCGTGAAGGTTCGAGTCCTTTCACCCGCACACTTTTTACAAGTTATTACGGCTCGCCCTCGGGTGGGCCGTTCTTTTCCCCGGTAACCCAGGTACGGGCAGAACCGGAAAAAACAACGCAGTACATGCCTAACGTAAGTTTCGAAAAAACCAGCGACGTCCTCGGTAAGATCACCGTCGACATGTCAAAGCAAGAACTCAACGAGAAGATCAACGCCGAGCTGAAGAAGCAGCGGGGTAAGGTCAGCATGAAGGGTTTCCGGAAGGGGAAGGTCCCCATGTCCACCCTCCGTAAGATGATGGGTAACGACATCCTGGGCCAGATCCTCGATAACGAAGTACGCGAATCCCTCTTCGGCTACATCGAAGAGAACAAGATCGACCTGATCTTCAGCCCCCGCCCCATCGAGGAAGAGGGTACCCCGATGATCACCGCCTCCAACGTGCAGGACCTCTCCCTGAAGTACGAAGTGGCCATCGAACCGGAATTCAGCTACGAGATCCCCAATGAGGCGATTGATTACTACGTACTGGACGTCCCCACCGAAGATATCGACAAGGCCGTATCCAGTATGCTCAAGCGTGCCGGTAAGAGCGAGGAACTCACCGAAGGCGCCGTGGGCGAGGATGACGTACTGAGCGTCACCTTCACCGAAGCCGGCCCCGTGGAAGAGAAGATCACCAACTCCACCAAGTTGTACCTCGACGCGCTGACGGACGAATCCAAGGAACTCTTCCTCGGTAAGGAGATTGGCGACACCGTCACCGTTGCTGACCTCTCCACGCTGGAGAACGACAGCACCGATACCTACGTGAAGAAGTACTTCCTCGACCTGGAAGACGTGGACACCGACATCACCGGTAAGTCCTTCGACGTGAAGATCGACGGCATCACCCGCGTCACCCCATCAGAGATGACGACCGACTTCTTCAAGGAGTACGACCCCTCCGGCGCCGTCGCCACCGAAGGTGAACTGCGTGACGACATCGTTGCTAAGCAGTCCGCCGGCTTCCAGCAGCAGGCGGACGGAATGGCCAACTTCGCCATCCAGAAAGCCCTCGTGGAGAACACTACGATGGAGCTGCCCGAAGAATTCATGCGCGAAGTCAATAAGGGTGAAGACACCCCTTACGACCTCTTCGAGCGGGGCGTTCGCTGGATGCTCATCCGCAACAAGTTTGCCGCCGACGAAGAGATCAAGCTCGAGTACGAAGACATCAAGGAAGAAGCCGTCCAGGCCCTCATGCAGATGCTCGGTGGCCAGCGCCCCGATTTCCTGACGGACGACTTCATCGAAAGCTACGTCCAGCGCGCCCTCCAGGACGAAGAGCAACGGAACCAACTCTCCAGCAACGCCATCGAAAAGAAGATCATGGCCGCCCTACGCGATAAGGTGACCCTGAACGAGATCAGCGTTGACGCGGATGCGTTTAATGACGTGATCAAGCAATTTAATGAGGAGAATAACCCTACCCCGGCTGCCGCCGAGGAGGAGTAAATTTCCGGTTTCCGACCTCCGGTCGGGATTGTCAGACGCCTTCATCCCACTTTGGGGTGAAGGCGTTTTTTTTGGAGGGATTTGATTAACGAAAACCCGGGGTCGAACGGCTGCGCCGTCTTGAACTTGGGCTATCATGATGATCCCTACCGGGATCCCTTGTAGCAAAGCGCCGCAGGCCTCTCTTGCTCCCCAACCTCCCCAACTCCTGCGAAATAGCGCCGCAGGCCTCTCCTGTTCCTCAACCTCACCAGCTCCTGCGACACAATTCCGTCGTTTGCTCCCAACTTCTCATTCGTAGAATGGGCCACCTAACGGTGTGCCATCGCTACACAAGCCGACCCTTCGGGGCGGGCAGATAACACAGCGCCGCAGGCCTCTCTTGCTCCCCACCCTCTCCAACTCCTGCGAAATAACGCCGCAGGCCTTTCCTACTCCCCAACCTCACCAGTTCCTGCGAAACAATTCCGTCGTTTGCTCCCAACCTCTCATTCGTAGAATGGGCCACCTAACGGTGTGCCATCGCTACTCAGGCCGACCCTTCGGGGCGGGCAGGTAACACAGCGCCGCAGGCCTCTCCTGCTCCCCAACCTCCCCAACTCCTGCGAAATAGCGCCGCAGGCCTCTAGTTCTCCTTCGCTCTACCTCTCCTGCGAAAAAAATTCTGCTAAAAAGCCTCGGCCACTCCACCTCCTCCGCTTCCTCCCTGGCAACCGCCGGAGGCACCCCGAAGCCAAGGGAAAATCCAAACCGCCAGGCTACACCCTGTTATACTCGCCGGCCCAGGAATACGAAGGCCACCAACGAACCACCCCCCCGCGCCAAGTGTACATAAACCACCCAGGGGAGATGCCTTCGCCTTTCCCCACCGCTCCTCGCCTTTATGATCGGACAAAACTTTAAGCAGAAGCAATCCCAGACGGCCAGCCCCCGCCAGATCCAGTTGATGGAGTTGGTGCAGCTACCCATCGGCCAACTGGAAGCCCGGATCAAGGAGGAACTGGAAAAGAACCCGACGCTGGAAGAAGCCCCGCCCGAAGAACGCGAGCGGCAGGAAGACCGCCTGGAACGAGACGGCGAAGGGCAAGCCGAGGAACGCAACTCTGAATACGACGACGATTACTTCCAGCAATACTTGGAGGACGACCCCACCAGCTACAACCAGAAGAGCCAGAGAGACGAGGACTACGCCGCCCCCGGTAGCTATACGGCGGACGAAACGAGCTTTCTCGAACACCTCGAGAACCAACTCAACGCCGTAGAATTCGAAACGCCGCTGGACCGCCTGATCGCCCAACAGATCATCGGTAACCTGGACGGGGACGGCTACCTCCAACGCAAGCTCTCCGCCATCTCGGATGACCTGCTCATTGGGGCCAACCTGGACGTACCCGTCAAGCGCATCCGTGAAGTGCTGGCCGTCGTCCAAACCCTGGAACCCATCGGGATTGCCGCCCGGGACCTGCAAGAGTGCCTCCTGATCCAAATCAACCACAAGGTGGATAATGGTGATGATATTGATGATATGCGGTTTGCGGACATCGTCCTCGCCCAACGCATCATCAAGGAGCACTTCGACCTTTTTTCTAAGAAGCACTACGATAAGCTCATCGACAAACTGGGCGTCGACGAGGATGAGCTGCGGGATGCCCTTAAAGAGATCCTTCGTCTCAACCCCAAACCCGCCAGCGGGCTCAGTGGGGTAGCCGGAGGGCGGGGAGCGCGCACCGTGGTACCGGATTTCGTTCTTACCACTCAGGATGGGGAGCTCAAGCTCAGCCTCACCGCCCGCAATGCTCCGGACCTGAAGGTGAGCGACCACTACCAGGAGATGTTGCGCGACTACCGCGAGAAACAAAAGGCCAGCGGCAAACTTACCCTGGCGCAGAAGCAGGCGGCGGGGTTCATCCGCCAGAATATTGACTCCGCCAGTTGGTTCATCGAAGCTATTCAGCAACGGCAGCAGACGCTTTATTCGGTCATGCACGCCATCATGCGCTACCAGGAAGCCTTTTTCCGCAGCGGGGACGTGAAGGATCTGCGGCCCATGATCCTGAAGGATATCGGTGCCATGACCGGGTTGGACATCAGTACCGTCAGCCGGGTAGCCAATAGCAAATTCGTCCAGACGGATTACGGGACCTACGGCCTGCGCGAGTTCTTCAGTGAAGGGATGACCAACCAGGAGGGCGAGGAAGTCAGCACCACCGAGATCAAGGATGTGCTCAAAAGCATCATCGACGAGGAAAACAAACGCAAACCACTCGCGGACGGAACCCTGCAAAAGGAACTGGCCAAACGCGGATACGAGATAGCTCGCCGGACGGTCGCTAAATACCGGGAGCAACTTGGCTTGCCGGTCGCCAGATTGCGCAAGGAGCTCTAGAGACTGGCGCTTTCAGTCAGCCGTGCGTATCCCGTTTGCGCGGCCATCAGGGCGTAAAATTTTGCCTCCCGCTCAATCGGCCTATATTAGCCAGCGTTTAAGTCAAGTCCCCCCCACAACAGTTTTCAGCCACGCCCCTAAACTTTTACCATGCCTAACCCCACCGACCAGGTCGTCAACAACGAAGATGAATTCCGTTTCGAGATCGTCAGCGGCTCCCAAACTTCCATTTTAGATTATCGCTTGGGCCGTAAGCGGATCGCGCTCGTCCACACCGAAGTGCCTGATGAATTGCAGGGCCAGGGTCTCGGCTCCGCCCTCGTGGCTTTTGCCCTCCAACACGCAAAGGACAAGGGTCTGATGGTACTGCCGTACTGCCCCTTCGTCGCGGCCTACCTGGAACGCCACCCGGAATGGAGCGACATCGTCGCTGAGATCTAGTGGTCCTTGCCCTCTTTTTGCTGGCCGCCGTCGTTCAATTGGCCTATTGGCTCTTCGTGCTGGCGAGCGCTTACCGGCCCAAAGCCCAACGTAAAGTCGATTCGCTGGATCAGCCAGCACCCGTATCCGTGATTGTCTGTTTTCGCAACGAAGCGGCTACGCTCGCGCGCCTCGTCAATAAGATTTTGGCTCAGCAGTACGCTGTTGAATTCGAATTGGTGCTGGTGGACGATAATTCCACGGATGATTCCGTCGCAGCCATCCAGCCGTTCTTATCGTCCGACCCCCGTGTCCGTTTAGTCACGCCTGGTCCTACGCGCCCCGGCAAGAAAGATGCGCTTTCCTTTGGCATTCAATCCGCCCGGCACGACCACTTGTTGTTGACGGATGCGGATTGTGTGCCGGCTAGTCCGGACTGGTTGCGGTCCATGACGCAGCCGTTGCGCGATGGGAAAGAATTAACCCTGGGCGTATCTCCTTATTTGGCCTCCAAATCTCTCCTGAGCCGGTGGCAGCAGTTTGAATCGGTATACGTCAGCCTCAAATATTTGGGGTTTGCGCGTCGGGGGTTGCCCTACATGGGCGTCGGCCGCAACCTCGCTTACACCCGTTCCTTTTTTGAGCGGTCTGGCGGCTTCACCAGCCACGCCGACGTTGCGAGCGGCGACGATGATTTGCTCGTGAGTGGGAACGCTGAAGCTTCGTCCACGGCTAGCGTTACTACGGCGGCGGCCTGGGCGTTCAGCCACCCACAACCTACCTGGTCGGCTTATTTGAAGCAGCGGGCGCGCCATCAATCCACGGGCGTTCGTTACCCGAAGGGGGTGGCGGCGGCCCTCACGTTATTGGCGGCTAGCCACGGTTTTTTCTACCTTTTGGGGGTTGCTGCAATCCTGCAGGGTCACGCTTGGCCGGTGCTTACGCTTTACCTCCTGCGCCTTATCGTGCAAGTTTTTGCCTACGCGTCACCTTTCCAACAATTAAGGCAAGCTGATCATTCGGGCGCTGCCGCGGGTGCGGAGCAAGGACCGAGTAATTGGATCGGGCTAATCTCTTGGGTAGCCTTCTTTGACGCCTGGGTGGGGCCGGCGTATTTGTACCTCGCGCTAGCGGGAGGGGTTGGGCGGAAGGAGTGGTAGGGTATCAGGGCTAAAGAGAATTTTTCCAGGAGGTGCAACCCCGCAATTCTTGTTCCGTCTTTGATCCCTGAAGGAACCCTACTAAACACTTATTTAATATGCTTTCTGTTGCTTCTAAATTAAGTACCTACGTACTACTAGCCCTCTCTCTTTTCCTGTTGGCCTCCTGTGAGGATGACGACAACAATAGGAGCGTCGTGGGGTCCGGAACCCTGATTACCGAAACACGTGACGTGCCTGCATTTACGGGAATTAGTGTCTCCGGTAGCACCGAGGTAACCGTTATTAACGGCACCCCGTTTACGGTCCAAATCACGGCCGACGACAACGTGATGGATATGGTAGAGACGGAGGTCAACAATGGCGAGTTGGACATTTCCGTAGATGCCAACAATGTCCGTAACGTGACGCTGCTGGCTACAATTACGATGCCCTCCCTCAATAGTATCAATGGAAGCGGTGCCACGACTTATGATATTGGCGCCTTCTCCCAAACCAATAGTGATCTATCGGTCGATCTCTCAGGCGCAGCAAAGGCAACCATCACCGGTGCGGTCTTCGACGATCTGAACGTCAACCTTTCCGGCGCGTCGGAGGCTTTCTGCTTTTCGTCCCTGGTTAATTCCGCTACGGTAGATCTTTCGGGGTCCTCCACACTGGAAGTCAACGTGGAGGAACTACTCACCGGAGAAGTCTCGGGTTCCTCTACGGTGCGTTACCGCAATAACCCAGAGGTGACCGTGGCTACTTCGGGATCGTCCAGCGTCGTAGATGCAAACTGATTCTTCTCCTAGCTCCTTTAAACTCCGTAAATTCAACTGCCATGACTCGTTTCTCCGCACTCCTTTTACTCCTTTTTGCTTTCTCATTGTCCGTTACCGCCCAACGCTCCGTCGTGGGCTCCGGTAAACTGATCAAGCAGGAGCGTTCCCTGGATGACTTTAGTGGGCTAGATATCTCTGGTGCAGTTCAGGCTACGATTACTTACGGATCTGCCTACCGGGTGGAAATTACCGCCGACGACAACTTGGTGGACCACGTTGAAACCGAGGTCAGAGGAGAGCGCCTGGTCATCAAAATGAAATCGCGCTACAGCTACAACAACGCAACCGTGCGCGCTACCGTCGTGATGCCCTACCTCAAGGAAGTGCGAGGGTCAGGTGCCTCTCGCTTGGTGATCGAAGGCTTCCAGCAGGCAGGGAAGTCAATTGAGCTGGATGTGTCCGGCGCCACGAACGTAAGCTTTAAGGATTCCCGGGCGGGGATGGTGGACCTGAATGCTTCCGGTGCGGCAAGTATTGACCTAACGGGAATCCCAGTGGAGCAAGCCAAGATTGAAGTGGCGGGAGCCTCTTCCGTCAAACTCAACGCTTCGGATCACGTACGGGGTAACGCCAGTGGGGCGAGTTCGGTCCGGGTCTCCGGGGGTGCTTCCATTGATGTTGAGTCAAGCGGAGCTTCCCGGGTACGGTAAGTCCCTCCACTTTAAAGGTATTTGCGAGACGTTAACGGACGGTCAATGGGTTCGGGGGTTAGGTCCCCTTCCAATTACCTTTGCACCTGCGGCAGCGCCCTCATCCATCGGGTGGATAGCCGCATCCAACTTCCCAGCCCTACCCGCATGCGTTTTTCCGCCCTGGCCACCGTGGCCATTTTCTTCCTTGGCCTACCCGCGCTGAGTGCCCAGGCTCCGACCTACAGTACCCAACGCCTGGTGGGGGAAGCCCCGACGATTGACGGCGACATTTCCGACACCGTCTGGAACCAGGTGCCGTGGGCCGATCTGAATTACCAGGTGGAGCCCGATGATGCGGCGCCCGTTTCTCAGGAAACGCGGTTCAAGATCTTGTACGACAAGAAGAACCTGTACGTTGCCTACCGGGCGTTTGACGACGAGCCGAAGAAGATTGAAGCACGACTGGGCCGGCGCGATGATTTTCCCGGCGACTACGTAGAGATCAACTTCGACAGCTTCAACGATAAGCGAACCGGATTCTCCTTTTCCAGCTCCGTGAGCGGCGTGCGGGGGGATGAATTTATCAGCAACGACGGGAATAATTGGGACAGCAACTGGAACCCGTTCTGGTTTATGAAGGCCCGCCAGGATTCGTTGGGCTACACCGTGGAAGCGCGGATTCCCTTCAGCCAGCTCCGCTTCGGGAAGGACCCCAGCCAGAAATGGGGCCTGCAGGTGACGCGCCTGAATTTTCGCGAAGGAGAACGCGATAGCTGGGCCCCGGTAAAGCAGGCAGAAAATGGTTGGGTAAGCCGCTTCGGCACGCTTACGGGTATCGAAGGCGTAAAGGCCCGCAAACCGCTGGAAATTCAACCTTACGTACTGACCCAACTCCGCACTGGTGGTGATTTTGACGCGAATGACCCCTTCGACCGGAAGACGGATACCCGCGCCAGCGTGGGCGTAGATGGCCGGATCGGCATAACGAACGATATTGCCGTAGACTTTACCGTGAACCCAGACTTTGGCCAAGTGGAGGCGGACCCGGGTGCCATCAATCTCGATGGGTTTCAAATTTTCTTCCGGGAACAGCGGCCCTTCTTCGTGGAGAACGCCAACATCTTCGACTATCGCCTCACTCAATCGGAGGCGGGTGGAAATTATACGGGGGACCTACTTTTTTACAGCCGCCGGATCGGGGGCACGCCCAGCCGTTTTGTGCAGGGCGACCCGGTGAACGGACGCTACGTGAAGCAACCCGAGAATACGACCATATTGGGCGCCGCGAAGGTGAGTGGAAAGACGCAGAGTGGCCTTTCGCTCGGTCTGTTGAGTTCCGTTACCGAACGCGAAATCGCGGACATCATCGACATCGACGAAGAAAGCCGGCAGGTGGTGGAGCCACTGACGAGCTACAACGTAGGCCGGGTGCAGCAAGATTTTAACGACCGTCAAAGCAGCATCGGCGTCATTCTGACGTCGGTAAACCGCGACCTGGAGGGGCTGGAGGATCTGCAATTCCTGCACGACGCGGCGTACTCCGGGGGGCTGGACCTCGTTCACCGCTGGAAGAACCGGGCCTGGCAACTGCGCGCTAATCTCCTCGCCAGCCAGGTGCGGGGGACGGAGCAAGCCATTACCCGGACGCAGCGCTCCTTCGAGCACCTCTTCCAACGGCCGGATGCGGACCACCTTGAAGTAGATACGACGCTGCGCAGCCTGGCCGGAACGGGCGGAACGGTAACGGTGGGCAATTTCGCCGGCGATTGGATCTTTGAGGCCGGTGCCACCTACCGCAGTCCGGGGCTGGAGCTGAACGACATTGGCTTTCTGAGTAATACCGACCAGATCAACGCTTTTGCCTGGGGGGCCAGGGTCTGGCGGAAACCGCAGGGCATCTTCAACCGCCGGCAGTGGAACCATAACCTTTACTTCGGGTGGGATTTTGACGGCTCCTCTCTGGGGCGGAGTTACAACACGAACTATAACGCCACCTTTAAGAATTTCTCCTTCGCCCGGGTTTTCCTCAACCTGGAACAGCAGGACGTAAATAAGAATGCGTTGCGGGGTGGGCCGCTACTGCGCCGCTCACCGGGCTTCTTCACGGGGGCTTTTGTGCGGTCGGATGAACGCAAGCCGGTTACACTCGCCCTCTTCGGCCGGGGCGGCGGCTCTTACGATGGCAATACGTGGGGGAGGGGTGCCGGTTTTGAAGTCCGTTGGCAAGCTAACGACGCCCTGGGCCTGAGTTTTGAACCCACTTACAACTGGGGCGGCCGGAATGACCAATTTATCAGTATTGAGGAAGTAGATGGAGAGCAACGTTACGTACACGGCCGGATCGAAAACGAGACCCTCACGCTGACGGTGCGGGCCATATATAACCTGACGCCAGACTTCACCGTGCAGTACTACGCCCAACCCTTCATTACGCGGGGGACGTATACCGACTTCAATCGCCTAGGTGATGCGGACGCGCGGGACTTCACGGAGCGCTTCCCCCGGTACGCGGAGGGGCAGGTTTCCTTTAATGAGGAGGCCGGCGTGTATTCCGTAGATGATAACCTGGACCGAGCGGTGGACTATACGTTTGACGACCCGGATTTCAATTTCGTGCAGTTTCGGTCTAACCTGGTCTTTCGCTGGGAGTACCGGCCGAGCTCGACGCTCTTCTTCGTTTGGCAGCAGGGCGTGACGGGTGGGGCGGACCCGAGCCAGAACGTGTACGAGACCTTCGCGACGGATCTGTTTGACTCGGAGATTCGGAATACGTTTTTGGTGAAAGCGGCTTACCGGTGGGTGCGGTGAGGGGAAGTCTATAGTCCGTAGTCTACAGTCTGCAGCGCTATAGACTACAGACTGTAGACTACAGACTGTTTACCCCATCTTCCGTCTCGTCTTCTTATCGAAGAGATTGGTGTTGTTTTTCTTTTTGACCTTTTTGTTGTTGATCTTATCGACGGCGGGGCACCCGGATTTACGGCTGCAGCTGCTCACGAAAAGGCAGGAAAGCGCGATAAACAAAAGGCTCAGGAGGTAAACACGCTTAGCTCTCATGCGTTGTAGTGACTGTTATTGATGGCTAAACAACGGTAGAAACCGGTGTTTTGACCTAAAAAACGTTCAAAAATCACATTTTTAGCAAGAATTGTTGTGGGTTCACGCTCCAACGTCAATATTTGCTAGACATTTTTAATCCATCCCCCTTAAAATTCTACTACTATGAACAAAGGAGAACTCGTGGCATCCATTGCCGAAAAAGCAGACATCACGCAGAGCCAGGCTGAATCAGCACTGGCCGCTACCCTCGAAAGCATCCAGGATGCACTGAAATCTGGCGACAGCGTAAGCCTCGTAGGTTTCGGTACCTTCTCTGCCAACGAGCGCCCCGCGCGCGACGGCCGCAACCCACGTACTGGTGAGACGATTCGCATCGCCGCCAAGACGGTTGCCAAGTTCAAGCCCGGCAAGAAACTGAGCGATAGCCTGAACTAAGGTTGATCGCACGATCGAAAGCTACGGTGGCTCATCTTCTTTGGAAGGTGGGCCACTGTTCGTTTTGGGAGGAGGGTGTTTTCTACAAGAAGGCAAGGGAGGATAAGAAGGATAAGGGGATGTGGCTCCGCCAGACCAGTGCTGCTCGTCTCAGTCGTCTCTTCCCCCTTAATCTTCTTTGCGAAACAAACCCCTAGTTGCGCGCAGCGCATCCCTCCTTTCCCCCTTTGTCTCCTTTAACCCCTTGTCGAAAACATCTCCCACCGCCCCTTCGCACAAAGTGCACCACCACCCGTTAGAATGCAGCTACGGCAAGCGGAAAAGCGGACTTAGTTTCACAATTAAACTAATTAACCCGTATCTTGCCTAAGGATTAATCTTGAGAACCCAGCCCTCAGCTTACGGGCTATCCAAACCACACTATTTATGCCAGACATCCAGAAACTTGAATCCATCGCCAGCCAGGTTCGGCGCGATATTATCCGGCAGGTCTCGCTCTGCCAAAGTGGCCACCCCGGCGGCTCCCTCGGCAACGCCGATCTGTTGACCGCACTTTACTTTGAGGTAATGAAGCACGATACCTCATTTAATATGGAGGCGAAGGGGGAAGACGTATTCTTCCTCTCCAACGGCCACATCAGCCCCGTCTTCTACAGCGTACTGGCCCGTGCTGGTTACTTCCCCGTAGAGGAACTGGCTACCTTCCGCCAGATCAATTCTCGCGTGCAGGGCCACCCAACTACCCACGAGGGTCTGCCCGGCGTCCGTATTGCTTCCGGTTCCCTCGGACAGGGCGTCAGCGTTGCGTGCGGTATGGCCTTAGCCAAAAAAATGAACGGCGACGACCGGACGGTCTTCGTACTGACCGGCGACGGTGAGCAGCAAGAAGGACAAATTTGGGAAGCGGCCCTGTTCGCTCCCCACAACAAATTGGACAACCTCGTGCTCATCATCGATGACAACGGCCAGCAGATCGACGGCCCCACGGAGGAAGTACTTAAGCTCGGCAACTTCGCCGATAAGTACGAGGCCTTCGGCTGGAACATCCACCACATGGATGGCAACAACATGGAGGAAACTGTCCGGGTACTCAAGGAAGTACAGGAGATGCGCAACGGCAAGCCCTGCTGTATCGTCATGAAAACCGAAATGGGCCAGGGCGTCGACTTCATGGTCGGTACCCACAAGTGGCACGGTAAGGCGCCGAACGCGGAACAGACCGAGACGGCGCTGAACCAGCTGGAGGAGACGTTGGGGGATTTTCCGGCGTGATCAGTTACTAGTCTGTAGTCTATAGTCTATAGTGACACTGCGACTACAGACTGCAGACTGTATCCCCAAAAATCGGCGAAAGCCATTCAATAACAATAACAACCATAGCAAATGCTATCCCTAGATAAACTACAATCCACCGGCAAGAAAGCTACCCGCGACGGGTTCGGTGCCGGACTCAAAGCCGCCGGCGACAAGCACGACAACGTGATCATGCTGACGGCTGACCTTCGTGGCTCCATGAAGTCCGAAGATTTCATCACGACTTACCCCGACCGCTTCGTGCAGTGTGGTATTTCCGAAGCTAATATGATGGGCGTTGCCGCCGGTCTGGCCACCGCTGGGAAGATCCCCATGACGACGACCTTCGCTAACTTCTCTACCGGCCGCGTCTACGATCAGATCCGCCAGAGTATCGCTTACAGCGATAAGAACGTGAAGATCTGTGCCAGCCACGCCGGCCTTACGCTCGGTGAGGATGGGGCAACCCACCAGATCCTGGAGGACATCGGCATGATGCGGATGTTGCCCGGCATGACGGTCATCAACCCCTGCGATTACAACCAGACCAAAGCCGCCGTGCAGGCCATCGCCGAGCACCACGGCCCGGTTTACCTCCGCTTCGGCCGCCCCGGTTGGCCCATCTTCATTCCGGAAGACCAGGAGTTCGTGATCGGTAAAGCCCTTCACCTGAACGAGGGCTCCGACGTTTCCATCTTCGCCACCGGCCACCTCGTCTGGTACGCCATTGAAGCCGCCCGCGAACTGGCCAAAGAAGGCATCAGCGTGGACCTGATCAACATCCACACCATCAAGCCTCTGGATGAAGAAGCCGTGATCGCCTCCGCCAAAAAGACCGGTGCCGTAGTTTCCTGCGAGGAACACAACAAGTACGGTGGTCTAGGTAGCGCCATCTCCGAATGCCTCTCCATGAATCACCCGACCCGCCAGGAATTCGTCGCCACTGACGATACCTTCGGTGAATCCGGCACTGCCGAGCAACTGCTCGATAAGTATGGCCTTGGGATCAAGGATATCGTTGCTGCTGCGAAGCGTGCGGTTGCTGCGAAGGGGTAAAACCTCTAGTACGGACATAGAAAAACGGCTTCTCTCGGTTGAGGGAAGCCGTTTTTTTTTTTTAGTCTGTAGTCTACAGTCTGTAGTCTGAGGTGTCACGCTAGCAACTACAGACTATAGACTGCAGACTAAAGACTAACTACTGTGGAATACGCAATTTCTGCCCAGGATAAATCTTATCCGGGTGCTCCAGCATCGGCTTATTCGCTTCGAAAATCTGCTGGTACTTCATCGGGTCGCCGTACATCGCTTTGGAGATCTTGGAGAGGCTATCTCCGGATTGGACGGTGTAGTACTTGGCTTCCACGGTAGGGTTGGCTACGTTGAGTTGGTTGTCAACGGAACCGACGCCTTCGACGTTACCGAGGGCGAGGATGACCCGCTCCGCGGTGGGCGTATCGTGCGCCGTGCCGGTGACGATGACCTGCTCGCAGAGTTCCAGCTTGAGGTCGTTGACGTTAAGGCCAAGGCGAGCAATCTCCTGCTCGAGCTTCTGTGTCTTGGTGAGGACGACCTCTTTGGTCACCTCTTCTTCTTTTTTGCCGAAGATCTTGCGGCCCTTGTCTTTAAGGAAGGAAATGAGTCCCATAAAATGAATAGGTTTATTTGATGAAAGAATAACGGGCAACGGAATTGCTCCGCCGGCCCATTATAACAAGCGGATTACGGAAGAACCTTGTTCGCGGCCAACTTTTTAATTTTTACCCCCTCATCCCATGTTCAAGCAAGACGTTCGCATCACCCTGGCCCGTAAAAAGACGGAACTCAAGCAGATCATTGACCTGCAACGGGCCAACCTGAAGGCGGCCCTCAGTGAGGAGGAGGCCACCGATCAGGGTTTCGTCACCGCCGTGCACGACTATGACGTCCTGGAAGAAATGAACAGCGCTACGGCCGCCGTCATCGCAAAGGACGGTACCCGCGTGGTTGGCTACGCCCTGGCCATGACGCGCGACTTCGCCGATAAGGTGCCTACCCTCACCGCCGTTTGGGAAATACAGGATGGTGCCGAACTCAACGGAGAAATACTCGGGAACGTCAACTACCTCGGGATGGGGCAGGTCTGCGTGGATAAGGAATACCGCGGCCGCAAACTGGTGGACCGGATGTATAAGTACCTGCGCACCTGCTACAGTTTGCACTACCCCTACCTCATCACCTCCATCGACGAGCATAACACCCGTTCCCGCCGCGTCCACCAACGAATGCGTTTTCAAGAACTGCGGACGGCCACGGCGCCCACCGGGCAGGAATGGGTCGTCGTCGGGTGGGACTGGCGTAAGTAGGGTAGGGGGCATAGTGATCTCCCGCGCAACTTTCCACCCATTCAATCGGTTTGCACGGTAGAATTACTTGAAACCCAGACAAAGTCCGCACTTCCGCGGCCCGCATACGTTAGGACGACGAATACAGAATTACCGTCCACTTTCGCGGTTACACCCAGCATAACAACCTAATGGCTAATAAGAAAACGAAGGGCGCAAAGCTCAAGGCGCGTGATTTGGAACGCGCAATCCTCAAGGAACTGAAACTGAACGACCGCAAGCAGTACAATCCCAAACAACTCATCCGGAAACTGAAGATCAAAAACTCTCAGGATTCCGTCCTCTCCGCACTGGAGAAACTCGAACAGCAAAAGACTGTACGCAGCAACGGCGACTACAAGTACCAGATCGCCCGCAATTACCAGCAACAAACCAGCTCGGACTACATCGAAGGCCGCGTCGACAAAACCCGCTCCGGCGATGCTTACATCGTCGTGGACGGTGACGACCAGGACATCTTCGTCCCCGGCCGCCGCCTCGGCAACGCCCAGGATGGTGATAAGGTGAAGGTCCGCTACTGGACGCTCACCCGCCGCCGCAAGCCGGAGGGAGAAGTGACGGAAGTCCTCGAACGCAGCGTCACTCACTTCGTCGGTACCTACAAAGAGTACCCTAAGTACGCCGAAGTCGAGGTCGACCAGCCCGGCAGCACGACCAAGCTGCTCGTCGCCGTCCACCGCGCCGAGAACCTCGGGGCGGAGACGAACGAGAAAGTCGTCGTCCGCATCGATAACTGGGAAGCCAACCGCTTCGGCCAGTTGTCGGGAACGCTCACGGCCGTCCTCGGCGAGGAAGGCAGCAGCGAGATCGAGATGCAGTCCATCCTCATCAACAATGGCTTCCAGATCACCTTCCCGGATGACGTCATCGCCGAGAGCGAGGCACTACCCGCCAAGATCAGCCCCCAGGAGATCAACATCCGCCGCGACATGCGGGAGGTGACCACCTTCACGATTGACCCCCTGACCGCCAAGGACTTCGATGACGCGCTTTCCATCCAACACCTGGAGAATGGCCAGATCGAGGTCGGTGTCCACATTGCGGACGTGAGCCACTACGTCCGGCCCGGCAGTGCCCTCGACCGGGAGGCCGCCGAACGCACGACGAGCGTTTACCTCGTCGATCGGGTTTGCCCGATGCTCCCCGAGCGCATCTCCAACGAACTCTGTTCCCTCCGCCCCCACGAGGACAAACTGACCTTCTCGGCCGTTTTCACGCTGGACCCCAAGACCTACCAGATCCGCAAACGCTGGTTTGGCCGCACCGTCACCCACTCCGACCGCCGCTTCACCTACGAGGAGGCCCAGGAAGTGCTGGATACGGATAAAGGCGACTTTGTCGAGGAGCTCCACCTGCTCGACAAGATCTCCAAGGTGCTCCGCAAGAAGCGCTTCAAGGAAGGCGCCATCGATTTCGCGACCAACGAGGTCCGCTTCCGCCTGGCGGATGACGGCACCCCGCTGGAAGTTTACATCAAGGAGCGTATCGACACCAATATGTTGATCGAGGACTTCATGTTGCTCGCCAACAAGGAGGTCGCCACCTACATCATCAAGAAGGAGGAACGGCTGAAGGAGAACATCCCCTTCGTCTACCGCGTCCACGACGAGCCCGACATCGACAAGGTGACCGAACTGGCCCGCTTCGCCGAATCCCTCGGCTACGAGATGGACCTGCGCACGCCGCAAAGTATCGCCAAGTCCTACACCGCCCTGCTCTCCAAAGCCGCCGAAGACCCCATGGTGAAGATGCTTTCGCCCATTGCGATCCGTACGATGGCCAAGGCCATTTATACTACGGAAAACATCGGCCACTACGGGCTGGGCTTCGATAATTACAGCCACTTCACGAGCCCCATCCGCCGCTACGCCGACGTGCTGGTGCACCGGATCCTGGATAAGAACCTCGAAAAGGGCAGCCTCTACAAGGCCAACGCCATGAAACTCGAGGAAACTTGCAAGCACATCTCCGCCCAGGAGCGCAAGGCGACCACCGCCGAACGGGAATCCATCAAGTACAAGCAGACCGAGTTCATGCTCGATAACATCGGCGAGGAATTCGACGGCATCATCAATGGCCTGGCCGACTTCGGCGTCTTCGTGGAACTCAGCGCCAACTTCGTAGAAGGCATGATCAGCTACGACGATATGGACGAGCCCTACGACATCGGCCCCGGCAAACTCTACATCACCGGCAAAAAATCCGGCAAGCGCCTGAAGATGGGCGACGCCCTCCGCGTCCGCATCGAAGACGTAGACCTCGACCGCCGCCGCATCGATATGGCCCTGGTGGACGTGCTTGAAATTCACGGCACTTCTGGGGAAGATGAGCAAAAGGCTAAGCGAACTCCTCGTTCTAACAGTAGCGGTAGCACCCGCCCATCCCGTTCTAAAACCCGAAAGTCTTCCAAATCAGGCGCTGCCGCAGGTGCGAACAAAGGACCTAGGAAGGGACGTGGGGGGAAGCGGCGTTAGGGGGAAATGGTTGCTTGGGGGGATGGAACCTTTTGATTGGCTTCGTTGGGAAATGCCCGGCAATGATTTCTCCAGGGTTCGCCACGGAGGGATGGAACGGTAGCTATTGTAATCGAAAGTTCCCATTTTTTTTCTATTCGATATTGTCATTGGTTACATTCATGCACACGATATGTGGAACGATAATTTACCCACACGAAAGGGCTATTAACTACTATTTACTGTCTGGTCTCATAGAATGATACTGCCGCGGGAGATATTTGATGTATGCTCCTCAGAAAGACCTATTACCCTATATTCATAATTTGCGTACTATCCAATGTTTTTCTTTGGGGCCAACCTATACCACTCTTGAACTGGTTTGGGACACAGGATGTTTTTAAAGGGCTATGTCGCTAATACTAACCAAGGATGAACTCGAAGCACTTCAGCTGGAACAAAACACAGCTGGGCTTTCAAAGCGGCGTTACCGCAAAGTAACGGTACTCATCATGCTGCACCAAGGCCATTCGGTCAAGACAATCGAGGCGGCATTGGGTATTGACGACAATACGATCTATCGTTACCAGCGCGCCTATTACAAAGCCGGTCTGTCCGACTTTCTGGACGATAGCTATGTAGCTTACACCGGTCGGTTAACTGACAAGCAAGAAGAAGCCTTAGCTAAGCATCTGGATGACTACCTATACCCTGATGCAAAATCCATTGCTGCCTACGTCCTCGAGCGCTTTGGGGTAGACTACAGCGTTGGCGGTATGACCGATTTGTTGCACCGGCTTGGTTTCGTGTTTAAGAAGAGCAAGTCCGTGCCGGCTAAGGCTGACGAAGAAGCACAGCGTGCCTTCGTTGAGGAAGAACTACCCGCGCTTTTAGAAGAGGTAGCCACCGGCGATGCAGTTGTTTACTATGCTGATGGCTGTCATCCTACTCACAATACAAAGACGAGTCGCGGCTGGATACGCAAGGGGGAAGATTTCGAAGTGGATTGCAACAATGGTCGACAGCGAGTGAATATTAATGCGGCCGTCAATGCGCTCAAGCCGGAACATTTAGTATACGAGATTGCTGACACCATCAATGCTCAGTCTACTCAGCGTTTATGCCGCCAGTTACTACGCAAACATCCGGGCAAAAAGATTTACTTCATTTGTGACAACGCTCGCTACAATCGCAACAAGATGCTAACGGAGTGGGCGGATGGCCAACGGATCGAGTTCGTTTATCTACCAACCTACTCACCTAACCTAAACTTAATCGAGCGCCTATGGCACTTTATGCGAGTTAAGGTATTGAACTCAACTTATTACGAGAAGTCTAGTGAATTTGAAGCGGCCATCGTTTCATTTCTGGGTGGGATAAAATTGTATAAGGAAGAATTACGTAGCCTACTGACTTTAAACTTCAGGACAGTGGGAGGCACTTCCGTGCATTTGTCCCAAACCTCTTCGTGATGCGTATAATAATTCATTGGTGAACGACGTAGTGATGCCCCCGCCCAATGCAGCATCATTAGGCCAGTACACCACGCAACCAATTACACTAGCTAGCGGACTGCCACAAATTGCCGTGCCAATTCACACAGTAAAGGATGGGCCGTTGCAACATTCCTTTGGCTTAAGCTATCATGCAGCAGGTATTCGTGTAAGTCAACCAGCAAGCTGGGTGGGGTTGGGCTGGTCATTGCAAGGTGCAGGAATGATAACCCGGACGGTACAAGGGTTACGTGATGAGGGAGCGGGAGGCTATTACTACGAAGCGTATAAAACAATGCTAGACCCGCATACGGTTGAGTATGCAAATTTTATTACCGAAATTAAGGACGGCTTAGCAGACTCCGAGCCTGACATCTTCACTTTTAATACTGGCTCTATTTCCGGACAGTTTATCCTCAACGGAAGTGATGCACCTATTTTGCTAGATAGAGAGTTAGATCTCAAAATTGAGTATGATCTGGTAAACGGTCAGTTCGAACAGTTCACACTTACCCTGCCCAATGGGGTCAAATATTACTTTGGTAGGGCTGCCTCTGGTACGGGAACGTCAGTTTGTGAGACCATGCAGGCTGGAACTGCCGTCAGTCCTTACCGGACTAACTGGATGCTTGTACAAATCACCAGCCCCGATGGACTTTATAGTATCGACTTTGGCTACGAAGCTGAATCATACAACTATCGGACGCCCGCCTCCGGGCACCACATTTTTAGTTCTGAAGTTGGCGTTTACACCAGCCACCCGGGGCAAAACGGCGTCGAAAGGGCTCATTTTCCCTACGTCCATCAATTTGTGGCTGGCTACCGGTTGGTGAGCGTGGATTACGGTACGGGTAGTATGGACTTTATACCATCCGCGAGTGATCGGACTGACCTGGACGGAGCACGAGCACTTGATCGGATCGAAATAAACCACGGTACGTACCGTTGCACTCAATTCGACTTCCAGTATAAGTATTTTCACGACGAGAGCGTGAGCTCAGCTGCCATGCCCTACGATTACCGGCTATCGCTGGATGCTGTTCAGGAGATGAGCTGTACAGGCTCCGTCCAGAAGCCCCAGTATGATTTTCAGTACTACGGGGAAGACGAAAATGGTATTGTCGACTTCCCACACCGGCTGTCGAAGGCCATCGATCACTGGGGTTTTTACAATGGGGAAAATGGCAACAACACCTCCGGTGGGATTGGCATTAACATTCCCCCAACTACGGTAATCATGTTCGTAAGTGGATACTTGCAAGAGTATAATGCCGGATCCGCAAAGCGTGAAGCGGATGAAGCATCGATGTTGCTGGGAACTTTAACTAAGGTTATTTACCCTACCGGAGGGAGTACTGCTTACGAAATGGAAGGCAATCAGGTTAAAGATCACGGTGTGCTCAATATGGCTGACAGAACATTTATCAAAAGCTACGAAAACGATGTGTTCCTTAACTGGTGTGATCAACGTTCGTTCTCAGACTCGTATACGTTCAACTTGGCACAAGAAGCAAAGGATGCAGTATTTGACCTGACTGGCTTCGTACCAATGCAATCAACTAACAGCACTCAACAGAACAGTTGCTTTGCAAACGGTAATTATGGTGACGAGACGGTGACTATTTCACTTCTTGAAGGAGATTCCCTACTGGGAAGTTACACGAAACAGCTTGAAAACTTTTCACTATCCGAGCAAAATGTGTCTTTAGATGAAATTCACCCTTGGTACCAACTTGAGCATGGCGTAGCGTACACTTTTCGTTTGACTACCAACAATTGTCATGGCACTTTCCAGTTAAGAACGGGGAATCAAGGATTCTTCTCTAAATTAGTCGGCGGACTCCGGGTAAAGAAGATCGAATCTTTCGATGGCCTTAGTATAAATCCACCAGTGGTAAAGACATTCACCTACTTGGATCATCAGGGAATTTCCTCCGGTGCGCTATACGAAAGACCGAGCTACTATCTTAGTGCAAAGTATATCGCACGGGGCACCAATGACCCAAATCCTGATGGCATTACGATAAAATATACTGATACCTCTTACAAAATGCTAGCTGGAAATGATGGACGGCATCTAAGTTATCGGACTGTTCAGGAAAATATTCCCGGAGAAGGCTACTCGGAGTATAGCTTTTATGTTTCACCGATAGAAAATAGTGATATCGGAATGATTATCGGAGAGGGTCATGCTCCAATTCATCCTAATGAATTCGATTTGACCCATTTTTACTCGATAAGGATAAATGACATACTAGGGGAAGTCCGTTTACCATACATATTTTCACAAACCTCCTGGTATAACTACAATATATTTGGATTTGGAAAGAGCAGAACCCACGGTAAACTGAGCACTAAATCGGTATACGAGTCAGATTCGAATGAGGTTGCAGCAACGACCTACCTGCCCGGTGGTTACAGTGTGTACGACACTTCAAGGTTAGGCATCAGGGTTACCACTTTGCCTGGGGGCCTGACACTTACTTACAACTACCCGCTTCGAAGTACTGCCCGCTTAGAGGGTACGGAAACTTCCTATCTGGACGGCGTGTCGAATACAATAACTAGGGAGTATGATTCCTCCCACAGACACAATCAGCCTACCGCTATCATTACCGAAAACAGTAAGATTGGGACCAACCAGCCGGCGGAAACGCGGAGGGTAGCGTTTTCCTATTCGCCGGACTATCCGTCGATCATGATTAGAGATCAACTTGTAGACGATTACAATCTACTAGCCCGTCCGTGGCTCACCGAACAGTACGTCAATGGAGACTTAGTAAAGTTCACTAAGGTTGAGTTTCAACAGTTTGATATCGCGTCAGGTCAATTGATCAATAATTCCACCAGCTCCATACCCAGGCCTCATCGCTTTTTCGAAGGAGAGCGCGCATCGGTTAACGGTGTTTTACAGCCGATACACCAGTATCTCGCAGGTGAAATCCCCAAGTATTATCCGGCCAACTCACTGAGTAAGGGAAAGCCTACGTCGCTACTACGAACGGGTTGGGAGCCGCAATTCTACGAATGGGAAAATGGTAATATTACCAAAAGAAGTTACCAGGATTTTGAATGGCTCACTACCTACCATGGTGGATCCAACTTGCCCGCCACCTCAGTAGCCGTCAATGGGGTCGAGACTATCTATGGCTTTGATGAATTAGCTCGCCTACAGGAAGTTAAAACGAGAAAAAACGCGAACAACGAGTTTGAAGTAGTGAATACGTATGCCTACAACTATGGCCAACCAGACCTGGGCACCCCCAATCAGCGGCTATCCACGGTAACCTTTGCGGCAACTGACGTTGACCCCGGCAGAATCCTTCACAGCATAGAATATACCGATGGCCTCGGGCGTTTGGTTCAAGCCGTTCAACAAGAGAAGCACGATGATGACGGTACCCTCGTCGATGTCATCAATTCCATCTCCTACGATGCCCGGGGTAGGAAAAAGACTGTTTTTGACCCGTTCTCCGTAAATTCATCGGATGGATCCTACCAGCCAACCCCAAACAACACACCGGGCACGTCTTACACGTATGAGGAATCCCCACTAGGCCGTGAGTTGAGTCGCACACATTCCGATTGGTATCTAACAACCATGAACTACCGAACAAATCTTCAAGGCGAAGTGATTGACCCTACTACCGGCAGCGATTATCTGCCCGGTCAACTATTCGTTGAGGAGATAATTAGTGCGGAAGGTAACCGAACGGTCAATTACACGGACAAGGCAGGGCGATTGGTAAAGTCAGCGCAAAGTGGTTCGGCAGGGCAACAACAGGCTACGCATACGGTATATGACAATTTGGATCAACCGTACCAGGTCATTCCTCCGGGAGCTGTCATGGGTGATGACCTTTGTTTCAAATACGACTATACGGGCTTCGGGCAAATCGAACAATCCTACACGCCCAATCAAGTAGGCACTTCACAGTTCGCCTACAATTCTAAACGGCTACTAGCAGGATCTCAGGATCCAAATCAAAAAAATGAAGGCAAGTGGATTGCAAATATTTACGACGATTACGGAAGACTAACTGAAAGTGGGTTTGCTCATGATCTAAGTGCTCCCGACAACCCGACAATAGCACAGCTACTTACTGAGAGTACTTATGGTTCATTACCCAATAACCTCGATCAAATAACCCACGAAAAGTTTTTGATCCTGAATGGTTCCGGTTCTGACTTTCTGGAGATGACGCATACTTATGATGATTTTGGGCGCCTGATCAACTCAGTGGGTAACAGTCTAATCTTACCTAGCCATCTGGATGCCGAGGAAACGGATTTTATCTACGATAGCGCTGACAATTTATTAGAATCATCATCATTGCATAAGCAGTCTGGCATAGCTGCTTTCACGGTAAAGTCGCGGTCCGAATTTGATCGTTGGTCCCGAACAGCAGCCACATACCAAACGCTCGATGGGGGTAGTGAAAAATTCATCGCAGCTTTTGAGTACTCGACGAAAGACCAACAGGTAAAAAAGCTACTCGGTGGGACGCTTTTCCAACCGGCCCAAACGGTAGACTACACTTACCGAGAAAATGGATATCTGACGGACATTAATGATGTCGACAAGGTTGGTTCCGATCTCTTTGCCCTACGGCTAGCATACGACGCTCCCGTACTCCCAAACAGCGTACCCAGGCTGGATGGCAATATCTCTGAATTGCTGTGGATTACGCCCAACCAAGGTGAAAGCCACTATCGTTTCACTTATGACTATCTGAATCGGATTACTTCGGCGGTTTCAGGGCACAATGGAATCGAATCAGGAAAGTACGATACAAATTACTCCTACGACGCCAGAGGCAATCTGCTGACAATCAGAAGAGAAGGGCAGCGCCAGGATGCTGCTCCCGGAACTTATGGCAAGATAGACGATTTGGTTTACCTTTATCACGGGGAGACGGACCGGTTGACTGGAGTCTACGACCTAGCAGAAACCAGCGGCATCCAACACCCCGACCACCTAATTCTGGATAAGTCTCCAATAGCTCCAAAAAGTCACGCCGCCAAAAAATCTATCATTGCGAACGCGAACACCGCCAACACCAACTACCAAGGTCAAACTCAGTTTAGGGCGGGGTCCAGCGTAAAGCTGGAAGCTGGTTTCCAAACCGACGTCGCCGGCGGAGGATTCCTGGCGGAAGTGGATACGGCGCTCCTCCACAATTCTTTCCGGGGTGGTTTCGTAGAAAGAGGCAGTACGCCTTACGAATACGACGACAACGGCAACCAAACAAAGAACATTGACCTTGGTCTTCAGGAAGTAGTCTACAATCATTTAAATCTCCCCCAACGATTTATCTTTGAGGATGGGCGTGACATCGTCATCACCTATGACGCTACGGGCCAAAAGCTGAAAGAGGAGACTACGAAGTTCGTAGAGAGTGAAATAATCACCAGCTCGCGATTCTACCTGCCCGAAAGAATCAGGCTGGACGACGACATTCAGAGCATCCACCACTCCGAGGGCAGGTTCCTCCCTACCGGAGATGCAAACGACTTCAGTAGCTACGAGGCCGAATTCTACCTCACCGATCACCTAGGAAACGTAAGGGTGAGATTTGGCGAACAGGCAACCGTGAAGGAAGAGATGCATTATTATCCCTTCGGGATGGAGATGCAGGGGGAGTGGAATAGCTCTAGCAATATTGGTGTTGAGGACAACCGCTATCGGTATAATGGAAAGATATTTAATGAGGAGTTGGGGTTGTATGATTATGGAGCTAGGTATTACGACCCAGCAATCTCTAGGTGGACGTCAATAGACCCATTGGCGGAATTAGATCACAATATATCGCATAGCCCTTACAATTATGTTGTGAATAATCCAATCTCTAACATTGACCCAGATGGGATGGATTGGTTCCGGAATAATGAAACGAACGAGGAATACTGGGAAGACCGGACTGAAGCTAAAGAAGGTGAAACCGCCCTCGGAGCTTGGCATATCGTAGAGGGTAAGACTGGTTACGTTATTCATTACCAACAAGAGGTTTATGCTACTGTATCAAAATCAGAAGAAGGGGCATACGATCAGGCTTTGGCTCGCCAAGTCCAAGGAATGTCCAGCCAAGAATTCTTAGAAGGATTTAGTGATAGAGAAGCCGAGGCGATCGCTGAGATGCCTGGATTAATCAGTGAGGCTCTTTTGACATATGGTCCAACGCCCAAGGGTATAAGAGCTGTAAGATCAGCACGCACAGGAATAAGAGTTCCAAGTGCAGCTACGCGAATGGTTGATGCCACAGGAGGGCGTGTTGTAAAAAGATCTTCGACACGCATCGTGGTGCAAAAGGGTAATAAGACTTACGACATTACTAAAGACAGGGTCAAAGAATTCATTAGAAATCCAAGGAACCCTAGTTCTCAGTATGGTGATGCTGTGAATTTTAAAAAATATGGATTGCCTCAGGGTTCAGCAAGAAATACCGGTACGCGTTCAGGAAAAGGACACAAGCGATCACCTACTGAAGGTGAGCTAAGAATGTTAAATGGCGGATAAATTATTACTATGACAGATGTCAACTATGCAGTCAAGCGTTTTGCTGATTTTCTTAACCAACACTGGACAAGCTTACAGCTTTATGTACACTCTTTGAAAAATATTGATGAATTTGCACACAAAGATATCTTAAATGATTGGCTACAATTCCACTGGGAATTATATGTTGAGACAGCTATATTGCCAACTGACAACTATTTGGAGGTGTACGGAGAGGGTGCGGACTGTTCGATCAACAGTGAAAGGGTGAGATTTCCTGATAGAATTCCTACGCATTATATAAGTGCTATTCCATCATTTGGGCAACCACTGCTAGATATCCTTTCTAATGCTCAAATCAATTTTGATGGTTCAAGCGTCTACAAATTCGTAAATTTTGATGGATATTTTTATTCTGAGAAAGCTCCTTACGACCACCTTTTACTAGAAGACAAGCAGGGGAATTACTTCTTAGTGGCGATCAATAACGTCACATTTATATTGAATAAATATGAATGAATTCTCCTAATGATTGGTACCAACGCAGTCGCCTTCAAGGCGGTTGGCGGTGGCGCTCTCTATTGTGCGGATAATTTTACTTTCACGTTGACTGGTACGAGCACGATGTACTATGCTGCGAATAGCGACAATGCAGCTTTGCTGCGAGTCACTTTTTTGTGCTTTACGAAGGTCGGTTCGGCGCGGAAAACGACCGAGCCGATGCAGCCAGAGTAAGGGAGGCGGCGCGCTGGGCCGGGGTTGGTTGCCAGCGTTGACAGCTGTTGGTGTATGTACAGACTCACCCAAAATTTTCTAAAAAATCTACCTGACCGTCTCAAGTAATGAGACTGGCAAGTACGTATTTTACAGTAAGCGCACCGAGATACGAAGTAGTTGATGAAAATACTTGCGTGATTGACAAGTATGCAAGCGTCCAGCAGGACTAATTACTATAATGAATGTGACAATACTGCATCTTCCGCCACTTGTTGGGTATTTGTTTCAAGCTATAACCTTAACAACGGTCTTCTCCGCGTTAAAATTCTCAATGATCTCCGATTTTGGAAGTAATATTCCATAGTGGTAAAATTGGTCCTAGACACTTCTATTATTCCAAACCTCAAAGAACCTAATATGAAATTGACCATCCAGAAGAAACTCGCCAAAGTGCTTTTCTTTTCCCTGTTCTTACTTCAAGTACATGCATCGCTCTCCGCCCAAATTAAAATTCAGTCTGGTAACGATGTCGTAATTGGTGACGAAACTATTGGGACCCCGGAACAAGAAGGTCAAACTACAGTATACGGCAATGGTCTCAAGGCAAATTTAAACTTGTATCTCCTGGACCAAAGTTCTACGGGAGACAATAGTTTTGGCTTGTATAATCAGGTAACTTCCGGAGGAAGTATCTATGGTGTATACAACAAAGGTCTGTTTAATGGGGTGCCGAATAATCCAGCTGGCAACCAAACGGGTATCTATAACCTGTATGAAGGAGACCCTTACGTACATACTGGTATTCACAACAGAACTATAGGAGCTCCAACTTATGCTAGGGGTATGTTCTCCTGGATCAACAGTTTGACCGCCAAAAATTTTCCTGGTTATTCCTCAGCGGTTGGTATTTACTCTAACATTGCTTCGGTTAATCACAACTACATCGTCGGCGTGGCTGCAGATGTAAGTTATCAGGGCAATGGTTCTGGAATAGTGGTGGGTGTATCCGGAACAGCTAGAAATGACGTAGCAGGATCAATTGCTTATGGCGTTTTGGGTGGCACCGAAGGAGCGAATTCAAGTAGCAACACTAATTACGCCGGATATTTTGAAGGTAACGTTGTCGTCACTGGAAGTATGATGCAAACTTCTGATCTGCGACTAAAAACTGACATCGTCGATTTGAATAATGCCGGTGATATACTGTCGCAATTGAAGCCGATGACCTACTCTTTTCTTGAAGATCAGGGAATTACCTTAGAAACGCAGTCCATGCATTATGGATTTCTAGCCCAAGAGGTGGAAGAAGTACTGCCCGACTTGGTGACAACAGTAACCAACCCCGCTCGCTATGAACAGCTCGACGATGCGGAAGGAGAAGAAGGCACCATGCGATTGATTCGCGAAGCACAAGAGATCAAGACCATCCGGTACAGCGATTTTATCGCTATCCTTGTTGAAGGATACCAGGAACAAGATAAACTTATCTCAACCCAGGCTGACCTTATTGAGAGCCAACAGGATGAGATTAATGAGATCAGAAGTGAATTAGCATCATTAACTGCTTCGATTTCTTCTCTTATAGAGTGTGTAGGGTGTGGTCTTGAGCTCCCTGGCAGACTTTTCAATTCCAACGGGTTAAACTTACCAAACGAGAAATCCATCCCGCAAATAATCCCCCAACTCAGCGAAAGCGGCTACACCATTTTTCCCAATCCAGCAAGTAAGTGGTTGCGCGTGATGGGGCCACCCGTCAAGAATCACGAGTTAAGATTATTCGATGCTTCCGGGCGACTGTTGAAAGAAGAGACCATTAAATCAACGGACCATCGTATCGAATTGAATAACCTTCCTGCAGGAATGTACCTTTTAGAGATTTTTAATTTAGTCGAACAGCGAACAATAGGCAGCGAAAAGATTATTATTGAGTAGAGGCCTACTAGTCCGTGCGAGCATTGTTGCTGGACTTAACTATTGCCTTGTGTGATGTTTCTAGAATTAGTGTTTGCATTCTTGTAGTCCTTCAGTATTTATTAACCACCAATCCAAACCCCATGCGTATTCTTTTACCTTACCAGCGTTTACTTCGTTTACACAAGCTCATTTCAAGGGGTGCCACCGGCTCACCAGTTGAGCTCGCCCGCAAGATGGGCGTTTCCCGGGCAACCATATTTAGAATGCTCGCGATGCTGAAAGATAGCGGTGCTCCGATCGCCTACTGCAAAAACCAACAAAGGTACTACTACGAAAGTCCTTTTGAACTCAGCATGGTTGCTTAGGAAAAATTATCCTAAACATATACCTGATGCGAGGTAGGTTAGGACAAACAATCATCTATAATCATTTAAATCTCCCAACTCAGCTAACGCTAGATAATGGGTCTACGGTAGGGCGCCCTCAATAAGTCCTCAATCCCTTTATGCTGCTAGCTTTCACGGGGAAAATTAAATTTCCAAAACAACCCTAATGCATGGAATCTGCGTATTGTACTTGCAGAACCTTGCACTTCGGAGATGATTGGATATACGTAAGCGTCCGAACAACGCCACCTTAAACATGCAAGACTGGCGCCGGAGTATTGCCTTCCAACAAAGGTACGGTATCCGCCACTCTCCGGCTACCATCCGCCAACTCCTCACCGACCAATAAGCCAGCGGCCTGGTCATGGGTAAATTCTGTCACCGGACAAATCTCAACCCACCTTCCTTATTCAATAGTAGAGTAAGTGTAGCGAGGTAAGTGAGATATCCCCATTCAGTAAAAAACCGACACAAAAAAAATGCCGCACAAATCAACGATTTGTGCGGCATTCTTCTAAACGCGGTTCACGCTTGCGCGTGAAGATCATTTACCGAATGATCAACTTCTGCGTTTCCGTCAGCTCACCCGCCGTGATGCGGACGAGGTAGGTGCCCGGCTGCTGGTTAGCCAGTGGCAGGGCAACGTTACCGGCGGTAGCCTGGAGACTGCTGATCAAACGACCGGTGAGGTCGAGCAGGTCCAAACGTACATCCGTTCCGTACTCAGTGGGGATGGCGACATTGACGGCCTCGGCGCTAACGGGGTTCGGGTAAACGCTGACGCGGTCCGTAGTGGCTGCCTCAAAGGACTTCGCCACGGGGCTGCTCTGCAGAGCGGTTACGTCGGGCGCGGAACAAGTGCTCCGGCGCTCGAAGGCACCAATGTCACGGATGCCGCCGAATACACCGCGGCCACCCTGGTCGAGGTCGGTATCGGATGGGTTACCGGCGTCGATGGCGGGGCTACCACAGAGCAGGTTGTGCGTCTGCGTGGGGCCACCATTCTGGGCCAATGGGCCGACCATGGGGTCGATGGGAGCACCGGAAACACCGGAGGTATCCGTATCGATCGCAGCGAGAACACCCATGTCGTCTTGACCAATGAGGTTGAACCCATCGGAGAAGAAAGAACCGACGTCACCTTCCAGGTCCGCAATACCAGCGGAAGTGTTCGCGGCTACGATATTACTGTAGAGCGTAGCGGAACTTTCGCCGGTAACGATGATACCACCACCACTCATAGTTGCGTTATTCGCCGCAATCGTGGAGCTGCTGAATACGTTCTCGCCAATGGCGTGGACGCCACCACCGATGGGTGCTTCGTTACCCGTAATCGTAGATACCATCACCTGGATGCTACCACCGATACTGAGGACGCCACCACCGGAAGCACCGCTACCCGTGGCCGAGTTGTTGGACACCGTAGAACGCTCCAGTACCAGGGCACCACCGTTGTTGAAGACACCGCCACCACCGTCGTCGAGGGCTGGACCCTGAGCTTCGTTGTCGAGCACGTCCGTTTGGGTTACGGTCATCAGACCGGCACCGTTCCAGAGAGCACCACCTTCAAGGGCAGCCGTGTTGTTGGTGAAATTACTGCGGCTAATTTCCATGTCACCGTCGCCGGTGATATGAATGGCGCCACCGTTACCCGGTGCGCTACCGGTCGTGTTACCGTCGAAGTTGGAGCTGCTGATGATTACCGTGGTACCACTCTGGGAGTTGTCCTCGATCGCACCACCCGCGCGGCTCGCGGAGTTGTTGTTGAAGAAGGACCGATCTACGGTAAGGGAACTTCCCTCACTGTTGAAGATGGCACCGCCACTACCGGATGCACCAGTGGCCTGGTTGCCCGAGAAGCGAGTGGAAGTACTCACCATCAGCGTACCGCCGTCGAGGTTGAAGATACCGCCACCACCGTTGGTCGCGTCGTCACCCATGGCAATGTTGTTGACGATTTTGGCGCGGCTCACCGTCATGGTGCCCGTACCGTTCCAGAGGCCACCACCTTCGGAGGCTGCCGTGTTGTTCAGGATCAAGCCACCATCAATATCGACGGTACCGGGGCCAGTGACGTGGAGACCACCACCATTGCCCGGTGCGCTACCCGTCGTGTTACCGATCAGGTTGGCGAAAACCATACTTACGGTGCCTTCTTCCGCGGAATTATCTTCAATACCACCACCCGCGCGGCTAGCGCTGTTGTTCTTGAGCTGGCTGCGGTTGACCGTCAGTTGGCCACCCGTATTGTTGAGGATACCACCACCGCTACCGGAAGCACCGGTTGCTTCGTTAAAAATGATCTGGGTCTTATTCATGACCATCAGGATACCACCTTCATTGAAGATGCCACCGCCACCTTGGTCGGCCATGTCACCTTCGGCGCGGTTGCCATTGATGGCTACGCCACTTACGGTCATGGTACCACCACCGTTCCATAGCGCACCACCTTCGCTGGTTGCTACGTTGTCGTTGTAAAGACCACCGGTGATTTCTGCGTCACCCGAAGCGGTAATGTGAATGGCACCACCGTTACCGGGCATTGGGCCAGTCATGTTCTGGCTCATCGTTGCGTCAGTAATGGTCATCATCGTACCTACGTCGGAAGCATCCTCAATGGCGCCACCGGCGCGGGCTGCTTCGTTGCGGGTGTAGCGGCCACCAGTTACCGTGAGTGTACCGCCAATAGCGTTGTGAATGGCACCACCACTACCGGAACCTTCCGTGGCTACGTTGCGATCGAATACACCACCGTTGACGACGAGTGTACCGCCGTTGTTGAAGAGGGCTCCACCACCGTCGTCGGCGGCCGTACCCAGGGCTTCGTTGGAACTGAAGGTCACGTCCGTTACCGTCATCGTACCGCTACCGTTCCAGAAGCCACCGCCTTCCTGGCTGGCTACGTTCTGGTTGGCCACGCCACCCGTGATGCTCATTTCACCGGGGCCGGTGATGTGGATGGCACCACCATTACCGGGGGCGTCACCGGCAAAGTTGCTCAGGAATTTGGTGTCGGTGATGGTTACCATCGTCTCGGCGCCGGAAACGTCCTCAATGGCACCACCCGCGCGGTTGGCGGTATTGAGCGCGAATTCCGCGCCAGTAATGTTAACGGTACCACCTACGTCGTTCAGCAGGCCACCGCCGCTGCCGGAAGCACCGTCAGCTACGTTTTGGCGGAAAACCGTACCGGCATTGATGTTGACCGTACCGGCCAGGTTGAAGACGCCACCACCACCGGTGTCGGCATCATCACCGCTCGCTACGTTGCGGCGGAAATAAACGTCGTTAATGTCCATCGTGCCGGCGCCATTCCAAAGGCCACCACCTTCGTTACTCGCCGTGTTCTGAACTACGGCGCCACCGTTCACCACTACGTCACCCGCACCCGTGATGTGCATACCGCCACCGTTGCCGGGGGAAGAGCCGGCGTTGTTAGCCGTGAGGCGTACGTTAGTTAAGGTAGCCGTACCACCTTCCGTTTCTTCGATACCACCACCCGCGCGGACCGCGGAATTGTTTCTGATCAGCGTATTCTCTACGGTAAGCGTACCAGCATCGTTGAAGATACCGCCACCGCTACCGGCGGAACCGTTGGCGCTATTGGCCAGGATGCGGCTATTGGATACGTTCAGGGTGCCACCGGCGCTAAAGAGCGCGCCACCACCATTCGTCGCCTCGTCACCCGAGGCTACGTTTCTGAGGAGTAATACGTTGGTTACGGTCATCGTACCGGTACCGATCCATAATCCGCCACCTTCGCTGGCGGCAACGTTGTCAATCACGCGGCCACCGGTGTAGTTGAGATCACCCGCACCCGTTACGTGGACGGCGCCGCCGTTACCGGGAGCACTGCCGGTAGAGTTGCCGGACATATTGGTGTCGGTAATGTTGGTTACCGTAGCGTCACCGGATACATCTTCAATGGCGCCACCCGCGCGGGAGGCGGAGTTGCCGCTAAAGGTGCTACCGTCAACGGTTAGGGTACCACCATCGCCAACGATGATTGCACCGCCGCTACCGCTGGCACCACTGGCGGAGTTGCCAGAAAACGTGGATGATGCGACCGTGACGATTCCACCCATAACTGCGATGGCGCCGCCACCCATGCTTGCGTCCGCACCGGTTGCCTCGCTATTCGTGATGCTAACGTCCGTCAACGTTGCGGAAGTCAGGGCAGCTACCATAATGGCACCGCCCATATCGGCGTTGCCTTCGGTCAGCATGAGATCGTTCATGATCACCGTGATGGCGAGTGGTGGAGTGATATTAAAGATCCGACTGCTGTTACCGCCGCTGATCATCGTGTTGTCAACGCCGTTTCCGCTAATGGTAAGCAGTTTGTCGATTACGATCTCACCGGAGGTAAGGGTGATTGGCGTACCATCCGTAGAGGCATCAAACGTAATAACGCCACCCGGAAGGGCGGCTGCCACGACGTCACGCAGACTACCCGGGCCGGAGTCGGCCGTAGAAGTGACTACTTGCGCGAAAGCGCCGGTAAATAAAAATAGAACTAACGCCACGGCGCTCATTCCCTTGAGTAAATACTGGTTCATAAATGTTTGCTTAGGTTGAATCAGTCAGACAGGCACGGACAATACAATCCACAACTGGCCCCACGCGGCGGCGGGTCAGGCAGAAAAATTAGCAATGGCTGAATGAAAGCTCAGGTTAATGGAAAGCGAAACAGCATCGCAAACAACGATCTCGTCTCGTATGAAAAATGCCGGCCATCTCGAGTTAGCCAGCGCATAAATTCCGCCTAACAGCGTGTTGGGGCGATATTCGTCTGTCTAAAGTGTCTGTAGCTACACATGTTCGGTCACTGGGATAAGATTTCTTCTCAATAGCTTTGAGAAGTGCTCAATGCTAGTACTATACATATAGCGAGAAACACCTTAGCATAAATTGGTTGATTGGTTGGCACACGCTCCAATTCGCCATGATTTAATCAGGTTGTACGACGAAATTCTATTAGACAAACAACTGTTTCTGCCACCTCAGGAAAAATTGACACCCTCCCAGGAATGATTGGTAGTTGAGGCCCTCATTACGGCATCTAATTTTGCTATATCAATAACAACGGCGAAAGCCATAACCAATCAATTTCTGTAAGATGAAAAATTTTCTCTCCCTCCTCGCACTCGTTCTTTTCGCAGCGATCTTCTCCACCACCGCCAACGCCCAGTCGGCTACCATGGACAAAATGGACAAGATGGATGCCAAGCACGGCGAAACCATGATGGCCGACAAGGCCGACTACACCGTTATCAAGCTCAGCCAGTCCGAAGGCGTCTACAATACGGAATCGCTGACGTTGGCCCCCGGCAAGTACGTCTTCGAAGTCACCAACCTGGAAGTAGACAAAGGCCTCGGCTTTTACCTGCAGGATGCCACCGAAGCACAAGTGGCTAACTCCGGCGTCGCCGCGCTCGTAGAAAAAGGGAAGACCCAGCGCACCGGCGTCGTCACCCTGACGGAAGGTACCTACCAGTACAGCTGCCCCCTGAACCCGACGCCTCACTACACGCTGACGGTCAAGTAAGGACCGTTAGCAAACAGCTACATCCTACATAAGGATAGCTGGCTTGACAATGGGGATGTCCCGTTGCTTACCGGCTCTCACCGGCTAAGTTCACCGGACAAATCTCACCACCCGACCCGGGGCTGGTCTTCAAATCCTGAAGGCTGGCTCCGGGTTTTTTCGTTGGGGGAAGAGTTTACTGGTGGGAGCGCCGTTAAGATTACGTTAAACAGAACACGGGCTGTTTTCCTGGCGTTAGGGGTAATTAATTGTTTGTCAGTGGCTTACGTTGATTGGGGTGGCGTTAAAACTTTCCCAACGGCGTAACTTCAGCGTTGACAGAGCGTCTATTTACCCGAAGGTTCCAAGGTGGCTGCGCTACTTTTGAGGGCTTTTTCAAACTATCCCATTCGTATGCGTTTACGCACCTCCTTTTTTGCTGCCCTCGTTGCTTGCCTATTTCTCAGCACCAGCGTCAGCGCCCAAAAGATCGCTACCATTGATATGGAGCGTATTCTGACCAGCATCACGGAATACCAGGATGCCCAGGAGCAACTCGACCAACTGGCCGCCAAGTGGAACCAGGAGATCAATCAGCAGTACGATGACATCAAGGGGATGTACAATAAGTACCAGGCCGAGCAGGTGTTGCTGACCGAAGACCAGCGCACCGCGCGCGAAGAAGAGATCGTCAACAAAGAAAAGGCCGTACGCGAACTCCAACGCCGCCGCTTCGGTGCCGATGGCTTACTGTTCGAGCGCCGCCAGGAACTGGTGAAGCCCATCCAGGACGCCGTTTACGAAGCCGTTGAAAATTACTCCCGCGCCCGCGGTTACGACTTCATCCTCGACCGGGCTTCCATGCCGGGTATCATCTTCGGCAGCGATGCGTACGATAAGACGGATGACATCCTGCGGGCCCTCCAAAAATAATAATCCCAATCAACCCCAATACGGGCCGGCGCCACCAGACTTTCACCGATCGGTAGCCGGTTCGACCTCAAACTACTCAACTAAACAGAATATGAAAAAGTACATTCAACTCGCTCTGATGGCCGTCATGGTCTTCGCCGCCACCGCTTCCGTTTCCGCTCAGAAGATCGGCTACGTGAACGTCGCCGAGATCCTCGCCAGCCTGCCCCAGATGAAGGCCGCCGAATCCAACCTCGAAGGCCTGCAGAAGCAGCTCCAGAAGAAGGGCCAGCAGATGGTCGCTTCCTACCAGGAAGAAGTGCAGAAGGTACAGGCCCTCGCCGCCCAGGGTGGCCTCTCCCCCAAGCAGGAGGAGGAAGAAGGCGCTAAATTCCAGGCCCGCCAGGAAGAGATCGCCAAGTTCGAGCAGCAGATGATGGAGGACCTCCAGAAAAAACGCGCCGAACTCCTCGAGCCGATCTACAAGGAAGTCAACGAAGTGATCGAAGCCGTCGCTAAAGAAAAAGGCTACGACTACATCCTCGACCAGCAGACCCTCCTCTACGGCATCGAAGCCGCTAACGTGAGCAAGGACGTGAAGGCACGCCTCGGCGTTTCTGGTAACTAAGCTTATCAGCACTAGTTTTCCAAACGGGCTGCAACATCACTGAATGCTGCAGCCCGTTTTACGTTAAGTGATTTGTACTTTTCGCTACGTTCACACCTATCACATCTCCCCTCTCCTTCGGACCACGCAGTAGCCGCGTAGCGAATGGGGCCGGGGGAGAGGAATCACGGGGGCAACAGTTATATAGTGAGCATAAAGCAAAGCTTGAGACTAACCCTATCTTCACCCCGTGGAACCAGCACCCCAGAACGGCCCCATCGGCATTTTTGATTCCGGCATCGGTGGCCTCTCCGTCGCCGCCGCGATTGCGGAGATTCTCCCCGATGAACGCTTATTGTACGTGGCGGATAACGCCCGCGCACCCTACGGCCCGCAATCCGCAAAGTCCATCCTGGCTTACAGCCGCGAGATCACCCGGCACCTAATTGGTCAGGGAGCAAAGCTGATCGTCGTAGCCTGCAATACGGCGACGAGCATTGCCATTGACCAACTGCGACGCGACTTTCCGGAAATGCCCTTCGTTGGACTGGAGCCAGCGGTAAAGCCCGCCGCTTCCGGCGAGACTATTGGCGTCCTCGCTACCCGGGCCACCCTCGCCAGCCCGCGCTACCTGGTGCTGAAGGAGAAGTACCTCGGTGGCAAAACGGTGCGGGAAGACCCCTGCGTCGGCCTCGTGCCCATCATCGAAGCGGAAGCGACGGGGAGCCCCCGCCTTCGGGAAAAACTGAATTCTATCCTGCATCCGCTCGTCAATGATGGCGTGGACACCCTCGTCCTGGGCTGCACTCATTACCCCATGGTAAAGGCGGATATCCAGGCCGTGGCCGGCCACGGCGTGCGGGTGATCGACCCCTCCCCGGCGGCGGCCCGCCAGGTGAAGCGCCGCCTGGAAGAAGCCGGAATCTTAGCAGAACCGGGGGCGCAAAGGATTGCACACGACTTCCTGGCGACGGGCGATGGCCGCGCCTTGCAACGCACGCTGCTGGGGTTGCCCGCACTCAACCGCCACCGCCGCCTCCTCGTTCCGAACGTACAATTAAGCTGAAATGACCCAATTCGACATCCTGCTGGCCACCCGCAAGAACCTGATCAAAATCTGTAAGGACCTGACGGACGAGCAACTCAACCGCATCCCGCCGGGCTTCAACAACAACATCATCTGGAACCTCGGCCACGTCATCGCCACCATGGAAGGCCTGACCTACGGCCTCAGCGGTTTGCCGAGTCCTTCCGGTAAGGAATTTATCCAGCGCTACCGCAAGGGGACCAAGCCGGAGGTGTCCGTCGGCAAAGAAGAGATCGAGGAGATCTTCAGCAGCCTCATCACGAGCGTCCGCCGTCTGCGGGAGGATTGGGACGGCCTCGACTTCAGCAATTTTCGGGAGTACCCCACGAGCTACGGCATTACGCTGCGGGATGTTGAGGATGCGCTCACCTTCAATTCCGTGCACGAAGCCATGCACTTGGGTACCGTGATTGCGCTCAACAAGCTGGTTTAATTCCCTGGTTGAGGCCCCGCTTACCTGTCGGGCGGCATACTTTTCTTACGGCGGGAAAAAAGCTTATCTTCGCACCAATTATCACGATGACCATAGCTTTACGCCCGCAAATGTGCGGCGGCCGGTAGCGGATCTCCGGCGTAAGATTTGAGCGTTCCGAACGTTCAGGCCTGCCTTTCGGCAATTACTCCCCCTCTCCAAGGCTGTGTTCCCTCCGTCACGCGTTTCCCGTGGCGGCGCCCCAAACCGCGTATCGACGTACGTGCCGATCTGGTATTCCTTTCTATTAGGGATGCCGATTTGGCGCTGCCGCAGGTGCCGGGTAAAGGGTGGATAAGGCCGGCCTACGGGCTGGCGGACCAAACGTAAATATTTAACTAAGTCACATTCATATTATGGGTAATAAGACCCCAATGACGGTGAGCTTCGACCTGCCGAACGGCCGGGAAGTCACCATCGAAACCGGTAAGTTGGCCACGCAGGCCAATGGTTCCGTTGTCGTAAAGTGCGGCAAAACCATGCTTTTCTGTTCCGTTGTTTCCGGGACGAGCGTGCGCGAAGGCCAGTCCTTCTTCCCTCTCAGCGTGGATTACCAGGAGAAGTTTGCCGCCGCCGGCCGCATCCCCGGTAACTTCTTCCGCCGCGAAACCCGCCTGAACGATTACGAGATCCTGATCTCGCGGATCGTCGACCGTGCCATCCGCCCCCTCTTCCCGAAGGGCTACATGTTCGATACGCAGGTGATCATCAACCTCATCAGCCTCGACCCCGAGGTGATGCCCGATGCCCTGGCCGGCCTCGCCGCTTCCGCCGCCCTCGTCACCTCGAACATCCCCTTCGCCGGGCCGATCTCCGAGTGCCGCGTGGCTCGCATCGACGGTGAGTACGTCGTTAACCCCGACCGTTCCGCACTGAAGGACGCCGACCTCGACCTTATCGTTGCCGCCGACGCGGATAACATCATGATGGTAGAAGGTGAAGGCAAGGAAGTGGACGAAGCGTCCATTATCGAAGCGCTCAAAGTAGGCCACGAAGCCATCAAGGCCCAGTGTAAGGCACAGCTCGAACTCCGCGAAATGGTGGGCGACAAAGCCACTACCCGCGAAGTGGATATCCACCAGGTATCCGAAGAGATCATCAACTACGTGGAAGGAAAGGTGAAAGCCGCAATCCAGGAAGTTGCCCGTGGTGCCCTCAACAAGGCCCAGCGTAAGGATGCCTTCAAGCAAGTGAAGGCGGACTACAAGGAAGCCGTCCTCGAAGAAAAAGGAGAAGAGTGGGTCGCCGAAAACAAGGCTGACCTCAGCGCTGCTTACGACAAGATCCAGAAGAAGACCATCCGTGACCTGATGCTCAACGAAAGCGTCCGCCTCGACGGCCGTAAGTTCGACCAGGTCCGTGATATCTGGACGGAGATCGACTACCTGCCCTCCGCTCACGGTTCGGCCATCTTCAACCGTGGTGAGACCCAGTCCCTGACCAGCCTCACCCTCGGTACGAAGACCGACCAGCAGATGGTGGACATCGCGTACGAAAACAGCTACGCGGACTTCATCCTCCACTACAACTTCCCCGCTTACTCCGTAGGTGAGACCAAGCCAATGCGCGGCCCCGGCCGCCGGGAAGTTGGCCACGCCAACCTCGCCCACCGCTCCATCCGCCAGGTACTGCCCGACGAGATGACGCACACGATCCGCTTGGTATCCGACATCATGGAGTCCAACGGTTCCTCTTCAATGGCAACTGTTTGTGCCGGCTCCATGGCCCTCATGGATGGTGGCGTGAAACTCAAGCGCCCCGTTGCCGGTATCGCGATGGGTATGGTCGCTGAAGGTGGCAAGATTGCCATCCTCTCCGACATCCTCGGCGACGAGGACGCCCTCGGTGATATGGACTTCAAACTGACCGGTACCGAAAAGGGTATCACGGCCTGCCAGATGGACATCAAGATCGACGGCCTCCCCTACGAGCAACTCCAGCAGGCGTTGGACCAGGCCCGCGAAGGCCGCCTCCACATCCTCGGTGAAATGGCCAAGACCATCGCTGAGCCCGCTGCCGACCTGAAGGCCCACGCCCCACGGATCGTCAAGCTCGTCATCGAGAAGTCTTACATCGGTGCCGTAATCGGACCTGGTGGTAAGATCATCCAGGAGCTCCAGGAAATGACCGGTACCAACATCAACATCGAAGAGATCGATGGTAAGGGCCACGTTTCCATTGCCTCCAGCGATAAGGACAGCATCGACGACGCCGTTGCCCGGATCAAGAAGATCACCTTTACTCCCGAAGTGGGTGGTGTCTACACCGGTACCGTCAAGACCATTATGCCCTACGGTGTATTCGTAGGCTTCGAGGGTGGAAAGGACGGCCTGCTGCACGTCTCCGAAATGAGCCACAGCCGCATCGATAACGTTGAGGATGCCTTCAGCGAAGGCGACGAGGTGACCTTTAAGATCGTCGATATCGACGAGCGCACCGGTAAACTCCGCCTCAGCCGCAAGGCCATCATGCCCCGCGCCGACGGAACCATCCCCACGGATGAGGAACTCGCCGCCGAGCGCCAGGCCGCCAAGGACCGCCCCCGCCGCGACCGTGGTGACCGTGGAGACCGCCGTGGTGGTGGACGCCGCGGAGACCGCCGCGATCGCCGTGACTAATCCGTCACCCAGATGCATTCGGGTGTTTACCTCCGAATCCAACACAAAAGCGCCGTCCTCCCAGCAATGGGAGGGCGGCGTTTTTATATTTGGTGCAACCCTGGATTGACTGGCTCGTCCTTCAAGCCAAACACACCAATAAGAACTATGAGAATTCTATACACGCTCCTCCTCGTTACCCTATTCACCACCGCCAGCACCCAGGCTCAGAACTGGGGGTGGAACAAAACCATTCGCGGAAACGGCGAGGTAACTGAAGACAAACGCGACCTCGAAGATTTTGATGGCATCAAGGCCTGCTGCAGCATGAATGTGGAAATCACTCAGGGGAACGAATTTTCCGTCCTCATCAAGGCGGAAAGCAATCTGATGGAATACATCGAAACCAAGGTGCTCGGAACGACGCTTGACATTGGTTTCAGGGATAAGGTGCAGGTCCGCCAGAAGGAAAATATTGAGGTATACATCACCATGCCGGAACTGACCAAGGTAGACGCCTCAAGTAGCGCTGACATTTACACCAAAGGCAGTTTCCGGGGAGAGACGCTGCGCCTGGAAAGCAGCAGTGGATCCAAAGTACGCGTCATGTTCTCCGGTGAAGCAGCACGGATAGACGCCAGTAGTGGCGGCGAAGTCATTGTCAAAGGAACCATCAATCGCCTCCGTGCCGAAGCTAGTTCCGGCGCAAATGTTGACGCCACCGAAGCCACTGCACAGGAAGTCGATGCAGACGTCAGCTCCGGCGCCGACATTGAGATCCACGTCACCGAAAAGTTGCGGGCCGACGCAAGCTCTGGTGGAAGCATCCGGTATTCCGGGACTCCTGCTCAGGTCAATTCTGACGCCAGCTCCGGCGGGAAGGTGCGCAAGCAGTAAAATGGTAGACGCTGGAACCTAGATTTTAGACGCTAGATGTCCTAAACCAAATACGTTGACACCAATGCATCGAAATGTCAACAAAAAATCGGAAGATCCGTCCCACCAAGCGCTACGGCGAGTGCTTCAAACGAGCCCGCGTCAAAGATTTTGAGGAGGGCACCTTTAGTGTCAAGCAAATGGTCCAGCTTTACGGCGTATCTTATCAAACGATCTACAACTGGATCGCTAAATACAGTAGCATGGCCAAGAAGAATGCCGTTATCGTCGAAGTCCCCAATAGTCAAACTGCTAAGCTTGCAGAACTGCAACGTCAGCTCGCCGAACAGCAAGCCCTCCTCGGTCGGATGGCCATTCAACTTGACCACAAAACGAGAATGCTGGCCATTTACGAAGAGGAGATGCCGGAGTTCAAAAAAAAAGCTGCTTCCACACTGCGCTCAGCCGACTCTTCGAGCAAAAAGAAGAGCCAATGACGAAGCAAACGATCTATTTAGCCTTGGGCGTTAGTCGACAAGCTCACGCTGCTTTTTGGAAGCGCCGAGCTAAGTACGAGGATGCCATGAACGGAGCTGAGTCTCAGTTAAAACTGTTGCGCAGAGAACACCCCGGCCTGGGCCTACAGAAAGCCTGGAGTATGCTACGGCCGCGGCATATCTCGCGCAACGCATTCTGCCGTGAGATGACCCGGCGTGGCTATGCCCTAGTCCGTAAACGCAACTACGTGCGGGTAACCCGATCGGGGTCCTATCGCTATCCTAATTTAATTAAAGAACTGATTATCAATGGGGTTAACCAAGTATGGCAGAGCGATACGACGTACTATCGCATCAACAATAGCTTTTACTACATCACCTTCATCATTGACGTTTATAGCCGTCAGATCGTAGGTGTCCATACGAGCAAACACCTACTGGCAACGGCAAACATCGCTGCCTTGGAAAGCGCTTTTCGCCAGTGTGGTCAGTCAGATCTACAGGGTCTCATCTTCCACAGCGATGGTGGTTCGCAGTATCGTAGTCGTCAGTTCGTCGAACGACTGCGTAGCAGAGGCATCTCAAGTAGTATGTGCGACGTAGCGCTGGACAATGCTTACGCTGAACGCCTCAACGGTGTGATCAAACAAGAGTACCTCGACCACTGGCAACCCAAAGACTTTGACCAGCTAAAGCGCCTGGTAAACAGAGCCGTGAAGCACTATAATACCAAACGGATCCACGGAAGGTTGCCGTTGCGAAGCAGTCCCAAAGCCTTTGTGGCCGGCTGGCGATCGGATCAGCCAGGCTACCGCTATGCGCTCTTGATCAAGGACGGCCAGGGGGTGAATGAAGACCTGTGCCCAACCGTCGTGAAGTATTTACCCACGCCCGGCAAGTATGCCCGTGAGGGGCGTGGGCAAATACTCCCCGCCGGTGTCAAGTACCTAACTGAGGAAAAATTTAAAAACCGTCGTGCGTAATGGCGCGACTTCATTATTAATCTGTCAACGCTATTTGGTTAGGCACAAGATTGTATAAAATCCAACTTCTAGCGTCTAAAATCTAATAAGGATCTACGTCCAACACCACCCTCACCCCCGTCAGCTTCGGTGCTACGTTCAGGTGAGCGATGGCCTTGCGCAAAATACCCTTCACCCGCTTCACCTCGCTGGGGATGGGTTGGACACGGACGACCATGTCCTGTAAGTAATAGGTCCGCAACCGCGCGACGCTGGGTTCGAAGGGGGCCGTGATCATTCCGCCTAGCACCGGCGCCAGCCAGGAATGTAACAACTTGGCGGCTTCCTCGGTCCTGCCCCGTTGTGGGTGGCGGAGTTGCAGGTGCATCATTTTTACGTAGGGTGGGAAGGCCGCTTCCCGGCGGTTGGTCTGTTCCCGATCGATGAATTCCTTCCACTCTCCCCCGACCACGTTTTTCAGGATGACGTGCTGCAGATCCATTGCCTGGATAATGACCTTCCCGCGCCGGTGGCGACGGCCCGCTCGTCCGGCAACCTGGGTCATGAGGTGATAGGCTCGTTCATCGGCCCGGAAGTCCGGGTAATGCAGGATCTGATCGGCGTTGATGATGCCCACCAGGCCGACCCGCTCAAAGTCCAGGCCTTTCGTGACCATTTGGGTGCCTACGAGGATGTCCAGTTCCCCGGCTTCGAAGCGGCCGATGAGTTTACCGAGGGCTTCCTTACCACGGGTAGTATCGAGGTCCATGCGGGCGATTCGTGCCTCCGGGAGGAAGATCTTGAGCTCATCCTCTATCTTTTCGGTGCCGGTACCGCTGAGCTTCATGCCCACGCTATTGCAGGCCGGGCAGGAATCTGGTTTGGAGCGGGAGTAGCCACAGCAGTGGCAACGTAATTGGTCCCGGTACCGGTGGTAAGTCAGGCTCACGTCGCAGTTGACGCACTGTACCGTGAGGTCGCAGGTCGGGCAGAAGTAAGTGGGGGCGAAACCCCGACGGTTCTGGAACAAAATCACTTGTTCCCCACGCGCCAGCGTCGCTTTGATCTCAGTGAGCAGGGTAGGGGTGAAGAACGGGTGAGCTACTCCCTTCTCGTTGGTCTCCCGGGCGTTGGCGACCAACATTTTGGGGAGTTGGATGCCTCCAAACCGCTCCGGCATACTCACCAGCCGGTACTTCCCCCGGGTGGTATTCTCCCAGCTTTCGAGGCTGGGCGTAGCCGTTCCGAGAATGGTTTTGGCGCCGTGCAGGTGAGCCAGGAAGACTGCAACGTCCCGGCCATTATAGCGCGGGTTGGGCTCCTGCTGCTTGAAACTGGGGTCGTGCTCCTCGTCCACTACCACCAAGCCAAGATCTTTAAAGGGCAGGAAGACCGCCGACCGGGCGCCGATGATGGATTTCTCCCCCCGCAGTACCGCCTGCCAGATCTCCACGCGTTCCATGCTGCTGAGGCGGCTGTGGTAGACGACGACTTTATCCCCCAACACCTGTTGGATGCGTTTGACGATCTGACTCGTCAGGGCAATTTCCGGTAAGAGGTAGAGCATTTGCTGCCCCCGGTCCAGCGTTTCCTTAATCAGTTCCACGTACACCCTGGTCTTCCCGCTGCCGGTAACGCCGTGGAGGAGTACGGGCTTATTCGCGGCGTGCGCATCCCGAATCTCACTCAGGGCGGAAGTTTGCTGGGGGCTTAAGGGGTGATTCCCATCCTGAATCGATTCGGCGGCGGAGATGCGGCTGATCTCCTGTTCGTAGAGTTCGAAGACGCCCTTTTTGACCATTTGATTGATCACGGAAGATGAATTTCCCGTCCGCTTGGTGAGGTCCGCCCGCCGGACGAAGGGGATGGTGCGGAAGAGTTGGACGTACTCCAGCAATACTTCCGTTTGCTTTTCGGAGCGGGAAACGAGTTCGAAGGCATCGTTCCAGGTTTCTTCCGGAGTGAATTGTTCGGTTAGGCGGACACAGGCGATCTTTTTGGCCTTATAGCGCTCCACCAGGTTCTCTTGTAATAGAATTACCCGCCGATCGATCAGCCGCCGGATGACGGGGAGAATCACCTTGCGCTGGAGGATGTCCTGAATGTTTTTCAGGGAGAGCTCCTGCTGGATGGTCAGGGCTTCCACGATCATGTATTCCTCGTCGTCCAGTTCGGTAGCGTCTTCGCTGAAGAGCGGCCCGAGGGTGACGATGGTTTCACTCGTCAGTTTCAGGTGGCTTGGTAGGCCGGCCGTCATCACTTCGCCGATGTTGCAGACGTAATAGTCCGCCATCCACCGCCAGAGTTGGAGTTGCTTTTCGGTGACGGAGGGCTCCACGTCGATGACGCTGAGAATCTCCTTTACCTGGTGGTCCGGCCGCTGCGCGTGGAGCCGATCAATAATCCCGGTATAGTGCTTGTTCTTACCGAACTGTACCTCAACGCGGAGACCACGCTTCACCCCACCCACCAATTCTTCGGGTACGGCGAAGGAATAGGTATCCTTCACCGCAAGTGGTACGATCACCTCCGCGTACACCGTGCCGGCTTGGCTGAGGTCGTCTGGCGTAGTTGGAGGAGCAGGCAAATTGAAAGTATTTGTTGTAAAAGTACGTTGAGCCAGGGCAGATAGTTGAACCACTAGCCCGTCATTTTCTGGTGCCGCACCGTTTTCTTCCTGGCAATGGCGGTCGCTTTGGCCGGTCGCTTTATACCTTCACGCCATGAGTACAAGCCGGCAAGCCCCCCAACTATCCGCCATCGTTGCGACGGACCGAAAAGGTACCATCGGCAAAGATGGGGACATCCCCTGGTACTTACCGGCCGATCTCAAGTTTTTCAAATCCGTTACGCTGGGCCACCCCGTTATCATGGGGCGGAAGACCTTCCGCAGCATCGGCCGGCCGCTTCCGAAGCGCACGAACGTCGTCCTTACTCGCGATGCTTTCTTTACCGCAACGGGGGTAGTGATCGCCCACAGTCTGGCGGAGGCCCTGAACCATTCTTCCGTGCTGGAGTCCGACCAGTCCTTCATTATCGGTGGGGGGGAGTTGTACAAGCAGAGCCTGGACCTCGTGTCAACGGTTTACCTCACCATCGTGGATGCGGAGATCGAAGACGGGGATGCCTTTTTTCCCAAGCTCGACCCTGCGGATTGGAAGGAAGTGTGGAGTGAGGCCCACCGCCCTCACGGTAAGAATGAACTGGCCTACCGGTTTAGCCGGTGGGAACGGCGGTAGGCTCATGCTCAATGTTCGTTCATTAGGGTAATCCGTTCATTCAAGCTCGCTCATCCGCTAGTACACCGTAGACGACGGCCTCTTCGTTGAGGGTGAGCAGAGGTTGCGCGTCCAGATTGTCAAAGGTCTTGGTGAGTAGCGTACAGCCGATGGCGCAATCGGTGCAACGGGTGGGTTCGCAGTATTGCTTCTTCAGGTGGAGGAGTGCCTGGCTTTCCCCGGCGTTTTTGGCTTCGAAGCCCAACTGTTTCCACTTGCGGATAATCTTATTGTTCTCCGCCGGTAGTTGCTCCAGAAGGCCAACGGCGCGTTCCAAGTACCGCTCATCGAGCCGGTGATGACTGTAAGAAACGAGGGCGGGCGCGACCGTATTGAGGAGAATGGAGTTGATCATGTCCACCCCTAAGCGTCGTTTGCCAGCTTTGCCAGTCTTGCCGAACCGATAGTGAGTGCGCCAATAGTTGGAGAGTTCTACCTCGTACATGTTGGATAGCTCTTTCGCATTAGCGGCCGCCAGGGTTTTGCCGAAAAGCTGGCCGGTGCGGAATACCATCGTCGCGAGTTGAGCAATCCTGATCGTCGGAAAGTTATTGGGCCGCAACCGTAGGTATCTCCAGGCTGTCGCAGGGACAGGCCGTAGAGAATGCTTGGTCCGCAGCAACTGGTATTCCCGCCGCAACAGGGTCACGTATGCGTCTTCCTCTTCACCTGGTTCAGGAAGTAATCCGGACTGACCAAAAAACAGAGCTTCCAGTTGGATAAGGCTATGCTTATGCTTCAGCAGAATTCTTAAGGGAAGGGACCGGGCGAGCATCTCCATGGCGTCCGCGTTCACCCGGCCACCCAAACTCCGGGCCAGGGATTGGTAGAAGGTATCCTCCCAGTCTCGCCCGTTGGCAGCGAGGCGTTCGGTGATGCGCTGACTCTTTTCGGCAAGGCGTTCGTTGAGGAGCGTACCCAGCCACTGCGTTTTTACGGGGTCGCTGACCAAGTGAAGCTGGTGCTGGCAAGGGACCCAGTACTCGTTGTGCTGGAGCCGCCAATAAGACTTGTAGAGGTTTGGGGGGATGCGACCGTGTAATTCCAGGCAGGGGATCCGCTGCCCGTTGCGGCGGTAAACCGGTCGGTCTTCCTCAAATACAACGTGGAGAATGACGTTGTCGTAGGCCGGATCCGAATCGTGGCCGTGCTCGTACCACTGGCTGGCGTTGACGTGCATTTCAATGTGGCCAGCCCACTGGACGCCATCGATCCTCACCTGGCCGGCACTAAAGTCCGGGCCAGCATCGTGGTTGTGGGTGCCAAAATGTTGAATACTCAGGGGGGCTCCGGTCGTCGTTTGTAAGTCCCGCAAATTGAAGCGGGCCTGGCGCCAGAGGAAATGGATAAAATCTTCGCGCATGTGCATGGTAGATGCTTTGCAGCGCGGCTCTAAACTTTTCAAACAGTTTTCCTAGGCCAAAGGTAATTCGGAGTGATTAATTAAACAAATAGTTTTACTTTTAAGAAGGTGGTTTGTTTTGTAGGTTTAATTGGTGTTGCCCACCAGGTCCGCATTATTCAGGGGAGGGCCCGAACATATAGAGCAATTTTTGTTAGTCTTGCGTAGCCGTAGCCGACCGAAGCAATATGAGGTTCGGGCCGCGTGCCGCATTGCTGTTGTCTGAAGCACACCATCATCTATTCTTTTCGCTGAGCCTTAACCGAATCACCACGCATGAATTATTTTGAAGAAAGCCTGAACCTCCACCGCTCCCTCAAGGGGAAAATCCGCGTCTCCGCTAAAATGGATGTGCGGAGTAAGGACGATCTCTCCCTCGTTTATAGCCCCGGCGTAGCCGCACCCTGCCGCGCCATCGCCGCTAATCCGGACGACGTTTACAAGTACACCATCAAGAGTAATACGGTAGCCATCGTCACGGATGGTTCGGCCGTGCTCGGGCTTGGTGATATTGGCCCGGCGGCCTCCATCCCGGTTATGGAGGGAAAGGCGATGCTCTTCAAGCGCTTCGCTAACATCGATGCTTTCCCCATCTGTTTAGATACCCAGGATACCGACAAGATCGTCGAGACCGTCCGGCTCATCGCTCCCGTTTTTGGTGGGGTTAATCTGGAGGATATTTCCGCGCCCCGCAGCTTCGAGATTGAGCGCCGGCTGCAGGATCTGGGCATCCCCGTTTTCCACGACGATCAGCACGGTACCGCCATCGTTACCCTAGCGGGGCTGCTTAACGGCTGCAAACTGGTCAACAAGAAAATGGAGGACCTCAAGGTCGTCATCAACGGTGCCGGTGCTGCGGGAATCGCGATTGCCCGCCTGCTCAAGGCCGTCGATAATCCGGATTCCGCTTACGCTACGCCGGTGAAAAACATCGTGGTTTGCGATAGCAAGGGCATCATCCACCGCAAGCGGGATAACCTTAATTACGCCAAGATTGAGCTCCTGGAATTCACGAACGAGAACGATGAAGAAGGTACGCTGAAGGATGCCCTTGTTGGCGCGGATGTCTTCATCGGCGTCTCCATCGCTGATCTGTTGGACCGCAACGACATCGCTACGATGGCCCGCGACAGCATCATTTTCGCGATGGCCAACCCCACGCCGGAAATCATGCCCGAAGAAGCCAAGGCGGGTGGCGCTGCCATCGTCGGTACTGGCCGGAGTGATCTTCCGAATCAGATCAATAACGTCCTTGGTTTCCCCGGCATCTTCCGTGGGGCCCTCGACGCCCGTGCGCCGCGCATCACGCCCAATATGAAACTGGCCGCCGCCCACGCCATCGCAGAACACATCCGTAACCCGACCGTCGACGGCGTCATCCCTCCCACACTTGACGAGCAGGTGGCCTGGCGGGTGGCCGATGAGGTGCGCCGCGTGGCCATCGAAGAGTTCGGCCAGCGGGGGTAGACCAATTAGATCAAACGGGCGCTGCCGCAGGTGCCCAGCAATAGGTGGTAAACAGGACGACACCTGAATAAATGGAACGAACCCCATTTTCACACCCTCTCTATGTGCATTTTGACCGGCCCCAGCATCCTGGGAAGGAACTATCTACTGACTACCCCAACCGTTCCCCTATCTTAACGGACTTAATTTTCAACGCCATGCGTCACCTCATTTTCCTCATCACCTTTCTCTTCAGTTCGCTACTTATGGCCCAGGATTACTCACAGGACTACCGGGAAATCGAAAAGCTAGCCAACGAAGGGAAGTACCGCTCCGCCCTCCAAAGGGCCGACGATCTGTACGGGAAAGCCGCCAGCGCGGGAGATGAGGACGACATCGTCAAAGCCCTCATGCACCGGGCAGCCTATACACTGGAGCTCGAGGAAGAGGGCGCCGAAGCAACACTAAAGCTCCTCCTCAGTGAATTGGCGGCCAACCGCAACCGGCCCGTCGTCAGCCCGATCCTTAATTACCTGATCGGTAAGGGATACTACGCCTACGCCCAACAGCAATCCTACCGCCTCCGGAACGCAACGGCTACGACGGACGATACCCCACACACCATCGATACGCCACTCGAGGACTGGAACCTCCGCCAGCTAGCGGACGCGGCCGATCGGTACCTATACGCCGCCATCCGGGAAGCGGGAGCGCAGCGGACGCGCCTTTCCGCCCTGCCGGCCATCGTTCGCAATCCCAATAATGACCCGCAGGACGCTACCTTATTTGACGCCCTGACGGAAGATATTGGCAACCTCCTCAACAATCCGTTGCTCGTTGTCAACAACACCGCACCCGCGGCAGCGCCCGCCTGGTTAGCCGCACCCGAAGATTTCGTGGCCTTGGATTTCAGTGATCTGGACGAGCAGACCGGCCCGGCCCGCCGCCTGAAATTGCACCAGGAGCAGCTTCGTTACCACCTGAAAAGTGGTGGAGAAGGCTTACTGCGTGCGGATTACCGCCGCCTCGTGTACGTCCGCCAGCTCGGTGCCAAGGCGGAAGACTACCTCTCAGCAATCGACCGCAGTTACGCTCGGTACGCCGGCGTTCGGGGCCGAGATCTATTCCTGTTGCTGAAGGCCAACCTGTACGTTAACCAGCCACCCGCGGAGCTAAAGCTACCGCTCGTCAAAGCGCTGGAAGTGCTTGAATTAATTAAGGACCAGGACGCAGAAATACAGAACGACGTGCAGCGCCTCCGGGCCAACATTACTGCGCAGTCGCTTTCGACGACTGCCCAGAAGGTGTACCGAGAGGGCCGCAACATCTTGCTGGAACACGGCTACCGCAACGTGACGGCCGTGCATCACCGGCTGTACCGGCTGCCGGAGAGCCGCTACGTAAACTTCTCCGCCAATAGCTTTGATGATAAGGTACTGAAGAAGTTACTCCGCGGCACGCCGGTCGCCGAAAAAACCTTCGATCTGCCGGCCAATGATGACTACCAACCCCACCGGACCGAAACCTGGCTGCCCGAGCAACGTCTCGGTGCCTACGTTCTGCTGACGAGTTATAACGGCCGCTTTAACGACCCCAAATCTCTCGGCGTGACGCCCTTCCAGGTGAGTGGTTTGGCGCTGGTCAAGTTCGACGATGGCGAGGAAGATTATTACGAAGTGCAGGACCTCACTACCGGTGCACCCCGCCCCGGTGTGGAGGTGACCGTGTTCGCCCGGGAAAACCGCCGCAGCGGCGACTGGAAACAGGTACGATCGGTACGGACTGATCAGGAAGGCCGCTTCACCGTTCCAAACGTAAACCGCCAGCAGATCTACATCACCCTGCGGCGGGGCGAGGACGTGCTGATCACGCCAAACCAATACGTGTACGATAATGACCGTCGGAACCGTAACCGAGAAACGAACTTCACCCCGCTATTCACCGACCGGGCCATCTACCGCCCCGGCCAGACCGTCCACGTCTACGGTATCACGATGCTGAAGGACCGCCGCCAAATGCCCAGCTTGCTGACGGGTGAGGAACGAAAGATTCAACTGCGCGATGCCAACTACCAGGAAGTGGAAGTCAAGACGGCCAGTAGTGACGAGTACGGCCGCTTCAACGTTTCCTTCGTGCTGCCGGAAAGCGGCCTGACGGGCGTTTTTCGCCTGGAGACCGATGGGGGAGGGGCGTCATTTCGCGTAGAAGAATACAAGCGCCCCCGCTTCCAGGTAGAGCTCGAGGGCCCGGACTACGTGGTGGGTGGTGAGGCCGCGGAGATCACTGGCCAGGCCAATCTATTCGCCGGCCCCGCGGTAAACGACGCCAAGGTGAACTACCGGGTTTTCGTCGAGCAACGCCGCTGGTACTGGTGGTCGCGCGGCGGCGGCAGTGGGGATCGCGAACTCGTCAGTTTCGGAGAAACAGAAACGGATGAGGATGGTGCTTTTAGCCTGTCCTTCACCCCGGACGAAAATCTCGCCAAACGCCGGATCGGTTACCAGTACATCATTGAAGTAGATGTTGCCGATGCGACCGGTGAGACCCACTCGGCTAGCACAACGACCAGCCTGCGCAGCACTAAACCTTCTGTCGGCCTTTCGGTGGATGGCTCCCTCGAAGTAGGTGATACCCTTACCATCAAGGCCGCGGGTAGTGATGAATCGCTCGCGATCAACTATTCTATCTCGCGAGTATCGAAGCCGGACGCCACGCTCGAAAACAGAAAGTGGGGCTTCCCGGACCGCCCGTTGCTGAGTGCCACGGAGTACCGAAATCTATTCCCTCAACTCCCCGCCGAGGAGCCTGCTGATCTAAAGGATTGGCCGGTAATCAATCGGGTTGTTTCCGCTCGAGCCCTACAAATAACGGAAGGAAAGGGAACTGAAAAGATCAAACTCGACGGCTACGCGCCCGGCCATTACCGCATCGACTGGGCCTACCCGGACGGAACCGCCGGCGAGCCACTCACCTTCACGGTAAGCGATCTTGAGCGAGAGCAGTTACCAGAAGGGATGTTGTACACCATCGAACGCCAATCACCAACGGTACAACCGGGCCAAGCCATCACTTTTAAACTGGTGGCCGCTGAGGCCTTACCTCACATTACTTACAGTTTTCTTAGTCGGCGGGGCGTAACGACCGGTAAGGTAGCAGCCAATAAAACAGCTACCATTTCCTACGTCCCGACGGATGAGGACCGCGGTGGGATTGTACTGGACCTTGCTTTCGTTCACGGTGGTGAACTGCACCAGGATCGCTTTAACCTGGACTTTGGTTGGGAGAATAAGGAACTGAGCGTCGATTACGCCACCTTCCGCGACAAGCTCCGCCCCGGCACGCCGGAAACCTGGACGCTGACGATCCGTAACGCCGATGGGTCTCCCGTAAACGCGGCGGCCCTCGCCTCGATGTACGACATGAGCTTGGACCAGATCACGCCGGCTAATCGCTGGTCACTCAGCCCGTATCCCGGGATTGATCGTTACCGCAATTTTGCCAGTATGGTCCTGCGGGGGAGCCGAAGTAGCTACGTGGATATTCCTTCCGTAAAGACCACGGTGAGCAAAGATGCCGAGCAACCAGAGCTTGATCTCTCGCCCTTCAGTTGGAATTTTTACGGAGGCCTCGTAAGATTGAGGGGGAGCCGGGCGATGGTGCGGGAGTTTCGGAATGAGGCGGGCGCACCCGCCATGGAGGCGGAATCCATGATGTCTGCAGACGTGGTCGAAGAAACGGCCCTGGTGAAAACGGCTGCGGCGCCCGCCCCCGCCACTCCTAACGACAAAGCGGACCAAACGGCGCCTGAGGGTGAAGTATCCCTCCGCAAAAACCTTCAGGAAACCGCCTTCTGGCTTCCAGAGCTCACGACGAATGATGGCGGCGATCTCGTCGTATCGTTCACGAGCCCGGAGGCCCTGACGCGGTGGCGCTTCCGCGTGCTTACCCACGACCAGGAGTTGAACTACGGGTACTCCGAGCGGGAGATTGTCACCCAAAAGGAACTGATGATCCTGCCCAACGTGCCCCGCTTCCTCCGGGAAGGCGATGCGCTGGAACTGACCGCGCGGGTCAACAATCTGACTGAACAGGATATGCGGGTGCGCGCCACCATCGAGTTCTTCAACCCCGAAACGAACGAAGTCATCAACGTGGGCGCTGCCGCAGGTGCCGGGGAATGTATTGAGGAGCAAATAGTAGGGGCCAATAGTGGAAAGACCTTCTGTTTCCCGCTGAACATTCCCGACGGTTTCGCTAGCCGGGGGCCACTCGGCTACCGGGTGATCGCCCGGGCCGGCAGTTTTTCCGACGGCGAAGAAAACGTATTCCCCGTCCTGACCGACCGGACGCTCATTACCGTGAGCCAAGCCTTTTACCTGAAGAAGAATACCGACAAAGAGGTTACCCTGCCGCTCCTGGATGGCTACGATAGCAACACCCTCCAACACGTTGGGTACACGTTCGAAGCAACGACCAACCCTGCCTGGATGGCGCTCAAGGCGTTGCCCTACCTGATGGAGTACCCTTACGATTGTACCGAGCAGGTGGCCAACCGCTACTTCGCTAACCAATTGGCTTTCGTGACGGTGAGTGACAAACCCGTCCTTGAAGAGGTCTTCCGTAAGTGGCAGGCCGATCCGGACGCGTTGAAGAGCGAACTGGAGCGCAATCCAACCCTGAAGAATGCCCTGCTCACGGAAACGCCCTGGGTGCGCGCCGCCCAGTCCGAAGCCGAACAACGGGCCCGAATTGCTAATCTGTTCGACCTGAAAACGCTGGCCGCCAGCCAGACGCAGGCGTTGGATAAGCTGGCCAAGCGGCAGGATAATGGTGGCTACTATAGTTGGTTCCCCGGTGGCCCCGAGAACCGGTACATCACTCAGTACGTCGTGGAAACCCTCGCCCGGATGCGCCAACTCGGCGTCATTACCCCGGACCAGACGGATAAGGTGGACCGTATCCTTAACCAAGCCGTCCGCTTCCTGGACCAAGAATTAGCCAAGGATTACCGTAAGCTGATGGAGCGGGAAGCGGGTAACGATGAGTTTGACCCTGAGGCCTACCGCCCAGGAAGCCTGACCGTTCATTACCTGTACGCCCGCGCCCTTGCCGGTACCGATCCCGTAGAGGGAAAGAACCAGCGGCAGGCTTACGACTTCTACCGCAAGCAGGTCCTCAAAATGTGGACGGACTACGGGTTGTACGAGCAAGCCTTAGTTGCTTCGATGGGAGCCGCTCCGGGAGGTGACGCGCCGGGCAAAGCCGTCGCCCAGACCATTGTTGAATCCTTACGCGAACGGGCCATCCGCAAGGATGAGTTCGGGATGTACTGGAAGTATGGCCGGGGCTACCGTTGGAGCCAACTCCCCCTGGAAACCCACTGCCGAATCCTGGAGGCTTTCCAGTTAGCTGGTGGCACTACCGAGGAGACCGACGAAATGCGCTTGTGGCTGCTGACCAACAAACGGACCAACCGGTGGCCGACCACCAAGAGCACCGCTGCGGCCGTTTACGCCCTGCTTAATTCCGGTTCCGACTGGACGGCCAAGGATGGCCAACCTATCCAGGTGAGCTGGCCCCAGGCGAACCGGCGCCTCCGCATGAAGCAACGGGTGAGGGAAACCCAGGCTTCCGCCGAAGCAGCCACGGGCAGCTTCAAAGTCAGCCTCTCCGGTGATGAGGTGACTCGTGACTTGGCCTCCGTTTCCGTAAAGAATAGCTCCAATGATCTAGTCTGGGGCGGCGTCTACTGGCAGTATACGGAACTCGCTACGAAGGTAGAAGCCAGCAATGACGGGCCACTAACCCTGGAGCGACAGTTATTCCACCGAATCGCTACCGAAGATGGTATCCGCCTTGACCCCATTACGGCGGACCACCCCCTGCAGCCCGGCGACCGGGTGACGGTGCGGTTAATCGTCCGGTCGGACCGCGATATGGATTACGTGCACCTGAAGGATCGCCGCGCTGCCACCTTTGAGCCGGTGCAACAACTCTCCCGCTACGAATACCAAAACGGGCTGGGTTACTACGCCGCGCCGGGTGATTTGGCCACCAACTTCTTCCTCGACAATCTACCGAAGGGCACCCATACGATTGAGTACGATCTGTTTGCCACCTTCTCCGGATCGTTCAGTAATGGATTAGGCCGCATCCAGTGTATGTACGCACCGGAGTTTGGGGCGAATACTAGTGGAGCGATGATCTCCGTCGCATCGGTAGAGGAGTAGTGGTTGGGTAGGTTGTACGAAACTGAGTACAGTCGTTCCTCCGGAGGTTGGAAATACTTCTGGAGGGACGGCAGGTCCTTACCAACAGCAATGGGTATAGCTGATGTGATTTGAGAATTGTTTTGATTGCGACTACCAAGGAAACTGTTTCCTGAGCCAGTCAGGTGAAATAATATAGGGTAGCGGCTTATGTAGTAAGTGGGACGTGTTAGCGTTGTCCATCCTCGAAATTGGCTCGTCCGTCGAAAGCCTACCCGGCAATGTGATCGGCTTGCCGTAATTTGCCCTAATGTCATCCTTCACGACCGACAAGTTGCCCGATCAGGCGGGGACTTTCCTGGATAGCCTGGGAAAGACGCTAACTCAACGGCCTTACTACCATGCGGGTGGTTGGCTGGCCTTCCTGATGATGCTCGTCGCCACGGAGATGCGGACGGGTAACTACAGTTTTTGGGTCTCCGTGAGTAGCCAGGTGATCAATTTGGTCTTTTACGCGCTGATCGTCTACATCAACCTGTTGTTCCTATTCCCTAACTACCTGAAACGGGGCAAGATCTGGCAGTACCTCCTGTTGGTGCTGGCTGCAGCCGTGGTCCTAACGCCACTGAAGCTCATCATCAAGTACATCCTCTTCACGAAGGAAGGGGGGATGCGGCAGGACATCCTTGATAATCTGAATAGCTACTTCGTCAGTATGTTCCTGGTGGCGGCCCTGACGACCGTAGGGAAGATAATGGTGGACTGGATCGTCCAGAACCGTAAAAAGGAGAAGGCGCAGAACGAAACGATGCAGTCTGAACTCCGCTTCCTGAAGAGCCAGATCAATCCTCACTTCTTGTTCAATACCCTAAATAGTCTGTACGCACTGACGTTGAAGAAGGACGATAAGGCTCCGGATATTGTCATCAAACTCTCGGAGATGATGCGGTACATGCTGTATGAGTGCAACGAGCCGAAAGTGCCGCTGCGCAAGGAAGTCAATTACCTCCAGAACTACCTGGACCTCGAACGCCTCCGCCAGCGTAAGGGAATCGATATCCAACTCCACGTAGAGGGCAACGTCGCCGACCAGATGGTAGCCCCTTTGATGTTCATTCCCTTTTTGGAGAACAGCTTTAAGCACGGGGTGAATGCCAACATCAAGGACGGGTTCGTTCACGCAACCCTTGATGTCCAGGATCAGGACGTCACCTTTACGCTGGTAAACAGTAAGGGCAGCGTGATGCCGACCCAATTGCACGGCAACCGCCCGAGTGGGGGGATCGGGCTGGTCAACGTGCGCCGCCGGTTGCAATTGCTCTATCCGGATGCGTACGATCTGTCCGTTACCGAAACGCCCGCCACTTATACAGTTACCCTCCAGCTAGAACTACAGCCTTCGCCCTTGGTGAAGCTCCCACAAAAGCACCCGATTAACTTCCAGCCCAACGCTGGTACAAAAGCATTCCACCCATGATCAATGCCATTATTGTCGACGACGAGCCCCTGGCTCAGGATATCCTGGAAACTTACCTACAGAAGATCCCCCAGATTGAACTCGTCGCCAAATGCGATAACGCCTTTGAGGCCAACGACGTACTGAAGGCACACGATGTGGACCTGATGTTCCTCGACATCAACATGCCGCAGCTGACGGGAACGGAGTTCTTGCGGGGACTCAAAAACCCGCCGGTCACGATCTTCACTACGGCGTATCCCAACTACGCGTTGGATGGTTTCGAGCTGAATGCGCTGGATTACCTCGTCAAGCCGATCAGTACGGACCGCTTCCTTCAAGCTTGCAACCGGGCCGTTGAGCAGGTCGAACTCCGCCAGAAAGCCAACGCCGGCGAAGTGGAAGACGGTGGCCCCGGTTTCTTCTTCGTCAAGGCCGATAAGAAACTCGTCCGCGTCAACATGGACGAGATCGTCTACATCGAAGGGCTGAAGGACTACGTCATCATTCGGATGCCTAACGACCGGGTGATCACCCTGCAAACGATGAAATCCCTCGACGCCCGGTTGCCGGACAATACCTTTCAGCGGATCCACCGTAGCTACATCGTTAACCTGAAGCGCATTGAGGCGGTGCAGGGTAACATGGTTGAGGTGAAAGAGAAGGGGAAGACGACTTCGTTGCCGGTGGGTAAGAGCTACCGGGAGGTGCTGGCGGCGCGGATTGATGAGTTTAAGTTGTAGGGGAATGGAGTTCGCTAAGGTTCCTTCATGGGCCGGGATTTTTTGGGTGGAGATGGCTTTCTATGGTGGGCACAGCTGCACCCGCACTCTTTGCGCTTCGCGCTTTGTGCGACTAAAGTCGCACTTTACGTGCCGGTGCGCGGTGTACGGCTAAAGCCGTACGCTACGGGGCGCTACGCACGGCTTCGCCGTTCGCTACGCTTTAGTTTAGCGCATTTCACCCCAGCTTTCCCGGTCGAGGCCGCGGAAGTTGATGGCTTCGGCCAGGTGGTGAGGGAGGATTTTGTCCTCACCTTCCAGATCGGCGATGGTACGGGAGACTTTCAAGATGCGGTCGTAAGCCCGGGCGCTGAGTTGGAGGCGGTCCATGGCGTTGGTGAGGAGGGTTTGGCCCGCCTGGTTGATCTCGCAGCGATTGCGGACCATGCGGCTGGGCATCTGGGCGTTGCAATAGATGCCTTTTTCTCCGGCGTACCGCTCGGCCTGAATTTTGCGGGCGGCCAGGACGCGGGCGGCAATGGTGGCGCTGTCTTCGGTCTCCGTTTTACGGCTGGCTAATTTCTCGAGGGGGACGGGGGTTACTTCTACCTGTAAATCGATCCGATCCAGTAAAGGGCCACTAATTTTGCTGAGGTAACGTTTCACCGTTCCGGGTGGGCAGGTGCATTCTTTCTGGGGATGGTTGAAGTAGCCGCAGGGGCAGGGGTTCATGCTGGCGATCAACATGAAGCCGGCGGGGAAATCTACGGTGACTTTGGCCCGGGAGATGATGATGCGGCGCTCCTCCATTGGCTGGCGCATCACTTCGAGGGCGCTGCGCTTGAACTCCGGTAGTTCGTCCAGGAAAAGGACGCCGTTGTGGCTTAAGGAAATCTCCCCCGGTGAAGGGTAACTCCCACCGCCTACCAAGGCTACGTCGCTGATGGTATGGTGCGGAGCCCGGAATGGCCGTTGCGTGATGAGGGCTTTCCCGGAAGGCAGGATACCCGCTACGGAATGGATCTTCGTCGTTTCCAAAGCCTCCCGTAAATCTAACGGTGGTAGAATGGTCGGTAAGCGACGGGCTAACATCGTCTTCCCCGCTCCCGGAGGGCCAATCAGGATCACGTTGTGGCCACCAGCCGCGGCGATGGTCATGGCGCGTTTGATGTTCTCCTGCCCCTTCACGTCGCTGAAGTCCACGTCGTGGGTGGTCCGGTCGCGGTAAAACTCTTCCCGGGTATTGACTTCGGTGGGTTTGATGGTGGCCGTCCCCGTCAGAAAATCCACGGCTTCGCGGAGGGTTTTAGCGCCGTATACAGGGAGGTCACTGACGATGGCGGCTTCCCGGGCGTTCTTTTCGGGCAGGATGAATCCCTTGTACCCACGGGCGCGGGCCTCAATGGCAATCGGGAGGGCACCCTTGATTGGTCGCAACTCCCCACTGAGGGAAAGCTCGCCCATGATCATGTATTCGTTCATGTCGGGGACGACGATCTCTTTCGTGGCCGTCAGCAAGGCGACGGCAATCGGGAGATCGTAGGCGGCGCCTTCCTTGCGGATATCGGCGGGTGCCAGGTTGATGACGGTCTTCATCCGTCTGAGCTCCAAACCGGAGTTCTTGACGGCGGCGTCAATACGGAAGGATCCTTCCCGGATGGCGGAATCCGGCAGGCCAACGACGTGGTACCAGGGGGAATTCTCCTGGACGACGCCCCCCGCGTTCACTTCGACGGTGATCATACGGGCATCAACGCCTTCAACGGCGCTGGCAAATGTGGTACATAACATGGCTACAATTAGTTTGTAGCACACTCTTTCAGCGGTAAATGTAGGTCGCCAGCCAATAGAAAACAAAATGTATTTTAATTTATCCATCTTGCTCGGTCATTCCCTGGTACCTGCGGCAGCGCATAATCGTTGTGATAGCGGTCGTTTTTAGGTGCGTTAAAATGGCGTCCAGGATCCCGCTATTGAGTACGGGGCCACAGTGTTAAAAACTATTTGTTAGTTTTGCGCCGATGCCCGCAAAACCCATGACGGAGCGGTTTGTGCAGAACGCCGTCGCCGAAAGATTGAATAAGAAGTACTACCGCCGCCGCTCCGCTTACGTGGCAACGGAGGCGTACACGAAGCTGAAACGGGCGGACGTTTTGCTCGCCTTCATGCGCGCGCGTAACAGTCCCTACGTAGTGGTGGTGGAAGCGAAAAGCCGGACCACGATCCACCAACTCAAGCTGAAGGATAATCATAAGAGACTACGGTGGACGGGTAGGGGAGTGACGCTCATTCTCCTCGCCCTGCTCTCCGGAACGCTCGGCTACCAGTGGTATTTCAATGCGGTGAATACCGTTCTTCTACTGTCCCTTTTTCTATTGGGATCGGTGATCATCACTTCCGTAATGCGGTGGTTGGTACTGACGCGGCTGCAATCCGTCGGCGCGATCGAGCAATTGAGCCGATACCCGGCCAACGAACAGTGGATCGCGATTGGTGAAGACACCATTACGAAGGAAGAAGATTACGCCGCCCTGCACCGACAGTGCCGCAAAAACCGGATCGGCCTGATCGTAGTGAATAAGCGGGGGAAACTGAAAATCAAAACGGAGCCGGCCCCGCGCCACACCTTCAATAATTACCTCGATCCCTACGGAAAGAAAAAGGAAATCCTGAAGGTCATCGAAGAGCGACCGGAGTACGGAGCTACCCGCGCCGAACGGAAAAAACGGCGGCGGCAATTGGTCAATATCCTGTTACTGGTGGGCCTGGTCGCCGTGTTGTCCCTACTGTTTTACGAGGAAAACGTTGCCCCGGTGGTGCCAGACCCCTTCTCGGAAGGCGCGTTTGAGCGGGGACACAAGCCAGCTTCGGATCGGACTTTAGGTGCACCTTACTGACAGGAATTAACCGCGGGTTTTACCGTTTATACCTTCTTCCGTTCCCAGTAATTCTGGGCCTCCGTTTCTTCCAGGAGGGTGAGGTAAGAGTTGTACCGTAGGTCGGTGACCCGGTCGTCGCCCGCCTCGACGGAAGCGATCACGGCGCAACCCGGCTCGCTGCGGTGCAGACACGTGCCGCCAAATTTACACTCCGGGCTGAGGGCAAAGATTTCGCGATAGTAATAGGCTACCTCGATGGGTTCGAGGTAGTTAAAGGATAGGTTCTTGATGCCCGGCGGGTCGATCAACTCTCCGCCAAAGGGCAGTTCGTAGAGTTCCGCAAAGGTGGTGGTGTGTTGCCCCTTCCCCGTGTACTCGGAGAGCTCGCCGGTGGTGAGGTCGAGATCCGGCGCGACGGCGTTGACGAGGGTGGATTTCCCTACGCCGCTCTGGCCACTGAGTAGGCTGCGTTTGTCCTTCAGTAGCTCCTGAAAAGCTTCGATGCCGATCCCTTCCTGGGCGGAAACGAGCATGACTTGGTAGCCAATGTCTTCGTAGATCTGCTTGATCACCTCGTAGGTTTCCATCGTGTCCTCGTCGTAGAGGTCCGCCTTATTAAAGACGATCGTGGTGGGGATGCCGAAGGGTTCCGTCATCAGCAAAAAGCGGTCGATGAATCCCAGCTTCACGTCCGGCCAAATGACGGTTACGATGAGCACGGCCTGGTCAATGTTGGAGGCCAGCAAGTGCAGCTCGTGTTTCTTGCGGGGGCTTTGGCGGACGACGTAGTTAGACCGGTCCTCAATCTTGCGAATAGCCCCGGTTTCTTCGTCGTTGTTGGTTTCGACTTCCACCGAAACGCGGTCACCGACGGCGATGGGGTTGGTGAGTTGTTTGTCCTGGAGCCGGAACCGGCCCGCGACGCGGCAACGTAGCTCGTAGTGGCCATCGGGCGTGGGCTCGTCCAGCTTGACCTTGTACCAACTTCCGGTGGATTTAGTTACGGTGCCTTTTTGCATATATTCAGGTGCGTTTTGCGCTCTCTCCAATAACGCGGTGGCTCACTAAAGTTGCGGAGATGGGCCCAACAATAGTCAAATAAGGTAAAATCTGAAGCAATGGCGCGCCAACACAATTATGCGGTGGACATCATCTGGACCGGCAACCTCGGCTCCGGCACGCTGGATTACCGGGCTTATTCGCGCGACCACGTCGTCAGCGTTGAGGGTAAGGAGGAGATCGATGCGAGTTCCGATCCCAATTTTCGGGGCGACGACTCCCGCATCAACCCGGAAGAGATGTTCCTCGCTTCGGTAAGTTCCTGCCATATGCTCTGGTACCTGCATTTGGCCAGCGTCAACAAAATCACCGTGCTCGAATACGTAGACAGCGCTACGGGCACGATGGAAGAGGGCGCGGACGGTAGTGGGCAGTTTACGCGCATCGTCCTCAATCCCAGGATCACCATCGCCCAGGCGGATAAAGCCGAGCGGGCGCGGGAGTTACACGCCGAGGCGGGCAGGAAGTGCTTCATCGCCAATTCCATCAAGGTGGACGTGGAGTACGCTGGCGAAATTGTTGCGGGTTAGACCGACGTTTTGCAGCGGGCACAAAAAAAGAGGCAACGACGTTGCCTCCCAATAACCCCAAAAAACCAAATGAAAACTAAATAGAAAGTTGGTGGGCGGAATTAGCTTCCGCGTCAACTTGCTTCTAAGATAGGATAAATTGGCGGACTGTCAAGCAATCGATTGAAAAAAATTGTGCTTTGTGGCTAAAAAAGTGAGCCTGAGCACCTAAACACCTTGCTTACGCTTAGCCGCAACTTCAATTGAGGTGCCGTTGTTACCTTTGCCCTATGCAGAATCAGCTCATTATTAGCGGTATAATTATTCGGCGGCCCGCCCGTCCGTAAGCTTTACCGCTGCACTGCACTGCAAACGAAAAGCCCCGACGGACCATCCGCCGGGGCTTTTTGTTTACCTACTTTTGCCCTCCGTTTTCCCATTCCTCCCAATCTCCCCCCATGTTCCAAGAGTATAAAAACCTCGACCTCCCCGAAGTAGACAAAGCCATCCTCGATTTCTGGGCGGCCAACGACGTCTTTCAGCGGAGCATCACCGAGCGCTCCGAAGACAACTCATTCGTGTTCTACGAAGGCCCACCCTCCGCCAACGGGATGCCCGGTATCCACCACGTTATGGCCCGGACGATCAAGGACATCTTCTGCCGCTTCCAGACCCTACAGGGCAAACGGGTAGAGCGCAAAGGGGGCTGGGATACCCACGGTTTGCCGATTGAGCTAGCTGTAGAGAAAGAGCTAGGAATTACCAAAGAAGACATTGGAAAGAAAATCTCAGTCGACGAGTATAATAAAACTTGTAAGGAGACCGTGATGCGCTACAAAGATGTCTGGGATGACATCACGCGTAAAATGGGTTATTGGGTCGACCTGGAAAATCCATACGTGACCTATGAGAACGAGTACATGGAGTCCGTCTGGTGGCTGTTGAAGAAAATCTACGACAAGGGCCTGATGTATAAAGGCTACACCATCCAGCCTTACTCACCTGCCGCAGGCACTGGCCTGAGTACTGCTGAACTGAACATGCCCGGCGCTTATCAGGACGTGAGTGACACCACAGTGGTAGCGATGTTCAAGGCTACTAAATCCAGCGACCATAGCTGGTTGTGGAGTCTGCCGGTTACGCCCCAGGTAGAAGAGGGCGCTGACGCAGGTGCCATGCTAGGAAGTGCGGACAGTACCAACCTCCACATCATCGCCTGGACGACCACGCCTTGGACGCTCCCCTCCAACACGGCCCTCACCGTAGGCCCGAAGATCGAATACGTAAAAGTCCGGACGAAGAACCAGTACACCGGTGAACCGAACGACGTGGTGTTGGCCAAGGAACTGGTCGGCAAATGGTTTGGCGGGCACAACCAACCCACCATCGAAGCCATCTCCGAGCCCTTCACCGGTGAGCAACTCGTTGGGCTCCGGTACGAACGACTCCTCGACGGCCCGGCCGTGGAAGACGGTGATGCCTTCCGCATCATCCCGGGCAATTTCGTCACGACGGATGCCGGCACTGGTATCGTTCACACCGCCCCCAGCTTTGGCCAGGACGATATGGCGGTAGGTAGAGTCAATGGTATAGGCTCGCTAACACTTGTTGATAAGCAGGGTAAGTTTACTGATGAGGCAGGTCAATTCGCGGGTAGGTATGTTAAAAATTACAAGGAAGATCCTGATTACAAGGATGTCAATGTAGACATTGCCATCCACCTGAAAACAGTAGGACAAGCTTTCAATGTGGCCAAGTACAACCACAGCTACCCTCACTGTTGGAGAACCGATAAACCAGTATTGTACTATCCCCTCGATAGTTGGTTCATAAAAGCCAGTTCGGTTAAAGAGCGGATGGCTGAGTTGAACAAAACAATCAATTGGCAGCCAGAAAGCACCGGGACGGGGCGTTTTGGCAAGTGGCTTGAAAACCTTTTAGACTGGAACCTGAGCCGATCTCGCTACTGGGGTACCCCATTACCTATCTGGCGCAGCGAAGATGGCGAAGAAGAGGTATGCATTGGGTCCATGGCTGAATTGGAAGAAGCTATTGAACTAGCTAACCAAGAACTAGGGCTAGAGCAACAAATGCCGAAAGACCTTCATCGTCCCTACATCGATGAGGTGAAACTGTGGAAGAACGGTAAAGAACTGACTCGCGAACTTGATCTAATCGACGTATGGTTTGATTCAGGTTCAATGCCTTACGCACAATGGCATTACCCTTTTGAGAATGAGAAGGATTTTGGCCGCGTTTTTCCGGCTGATTTTATCGCCGAAGGTGTTGACCAGACAAGAGGCTGGTTTTATACCCTTCACGCAATTGCTACCATGACTTTTGATTCCGTTGCGTTTAAGAACGTAGTGTCAAATGGCTTAGTCCTTGATAGAAACGGAGTGAAGATGTCTAAAAGTCGCGGCAACGCCGTCGACCCCTTCACCACCATCGATACCTACGGCGCCGACGCTACCCGCTGGTACATGATCAGCAACGCCAACCCCTGGGATAACCTCAAGTTCGACGAAGAGGGCATCCAGGAAGTGCGGCGCACGTTCTTCGGCACGCTCTACAACACCTACGGCTTCTTTGCCCTCTACGCCAACGTCGACGGTTACGATCCGACTACGGACAAGCCCGTCGCCAAGAAGGACCTGGCCGAGCTGGACCACTGGATCATTAGCAAACTGAACAGCCTCACTAAGGAGGTCACCGAACGCTTCGCCGCCTACGACGCCACGCCGGCCTGCCGGGCCATCGACCGTTTCGTGAACGCCGAGCTTTCCAATTGGTACGTCCGCCAGTGCCGGCGCCGGTTCTGGAAGGGGGAAATGTCCACCGATAAGCGCGCGGCCTACCAGACGCTGCACACCTGCCTCGTGCGGGTGGCCCAGCTAATGTCACCCGTCGCCCCCTTCTACGCCGAACAGCTGTACCGCGATTTGACGGGCGCTCACGCAGGTGCCGGGGAAGATGGTAAAAAGGGTGACTCCGTCCACCTGAGTATCCTCCCCCAGGCCGATGAGCAACTCATTGACCGGGATCTCGAAGTACGGATGGACTACGCCCAACGCCTCAGTTCCCTCACCCTTTCGCTCCGGAAGGCCGATAACCTGCGCGTACGCCAGCCCCTGCAAAAGATCCTCGTGCCGGCCACCGACCCCGATGTCCAACGCCGCATCGAGGCCATCGCCGAGATCGTCAAGAATGAGACCAACATCAAGGAGGTCGAACTGCTGACGGATGGCGACTTCCTGAAGAAAAGCATCAAACCCAACTTCCGCGTCCTTGGTAAGAAGGTGGGTAAGATGATGAAGCAGGTCGCCGGCGCCGTCAACCAAATGACGGTCGACCAGATCTCCACGCTGGAATCTACCGGGTCTTACGACCTGGCCGTCGGGGATGAAACCGTTACCCTCACGCCGGAGGACGTCTCCATCACCACCGAGGACATCCCCGGCTGGAAGGTGGCCACCGACGGCGAACTCACCGTCGCCCTCGACGTCACGATCACCGACGAACTAGCCTCCGAAGGCCTGGCCCGGGAGCTCGTCAACCGCATCCAGAACCTCCGTAAGGACCAGGGTTTTGAGGTGACGGACCGCATCCGCGTTCGCCTCCAGGGTTCCCCGAAAATTGAGCAGGCGGCAACGACATACCGGGATTACATTGCCGACGAGGTATTGGCCGATAGCCTGGTCCTCGATGGTGACGTGGCCGGTGACGCACTTGAGTTACCCAATGGGGAAGAGGTCTTCCTCGCCGTCAGTCGGGTATAGTCCCAAGCCTTCGGGTGGCGCGCAGCTTAACCCTTTGCTTTGCACCTGCGTGAGCGCCAAATGCATATAACGAGGCGCGACTTACCTAGTGTAAGTCGCGCCTTTTGCTATTCGCCGAAGTTCCAACCGGAACGGCCGCTAGTAAGATTTAGCGAAGATGACCCGGCGTTCGCTGGGCTTGCCGGTCAGGATGCAGGTGCCGGCTTCGGCGACGGAATCGTTGGGGATGCAGCGGATCGTAGCCTTGGTGAGCTCCTTGATCTTCTTCTCCGTTTCGGTCGTGCCGTCCCAGTGGGCGTAGATGAAGCCGGGGATGTCGCGGTCGAGGATGGCCTTGAATTCTTCCATCGTATCGACGGTGTGGCTGTGCTCGGCGCGGAAGTCGAGCGCGGTCTGGAAGAGGTTCTGCTGGATCTCATCGAGCAGACTGGCGACGTGGTCCACGATGCCTTCCAGGGGTTGGCTGGATTTTTCCTTGGTATCCCGCCGGGCCACTTCGATGGTGCCGTTGGCGAGGTCGCGCTTGCCGAGGCCGAGGCGGACGGGGATACCCTGCAGTTCGTTTTCAGCAAATTTGAAACCGGGCCGCTTCTTGGCATCGTTGTCGTACTTGACGCGGATGCCGCGGCTCTTCAGTTCGGCCATGATCTCGTGGGCCTTGGCGTCGAGCTCGTCGTTCGGTTTCGGGATGGGGATGATGACGACCTGAATGGGCGCCAGTTTGGGCGGGAGCACGAGGCCCTGGTCGTCTGAGTGCGTCATGATGAGGCCACCAATGAGGCGGGTGGAAACGCCCCAGCTGGTTGCCCAGACGTACTCTTCCTTATTGTTTTCGTTGGCGAACTTCACGTCGAAGGCCTTGGCGAAGTTCTGGCCCAGGTTGTGGCTGGTGCCGGCCTGCAGCGCCTTGCCGTCCTGCATCATCGCCTCGATCGTGTAGGTGTTGTCGGCGCCGGCGAAGCGTTCGTTCTCGGTCTTCACGCCGCGGATGACGGGCATGGCCATGAATTCTTCGGCGAAGGTGGCGTACACCTCCTGCATCTTCAACGTTTCCTCCTGGGCTTCTTCGGGCGTGGCGTGGGCGGTGTGCCCTTCCTGCCACAGGAATTCGGCGGTGCGCAGGAAGAGGCGGGTCCGCATCTCCCAGCGGACGACGTTGGCCCACTGGTTAACGAGCAGGGGCAGATCGCGGTAACTGGTGATCCAGTCGCGGTAAGTGTTCCAGATGATCGTTTCGGAGGTGGGCCGGACGATCAGTTCCTCCTCCAGCTTGGCTTCGGGGTCGACGATGACGCCGCTGCCGTCCTCCGCATTTTTCAGGCGGTAGTGGGTTACGACGGCGCATTCCTTGGCGAAACCCTCCACGTGGGCGGCCTCTTTACTCAGGAAGGACTTCGGGATGAAGATGGGAAAGTAGGCGTTCTGGTGGCCGGTTTCCTTGAACATATCGTCCAGTTGCCGCTGCATCCGTTCCCAGATGCCGAAGCCGTAAGGTTTGATGACCATGCAGCCGCGGACGGCCGAATTTTGCGCCAGGTTGGCGTTCTTCACGATGTCCAGGTACCACTGGGAGTAATCTTCGTTTCTGGGGGTAACGGCACTTGCCATATTCGAACTATTGTCTGAAAATCAATGTTTTAAAGGGGCGCTGCCGCGGGTGCTAAGCAAGTGGGATGAACAATGGGTGACGAATTAGTCCGTACCATCGTTTATCTTGATTGCGACCCCGCAGACGCTACGCATCAACGGCCAAACGAAGCCGGAAGGTGCGGCTAAGGGGCGACTTTTCGTGAAAGTGAAAGGTTGCTCAGCTTTTACCGACCCGGCTAAATTTGAGTGGGCAAAAGTAATCATTTTAAAGACCGTCTTTGGGTAGGCATCAGCTTTCCCAAAGCCCAAACTGAATTAACATGCGCACGCTTCGCTTTTCCGCCCGCCTCCTGTTCCTACTGGCCTTCGTTGCCGGTACGACTACCCTCGCGGCGCAATACGATGACGTCTACTTCGTCCCCTCCAAAGAAAAAAGGGCGAATACCATCTCATTAGATGATGCTATCGACGACGATGGCTACTCCTATGAGGATGATTACGACGACGTGCCGGACCCGGAAGAATTAGCTAACCGACAAGCTTCGGACTACGAGTACACCAGTCGCATCCGCCGTTTCCGCCGGCCCGTGGGGAGCTTTGGTTACTACGATCCCTTTTACGTGGACGCTGGCTACTACGACCCCTTCTTCCGGGGCGGGTTTAATACGACGCTGATCTACAATACGCCTTCCGTTGCCTTTCAGCGGGTGTATACGCCCTACGGACCGCGGGTTGTTGCGGTAGACCGCTTCGGCTTTGCCTCCCCCTACGATCGCTTTGCCTTTCAGAACGGATTCAACCGCTTTGGCTACTGGAATGATCCCTTTTTCAACCCCGGGATCTACGGTGGGGTAGGGTTCAATCGTTTCGGTGGTTTCGGCGTTGCTGGAGTAGGTGGTGGTTATTACTGCCCACCGGCGTTTGGCAATACCTTTTACAACGTTGCCGGGAATACCCGTCAGATTCCCGGCCAGTCTACCGTAAGGACGCCGCGTGGATCAACTACCTCCATTCAGGATCGGATCGATCGGCGCCGGACTACGGTCAGCCGTAACAACGGTGGCTACTCTGGAGGCGAAAAGAGTAATTCCAGCGCCCAGAGCAGATCTACTTCCGGAAATCGCAACCCGGTACGAACGCGCAGTACTACCCCAACGCGTACCCGGTCTTCCGCGCGGCCGAGCGTTCAGCGCGCACCGGTGCGGACACGTTCAACGGATACGCGTTCGCGATCAGTTGCGCCTTCCCGTAGCCGGAGTATCAGCCCCAGCCGGAGCGTATCTCCCAGCCGCAGTGTGAGCCCCAGTAGAAGCGCTCCTTCCAGAAGCCGCAGTGGTTCTTCACGTGGTGGTCGGTAAGCACTAAATTTGAAATCATCTGCGGAGGCATCAACATTGTTGGTGCCTCCGCCTGTTTTGCACGGTTCCCCTCCAACCGTATAACTGGCCCGCAAACGACGGGCACATCACCTCAGGCCGTTAAGAATTACTTACGGTAGCGCGGTGGAGGTAGCGATAGTGAACCCAATGGGGAATTAGGCTTTACTTAGGGTAGCAACCAGCATCAGCTGCCGTGCCATGGTTGCACCCAGCAAAAGTTAAGCCACATGACGCGTTTATTCCTTTCCGTTCTTCCCCTTCTCCTGTTGTCAGTTTCCGAGCTGATGGCCCAAGCACCGCTGCCTCAGGTACTGCCCAGCCGGGTAGAAGATGCCATTCGGCTCTCTACGGTCAATCTGCAAGGTTCCGCCCGCTTTATGGGCACCGGGGGGAGTATGACGCCGATTGGAGTGGACGTTTCGACCATGCACGTCAATCCAGCGGGCATTGGCTACAACCGAAGTAGTTACGCCTCGGCGTCAGTGGGTTATACTAACCGATCCATCACCTCCCTGCTGCGCGGTAACGGAACGAACCGTGGTATATCTGAGAATACGGGCACCATCACGGTACCGAACCTCTCTTTTGTCTATACCAACAGCAGCCAGGAGAGCGACTACAATTCGTTGAACTTTGGCTTCAGCCTGGCCCGTATAGCAGACTACAACGAAGTGATTCGCTATTCCGGTGACAGTGGTGGCTCCATCCTCGATGCCCTCACGGAGGATTTTAACGACAGTTTCTTCGATGATTTCAGGAGTAACCTGCTCAACGTCATCGACCCCACCTTATTTGATAACATCGACGTGCTTCCGCAAAATGACCGCCGCGCTTTGCTGCAGGATGAATTTGGCTACTTCTCCGACTTCGATTTTGATGACGCCCAACAGGCACAAATCACTCGGAGCGGTACCGTGGACCGGTCGGGCAGCATGCACGAGTTCGCGCTGAGCTTGGGTGGCAACCTTGACGATAAACTTATGTGGGGTATTGGCCTTGGCATCCCCTTCTTCTCCTTTACCGAAACCAAAACCTACGACGAGGTGGATGGCCGCGATGAGGTCACCCGCTTTGAGGACGCTTCCTTCGACGAAGTGCTGACGCAACAGGGCTCCGGCGCCAATTTTAAACTGGGGGCCATTTACTTGCCCACCCCCGCCGCTCGAATCAGCTTGTCCATTCAGTCGCCCACCTTCATGACGATTGACGAGACTTACCAGACGGAATTGACTTACAACTACACTTTCCGTGATGAAGCCCTCGGCGGTAACGCGCGAGCCAACGGTCAACCAGTAATCGTCAATCTGCGGACGCCCTGGCGGTTCTCGGCCGGCGCGGGCTACATTATCGGTACTAGCGGCTTCCTTTCTATCGATGCGGACTACGTGAATTACGCCGGTAACGCCTTCAGCGAACTCGACTTCACGCTGGTGGATGAGGCCGCCAATGCCGATATCGACGCTACGTTGGGATCCACCTTCAACGTTCGTGCCGGTGGGGAGATCAACCTCAACCCGCTGCAACTACGCTTTGGCGTTGGATACCAAACCTTGCCCTCGCTGGAGCCACGCTTCGATCAGGATGAATCAATCATTACCTACTCCACGGGCCTAGGCTACAACGCTGGTCGTTTCTTTGTGGACGTAGCCGCTCGCTACGCGGGGAGGAACAACGCTTACGCACCCTACCGTACTTTCTTCGTGGATCCCAACGTAGTGGACACGGAAAGAACCCGCATCACCGGAGTACTGACCGTGGGCTACCGGGGTTTCTAGGAAATTGACTTGAATTGTTAGCGATCACGTCTTTTCCAGAAATGCAAAGTGGGTACGTTCCGGGAGGAGCGTACCCACTTTTCGTAGAAGTATCATTACCTCAGTATCCAGTTTTGCGCCGATACTGGCCCGTCAGTTACTAGCGCGACCGCAAACGAATGACCGGACAGATCACCTCCTCCAGCGAGATGCCGCCGTGCTGGAAGGTATCGCGGTAGTAATTGTTGTAGTAGTTGTAGTTGTTGGGGTAGAGGAAGAATTTATCCTCCTTCGCAAAGATGAACGAGGAGCTCAGGTTGGGGCGGGGGAGGAGGGCTTTTTGGGGATCCCGCACCTCAAGTACGTCCCGTTCCTCGTAGTTGAGGTTGCGGCCTAATTTGTAACGGAGATTGGTACTGGTATCCCGGTCCCCCACCACCCGGCTGGGGGTGTTGACGCGGATGGTGCCGTGGTCGGTCGTCACGATCAACTGCACGTCGCGCTCGGCCAGTTTGCGGAGGGTGGCCCAGAGGGGGGAATTCTCGAACCAGCTGCGGGTGAGGCTGCGGTAGGCCTTTTCGTCGCCGGCCAACTCCTTAAGGACTTCCATCTCCGTGCGCGCGTGGCTGAGCATGTCGATGAAGTTGTATACGATGACGGAGAAGTCATTGTTGAGGAAGTCCAAGGCCCGGTCCTGCATCTGGCGGGCGAAGTTGGTACGGGTGACCTTGGTGTAATCCCACTTGATCTCCTTGCGCTTCATCAGGCGCTCCATTTGCTTGCCGAGGAGGTCGGCTTCGTGCATGTTCTTGCCACCTTCGTCCGCGTCGTTCTTCCACCACTGTTTGTAGTGTTTAGCGATGTCGGAGGGCATCATCCCCGCGAAAATGGCGTTGCGGGAGTACTGCGTCGCCGTGGGGAGGATGCTGTAGAAGTAGTCCTCTTCCTCCACGCGGAAGAGTTCGCTCAGGTAGGGCTCGATGACCTTCCACTGGTCGAAGCGCATGTTGTCGAGCAGCACCATTACGGTAGGGACGTCCTTGCTGAGATGGGGTAGCACCTTTTTACGCATCAGGTTGTGGGACATGGTGGGGGCGTCCTCCCCCTTCACCCAGTCGAGGTAGTTGCGTTCGATGAACTTGCAGAATTCTGCGTTGGCTTCCTTTTTCTGGACGGCCAGGATCTCGCCCATCTGTTCGCTCTGGCTGTCGTCCAGCTTCAGTTCCCAGTTGATGATCTTCTTGTACATATCGACCCACTCCTCCTTGTTGAGGCCGCTGTTGATCTCCATGAGGAGTTGGCGGAAGTCCTGCTGGTATTCCGTGTTGGTTTTTTCGCGGACGAGGCGTTTCTCGTCGATGATCCGCTTCAGCGTCAGCAGGATCTGCATGGGGTTGACGGGCTTGAGCAGGTAGCCGGCAATCTGGCTGCCGATGGCTTCTTCCATCACGTCCTCGGCCTCATTCTTGGTGATCATCACCACGGGGATGGAGGTATTCGTATTGCGGATCCGGCTTAGGGTTTCCAGACCGGTGAGACCGGGCATGGACTCATCGAGGAATACGACGTCAAATTCTACGTCCCCCTCCAGTTCTTCCAGGGCGTCGTGGCCGTTGGTGACGGTAGTGACTTCGTAGCCTTTCTTTTTGAGGAAGAGGAGTTGGGGTTTGAGCAGGTCGATCTCGTCGTCGGCCCAGAGAATTTTAATGGCGTCCATTCAGTTGGTGGGGTTATGTGTAGTCAAGTAGTCCGGTTATCAGGACAAGTTTTTAGCGGGGATGGTTGGAACGAGCCGGGCTAGGCGGTTAGTCTTTTGCACCACAAGTCTCTTTAGAAAATCCCGGCTGCACCCGCGAGTAACCTTACGCAGCTGACTTCCCGTTCATCAACTTCATTTCGTCGCGGATCTCGGAGAGCAACTGGATGTCCTTTGGGGTAGGAACGGTCTGGTTCTTATCGTCCTCCGCCTTATCCTTAAGCCGGTTAATGAAACGAATCACGACGAACAGCGTCAGGGCAACTATGAAGAAATCCATCATTGCTTCGATGAACATGCCGTAGCCAATCACTACTCCCGGGGAAACGACGGCACCGGCTTCGTCCAGTTTAGGCGGGTCGATGACCCATTTCAGATCCGCCAAGTCTACCCCGGCCGTCAGCCAGCCGAGGGGAGGCATGATGATTTGCTTGACGAGTACGTCAACGATCTTATTAAACGCGGCACCGATGATGATGCCAACCGCCAAGTCGATCATGTTGCCCTTGACGGCAAACTTTTTGAATTCTTGGAAGAAACCACTCATAGCTGGAAAATTGATTGCCGATAGTACCCCTTTGCCTTAGCCAATGTTAGTTGGCTACGCCAAAAAAATGTGGACGGTCCGCACCGATTCGCTTTCGTTGCCCCCAGAACATTTGACCGCCCACTCTGCGTTGGGTGGATATGGCCATATCATCCGCACTAAAATCCATCGGTAAATTCGCTCACCGGGAATGGGACGACCTCGTCGACCGCCTCAACTGGGGGAACGACAAACCCGTCACCGTCGCCAACTACATCGGTTTTGGCCGGGAGGATTACCTCTTCATCACCGGCCGGGTGCTGCGGGACCGGGGTATCCGCCGCGACGAGCGCGATAAGCTGTGGGACAACATCTCCAACAACTTCCGCCGCTTTAACTCCCGGGAGATTCCCGGCGCCAAGGTCAAGATCACCTGGGGTGACTACACTTTTGAGCGGACGACCAATGACGAAGGCTACTTCCACGTTGAACACCACTGCCCCGAGGACAAAACGGTCCGGTCTGACGACGGGCTGTGGCAGGAGGCGGAGATCACCGTCGTCAGTATTCCCGACGAGGCGGACCTCAACATTGTCTCCCATTCGGCCGTCGTCGTGCCCACCGAAGCGGAGTTTGGAATCATCAGCGATATCGACGATACGATCCTCAAGACGGATGTGACCAGCAGGTTCAAGATCAAAACGATGATCCACACCATCCTGAAGAACGCGGGGAATCGCCTTGCCTTTGCCGGCGTATCCGATTTCTACAATGCCCTCAAGCTCGGGCCGGACGAAAAGGGTTTCAACCCCTTCTTCTACGTCTCCAATTCCCCCTGGAACTTGTACGATTTGCTGGTGGACTTTCTCAGCATCAACCACTTCCCCCGCGGGCCCGTCCTGCTGCGTGATTTTGGTCTGCCCAGTGAGGACAAGACCTTCAGCTACAAGACCCACAAGGCCGATATGGTGAAGCGGGTGCTCGATACCTATCCCCACCTCAACTTCATCTTGGTAGGTGACTCCGGCGAACACGATACGGACATCTACCTCGAGGCCGCCCGCAACAACCCCGGCCGCATCCTATGCATTTACATCCGGGACGTCCAGAGTGAACGGCGGGCCAAACGCATCGAAGCCCTCATCGAAAACACAACCGACATCGAAGTGCAACTCGTCGGCGACTACGCGGACGCGCTCACTCACGCTCGGGAACGTGGCTGGGTGGTTTGAGTTGCGAGTAGCGAGTTGCAAGTTGCAAGTAGTGAGTAAGGAGTCGCAACTCGCTACTCGTTACTCGTTTCTCGTTACTCCCCCATCACCCCGCACCTGCGTCAGCGCCCAAAATCAGTTCTGCTTAGTGAGATCGGGTACGCTAGCTCGTTGCTTTACGCTGTAAATCGGCGAATAAACATTGCCAGCCCCACGCTTAATCGCTAACCTGCGTTTCCATATCTTTGCGCGAATTCCGTACCCATACATTCGCACATGGAACAACAACCCGCAATCCTACTACTGGCTGACGGCACGACCTTCGAGGGGAAGGCCGCCGGAAAGATTGGCACCACCGTTGGTGAGATCTGTTTTAACACCGGGATGACCGGCTACCAGGAGGTATTTACCGACCCCAGCTACTACGGCCAGTTGCTCGTAGCGACGAACGCCCACATCGGGAATTACGGGACGGCGGACGCGGATACGGAATCTGACTCCGTGAAGATTGCCGGCCTGATCGTGAAGAACTTCACGGTGCCCTACAGCCGCAACCTCGCGGATGCTTCCATCCAGGACTACCTAGAAAAGGAAGGCCTCGTGGGCATCAGCGACGTGGATACCCGCGCCATCGTACGCCACATCCGCACGAAGGGCGCCATGAACGGCATCATCTCCAGCGAAAGCACGGACGGTAAATTCGACCTGGACGCACTGAAAAAGCAGCTCGCCGCGGCCCCCGATATGGACGGCCTGGAGCTGGCTAGCAAGGTGACGACCAAGGAAGCCTACACCCTCGGTGACGAGGCGACGGCGAAGTACCGCGTGGCCGTGCTGGACCTGGGCACCAAGCAGAACATATTGCGCAACTTCACCAAGCGGGATTGCTTCGTGAAGGTATTCCCCGCCAAATCCGGCATGGAAGCCATCCGCGCCTTCAACCCCGACGGCCTCTTCATCTCCAATGGCCCCGGCGACCCCGGCGCGATGGATTACGCCGTCGATACCGCCAAAGCGATGCTGGAAGAGGAGAAGCCGATGTTCGGCATCTGCCTCGGCCACCAGATCCTGGCCCGCGCCGTGGATATCCCCACCTACAAGATGCACCACGGGCACCGGGGGATCAACCACCCCGTTAAGAACCTGATCACGGGTAAATCCGAGATCACCAGCCAGAACCACGGTTTCGGCGTAAGCCCCGAAGCCATCGAGGCCAACCTCGACGTAGTGGAAGTGACCCACCGCAACCTGAACGACGACACGATCGAAGGCATCCGCATCGTCGGCAAGCCCGCCTTCTCCGTACAGTACCACCCGGAAGCAAGCCCCGGCCCGCACGACGCCGCTTACCTGTTTGACCAGTTCGTCGACTCCATCAAAATGAGTAAAAAGTAGCGAGTTGCAAGTTGTAAGTGTCGAGTTGCAAGTAGCGAGTGCTACTCGAATCTCGCAACTCGCAACTTGATAATCGCAACTCGATACTAAAAACCCAAAATATCTAAATACATGAGCTCAATCTTAGACATCCGCGCCCGGCAAATCCTTGATTCCCGTGGCAACCCTACCGTTGAGGTAGAAGTAATTACCGGCGAAGGCATTGTCGGCCGCGCAGCCGTTCCTTCCGGCGCCTCCACCGGCAAGTACGAAGCAGTGGAACTCCGTGACGGTGACAAGGATGTCTACCTGGGCAAGGGCGTCCTCAAGGCCGTCGCCAACGTCGAAGAAAAGATCGGCGAAGAACTCATCGGCGTCGACGTGACCGACCAGCGGTACATCGACGAGACCATGCTCGAGCTCGACGGCACGCCCAACAAGAGCAAGCTCGGTGCCAACGCCATCCTCGGTGTTTCCCTCGCCTGTGCGAAAGCTGCGGCCTTGGAGCAGAATCTGCCCCTCTACCGTTACGTCGGTGGCGTGAACGCCCACACGATGCCCGTGCCGATGATGAACATCCTCAACGGCGGTAGCCACGCGGATAACAGCATCGACTTCCAGGAATTCATGATCGTGCCCCTCGGAGCCGATACGTTCAGCGAGGCCCTGCGCATGGGCACGGAGACCTTCCACCACCTGAAGAGCGTGCTGAAGTCCAAAGGCTACTCCACCAACGTCGGTGACGAAGGCGGTTTTGCCCCCAACATCAAGAGCAACGACGAGGCCATCGAGATCGTCCTCGAATCCATCGAAAAGGCCGGCTACAAGCCCGGCGACGATATGATGATCGCCATGGATGCCGCTGCTTCCGAGTTCTTCGACAGCAAGGAGGGTGTTTACCACTTCCACAAGTCCGACGGCCGCAAGATCGAATCTGCCGCCATGGTTGACTACTGGAAGCAGTGGGTGGACAAGTACCCGATCTTCTCCATTGAAGACGGCCTCGACGAGGACGACTGGAAAGGTTGGGCCGCCCTCAACCAAAGCTTCGGCGACCGTTGCCAGTTGGTGGGGGACGACCTGTTCGTTACCAACACCGAGCGGCTCAGTCGCGGCATCGCCGAAGGCAGCGCCAACTCCATCCTCGTCAAGGTTAACCAGATCGGTAGCCTTACCGAAACGATCAACACCGTCAACATGGCCCACCGCGCCGGCTACACCAGCGTAATGAGCCACCGCTCCGGTGAAACGGAAGATGTTACCATCGCCGACCTCGCCGTGGCCCTCAACTGTGGCCAGATCAAGACTGGTTCCGCCAGCCGTTCCGACAGAATCGCCAAGTACAACCAGTTGCTCCGCATCGAGGAGGAGCTCGGTAGCACGGCCTACTTCCCCGGCCGCGATTTGCTGAAGAAGTTGGGTAAGTAAACTAGCTGTTTGCTGGGCAACTCTGCCTTAAATTCTAAATGAATAGGGCACTTCTCCGTTATGGGGGAGTGCCCTTTTTTAGTGCGCTGTCCATAAGGTTGGCGGTGTTCATTACTAAAGCCCTAGCCAATTACAACCTTACTCAAGCCATTTTGGGCGCTGCCGCAGGTGCCGGGGAGGTGGGTAAGTAAACTTAGGTAGGAGCCGGATTATGGAGGACAACTACCCATAATTGGGGTTGATGGACTAGGGTAGGAGGGCCCGATCCACATAAAGTCCGTACCGAATCCCAAAAAGTACCGGGAACCATCCTATCTTGGCCACCCTCATGGCTACGAAGAAAAAGACCGACCCCGTAACGACCCTCATCAACAAGCTGCCACCCTACGTGCGCAACCGCTACTTCGTTACGCTCGTCCTCTTCACCATCTGGATGGTCTTTATGGATCGCCACGACGTCCTCACCCAACTCCAACTCAGTAGCACCGTTGACCGCCTGGAGGAAGAACTGGCTGGATACGACGCCAAGATCGACGCCGCCGAAGCCGAAAAGCTGGACATGGAAAGTAACCGCGAACGCTTCGCCCGCGAGAGTTACTACATGCAGAAGGATGATGAGGACGTGTTCATTATTGTGGAGGAGGAGTAGGTAGCGGAACTGAGGCTGCCCATTCTTGTGATCAGGGTCAAGTTTTGCCTGATTTTTTCTGACTGCGCCCGTAGTACCATAGTTACGGCAACACGTCAACACTTGGTCCACCAAGTTCATCAGCGATCAACTAATCGTTTGGAGTAGCCATTACGAAACCGATCCTGGCGAGCTATATGACCCTTGGAAGTGACCTCAAGTAACTTTTCCGCCAAACAAAGACGCCTGGATTTGGTGACGGGACTATAGATGTTAGGAATCTAGGAGGGTGATCCGAAAGTGATCATTCATGTTGAAGCACAGAAAGTGTAAACGCTCCACTTCGATAATTGGAGTAGTCTTACTACTTTTGTCACGCATATCACACTGTTAACATACTACCTTTGATGTTATGAGTACTCAAAACACTCATTCCCCCCGCAAGCGCGATCTGCTGCGGAAATTCAACAAATTAGCTACGCGCATCGAGCGCCGGTTGCGCAGCGCGCCCTCCACTAAATACAGCACCCGCGTCCGCGCCCGATTGCAACGCTACGTTACTGCGCTGGAACGGATGGGCACGAATGTGCGAGCCGTAGGGGGGTCGGCAGCATTTATTCTCACGCTGCTAGCGGCCAACCCGGTTCAGGCGCAGCAGGTGCCAACCTTTATCGAGGTGCCGAATGATGTTGGCTATTACTCCAGTCCCGCCTACGTCGATATCGACGGGGACGGGGATCAGGACCTCGTCGCGGGAAACTTCGACGGCAACTTTATTCTCTTCACCAACGATGGGTCAGGTAATTTCATCGAGGCTAATGACAATCCGTTTGGTGGCTTTGACGTCGGTAATTATGCTAACCCAAGCTTTGCCGATATTGATGGGGACGGCGACGAAGACCTAATATCGGGGGCATCATCTGGAGAAGTCATCGTATTTAGCAACGATGGGAACGGAGCCTTTTCCGCTGGCAGCCCATTGCCCGGCGTATCCGTTAATAATCGATCGGCACCCAGCTTTGTCGACATCGACGACGACGGAGACGAAGACCTGGTTGTAGGAGAGGGAAATGGCAACTTCAGTTTGTTTATTAAAGATGGTACGGGCACCTTCATCACGGCGCCCACCAATCCTTTTTCTAGCTTTGATGTTGGCAGTTTAGCCCATCCTACCTTTTTTGATATAGATGGGGATGAGCACGAAGATCTCATTTCGGGGAACCTCAATGGCGAATTTCTCGTGTTTCTCAATGACGGAAATAATATCTTCTCCGAGGCCAGTTTGAATCCCCTTGACGGGTTTAATACCGATGGCTATGCCACACCTACTTTTGCTGATATTGATGGAGACGGGGATCAGGATTTAGTGTCAGGAAACTATGCCGGTATTTTTCTCGTCTTCAGCAACGACGGATCGAACAACTTCACTGAGGTCATCGATGATCCATTGGCTGACTTGTTCGCACAAAGTAATTCCTCGCCGACTTTCTTCGATCTAGATGGAGACGGGGACGAGGATCTCGTCTCAGGAAATGAATACGGCGAGCTCATCGTTTTCAGTCAAGATGCATCGGGCGCTTTCAACGGACCTAACCTCTATCTTCTAGGGGGCTTAAGGACCGACCTGTACACTACCCCCACTTTCGTGGATATTGATGGGGACATGGACCAGGACCTGGTCTCGGGCGGCTACGATGGTAGGTTTGATGTTTTTTTGAACGACGGATCAAACACATTTGTCAAGGCAGACCCCAATCCTCTGGATGGTCTCCGCGGTGGAGAAAACTCCGCCCCCGCCTTTGTCGATGTTGACGGAGATGGTGACCTGGACCTCGTCTCCGGAAATGCGTACGGTACATTTGTAGTGTTTACAAACGGCGGTACGAATGGTTTTTCCGCGGCTGTTTCTAACCCTTTTGATAGCTTTGACGTCGGCAATAGATCCAAACCGACCTTTGTCGATATCGACGGAGACGGGGACCAAGACTTAGTCTCAGGCGCGCGTGACGGCTCCTTTAAGATCTTCTATAATGATGGGATGAACGTTTTCACCGAGGCTAACCCTAACCCTCTGGATGGTTTTGATGTCGGCAGTAACTCCACGCCCACATTCGTCGACATTGACGGGGACGGGGATCAAGACCTAGTTTCGGGGAATAGTAGAGGATTCTTTCGCCTTTTCAAGAATATTACTGGCGTTGCATCACTGATAAGCACCAACGAGGCTACCGCCGGCACCGATTTTGGCTCCTCTATTTTTCAAAACGAAGAGAATGGTGCGACCATCACCTACACAGTGACCAACGATGGTGGCGACCCCATTACGAACCTCACGGTCGTAGCAGATAACGATGATTTCACCGTGTCCAATCTCAGCGCGACCACTCTGGCAGGGGGAGAGTCGGCCACCTTCGACGTCCAGTTCACGCCCGGCTCGGCGGGGATAAAGTCCGCTGGCATTAGCGTCACTACCGACGAAGGGGCCATGGCAGCTTTTGACGTAACGGGTGAAGCCGTAACCGGCACCGTCTATCTGGAAGAAACCGATTTGTACTACGAAGGCATCACCCCCGCCATCCAGGCCTCGACCCAGCCGGGGACGATCTTCCTGGAGGCCCGGCAGTTCAACGAAGTGGCGGACTTTAGCGGGACACAGCTGACGATACGGATTGGGTTGCCGGAGTAGGGCGGGTAGAGCAATACTTGAATTGGCCAATCAGTTAGCTCCAGCATAGGCGGGGAAGACTGGTAGGTAAGGTTCAATGCCTGCTACCGTGCTCGTAAAGCAAGGGAGTTAATCCAATTTAATCTCTTACTTATTACTCCCCCACTAATTACGCTCAGCTTCCATGGCAACTCCCCCTAAAGTCGGCCAGGCGCCGCCGCCCTTCGCGCTCCAGTCTACTCCCCAGTTGCCCGAGCTCCTCCACCAGTTGGGCATTACGCTCATGCTGAGTACCTATCAGGCGGGCAAAGTGGTAATGCTCAGCGCGGTGGACGATGAGCGGATCGTCCAGCTACCCCGCAGTTTCAACCGGCCCATGGGCATTACCGAGGACCCGGCTACCGACCGGCTTGCCATCGCTTGCCGCGACGAAGTGATCGTCCTGCGCAACGCACCGATGGCGGCACCCAGCTACCCGAACGGGCCGGGCAAGTACGACGCGCTCTACCTGCCCCGCATGACCTACCACACCGGCCCGCTCGATATTCACGACCTGCGCTTTGGCGACGGTGGCAAATCCCTCTACGCCGTCAATACCCGCTTCAGTTGCATCATGCAATTGGGCGACCAGTACAGCTTTACGCCCGTTTGGCAACCAAAGTGGATCGACGCGCTCATGCCCGAAGACCGCTGCCACCTCAACGGCATGGCCATGCGCGAGGGCCGGCCGGCCTACGCAACGGCCTTCAGCACCACCAATACGCCCCAGGGCTGGCGGGATACCGTCACTACCTCCGGCGTGATCGTGGACGTGGCGTCGGGCGAGACGATTAGCTCCGGCGTGGCCATGCCCCATTCGCCACGTTGGTACGACGGTAAGTTGTACGTCCTGCAAACGGCGAAGGGGCTCGTCTCTACCGTAGATCTGGACTCTGGAAAATTGACGACGGTTTGCCACGTCGGCGGCTTCGTGCGGGGCATGGCCAGGGCCGGCGACTACCTGTTCGTGGCGACTTCCAAACTGCGCAAGAACAGTTCCACCTTCGCGCAACTCGACTTCGCTAAATCGGCCGACCGCGCGAGCGTCGTGGTCATCTACCTCCCCAGCGGCGCCAAAGTCGGTGAGATGGCCTACGCCGCCTCGGTGGACGAGATTTACGACGTGCACGTCCTCGTGGGCAAGCGCCGCGTCAACGTCCTCAATACCATTACCAATACGCACCAACGGGCACTTACGTCACCCGCCATGAGCTTCTGGGGGAGTGAAGAAGGGGAGGGCTGATCCTCCCAAAACCGTTCACCAATCGTGCTTTGAATGGTCCTGTTGTTTCCCCCTTACTTCGCACCTGCGGCAGCGCCCGCATACGTCTTGTTGGCGCTGCCGCGGGTGCCGGGGAGGTGGGCGAGTGAGCTCGGATCGTTGAGGCACTGTGAAAGATGATTACGCAAAAAAACGATTGATTGGATCAGTTTGGGATGGCCTAGCTAAGCAGATCCACGTTACAAGTGAATTAGTTCCGGGAATCGCCTTCATGGCTACGACGCCAAGATCGATGCCGCCGAAGCCGAAAAGCTGGCTATGAAGAGTAACCGTGAACACTTCGCCAGCAAGAGTTACTACGTGCATAAGGATACTTAGGCCCTGCCCATTATTGTGGGGGAGTAAGTCCACGGTGTTACTACCGTAGCGGATCCTCGATTGGAGGCAAGGTCAGCAGAATATACATGTTGAAATAACTGCATGCGTAGTTGCCGCTTGGAATGTTCGTTCCAAAATGCTACTTCCCCAGCCAGAATTGGCCTTCCCGAACAATTTTTGGGCTTGTTCCTTCGCGACTTGCATACGTCCATAGTCTAATTATATTTGTGTAACTCTTTTGTATTGAGGGGGCTACGGCCCGGATGTTCTTGAACTTCTCACCCAGCTTTTCTGGGTTCCTTGCGCCCTCTCGCACTCATGAAAATCAGATCTATGGCCCGCTCGCTGTAGCGGTTACGTACCCTTTGATTTTTACTTTTAGGATAGCGGCTTTCTCCCCTCACCGGGAGAAGGGCGCTGTAGTGTTTTGTCCTGAAGCCCTTGTATTTATTGGCTTTGGGCGGTCTTATAAACATAATCTTATGAAGCTTTTTACACGTACCCTTGTCCTTTCTTTGCTGCTTGGTGGTGGTGTCATTTCGGCGCAAACCACCCTTACGGTGGAGAATACTGTAGACCAACCAGCGTGCCCTTCTTACCGCGGTGGAACCACCGCCTCGGTAATGGGCGCAACAGCGGATGATTCGTTTCTCTATACCCTGGAATCGGGTACGGATACGCTCAGGGCAAATAGTTCTGGAATTTTTTTAGCGCTTGACCTAGGAGATTATGTCGTTCGGGCGAGAAATATTGAGACTGGAGACGAGGGGACTGATATGATCACCATCGAGGACCCGCTGTGTGATAAGGACTGTGACGGCGTCGCTGATAACCGGGATGAAGACGTTGATAATGACGGTGTACCCAATGAACTCGAAGGTTGTGAGACGCCGGATGGTATGGCGGACCTTCGTGGAAATGCTACTGGAGATGTGAGTGTTATCCACTACACCCTTAAAGGCTCCATTGCTGGTGCTCAAGGATTAGGTGGATCTAATAGTAACGCTTCCTACACTAACGAAGCTTTACGCAATGGAGAGTTGATGGACTTGGCTGATAATGTCATTATGGATATTCTCGACGATCAGCCCCGAGGAGGTTGTACGGATGCAAGTGCAGTGCAGCGGGTAGCAAGTTTCAGTGCCGTCGATACTTCTACCCTCGGCCCCTGTACGTTACGTAGTGGCGACCCTATGGGTTCTCGTATTCCCCACAACGGTACTGTGCTCGCTTCCATCTTCAGCGCAACGGATGAATTTGGCCTCCCCACCATCCCCGCCCTCAACCAAAACCCCTACGACAGCGAAAACGGAATCTCCGTACGGAATACAGGTACCACTGCCGGATTTTCGGGTGGTGATGATAATGTGGACCTGAATGCAAGTGGAAACGGCGACCTTGACTGGCAGATTTTGGAAGGATGGGTCATCTTCCCCCCCACGCCCAATGGCGTCATCACCCTGCAGGGTTGTGGGGTGAAGGCCAACTATTACGCACTGTTGCTCTCAGATAATGATGAGCCTTCCGGTATGAAGTTTATCGGCGAGGGCCACGGGCAATTCGGGGTGAACTCTTGTATTACGCTGGATATCCCTACCGGTACTGCCCCCGTTGGCACGCCTCCTACCGCCTGTAATTCTACCATTCGGTACATGCGTCTCTACATCATGGACCCGAACGTGGCTTCCGATACGGAACTGCGCTGGAACATCAACGGTACCTTCCGCCCCATCGATGCTTCCTACATCTCTACGACCAACCCAAGCGAAGAGCTCAGTTCTGACCCAACCAGTAGCCTTACGGATGACTGTAACCCTGACTCGGATGGGGATGGCTGTTTGGACATCCTCGAATACTGGCCATCCCTTAGTCGCGCTGACCTGGATACCGTCGCTTGTGCGGACGGTAGCGAGTACATCACCATTGCGGGAGGTGTGGACCCCATGACGGGTATCCCGACCGCAATTGCTGGCATGACGCCAGACTATTCTACTGTATCCGATCCGGATGCATTTGCTGTTGAATGCCTGTGCTCCATTGATGCCCCGGCTTCCGTAGCTGCTACCTGTAGCGCTCCAAGTGGTGATTTCACGTTCACCCTCAACGTAACCGGTGACGACATCAACGGTGGCATGACCTACGACGTGGATGGGGCGGTCTCTTCCACCGGTAACGCCTACAACACGGACGTCACTTTTACCATCCCCAACGTACAGACGAATGCTGATCTGATGATCTTCATTTCTGACCCTACCAACGGTTCCTGCCGCGATACGGTTACCATCACTAACCCTGGCTCCTGCGCGGATAAGGACGGGGATAATGTTGCTGACATTACGGATTTAGATGATGACAACGACGGCCTGTTGGACACCCAGGAGAACGGTGGCTCCTACATCTCTGACTACACCGCAGTAACGAGCGGAAGCCAAACCTTGAATGCAACCGCAGAAAACGCTTGTAACACGATCGGGATGACGATCGAACTGAGCGACAACATCATTTTCAACGCCGCCGAAGTCGATCAGTGTACCTACACCACTTCCAACTTCTCGGGGGCACCACTACCCGGAGCTGGAGTTGTTACGATCGACTTCCCCCGAGCTAATCTAGGCACCCCTCTGGGTAGCGTGACGATCACCTACGACCAGCCGGTCACAAACCCTTTGATCTACTACACTAATATGGATTACGCTCGGTGGGACTTTAGTGCCACCTCCGGTCTTACCTCAATCGACCTCTTAAGCGGAAACGGCAACCTTGCTGTAGATGGATTACTAGTGGGCAGGCTCAATGCAGCTTCTAACGAAACTACAAACAACGATTTCTTCACCTGTACGGATGCTGCCCAGGCAGGTGGTGCTAACCGTGGTGCCGTCGGTGTAATTCAGCTAAACGGAACCTTCACCTCGGTTACTGCAAACATCGACCGTATTTCGGACAATGCAGGATCCCGAAGAGCTCCGGATAGAACCTCCGTAAACTTCGGCACCATGGCAGTTCCCTGTGATTGTGATGGAGACGGTATTGCTAACAGCTGTGACCTAGATTCCGACGGCGACGGCTGCCCGGACGCCATCGAATCTGGCTTCCAGGGCTTCGTAGTTGAAGACACGTACACCTCCGCTAACTCAGTAACCTACGCCGATTCTTCCTTCAACGCCGCGATGGTGGATGCCTTCGGTATTCCCATGGCCGTATCCGACGGTGCCGGTGGTGTGAACTACACGCCCGTTGATAATACGTGTAGCGACGGCCAGTCCTGTGAGGAAGATTGCTGCGACGGCGTTGACAATGACTTTGACATGCTGGTCGATCTGGATGATACGGACAGTTGCCAGGACAAAGACGGCGACGGCGTCGCTGACGATTGCGACGATGATGATGACAACGATGGGGTAACCGATGCCGATGAATTGTTTGCTTGTAGATACCCCGCGAGTGATATCACTGTGACCTCCGAATTGCCCTTTGGTACGAGAAACATTCAGGCGGTCGTTGATAGTCTCCCCGCCAACACGTTCTCCTTTTCTTCCAGTGTAACCTACAGTGATGCAACAATCTTCCAATTTGATCTTCCAGTACCGACGGCGATTGATGCCATTGAGTTGAAGGACCAGACTGCGAACGGTATTTTCAATACGGTCAATACTCAGATAGTCCGCATTGAGGGATCGTTGGACGGAATGACTTGGGTGCCACTAACGGATGATATCAACCCAGTTACGGGACAGACGGGAGTCGTGTCTGGTACCAGCCCCGCCACGAACTTTTCGTTCACGAATTCTACGGAATACACTAGTTACCGGATTCAAGGAATAAGCGGACGGATTGTCCGTAACCTGGCCGTTCAGGAAGTCTTCTTCAATATTACGTCCTTGCCCTGTGATACGGATGGCGATGGCATCCCTAACATCTGCGATACTGATTCAGATAATGATGGTTGCCCGGACGCCTTAGAATACAACCCCGACCTCGAGCGTACCGATATCATGGAGGTCGAGGTAGATGGTATCACTTACTTCGTCCCCAACGGTGGTATTAATGCCACTACGGGCGTCCCCAACACGGCACCTACGGTAACTTTTGCTGCGCTTGAGTCCGCAAACGATGATACCCAGTTTGCCCTCGCGTGTCTCTGTACGATCTCTGCACCAGCAAGCGTCGACGCTACTTGTATGAGCCCGAGTGGTGATTTCACCTTTACGATCAACGTTACCGCGGATTCTGAATTGAGCGGACCTACGTTCAACATCAGCGGCGCCGTTGATACCACCGGACTCGCCTACGGCCAGGATAACGTCATCACCATCCCCGCCGTCAGAGACGTGAACGATCTTGCGATCATGATCACGGACCCGACCAACCTATCCTGCATGGCAACGGTAACGGTCACTAATCCCGGCCCCTGTATCGACAAGGATATGGATGGGGTGCCAGATCAGAACGACTTGGATGACGATAATGACGGTATTCCTGATACGGAGGAGTGTGGGGCGCTGCTCTTCAACTTCACCAATTCTAACGGCTACGGTCTTGACCTGCTCCAAGCCGTTTTCCACGGTGTACTCGCGGAAACTCCGGAAGGCTATGCGGCCTTTGGCGACCAGAGTAGTCCTACTGGTGCTGACCAGGGCATACCAACTCTAATTACTCCGGCAAACGGATACAACTATACCGGCGACCCGATAGTCGCTACGGTGGGAGGTAAATCACAAGAACGTACGCAGTACTTCCTCTTGAGTACTGATGGTCTCTATGCTTGGGGTATTGAAGGTATTGTCATTGACAATAGCCTGACTTCCAGCCGCAACTTTCAACAGATCGCTATGCCTCCTGGGGTAGCCCCAACGGACGTCAAGAAGATCTTGGCTGGTACTGAGTCCTTTATCATGATTCTGAACGATGGATCCATGAGGACCATTGGTATTGCGGATGAAGTGTACGGAGATGGTTCTACTAGCAACGACGCCGTATGGCACACACCAGTCCTACCGGAACCTATTACGATGGCACGTACGTATTACGGCAACGTTTTTGCCGTAGGAGCAAGTGGTCAACTTTACACTTGGGGTTCCGCCACCTTCCTGGGAGATGGCTCTCCAGTAATGGAGCGTCTGCTCCCTACATTAATGGTAAACCCGCTGCCCGCTGGAGTAGAGCTATCCCAGATTGCTATTTCTGGCGATGCTACCGGAATCAACCCATCAGCAGCGAACGGCACCAGCTACTATATTCTGGGCTCCGACGGCAAGGTTTACGTGATGGGTGAAAGCGATGATGGTCAACTTGGCCTGGGGGCGTTCGCAGACTTCCCTGAATGGGACAATATGCTCGACGAAACTGGGGCGGCTGATCTTGACGATGTTGTATATGTTTCCGCTCTTGATAATGATCTACTATTTCCTTCCGCATCTGTGCTTCGCACCGGTGGCCGAGTCCTCAGCGTTGGCTCCAATAATCGGGAGCAAATTGGTGCCGTAGGTGGAGCAACTATCAACGTGCCTCAGGTACCTCGTGGCTCGGAAGGTCTTGTGATTTTCACAATTGAAAATGGCGGTCACATCACCCCGCTTACTCAGGAAGGGTTGAACTTCTGTAACGTTGGTCACAATAAGGCCGGTGCCTTCGGTGATGGTAACACGGGTGACTTAGGCCAAGATGGCACCTACACCTGTATCGAGCCCGCAGGCGCTTTTCTAAGCGCATACATCGACCCCAACTGTGATTTTGATAACGACGGCATTTCCGACGAGTGCGATACGGACTCTGACGGCGACGGCTGCCCCGATGCGCTGGAAGCAGGCATCGCTGGCGTCAGCGCACTAAATGGTTTCAACCCTGTCGATTCAACCCTGACCGGTGGCGTACAACCCAACGGTATCCCCGTAGTGGCCGATACCGACGGTGACGGCATGATCGATTATATGGACTCCGGCGCATCCCGTGACCCCGATAATACGGACGCTTGTGATGATAAGGACGAAGATGGGGTGCCAGATATCGTTGACCTGGATAATGACAATGATGGTATCCTGGATAGCCTCGAAACTTGTTCAGTACCTCTTTACGCTGATCTCTCGAACTACACCATCGCTAATCCCCGTGGACCAACCCTAACGGCTACTGGCGGTACCGTTTCGGATGTACCGTTTACTATTACAATGAGCGAACGGTCCGGTGGTAGCTTGGGTGATAGTGGCGTAGGTGCTAACCAGGGGATGCGTCTATTCCCTCCCGGTACTTTCTTCGCTAACTCAGACATCTATTCCCCAGCAACTGACGATGCTGGTGTAATTGTAATGAACACCGACCTCAATAACAGAAACAACGACTTTATTGACGTGGTCATCACATTTGACCAACCCGTCAAAGATGTCGCCTTACAGATTCGTGGTCTGGACTACAGTCGTATTCAGTTCACCGGAACGGACCACACCGAGACGCTACTCAGCGGTGGCACTGAATTAGTCCTGGCAAATAGAATCCTGGAAGACTCTAGTCCTAACACCATCGACGACGAGGCGCGCGACGGGTTTGGTACAATTGCCATCATGGCAACTGACCCTGCCGGTTTAACAACGATCACTTACACTTACATTGATAACGGTTCCGCAGCGACTCAAACCGATGAGCACCAGTTCACGATTAGTGCTTGTGGATTTATGGATCTCGATACCGATATGGACGGTATCCCAGATTTCTGTGACCTAGACTCCGATGGCGACGGTTGCCCCGACGCATTGGAAGCAGGTTTTGCCGGTATTGATATGGACAACGGCTTCAACCCCGCCGATTCTACCCTAGTGTTCGACGCTATGACGGACGTCGACGCTAACGGCGTGCCGGTATTGGGTGGCGGTGAACCATTAGCTTCTACCTCCGCTGGGCCCGACTTCCAAAATGCCGACTGGCAGGTTGCCTGCCAAATTATGGTACCCTGTCTCGGAACGGCCTATATGGTCCAGGGCGGAACTAGTCTTTGGAATGAGATTGAATTAGCAAAGGGAACTACGGTTGCCGACCAAGTTGACAACTACCAGGGCGAACTTAACGCCATCGGGTATAATGAAATAGACGGCAGGATCTACGGTATTACTGCCCGCCCGGTAGACCAACAGAACAGGGTAGCGATTTCGTCACCCGGACCCAATAATACCTGGGTCACCTCACTCTCCCCCTTCATTGAGGGGCTGCCAAAACGTGCCTACCCAGCCGGTGATGTGCTCAATGGCGAACTGTACATTAGCGAGTCCAGCAGTGGTGGCGTCATCTATCGAATAGACGTGGATCCGGCGAGTCCAACTTACCTGCAACTAACAGACAGTATCGTGCCGTCCGTACCCCGGGCGCTCTTTGACTTCGCTTTCTCTTCCTTCGCGCCTTATACAGGTTTTATTTGGGGGGTAGCCACTAACGGCCGTCTCTACCGAATTCAAAGATCTAATGGCGTTGTCACTGACTTCGGTCCGAGTGGAGTACCGGTGGGTAATGGAAGCGACCTTTACGGCGGTCAGTACTTCGATGTCGATGGTAATATGTATATCTACCGCAACCTAACGGGGGATATTTACCGCATTCCGTTTGCCACAGCAATCAACGCATTGGATGTTGACGAAACGCAAACCATAATTGTTTCTCAATCCATAGGTGGCTTAACCCGTAACGACGGTGCCCGCTGTAACGATGCACCAGTAGAAATCTTCAACGACTTCGCCGATTACGAACCATTCGGTACGGCAAACCACGTCCACTGTGCCGAGGCACCCGGAGGTATTCCCAACGACCCCGGAGGTGTTTGGCTAGGCTCCATTATCGACTTTGAAGACAACCAGCTCAACAGCAATGATGCTTTGGGTGATGATGACGACGGCCTCGCTGACGAAGACGGTATCGGCAACTTCCCAATGATGGTTACGTCTGGTAATGATTTCACCTTTGACCTCACCCTGAACAGCAACGTCGCCGACGAAGTATTCTACGGCGTATGGCTTGATTTTGATCTGGATGGTACACCCGAGACTTTCGTCTCCGGTTCCGCCAACGTCGATGGTCTGACCGTCGTGCCGGTAACGGTAACGGCACCAGCCAGCATCACGACGGACTCCGTCTACGTCCGTGTCCGCGCGGCCGTTGAAGCACTCGCTGAGGCTGACCTCACCGGTTCATTCATCAACGGTGAAGTGGAAGACTACGGCTTCCCCATCTGCCCCGTCCTGCTCACTCTTGCCGATACAACTGGCTGTAGCGGTGAAATGCTCGGCCCCATTACCATTGCTGGTGACGACGGCACGGGTGTATTCACGGTTACGGGCTCAATCGGTACCACCGTTTCTGAAATGGGTGAAATCACCCTCGGTCAAAATACCGGTACGGATCCCGTTACCGAAATGATCATCTTCACTACGGACGTATGCGCTGACACCATCGAAGTCACGACGCAACCAATCCCAATGGTGACGATCACGGACCCGGGCGCACTATGTGCTGATGACCCCGCCGTAACGTTAATGGGTATGCCAACGGGTGGTGAATTTACCATCGATGGTACGGTTGTGACCATGATTGATCCAGCTGCCCTGGGTGCGGGCACGGAAACAGTGATCTATACCTTCACGGACCCCGCCACTATGTGTGTTGGTGCTGACACCCTCGACATTACGATTAATCCGTTACCTGCGGACCCAGTTTCAGATGGTGACCAAACCGTCTGCTCTGATCAGCCTAACCCTGCCCTAACGGTAACGACTGCCACTGGAACCAGCGTCAATTGGTTTGATGCCGCCACCGGTGGAACTGAGGTTGCCAGCAGCACTACGAGCTATACGCCAACCGAAACGATGCCCGGCACCTACACCTTCTACGCGGAAGCTGTTGACGACGTCACCGGCTGTACGAGTGGTCGCACCGCTGTGGCACTGACCATCTTCGCCGCACCAGAGCTAGTCATCACCGATACCCTGGGTTGTAGCGGAACCGTGCTGGCTCCTCTCGCTGAGGCAAATGGCCAGATGGGCACCTTCTCCATTACCGCAACCATCGGTTCAACCATCGATGCAATGACTGGCGTCGTTACACTCGGTAACAATACGACTACCGCCCCCGTAAGTGAGGTAGTGACCTTCACTACGGCGGACGGCTGTGAGGTAACTACGATGGTAACCACAAACCCACTACCAACCGTGGATGCAGTAACACCCACCAACCCCGACATGTGTGACATGACGGAGGGTGCTCTTACCATTACGGCGAGCGGTGGCCTTGGCGCCTACGAGTATTCAATTGACGGTGGTGCCACCTACCAGGCATCCAATACCTTCACCATGTTGGCGGAAGGTACTTTCGAAGTATTCGTGCGTAACGCAGGTTTTGCTGACGCAGCGGATGCTTGTCCGGTTGCCGCTCCTGGCAACCCGATCCTACTGAAGTCACCACCCGCACCTACGATTGACAGCGTGGTGGTAGACAGCATCATGGACTGTATGGCCGGTAGCACTGGCTCCATTACCATTTTCGCGAGCATCGAAGAGGAACCCGACGGTTCCTTCCCCGGTGCGCCACTACAATTTAGCATCGATGGCGGCGCTAGCTTCCAGGCGGGTTCCGTGGTTCCTGGGCCTCCATTTGGGGTCTTCTCCAGAACTTATCCAGGACTGGCTGCCGGCGACTACAACATTGCCATCTCACGCGTTGCGGGCAACTGTGTCGTTCAACAAGCTACTCCGGTAACGCTGATGATGCCCCCAATGCCAATGCTCGTAAATGCAGCTGGCGTAGAACCTACTGACTGTACGACCGATGATGGATCCATCACCGTCGTTGCATCCGGCGGCGTCGCTCCATTGATGTACTCCCTCAATGGCGGTACGCCTCAAACCAGCGGTGTATTCACCGATCTGGAAAATGGCACCTACAACGTTGAAGTAACTAATTTCAATGGCGTTTGTCCGCTGGTCGTAGATCCCATCGTTCTCGATGCGGAGTGTCCAATCCTCCCACCGGATACTATCCCCCAAATTATCCCTCAGGATAGCATGGTGGTCGTATGTCTCGACACTACCGAACTATTTGCGCCAATCGAATCAGTCGCCAGCTGTGGCGATGCGCAGAATGGTATGACCTCTGCATTGGATGAGGACGGTTGTATCACCTACACACCAAATATGGGATTCACTGGTCTCGACTCATTCTGCGTCGTCCTCTGTGACACTTTCGGGGTAAAGGATACCTTCTTCATCCCAATTGAAGTGGTCCCACCACTGGTGCCGGATACCGTTATGTTGGTCGTTCCACCAAATAACATGGTAACTGTATGTGCAGACACAACCGAGTTACTTGCACCCTACGAAAGTGTCGCCTTCTGTGAGGAACCTGCCAACGGAACGGCTGTTCTAGACCAGGCAACTGGCTGTGTTACCTACACTGCCGGTCCGGATGAAGGAGTAATGGATACCATCTGCCTCGTGGTAACGGATACTCTTGGATTCACTGATACCACCAGGGTCTTCATCGAAGTGCCGATGAATGAAAATGACACCATCCCCGTCATTGTGCCTCCTAACGGAATGGTTACGGTGTGTGCCGACACAACAATGTTGTCCGCTCCCTACGAAAGCGTAGCCTTCTGTGAAACGCCTACCAATGGCACCGCCGTCCTCGACCAAATGACTGGTTGCGTGACGTACACCGCAGGCCCTGATGCTGGTGTAGATGATATGATCTGCTTGGTCGTAACTGATACCTTAGGGTTTACGGATACCACCATTGTGGAGGTAATGATTCCTTCCACCATGCCGGATACGGTAATGGTGGTCCTTCCTCCGGATTCGATGATCACCGTTTGCGCGGATACCAGTATGCTCTCCGCTCCTTACGAAAGCGTTGCATTCTGTGAGATGCCTACCAATGGTACCGCCGTTCTTGACCAGGCCACGGGGTGTGTTACTTATACCGCCGGGCCTGAAGAAGGTATCATGGATACCATCTGTCTGGTAGTAACCGATACGCTGGGTATTACGGACACCACGCGCGTATTCTTCGAAGTTCCCGAAAATGAGAACGACACTATTCCAGTGGTTGTACCTCCGGGTGAAATGGTCACCGTCTGCGCTGATACCACCATGCTCTCTGCTCCTTACGAGAGCGTCGAGTTCTGTGAAATGCCAACCAACGGCACCGCCGTTCTGGATCAGGCTACGGGTTGTGTAACGTACACGGCTGGTCCCGACGAAGGGGTGATGGACGAAATCTGTTTGGTAGTCACCGATACCCTAGGCTTCACCGATACCACAATTGTCCAGGTCTCCGTACCAATGAACGAGAATGATACGATCCCCGTCGTCGTACCTCCGGGTGAGATGGTAACAGTATGTGCTGATACCACCATGCTCTCTGCACCTTACGAAAGCGTTGAGTTCTGCGAAATGCCTACTAACGGTACCGCCGTTCTCGATCAGGCCACGGGTTGTGTTACCTACACTGCCGGTCCTGACGAAGGCGTGATGGACGAGATTTGCTTAGTGGTTACCGATACCCTCGGTTTCACCGACACCACAATCGTTCAGGTCTCCGTACCCATGAATGAGAATGATACCATTCCCGTAGTCGTACCTCCGGGCGAAATGGTCACGGTTTGTGCGGACACCACCATGCTCTCTGCTCCTTACGAAAGCGTTGAGTTTTGCGAAATGCCTACCAATGGTACTGCTGTTCTCGATCAGGCTACGGGTTGTGTGACTTACACAGCTGGCCCCGATGAAGGCGTAATGGATGAGATCTGCTTGGTCGTCACCGACACGCTCGGATTCACCGACACCACCATCGTTCAGGTCTCCGTACCAATGAATGAGAACGACACGATTCCAGTCGTCGTACCTCCGGGTGAGATGGTCACTGTCTGTGCGGATACCACCATGCTCTCTGCTCCGTACGAAAGTGTTGAGTTCTGTGAAATGCCAACCAACGGCACAGCCGTTCTCGATCAGGCTACGGGTTGTGTTACCTACACGGCCGGTTCTGATGAAGGCGTCATGGATGAGATCTGCTTGGTCGTTACCGATACCCTCGGCTTCACGGACACAACGATCGTTCAGGTCTCCGTACCGATGAACGAAAATGATACTATCCCCGTCGTCGTACCTCCAGGTGAGATGGTAATAGTATGTGCTGATACCACCATGCTCTCCGCTCCCTACGAAAGCGTCGAATTCTGCGAAATGCCAACCAACGGCACCGCGGTTCTGGATCAGGCTACTGGCTGTGTAACCTACACCGCAGGCCCCGACGAAGGCGTCATGGATGAGATTTGCTTGGTAGTTACCGATACGCTCGGTTTCACCGACACCACGATTGTCCAGGTCTCGGTACCGATGAACGAGACCGATACGATTCCAGTCGTCGTACCTCCTGGTGAAATGGTCACGGTTTGTGCGGATACAACTATGCTTTCTGCACCTTACGAAAGCGTTGAGTTCTGCGAAATGCCGACGAACGGTACCGCGGTTCTCGATCAGGCTACTGGCTGTGTGACCTATACCGCCGGGCCCGACGAAGGCGTGATGGACGAGATTTGCCTGGTAGTTACCGATACCCTCGGCTTCACCGACACCACGATCGTTCAGGTCTCCGTGCCAATGAATGAGAATGACACCATCCCGGTAGTCGTACCGCCAGGTGAGATGGTCACGGTTTGTGCCGACACCACCATGCTCTCTGCTCCTTACGAAAGTGTTGAGTTCTGCGAAATGCCTACCAATGGCACTGCTGTTCTCGATCAGGCTACGGGTTGTGTCACCTACACGGCCGGTCCTGACGAAGGCGTTATGGATGAGATCTGTCTGGTTGTCACCGATACCCTCGGTTTCACCGACACCACAATTGTCCAGGTCTCCGTACCAATGAATGAGAACGACACTATTCCGGTAGTTGTACCTCCGGGCGAAATGGTGACGGTTTGTGCGGACACCACCATGCTCTCCGCACCTTACGAAAGTGTCGAGTTCTGTGAAATGCCTACAAATGGCACCGCCATTCTTGATCAGGCCACGGGTTGTGTTACCTATACAGCTGGACCTGACGAAGGCGTAATGGATGAGATTTGCTTGGTAGTTACCGACACGCTCGGTTTCACTGATACAACCATCGTCCAAGTCTCCGTACCAATGAACGAGACCGACACGATTCCAGTCGTCGTGCCTCCGGGTGAAATGGTGACCGTTTGCGCTGACACCACGATGCTCTCAGCTCCTTATGAGAGCGTTGAGTTCTGCGAAATGCCGACGAACGGTACCGCCGTCCTCGATCAGGCTACGGGTTGTGTCACCTACACGGCTGGTCCTGACGAAGGCGTGATGGATGAGATCTGCTTGGTTGTTACTGACACCCTCGGCTTCACCGATACAACCATCGTACAGGTCTCCGTACCAATGAATGAGAATGATACCATTCCAGTCGTTGTGCCTCCGGGTGAAATGGTTACCGTATGTGCGGATACCACCATGCTCTCTGCACCTTACGAAAGCGTTGAGTTCTGCGAAATGCCTACCAATGGCACTGCTGTCCTCGACCAGGCTACCGGTTGTGTGACCTACACGGCAGGTCCCGACGAAGGCGTGATGGATGAGATCTGCTTAGTAGTTACCGACACCCTCGGTTTCACCGACACCACGATCGTACAGGTCTCCGTACCAATGAACGAGAATGACACCATTCCTGTCGTCGTACCTCCGGGCGAAATGGTCACTGTCTGTGCCGACACCACTATGCTCTCCGCTCCGTACGAAAGTGTCGAGTTCTGTGAAATGCCGACCAACGGTACCGCCGTTCTCGATCAGGCTACGGGTTGCGTAACCTACACGGCAGGTCCCGACGAAGGCGTCATGGATGAGATCTGCTTGGTCGTTACCGACACGCTTGGTTTCACCGACACCACGATCGTCCAGGTCTCCGTACCAATGAACGAGAATGATACCATTCCTGTCATCGTACCTCCAAATGGAGAGATCACGGTCTGTGCCGACACTACTATGTTGGCTGCACCATACGAAAGCGTTGCCTTCTGTGAAGAGCCCGTAAACGGTACGGCCGTTCTTGATCAGGCTACTGGCTGCGTCACTTACACCGCTGGCCCTGACGGCGACGTCATGGATTCAATCTGTTTGGTGGTAACCGACACCCTCGGCTTCACCGACACGACTATCGTTGAGATTATGGTACCAGAAACAGTAACGGACACTCTTCTCGTAGTTGTGCCACCAGATTCAATGGTTACCGTTTGTGCTGATACCTCCATGCTCTCTGCTCCCTACGAGAGTGTTGCTTTCTGCGAAGAGCCAGTTAATGGAACTGCGGTCCTCGACCAGGAGACTGGTTGTGTGACCTACACGGCCAGTTCCGAAGAAGGATCTTCGGATACCATCTGTCTCGTCGTGGTGGATACACTGGGCGTAACGGATACGACCCGGATCATCTTCGAAGTTCCAATGAACGAGAACGACACGATCCCTGTCGTTATCCCACCTGGTGAAATGGTTACGGTCTGTGCCGATACGACCATGCTCTCTGCTCCGTTTGCAAGTGTCGCGTTCTGTGAAGAACCAGTCAACGGTACCGCCGTCCTCGATCAGGCCACGGGTTGTGTGACCTACACGGCCGGCCCCGACGAAGGCGTAATGGACGAGATCTGTTTGGTAGTCACCGACACCCTCGGCTTCACCGATACGACGATCGTTCAGGTATCCGTACCAATGAATGAGAACGATACGATCTCCGTTCTACTGCCTCCGGGTGAAATGGTTACGGTTTGCGCCGATACCACTATGCTCTCCGCTCCTTACGAGTCCGTTGCCTTCTGTGAAGAGCCAACTAACGGTACCGCTGTTCTCGATCAGGCCACGGGCTGTGTAACCTACACCGCCGGGCCGGACGAAGGCGTCACGGATGAGATCTGTCTGGTCGTCACCGATACGCTTGGCTTTACGGATACTACGATCGTCATGATCGAAACGCCGGAAACGACGCCAGATACAATCATGCTCCTGCTGCCACCAGATTCCACGGTTACGGTTTGTGCGGATACGTCTATGCTCCCTGGCCCCTACGCCAGCGTTGAGTTCTGCGAAGAACCAACCAACGGTACGGCCGTCCTCGATCAGGCTACTGGCTGTGTTACTTACACCACGAGCCCTGAAGAAGGGGTGATGGATACCATATGCTTAGTAGTTACCGATACCCTTGGCTTCACCGATTCTACTATCGTAGTTGTCAACATCCCGGAAACTACCCCGGATACCGTAATGGTTCTTCTGGCTCCGGATTCTACGGTAACCGTATGTGCGGATACCAGCATGCTCCCTGGTCCTTACGCCAGTGTTGAGTTTTGCGAAGAGCCCGTTAACGGAACGGCTGTGCTCGATCAGGCTACTGGTTGTGTAACCTACACCGCCAGCTCCGAGGAAGGAGTGATGGATACCGTTTGCTTGGTTGTTACCGATACCCTCGGCTTCACCGACACTACAGTCGTACTTGTCAATATTCCAGAAACGGAATCCGATACGATCATGCTGAGCGTTCCACCGGATAGCACCATCATGGTCTGCGCGGACACCAGCATGCTGCCAGGAACGTTCACCAGTATTGCTTACTGCGATGGAGTAGGCCCCGAAAATGGGTTTGCTAACATCGATCAGTCAACTGGCTGTGTGACCTACCAGGCACCAGCTGAAGGTGGCGTTTCTGACACCATCTGTCTGGTTGTTTGTGATGATCTTGGCTTCAAGGATACCACGATCATCGTAACGATGATCCCACTTACTCCCGATACCCTGATGGTCACTACGCCAATGGATAGCCTCGTGACGGTTTGTCTCGATACCACGGAATTGCCAGGAATGATTACCGGTGCTGTGTTCTGCGATGATCCGGACAACGGAACGGCTACCTACGATCCGCTCACCGGTTGTGTAGATTATCAGCCCGACCCCATGTACATCGGATTTGATACCGTCTGCATCGTCCTCTGCGATGATATGGACTTCAAAGACACCACCACTATCGTAGTAATGGTTACCCCGCCGGTAGATACTATACCCGTAGTTACCCCAATGGATAGTACGGTCACGGTTTGTCTGGACACTACTATGCTGCCGGGAGACGTAACCGGGGCAGTATTCTGCGGCCTACCTACTGATGGTACGGCGGGCACTTACGACCCAATCACCGGATGTATCGACTACACGCCGGATGCTGGATTCGTAGGTAACGACGAAATCTGCTTGGTCCTCTGTGACAACCAGGGCTTCAAAGACACCTTCGTCGTTGAGATCATGGTCATTCCTCCACCGGATACTATTCCGGTTATCACACAGAAAGATTCTACCATCACGGTATGTCTCGATACTACCATGATTCCGGGCGCTGTCGCAGGTGCCGTGAGTTGTGGTGATGCAGTAAATGGGTCAACCGCCATGTATGATCCTGTAACTGGATGTATTGACTATACCCCCAACACTGGATTTGTAGGTCTCGATACATTCTGTGTCGTGCTCTGTGACGACATGGGCTTCAAGGATACTACTACGGTAACGGTAACGGTACTGCCTCCACCGGATACCATCCCGGTAGTCACCTTTGTGGATAGTACCATCACTGTTTGCTTGGATACCACTGAGTTACCAGGTAACATTACTGGTGCAGTGACTTGCGGAGACGCAATGAACGGTATGGTTTCTGACTACGACCCCGTGACGGGCTGTGTAGATTACACCCCGAACCCCGGCTACGAAGGAGTTGATACTTTCTGTATCGTGCTCTGCGACGATCAGGAGTTCAAGGACACCACGGTGGTAACCATCGACGTGATTCCAGTGAATCTCACGATGGCGGATAATGATGTGAATCAAACACCATTCGAGACCCCCGTCAGCGGCAACCTCCTGACCAACGATAGCGATGGCGAAGGCGATGTACAAACGGTCACCGAATTCACCGCCGATACGGATGGTGATGGAGTTCCGGACAACGTTATACCATTGATGACCGAAACTCCTGTATTCGGTACTGATCTGGATGGTAACACCGTGCCCGCCGGTACAATTACCGTTAATGAGGACGGCACTTACACTTACACGCCAGCGCCTGGATTCGTGGGTGACGTAGCCGGTGGCTACACCATCACTGACGACAACGACATGCCTGCGACCAACATGGCTACGCTCATGATCACAGTGGCTGCTGGTAACGACCCGGTTGAACCACAACCTCCGGTTGCAATCGATGACGTAAATACGACTGAGCAAGGAACACCCGTTGGCGGAAGCGTTATTGCTTCTAACGACTACGATCCGGAAGGTCAGGACCTCACCGTTATCTCCGCCTTGGCGGATACGGATGGTGACGGAATGCTGAATGATGCCCTCCCGGTTGGAACGGCAACTCCGGTATTCGGTACCAACCTCGGTGGCGCAATTGTACCCGCCGGTACGATTACCCTCAACCAGGATGGTACGTACGACTACGTACCGTCTCCTGAATTTGTGGGTGAAGTCAACGTGGACTACACCATCGAAGATGAGGATGTACTAACGGATGAAGCGAACCTCGCCATCACCGTCACGCCTCAATCTGATTTGAACTCTACGTTCGCTTCTGACGATGTTGCAACCGTACCTGCGGATACTCCCGTCAACGGTAATGTACTCGACAATGACAATGATAGCGAAGGAGATGACCAATCGGTAACCTTCGCGCTCAGTGCTGACGGTGACACCATTCGCGTCGGCGAAGAGTTCACGTTACCAAGCGGTGGCACGATTACCATCAATGAAGATGGATCTTACGATTACACGCCTGCCCCCGGCTTCGTAGGAACGGAAGTGATTCCTTACGCAATCACGGACGATAACGATGACCCGGCGATGGCCATGGCCACGTTGTACCTGACAACTCTACCCGTACCGAACTACACGTTTGCTGAGAACGACGTTAATCAGACTACTGAGGACACCCCGGTTTCTGGTAACCTCCTGACTAACGATAGTGACCTGGAAGGTGACCTGCAGGAAGTAACAACTGTAGTTGTTGATACTGACGGAGATGGAATCGCTAACGATACCATTACGCCTGGTACAATGGCTGACGTATTCGGTACGGATAGCGATGGCAACATCGTACCGGCTGGTACGCTGGTTGTCAATGAAGACGGTAGTTACGACTATGTTCCCGCAATGGGCTTCACCGGTGATGTACCCGCCAGCTATGAGGTGACGGATGATAATGCTAACCCTGCTACTAATTCTGCTACGCTGGACATTAGTGTGATTCCTGGCAATGACCCCGTATCACCACAGCCACCAGTTGCTATTGATGATGCCGCTACTACCGAGCAAGGTGTTGCGGTAGGTGGTAACCTGATCGATAATGACTACGACCCCGAAGGGCAGGAAGTAATGGTTACCTCCGTGCTCGTTGACCTGGACGGTGATGGTATGGTCGACGACCCACTAGCCGTAGGAAGCGTAGCCAATGTATTCGGAGTAAACGTCAACGGTGATACCGTTGTGGCGGGTGTCCTCAGCGTGAACGCTGACGGTTCCTACAACTTCGAACCAGAGCCCAACTTTGTCGGTGAAGTACCTGCGAACTACACGATTATCGATGAAGATGGACTCACGGATGACGCGACCCTGGGTATTACTATTGTTCCGGATGCAGCGGCCAACAACACTTTCGCAAGTGACGATGTCAACATCGGCGCTCAGGATAGTACCCTCGCCGGTAACCTCCTGGATAATGACTTTGATCCTGAAGGCGACGACCAAATGGTAACCTTCGCCATCGATCCAGCTGGCGATACCATTCCGGTCGGCGTACCCTACACCCTGCCAAGTGGAAGTATGGTGACGATCAATGAAGATGGTTCTTACGAGTACGTCCCCGCACCGGGCTTCACCGGTACGGAAGTAATTCCTTACGGTATTGTTGATGGCAATGTGGATGATCCAGCAATGGATATGGCTACACTCTACCTGACGACGGTTCCCAACCCGAATTACACCGTTGCGGAAGATGATGTTATCAATACGCCTGCCGGAGTAACGGCAGACGGTAACCTGCTCACGAACGATTCGGATGAGGAAGGTGATAACCAGATGGTAACCGCCGTTCTCTTCGACACGGATGGTGACGGAATGCCGGATGATACCGTCATGTTAAGCACCCCAACGGTTGTGTTTGGCGTCGATACGGCGGGTATGATCGTACCTGCGGGTATGGTGACCGTCAATCCCGATGGCACCTACTCGTTCGAGCCCGACCCCGAATTCGCGGGAGATGTACCGGGTAATTACACCGTGACTGACGATAACCCGAATCCCGCAATGGATATGGCTACTATCGATATCACGGTTATCCCAGCGCCTTCAACGGCCGCCGGTGCGCAAGCTCCAATTGCAATCAATGATGCCAACTCCACGGAGCAGGACACTGATGTCAGCGGTAATGTGATTGACCCCAACGATTATGATCCGCAGGGCCAGATGCTTACCGTGACCATGATCCTGGCGGACCTGGATGGCGACGGCATAAATGATGACGAAGTCCTCGTCGGTTTACCCGCTGACGTCTTCGGTGTAAACGTTAACGGAGATACGGTTATCGCTGGTTCCATCGTACTGACACCTGATGGTACCTACGATTTCGATCCCGATCCGAATTTCATCGGTGAAGTGAATCTGATGTACACCATCGCAAACGAAGACGGTTTAACGGACGACGCTACGCTAAGCATTAGCGTGACGCCAAATCCTGAACTGAACCAGACCTTCGCCAATGATGATGTGAACATTGGTCCTGCCGGTCAGCCGCTCGACGGTAATGTCCTTACGAACGACAATGATCCGGAAGGCGACGACCAAATGGTCACCTTCGCTACCGATAGCAATGGCGATACCATTATGGTCGGCGTACCCTACACCCTCCCGAGTGGTGGTATGGTCACGATTAACGAAGATGGTAGCTACGTCTACGATCCTGCACCTGGCTTCGTAGGAACGGAAGTGATTCCGTACAACATCGTTGATAACGACCCGAATGACCCCGCCATGGACATGGCGACGCTCTTCCTCACTACTACGGCAGTGGAGAATAACACCATCGCTAGTGATGACGTAATTGTAACTCCCGTAGCGGCCCCGGTTGGCGGCAACCTCCTTACCAATGACTATGACCTGCAGGGTGATGGCCAGATGGTACAGAGCGTAGTAGCCGATACCGATGGAGATGGTATCCTTAATGATACCCTCGAATTTGGTACGCCTACAACGGTGTTCGGTACGGATACTGAAGGCAATATGGTGCCTGCCGGTACCCTCACCGTCAACGAAGACGGTAGCTTCGACTTCGAACCCACGCCCGGATTCACCGGTGACGTACCCGCAGTTTACACGGCCGTTGATGACAACGCCGGAGGTGTAGCCACCGATATGGCCACCCTGACCCTCACGGTAATCGACGGCGATGATCCCAACGTGGTAGAACCACCCGTTGCCATCAATGACGTGGCGACCACGGATCCTGACACACCAGTTAGTGGCACCGTCATCGGTAATGATAGCGACCCAAGCGGTGAAGACATCATGGTGACCACCGTTCTCGTTGATCTTGACGGAGACGGTATGGCGGACGATACCGTTGCGGTAGGTACTCCGACTCCAGTATTTGGCGTATCCACCGAGGGAGATACTATTCCCGCTGGTACACTGGTCGTCAACCCCGACGGAACGTTCACCTTCACGCCAGAATCTGGCTTTACGGGTAATGTGCCTTCGTCCTACGAGATCACGAATGAAACTGGTCTTACCGACGACGCTACGCTCTCTATCGAGATTGTCCCCGACCTACTCGGCATGAACCAGACCTTCGCAAATGATGACCTGAATATTGGTCCAGCTGGTGAAACACTAGCCGGTGATATCCTGGAAAATGATTTTGATCCCGAAGGAGATGACCAGACAGTAACCTTCGCTGTTGATAGCAACGGTGACACAATCACTGTTGGTGTGCCGTACACGCTACCAAGTGGCGGCATGATCACCATTAATGATGATGGCACTTACGAGTATGAACCTGCTCCTGGATTCGTCGGCACGGAAGTAATCCCCTACGGTATCACTGACGATAGCGTTGATGGACCCGCAACGGATATGGCCACACTCGTTCTGACTACCGTTGCTCCGCCGAACGCCACGATCGCTGAGAACGACATCATCAACGCGCCGGAGGATACACCAGCAATGGGTAACCTGCTCACCAACGACTCCGATCAGGAGGGAGACGACCAGATGGTCAACTCCGTACTGTTCGACACTAATGGTGACGGCATGCCGGATGACACTGTAACCCTCGGGACTCCAACCACGATCTTCGGCATCGACGAAGACGGTATGGTAGTTGTCGGTGGTGAGATCACGGTCAACCCTGACGGTACCTACGAGTTCACTCCCGAGCCTGGCTTCGTAGGAGAGATTCCAGGTAGCTACGTTGCGATTGACGGCAACGACAATCCCGCTACGGATGACGCCGAGATCAGCATCTCCATCATCCCCGCGGACGATCCTGGCACACCACAGCCACCCGTTGCGATTGACGACAATAACTCTACGGAGCAAGACGTCAACGTCAGCGGTGAACTGGTCTCTACGAATGACTACGATCCTGAAGGTCAAATGCTGACTCTGACGAGCGGCGTTGCCGATACGGACGGAGACGGTATCAATGACGATACATTGGCCCTCGGTGTACCGACGGAGATCTTCGGTGTGAACACCAACGGTGACACGGTCGTCGCCGGTGTAGTTACACTGAATGAAGACGGTAGCTACGACTTTGATCCTGAGATGAACTTCGTTGGTGAAGTGAACCTCGACTACGAGATCGAAGACGAAGACATGCTTTCCGACGGTGCTACGCTGAGCATCACGGTCACACCGAACGCGGATGACAATCAGACCTTCGCTAACGACGACGTGAACATCGGCCCCGCCGGTGAGCCACTGGCCGGTAACGTGATCGACAACGACAACGATCCGGAAGGCGATGACCAAATGGTCACCTTCGCCTTGGATAGCAACGGTGATACGATCATGGTTGGTGTAGAGTACACGCTGCCAAGCGGAAGCACGATCACGATCAACGAGGATGGCTCCTACGACTACACGCCAGCTCCTGGCTTCGTAGGCACGGAAGCCATTCCGTACGGTCTCGTTGACAGCAACACGGACATGCCCGCCACGGACATGGCCACGCTCTACCTGACGACGCTCGCACCGCCGAACGCCACGATCGCTGAGAACGACATCATCAACGCGCCGGAGGATACACCAGCAATGGGTAACCTGCTCACCAACGACTCCGATCAGGAGGGAGACGACCAGATGGTCAACTCCGTACTGTTCGACACTAATGGTGACGGCATGCCGGATGACACTGTAACCCTCGGGACTCCAACCACGATCTTCGGCATCGACGAAGACGGTATGGTGGTTGTCGGTGGTGAGATCACGGTCAACCCTGACGGTACCTACGAGTTCACTCCCGAGCCTGGCTTCGTAGGAGAGATTCCAGGTAGCTACGTTGCGATTGACGGCAACGACAATCCCGCTACGGATGACGCCGAGATCAGTATCTCCATCATTCCATCGGACGATCCCGGCACACCACAGCCACCCGTTGCGATTGACGACAATAACTCTACAGAGCAAGACGTCAACGTTAGCGGCGAGCTGGTCTCTACCAACGACTACGATCCCGAAGGTCAAATGCTGACCCTGACGAGCGGCGTAGCCGATACGGACGGAGACGGCATCAATGATGACACGCTGGTCCTCGGCGTACCGACGGAGATCTTCGGTGTGAATACCAACGGTGACACGGTCGTCGCCGGTGTAGTGACACTGAACGATAACGGTAGCTACGACTTTGATCCTGAGATGAACTTCGTTGGTGAAGTGAACCTCGACTACGAGATCGAAGACGAGGACATGCTGACCGACGGTGCAACGTTGAGCATCAGCGTCACGCCAAACGCGGACGACAACCAGACCTTCGCTAACGACGACGTCAACATCGGCCCCGCCGGTGAGCCACTGGCCGGTAACGTGATCGACAACGACAACGATCCGGAAGGAGACGACCAGATGGTCACCTTCGCTCTGGATAGTAACGGTGATACGATCATGGTTGGCGTAGAGTACACGCTGCCAAGTGGAAGCACGATCACGATCAACGAGGACGGATCCTACGACTACACGCCAGCTCCTGGCTTCGTAGGCACGGAAGCCATTCCGTACGGTCTCGTTGACAGCAACACGGACATGCCCGCCACGGACATGGCCACGCTCTACCTGACGACGCTCGCACCGCCGAACGCCACGATCGCCGAGAACGACATCATCAACACACCGGAGGATACACCAGCAACGGGTAACCTGCTCACCAACGATTCCGACCAGGAAGGGGACGACCAGATGGTCAACTCCGTATTGTTCGACACCAATGGTGACGGCATGCCAGATGATACCGTAACCCTCGGAACTCCGACAACAATCTTCGGCATCGACGAAGACGGTATGGTAGTCGTCGGTGGTGAGATCACGGTCAACCCTGACGGCACTTACGAGTTCACTCCCGAGCCTGGCTTCTTTGGAGAGATCCCCGGTAGCTACGTTGCGATTGACGGTAACGACAACCCCGCTACGGATGACGCTGAGATCAGTATCTCCATCATTCCATCGGACGATCCCGGCACACCGCAGCCACCCGTTGCGATTGACGACAATAACTCCACGGAGCAAGACGTCAACGTTAGCGGCGAACTGGTCTCTACGAATGACTACGATCCCGAAGGTCAAATGCTGACCCTGACGAACGGCGTAGCCGATACGGACGGAGACGGCATCAATGACGATACGCTGGTCCTAGGCGTTCCGACGGAGATCTTTGGTGTGAATACCAACGGTGACACGGTCGTCGCCGGTGTAGTGACACTGAACGAAGACGGTAGCTACGACTTTGATCCTGAGATGAACTTCGTTGGTGAAGTGAACCTCGACTACGAGATCGAAGACGAGGACATGCTGACCGACGGTGCAACGTTGAGCATCAGCGTCACGCCGAACGCGGACGACAACCAGACCTTCGCTAACGACGACGTCAACATCGGCCCCGCCGGTGAGCCACTGGCCGGTAACGTGATCGACAACGACAACGATCCGGAAGGAGACGACCAAACGGTCACCTTCGCTCTGGATAGTAACGGTGATACGATCATGGTTGGCGTAGAGTACACGCTGCCAAGTGGAAGCACGATCACGATCAACGAGGACGGATCCTACGACTACACGCCAGCTCCTGGCTTCGTAGGCACGGAAGCCATCCCGTACGGTCTCGTTGACAGCAACACGGACATGCCCGCCACGGACATGGCCACGCTCTACCTCACCACGCTGGCACCAACCAACATTACGGTCGCAGTCAATGATGTGGATGTAACCCCGATCAACACGCCAGTTGAAGGCTCAATTCCAACGAATGATCTTGACCCAGAGGGAGATAATCAGGAACTTAACCTCCTGATCGTTGATCTTGATGGTGACGGAATGATTGATGATACCGTACAGGTAGGTGTCGAGACTCCAGTATTCGGTGTGAATAGCGATGGTGAGACTGTACGTGCCGGTGTTATTACGTTGAACGCGGATGGTACTTACCTCTACGTTCCGGAACTCGACTTTACTGGATCTGTCAGCCTGATCTACGGAGTTATTGACGACAATGACAACCCTGCTTCAGACCAGGCCACACTTACCATCGAAGTATTTGGAGGGAATGATCCAAACGTACCGCAACCACCAGTTGCCGTTGACGACGTAGCTACTACGGAGCAAGGTGTAACTGTTGGAGGAAACGTAATTGATCCTAACGACTTCGATCCTGAAGGCCAGGAAGTCACCGTAGTCAGCAGCCTCGCCGACCTTGACGGCGATGGGGAGGTAGACGACGTATTGACGCTTGGCGTACCCACTCCAGTATTTGGTATCAGTTTCAACGGGGACACCATCCCAGCAGGAACGCTGACACTAAATCCTGATGGTAGCTTCGAATTCATTCCCGAAGCCAACTTCATTGGTGAAGTGCTGGCGGAGTACGAAATCGAGGATGAGGACGGATTGACTGACGGTGCTTCACTTAGTATCAACATCCTACCAGACTTCGGTAACCAAACCTTTGCCAGTGACGACGTCAGCGTCGGCCCCGCCGGGGTAGACCAGTCGGGCAACATCCTGACGAATGACTTCGACCCCGAAGGTGATGACCAGATGGTCACTTCCGCAACGGACAGTGAAGGCAACGCCATTACAATTGGTGTACCATTTATGCTACCGAGCGGAAGTATCCTTACGTTGAACGCCGATGGTAGTTACGTTTACGAACCGCTGCCCGGCTTCGTAGGCACGGAAGTAGTACCCTACGGTATTACCGATAGCAACGTCGATGATCCCGCAATGGCGATGGCCACGCTTTACTTAAGCACAGGCCCAATCATTCCAGAATTCATCAGCGTAACCACCTTCCAGAACATCCCGGTCACCGTCTGTGTCGACCTGAGTGAACTGACGGGAGAACTGGTAGAACTGGGTAGCTGTGACGATCCAGATAATGGAAGTATCACCAACGTCGACCTTGAAACGGGTTGCGTTGAGTACACGCCTGATCTCAACTACCTGGGCGCTGACAGCTTCTGCGTCTTGGTTATTGATGAGAATGGCTTGATCGATACGGCATTCGTTGACATCAACGTTGTCCCCGACACTGCGAATGTTGCTTGCATCAGCCAGATCAACGTTACGCTGGACGACAACTGTTCCTTCGAACTCATCGCCCAGCAAGTACTGACTGGTGACCTGCCCGTCATGCCGAACCTGGTACTCGACATCGTCGTCAACGACAGCGATGAGAGCAACGGCAACATCATCGACGGTTGTGGTACTTACACCTACATGGTCAGCGTGCCCGACGGCGCGACGATCGTAGGCTTCGATCGCTGCTGGGGTACGGTGAATGCCGAGGACAAAACGCCTCCGGTACTCGTCGAGACGCCTGACAACATCACCGAAGGTCTCCTGTGCGCTGACGTAGATGCCAACAACGTGAACGAACTCGGACCGGATGTGAGCAAGTGTTTCCGCGTCGACGCTGCCGGACAGATCATCGACGGTAGTATCGACCCACAACTGCTGGCGGTACTCAGCCCCGCGCCGTTTGACAACACCGACGCCGACGTGGCCATGATCCCGGTCTTCACCGACAACTGTGCTTCCGAGATCGAAGTGTGTGTCTCCGATATCGTCACCCGCCCGGCCGATGGTTGTGGACAGACGGTCATCGAGCGCTTCTTCCGCGCCAACGAAGCCGACGGCTGTGCTCCGCTCAACGCCGACGAGCAGACTGGCGACGACGAACTCGTGACCAGCTTCACGATCGCCTTCGACCGCCCGACGCTCGATAGCCTCGATGCGATGAGCATCGAGCCCGTCGTCGAGATTGAAGCCTGTGGTAATATGGATTCCCCGCTGGAGTTCGTTCCCGAAGAGGATGACTACCCCGTACTCACGCTCGGTGAGCGGACCTTCTCCCTCGGCTCGGCCGATGCGATGTGTTCGATGATCGCCGTGACGTACGAGAACTCGCCCAACCCCATCCAGACTTGCCCCAACACGGTCAAGTTCCAGCGCACCTACACGGTCGTTGACTGGTGTAACCCGACGGACGTACGCACCTTCAGCCAGTTCGTCAAAGTGGGCGATACGACCGGACCGGACTTCTCCGGCCCGAGCATGACCATCGACGGCGAGGGTAACCTCGACGATGAACTGACCTACCGCACCAACGTGGGGGGAGAGTGTGCTGCCTTCGTCCGCCTCGACGGACCGGGCGTAGCTGCCCTCGACGCCTGTGACGGCAGTGCCGTACAGCTGATGGTAGCCATCTACCCCGAGGGTGACCTGACGCAGGCTCCGTACGGCGCCTACCCGGTTGAACTGACCAACGGCGCGCCGGAGCTATCCGACGCCCTGCCGCTGGGTGACTACGCCTTCGTCTACACGGCCACCGACGCGTGTGGTAACCAGACGGTGACCACCGTACCGTTCACGGTCGTGGACGGCAGCGGACCGGCCGCCTTCTGTGAGAACGGCCTCAACGTAAGCCTCTCCCGCCCCGGCGGCACGGCCACGCTGACACCGGCCCAGTTCGACAAAGGCTCGCAGGACGACTGTTCGACGAACCTGACCTACGGTATTGCCTTCGCTCCGACGATGGATATGCCAACGGAGTTCTTCGACGAGGTGACCTTCACGTGTGACGACCTCGGCGTCCAGTTCGTAACCCTCGAGGTGACGGACGAGGCCGGCAACTCCAACACCTGTTGGGGTGAGGTCCTGGTGGAACTCAAAGTGAACGACGTACCGACCTGTATCGCGCCGAGCGCGGTGACGCTGACCTGCTCCGAGTTCGGTGCGGCCATCCCGGGCGGTAACCTGGAGGAAGCGACGAGCGCTGAGCTGGACGCGGCCTTCGGGACGCCGGGCATTGTCTCGACCTGTGAGTCCGAGGTGACGAGCACCTTCGTGGTCAACAACCTCAACGAGTGTGGTATCGGTACGGCCGTTCGGTCCTACGTAGCCACGGACGCGCAGGGCGGCGTGAGCGGCGACAACTGTACGCAGCTCATCACGATCGTGGGTGTCTACGATTACCAGATCACGCTGCCGGGCGACGCCACGACGTTCGACTGTATGGACGAGTTCGAAGCCGAGGAGCTGAGCATCACCGGTGGTGCCTGCGACGCACCCGTTGTCTCGAGCGTCACGGAGGAAGTGTTCAACACCGCCGGTGAGGAGTGCTACCAGATCGTGACGACCTACACCATCATCAACACGTGTGAGTACGACCCCGCCCTGGGCGGCACGACGCTCATCACGCGCGATGGTCTGGACGTGGACGACGAGTCGGTCTTCTACCTCAACGTAGTGAGCGGTAACGCGGCAACGACGGCTGATGACCTGGCCTTCACGAGCGGCAGCGCCAACGCGCAGTTCACGCCGAACGATGACGACGACAACGAACTGACGGGCTACGCGACGAGCGCGGGCCGCGGATCGTTCACCTACGTGCAGACGATCAACGTCTTCGACCGGACTTCACCGGTGGTCGATGTAGCCGCACCGACGGCCTGCATCCCCGGCTGTACGGCCGACGTCAGCCTGCCGTTCACGGCCACTGACGGTTGTTTGGCCCCACGTATCCAGCTGGAGCTCGATCCGAACTTCACGGGTACGTTCGAAGCGGCCACGGTGGACGGCGTAGTGATTACGCTGGATGCCACGGACGCCGACAACGGCAACTACGTGATCAACGCCACGGGCGTACCGGCCGGCGACCACGCCATCCGGATCACGGCCATCGACGGTTGCGGCAACGCCACTCCGGTGATCGTACCATTGAGCGTATGTGGCGACGTAGCTCCGGTACCGCTGTGTATCCAGACGCTGGTAGCCACGCTGCAGATGAACGACGAAGGCACGATGGCCATGGCCGAAGTGTGGGCGACGGACTTCCTGACGAACTCCCCGCTGGTGGACTGCTTCGGTGACGAAGTGACGAGCTACGGTATCGTCCGGGCCGGTGGCGGCGCCGAACTGGCCGCGGAACAGACGGGCCTGAAGGTCTTCTGTAGCGACGCCGGTGAGTTTGTCTCGGTGGACGTGTACGCGTTCAGCGACAACCTCGACGCCAGTGAAGTGGCCCCGGCTTCGTGCCAGGTGCTCATCCAGGTGGACGAGGGCGACAACGTAGACTGCGGAACGGGTGGCAACCTGGTAGCGGGTACGATCCTGACGCAGGACGCCGCGCCGGTAAGCGACGTTGAAGTGACCCTGACAGGTGGCGACGACATGGACGTGATGCGGGCTACGGACGCCGACGGTGCCTTTGCCTTCACGGAAGTACCGAGTGGCATGGACTACACGGTCACGCCGGCGCACGCCGTGGCGATCGACCTGCAGTCGGTGAAAGTATCCGACGTGGTGCGCATCTCGCGCATGATCCTGGGTATTGCACCGTTCGACAACGCGTACGACTACGTGGCGGCGGACGTGACGCAGGACGGTCTGATCAACGTGCTGGACATGGTGGCCATCCAACGGGTGATCCTGGGTCTGGACGACATGTACCGTACGGGTGAGAGCTGGCGCTTCGTTAACGCGGACTTCGCGATGACGGCGGACACGTGGATGAACACCTTCCCCGAGGTGTACAACGTGAACGACCTGGCGGCGAACATCCTGGACGCGGACTTCGTAGCCGTCGAGATGGGTAACGTGCTGAACGCTGCAGGGCGTACGAGCCTGAACCTAGAGACGGAGGACGCGAAGTTGGAGAGCGGACAGACACACGAGCTGACGTTCACGAACGAAGATCTGTACGGCTTCCAGGGTACGCTCGATCTCGGCCGCGACCTGGAGCTACTGGACGTGAGTGTCACGGGCCAGGGTGGTCTGAACCTGAACTACGAGACGGAGGGCCTGATCGGCTTTGCGGTGCGTACGCAGGGTGAGATCACGCTGACGGTGCGCGCGGTGAACGCGGTGCGGTTGTCCGAAGCGATCGAGTTGACGGACGACCTGGTGTACCAGGAAGGGGTTGACGAGTACGGTACGCCGGGCCAGTTGGGTCTGTCGTTCGTCCGTACCTCGGCACCTGCGTCCGCGCAGCAAAATGCGTTGTACCAGAACACGCCCAACCCGGTTGTGGACCAAACAACAATCACGTTCACACTGGCTCAGGCCGGCGAGACGACGCTGGAGATCAGCGACGTACGCGGTCGGGTGCTGGCCACGCGGACGCTGGAAGGCATGCCCGGTATCAACACGCTGACGTTCGACCGTTCGGAATTGATGCAGGCCGCCGGCGTACTGAAGTACACGGTAACGAGTGGCGACTGGAGTGCAACCAAGAAGATGGTGGTGCTCAGGTAAGTCGTTGCTGGACGAATGAAATGCCCCGGCCGCCAGTAGGTAGCCGGGGCATTTTTGCTTTAGGCGATTTGGTCGCTGCCAATAAATCTCATGAAGGCAAGCGCCGAAGCTCAAACGAAAAGCAATGAGAGGCCCAACTTAAGGCCGTGAAATTCCTTACCTTCGCCGCCAATCTACGGGAACATACCTCCGGGTCAGTACACTGGCTGCTTGAAACGAAGTTCACTCTCGTAGGAATTTCGAATGCGAAGAGAAACGCAACACCAATTGAGGCGCGCTTTCTCCGAACAAATGACCCGCTAGACCAATACTAACAAAGCAAAATTAAAAGATATGGCCGTCCTAGTACGCAAAGACTCAAACATCATCGTCCAGGGAATCACTGGTAAGGAAGGCGGTTTCCACGCCGGCCAGATGAAAGAATACGGTACCAATTTGGTAGGCGGTGTTACCCCAGGAAAAGGAGGCCAGGAAGCCGTCGGCGTTCCGGTCTTTAACTCCGTTAAGGAAGCAGTAGAGAAGGTGAACGCGGATGTCTCCGTGATTTTTGTTCCCCCCGCATTCGCTGGAGACGCCATCATGGAAGCAGCCGCTGCCGGCATTAAGGTCATCATTTGTATCACGGAGGGTATCCCCGTACAGGATATGGTGAAAGTGCGGTCATTCATCAATGATTACGATACGACGCTCATCGGCCCCAACTGCCCCGGCGTAATGACGCCTGGCGAAGCTAAGTGTGGCATTATGCCCGGCTTCATTCACAATCCCGGCCGGATTGGTATTGTATCTCGCTCCGGTACCCTTACTTACGAAGCGGTTGACCAAATCACCAAGGCCGGAATGGGCCAGAGTACCTGCATCGGAATCGGTGGAGACCCTATCATTGGTACGACTACTAAAGACGCGGTAAAACTCCTGATGGAGGACCCCGATACGGATGCCATCGTCATGATCGGTGAGATTGGTGGCACCATGGAAGCGGATGCGGCCCACTACATTAAAGAACACGGCACCAAACCCGTAGTCGGCTTTATCGCCGGCCAGACTGCGCCTAAGGGTCGTACCATGGGCCACGCCGGCGCCATCGTAGGTGGCCACGAGGACACGGCCGAAGCCAAGATGAAAATCATGGCGGAATGTGGCATCCACGTAGTCAAGTCACCAGCAGATATTGGTAAAACGATGGTGGCTGCGCTGAAAGGATAAAACTTAGTCTCTAGTCTATGGTCTGTAGTCCACAGTCTGTAGACTACGGACTACAGACTACAGACTGAAAATGTATATCATCCCCGCCATTGATCTGATCGATGGGAAATGCGTCCGCCTTTCTCAGGGCGATTATAGCCGTAAGACGGTATATAATGAGGACCCACTCGCTCAGGCCAAGGAGTTCGAGGCTGCCGGGCTGACGAAAATTCACGTAGTGGACCTTGACGGGGCCCGTGGAGGTGGGATCGTCAACCATAAAGTACTGGAGCGCATCGCTGGCCACACCAACCTGGAGATTGACTGGGGTGGGGGAATGAAATCCGACGAAGACCTGCGCATCGCCTTCGCTTCCGGTGCCCACCAAGTTACCGGTGGGACGATAGCGGTGAAGGACCCCGACGTGTTCATGGGTTGGATCGAACGCTACGGACCGGAGAAGATCATCCTTGGCTCAGACGCGAAAAATGGGAAGATCGCCGTATCCGGATGGGAGGAGAGTAGTGACCTGGGCGTTTATGATTTCATTCGCCACTACGTAGAGCAGGGCTTGCGCTACACTATTTGTACGGACGTCAGTAAAGACGGGATGCTCGCGGGTACTTCCGAAGCTATGTACCGGCAGATCATCGCCGAGAATCCTCGGGTTAACCTGATTGCTAGTGGAGGGGTAGCTACAACCGCGGACCTCGATGCCGTCCAGTCTCTTGGCTGCTACGGAGTTATCGTGGGCAAGGCCTTTTATGAGGGTCGTATTTCCCTCGAAGAATTGGTTGGCTACCAAGAATAAGCCGCAGTAGTTTTACCGGCAACCTCAGAACTCCAAATTGGTGTGATAAACGAACCAATTGCAGCGAAATCGGACTAATCCTGTTTCCGGCTCAGTTCTTTAAAATGGGTTTCGCCCGAAGCCAACCAGCCCAACTTTTATGCTTACTCTTTCCTACCCTGGTGGCCCGCTGAAGGGGCAAATTCAACTGACAGGATCTAAATCCATTGCCAACCGTGCGCTGATCATTCGGGCGCTCACGGAAGAGCATTTTCCCATTCATCGTTTAGCGGCGGCCGACGACACCGTGCGGCTGGAGCGACTACTAGCTAGCACTGACAAAGTGCTTGATGCTGGCCCGGCCGGTACGACCTTCCGTTTTTTAACGGGGTACCTCAGCCGCCGACCCGGCCACCAGGTACTGACGGGTAGCCAACGCATGAAGGAACGGCCAATCGGAATCCTGGTAGATGCCTTACGCACGTTGGGAGCGGAGATTGAATACACCGAAAATGAGAGTTACCCCCCTCTCCGTATTGGCCAGAGCAGACTCGATGCTACCCACGAACTGACCATTGCCGCCGATACGAGTAGCCAGTACATATCCAGTTTGTTGATGCTGGCGCCCACGTTGCCGAAAGGTCTTCGTCTTACTCTAGAGGGCGAGATCGTCAGCGTTCCCTACATCAAGATGACGCTGTCGTTGATGCAGTATTTTGGGGTAGCGCACGAATGGGAGGGGCAGACTATCGTGGTCCCCCCTCAAGCTTATCAAGCCAAGGAATTTACGGTGGAAGCTGATTGGTCTGCCGCCAGCTATTACTACAGCCTGGCCGCGCTGGCAACGGAGGGAGCGGACATCCAGGTAGACGGCTTATTCGCCGAGAGTGTGCAGGGAGATTCAGTGGTGGCTAAACTCTACGAACGTTTTGGCGTACAGTCCACCTTCAATAGTACCGGTGTACACATCACTAAGGCTGCTGGTACGCCCGCGCCGGAGTTCTTTGAGCAGGATTTCGTAGAGTGCCCGGACATTGCCCAAACCCTAATGGCCACCTGCGCGGGCCTGGGCGTGCAGGGATTGTACAGTGGTTTGCAGACGCTCTTCATCAAGGAGACCGATCGCGTTAAGGCCATGAAGACTGAAATGGGTAAGTTGGGAATTGCCCTTTACAAGATCCCGGCCAAGATGTCTGGAAAATCCGGTATCCAGTACTTCGGGCAGGAGGGGAAGGCCACCTTTACGGATACGCCACCCGAGTTTGCTACCTACCACGATCACCGGATGGCTATGGCTATGGCTCCACTGGCACTCCTGAGCCCACTCCGGATTGCCGACCCGGAAGTGGTGGGGAAGTCCTATCCTGATTTCTATACGGATCTGGAGAAGCTGGGGATCTTGAGTACGGCGGAGTAGTCCTAGCTGGACTTTAGCAGAATAGGGATCCTAAACCTTGAACGGACGTCTTTAGTCCTACTTGCCTACTTCCCCCGCACCTGCGGCAGCGCCCGCTTGAACGTTGGGAAGATTCGGTCAATGGCCGGGAAGAAAAGCTAATTGGTCGCCCTAGGGAGGCGCTGATATTTGCAGTATCACAAACGAAGTGATATTCATTTTATCAATCTCCAATTAATTTTTATACCATGGCTACTTTTCAAGTTCCCACCCGCGCAACCGTTTCTGAAGCTAATCAGGCGATTTTTGACAACCTGGAAAGCGGACTCGGTTTCGTCCCGAACCTCTACGCTACTTACGCCCACAGTAAGAACGCACTGGGTAATTACCTCGCCCTTTCCAACGCAAAAACCAGCCTGAAAGCTAAGGAGCGCGAAGCCGTGAACCTGGCCGTCAGCCAAGTCAATGAATGTGAATACTGTTTGGCTGCCCACACTGCGCTGGGCAAAATGAATGGGTTTACCGACGAACAGATCCTGGAACTCCGGGCCGGCCGGGCTTCCTTCGATGCAAAACTCGACGCATTGGTGGCCTTCTCCCGCGCCGTAACCATTAACCGCGGTAAGCCGACGGCGGACGTCACCGACGCCTTCCTGGCCGCTGGATTTACGCAGGAAAACCTGGTGGATACCATCGTTTTGATCGGCGACAAGACCATCTCCAACTACCTACACGGCGTAACGCAAGTACCCGTTGACTTCCCCGCCGCGCCAGCCCTGGAGGAAGTGTATGCGTAAGCTTTAGCGCTTATCTGCTTTTAAAAATAGCCACTCATCTCAGCGATGAGTGGCTATTTGCGTTGTGGGGTACGAGACTGACCACTTTACTTTTCAACCACCAGCTTATACTCCAGCAGCGCTTCGAAGTCGACGTACTCCAGTGCTTTCTCGTGGGTCGCTTCCAATTTAACGAAGGGCGCGTGGCCGGCGTCGTAAGCTTCCTTCCAGCGGAGGGCACAAAGGCACCAGCCATCGCCCGGGCGTAGGCCAGGGAATTGATATTCCGGACGCGGCGTCGAAAGGTCGTTGCCCCGGGATTTGGTGAAGGTGAGGAAGTCTTCCGTCATGATGGCGCATACGACGTGGCGGCCGCTGTCGGTGGGCCCCGTGTTGCAGATGCCGTCGCGGTAAAAGCCGGTCATGGGGTCCGTGCAGCAAGCGATGAGTGGGGTGCCGAGTACGTTTTTGGTCATGGTTGAGCGGTCTGTTGCAGGGTAAATAGGTAGGGAAAAATAGAGTTCCAAATAAACTCATCTTTATTGGGCGAAAGCTGTTCTGTAACCCATGGCGCAGCAAGACCAGAAAAAGAAGATCGATTTTGGCCTTTTCAAGCGGGTACTCAAACTGGCGTTGCCCTACAAGCGGATCGCAATCATTGCCGTTGTGCTGGCTATTCTGTTGGCTCCGCTTTCCATTGCCCGACCGCGCATTGTGCAGAAGATTGTAGACGACTACATTTTCGTGGGGGATATTGAAGGGATTACCTTTTGGGTAATGATTGTGTTTGTGGCGATCGTCCTTCAGGCCCTGTGCCGGTACGCCTTCATTTATAGTTCTAACTGGTTGGGGCAATCCATTATCCGTGACTTCAGGGTACGGGTGTTCCGGCACATCAACAACTTGCAGCTGGGGTATTTTGATAGGACGCCAATTGGAACTTCGACGACCCGGGCTATAAGTGACATCCAGAGCATCAACTCCATTTTTACCGAGGGAATCGTGACGATCATGGCGGATTTGCTGACGATTATCGCCGTCCTGATCATGATGATCATCACCAGTTGGAAGCTTACCCTGATCTGTTTGACGACGATGCCGTTTCTGATCGTAGCCTCCTACGTCTTTAAGGAAGCGGTGAAGAAATCTTACCAAAACGTACGAACGCAGATTCAAAAGATGAATGCCTTCCTGCAGGAGCGGATCAGCGGCATGCGCATCGTCCAGATCTTCAATGCGGAGCGGCAGGAACGAGCCTCTTTCGCCGCCATCAACAGCGAGTACCGCAAGGCGAACATCAACGCCATTTTTTACTACGCGGTCTTTTTTCCCGTGGTGGAGATCATTGTAGCTGCCTCCCTCGCCCTAATGGTATGGTGGGGGGCTCAGGACGTGGCCCGGGCTGGAGGCGTTACCCTGGGCGCACTGGTTGTGTTCCCGATCTATATTCAGCAGTTGTTCCGCCCGATCCGGGTGCTGGCGGATAAGTTTAACACCCTGCAAATGGGATTGATCGCCGCTGGCCGCGTGTTTGGGGTGCTGGACCGAACGGACGTCATCGAAAATAAAGGCACCCACGCCCCCGCGGAAGTTGCCGGGCGCGTCTCCTTCAACAACGTCTGGTTCGCTTACGTCGATGAGGACTGGATCCTCAAGGACCTTAGTTTTGAACTGGAGCCCGGTGAAACCCTCGCCATCGTCGGCAGCACCGGGTCAGGAAAGACCACCATCACGAACGTCGTGAACCGCTTCTACGAATTCCAAAAGGGCAGCATCGAGGTGGACGGCGTGGATATTCGCGACTACGAGCTTTACGCCCTCCGCAGTAAGATGGCCATGGTATTGCAGGACGTGTTCCTCTTCACGGGGACGGTGATGGACAACATCACGCTACGGGACCCAGAAATATCCCGCGAACAGGTTATTGACGCCGCAAAAATGATTGGTGCTCACGATTTTATCGACCGGCTGCCGGGTGGCTACGATTACGATGTCCAGGAGCGGGGCGCCACCCTGAGTATGGGGCAACGCCAACTCATCTCCTTCGTCCGGGCCCTCGTATTTGACCCCAACATCCTCATTTTGGACGAGGCTACTTCCAGCGTTGACCCGGAAACCGAAGGGGTTATCCAACACGCCATCGAAACCCTGATTGCACGCCGTACCAGCATCATCATCGCCCACCGCCTAAGCACCATCCGCAACGCGACCAACATCATGGTCCTGGAGAAGGGGGAAATCAGCGAGATCGGCCCCCACGAGGAATTGTTGCAGAACGAGAACGGTCGGTACCGGGAACTCTACGAGATGCAGTTTTTGGAAACGGCTGGGTAAGGTGATTTAAGCTTGAACTTTCTTAGGGTTTTGGGTCTGTAGGTTTTTCTTTGGGTAGATGACGTGATATAGTGCATGGGGCAGATGATGTGTCGCTGTACGTTGTAGCAACCTTTGATGATCTTTTCCACATTACGGGGCACACCAGCAACGATATGACGCTGAGTCTAAAGTTTAGCCCAGATCAGCTCGATGAATTAGCTATATTTGATATTAATGGGCGTTTGATTAACCAATTTTGTATTGCAGGTCTATCCAGTACTTATCGTCTCTCTGGATTCAACATGCCAGTAGAAATCTATTTAGTGGCTTCCAAACTTAAAGATGGAAGCCGTGTCGCCGGTAAAGTTCTTGTACGATGAAATACAATATTTGGTTCACGCTCTTATTCAGCCTACTATTTTATGGCTGCCCTTCTTCCGATGACGATATGGGTTCAGGTTTAACGGGCAACGAATGTCAGTCGGATAGCTGCGAGGGCCTCGCTATTTGCGACGATGGTTTTTGCCAGTGCCCTCCGGGTGTACTGGAAGTTGCACCAAAATTTTGTCTGCAGTCCTGGAATAAACCCACCTTCATTACCTACGATCAGTATAATAATCTCATCGATACGTTGGTTATCGAGTTTGAAGTTGAACCCTTTTCCCACACCTGGAAGGATGGAGATAATTACTACCGGTCAGTAGACGGAAGAATGTACAACCGTGACCCATGGGTTATTGGTCAGCTACCACACTTCGTAGCCATCCTGCCTTACCCCGGTGACCCGAATATACCCGTTGATACCATTATTATTCCGGAGATAATTGATAAGCCGACTCGCACTTCAACCCGTTATTATTATTACCCTAAGTATTCCTGCCGAAAAAATTTCGTCGGCGCTTTTACCGATAGGAATACTATCGAGGGGAACATCTATATTTATTTCTGTCAAGATAATGGAACCGACGAGGGCATCCTTCCGGATTCCCTCCTGCCAGCGGGGTTGCAAGAGGAAATCAGCAGAACGTACCCGGTTACGTTCAAGCGAATATTGTGATACCCAATGAGGTGTCTAATCGAATATCAGCTGAATGAAGAGGCGTATCGGAGGCCTGCGGGCTACACAGTTAACTACTTCACCGTATTACCAGTGTTGCCAACCACCGCCTAAGCACCATCCGCAACGCGACCAACATCATGGTCCTGGAGAAGGGAGAGATCAGCGAGATCGGCCCCCACGAGGAGCTGCTGCAGAACGAGAACGGTCGGTACAAGGAGCTCTACGAGATGCAGTTCCTGGAAACGGCCTGATAAGTCCCCACACCGCTTCATGGCGGGGTTATCTGAACAAGATGCCGCGTTCCACGGTACAGTGAGGGATTGTTTACCAGGACGACCAGCACTATGACGAACCCCTTCAAATTCGACTTCTCCAACATTAAAGGTGACTTCATTGGTGGCCTCACCGCCGGTATCGTTGCCCTCCCGCTCGCCCTGGCGTTTGGTGACCAAACCGCGCTGGGCCCCATGTCCGGCCTATACGGTGCCATCGCCATTGCCATCCTCGCAGCCTTGTTTGGCGGGACGGCCACGCAAGTCTCCGGGCCAACGGCACCAATGACGGTAGTTTCAGCTTCCGTGATCTCCAATGCCCTCCTGGAAACCGGAGCGGAAACGGTAGCGGAAGCCGTCCCCTTGATCCTGGCTACCTTCTTCATCGCCGGCGCGCTCGAAGTGGTCTTTGGCATCATCAAGCTGGGGCGGTACATCAAGTACATTCCCTATCCCGTCGTGTCCGGATTTATGTCGGGCATCGGCATCATCATCATCCTGACGCAGATCTTTCCCATCTTAGGTTACGACGCGGGGGCGGATACCGAGCTTGTTACCGCCCAACTTCCCCTGGCGGAAGAACAGATCCTTGAAGGCATCATCCGGGAGGAAGCACAGGAAGGGGTGCTAAAGGGTACCATGGATGGCAACGTCATCACCGAAACCAGCCGTCGCTTCACGGCCGTAGAGAATTCGGAGATTCAGGAAAGAGCGCAGAACCTTGCCCGGCGGGAATCCAAAAGCACCACGGGTGTATTTACGTTGTTTACCCGTCCTTTCTCCATACCGAATGGCATAAATTGGGTCAATTTCCTGCTGGCAGCCGCCACCATTATTATCATCTATGGCTTTAAACGCATCACGAAAGCCGTTCCCTCCAGCCTCGTCGCCTTGGTGGTGCTGACCATCGTAGCGTTCTTCTTCATTGAGCCCGGTACGGTACCCATCATCGGTTCGGTGCAGCAAGGGTTGCCGCCAATCAACATTAGCTTCTTTGCAGCCATGCTGGATTTCGGCAATACCGGCCTCATCCTCAAGTTCGCCGCAACGCTGGCGGCACTGGGGGCGATTGATTCACTGCTTACCTCCGTCGTAGCGGACAACATTACCAAGACGCGCCACGACCCTAACCAGGAATTAATTGGCCAGGGAATCGGCAACATGGGCGCGGCCTTTATCGGTGGCCTGCCCGGCGCCGGCGCAACCGTCCGGACGGTCATCAACGTAGAGAGTGGTGGGCGGACCAAGATCTCTGGAATGATCGCCGGCGTTTTCCTGCTGGCCGTACTCCTTGGTCTGAGTGGAATTGTGCAATACATTCCAAAGGCCGTCCTGGCGGGTATCCTGCTGGCAGTCGGTATTGGCATCATCGATTACAAAGGTTTCCGCCACCTGAAATCCGTCCCTCGCGGGGATGCCGCCGTCATGATCGTCGTCCTGTTGCTGACGGTCTTCATCGGCCTGCTGGAGGCCGTTGCGGTGGGCATGGTCATGGCCACGTTGCTGTACATGAAGAAGTCCGCGGATACTGTGGAGGCTGGCGCCCGGTCGGAGTCCATTAAAGCCTTCGCGAATGAGGAATCCTGGGAGGATGAAGGGGACCTCATCGAGCGCGTCGGCGACCGGGTATTCATCAAGCACCTCGACGGCCCCCTGTTCTTCGGTTTCGTCTCTTCCTTTCAAACGATCATCCAGAGTTTGCCCGATTTGGACGTGGTGGTCATCCGCATGGGCCGCGTGCCCTACATCGATCAATCCGGCCTGTACGCCATGGAGGACGCCATTCTTGATCTCCAGAAACGGGGCGTGGCCGTTGTTTTCGTGGGCATGAACGAGCAGGTGCGCAGTATGATGGAGCGCATCAACCTTGTCCCCGGGCTCGTGTCCGACCAGTACATCTTCCGCGATTTCAAGAATTGCCGTAAGTGGCTCAGCGAACGTTTGGAGGAGGGTAACCTCAGTGGCGTCAGCGACGATCAGCAGGCCGGCCCACCACGGATCAGCGACAATATTGACGAGGCCTGATCGGTCCAATATCCAGTTCTTTTTGGCTATCTTTGGGGGCGGTAAGTCGCCGGTTCTCACCTTAAATGCCAGGTTTGAATTCACGCTTGCCAGTGGGTGCACGATCCGGAACATCCGGTGCGTTTACTACACAAGTCCAATGCCTCCGGTGTTACGGCTTGCGAAACGGGGCCCCGGCCCCAACCGAAAGAATACGCCTCTTTTCGAAGAGCTGAGATAAATATTCCCGTGGTTCTTACGCTCAAAAGGGCGCTGCCGCGGGTGCAGAGAAATAGGGAACGGGTACCGCCAAGTACGGGGCCGCCACCTGAGTACCCGTATTCAATTCGGAAGTTCGTGGGCTACGTCAACGCTGGAAGCTACGTAACGAGCTCCATGCAATTCTCTAACCTCCTACATACGCCTCCCGCGCTGGACCAACTTCGCCAAATGGCGGCGGCGGACCGGTTGCCGCACGCGAACATCATCCAGGCGCCGCCGGGTGGGGGAGGGCTGGCGGCGGCCATCTCGGTCGCCAACCTCCTGCTGTGTGAGGATCGGCAGGGAGCGAACCAGGACACGAGTTGCCTGAAGTGCCGGGCCTGCCGCAAGACGGGCAAGTTCATCCATCCGGACTTTCACTTCGCCTTTCCCACCATCGGTTCCAAGATGGTGAGCGATAATTTTCTACCCCAGTGGCGGGAGTCCCTCGCGGAAACGCCGTACCAGGAAGCCAACGACTGGCTCCAACGCATCGGTGCCGAAAATAAACAGGGCAACCTTTCGCGCGACGACTGTGCGGCCATCATCCGCAAGCTCAACCTGAAGATCTTTGAGGGGCGGTATAAGATCATGCTGATCTGGCTCCCCGAGTACCTCGGCAACGAAGGCAACCGCCTGCTCAAAATGATCGAGGAGCCGCCGGAGAATACGGTATTCCTCCTCGTGAGTGAACGGGTGGAACTCATCCTGAATACCATCCTCAGCCGCTGTCAACTCACCAAGTTGACGGCACCAAGCACGGAGGCCATCGCTGCGGGGCTCCGTAGTACGGGCGTCGCTCCCAACCAAGCGGCGAACGCCTCCCGGTTGGCGGACGGCAACTATAACCTGGCCCTCCAGATCGCCAACTCCGGCGCTGCGGCCCACGATGATCGTCTGCTCACCTGGGTCCGCACCTGCTACGGTGGCAGCGCCTCCAAACTCGTCGCCTGGACGGAAGCTTTCGCCAAGATCGGCCGGGAGAACCAGAAGCACTTCCTGCGTTACGCCATCCACTTCTGGCGGGAATTCCTGATGATCTCCGTCATTGGAGAAGGGTACGAGGCCCGCCTACCGGAGAAAGAAGTTACGGCCGCAAAAAAACTAAGCAAGCTGGTCTCCCCCGATCAGGTTGAAACTATAGCTACCATCATTAGCGAATGTACCGAGTACGTCGAAAGGAACGCGAATCCAAAGATTCTCTTTCTGGATGCGGGCATTCGTATTCACCAAGCATTACGAGTTGCGAGTTGAGAGTAGCGAGTAGTCAAGTACTACCGCAAAACTCGCAACTCGCAACTTGCGACTCAATTACTTAAAATGGCATGTGCATCATGCGGAACCGGTAAGAACGAAGACGGCACCCCCAAGGGCTGCGGCTCGAAGGGCGCCTGCAATACCGGAGCCTGCAATAAACGAAGCGCCTACGACTGGTTGGCGGATCTGGGTATTGACGACCCCTACGCGGAAAGCATCGTCGAGGTGTCCTTCAACGAAGGCACCACCCAGTGCTTCTGCTTCGCCCCCGCGGAATTGGAACTCGCCACGGGTGATAACGTCGTCGTGGAAGATGACAAGGGTTACAACGTGGGCCGGATCACGCTGAGCGGCGACCTCGTCCGCCTGCAGATGAAGAAAAAGAAAACGAAGGAAAGTGGCGTAAACCTCAGCATCATCCGCCGCGCCAACGAGCGTGACCTGGAGAAGATGCTGGAGTTCCGCGAGATGCAAAAGGAGACGCTCGTCAAAGCCCGCGCCATCGCCCGGCAGAACCACGTCAAGATGAAAGTCTCCGACGTAGAGTACCGGGGCGACGGTAAGAAGATCACCATTTACTACACTTCGGACGACCGGGTGGATTTCCGCCACATCGTGCGGGCTTATTCCCATCAGTTCCGGGTGAAAGTCGAGATGCGGCAGATCGGCCCCCGCCAGGAGACGGCCCGCCTCGGTGGAATCGGCACCTGTGGCCGCGAGCTGTGTTGTTCTACGTGGCTGAGTGACTTTAGCGCCGTCAATACTTCGGCGGCCCGGTACCAGAACCTGGCCATCAACAACGCTAAGCTTTCCGGACAGTGCGGCCGCCTCAAGTGCTGCCTCAACTACGAGTTGGATACCTACATGGAAGCCCTCGAGGCCTTCCCTAAGCGCGCGGACAAGATCAAGACCCACGCCGGCCTGGCCATCCTGATCAAGACGGACATCTTCAAGCAGATCATGTACTACACGTACAAGGACAATCGCGGTCTGCTGTACCCCATCCCGGTAGAGAAGGTGCACGAGATGCAGGCCATGAATAAGGCGGGCAACCTGCCGGCGGATCTCCAGTCCGCTCAGTTGGTAGTGGAGGAGCCAGACGACGTATTTGGCTACGAGGACGTAACCGGCGCCATCGAACTCCCCGCCGAAAAGCGGAAGAAGCGGCGGAAGAAAAAATCCGGCAAACCAGGCAGTGGTGGCGCTTCGGGGCGCAGCGGCCGGTCCTCACGGTCCCGGAGCAAATCAAGTGCTGGTGGTGGAGACGCTTCCGCTAAGAAATCCGAAGGTGGATCGGGCGAAAAGGCAGCTGCTACCGGTGATAAACCACGGAGTAGCCGCTCCAAACGCCGGCCCCAACGGAACAAGCCCAAAGGTTCAGAGAACACTTCTAGCAATAGTCCTCAGACTAACGCCCCTAAAGCATCATCCGGAAACGGAGATGGTGGCAGTACGGGCCGCAAGAAGCGTACGCCGCGGAAGAAGAAGTAAGGGACTGCGAGGTAGTGTTTATCTTGGGTAAGGGATGTAGGCTAGCTAGCCAACTATTCCTACTGTCACACCGTCTACTGTGTCCACTTAATTGCTCCTAACCACCATGTTCCTCACCCCGATTTTGATGGCCGCTACGACGCTGGCCGCACTGTTGATCGGTGGGTTGCATTTTGCCAAACGATCCGGAGACCGCAGGGCTAACTTTTTGTACGGGACCTTACTGCTGACGGGCGGTTTCACCCAGCTCCACTTCCTATTGGACTTTACAGGTCAGTTCGAGGCACATCCGGAATGGAAATACCTCCCCATCTACTTCAGCCTGTGGTTGCCCGTGCTGCTCTTCAGTTACGTGAAGATCAGTCTGTTCCCGGCGTACCAATTTCGGTGGACGGACCTCAAGCACCTGTCCCTCCCCATCGGACAAACGATCTATTTCATTGCGATCTGGCTCTGGCCAGCCCTCCGGCACGAGGAGGGGAGGTACTTCTATAATCCGTTCTACGGAGGCTTGGAGCAGGCACTTTTCCTGATGGGGTGGCCACTGTACGTCTTGTTCTCCGTTATGTACCTGCGTCAGCGCCGAAAGAGGATGAACAAGCGGAGCCTTCCCCGGCTGCTGTGGTACCTGAGGAAACTACTGAAGGGCGTCGTTTTCTTCATGGTCGCTTACACCGTGCTTTCGCTAGCGGATTTCTTTGCTTACAAATACAATTGGGCGGATATGCGGAGTCAGTTCTGGTACGCGGACGCGCAAGCGCTCTCCTTCACCACCCTGTTGCTGTGGCTCTGCGTGTACGGTGGACAACTACTGGTGTGGGGGCGGAAGTTACTGATGGCTCGTTAGCAAATTATGCCGGATTGGTGCGAAGACGCTCAGTCGTTCTTCACCGGCTCCATGGCCTTAAGTAACTTATCTACCGGGATGGTAGCGAAGCGGGCGGCTTCGTCGGAGATGCCGTAGGGAATCACAAGCTCATCATTATGGATCAGGCTGCCACAGGAGTACACTACGTTGGGGACGTAGCCCTCCCGCTCGTCTTCGGCCGGAGATAGCAATGGCTCGGCTAGGCGACGCAGGACGATGGTGGGGTCATCCAGATCAAGGAGCATGGCCCCCAGGCAGTACCGCCGCATGGGGCCGACGCCGTGGGTGACGACCAACCACCCTTCGTCGGTTTCAATGGGGGAACCACAGTTGCCGATCTGGTAGAGTTGCCAGTCGTGGATGGGTTTGGTGAGCAACTGAGCATCATCCCAAACTTGTAGCTTGTCGCTTTGGATGATGTAGTTATTAATGCCATCAATACGGCAGAGAGCGTAGTATTTGCCATGGATCTTCCGGGGGAAGATGGCGTGGTTCTTATTCACCGCCGCCTCCCCGTAGATAGGTCGGATGATGAAGTCATAGAAATCCTCCGTCTCAATGAGCATGGGGCGGATCTGGCTTCCGTTGTACGCCGTGTAGGTGCCGTAGTAGCACATGGAACCATCGTCGCGGGTGAATTCCGTGAAGCGGGCGTCTTCCATTCCCCGCATTTCGAAGTCGATCATGGGGTAGAGGACGCGTTCGCTGAGGTCCGTATCCAGACTGAAGCGGACTTCGTAGTACGCGTCGGCGACGGTCATTAAGAGGGTCAATTCGTCGCGGTCGGCGCTGTCTTCGGGAAATTCGTTCCAGAGTTTCCAGTAGTGTTCGTAGAGTTCCCGGTGGTTGAAGTTGTCGGGCAGGCCGTCCATCAGTTTGCCGAGCATTTCTTCGCCGACGTTGGCATCACGGCGGGTCTTCTCCGCAAAGTCACTCTTCTCGTACGTGCAGTACTGTACCTGTTTGGCGAGACCAACAAAGCGGCTGGTGGCCTCCGCCCGTGGCTCGTTATCCGGGCCCAGAATAATGTTGCGAAACACTACGCTGGAAACGTGGCCTTCCCCCACCGCCCGCATACTCATGACCATGCGGAGCTCCCCAGATTGGAGATCAGTTTGGTCCCGAGCACGTACGACGCTGGGGTTGAAAAATGCGGCGGATTCGATGCTGTATTCGTGGGTGAAAAAGGCTCCGATGAGCGCCTTACATTCATCACTGGCAGCCATGACTTCCTCGCGCTTTTCGGGGACGCGCTCAAGGGCAGCCTCCACATGGCGGCGGAAAATCTCGTTGATGTTCCGGTGGCGACCGGCGAAACCCCGGAGCGTCTTCATCAATTGGTCGTGTACGGTGGCCTCATCCATTTCCAGGACGCGAGTCATCAGTTGTCGGGCGCGGTGTTCGTCGGCCCAGAAGAAGCGGCCAATCACTCGGGTGGGGTCGCCGTAGAGGCGAAGGTCTTTGCGGTCGACGGCTACTTGCATAGGTTACTAACGGTTCAGGTCGTAAGTGGTAAGGTGAATTTTTCTTGTAGAAAAGTACTGACTTTAATCTTGTTACCGACTCAGAAACGGATGGTCACGCATGACGGAATCATCGAATCCCTCATCGCCAAAACCATCGTACTGGCGAGCGGCCGTGGCCGAAACCAGCGTCGGTGCATCGTACTGCGTTTTCTTCGGTGCGGACGGAATGCTTTCCACCCAAGCCGGAGCAAAACCGTTGAGCATCTTCTTGAGCGTCCCTCGTTTCGATTTGCTGAACGTTGGCCGCGGAATAGGTAGTTGCTGTATCGCCAACGTAGCAATGAGGTAGGCCAAGAGGCTCTCCGCCCCCTGGTTTTTGTTTGGCCCCGTTGCGGTAAGGCCATCGTAACAGCCCCCCGTTTTGGAGCAATACATTTTCACCGCCAGATCGTTGTTGCCGTGGAACCAGCCGTAGACGGTGCGGGCCAACTTTTCGTCCTTATCCATACGCCCTTGAGCGTAGGCATCCAGGTAAAGCAGCGTGTCGGCCATCACCTCCAGTGGCTGTTGGTCGAATTGCTGCGGTGCTTCCCCCCGGTGACAAACGGCGTGGCAACCCACGGGCCGGGGGATGTTACCCAGGATCGTCCGCTGCACGAGGAAGTCCGTAGTGGATTCAGCTACGGACTGGACGGCGTTCTTCGGCAAAATCCGCAGCGACCGGTAAAGCGCCAATGGCATTAGGCCATTATCGTAAGTGAGGTAGGGTTCGAACCAATCCCAGTCATCGTAGCGGCTGTCACGGTGGTGATCGAGCAGGCGATTGACGCTGCGGTCGAGCAGGTTCCGCAGGTTCTCGTCATCGTGCTCGCCCAGGTATTCGCTCAGAGCAATGATGCCGTAGCTGAGGGTGCGGGGGCTCGTCCGCCGGTCTAAGTGGCCAATGGCGCGGATGAAACACTCCTGCGCCAGGGCGGTCAGGTCTTCGCGGATGTTGGCGGTAATGCAAGCAGCCAATCCCCAGAGGGCGCGGCCGTAGCTGTCTTCACTTCCCTGATCGTCGAGGAACTCGCGGCCGTAGGACATGAAGTTGCTGAACGTGCCATCCTCGTGCTGGGCGTGGAAGATATAGCTTAGGTAAGTCTCGGAGAGCTCAGTCAGTATTTTCCGTTCCGCTTTCGGGAAGCGGCCCGTGGAGAGGGCCATCGAAGTGAAGAGTAGGGCGCGTCCGTTGTCGTCCAGGCAGTACCCTTCGTGGCGGTTGGGGGTCGCGTACTTAGCGTGTTGGATAATGCCGCAGTCGTCGGTCATCCGTAGAAGGTGATCCAATTTGATTTTCGGTACGAGGCTGGTGGAGCGGTTGCGTGATGAGCGTTCGTAGGCCATCTGGGCGTCGGCGAAGGCTTTGATGTACTCGGCACCGATCTTGGGCCAGAACAACCGGTCTCCGTAGGCCAGGGCCTTGGCTCGAATATCCTGCAATACATCGGGCTTGCCCAACAACTCCTTTACTTCGCACGCCAACGCGTCTGAATCGTGGAACGGGAAGAGTCTCCCCCGCCCATCGGCTAGAAGTTCGGTCGCGTGCCAGAACGGCGTACTCACCACCGCCGCACCCGCGCCAACGGCATAGGCTAACGTGCCGCTGCAAATTTGTGCTTCGTTGGGGTAAGGGATGACGTAGAGATCGGTCGCCCGCAGGCATTCGAAGAGGTACTGTTCGGACGCAAATTCGCTGATCATGTGGAGGTTGTCCTTCACGCCCAGTTCGTCGGCCAGTTCGTGGAGCCACTCGCGGTATTCCTCCCCGTGCTCACGCACCACGTTGGGGTGGGTTTTGCCCAGCACGACGTAAAGTGTCTCGGGATGCTCAGCGACGATGGCCGGCAGGGAGCGGATAACCGTCTCAATACCCTTGCCCCGGCCCAGCAGCCCGAAAGTGAAGAGTACGCGGCGGCGGGCCCAACCGAAGCGCTCGCGCAGTTCTTCCCGGGGTGCCGTTTCGATAACGGGGACGCCGTGCTCGATGACCTGGATCCGGTTGGCGGGGCAGGAACAGACGTCGATTAAAAACGTCTTGGCCATCCGGGACATGACGACCATCACCCCGGCCCGTACGCAGAGGCGGCGCATGACGGAGCACTGCCCCTCGCTGGGGTTCTTGAGCACCGTATGGCAAGTGACCATGAGGGGAATGCGGAGGCGATCGACCAGATCCAACAAGTAGTTACCATCAGGGCCACCGAAAATGCCGTATTCGTGCTGCACGATCAGGAGGTCAAAGCCGCCCGTGTTGAGGTAGTCGGCGACGTGACCGTAAGCGGCTCTTTCGTCGCGGGGCAAGATGGTGCCTACTTCTTTTGGGTAGTGGTGGTGCTGGCCGGCGTCTTCGATGGCGATGATTTCAGCGTAATCCGCAATCTCTTCGGTGGTGAGATTACTCAAGATCGCCCGGGCCAGGCTGTTGGTAAACGTGGCGATGCCGCACGCCTTGGGCGGGTAGTTCCCGAGAATGGCAATTTTCATGGATAGTTTGTGTCGAATGCTGGGTAAGGAACACGGAAAGCGGAGCAAAAGTCCCAGGGCCATAAAAATGGACCGTACCAAAAGCAACTACGATTTTACTACTACTGTTCGGGCGTAGCTACTGTTAGGTAGCGCTCCCAAACGGCTGCAGGGGCTTGATCTTTCAGGGAGGCTAGTGCTTATGCGTGGGGTAAGGTGTTTGCGTAAGTTGAAATAATTCACCCACGTGTTTACCCCCTCGGGACGAAGGAAATGGCATTGATTGAGCGCACATTTTATCACTCCGCTAACGCCCGTCTTAACGCTTCCACAAGAGCCTTCTTCCCTGCGGCTTCGTTACAAGGGCACATTCACTAACGGCTCCGTGGTTTTGCCATTCCGCCATAAAATGAACGACCCATGCGTACCCTCTTCTCCCTCCTCGCCTTTTTGTGCTTCACGGTGGCGGTTTCCGCCCAAACGAGCGTCGGTATACGCGGCGCCTACGGCACTTCCTCGCTGCGTACGGATAGCGACCTCGACCTCATCAGCGATCAGTTGGATAACACGTCCACACTCTCCGCCGGGCTTTACGTGGAGCATGCTTTTACCGAGGTCTTCAGCCTGCGCTCCGGGGTAGAGATCAATCGCCGGGGAACTTCTTTGGCGCTGACGCAGGATGCCGAGATTTTTGGGATGAACGTAGGATTTGGCGCCCGGGCAAAGACCCGCTTTACTTACGTGGACGTACCGGTTTTGGCGCAAGTGCATCTCCCCACGAATAGTGCCGTAACCCCCTACGCTTTCGGTGGTGCCAGCTTAGGCTACGCGACCGCCGGCAATATCCGGACGACCGCCACCGCCCTGGTAGAATTCAACCTGATGACGACGGACATCAACCTCGATGCCATCAACTACGAACGTTTCCACGTGGCTGCGATGGGCGGCGTCGGGGTGAAGGCGAAAGCCGGTGAAAACCTCACCTTTTTCGTGGAGGGCCGCTTCGAGCAAAGCCTCACCCAGCCCTACGACGTACCGATCGTGACGGCGCGGACGGGCTTCAAAGGGGTACAAGTTGGGGGTGGGGTAGCGGTGACGTTTTAGCCAAGGCTCCCGAAATTTATAGCTTGGAATGGCCATCTCCTTTGGGGGTGGCCATTCGTATTGAGATTGGATCAGGAGTTAAAGGGGCCCGGAGAAATAGCGTATCTTCCAGGCACACCTGACTTTTCACCACAAAACACCTATCAACAATGAAGAAATATACCCTATTGCTCCTCCTATTCATCGCCACCCTTAACCTGACCGCGCAAAGCACTAATGAAGCCAGCGTGGAGGGCGATGCGCTTGCCTTTGAGCTGGTGGACATGGACGGTAACGTCGTCTCCTCCGAGAACACCAGGGGCAAAGTGGTCGTCCTGAACTTCTGGTTCATCGGCTGCAAACCCTGCCTGGAGGAGATCCCGGAGATCAACGCGGTGTACGAATCCTACCGGGATAACCCGGACGTCATTTTCGCATCCATCGGAACGGATAGTGCTGCCAAGATCACGAAGAATCGCACTAAGTACAACATTCAGTATCCGGTAGTAGCGGATGGGCGAGCGGTCTGCCAGCAGTTTGGCGTGGAAGGCTTTCCAACGAACATGGTCATCGACCGGGAAGGGAACTACGAACTCAACTTCACGGGTGGTTTTGCCAAAATTGGCAAGGTGATCGACAAGGCGATAGCCAGAGCCTTGAAGTAGGACCCAGCTGGAACTGCAAGTGGATTCAGTGTCAGGCCATTGATTGGCGGGGGTGCATTATCTTGAGGCTACCTTATTAACACACGCACTCAGAATTTCATGCTAAGATTTCTTGCCTACCTCCTGGTAGCGGTGGCCCTGTCTTCCTGCCACGTTACGCGCTTCGCCACCCGCAACTTTGCCAATATCACCGATCATAAGATCTTCCCCTACACCGAGGTGGAGACTGGGGAGCAAACCATGCCCTTCCCCGTAAGCCAACGTGAGGGGCTGCTGGATTCGCTCACCATTACCCAGAAGGGCGTAAATCGTAACCTCACGGAATACCTCGACGAGAGTACCTCAACGGTGTCCTTCATCGTCATTCAGCACGACAGCATCGTCTACGAAGAATACTTTGAGGGCTACGAGCCCCAGGATATATCCACCGTCTTCTCCGTTTCCAAATCGGTAACCTCGTTGCTGACCGGCATTGCGGTGGACGAAGGCGCCATCGAAGACATCAATGACCCCGTAACAAAGTACGTCCCGGAATTTTTGGAAGGTGACCCCCTATTCCAGCAATTGACGATCCGCCACCTGCTAGATATGCGTTCTGGGCTGAAGTACAAGGAATCTTACAGCAGCCCCTTCGCCGATATGGCCCACCTTTACTACGGGACCAACCAACTGAAGCAACTGACCAAACTGAAATTCGCCCACCCGCCGGGTACGTACCACCAGTACCAATCCGGTACGACGGCCATCATCGGGATCATCATTGAGCGGGCTACCGGCGTGCCTCTGGGCAAATACCTCGAGCAAAAGGTGTGGCAGCCAATGGGGATGGAATTCCCCGCCACCTGGAGTTTGGACGACAAACGCCACCGGTCCGCCAAATCCTATTCCGGCCTCAACACTACGGCGCGGGACCTCGCAAAGATTGGCCAACTCTATCTCAACGGCGGTACCTGGCACGGACGGCGGATCATTTCAGAAGACTGGGTCAGAAAATCCGTCACGCCAGACCTGAGTAATGATGCCTACCAGTTTCAGTGGTACGGTTTCTCGGAGACGATCAAGACAGCTGATGGAAATACCCGCTACTTTGCGGACTCCACGGCGGCGGCTTCGGCCCTCGTCGCGGAGCCGGAATTGGCTGGTGCCAAAGTGTTGGCTTCCGTCCGGTACCCTGGCCAGTATTACCTCGAACGCCCGGGGGAAGCCTTTTTCGCCATGGGCATCCTATCTCAGTACATCTACGTGGACCCCAAGACGAACGTGGTCATCGTCCGCCAGGGCCGCAAGTGGGATGGGGGTTGGCGTAGTTTGTTTGGGGCGATTAGTAAGCGTTTGGGGGAGTGATAATTCAGGGTAGGCCTGATAAATAGGGCTACTATTCTCATTAGTTTGGGCGCATTATGAAAAAACTTCTGGCTAAAGAACTCGGTAGGATTGCTCCGGAGACAACTTCAAGTACGATTTTTGGCAGATACTCAATGAGATTTGAGTTGGGCGGTGCGGAAAACACGGATAGTAGAATCAGAATTGAGCAAGCGACCGCCCGGGCAATGGCTATATATACCCATGCCCTCCATGGAGAATCAGTCATTTTACTGATTGAGGAATGGGATTCATCCTGGCTGAAAAGCGGGAAAGACAATCATCAACTCAATCTAATCAATGTACTAGATCATCAACGGCTAAAACGCTTCGAGGGGCCCTTTGACCAAACCTATTACGAACAGGACCAAGCCGGGAATAAGATTGAGCGTCTGGAAAAGGACGGGCTGAAATGCGATTTGTCTCTCGGTCGGGTTCAACTACCTCTGGAGTCTGCTAGCAAAATTATTCGTGGCATTATAGCGACAGAGATGGGCGGGGTGCCTTATATCACTCAACGTATTTATTTCTATTCACCGGAAAAACAAACCGGAATGCTGGTGTACGATGACCGAGGCTGCGACGTATGGGCTGATGATCTTGATATCCTTCGCCCAACGTACGAGAAATTCAACGATTGGATTTTGGCGTACAACCGCGTTGAGGTGGAAGAGATGTTTGGCCAGTGAGTACCCATACTCTAACCTAAACCAAATACCCCACTCCACCTTATTACCTTCGCTAGCCCACTCCCCCCGCACCCGCGGCAGCGCCACGAACCTCCCCGCCCCTTTTGACCGACCACCAAAAAACCGAACTCACCCACCTGCGCCACCTCGTCCAATTGGAACGGGAAGAAGAGCGGAAGCTCCACCTCGAAGTCATCCAGGCGATGCCGCTCGTGAAGCGGGTGCAGAAGGGGTACAGTTGGTACCCGCTGCAAATCAGCGAAAGTGGTTACGGGATCGGCGGCCGGCCCACCGTCACCCTCACGCGGGAGGGGGAGGAGAGCCACCAATTTCGCGCCGGCACCAGCGTCAACCTGTTCACCACCCAGCCGCTGGCGAACGGGCCGCAGCGCGCCGGCGTCATCAAGTACGTGAAGAAGAACCGGATGAAGATCATCCTCGGTGGCGAAGACCTACCCGACTGGCTCGGGGCCGGCGGCGTCGGGGTGGACCTGATGTTCGACGAGCGGACCTACGTGGAAATGGACCGCGCCCTCCAAACCCTAGAACAAGCCGAAAACGGGCGGGTGAAGGAACTACGCGACGTCATCATGGGCGCCCGAACCCCCGAATACCGTCCCATCACCCTCGCCGATGCGGGCCACCTCACCGCCCTTAACGATAGCCAGCGCGCCGCCGTCGCCCACGCCCTCGGCGCCGAACACCTGGGCCTCATCCACGGGCCACCGGGGACGGGCAAAACGACGACCCTCGTCGCCGTCGTGGAAGAGCTCGTCAAGACGGAAGACCGCGTCCTTTTCTGTACCCCGAGCAATTCCGCCGCCGATCTGGTCACGATGCGCCTGGCGGATCGGGGCCTCCGCGTCGTCCGCACCGGCAACATCAGCCGGGTGGAGGAGGAGGTGATGCGCCACACCCTCGACGTCCAGATCGCCGAGCACCCGGATACCGGCCAGGTAAAGAAACTGCGCAAGGAAGCCGCCGACCTCCGCAAGAAAGCCGGCAAGGCAAAGGGCCGCGAAAAAGGTATCTACTACCGCGACGCCGGCCGTCTCAACGGTTGGGCCAAGCAACTGGAAGACCGGACGCTCGACCACACCCTCGAGACTACCCAGGTCGTCGTCTGTACCCTCGTCGGTTCGGCGGCGTCCATCCTCAGCGGCCATAAATTCAGGACGTGTATCGTCGACGAAGCCGCCCAGGCCCTCGAGCCGGCGACGTGGATTCCCATCCTGAAGGCCAGCCGCGTCATTCTGGCGGGGGATCCATTTCAGCTGCCGCCAACCGTCAAGAATAAACGGGCGGATAAGGAAGGATTCAGCGTCACGCTCCTCGAAAAGTGCCTCGTGGCGGATATCGCCGCAAAGGCTGGTCTCCCTCCGGAGTGCAACCGGGCGGAAGACCTTGAAAACGTTCTGCTCGAGGTGCAGTACCGTATGAACGAGCCCATCATGGGCTACTCCAACGAATACTTCTACGGTGGCCAGCTTAAAGCTGCGGACCTCGTCGCGCGCCGCACCCTGCCAAGCGTTCCCCTCGCCGAGGCGGTGGTATTTATCGACACGGCGGGTACGGGGTTTGAGGAAAAGCTCCACCCGCAGTTCAAAAGCCGGTACAACGACGGCGAACTCAACATCCTCATCGAGCACCTGCTCGACCTCCGCCAGGAGATCCCCTACGACGTGCCGCTGCCCACCGTTGCCATCATCAGCCCCTACCGCGAGCAGGTCGTCCGGGCCGATGAGATGGTCGCCGGGGAGGGGCGGCTACGCGATTTCAGCATCACGATCAACACCGTTGACGGTTTCCAGGGGCGGGAGCGGGACGTCGTTTACGTCAGCCTCGTCCGGTCCAACGGCCGTAGCGAGATCGGTTTTCTCAGCGATTACCGGCGGATGAACGTGGCCCTCACGCGGGCCAAAAAGTACCTGATCGTTATTGGCGACAGCGCCACGGTCGGCAACGACGCCTTCTTTTCTGGCTTCCTCAACTATGTCGAAAAGCACGGACGTTATCAGACGGCCTGGGAATTCATGCGCTAGCCGTTAACCCAAATCCAGGTCATTCATTAAAACTGACTCCCGACGTAACCCGGGGCGGGCCCACGCGTTAATGTGTTGGTTCTCAACCCCAAACTCGTTTAATGGCCCGCGCTTCCCGCTTTCGTTTCACGCTCGTGCTCCTCGTGCTGGCCGTCCTCGTTTCCGGTTATGCGGGCTGCGACTGGCGGTCCGGTTTGCGAAAGGTCGGTACGTTTTTCGAGAAGACCATTGGCCCGAAAACGGCCCGGGAGCGCTACGCGAAGGAGTTGGGCGCTGACGCAGGTGCGAAGTTAGTGGGGTGGGAACGGGCCTACGCGAACGCCGATACCCAACGGCTAAAGATCCAGCTCCCTCACCGGGAGATCTTCCAGCTGGATACGACGGTGGACTACTCCGCCCAGGCACTGCACTTTACTTTGAAGGCCGGCCGCATCCTCCGCATCGAAGGGACGGCGGAGGGCGGTACCGTCTTCGGAGAGCTGTACAAAACTGATCCATCCGGCCGTCGCTACGGTCGCCCCATCGCCACCTGGAAGCCCGACCGGCTCAAGTTGGAATACGAACCGTGGGGGCGGTCCGAGAACCTCGTCTTTTTGCTTCAGTCCTCCCTTGGCACCCGCGTCAGCGCCCAAGTTAGTCTGGCCTCGGAAGCGGCCCTGCTCTTCCCGGTGGCGGGGAAGGACGAGACGGCGATCAAGAGTTTCTGGGGTGCCTCGCGCGACGGTGGCCGCCGCAGCCATAAGGGCAACGATATTTTTGCGGATAAGGGAACCCCCCTCCTCGCCGTAGCCGATGGCCGCATCTTCAAGGTGGCGAATGGCGGCCTGGGCGGTAAAACCGTGTGGCTCTACGACAACGAACGCGAACAGAGCTACTACTACGCCCACCTCGACGAACAGTGGGTCCGCCGCGGGCAGTACGTGCAGCGGGGGGATAGCCTGGGTACAGTGGGCAACACCGGCAACGCCCGGACGACGCCGCCCCACCTCCACTTCGGCGTGTACGCGGATGGCCCCTACGATCCCTATTCGCTGCTGCAACGCGACGATCCGCTACCCCCCGGCCCGATCTACGACCTGGAACCCGGGCAATCCTCCAAACGCGTACCCCTGAGCGGCAACCATTACCTCCGCGAAAGCCCGGAACGCAAGGGCACCGTCCTCCGACAACTCAACAACGGCGAACCGGTGACGGCGCTGGCGGTGACGGGGAAATTCTACCGGGTGGTGACTGGGCGGGGGGAGTTTGGGTATGTGAATTTTGATTGAGGGAATGGGATAATCACAACGAAAACGAGGGGAAGCATCCCCTCGCTACGGTAGACGCCCCTCCGGGACTGGCGGTGTTGGTCGTTTGCGCTCCCAAATCAGGAAGCCTAGCACCAAAACATACTCCACCGCCACGACCCAGAGTAATTCGCGGTAGGGGACCGTCGTGTAGCTCACGTAGGTGAAGGTGATGAGGAAACTCCAGACCAGGGGGAAGCGCCAACGGGTGAAACAACAGAGTGCAATGGGAACGCTTAGGTACCAGGGGTGAACGGTCGTGGCGCACAGGAGGTAAATGGTGAAGGCCCAGAGCCAACCGACGGGGAGATCCTTCCACGAAGACCGGCCGTCCAGCAGGGCGAGGACGAGGATGGCGACGGCGGCAAATTTGGCAAGCGCCGGCCCGATCGTGCTGATGAGGTTCCAGCCAACGACGCCGTAACCGATTTCCCGGGCGAGGTAGTAAATACTGGCGTTGAACTCGAATTTTCGGAAATACAGATCCAAGCTGCTACCGAAGCCATCCAGGAAACCAGCCGCCAGCAATGGAGCGAAGAGGAGTAATAACGCGGCCCCGAAAACGATGGAAAAGACCCAGAAAGGTCTACCCCAAAGTCGGCGGATGAGGTAGGGCAGGAGCAGCAGGGGTAGCAGCTTGCTCGCCACCGAAGCCGCCATGGCCAGTCCGGCCCGAACCCACCTGCGTTGCGTCAGACAGTAGAGGGCGAGCAGCAGAAAAAAGACCATCGCCCCCTCAAAGTGCAGGTTGCCGGTGATCTCAATGATAATGAGCGGATTGAGCCAGTAAAACAGCAGGTTGGTGATCGGGAACCCTGAAAAAGTAGTGCGGAATAGGCGGTGGAGTACCCATAAACTTCCCAGCTCACAAGCGAAGAGGAACAACTTCATCACCACCGCCGCCCAGTAGTGACTACCGGGGCTGATCCAGGTCGCCAGGGTGAAGATGGCCTGGGCTACCGGCGGGTAAATGGTGAAGTATTCCGGAGAATTCAATTTCCCGTACAGCTCCGGCGTAAGGCCGGGTACCTCGTTGCCCGCCTCCAGGTAGAAAGCGGGGATTTTCGCGAAGGGGTTCTGGCCGTCGTTGATCAACAGCCCGTCCCAAATGAAGCGGTAGACATCATCACTCAGCAGCGGAAAGGCAAAGACGAGCGCGAGGCGCAGGCCAATCCCTAAAATAATGGCCAACCGCAAAGTCTTTTCCTCCGCGTACTTCACCAGCGCGGCGTACCCGGCGAATGCGACCGTGAAGGCGGTGATGAGCTCGTAGAAGTTGGTCCGGTCCACCCCAAAACCCAGGTACAGAATACCAAGGGATAGCAACAGGGGAGGGAGGATCTTTTTCACGGGGTGGCAAGTTAGTGGCTATTCCCAATGGCTTACTTGCCGTAAACCTGTTTCGCCACCGCCGCCGCTACGTTTTGCCCGTCCATCGCTGCACTCAGGATGCCACCAGCAAAACCGGCTCCTTCCCCACAGGGATAAAGCGCGGGCAGGTCCGGGTGGTGAAAGCTTTTCCGGTCGCGGGGAATGCGGACGGGGCTGGACGTTCGGCTTTCCGTACCAATGACGTTGGCTTCCTCAGTATAGTAGCCTTTCATCTTACGGCCAAAATCCTTGACGCCCTGCTGGAGGCGGGAGTAGATGCTTTTGGGCAACAGCTCATCCATCTTCGCAGCGTGGAGACCGGGGATGTAGCTCGTATCCGGCAGGGTGCTGGAGACTTTACCGTTCACGAAATCCGTCAACCGTGCGGCGGGGGCCGCCTGGTCGCCCGAACCGGCGTTGAACATCGTCTGCTCCACGTGTTGCTGGAGGGCCAGCCCGGCAAAGACGCCGTGCTCTTTGAAAGGCTGAAGGTCTTCCAGCTCAACAGCCACCACCGTGCCGGAATTGGCGTAGGGGCTATCCCGACGGGAAAGGCTCATCCCGTTCACGACCAACTCCCCCGGAGCCGTAGCGGCGGGGACGACCAAACCGCCGGGGCACATGCAAAAGCTGAAGACGCCCCTTTCCTTGACCTGGGTGACCAGCTTGTAACTGCTGGCCGGTAAGTTCTCCTCCCGCTCCCGCTGCCCGTACTGGATCTGGTCGATCAGAGGTTGGGGGTGCTCGATCCGGACGCCCAGTGCAAAGGGCTTCGCCTCCAGGCGGATGGCGTGGCGGTGGAGCAAATCGTAAACGTCTCGCGCCGAATGGCCGGTGGCGAGGATGTAGGCGTCGGTTTCCAGGCGGTAGGTCTCCCCGTGCTCGTCCTGGATGGAAAGGGCTTGCAGGTCGGTATCCGTCCGCTCAATGTCGACCAATTTGTGGCCGAAGCGGATCTCTCCACCGCGGTCAAGAATGGTCTGCCGCATATTGGCGACCACCTTGGGTAGCTTGTTGGAGCCGATGTGCGGGTGGGCGTCGATGAGGATGTCCGACTGGGCCCCGTGTTCGGCGAGGAGGTGGAGGGCCTTGAGGTAGTTCCCCCGCTTGAGGCTACGGGTGTACAGTTTGCCGTCGGAATAGGTGCCGGCCCCGCCTTCCCCGAAACAGTAGTTGGAATCAGGATCGACTTCCCCAAATTGCTGGATGGCCCGGAGGGAGCGCCGGCGTGCCTGAACGTCCTTCCCCCGCTCAATGATAATGGGCTTGAGTCCCCGCTCGATGAGTTCCAGCGCCGCAAACATCCCGGCCGGCCCGCAACCGATGATGGTGACGGCGGGCTGGTCGGCCACGTCCCGAAAGTTGGCGGAGTAGGGGGATTCCGGTGTGGTCTCCTCGCCGGGGGCCAGTACGTTGACCCGGAGGCGAAAGACGGGGCGGCGGCCCCGTGCATCGATGCTCCGGCGGTCCACTTCCACGGTTCCGATTTGTTCCGCCCGCAGTGGCGTCTGTTGGCTGATGGCGCGGCGGAGGGCCACCTCATCGTGGAGATCGGGTGGGGGAAGCTTTACTTCTACGGTTTGGAGGGGCATGGGGCAAAGATAGGGAGGACCCCGCCGGAGATACAGTCGTCGAACGATTCACCAGCAATAAGGCGCAGCCGTTTGCTGAAATCGTCCGACGACTTGGGGCTACTTTGATTTGCGGCGGTAGGTGTTTTCGCCAGGGGCATCTTCAGGTTGGCTGCGCCAACTCTTCAGCTGGCCCTGGCTACTCAAGGCGGCCCTTCGGGACGCTTATTCTGCAGCGAACAATGAGTTACTTCGATTTGCGGCGGTAGGTGTTGTTGCCAGCATCCGCGAAATCTTCGGGCATATAGAGGACGATGATGACGTTCTCGGTGGTCTGAGCGCCATCGCCATTGACCTGCCGGCGTTCCTTGTCTCGGCTGACGAGGGCGAGCCGGTCACCGGTTTGCTTCGGCTCCAGGTCGTAGCGTTGCTTCTCCTTGAAAAATTTGAGGATGAAGGGCTTGCCACCGATCAGTTTGACGCTGGTTTCGATGAGAATGTCATCGCCGGGCCAGGTCTTGACCTCGAAGTTGTCATTAGCGTACACGTCCAAACTCACCTGGTTGATGGAGTCGAGATCGATGGTTTTGTGGAAGATGTCCGCGGGGTCCTGTGCAAAGGACGCAGCGCTGGTGGCCAGGATAGCCAGGATGAAGAAAAAACGCATATCAAGTTGTTGTTCGTGGGATCAAAAGCTCAGGCTGGGGAGAAGTGTGTAGCAAAGTAACGGTCTCTGCCTGGTTGATGTTGCCCACCCCACATCTCAACGCGTGTCTCCCGATCCCGGTAGGGATCACCAAGATAGACCGGGATCAGACTTGGCCGAAGGCCAAGGAAAGATCCCGGCCGAAGGGCAAAGGAAGGTCGGCATTAGGCAAAATTTCGACAAAGCTCAACGCATGTCAATCCGCCAAATATCAGATACGACCTACCGAAACTCCGGCTTCAAAATATCACGAAACACCTTTTTCACCTTCTCCACCTTAGGCTTACTGACGTTAGTCACGTAACCCCAGTTCGGGTTGGAATCATCCTCGTAGTAATCCTGGTGGTACCCTTCGGCTACCCAGAATTTGATGGGGTCCTCAATCGTGGTCGCAATCGGCTTGTCGAACTTGCCACTTTCGTTGAGGGCCTTGATCTTGGCTTCGGCCAGTTGGCGCTGGGTATCGTTCAGGGGGAAGATGGCGCTGCGGTACTGCGTCCCTACATCCGGCCCCTGGCGATTGAGTTGCGTAGGGTCGTGGGCGACGAAGAAGACGTCCAGGATGGTGGAATAATCAATCACCGCCGGGTCATAGTAGACCACGATGGCTTCCGCCTGCTCCGTTTGGCCGGAAGCCACTTGCCGGTAGGTAGGATTGGTTTCGGGCCCACCCGCGTAGCCACTCCAGACGTCCGCAACGCCCTGGATGCGGTCCAGGCTGGCTTCGGTACACCAGAAACAGCCACCGGCGAGGTAAGCTTTCTCCATGCCAGGGTACTTCGCGTCGAGCTCCTCAATGGTGAAGTCGCCGGCCAGTTCGGGTTGGCTGCTGCGGTTGGTGGCGGTGGTGCTGGTTTCGGTGGTGGTTCCTTTATTCGTAGTAGCGGACTTGGAGGAGTCGCAAGCGGTCAGGCTCAGTGCCAACGCTAAGGATAGGAAGATGATCTGGATACCTTTCATGGTTTGTATTTACGCTATCCTAACGCAAAACATTGCGACGAGGTTAGCCCAAACCCAGATTTGGCTTACTGGCGACGGTAACGCCCCTGTATTTCAAAATAACCAGAAACGCAGCAATCTCCTATGAGCGGTAGCCGAGCAAAGCGAGAGTAATAGCGGCAGCAAATCAGTCCTCACTTATCGAGACTCGAGACTCGAGAATCCTACAATCCTTTCCGAACCCCCAACTGCAACCCAGCCAACCAGTAACTTTCCGAAATCCGCGCACCGGGGCGGGTGAAGCTGCCCGGGTAGTGCTTAAAGAAGGGTTCCAACACCAGTACGAACGGATCCTTCTTGCCAATGGCGTAAGTCGTCGTCAGGGAAGTCATGTAACCTACGCCGGTGTAACTGCGGTAGTTCCCGTCGTCGCTCAGGGAAAGAGGCTCCGGGGAGTCCGGGTCGAGGAAATTGCCCTGTACGGCCGTCGTCAGGTTGAAGACCGGGCCGGCGTTGAGGGATACGTTGAAGCGCTTACCCGGTAGGGTTAATCCAGCCAGCAACGGTACCTCGAGCATCCGGATGTGGTTGTTTTTCTTCGTCAGTTGCAGCGTGCCGTTGACGACCTCCTCAAAATCGAATTGGTTGCGGATGTCAACGTAGGTCAGGCCGCCGGTCAGCGTTACCCGGTCCGTCAGTTTGTAGCTCTGGCGGAGGGTGACCTGGAAGCTGATCTCCGGAAATTCTGAGTTTTCCCGCGCGGAAAGCAACTGGCGGTCGCTGGCATCCGTCGCGCTGAGGTTCTGGTTAGCGTAGGCGGCGCCAAAAAGCATTTCGGTCTGCGTCCGGTGGCGGGGCGCCCGGCTGAAGGAGGGGGCGGTGCTGCGTTGCTGGCGGTACTTTCCTTTTGTGAAGTCCGGGAGGATGGTAGTTGCTTCGTTAAGCTGGCTGACGGCTCCGGCGTTGCGGGTGGGGATCATGGCTGCCGCGGCGAGGGTGGACGTCGTCCTTTCGCCAGTCAGGATCACTTCATCGGTGGCAGCGCCTGCCGTGCTTTTAATTTCCGTTGGGGTGGCGGCGGTGCCGTCCGTCAAGTCCGTTGCGATTGGGTTGGATACTTGCGTATCCGCGTTGCCCCCTTCCCATTTCTCCGCCCCTGCGTTGAGCGCCCCAAAATTGGAAGCTTCGTTGGTGGTGGACGGTGTCGTAACGCTAGCTGCACTTGCGGTGGCCGGCGGAACTACGTTATTCGACCGAGCGATATCGGCATCGTCGGTTGTTGCCACTACGCCTTCATCACTCGGGATGGCTGGTATTTCTGATTCTTCAATCTTGTTGTCCTCAGGCTGAGTATTCACGTCATCACCCAGGAGGTACAAGCCAGCGGAAAGGAGGAGCAGCAGCGCCAGAGCTGCGGCAGCGTAAAATGCCCGGCGGCGCGGCAAGGCACGGGCGGCGGCGATACGGTCCCACATCCCGATGGGCACGGGGGCTTCCCGGTCGCGCAGGGCATCGGCGAAGAGGCCGTCAAAGGCTTCCCCGGTGGGCGCGGCGGGCTTGGCTGCCTGAATTTTTTTCCACAGATCGGTGGGGACTTCACCTTTGCGGCCCGCGAGGCCATCCCGAAAAAGATCGTCGATGTGCTTCATATGGCTACTTTTTGGCGGCGCTCGATCTCGGCCTGCAGGACTTTTCGTGCTTTGAGTAATTGGCTGCGCGAGCTGGCTTCCTGGATGCCGAGCATTTTCCCGATCTCCTTATGGCTGTAGCCCTCGATGGCGTAAAGGTTAAAGACAACCCGGTAACCGTCCGGCAAATTCTGGACGAGGGCAAGCAATTCCTGCTCCCCAAGATCGGCGTAGGCGGTGGGCGAACCACCCCGTTCGGCGATGTTCTCGAGGCCGGATTGCTCCATCTGGAAGCGTTTGCGCTGGTAGGTTTTCAGCGCTACGTTGACCGTCAGGCGGCGGGCCCAGCCGGCAAAACTGCCCTGGAAACCGTATTTCGGTAGTTTCTCAAAGAGGCGGATGAAGGCATCCTGCAGGACGTCCTCGGCCTCGGCCTGGGTACGGCAATAGCGTTGGCACACCCCCATCAGGGCGGGGGCGTAGCGTTCGAAGAGCAGGCGGGACGCCCGTTCATCACCCCGGAGGGCACCTTCGATCAACTCTTTTTCTTTCATGCTCAGCATGGGCTAGCGGTCGGCTTTGGGTGGTAGACACCCCGGCGCGCCGCCGCGTGGCCTCGTTAGTAAAGATAATTCCCGCCACAGTATTGCCCGGGGCGTGCATTCAGTGTTGTTGCTCCCTAAAGAATCCAGGCACCCCGTTAAAGTCGTGGCCAGTGCGTAAATTGGAGGGTACCTATTAACAAACAACAATGAGAAACCTATTAACACTCCTCTCCCTGGTATTCCTGTGCACTGTCGGCACGGCTCAAACCACTTTTTCGGTCGTCACGGCGCTGCCCCAGGAAAGCCTGGATGGTCTGAGCGTCCAGCCGTGGTCGGGCGATTACCTCATCCGCCATACGACGGCGGAGTTCGGCCCCGCCCGCTTTCGAAACGTCCTCAGTCTGGTGGCCCCCGACGGTAGCGTCACCTGGACGCAAGACTTCCGCAGCCTCGGCCTGCCCGATAACCAAAATGAATGGTCGGGCTTAGTCTACGCGGTACAGACGGATTCCACCGCCACCCAGCTCAGTTTCTGTACGTCCAACTGCGAACGTGGCGAAAACGAGCGCATTACCCGTTTCAGTAAAGCGGGCGAAGTGCTACGGACCGACACCCCCGGCCGCGCCTTTTTCTCGCGGGGTGGGGACCTTTTTGCCGTCGGAAGCCGGAACGTCCTGTTTACCGCCACCGATGTTAACCTAGTAACCGGACAGTCGCGGATTGATGTTGGTGTGCTCAACCCTTCTTTCGCCAGCGGTGATTTCTATTCCTTTTCTCAGCAAGATTTTGATTTGGAGTATGAAGCCAGCCACTTCGGGCCCAGCGGCCTGCTCAGTGCTTACCGGCGTACAAACATGAGTACGAGTGAAGTGTCCTACCAGGTTCGCCTCAGCTTCCTCTCCGGCCGGGAACAATGGACGCTCGATATTCCCGCCCCGGAAACAGATTTTACCAGTGGCTACCTGGACGTGCGGGAGTTGCCAAACGGCGGCGTCGCCGTCCTGGAAGGCAACGGTAGCAACGATATTGCCTGCGCCGGGTCCTGCCCACCCACCGGCACCACCTTTGGAAAGCTCTACGTTTATCGCGACCGGGAGTTGGCACCCGAAGTCTACGACCTGAAGTTTCTGACGCTGGGCATGGACGTCAATGCATCCGGCGAGGTCATCGTTTACGGCACCACCTACGACGAGACGGACGTGCTCGCCAGCCAGGGTGTTCTCTTCAAACCCAGTGGCTGGCCCTCCGGCCAAACCTTGCACCTCTTGCCTACTTCAGCGGATAATGACGCGACGGAATTCACCAGCGCCAGCATTGATAACCTGGACGTCGCGTCCAATGGTGACCTGGTGGGTGTAGGTAATCTGTCCCTATTTTCTGCGGACAATGGCGTGGAAGCCGAATCCTGGCTCTTCCGCCTCAACCCGTCCGGCTGCTTCACGGCGGATTGCTCCGAAATCACCTTTGGTGGCGATGATTTGGTGCCTACCCGTGCGTTCCCCATCGTGGGGTCCGTAAAGGTCTTTCCCAACCCAGTCTACGATCGGCTCACCGTCACCGAAGTAGCACCCAACGTGGCCTATCGTTTGGCGGATGCCACTGGCCGGATCGTCGCTACGGGCCAGCTCAACGGGCGGGAACTTTCCCTCGCGGGCTACCCGGCGGGGCTTTACTTCCTGCACTTGCTAGGTGATGAGCAGGAGTACGTAGCGAAAGTTTACAAGCGCTAGGGCGCTGCCGCAGGTGCAAAGAAATAGGAAAGGGACCGAGCTGCCAACGGCTGGACCGGACACTAACTAAGAAGAATAGGCCTCCCACAACCTACCTTCGCCGCCATGGAAGCAACCTGCCAACTCTCCGGTGCCACGGATTCTTTGACGACCTACGCCGTCGGCCCCGACGCCCCTGGCCGCGCCGCCGTGGACATCACCCTCACCCAGACCCTGCACGACCAACTTACCGGCGACGCGGAGGTCAACCCCAACGACTGGCGCTGCCTCAACGACGCCATCTGGAGTGAGTCCGACGCCGTCAAGGTCGTCAGCTACCGGATGCTCCACCAGCTGAAGGAAGAAGGCTGGCCCAACGATTTGCTGGACATGATGTACCTGGAGGACGACGTCCTGAAGTGGGCCAAAGAGGACTTACCCGACGAGAACGCCGTGGTCCACCAGGATGCCAACGGCCACGTCCTCTCCGCCGGCGATACGGTGGTGTTGATCAAGGACCTCAAGGTGAAGGGCGGTGGCTTTACGGCGAAACGGGGCACGGCCGTCCGTAATATCCGCCTCGTCCCCGACAACGCCGGCCAGATCGAAGGCCGGGTGGAGACCCAACAGATCGTTATCCTGACGGAGTACGTGAAGCGGAAGTAGGGTGTAAAAAGTAGAGTAAGGGCATTGGTATTTGGCCCGTACCGACATTTATACCTTCTGGATAAGCTACCATCAAACAGGAGGGACTCTTTACCTTACGGGTAAATAATACCTACTCGCATGCGCTTCTCACAGTACTTACTCGCCCTCAGTTTACTCTTTCTATTTGCCTGCCAAACGGAAGATAAAGCTGCGTCGGATGAGTCCGCCACGAACACGGAGGCCACAACTACCGGGGATGGATTTACCGCTGATCCCGTAGTCGTGCCCGAGCAGGAAGTCCGTACCCTGACCATCGGCGAAGCCGCCCCCGACTTCAAATTGATTGGCGTCGACGGGGACTTCCATACGCTAGCGGATTATGACGACGCTGAAGTCCTTGTAGTCATCTTCACCTGCAACCACTGCCCCACGGCCCAGGCCTACGAAGAGCGGATGCGGAATTTTACCAGCGACTACGCCGGCAAGGGCGTCCAGGTCGTCGCCATTTCTCCTAATAGCCCACTGGGGGTGATGTACAATGAACTGGGCTATTCCGACCTTGATGATACCTACGCGGACATGGTCATCCGCGCACGGGATGCCAACTACAACTACCCCTATCTGTACGATGGCGACGACCACGCGGCCAGCCTGCAGTACGGGCCCGTGGCAACTCCGCACACCTTTGTTTTCGATGCCGACCGAAAACTGCGCTACGTCGGTCGCCTGGATAAGGTCGAAAAGCCCGGCACCCTCAACGCGGATGACCTCCGCCGGGCCGTGGATGAACTACTCGCCGGCCAGCCCGTATCCCAACCGGAAACCAAAACCTTTGGCTGTTCCACGAAATGGGCGTGGAAGTCGGACTACAAGGCCAAGGACCAGGCGAACTGGGAAGCCCTCCCCGTCGAGCTCAACGAGCTCAAGCTGGATGGCGTCCAGGAATTACTGCAGAACGACTCCGAAAACCTCCGCCTCATTAACCTCTGGGCCACCTGGTGCGGCCCCTGCGTGGCGGAGTACCCGGACTTCCTCGTCCTGCAACGCATGTACGGTGGCCGCAATTTCGAGTTCGTCTCCATCAGTACCGACAAGCCCGGAATGGGGGACCGAGCTTTGAAGTTTTTGGAGCAGTCCCATTCCTCCGTAGCCAACTACCATTACGTGGGGGACGACGTTTACGACCTCATCGAAGCCATTGACCCCGATTGGAATGGCGCCATTCCCTACACCATCATGGTGGCCCCGGGTGGGGAGGTGGTGTACCGCCACCAGGCGGAGGTTGATTTTCTGGAGTTGCGCCGGGCGATCGTGGGGCACGAGTTGATTGGGCGGTATTTTTAGATCAGCTCAAAGCATTCTCCCCACCATACGGCGTCCACAATCGAAGAGATATTCAACTGCTTCCAGATGTTGTTTCGGTGCGTCCGCACGGTGTGTATGGAGATGGCCAGCGTCTCGGAAATGGCCTTGTTGGAATGGCCCTGCGCGATCAGCGTCAGCACTTCTCGTTCTCGACCGGATAGTGTGTTGAACCGATCGCGGTTTACGGCCGCGAATTCACGCTGGCGCTTCAGCCGAGCCTTGACAACATTAGATAGCGGTGTGGGGGCCTCGTCATTCGGCGGTGGCTGCTGCAAAATTAATGTGGTTAAGCCCCAGTTGCATTCAGTAAGGGTAACGGTGTGCTTTTAGTAGCTAATGCGTTGAATTTGACTTAGTGCTACGAAATTTGGGTCTGCGTAAATAATGGAACAAATATGCCCCATGCCGCCCGCCGTCGCAATACGCTGAATAGCGTAATCGTGCCACGCTGTCGGTATCGCTTTTCGGTATTTGGGCGCCCCGACTAAGTGCGGGAATCACTGCGTGTCGCTGACGCGGGTGCGACGAGATAGGACCGGCAAAGCCAGACCCTCAAGCACTAGTAGCCGAAAACGGGAAGGTGTCCCGCTCGTTCCAACTGATCCTGCGCGAGGTAGGGCCGTTGGGTGCCCGATTTTTTCAATTGTTGGACCATGGCCGGGACGCGCCGCGTCAGGTAGGTATACAATTCAGCTATCGTGACGATGTCGTCACCTTGGCTCGGGCGGAAGGTACCCGCCTCATCCTCAAATGCTTCGTTGCGGAAGGCCCCAATCAGTGCTTCGGTGAAGGCTCCGTTCTCCCAGGCCTCATCCTCCCAACTAGACTCCTCGGCCTGGCAACTTGCGATGGTATTGGTGGACCGGAGGGCTGACGTCAAGTTTGTGAGCGCTTTGGCGCGCCCGTCGTTAGGTCTCGTAGTCTTTTCATCGCCGCCTTCAACTGAAGATCCGCTTCCACTGTGGCAGGCATCAACGAAGAGCAACTTTTGGCAGGCCAGCGCTTCCAGGGGTTCCAGAATGTCCTCGGCGTAATCCACGTAGTTCTCCTCACCGGCGAACCCATCAGAAGGCACAATCTTGAACCGATTATTAATGGTTTGCCCGTGCGAACTGATGAATACCACCAGCAGGTCCTGCTCGTAGATGTTGTACTGATAGCTCTCGCGTAGGGTAGCGAAGGTGGATTTGATCACCTCCCCGTTCGTCTGAAAGCGGCCCGCTGGCGTGCGCGCGTTGCTCACTAAAGTTGTTCGGTATACCTGGTCGAAAAGGTCCCCCCGTTGCGCGGCAAAGGTGGCGGCGAAATCTTCGGCGTCCTTACGCGTATACTTCAGGTCTCCGTGGTCGATGCCGATGGCCAACACGTGCAGGTTCGGCTTGTCGCTGTAGATCACCTGTAAGATCCGGGAGGTTTCTTTACGGTCGCCATTATCTACCGTAATGCGAATCTCATTCATGCCGGGGCTGAGTTCGATCAAATTGGTATAGTCATGGTCCCATACCCCGGCGGAGGTTTTGGATGATAGGCCGGTTTCTCCGGATTTACTGCCTTTCCGGTACGGTTGCTTATTCAGCTCTACGGTAAAGTTGCGCCGAAATAAGCGTTGGTCACACCGAGCCCTTGCTGAAAGCGGGAAGGTGGGTTCGTACACTTTGATCACGGAATCCCGGTTCACCCCCGCGAGTTGCCAACTCACGTCCAGGTAATTGGACGGTACGTTGAGGGGCACCACGGGGACGTCCAGGCGCACGGGTTCAGAACGGTTCCTACTGACGTCCGATACCGTAAACTGAAAAGTAGCGTCGGTTGGGTCCACGTTTGCGGTGTAGCTGACGGGCACCCGTACGTTTTGGCTGGCCCCCGCCCGGAGGTAGGGAATGCGCGTCCGGCGCCTCAGTTCGATACCCGCCAGTTGGGATGTTTCGGATCCGTCCAGGATCAGGTCAAAGGCATCCTCCGCCGCATTGTTGTGGATGGTAAGTTGGAGGTAGGCCTCTTCCCCTGCTTCCAAGAAACCATCGCGCGCCGTCTCCTGCAGCCGAAGATCAGCTAAGGAAAGCTGACTCACGGGAAGGCGACTATAGTCCACGACTGAATTTAGGCGGATGACCCACCCGTCTTCCCGTTGTGCGTTTTCCTGTTTACTGCTGGTGGTGCCGACCGCGATGATACTTCCGTCCGGAAGGCAGCTGGCGGCGGTCAGGCGATCGTTGCCCCTTCCACCAAAGTAGACGCTTTCCCCTATTTGGGTGCCATCCGGTGCGATTCGGTAAACTAAAGCCTTGGAAGTGTTGGCGCCCATGGCGTGAGAGTAGGTTTGCCCCAGTAGGAGAATGTTACCCAAGGGATCTTCGACGACGCCGAAACCTTCGTCGTCGCCGTTTTCTCCAAAGGTTCGTTCCCAAACCAGTTCACCGGCCGCATTGGTGTGGATCAGCCAGAAATCATTTCCACCATTTCCATTATTGCGGGGCGTACTCTGGGTGACCCCGGCGAGTAAAAAACCGCCATTAGAATGGACGGCCAGGTCGTTCAATTCTTCCCATTGCCGGCTACCAAAGATGTGGTGAGTGACGGGTTTAAACCGCTCGTCCAGTACGAGAAACCGGATATTGCGGTTGCCCTTTCCGGAGGTGGTCATCCCCGCAATGCCAATGTGACCATTCAGGCCCTGGCGGAGACGTAGCCCCTCGTTCTTGCCCTCGTCGCCAAATAGGTATTCCTTTTTAAAGGCCCCACCCGAGTAGCAGCGGTAGAGCCACATTTTTTGTTGCCCTTCCCGGAAGGTGTAGCCCGTAGCGAGTAATTCTCCGTTGGCTGTTTCGATGATGTCGTAGAAGCGTTGGTCCTTCTCACCGGCCAGATGTTTGTTCCACAGAGTATCTCCCCGTTCGTTCGTCCTTAGGATCCAGGCTTCCCGTTGGTTAGTGGTGGGGTTGGTTCGGTAACCAGCCAGGGCGAATCCTCCATCGGCAGTTTGGACCACCGCATTCAACTGATCTTCTTTGGAGCCACCGAAGTGTTTTGTCCATTTAACCTCGCCACCAGGATCGCGAACTTGAAGGGTAGCATCTTGCCCCTGGGCGGGTGCGGACCGGCCGTAACCAAGGATGGCTACGTTACCATCATGGGTGGTGACCACGTCGACGGCATGGTCCTGCTTTTTACCACCAAAGACTTTTGTCCAGGCCGCCGTAGGTGGGGTCTGAGCCGATAGACAACAGGGCAGGCAAATGAGAAAGCAAAGTAGGTACTTCATGGGAGCTTATTCATTGGCAATGCGAACGATGAGCGGAATGGCGATGGCATTGGCCAGTGTGGCCGCGCGGGCCCAGATGCGGTCTTCGGCGTAAGTCACCTCAGCGGGTTGGGCGAGCAAGTCCCCGAAAGCTACGCGTAGGCGATCGGTAAAGTCACCTTCGGTATCGTCACGTAAGCGATTGAGGCGTGCGCGGAAGTCTTCAATCTTGTACTTGGAGTAAAGGATTACCTGGTGGTCATCCTCAAGATTCTCCCTGGTCAGTACGCCATCGCTGTAAGGGATGACGATTTCAGCGCCAGTATAAGTGACCAATGCGCTCGTTCCCCGGCCTACGGTTTCGAAGGCCTTTAGATTTTCCTCCGCTCGCAGGTTGCGTGGCCAGTGGACTTCAAGTTTGTTCTCCCCATCAAGGCTGAAAACGTAGACGTAACTATCCTTTTTGATGTTATTGGCAATGATCTGAAATTGGTCACCTTCGTACCAGTCCGTTTTCTTTACGTTATAGACTGAGCCATTTAGTTTAACGTCCAGATTTTCCCAGAGGTAGGCTCCGTCCTCGTCCGTCATTGGGGTGCCGTATTCATCGGTCACCGCAAGCCGCAACTTAAAGTTGCCGGCTAGGTCTGCGAGTTGGAGATCAATACTATCCCGGGCTTCGAGGGCGGAAGTAAGTTCCTGCCCGGCTAGCGTTTCCGCCTCAGCGGCGGGGCTAAGGTTACTTTGGTTGGCAGCTTCTCGCCGGCGGACGGCCTCTTGATAGCGAGCCTTGGAAGCCAGGACTTTAGCCTCCGCGGCTTCCAAACCGCTAGCTACGACTGCGCGCTGGTCCGCCGACAGCGTCTGGGGGGCGAGGACCAACTGTAAACCGTTGGTGGAGGCCTCGTTGAAATCCCGGTAGCTCATGTAGAAGTATCCACCGTCCCCAAAGTCGCTACCCCAGCTATTCATGATCTCGAAGAGACTCAGGGAATCGTTGTAGCCAATCACGCAGACGGCGTGGCTCATGTCTAATTCCGGGTCCCCTTCGGCTTGCGGTGCGTAAAGGGCATTGGAGCGGTCCAGCGTTTTAATACTTTCACGCAAATCGATGCCGGTCACGACTGGTTTTCCTTCCGCAATGCTGCGCTTGATTTTTAGAAATTTTTCCCGAACCCGTGAGTCTTTATTAAAAATGGCGGCAAAACCCTTAATGGAATTTTCCAAAGAAGCTTGCTGGAGCTCTTCACTCGGTTCCCGTTCGCAATCGTGGTAGGGATAATCGAATACGCTGCTACGGCAGTCACCGGAGTTTTCCAGAAAGGTAGCGGCGCCACGCAGAGAAGCACCTCCCTGGCAACCTCCCATCCGGATGCTGCCGTAGATGTAGAGCGCCGAAAATGCCTGGTCGGTGATCTTACGCTTGTCCGTAATGCCTTGCTGATACGCCCACTGGGTAGTCAGCGCTCCGTAGCCCATCGCCCACCCAACGCAGGAGTTGATCGGTCCCTGGTCCTGAGGTAATGGGGTGAATGGGCGCAGGGAGAAACGCCGCGGCAGGTCCCCCGCCCGTTGCCCGTCGTTACTAAAATTCGCTAACGTCTCCACTTCGCGCGCAAAGGCTTCGTCGTCCTCCACCAGACCCGTATTGAAGGTTTGCTGAGCACTTAGCCATCCAGGGAGGATTAGCAGTAAGGACAATAATCTTAATGAAGGAAACAATCGCATAGACAAGACGGGACTGAAGTTGAGTGGAAGGTGAAAATGATTTACCGGGGTGAATCCTTACTTCGTTTTAGCCTGCGGTTCTTATCCCACATATAGGTAATATTCAACTCGTGAGTAGTCCCGAAAAACGGGGAAATAGCCGCCGTGCTGTAGTCAAATCCGTAGCCGATTCGGATGGCGCCGGTCTGCATTCTCAACTGTTCCTGCAGAATGAGGCCACCCTCGAAGTGCAGAATCCTGGCGGTGGAGTAGCCAGCCCCCACCCACAGCTTATTGGCGTACTGCTGGCGGAGATTAAAGTCGACCGTAATGGGTAAATCCTTCGCCTGGCGCAACCAAAAGGTCGGCTCCAGGTAACCCTTCTCTCCTACGGGAATGAGCAATCCACCGTGCAGGGTGGCGTACCGTAAGCGTTTGAAGTTGAGGATGACTGCTTCCCCCTTCTCATTTTCTCTTTCGTATTCAATGGTATTACCCAGGGCCTGGGGAACGGACGCACCGGCGTACCACTTTAACCCTCGCTTAGGTAGGTAGGCTACACTGAAACCGAAATGAGCATCCAGCAAAATTTTTCCACCAAAATCGCCCGCGGCGGGGTCGCCATCCGCAAACTCCAAGTCATTGGCTGCAATAGAAAACTGTACCAGGCCAAGTTTGAGCCCTCCACCTACGTAGAAATAGCTTCCGCCCGGGTTAATGAGGTAGGCGTAGCGCGCGTGGAAGGCCGTCTGGCTAGTGGGGCCAACACGATCGTAAGTCAACTGGGCGCCAAAGGCCATCAGGCTGTTCGATTCAATGATCCGATCGTAACGCGCGTATCCCGTGCGGGGTGCATCTTCGATCCCCGTGAGCTGATGGCGGTAGGAGACGGCCGCCGATTGCTTCAGATTATACGTCATGAACTCCGTCGAAAGGGATGCGGGGTTGATGATCGAGAGTTGCTCGGTGTACTGCGTCAACGGGGGTAATTGCTGCGCGGAAAGACTCGCTGCGGCCAATAGTAAAAATGCTAGCGCGAAGAAATTACGCAAGTGCACTAGCCCGTGGTTAGCTGATGATCTCATGATTGGGGTAGTCTTCCAGTTAGCGAATGATGGTTACGGAGCCGGTCATTTCGAATTCTTTTTCGAAGCCAGCGCGGATCAAATAGAAGTAGGTCCCTACGGGAAGATCTCCTCCCGTCCAATCATTCTGGTAGTTTTTCGCTTCGAACTGCACGTCTCCCCAGCGGTCAAAAATGGTGAGGGCTACGCCGCCCGCGTAGTCTTCGGCATTGGGTACGATGAAGGCATTCCCAATATGATCACCATTGGGAGTAATGACGTTCCTGGGCGCTTCCAGGGCGGGCTGGCGGGAGATGTTCACGCTGGCCTGCCTACAGGACTCCGGGCAACCCCGCACACAAATGCGGTAAGCGAAACTGATCGGTTCGGTATTGGCCTTTTCGAACATATAAGTGAATACCCCCGGTCGGTCGCCGGCAATCAATTTCCCGACCTCGGGGCGGGAAAGAAGTTGGAAGTCGACCTCCTCACGATTGACGATAGTGTCGTTATCCAGTACGTCAATGGTAATGAGCTCTTCTCTCTGCTTGAAGAAAAGGTCAGCCTTCGCACAGACAGTGTCGGTGGTGATAATGCGGAAGGTGTCGGAGGAATAGTCCGGGCAATTGTCCGCGCTCAGGGTGTAGATGACTGTGTTGATTCCGGGTGAGAGGTCACCGACGAGAACGGTATCCGCATCCAGCATGGTAAGGGTAGGGACGTTCTCACCCGGGAGGGTTTCGAAGATGGCCTCGGTCGTCCCCTCCGGCACATTCCCGGTGATGAGTACCGGGACGCCGCCACAAGAGATGTCTTCGCCGCTGATCCGTGCTGGCGTCAGTGCATCGTTGGAAAGGGCTAGCCGGACGGTGTCCCGGTCGAACTCGCCACACCGGTTCGTGCTAATGGTCCAGGTGAAAGTGTATATCTGGTCTGCAACGGCGCCGCTTATCGTAGTATTGGGGTTGTCGATATCATCAATGGTGACCCCAGAGGCTTGCTGTTCCGTTGATTGTTCCCAACGGCCCAGGACTACATCCGAGCCCGATGCTTGGGCACGGAGGCTGATCTCGGTGGCGTCGTTACAGAAACCTCGGTCGGGGCCCGCATCCGCCACTTCGGGGCGGGGGGCTTCCCGGGTGATGGTCACGGTATCCCGGCTAAAGGCACCACAGGCGACGGTGGATAGTTCCCAAACGAAGCGGCTCGCACCTTCCGGTATTTCGTTTACGTTGGTGGCCCGGCTGGAGGCATCGGTAATCACTCCACCATCCACAGCTTGCCAATTTCCGGTGAGGCCGGGGGGCAGGTTGCCCCGGAGGGTGAGGCTGCTTACGTTGCCGCAAAGATTTCGATCTGCTCCCGCGTCAGCAGCCAACGAAGCCGTCTCCGCATCGGCAAAACGAAGCCGGACGCGCACGAGCGAGTCACAACCTTCGGCGGTGGAAAGTGTGACCTCTCCACTCGGGTTCCCTTCATTAAATACCGTGTTGCCAACGGTCACGCTGCCACCCGCGCAAAGGATGGAATCCACGACGGTGGTGGGTGGGGTGGCCAGGTTGTCTTCAATGAAGATGTCCATACTTGACTGGGCGGAGCAGCCGAAGCGATCCGTAACCACCAGGTCCACGTTAGCGGTGTCGAAGGTGGCAAAATAATGCCGTGGGTTTACGAGGCTGGAGGTGGTCCCGTCACCAAAGTTCCAGGCGTAGTCGACGGGGTAGGTGCTTTCGGTAGTGGAGGTGAACCGCGCCTCCCGCTGGTCACAACCATTGGCGAACGCCACACTGAAGTCGGTTTCGATGGCGGGGTAGATCTCTACTACCTGGGAAAAAGTATTCGTGGAGGCCCCATTGCTCACGGTCAGGCTGACGGTGTAAGACCCCACATCGGGAAACACGGCGAAAGGGTTAGTCTCCTCACTGAAATTGCCGTTCCCAAAATCCCAAAGCCGCCCCGTGATATTACCCGTCGAGTTGTCCTGAAAGTTGGCCAGAAATCCGACGCAGGCCGTATCCTGATTAGCGGTAAAATTGGCGCTGAGCTCCCCACAGTCAGCGGTCACCGTCTGGCTGGCCGTGGCGGTGCAGCCGCTCGGTCCGGTCACGGTAACGCTGTAGGTGCCGGGCGAAGTTATCGGGATCGTCGGGCCGGTCTCCATCGTTGACCACAGGTAAGATTCACCACCAGACGCCGTTAAGGTGGCGGGTTCGTCGGGGCAAAATTCCGTTGGGCCACTGATCATCGCATCCACGTCGGCGGGGAGGACTTCGATGGTAAATTGGCACTCACTTTCGTTCCCGGCGTCGTCTTCGGCAACGTATACTACTTGTGTCAATCCGAGAGGAAGAAGATCACTAGTATCCACATTGCCCTCAACGCTGACCTCGCCACAGTTATCGGAGAATTCCGGGAGGGGGAAGGCGGCTACTCCCTCACATTCACCCGTACTGGCCACAATACTCAAATTGCCGGGGCAGCTAACGATAGCCGGAGGTGTTTCATCATTAACGGTCACCGAAAAGGAGCAAGTCGAATTGAGCCCCGGGTTGGTCTGATCCGTCACCGTGAGGATGACCACGGTCGTACCAACTGAATAGAAACCGCTGGGGTCGCTGATACTATTAATATTATTAGTGACCGCTGCGTTATCGCTACAATTGTCTTCAACGTCCAACGCATCGAAGGTAATGTCAGCCCCGCATGCCTCTGGATTGGCGGCGCGGATCACATCATCCGGGCAGGTGATTCCTGGGGCATTATCGGATACGGTCACCACGAATGAACAGGAAGAGGAAAGCCCCGGGTTTTCTTGGTCGGTCACCGTAAGTATGACCACGGTCGTCCCAACCGGATAAAAGCCGCTGGGGTCCCCAGTAAAATTAAAGTCATCGCTGACTACCGCATCGTCGCTACAATTGTTGATTACTACGAATGGATCAACTGCTACTTCAGCCCCACATTCATCCGCATCGACGGTGCGGGTGATGTTTGCCGGGCATTCGATGCGCGGAGCGTTATCCCTCACGGTGACCAGGAAGGTGCAGGAGGAAGAGGTATTGAAGGTAGCCTCTTCATCCGTCACCGTAAGCGTTACTTGAGTTGTGCCTACCGGGTATAGTCCACTCGGATCATCCGTCCCGTTGATGTCGTTAGAAAGTGTCAGGTTTTCGCTGCAATTGTCACTGACGTCGAAACCCGTAATCGTAATGTTTTCTTCGCATGCGCCTGGGGTTACGGCAACACTGATATCTCCAGGGCAGAGAACACTTGGTCTTATAGTATCATAGACCGTTACGGTGAATAGGCAAGTAGAGGCTTCAGGAACGTTATTTGTAAAATAGTCAACCCGATACTCTACTAGTGTTTCTCCGATAGGATAAATGTCACCCGCATCATCCGTGAAGTTATAGTCGTTTGAAAATGCCGGGAAAGAGCAGTTGTCAATAAAAATGGGTCGCTGAACGTCGACGGGTGCGCTACAATCTATAGGGTCAGCAAATGCTATTGTACTTTCGGGACAGATATAAATAGGAGTCGTATTGTCTAGAATCACCTGTGCTAGGGCTGTGTCTATGCACTCAATAATATCATCGTTGGGCACAAATTTTATTCCAAAGACCTCGTAAGCACCTATTTCTGTTACCTCAATTGTCCTATCATCTGGAAAGGTGGTTTCACCAGTAGACCATTCATATTGGTCGAATCCTGGGCCAGGGTCTAAAATAATTGTCTCCCCCCCAAAACATTGGGTAAAGACTGGCATAAGGACTAATTCACGACCATCATCACAACTTTGCCCCAAAACTACCCCACTTCCCAAAATTATCAGACCAAGCAAAAGCCCTAGCCGCCCAAAGTTAAAAGCATTCATGATTCGATATTTTCGAGGATATAAAATGATAGGCATTAAAATGCCGCACCTGGCGCAACGCCAAGTGAAAACAGGTGAGTAATTTTGCTGTGTTCGTGGAAGGAAATGGCGAGACTTATCTCGCCAGCTAAAGCAATAAATTCAAACTTATCGGATCACCGCATTGAGCGGGATACGGTAGTTTTCCCGAGATTTTCGTAGTCGGTCACCATGAGTACGTTGGTGAATTTCTCGTCCATGTAGTCCTTTTCCATGCGCTCAAGTTCGCGGTCGATCCCCTTGATGGTCGCCCAAACGTCGGTCATCAGGTCAACGAGTAGTTTAATGTCCGCTATTCCGATGCCGTGGGCTTTTTCCCCCGTGAGTTCGTTGATCTTCTGTACCACGTTCTGTTCGTAGTCCGCCATGGCTAGGTTCAGGTCGTTGGTGACCTGGCGGGCGTATTCCTCGCTACCTTCCTTAGTCGTCAGCCGCTTTCGTTCGCGCTTGTCTAACATCTTATTGCGGATGTCAATGAGTACGGCATCGAACTCCTCGCAGGCGACGCGGTAGTTGTACCGAATGATGTCTACGTCCGCCGGCTTAAATTCGCTTTCTCGAGCCTTAAATTCGTAAGCGATTTGTTCTACTTTACGCTTATTGTTTCTGTATGCTTTGATGAAGGGCTGTTTCATCAATTCATCGATGGCGGCTTGCGCTTTCTTTTCTCTACGCGACTGCGCACTGGCGTCCGAAATATTAAAGGCGAAGGCTAAAAAGAGTAGGATTACAATTCTATTCATGACTGGAGTGTGTTGTTTTGACCGTGTCAAATATACCCTGCCACATAAGCGTGCACAAATAACTGGGGTTGCTCCAAACTTCGCTTGCGGCACGCTCAGAAAGTACTTTAGCCAGTGCAATACGACCATTAAATGAAGTATTCATCTTCGAAGTACGGACCTGCATTAGTTTCCGAAATAGTGAAATGATATAGCCATAAATGTCTGACATAAAGGTATATTCAAATAATTATAAATAACCATATGTATTTTGCCAGCCGCTCAGTTGCCGTAGCGCAGGCGCTGCCGCAGGTGCTAAAAAATAGGAAGCGCAAAGAGTGGCAAGGAGCAAAATAGACAGCCCGGGTATACCTTAAAATTACGCTCTAGAGCGTACGGGAAATTTTTGGCAATGGTGGCATAATCGCCTTAATTGCACTTTGTGGCGGCTCGATCTTTAAGCACCCGGTCGCCCGTTGAACCCCCAAATTCCCATGCGCAACCACTACCGCCCCCGCCGTAAGGACCGTCCCCAGCCCAAAAGCACTAAACTCAAGTCCTTTCTGGATCAACTGCAGGACAAATCCTGGAACCTGGAGTTGCTCGTGAGCGGAATCATCGTGCTGCTGTTATTGCAAGCCTATAACCCATTGCGCGATTGGCTCTTTGAAATCGAAACCTTACGCTACGCCGATAACCTGACCGTAATCGCCTTGCGCTTACTAGCGAATGGGCTCTTCTACGCCTACGTTGTGCTCGTCATCATCTTCATCGCTCACCTGGCCCTGCGGGGCTTTTGGATCGGGGCCATCGGCTTGCGCTCCGTCAGCGGTGGCTACGAATTGGGTGCGCTACGGTATAAGAAACGATACGCCTCGTACTTAGCGCGCCGCCTCCGGCCGTTCGACCGCTACGTGGATACATTGGAGAAGCTATCGAGCCTGACCTTTGCGCTGGCCTTTCTGATCTTTCTCTCCATCATCAGTCTGGTGCTTTTCTGTACCGTATTCGTTGCGGGGTTCCTCACATTCGCTTACGTGATTTTCCTATTTGCGGGAAGTGTATCTGCCCTGGTAAAGCCCTTGGGTTGGTTGGGAATCGTTCTGATTGCGCTCTACTTCGTTGGCGGGGCACTGTACTTTATTGATTTCCTGAGCTTTGGAGCCCTCAAACGCAGCCGGCTTCTCGGGAAGCTGTACTGGCCCATCTACCGGTTCTTTGGTTGGGTTACACTCGCCAACTTCTACCGGCCAATCTACTATAACGTCGCGGACGATCCCTTCAGCCGCCGGATCATCAAGAGATACCTACTGGCATTGGCCGTGATCGCGGTCCTCACCCGCCCGTTCGCCCTTACTCCCTACCACTGGTTCCCCGGTTACCAGGGTTTCGGGGGTAGTGACGTTGCGGTCCCCGAACTGGTAAAGCATAAGGACATCACCGGAGTGTACCTCGACGAAGCGGCCAACCCGCGAGAAGTGGAGTTAGGTGCCCCCTCCCTCGCCAGCCGCTTTGCGCGGGAGGATTACCTCGAACTTTTCATCCCCTACCGGCGGCACTACACGGATCACCTTCGGCAAAAGCAGCGCTACGATAAGCGGGAATACTGGTACAATGGCAATATCATTCTGCGGCCCGAAAAAGACGAGTTCGACCTCGGTGAAAAGGCCATCATCACTTACCGGAAGGATACTAAAGTCTTCCTGGACGGTCGAGAACTACCGAGTAACGATCTGTATTTCTACCACCACCCCTTTCGCCACCAACCGGGGCTGGTCCTGCAAATCCCCACGTTCGCGCTCGCACGGGGGCGCCATTTAATCAGGGTGGAGCAACAGGCCCTGCACCGCGAGATGGGCAATGATTTTAAATCCGGTAAGGTGGTAACCGACACGCTGGGTGTTCTCAGTTTTTACCGGTGAGTTCGTTCCCTCACCACACGATTGCCTGCCGCTCCTGAACCCTTCATGACGCACCCGCAGCAGCGCCCAGCTTTTTTGAAGCCTGCCTGGCCATGGAAATAGTCCATTTTGCCCAAATAGAAATAAGCAATCCCCCCCAAAACCACCCATCAGGGTAGCGCACCCCACCCCCACCAGCGGCGAAGTTTGCAGAACGTCACCAACCGCTCGTAATCATGCGCCTTTCTACCCTGATCTTCCTTTTGTTGCTCGTTCTTTCGCTCTGCACCAGCGCCAGCGCCCAAACCATCATCAATTGTGGCGATGGATTCTTTGACCCGGGTGGCGCAAACGGGAATTACCCCGACGACGCCTTCGAAACCTACCAGATCTGCCCCACCGTGAACGGTGAGGTGGCCTCCGTCAGCTTCCCCTTCCTGGAACTGGAATTTTGCTGCGACGCCGTGACCGTATATAATGGTATTGGGACGACCGATTTCATCGACAGCCCAACCAGCCCGGGCAACCTGTATACCTCTACGGCGGCGGACGGCTGCCTGACGGTAACCTTTGAAAGCGACGGCTCAGTCACCGAAGCCGGGTTCGAAGCGACCACCCGTTGCGACCCGCCCGCTACCTGCCCGGCACCCCAAAACGTAGGCGCTACCGAAACCACCAGCACCTCCCTGACCTTCGATTGGAACGGCAACGAAATTGGGTACGACGTGTGGCTCGTCCCCGCCGGCGACCCCTTGCCCGCGGCGCCCACTTTCGAGGACGTACTCTCTCCTTACACCTTCAGCGGCTTATCGGAGGATACCGCCTACGACTTTTACGTCCGGGCGGACTGCGACGGCAACGCCGGCAACGACGAAAGCCTGACGGTAGGGCCGGTAACGGTCATGACGCTGGGCCCGCCCCCGGCCAACGACGAGTGCGCCAACGCCATCGCCCTGCCGCTGGAACCGCTGGGTGACTTCTGTGATTTTGACACGGAATACTTCGACGCAACGGGTACGGCCAGTAACCCCACGGCGGCAGTTTGCTCCGACCCAACCGTGACCGACCTCTGGTACACTTTCGTGCCCGCCACCACTTCGGTACTGATTTCCATCGTGGACAACGACCCCTCTGGCGAAGGCGGCGGCCGGCTGTTCGAGGTATTCTCAGGTGACTGCAATAGCCTAACCAGTGTTGGCTGCTCCGAGCGGCCAACGAATCTCACGCCGGGCGCTACCTATTATCTGCGCGTCCTTGGCAGTTTCGGATTTGAACAGGGGAATGGGTACTCTATCTGTATCCAAGACCAGGTCGCACCACCTGACAATGATGATTGCGCGGACGCGGTACCTCTACCGGTCAGCGCTGCGACGACCTGCGGAAACCCCACGGCGGCGACTACTCAGGGGGCAAATCAGTCGCTGCCGGCCAATTGCGGAGGGGAGCCCGATGACGACGTCTGGTTCTCCTTTACCGCCACCGGCCCGAATCATTTGCTGTACCTCACCGAGGTGGAGAACGTCAGCGGCACCTTCGGGCGTGACCTCCAGTATGAAGTATTTTCCGGCGCCTGTGGCACCCTCACTTCCGTCGTTTGCAGTCGGTTCTCCTCCTTCAATGACCCACCGGCCACGCTGACGGGGCTCACTGCGGGGACGGACTACCTACTCAGGATTTACACCGCGCGCTCCCCCGCTCAGGTCAATTTCAATATCTGCCTCGCCTCGCCACCGGCTAACGATGAGTGCGCCGGGGCCTTCACCGTGCCGGTCAACTCTACCGTCGATTGCGACCAGTTTTTGGGGGCTTCCACTCTCGGGTCCACGGTATCCGGCGGGACTTGTGGCATCGCGACTAACAACGGAGATGTCTGGTACACATTCACCGCCACGGCGGAAAAACACCTGATCCGGGCCTTCAATCTGGCCGAAGCCAACGGTGGGACGAGGGCCGACCTTTACTACGAGCTCTCCGACGGTGGCTGCGACCCGGCCAACCTGAACGTCCTGGCCTGCGGGCCACTGACCAGCACCTTCGTGGTCGAAGCGCCCGATCTCACGGTGGGCGAGGAATACCATATCCGTATCTGGACGCGCCGCCCTTCCACCATCGTCAATTTTGATCTCTGCGTAGGTACGCCGCCGCCCAACGATGAATGCACTGGCGCCTTCGTGGCTCCGGTGAATCCCAATTTATCCAATACGCTGACCATCGGTGGCACTTCTTTCGGGGCGACCAGATCCTTCGACATTCAATCGAGCGAAACCGGGTGTAGCCGGGTGGCCAATGATGACGACGTGTGGTACCGCTTCACGGCCATTGCCGAAGAGCACCGCGTATCCTTGCTTAATCTTACGGCGGTGTCATTCGCCGGTTTTTCTGACGATACGAACGCCATCATCCGCCTCTACCCCGGCGGCCAGAGTTGCGCGAGCGGAGATGAACTTGACTGTGGTTTCCCCCGGTCCGACACCGACGAGGTGCTCTTCAGTAACCTGACGGTAGGGGAGGAGTACTTCATCAGCGTGCAGTCGCAAAACGGGAATAATCAGATCACGTTCGACCTCAGCATCAAGACCGAGCCATTGCTGTTGCCCGTTGAGCTAACCTCCTTCACGGGGGCGGCCACCGCGAAGGCCAACGTCCTGCAGTGGGTCGTCGCCAGCGAGGAAAACTTCAGCCACTACGCCGTGGAGCGTTCTCCGAATGGCTTCTCCAATTGGTCCGAACTGGGAAAGGTTATGGGCGCTGCCGCGGGTGCGGTGCAAAGGGAACGGGACTACTCCTTCCGCGATGAATCCCCCCTGAACGAAGGATTTTACCGCCTTCGCAGTATCGATCTCGACGGAAGCGATGCGGTGAGTAAAGTAGTATCGATCAACAGGGTAGGGGGCGGAAACCTGAGCGTGTACCCCAATCCGGCTCGGGACAATTTCCGCGTAGATTTCCCCGGTGCCCCGGCCGGGTTGATCGCCCGGCTGTACGATGGGTCGGGTAGGCTGGTCCGGGCCCAACCGTTGGAAGCGGACTGGTCGGGCTATCCGGCCGGCCTATATTATTTAGCTGTCCGTCACGGTGGAGAGGAGTACGTGGAACGGGTGGTGATTCGCTAGGTGTTGACCTTATACTATAGAATGGCCCTGGTTGGAACTCTCGAGCGTGATCTGGCATCATTGGTTCTCCTTCGGTCAGTCACCCTTGCAAACCAGTGCGATATTCTGGGTTCCGCGCGGGCAAAAAATCAGGTTCCGATTTTCGGACTGCTTTGCAAGCATTTTGTTAGCAAGGCCTGGTTCATCCCTTACCTTTAGGGGGTGAAAGCCCCCCTGCCAGCGAATGAACGGGAGCGCTTACTGTCCCTGAACAGTTACGCCCTCCTCGATAGTCTGCCGAACGATGAATACGACGACCTCGTCACCATCGCGGCGGAGATCTGCGGTACGCCCATTTCACTGATCAGCCTGGTGGACGACGACCGGCAGTGGTTCAAAGCCAATTACGGCCTGGGGGGCGTCACGGAAACTTCGCGGGACGTGGCCTTTTGCGCCCACAACATCCTCGATCCGGATAATGTCCTGATTGTTCCGGATGCACGTAAGGATGAGCGATTTGCGGATAACAGCCTCGTCACCGGAAGCCCGAACATTGCCTTCTACGCGGGGATGCCCCTGGTTACGGAGAATGGTTTTGCGCTGGGTAGCCTTTGCGTTATTGATACCGTACCCCGCGAGCTGACGGAAGTCCAGCTCAAAGCCCTGCGCGCGCTAGGCCGCCAGGTAACCAAACTTTTCGAGCTCCGGCTGGCCCGCCGCCGTAGTGAGGATACCATCGCGCAGATGACGCTCCTGAGAAAGCGAATGCTGGATTTTAACCACGTCATTGCCCACGATCTGAAGGCCCCCATTCGGAACATTCGCCAACTGGTGGAAATCGTGGTGGAAGACTACCGGGATTTGCTTCCCGCGGATGGTATCCAACTTTTGGATATGCTGACCAGTGCTTCCCTGGATGCGAACCGTCTTATTCAGGGCGTCCTGAAGTATAGCACGAGCCTTCACCAGATTGGTGCTCAGCGCGACGAGATCAATCTGGCTGAATTGATTGCCAACTTCGGTACCATGTTCAAGGGGGAGACACCCTACCGGCTTGAGTACGTTGGCCCGGCTCAGGTCATCAACGCACCCTTGATCGCGCTGCGCCAGATCCTCCAGAACCTGGTGGGGAATGCCATTAAATTTTGCGACAAGGAGGAAGCTGTAATCACGATCGGCTGTGAGTTGGCGGGTAGATTCTACCGCTTTTCGGTGCAGGATAATGGACCTGGAATCCCCCCGGCGCAGCGGGAAGCCATCTTTAGTCTGTTCTATACCACGGCTATTGAGGAGGACGGACAGACGAACAGCCACGGGGTGGGTCTGAGCATCGTAAGTGAACTCGTCAAGGCGCTGGGAGGGGAGCTCGCGGTGGAGAGTGAGGAAGGCGTGGGCAGTTTGTTTCGGTTTACGGTGGCAATTTGAGACTGCAATTGTCCTTAGCAAGGGTTTTGTTTCTCCATCGTAGTTGACTTAGATGCTCAGCTTATCTAGAATATGTTAGGTTCCAAGCGTCGATAAATTATAGGGGTAGGGGCAATAAATTTTTTTAAAAATTTTGCAGACAGTACGTTAGTTTATTCTTGTAAGCTGCTGAAAATGGGGGATGAACGTATTTGGTAAAGCTTCCTACGTATCTTAGCTCCCATAGTTGTATATATTTGATGAGTTTCCAAGGGTCCATCCTTTGGGGGCCCGTATAATCTCTCATGATCTTGCCTTTAGCGGCCGCTGATTTAGCGACGAATTTTCAGTTTACTTGCTGACCTCATCTTTTTTCAACCTGCCACTGGCGATTGAAAGGATTTGGAAACCGCTTAAGGGGAGTCTTAATCGTTTCTCATGTTAACGACCTTTCCCAATTCACGCGTTCTAACACTTTTTAAAACTTGTTTGGCAGTTTCGCTGCTGTTGCTTTCCACGGTCGTCTCCGCACAGCGAGTGCCCGGTACGAACGACACCGACAGGGATAACAACTTCGCCCAGTTCTACGTCTGGTTCAACGACTTTGAAGGAGGTGTCTGGTCGGGCTCCACAGAATGGCCTTTCTCCGGCAACATTGCCACTGGAGCGAATACGGGCGTTGTGACCGGGGTGATTCCCACGGGTATTATTTTTGGTGAAAACACCCCTCCGGCACCTCAAGTCATTAATGAGGGATTAGGGTTTTACGATCAGTCCGCTCTCGAAGAAGGTCTGTTTTGGGGTCAGCGCTCCCCCGCTAATCGATCTTTTGCCGGCGTTAGCCTGCAGAACTCTACGCTAACCATGGATGAGGTGGGAGGCCTACAATACTTCACCAACCTAAAGGTGCGCTTCGACGCGGGCGCTACCGGTGATCTGATTGGTGGCGTTCACAACGGCCCGGATAGCGACGATGAACTGGAAGTCGAGGTGATCATCAACGGTGCAAGCGCTGGTGGACTGGTGCTTCCCGGCATTGGAACCAACAGCCAGTGGCCGATTGACGGTATTCAGGGTAATGGTCGCCTTTCCTACAACGTGCTTGATGGTACGTTCGTGGTGGAAAATGCAACTACGGGCACCGATAATCTCGGTGGCGCACTTAGGCCTCAAAGAGTATTCCCCGGTGGTGGCTTTCAGCGCTACGGTTACTGGAACAACGAACTGGAGATTCCGGCTAGCTACAATACTTCCACCATCCAGCTGCGGTTCACCTCCACGGCGGATGCCAACGAGTACTTCTACGTGGATGCCATCGGCGTACAGGGTGACTGTAAAGAATGGGATATAACTAAGATCGAACCAGCACCCGTATGTCTCGGCGACGGTGGTATCACCGCGAATATCGGATTTGCTCAAACCAACGGAGAACCCTATCCTGCCGGAACCTACCGACTGGACTATGATTTCTTTGGCGTCAACAGCTTACTTAATCAGATCGTCGACGTCACGCTCGATGGCACCCAGACCGAAAAGGAAGTATTCTTCCCGGGGGCGATCAACAACAACGCTACGGGCGCGCCTGGAAGTACTAATTCACTCAATATTGTGAGCGTCGAAATTGTAGTCCCAGGTCTCAACCTCAACTGCCGTCGCTTCGTCAATACGCAACAGCTTGCTCCCATCGTGCAGACTCCGGTGATCGACGTAGTAGACGCCGATTGCAATTCTACGCTGACCGTAACAAATTTTGCGGGCACCGAAGTGGATTGGACGGGGCCAAATGGAGAAATGGTTACCGGAAACCCCATCGATGTTTCATCGCCCGGAACATGGCAGGCCGTTGTAGGGGGCTGTACCGCAAACCCAGGCATGGCTGAAGCTACCCCGGTTGTCATCCCGGTAATTGCTGGTGTAGTCGGTAGCGGAAATGCCTATACCGTTAATATAAGTGATACCTATGGTGACGGTTGGGGAACCACCGGTGAAGTAAGAATAGAAACTACCGCTGGAATGGTCGTAGGCAGCTACCGCGTGGATGCCTCTGCCGGCGCGGGAGAGATCCTCTCGTTTGTCGCCAACCTCGCTGCGGGAGACTACAACGTAGTCTATGATTTCGGAAATGACAGTTACCCCGGAGAAACAACCTTTCAGTTGTTAGATCCGGACGGCAATGAGGTAGCAGCTTGGGGTGAAGGGGACGCTGATAACTTTTCCAGCAATCCCTTTATTTATGCCACATTTTCGGTATCCGCGGCAGAGCCACTCTGCGTAGGAGATCCACTTGAACTCACCGAATCGGGTGGTGCCGCCACATCATGGATGTGGTCAGGGCCGAACGGCTTTACCTCCACCGAGCAAAACCCAACCGTAACCGGAGGCGCACTTCCCACGGCTCCCGGCACCTACACTTACACAGTTGTTGCTGCCAACGCAACCTGCAGCGTAATGAGTAGCGTGGACGTCGAGCTGGCCGACTGCGGAGGCGTGTGTATGTTCACTGTAACCGACACCACCATCATCAACCCGATCTGTAGTGATGGGACAGGTAGCGTATCCCTTTCATTCAGCTCGCTCAATCCTCCCTACACCTTCAGCGTCGATGGAGTCGATCAGGGCCCCGCAACATCTCCCCTGCAAGTAAATGACCTTGCCGTCGGTAGCCACACGATCGTGATTACGGATGCGTCAAGTACTACCTGTACCCAGACCATTGACGTTGACATCACCACTACCGGCTCCGCCTTCCAGTGTGGAGACAACGACATGGATGGTATTCTGAACTACGTGGACATTGATATTGACGGTGACGGCATTACTAACGCTGACGAAGGTGCCTGCGCCGACCTGCGTGGAATGATCTTCACCGAAGACTTTAATGACCCCAGTGCGGTAGACGGTACGTTACTGATGGAGCCTACATCCACTCTGCCAGCTCCCGGTGCGGCTGAGCTACCCGGTTCTGGTTATGCCGAGTTCCGCGTAGGAAGCGCCGGCCGGCCCTTTACGCTCTACTCCTTCGACGTAGACGGCCTGGTTGTCGGCGAAGAGTACAAAGTCTCCTTCTGGATCTGGAAGAACTCCCGTAGTAGCGCGGATGTAAATCTTTTCCTCGACGGCGTACAGGAGCAGGCCAATAATATTGGCTTCGGAACGGACAATACCTGGTTGAGAACGGAAAATACCTTTACCGCCACCAGCACCTCAACTACCGTTTCACTAGTTGCGCCTACCAACTTCCCCGTCCTATTTATTGACGACATCATTTTCGCTACAGCTTGCGAATCGCAGGACTCCGATATGGATGATATTGCTGACTTCCTCGAATTGGACTCCGATGATGATGGCTGTTCCGACGCCTTTGAAGCAGGCCACGGTGGAGTCTCTTTGTCTTCTGAAACCATGGTCGCCGGCGACGTGGGGACCAACGGCTTAGTAAATAGCCTGGAAACATCAGACGATTCCGGTGTCATTAACTACACCCTCATGCAGAACTTCACCGTAAATGGTGACTGTGTTGAGATCTCCTGTAACGGAATCGATGATGATGGTGACGGCACCGTGGATGAAACCACCGGAGCATCCGTAGACACCGACATGGACGGCGTCGATGACATCTGTGATGAGGATTTAGACAATGATGGTATTCCGAATAGTGTGGAGTGTTCCGGCCTGGTGAATATCGCTACGGCTGGCACCGCCACGCAGAGTTCCGATCTAAACTCAATCTATACCGCTGATCTAGCGATTGATGGCATCACCGATAATGCTTTCAACTTCCAACACACCAGTAATCCTTTCCCACACGAATGGTGGCAAGTAGACTTAGGCGCTACTTCCAAGCTTAACCAGATTGTAATTTTCAATCGTGTTACTTGTTGTAAGGCACGCCTATCCAATGCATTTGTCTTTGTAAGTGATGTGCCGTTTAATGCAGCTAATGGCAACAGTCTAGTAATCGGTCAAGCCTCGGCTTCCTTCCAATTCCAGATTGGTAATGCGGATGGTGTATCCCAAATCCCCATTGATCTCCCCGAAGGGACTGCTGGGCGGTACGTACAAATTCAGCTCTCCGCCGGAACCGGCAGAGATGCCATCGATGATGGCTTCCTAAATATGGCTGAAGTACAGGTATTCGCTTGTCCCGATACGGATATGGACGGCCTCGCTGACCAGGTCGACCTTGATTCAGACGGCGACGGGTGTTCGGATGCCGAAGAAGCACAACATGGCCAACCCGTCGACGGCGATGGCCGTGTGACCGGCCCAGTCGGTGATAATGGTCTCCTGGACGCGCTCGAAACCTCCCCCGAAAGCGGCATAATTAACTACGCACCGAACGCCGATTACCTGGACGATACTGCTTTTGACGTCTGTGGCTGCCCCACCGACATCACCAGCGTAGGCCTCGACGGCTGTAGCGAAGAAGTGCTCACCGCTACCGGCACGCCCACGGGCGGTGTGTGGACCATCGCCTCCACCATCGGTTCCTCAATCAACCCCAGTACCGGTGAACTCACTTTGGGTATCAACACCACCGGGGCGGACATTACCGAAACCATTACTTACACCGCTGGTGGCTGTGCTGATATGGAGGACATCATCGTCCACGCCGCAGTAATTGCTACGGCATCCAATAATGGCCCCGCCTGTGAAGGTGAGGATATCGCCCTCATGGCATCCGGAGGTACTTCCTACGCCTGGTCTGGCCCCGGCGGCTACACCAGCACGGATCAAAATCCAACGCTTACTGCAACAATGGTCGCTATGTCCGGCACCTACACCGTAACGGTTACGGATACAGACAATTGTACCGCTACCGCTACCACGGATGTAGTGGTCAACGAAGGACTTACGCTCACCGCCATCGGCAGTTCTCCGGACTGTGCCGGCGGCATGAACGGAAGCTACACCGTTACCGTAACCGGCGGCACCGGCCCATTCTCCTACGATGATGGTACGGCCACGGGCGCTAACCAACCCGCCAACTTTACCGTTGCCAACCAGTCCGCAGGTTCGGGCACGGTCACGGTTACGGACGCAAATGGTTGTACCGGCATGGCCAGCTTCACTATTCTGGACCCCGCCCCCGCTACGGTCGTAGCCATCGTCTCCGACCCAGTGTGTGCGGATGACCTAGGGGCCGCCAGCCTGACGGTAGAAAACCTGACCGCTCCAATTAGCTACACCTACAGTGGTGCAGCAACGGGCAGTGGTACGGGTACCTCCATTGCGGATCTCGCTGCGGGCACCTACTCCATCGAGGTGACCGGAGCCAATGGCTGTACGGCATCAACTTCCGCTACCGTTTCGGCACCAACCGCAGTAACCCTCTCTACCGAGAATGTCGACCCCGCCTGTAATGGGGAAACAACCGGTAGCATCGCGCTTAGCCTGTCTTCGGGTACGATTGCTAGCTACTCCTTCACACAGGATGGTGGCGCGGCGGTCAACGGCACCGGCTCTACCATCACTGGTGTTGGCGCTGGCACGTTCGAGATCACTACCACTGATCAGGACGGCTGTACCGCTACGACAACGACTACCTTAACTGAAGCGGACGCGCTCGTTCTTACCCCGACTAGCACTGACGCATCAGCGGTTGGTGCGACGGACGGTAGCTACTCCATCAGCATTGCGGGTGGTACCAGCCCCTACGATTACGACGACGGCACCAATTCGGGTACCGGCGTAACCACGATCTCCGAAACTGGTCTTGCCGCCGGCTCCTACAACGTTACCGTCACCGACGCTAACGGTTGTGAAGAAACGGCCATGATCACCATCGCTGACCCCAGCTGTAACCTGAGCGCCGCTGGTGTCGCTACTCCTCCAACCTGTAACGGTGGCACGGACGGTAGCATTGAAATCACCCCCGCCGACGAAACTGGCATGATCAGTTATACTTACACGGGCGCTGCCGCAGGTGCCGGGTCAGGAACAAGCATCCCGGACCTTGCTGCGGGATCGTACTCCATTGAAGTGACGGACGAAGCAGGATGTACGGCAACCGTAGCGGTCATCGTTCCGGCAACGCCAGCCATCACGGCCACCGCCACGCCTACGGACCCAGCCTGTAACGGTGAAGCTACCGGCTCTATCGCCCTGACGGCTAGCTCTGGCACCGTAGCCAGCTACACCTACACCGGAACGGCCACCGGCTCCGGCACGGGCGCTACCATTATGGACCTCGCCGCCGGTACCTACGACGTAGTTATCACCGACGGTGACGGCTGTGAGGCAACGGCAGCCGGTATTGAACTTATGGACCCCGCTGCAGTCACGAGTGACGCTGGAGTGGACCAATCCGTTTGTGGCCTCGAAGCCGATCTGGAAGCCGCCACAGTCATGGTCGGCTCGGGCGTTTGGTCCCAAACCGCCGGCCCGGGTACTTCTACTTTCGGCGACAATACCTCTAATACTACCAACGTAATCGCCTCCGAAGAGGGTACCTACGAGTACACCTGGACCGTCACGGAAGGCACCTGTACCCCCGCCACGAGCACGGTATCCATCACCTTTGAAGAGGAGCCGATTGCGGATGCAGGCACCGACCAAACTGAGGACGACGAAGTATGTGGACTGGTAACTACGCTGGGCGCTACTGGCGCAGTCAGCTCCGGTATTTGGTCCCAGGCTAGTGGCCCCGGTGCAGTATCCTTCTCGAATGTTGAAGACCCCGCCGCGGAAGCTACGGCTACGGTTGCCGGCTCTTACGAACTGGTATGGTCAGTCTTCGGCGTCAATTGCCCCACGGCAGCTGATACCGTAGTTGTTGACTTCACGGTCTGTGACGCGGATGGCGACATGGTGCTAAACGATATGGACGTCGATGACGACAATGACGGCATCCTCGATGCGGATGAAGGTGACGGAAACCTCGACACCGATGGTGACGGAATCCCTGACTCCGAAGACGGCGATAGCGACAACGATGGTATTACTGATGCCGCGGAAGCCTACACTGGTTCCGCCTTCGGTGACCAAACCAACAGCGGCACCCTCGCTAATGGCGACGGCACTTCCCTCGCCGTTAACCCCGATGGCTCGCTCGCCATTACCTACGGCACCCCGGTTGATACCGACCTGGATGGCGTCCCTAACCACTTAGACCTTGACTCCGACGCCGACGGCCTCCCCGACACTTTTGAGGGCAACTTCGAAGTCGTCGACGGTGACAACGATGGTCTGGTAGGTATCGGCATCGCGCCGGATGAAGACATGGACGGTATCGCCGATACCAATGATCCCGACTTCGCCGGTAACGTGCTGGGTAGCTTCGGCTTCCTCCAGGATCGCGATATGGACGGTATCCTCAACCACCTGGATATTGACATCGATAACGATGGTATCGTAGATAACATTGAGGGTCAGCCTACCTTCGGCTACCTCCCACCCCTTGGTTCGGATGCTAACGGTAACGGTCTCGATGACCAGTACGACGTTTCTGTAGGTGGTACGGCAATTGGCTACACCAACTCCGATGGTGGTAGCGCCCCCGACTACGCGGATAGCAACTCCGACACCGAGGATGGTACGGGCGTTGATCCCTTCGATATCGAAGAGAACCACGTGCCCAACGGCGCTACGGAACCCGTGACGGCTGATGGTCTTCTTGACATTAGCGGCGGCTTCGACGATGCTGACGGTGATGGACTTGCCGATATCTTCGACCTGGAAGCAGGTGGATTCGGCGCGGGAACTCAATCTAACAACAACGCCACCAACGGTCAGACCCCATTCGACCAGCCCGGTACGCCCGGCGGCGAACGCGACTGGCGTGACTCCGGTGACAACGACAACGATGGCATCGCCGATGCTGTCGATACCGATGATGACAATGACGGTATCCCTGACCTGGTCGAAGACCCAACGGGCTCCAACGTGGATACCGACGGTGACGGTAGCCCCGACACGCGTGACCTCGATTCCGACGGTGACGGCATCCCCGACGTAACGGAAGCCGGTGGTGATGACCCCGACGGCGACGGTATTCCCGGAACGACCGTAGTGGGTACGCCAACTGCAGTAGACCCCGCCAACCCTGGTGTCACTGAAGGCGCTCCTCTCGATGGAGGTGCTCCCGTAGTACTCACTCCAATTGACACCGACGGCGACGATATCCCCGATTACCTTGACCTCGACTCCGATAACGACGGTATCACTGATGCCATCGAAGGTGGCGGTACGGATGAGAACGGCGATGGTGTACAGGGCCCCGGTATCGAAAATGATTCCGATTCAGACGGTCTGGCCGACAGCGTTGACCCCATCGACAATACCGATTTCTCTGCCGATAGTGGTACTCCACTTGAGATTCCGAACTCCGACGACGATGCTAACCCCAACTACCTCGACCTGGATAGTGATGATGACGGCATCTTCGACGTTATTGAAGCTGGTGTAGACGATGGCGATGGCAACGGTCTCGTTGACTCGGGTACGGGCAACTCCGTACCGGATAGCGACCTTGATGGTCTCGCGGACATCGTTGACCCCATCGACGATCTGGCCGCTACGGCGGGCACGGGTACGCCCGCTACATTGCCTAACAGCGATGACGATGAATTCCCCAACTACATCGACATCGATAGCGATGATGATGGAATCTTGGACAACCTCGAAGCACAACTCACCGATGCCGCACCACTCATCGTAGCCGTAGGCGCTGATGATGATATGGACGGTATTGATAATGCATTCGACTCCGGCGCCCCCGAATGGGGTGGTGCTCCTGGTCTCGATCCGGTAGATACGGATGAGGCTGATGATCCGGATACTCCGGACTACGTCGACACGGACACCGACGGAGACGGCATCGATGATATTGACGAAAATGGCCTCGGTACCCCAACCGGTATGGACGCCAACATGGATGGCCTCGACGACGGCTTCCCCACGACCCAGACCTTCGCTGATCTCTCCAACGATGCCCTCCCAGGAACACCCGAAGTGGACTTCCGTGAAGCGGGCGTCGATACGGACGGCGACGGTATCATTGACGACCTGGACGAATGCCCCAACTCTCTACCGGGAGCTACGGTAAACGCTACGGGTTGTACGGATGAAGACATGGACGGTTTCTTCCCCGATGCCGACATGGCCTCCGCTACTTTCGATCCCGACGATATGGAAGCTTGTATTCCAGATCCATCGGCCGGTACTTGTGTACCCGTTGATGACGATGGTGACGGCTACTTCGCTAATTACCCCACCACCGATCCGCTCTACGACCCTGAGGATGATATGCCCTGTATCCCCGATGATACCGTAGCCGCCTGTGATACGGATGGTGACGGTGTATCCGACGGTGACGACGTGTGTCCATTCACGTTGGCAGGCGCGACCGTAAACGCTACGGGTTGTACGGATGAAGACATGGATGGTTTCTTCCCCGACATTGCACCTGCGTCAGCGCAGTATGATCCGGATGATATGATGCCCTGTGTACCGGATGCCTCAGTTGCGGTTTGTGATACGGATGGTGATGGCGTCCCGGATGCGATGGATTCTTGTCCGACTAGTGCAGCCGGCGCGGTAGTAAATGCTGCGGGTTGTACGGACGAAGACGGTGACGGTTACTTCCCCGATCTTGATCCAAGCCTCGCCGCTTTTGACCCCGATGATCAGGAAGCTTGTATCCCTGAGCCTTCGGAACTACTATGTGTACCAGTAGATGCGGATGGTGATGGATATTTCGCCAACTACCCAATGGACGACCCACTGTTCGACCCGGACGACACCATGGTGTGTATCCCCGACAATACGGTTGCTCTTTGTGATACGGACGGTGACGGTGTTGCCGACGGCAATGACCTGTGTAGCGGTACAATGGCCGGTCTGATGGTCAACGCAGATGGCTGCCCCGATGAAGATGCTGATGGTTTCTTCCCACTCGACGACGATACGGCAGCCGACTACGACCCCGATGACGCAATGCCTTGTATCCCCGATGATACCGTAGCCGCCTGTGATACGGATGGTGACGGTGTTCCGGACGGTGAGGACCTCTGTCCTACTTCCGTAGCTGGTGCCACCGTTAATGTTAACGGTTGTACGGACTTCGACGGTGACGGCTTCTTCCCCGATGCGCCAATGGGCCCAGCGTTTGACCCCGATGACGCCATGGTTTGTATCCCAGATAACACCATTGCCCTCTGTGATTCGGATGGTGACGGCGTTGCCGATGGCAATGACCTCTGCCCGAATTCACCAGCAGGTGCCGCACTCGCCATGGGCTTCGACCCACTGACCGGTTGTATCGATGCCGATGGTGATGGATTCTTCCCCGACGGACCACCAGCCACTTTCGACCCCGAGGACAACAACGGTTGTGTGCCAAATCCGGCCTCCGCAGCCTGTACGCCAATTGACCTCGACGGTGATGGCTTCTTCGCTAACGTACCTACTGACGATCCGACTTACGACCCCGACGATATGGATGGTTGTAACCCCGATAATAGCAGCGCAGCCTGTGATACGGACGGTGACGGTGTAGCTGATGCCGATGATGCCTGTCCGTTCTCCGCGGTTGGTGCTACGGTGAACGCTTCCGGTTGTACGGATGATGATATGGACGGCTTCTTCCCCGATGCCGACCCAGCCATGGCCAACTACGACCCCGAAGACGACAATATCTGTGTACCCGACGGTACCGATACGGACGGCGACGGATTCTGTGACCTTGAGGAAACGGTTGAACTTGCTAGTAACGAAATGGACCCCTGCGATCCTGACCCAAGGGCCGCCGCTTGTGATTCGGATGGTGACGGTGTAGCTGATGGCCTCGATAGCTGTCCGAACTCCGCCCCCGGAGCAATCGTGAATGCGGCTGGTTGTACGGATGCTGATAGCGACGGCTTCTTCCCGGATGCCCTAGTTGGTACCCCTGAGTTCGATCCAGAAGACGATAACCCCTGTGTACCTGAAGTAACCGTACTCTGTATTGGAGTGGATGACGATGGTGATGGATACTTCGCGAACTACCCGGCTACCGATCCCCTGAGCGATCCGGACGATGCCGATCCCTGTAACCCCGACCCATCGGTAGGTAACTGTGATACGGATATGGACGGCGTTGCCGATGCGATCGATCAGTGTCCCTTTACCCCTGCTGGAAACCAAGTAGATGCTAACGGCTGTTCTGATGCCGATAGTGACGGCTTCTTCCCCGGTGTCGCGCCTACCATGGCTACCTACGATCCGGATGACGCCAACGGTTGTATTCCCGATGCGACCAGCGCAGCTTGTGACTCCGATCAGGATGGTATTGCTGACGTAGACGATAGCTGCCCCAACTCCGTACCCGGTGCATCAGTAAATGCTGCTGGCTGTACGGATGAGGACATGGACGGTTACTTCCCCGACATCGCCACCACGAGCCCCGTCTTTGACCCCAATGACATGGAGGCTTGTATTCCTGTCCCCGCTTCTGCGAATTGTACGCCAATTGATGAGGATGGCGACGGTTTCTTCGCCAACTACCCAATGGGTGACCCACAGGGTGATCCAGATGACTTAGACCCCTGTAACCCCGATCCAACTTCCGCAGCCTGTGACGGTGACGGTGATGGTGTTGCGGACGAAGATGACCTTTGTCCGAACTCACTGGCGGGTGCCATGGTAAATGCTTCAGGTTGTACGGATGATGACGGTGATGGCTTCTTCCCCGATGTAGATCCTACCGATGAACTCTTTGACCCTGCAGATGATCAAGCCTGTACGCCGGATCTGAACCAGGGTGCTCCGGACGACGATTGTGACGAAGACGGAAACCCAACGGCTACCGACCCGAACCCAGATAAGCCCGTAGCGGCCAACGATACGATTTCGGGATCCGCCGGTAACCCGATCGTATTTGCGATCGTCGATAACGATGACTTCCTGCCGAGCAGCGACCTCTCGTTGAATACTTCCGAAGGCAGCACCGCCATGGGAATGGTAGCCTTCGATCCCGTTGCCGGTACGCTTGAGTACACGCCGACTGCGGATGAGGCCGGTACTACGGTAGAGTTGAACTACGAAGTGTGTTTCGTACCGACGAATGCCTGTGCAGTTGCCATCGTCAACATCACCGTAGCCAACTGCCCAAGTCCAGTCGATACGGATGGAGATGGACTGACCGATTGTGAGGAAACGACTGGTGTCGATGATCCCTCTACCCTGGCGGTTCCAAATGGCATTACGCTGGAGGATGACGCCTGTGACCCCGACCCACTCGCCGTACCAACGGGTGATTGTGATGGAGACGGTAACCCGAACTCCACCGACCCCAACGTAACCGAAGCTGTCGCTGAAAACGATACTACGGACGTGCTGACTGGCCAGCCGGCGGTAATTGACATTGTCGCTAACGATGATTACCTCGCTGGTCCGGACATCTCACTGTTCTTCACCGGAGGCACCGCCAACGGTGAGATCACCTTCGACTCCCTCGCGGGTACGCTGACTTACGTTGCGGCCGACGATGAGTTCGACACGGAAGTAGAGATCGGTTACCAGGTCTGTAACCTGCTGACGGCTGTCTGTGCTGACGCTACCGTCATCGCAAACGTTGGATTCGGTTGCCCGAATACGCTCGATACTGATATGGATGGCCTCAGCGATTGTGAGGAAACTACCGGTGTCGATGATCCGGGTACGCCCGCCGTACCGAACGGAACATCCGATGAGATGAACCCCTGTGATCCAGACCCAACCAATGGTGCTTGTGACCAGGACGGTGACGGAACGTTTGCTGACGTTGACCCCAACGATAACGATCCTTGTGACCCAATCCCGACGTTGGCTAGCTGCCCTGATAACACGCTGGCAGCCGAGGCAACGAGTACCGACGTAACGGCTAACGGGGCCAACGATGGTACCATTACGTTGGCGATCATGAATGGCACTGGTCCTTTCACGGTTGGTTACACCGACCCGGACGGAATCATTATTGCACTCGATATGCTGACGCCTGATGCTGATGGTAACATCATCCTGACGGATCTTGCTCCGGGTATCTACACCGAAATCTCGGTAACGGATAGCAGCGACCCACAGCAGGCAGTACCAGTAGCTGACCAGACCATCGGCGAGCCTACCTCACCCTTTACGGCGACCGTCACGTCTACGGATGTAACTATGGCGGACGCGAACGATGGTACGATCACCATCGCTACCATGAACGGTGTAGGCCCCTACACCGTATCGTTCACCACCCCCGAGGGTGTGGACAGTATAGTGGCGGATGTCGTTGCCGACACAGATGGTAACCTACTCCTCACGGATCTCGCTCCGGGTGATTACACTAATACCATCGTAACGGATAGTTCAATTCCTGGCCAAACGGTAGAACTCGGTACGGTTACCATCGGCGATGTCGGTGCTCCGCCAGTCCTGACCTGCCCCGCTGATACTACGGTTCTCTGTAGCGAATCACTGGTGCCGATCAACCCCGAAGACCTACAAGTTGAGTCTGAGTGTGGCGTTGTCTCCATTGACATCGCCGACCCGGTATTCACTGCTGGCGATCCACTTGGTATCTACATGATCGACTATACGGTTACGGATAGCTGTGGCCAGGTGGTTACGTGTACGCGTACCGTTACGCAGATCGACAGCACACCGCCCATCCTGATCGCGGAGGATACTTCCTTCCTATTCCTGGATGAGAATGGCATGGCCACCCTGATGCTGGAAGATATCGACTACACGACCTCCGATAATTGTGGACCAGTAGAAGTAGAACTGCTCGAAAACAATCCTGACGGACTGACGACGGGTACAATTACGAGCCAATCTTTCGACGGCTCTGGCTTCACGACCAGTGCCCTGATGATGGTTGACATAGACTTCAGCTGCCAAGACCTCGAAAGTGGTGGTACGCTGGTTTACCTGGAGGCAACTGACCTTTCGTTCAATACGGTGGTTGACTCCGTACTGGTGATCGTACAGGATACCTTCAATCCGGTATTCACCCTTACCGCCGATCAGATTGATCTTGGCTTTGGCAACACGGCCAGCCTCAACATCGAGGTAGAGCAGGTAGCCAGCGACAATTGTGGCACGCCGACGGTTGATCTCGAAGTAGTTGAGCCCGGTGCCGGTGGCCCCGGTACGGTAGACGTCATTGCTACGGCAACAGACGCTAGCGGCAACACTACGGTACTCGTATTCACCCTGCCCGAGTTCTTCGCGCCGAGTGATCTCGCCTGTATCAGCCGAATCAACGTGACGCTGGACGATGACTGTTCCGCCACCGTTGTACCAAGTATGGTACTCCGTGGAGACTTTGGAACGGCAGAAGACGAAGACTTCGTCATCGTCGTAATGGACTCCGACACCACTAATGGTGCTGTCATTGATGGCTGCGGAACCTTTGACTACAAAGTCATGCTGGCTGACGGCTCAAACGTCAGTCCGTTCGACGGCTGTTGGGGCACGTTGACCGCCGAGGACAAAACGCCTCCGGTACTCGTTGAGACGCCCGACAACATCACCGAAGGTCTCCTGTGCGCTGACGTAGATGCCAACAACGTGAACGAACTCGGACCGGACGTAAGCAAATGCTTCCGCGTCGACGCTGCCGGACAGATCATCGACGGTAGTATCGACCCACAACTGCTGGCGGTACTCAGCCCCGCGCCGTTTGACAACACCGACGCCGACGTGGCCATGATCCCGGTCTTCACCGACAACTGTGCTTCCGAGATCGAAGTGTGTGTCTCCGATATCGTCACCCACCCCGCCGACGGCTGTGGCCAGACGGTCATCGAGCGCTTCTTCCGCGCCAACGAAGCCGACGGCTGCGCTCCGCTCAACGCCGACGAGCAGACTGGCGACGACGAACTCGTGACCAGCTTCACGATCGCCTTCGACCGCCCGACGCTCGATAGCCTCGATGCGATGAGCATCGAGCCCGTCGTCGAGATCGAAGCCTGTGGCAATATGGATTCCCCGCTGGAGTTCGTCCCCGAAGAGGACGACTACCCCGTACTCACGCTCGGTGAGCGGACCTTCTCCCTCGGCTCGGCCGATGCGATGTGTTCGATGATCGCCGTGACGTACGAGAACTCGCCCAACCCCATCCAGACTTGCCCCAACACGGTCAAGTTCCAGCGCACCTACACGGTCGTTGACTGGTGTAACCCGACGGACGTACGCACCTTCAGCCAGTTCGTCAAAGTGGGCGATACGACCGGACCGGACTTCTCCGGCCCGAGCATGACCATCGACGGCGAGGGTAACCTCGACGATGAACTGACCTACCGCACCAACGTGGGGGGAGAGTGTGCTGCCTTCGTCCGCCTCGACGGACCGGGCGTAGCTGCGCTCGACGCCTGTGACGGCAGTGCCGTTCAGCTGATGGTAGCCATCTACCCCGAGGGTGATCTCACGCAGGCTCCGTTCGGTGCCTACCCGGTTGAACTGACCAACGGCGCGCCGGAGCTATCCGATGCCCTGCCGCTGGGTGACTACGCATTTGTCTACACGGCTACCGACGCGTGTGGTAACCAGACGGTGACCACCGTACCGTTCACGGTGGTGGACGGCAGCGGACCGGCCGCCTTCTGTGAGAACGGCCTCAACGTAAGCCTCTCCCGCCCCGGCGGCACGGCCACGCTGACGCCGGCCCAGTTCGACAAAGGCTCGCAGGACGACTGTTCGACGAACCTGACCTACGGCATCGCCTTCGCTCCGACGATGGACATGCCTACGGAGTTCTTCGACGAGGTGACCTTCACGTGTGACGACCTCGGCGTCCAGTTCGTAACCCTCGAGGTAACGGACGAGGCCGGCAACTCCAACACCTGTTGGGGTGAGGTCCTCGTGGAACTCAAAGCCAACGACGTACCGACCTGTATCGCGCCGAGCGCGGTGACGCTGACCTGCTCCGAGTTCGGTGCGGCCATCCCGGGCGGTAACCTGGAGGAAGCGACGAGCGCTGAGCTGGACGCGGCCTTCGGCACGCCGGGCATTGTCTCGACGTGTGAGTCCGAGGTGACGAGCACCTTCGTGGTCAACAACCTCAACGAGTGTGGCATCGGTACGGCCGTTCGGTCCTACGTAGCCACGGACGCGCAGGGCGGCGTGAGCGGCGACAACTGTACGCAGCTCATCACGATCGTGGGTGTCTACGACTACCAGATCACGCTGCCGGGCGACGCCACGACGTTCGACTGTATGGACGAGTTCGAAGCCGAGGAGCTGAGCATCACCGGTGGTGCCTGCGACGCACCCGTTGTCTCGAGCGTCACGGAAGAAGTGTTCAACACTGCCGGTGAGGAGTGCTACCAGATCGTGACGACCTACACCATCATCAACACGTGTGAGTACGACCCCGCGCTTGGCGGCACGACGCTCATCACGCGCGACGGTCTGGACGTGGACGACGAGTCGGTCTTCTACCTCAACGTAGTGAGCGGTAACGCGGCAACGACGGCTGATGACCTGGCCTTCACGAGCGGCAGCGCCAACGCGCAGTTCACGCCGAACGATGACGACGACAACGAACTGACGGGCTACGCGACGAGCGCGGGCCGCGGATCGTTCACCTACGTACAGACGATCAACGTCTTCGACCGGACTTCACCGGTGGTCGACGTAGCCGCACCGACGGCCTGTATCCCCGGTTGTACGGCGGACGTCAGCCTGCCGTTCACGGCCACTGACGGTTGTTTGGCTCCCCGCATCCAGCTGGAGCTCGATCCGAACTTCACGGGTACGTTCGAAGCGGCCACGGTGGACGGCGTAGTGATTACGCTGGACGCTACGGACGCCGACAATGGCAACTACGTGATCAACGCCACGGGTGTACCGGCCGGCGACCACGCCATCCGGATCACGGCCATCGACGGTTGCGGCAACGCCACTCCGGTGATCGTACCATTGAGCGTATGTGGCGACGTAGCTCCGGTACCGCTGTGTATCCAGACGCTGGTAGCCACGCTGCAGATGAACGACGAAGGCACGATGGCCATGGCCGAAGTGTGGGCGACGGACTTCCTGACGAACTCCCCGCTGGTGGACTGCTTCGGCGACGAAGTGACGAGCTACGGTATCGTCCGGGCCGGTGGCGGCGCCGAACTGGCCGCGGAACAGACGGGCCTGAAGGTCTTCTGTAGCGACGCCGGTGAGTTTGTCTCGGTGGACGTGTACGCGTTCAGCGACAACCTCGACGCCAGTGAAGTGGCGCCGGCTTCGTGCCAGGTGCTCATCCAGGTGGACGAGGGCGACAACGTAGACTGCGGAACGGGTGGCAACCTGGTAGCGGGTACGATCCTGACGCAGGACGCCGCGCCGGTAAGCGACGTTGAAGTGACCCTGACGGGTGGCGACGACATGGACGTGATGCGGGCTACGGACGCCGACGGTGCCTTTGCCTTTGCGGAAGTACCGACGGGCATGGACTACACGGTCACGCCGGCGCACGCCGTGGCGATCGACCTGCAGTCGGTGAAAGTATCCGACGTGGTGCGCATCTCGCGCATGATCCTGGGTATTGCACCGTTCGACAACGCGTACGACTACGTGGCGGCGGACGTAACGCAGGACGGTCTGATCAACGTACTGGACATGGTGGCCATCCAACGGGTGATCCTGGGTCTGGACGACATGTACCGTACGGGTGAGAGCTGGCGCTTCGTTAACGCGGACTTCGCGATGACGGCGGACACGTGGATGAACACCTTCCCCGAGGTGTACAACGTGAACGACCTGGCGGCGAACATCCTGGACGCGGACTTCGTAGCCGTGGAGATGGGTAACGTGCTGAACGCTGAAGGGCGGACGAGCCTGAACCTGGAGACGGAAGACGCGCAGTTGGAGAGCGGGCAGACGCACGAGCTGACGTTCACGAACGCAGATCTGTACGGCTTCCAGGGCACGCTCGATCTCGGCCGCGACCTGGAGCTACTGGACGTAAGCGTCACGGGCCAGGGTGGACTGAACCTGAACTACGAGACGGAAGGCCTGATTGGCTTTGCGGTGCGTACGCAGGGGGAGATCACGCTGACGGTGCGCGCGGTGAACGCGGTGCGGTTGTCCGAAGCGATCGAGTTGACGGACGACCTGGTGTACCAGGAAGGGGTTGACGAGTACGGTACGCCGGGCCAGTTGGGTCTGTCGTTCGTCCGTACCTCGGCACCTGCGTCAGCGCAGCAAAATGCGTTGTACCAGAACACGCCTAACCCAGTAGCTACGGAAACGACGGTCAACTTCGACTTGGCAGAAGCTGGCGAGGCTGTACTGACCGTGCAGGACGTTGCCGGGCGAGTGATTACAACTCGCACCATTGATGGTGTTGCCGGATCGAATCAGATCAAGCTTACTCGCGCTGAGCTCGGTACGGGTGGCGTTTATACCTACACACTGACGAAGGGAGACTTCGCTCAGTCGTTGAAAATGGTTGTTGCCGGGAATTAAGATCCCGGAGCAATCCTTTCAGAAAAGCGGTTCTCTTCTTTAGTGAAGGGGACCGCTTTTATTATTGGTGGGAGGCGACACCCAAATGCTGAAAAACGACCGGAGAGCCGCAAAAATTGAAGGTTGCGCGTACCTCACTTCAAAAGTTGTGCGATTTTTTCACTGTTTTTCAGTGAGTTATGAGCGCGGAAAGAGAAAATACCTGGTAAAATGCTTGGTAAGTGTATTTCCTGCCGCTACCTTTGCAGCCGCTTAAGTTGGTCCTCGCCAGAAATGGGGTGTCTGACTGAGCATAACGCAAACAAAATCAAGCATTACAGTGAATACACTAAGCTACAAAACCAAGTCGGCCAATGCCGCAACGGTAGAGCGTAAGTGGCACGTTATTGACGCGGAAGGAGAGATCGTAGGCCGTTTGGCTTCCAAGATCGCTACTGTTCTTCGCGGCAAGCACAAGCCCGACTTTACCCCTCATTTTGATAACGGTGACCACGTCATCGTCGTGAACGCCGAAAAGGTCCGTTTCACCGGTGAGAAGCTGACCGACAAGGTCTACCTCCGCCACACCGGCTACCCCGGTGGCCAGCGTGCGGCTACTCCACGTGACCTTTTTGCCCGTAAGCCGGAGCGCGTTCTTGAAGTTGCCGTTCGTGGCATGCTGCCCAAGACCAAGCTCGGTCGTGCGCAAATCAAGAAACTGCACCTGTACGCAGGCGCTGAGCACCCCCACACTGCGCAAAAGCCAACGGAACTGAAGTAGTTATGAGTTTCGAGATTCGAGTTGTAAAACTCGGGATTCGCAACTTACAACTCGCAACTCCAACTTGCGCCAATTAAACAACCAGCGGTGTTCGACTGAATACTGCTTAACCTCCATAACATGGAAATGATCAATGCCATCGGGCGACGCAAAGCTTCCGTAGCGCGCGTTTACCTGACTCAGGGCACCGGTAACATCATCGTTAACGGTAAGGATTACAAAGAGTACATCCCCCAAACCCACCTCCAACCCAGCATCACCCAGCCATTCCGCATCATCGATGTGGACAACGGTATCTACGACATCAAAGTCAACGTATCCGGTGGCGGCATCAAGGGCCAGACCGAAGCTATCCGGATGGGTATCTCTCGTGCCCTCGTCAAGCTCAACGAAGACTTCCGCAGCCCGCTGAAATCTCAGAAGATGCTGACGCGTGACGCTCGTGTCGTAGAACGTAAGAAGTACGGTAAGCCTAAGGCCCGTAAGAGCTTCCAGTTCTCCAAGCGATAGTGCAGTTTCGAGTAGCGAGTTTCAAGTGGCAAGTAGGTTCACTTGCACCTCGCAACTTGCAACTCAACGTCCGCGACTTCTCAATTTCAATAACAATCAACCTGACCGACGCATATTTCGATCGGGTTCAATAAAAAACTCACAATGGCAACCAAGCCAACTCAGGAGCAACTCCTCGAAGCCGGTGTCCACTTCGGCCACCTTCGCCGCAAGTGGAACCCCAAGATGTCCAACTACATCTTCGGTGAAAAGAACGGCATTCACCTTATCGATCTTAACGCTACCCTTCAGGGTCTGGACCGCGCCGGCAACGCCATGCGCCAGATCGCAAAGGCGGGCAAGAAGATTCTCTTCGTAGCTACGAAGAAGCAGGCTCGTGACATCGTCACCGCCGCTGCTTCCGAAGTGAACATGCCTTACGTTACCGATCGGTGGCAGGGTGGTATGTTGACCAACTTCAACACGATCCGCCGCTCCATCCGTAAGATGCAGAATATCGAGCGCATGCTGGCCGACGGTACGCTCGAGAGCGTAACCAAGAAGGAAAAACTGACGCTTACGCGTGAGCACGCCAAAATGAACAAGGTACTTGGTGGTATCGCGGACATGAACCGTATCCCCAACGCCATCTTCGTTGTGGACATCGTACACGAGCACCTCGCCGTGGCCGAAGCCAAGAAGCTCAACATGCGTACGTTCGGTATCGTCGATACGAACGCCGACCCAACGAGCGTCGATTACCCAATCCCCGGCAACGACGATGCTTCTAAGTCCATCAAAGTCGTCATTGACTACCTGACGGAGTGCATCAAGCAGGGCCTTGCTGAAGGTAAGTCCGATAAGGACCAGAAAGCCGCTTCCGGTGAAAAGCAGGAAGCTACGGCGTAATTAGTCTTTAGTCTGTAGTCTACAGTCTGTAGTTCACCGCAACGTGAGACGGGCCATAGACTACAGACTATAGACTACAGACTATTTTCCCCCCCCAATCCAAAAGAAATTCAAACTATGGCAATTAGCGCCAAAGACGTAAAGAAACTACGGGACATGACTGGTTCCGGAATGATGGACTGCAAAAAAGCCCTCGCGGAAGCAGACGGTGATTTTGACAAAGCCATCGAGGTCCTCCGTAAGCGCGGTGAAAAAGTAGCCGCCAAGCGTGGAGACCGTGACGCCAACGAAGGTGCCGTGATCGCCAAGATCAACGACGACAAGACCTACGGCGTAATCATCCGCCTCTCTTCCGAAACGGACTTCGTTTCCAAGAATGAGGATTTTGTATCCTTCGCCAACAAAGTGGCCGACATCGCCCTGGCCAACAAGCCCGCTGACCTGAACGCACTGCTCGCCCTCCCCATGGAAGGTGACCTGACCATCCAGGACAAAGTGACGGAGATGGTTGGTAAGATCAACGAAAAGATCAACGTGACTGCTTACGAGCAGCTCAGTGCGCCCCTCGTTGCCGAGTACATCCACAGCGGTAACCGCGCTGGTGTTCTCGTTGGCCTCAGCGCTTCTTCCGACGAAGCTTACGCTGCCGGCCGTAGTGTTGCCATGCAGGTAGCCGCGATGAAGCCACTGGCTCTCGACAAAGGAGACATCGACCAGGCTACGCAGGACAAGGAGATCGACATCGCCAAAGAACTCGCGCGCCAGGAAGGCAAGCCAGAGGCTATGCTCGATAAGATCGCCATGGGCCGCTTGAACAAGTTCTTCAAGGAGAACACGCTCGTCAACCAGATGTACGTGCGGGACAACAAGAAGTCCATCAAGCAGTTCCTCAACGAAACTGAGAAGGGCCTCGCCGCTACTGGTTTCAAGCACATTACCCTAGTGTAATGCTACTGCGAGCCGCGGCTCGTAAATACTTTAATCAAAAAGCCCCTACTATCGGATGATGGTAGGGGCTTTTTGCGTGTTGTACACAATTTTAGTTTAATGAGTTGGGCGCTGCCGCAGGTGCAGAATAAAAGGGTGAGTACATGACCAAGCCATAATCAAAATGAAGGGGCGGATACTTGGATAGTCGCGTTAATAGTCTTGGCATACTTAACTTTAAGCAACAACAACCAACACACGTAGGGCTTCCCCTACCCACCGGAAGAGTTGTCCGGTGAGTCAATTATTGTAGCATGTTCTATTGGAAAACCGCTGCCGCCGTGGTAGCTCTCTTCGTTTGCTTACCCCTGCATGGCCAACAGCAGATTGCTGAACCCCGCCAAGCAGTGCTTGAAATGGCGGAAGCCGGTATTCCCGACACCTCCGCTTACCTGAAGGCGGCAGAAAACCTGGCCTACGCCGCCATCGAAGCGGGCAACCTTTCCATCGCAAGGAATGCGGCCATGATCCTTAGCGATATGGTGGAGCGCTATGAAGGGGCAACGTTACGGGAAGTCGGCTCCGGTAGGCTAACCAACGCCCGGGTTACCTACCAAATCAGCCGCCGCAACCCGGATGGTGTCGGTATCGCTCAGTCAGTTGTTGACGTAGCTCAAGAGGCAGAAGACGTCGATTTGGAGCTTGATGGCTTGTACGAAATGGCCCGTTTCCAACGGGGAACCCGCCGGTACGACGACCGGACTGCGACGTTGCAAAGGATGAATCAATTGGCATCAGATAGCAAAGAGGATTACTACCTCGCGCTCACCTACCTGGAGCAGGGGCGTGACTTAATTGAGAGAGGAGACGCTAAGCTTGGATTGGATTTACTTAATGAAGCTCAACGGACGTTTGACCAGGCAGGGGAAGCAGATGAGCTCCACCAAGTATATGATCTACGGGCGAAGGCGTGGATGAAGCTAAATGACTATGACCGTGCTTTAGAAAATGCCAACCTCGCCATCGCTTCCCTCTCCGAAATGCTTGATGAATCTTCGCCACGGGATGAACACGGGCACAACCAGTTCAATCTGGAGGGACTGGAAACCTTCTTTGACCCGACGACCTTGCTGAGCCACCGGGCCCGTCTATTCCGGGCAATGGACCGGCCCGACCTGGCGCTCAAGGATTACGAATCCCTGATCACCCTCCGCGGGCGGCAACGGGATGATAACGTGGTCGCCTCAAGCCAGACGCGTCAGAGCCGGATCATCATGGAATTTATGAGTGAGGCCATTGAGGCTCATTACGAACTGCTCGACGATGACCCCGAACACGCCTGGGAAGCACTCGCCCTTAGTGAGCAAATGAAGGCTTACGGGTTACTAGCCAGCCTTACCCTCCGCGACCGGCGTGGAAAGCAGGAAGAAACTGCGGCTCTCGAGCGGCAGATTGCCAGCCTGCAGCGCGCCCAACCACCGGGTATTCCCGTATCCCCGGAGTTGGCGTTACTGGAATTGAAGCTATCTGAACGCCTGGAGGCGGAGGGTACCCTTCCTCAGGGGCACTGGCGCTTTACGGCGGACGACGCCAAGGCATTGGTGGCTGATCTCCCCGGAGGGATGCTTCAGTACGCTACGGGCTACGACGAAAGTCATCTCTTCTACGTTGATGGTAACGGCCAACTAAGTATGTACCGGATCGAAGAAGGAATCAGGACCCACCTGGCGATCATCGACTGGCGGAAAACGATCGAAGAGTCTAGCTACGTGACCAAGTCGATCCGGCCAGCGTCAGTGCAGGATTCTTTGGACGGCGCCTTCCTGGCGCAAGGATTGGACTTAGTCCGGCGCGTATTTCCCGGCGTATCCATTGATTCACTACCCCGGGAACTACTGATCGTGCCCGACCAAATGATCAATTTCCTGCCCTTTGCCGCGCTGCCGATGGACTCGCTGGCAACGCCGTTCGGTTACGGTGACCTACGTTTCTTCGTAGATGAACATGATGTCAGTTACGGGTATTCCTTACGGCACCAAGCAGCCCTCAAAGCGAATGGTTCCAATAAGCGAACATCGAATCTACTGGCCTACGCACCCACGTTTACCGGGGCGGCGTCGGCGAGTGACGTGCTGGCCGCGCGGCGTAGCCTACCGATGGTGAAATCCGATACGGCCAGCCTTCCCGGCCTCACGCCCCTGGCTTTCAATGGGCCTGAGGCTGAGATGACCACCGAAGTACTGGAAATGGGAGAGGCCATCACCGGCCCCGCGGCTAATAGGGAATCTTTCCTGAAGCGACTGGGGGATGCTTCCATCCTCCACCTAAGTAGCCACGGCGTGATGAGTGCCCGCCACCCCAAGTATAGTTTTGTGGCCTTCAGCCAGTCCACTCCGGACCTTTTAGAAGAGGAACTGATCTACTACAATGACCTCCCCAGCTACGGAGTGGATGCGGACCTGGTCGTCCTCAGTGCCTGCGAGACGGGAATGGGGATGGTCGCTCCCGGAGAATCCGCCCTGACGATGGCCAGCGCCTTCATTAACGCTGGCGCTCGCAGCGTCGTCAGTAACCTCTGGTCGGTAGACGATGCGGCTACCCGGGAATTGATGGAGTATTTCTACCGGGAATTAGCCAGTGGGGAATCCCGTTTGATTGCCACCAATAACGCGCAGCGATCCTTAAAAAGCCAAGCTGCTTACGGCCACCCCTTTTACTGGGGAGCGCTTACGCTTTACGGCGACGAGGGGAAGTTAGAATTGAGTAAGCGTACGGAGTATTGGAAATTTGGAATAGGTGGTTTGTTGGGGCTGCTGGCCGTTGGGGGTGTTCTATATTTTCGCAGGTAGATCATGGCGTCGGCCAGAGACCCGCCTCGTCTGACGAATTCCGCGAAGCGGTTCGTCCGACGAGTGATCGAAGTGACTTTTAGTTTACTCGTCCGACGATTGATCGAGGTGACTTTCAGTTTACTCGTCAGACGAAAATTTGCTGTCGCTTCGCTTGGGCAAATTGATTCGTCGGACGAGGTCGACAACTCTCCTCCCCCTAAACTCCGCGCCCCCATTCAATTACTCCGCACCCGCGGCAGCGCCCAAACGATGATAGATCCAGGCGGCCCCCGCGCCCACCACTGAGAAACCTACCACCAGGAGGAAGACCGCCCGTTGCCCTTCCATGCCCGGGAAGCCATCGAGAAAATACCCCATCATCGGGCCCGCGAAGATATCCGGGGTATAGCCGACGAGGGAGATAAGACCAACCGCCGTACCGGTTAGTGCCAGCGGAATGTGACCTTGCTGCATCACGGCAAAGTAGAGCGAACGCAGCGCGTATACGCCGGTAGCAATAACGAGCGTAGAGAGAAAAAATAACCAGACCGCCGAAGAAACGATGAGACCGGAGGCGAATAGCAAGCCGCCTAAAGCACTCAAGATGAAACTAATGAAGAGCCAAAGGGTACTTTGGGACCGGTCCGCCAAAAAACCGATGAGGACGCCGACGACGGGCCGCACGAATAGTAACAACGTACCTACCCTCGCCGAATCTACCTCCCCGTACTTCATAACTTCGCGTGCGTAAAGCGAGAGGACGTCCGTGACCTTGTAGCCCGTGTAGGCACAGAGGATGATCACCATCAAAAGGGGGACGGCGGGTAAAGCCAGCACCTCCCGGACCTGAGCCAAGGTGATCCGGTCAATAATCGCACTCCGTTCCAGGTCACGATCGGTCTTTAAATAAAACCAAACCAGGACACCGACCAGGGCCACCAGGGAGCTGGCGGAGAATAAAACGGGGCGGTACCCCAGTTGACTTTCCGTTTGGGCCAGCCCTTCACCGACGATGTAGCCAGAGAAGATAGCGACGCCCAGCAGCCCAAAGAGCGCGCCGACGAGGCCACGGCCCCCATCGAGAAAACCGAATGCCCTCCCTTGCGCGTGCTGCCCTCCCCAGATACGGGTAGCCTTAATCATCGCTGCCCAGAACAGGAAGATGGTGGTGAACCCCCAGTAACCGTAGAGAATTTGCAAACCTGCGTAAGTGGGAAAAGTGGCCATGTAAATGCCGCCCGCTGCAGTAAGCCATAGGGCAGTGGCCATCAGCTTTCGCGGGGGAAAGCGGTCGGCCAGCGGCCCACCGAAGAGGTAAGACAAGAGGGCTACCACACCGTAGGCTGAGAAGCAAAGCCCAAGTTGGGTATTGTCCAGGCCGAAGGAGTCGAGGACCGTAGGGCGAAATACCCGAGGAAGTACGAACGGAAGAACGAAAACGGATTCACCGGCCAGGACGAGGAGCAGCAAATAGTACCAGGGCTGGTGCTTTTGGGGCATGAAAGAGGAGCTTCTTGGATCGAGTTGTAGTGAGTTGATTAAAAGCGGTGAGACACCTTACTTTTTAGATTGCTAAATTTAGTACGGCAATTTCGTAACGCTCCGTCGCGGGCGGTCATTGAATAACATTACCAGTCCCATACCCATGTTGCACCGCTACCTACTTACCTGTTTGTTGCTTTTCACCGCAGTTTTATCGGCCCAGCCGCCGACCGTACCCGCCGCAAGCGTGTCGGTGCGTAACATCACGGGCCAGTCCATGCAGCTCACCATCGACCGTGGTGACGGGGAACGGCGCATCGTCGTCATCAGCGACGCACCCATCACGGGTAGCCCCCAGGATATGATCGACTACAACCCCGACCTCACCTTTGGCGACGGTGACCAGATCGTCCCCGGAGAGTTCGTGATGTTTGACGGTAACCTACCCAACTTCGACGTTTTCACTGGTTTCGTGCCGGCTACGACCTACTACGTCAGCGTCTTTGAATACAACGGGCAGGACCAGATGACGGAATACTTGACGCCGGGTACAACGACCACCTTTACAACCCTGGGCCAGCCTACGCAGCAAGTAAGTGCCGTGATGGTCGATGAGATCACCGGCAACAGCGCGCAAATGACCTGGACGAACGGTAACGGGGACGGGCGAATCGTGGTCTTCCGCGAAGGCGCGGAGGTGTCGGCCAACCCCATCGATTTAGAAACGTACAGCAATCTGAGTAGTAGTTGGCGCGCCGGCGATGAGATCACTCCCGGAAATCGGGTGATGTTTACGACTCAGGGACCCCGTAACTCTTTCGTGGCTCAGCAACTTGAGCCGTCTAAGACCTACTTCTACAAAGTATTTGAATTCAATGGCACCGGCAACGGCAAGGTCTACGCCGTGCCCGGCGAGAGCGGACAGTTTGATACGCGGGACCGCCCCGAGGTAACTGGTTCCCTTACCGAAACAACCAACCCACAGGAAGGGGACCGTGCCCGCTTCAGCTACACCCAGGGCGACGGTGGTGGCCGTATTTTCGTCGTTAAACCAGGTACGGATTTGGCTGGGGTGACGCCTACCGATGGGACGCGGTACACCGCCAATACCCTATACGGTGCGGGCGACGAGATTGCCCCCGGTGCCTTCGTGGTGATCGATTTTCCAAGCCGCTCGCTGAACGGGACTGGTCTTCCCCAAATCACCATTCGTAACCTTCAGCCGGGCACCACCTATACGATGGGTATTTACGAATACGACTACGACGAAGGTTTCAACGGGCTCATCAACTACCAAACGGTGGCCCCCGCTACGATCACTTTCACCACCGCCGGGGCGCCGACGGTGCAGGCTAGCGACATCGTCTTCAGCGACAATACGGGTAACTCCATTCAGATAAACTACGACCGGGGGAATGGCGACGCCGCACTGGTCGTCTTCAAACCCGGCAGCCCGGTGGATTTCGTACCCACGGACCTCACGAGCTATACGACTTCCACCTCCGTAGTGGGGTCGCGGGGTGACCTCGGCAACGGTAACCGAGCGGTGTGGGCGAGTGCTAATCAGCCCTTTCTAGCAATTCAGGATCTTACCCCAGGCGTACGTTACTACGTCTCCATCTTTGAATATAACGGTAACTCGGGGCGCGTCTACTTCACTCCGGGAGCTACGTCAGATTTTCTAGCCGCCCTTACGCCCTCGGAATCCGCGACGAACATGGATTTCCGCGCCATCGAAGGTGACCGCTTCGACGTAGGTTGGGACGTCGGCAATGGCCAGCGCCGCCTACTCGTCGCCCGCGAAGGCCAACCCGTAACGGCTAGTCCCGTGGACGCCGGAGCGCGCCTCGACGATGGCAACCAGGTGTTTGGGGCGGGTACCGACATCGGTTCCGGCGAATTCGTGGTGTTCGACGGCACCTTCAATGGGGGAAATACCCAGCCCGTCATCGAAGGCCTCGAGATTGCGACCACCTACCATTTCGCCCTCTTCGAATACAACGAGGATGGCAACGGAAATACCTATTACCGCCGGACGGACCCCGCCACGGGAAGCCAATCTACGGCGACCATCCCCACCGTATTGGTGAGTGACCTCAACCCGCAGGAGGAGAATGCCGTGAGCATCACCTTCGTGCCGGAAAACGACGGCGGGGGCGAACGCAGTTTCCTCGTAATGAAGGAAGGGAGTGCCGTGGACGTGCAGCCAGCCAACCTCACGCGGTACACCACGAATATTCGCTTTGGTGAGGAGGAGATCGCTAATGGTAACTACGCCATGGGGTATAAATCACTTCCTTCCACGCAGTTTCCTGTAACCGAATTATTGGCTAACACGACCTACCACGCGGCTTACTTTGAGCTCAATGGCCGCAACTTCCCCGTCTACAGTCGGGAGGCTACCCGGTACAGTTTCACTACCGAAACCTACGCAACGGAAGGCGCAACCAGCCTGGAAGCCGTCAACGTCGGGGCGGAGCAATTACGGCTGCAGTTCTTCCGCGGTAATGGGGCGCGCCGGATTACGGTAGCCCGCCTCGCCACGGCGGCGGAGGTACAACCGATGGATAACCAGGTCTACGTCGCCAACGAAGTTTTCGGCATGGGTAGCGATCTGGGTGGCGGCAACTTCGTAGTAAACGAAGAAGATCTGTTCCGCCCCAACAATCGCCACTCGTTCAATATCCTGGGCTTAGACCCCGATACCGAATACGTCCTGACGACCTACGAGGTCACGGCAAACCGGACGGATACCTACTACCGCGTCCCCGGAGAATCACTGACGGTAATGACTTCCGCGGAGCCGACGATTGCGCCGATCAACTTGCAGATCAACGATACGCTCAACGAAAGCGCGACGATTGCCTGGACGACCGGTAACGGCGATGGGGAAGTAGTGCTCATCCGCCAGGGTAGCCCCGTCGGCGCCGTGGTGGCTACCGGTACCCGGGTGCGGGCGAGCTCCACCTATACGGCCGGAGGTACTTCCAATTGGATTGGCGATGCGCAGCCAGTTTTCTTCGGCCCGCAGACGCAAGTGAGCGTGACCCGTCTGCAAACGGGGACGGAATACTTCGTCCAGGTACAGGCCTACAATGGCTACTTTGAAAGCCCGGCCTACCAGCAAGATAGCGTCACGACAAGCTTTCGTACGCTCGGTCCGCCGGAAATCCAGGCTTCCAATCTGAGGGTCACCAGTTCTACTCCCAACCGTATTTCCCTGGCCTGGACGAAAGGAGGGGGCACCGATCGCCTGCTGGTCGCCAAAGCGGGAAGCGCCGTAGACACCGAACCGGTGGATAACGTACGGTATACCCCCAATACTTTCTTTGGTAGCGGCGATGACCTGGGAGGTGGAAATTACGTCATTGCGGCCGGTGATTTCGATACCATCTCGGTGACCAACCTGACCCCAAATGAGATCTACCACTTCAAAGTATTCGAGTACAATACCCAGAATACCGTGCTCTACAATCGCGATAGCCCACCGATGGTCTCCGCCCAGGCAGAGTTTTTCCTGCCCGTTACCTGGTCCCACTTTAGCGGTCGCAGCGCCAAGCAGTCAGCTATCCTGGATTGGGGTACCGCCGCCGAGGAAGGCTCGGACTACTTCGCCGTGGAGCGGGCTTCTTCAGCCACTCCTAGTTTCACGGAGGTCGGCCGTGTCGCCGCGCTGGGTGAGGCAGGGAAGTACACCTTTACTGATCCGGAATTGCTGCCGGATACTTACCTCTACCGTTTGCGGCAGGTGGATACTGACGGTGCGTTTACCTATTCCCGCGTCATCAACGTGACGATTGGTGGAACGGAGGGTCTGAGCGTTTATCCCAACCCCACTGTAGACCGCGTGAAAATTTTGGGCGCTGCCGCGGGTGCGAAGTACGTACTGAGGAGCCAGGGAGGAAGGGTGCTGCGCACGGGTAATTGGTCTTCGGACGGCTTATCCGTAACTCAACTGGAAGCAGGTAGCTACTACCTGACGGTGGGAGAAAAAATAGTGAAGTTTATTAAGCGATGAGTAACGGCCGCTAATTTGAGGACATAGAGCAGTACAAACAACGATTACTCAAACCTACTGCCATGTTGCGTACCCTCTTCGCTTTCCTATTCCTGACCGTTTCTATCAGCCTTTGCGCTCAGGTCGGCGTCAACAACTCTAATCCTTCCCAGGCGCTCGACGTCAACGGTAAGATCCAGGTTTCGGACGATAACACCCCCGCCGAGAAGGGGACCATCCGTTTCAACGATGCCACCGATGAGTTCGAGGGCTACGACGGGACGGAGTGGAAGATCCTCTCTCTCGAAAAAAGCAGCGGTGCACCGTCGGACCCGATCGCCTATACGGGGCGGACTGTAAATTCAGTTTTTCGTGATAGCAACGGTAATGTGATTCCTACTGACTGCCGACTGTACCAAACCGGTAATGTCCAATCAGGAGCCCCGTCAAATTTTATTACCGTCCCATCGGGAAAGCACTTTCTGGTGACCATGCTCTGGGTCGAAGATAACGGTATCACAAATCAAGCAAATGCGGATGATTTGTACGACGTCACGATATCGGCTCCCGTATCTGGCTCGTCAACTCGTTTCGCTAATTCTGTTCGCCTGGTTGGTAGGGTCGGTGATTCGAAATTCCTGATCGGTGACCAGACCAATCCGATCATCATCATGCGGCCGGGGGATCGCTTCCGTATTTTCAACGAGAGCAGCGACACGAGGGTGAATATCAACGTCCGTGGCTTTTTGGTGGATGAGCTGGATTTTTAATCTTGGGGAAGGACATAATCATTTAATCAGCACCTTTCAGCACCTCAGCTTAGGTGTGGTTGGTTAGACAAGCGAATTACTCAATACCATACTCCTCAAATAGGAACTGAAAGGCCCGCTCCAGTACCCGATCGTTGCCAGCGGCTAGCTCTTCAGCTGTATTCTCGGCGAAGATATCCGGAACGTGCCCTACGCCATCGAGGCTGGTGCCGTCCGGCAGCAAGAACTTCATGATGGAATACTGATACTGAAATCCATTGGGTAGAAAGCGGCGCATACTCGTATCGGAAAAGTCGCCGGAAGTCGCATCTCCGATCTGGGTGACGTGGGGGAGGGCCTTCAGGTAGATCAACATGACCTCGGCGGCACTTACGGTGATGTTGTCCGTCAACACCACTATGGGTTTGGTAAATGATTCTTCGCCACGGGCGCGCAGGTAGTATTCCTTTTTTTCGGCAAAGTCCGTGTGTTCGGGGCCGTTTCGTTCCTGGATGGTGTAGACCAGTTCTTCCCGGTCGGCAAAGCGGCCGGCAAGATTGGCACTCACTTCGTCGCTGCCGCCGGAGTTGTTCCTCAAGTCAATGATCAACGCGTCATTGTGGCCCAGTCTACGCAGGAGGCGATCGCCAAAGGCGGGGTCTTCCATCTCTACCCCCGGTAAGTGGAGGTAGCCGATCTTACGCCCGCTGAGCTGGCCCATGGCGTAACCTTCCGCGCGCGAAGAGTCGATCTCCTCCAGGTAGTTGTCGTGAATGACCGAGAAATCAAATTCAGCTTCCGCCTGCTCGTCCGTTGCACTGTTGCCTGAGTAGAAGGCGCGTTGGGGCCAATAAATAAAAGTGTGGCTGTCATCTAAGTATTCCACCATTTGGCGATTGATCTCAAAAAGTTCTTCCTTGGTGGTCATCGCCGTTACCTGCGGGCGATAGGCGACGTAAATACTATCCCAATCGTGGCCCCGCACCCCGAACAAGCCGTAGTGGCGATCAAAGTCCTGCCAGAAGAGCTCAAAATTTGTTTCCGGGTCGTTGGCGGGCTCGTCGCCCAGAATAAGTTGTTGGCAGCCGCAGAGGAGGAAAGCGGCGCTGATCATCAAGAAGTATTTCATACTAAACAGTTTTAAGGAAAGGTGATTTTGAAGTTCAGGAAGGGTCGCACTAAAAGCGGTGGGTAGTCGATACCGAAAATGCGTTGTTGATGCTCCGGTACCGATCTAATTGCTGGGTGGCGTAGTAACTGACTTGGTAGTTTGCGTCAAAAACCCACCGGTCGTTCAGTGCGTAGCGGTAACCCAAGCCACCTCGGATACCAAAGAAATCGTTGAGGGACGTCCACCGACCCCGCGTAATGATCTTGGGGATATTGTCTTCGTTCTCTACGACGAACTTATCCCATCCGGAGTAAGGGGGGCGGGATAACAGCCCGTAGAAGGGTACGGCGATTGAGGCCTTTAGTCCGTGTTGCTTGCCTAACTCCCAGGCACCCGCGGCAGCGCCCTCGAAAGCGTGCAGGCCAAACCAGGTCACGGCCTCCGCGTCATCGTAGATCGAGATGTCCACGTAGGACCGGTAATTGATACCCACGTGCACCCGGCGATCTTCATTGTTGGTGCCAAGGCCTTTCAGGTAGCCTACTTGAAGGTCAAGGAGGTAACGGCTGGCCGGGGTATCATCCGTAACGCTGGAACGAAGTTTGGCGAGGGTAGCCCCCAGGCCCAACTCGTAACGGTCGCCGGAGCGGGTATTCCGACGGTAGGCCAGGCCAACGCGCGGCCCGGTACTCGTTTGGTGCAGGGGCGAGTAATTGGCATCATTGAAGTGGCCCCGGTGAAGGCCAATGGTCAGGGAAACTTCGTTTTTTATAATGGGCCTCAGCTCTTCCTGAGCGCAAATGGAGGCCGGCACGAAGCTAACGGCGAGTAAAAGAAGCAAGCAGAATCGCATGGTGGTTGGTGTTTCCACAAACATGCGGGAGGACCGGTCCCCGCCCCAAATTTTCGGCAAAGGGACCTGTCCTGAATCCTCGGAACCCTTGAAATCAGGACGTTTTTCGTGCTTTTCTGGACGCCCCCGGCGTGGTACCCGTCGCCTTTTTGAAGGCTCCGTAGAAGGCGCTGCGGGATTTAAAGCCTGCTTCCAGCCCGATGGCTTCGAGGGAATAGCGATCAAACGCCGGCCGGCTCAAGAGGTCGGTAGCATCCTCAATCCGGTACCGGGTGACGTATTCGGAAAAGGATTCCCCAACGCCGGCCGTCATCACCTGAGATACGTAGCTTTCACTAATGCCCAGCTTTTCCGCCACGACCGCCCGGCTCAGGTCGGGGTCGCGAAAAAGTTTTTCTTCTTCCATCAAGCGGCGTAACTCGTAAGTATACTTTTCATTCGGGGTGGCCGTGGAAGCTGGTTCTTTCGGTACAGAACCCGTAGAAGCCGCCATCGGATTAGGTTGGGCTGCTGCCCCCACCCGCGTTCCGGCAAGGATTGCATGTAGTTCCCGTTGTTCATCCAGAATGCGCATCTTGTAAACGCCGGCGTAGGCCACCCACCAGAACAGGATACTAAGTGCCACCCAGACCGGGGTGTAGGCATTATCAAGGAGACCCGAATAGTCGGTGAGGTCTCCGAGGGCCCAGAGGAATACGATGCCAAGGGTTGCGGCACAAAACCGCAGTAACCACCTCCGGCGGGCGGCAGGGGCGGATCGATCCCGCCACGTTATGACGAATACGGCCAGCAAACCAAAGCCATTAAAAATGAGGGCAAGCGGGTCCTCCAGCGCATTCAGTGTTTGGAAGACCGCGTTATCCGGCCCGAAGGGAAGATCGTAAAGGCCGAGCATAAAGTCCCCCTGCGTAACGAGCGAGAAGACCAAACTGAAGACGAAGGGGGCGTAAAACCACTTCCTCCACGGGCTGTTATAAAAAGGATGTTCAAGCGCCCGGAGGAAGTAGGAAATAAGCATGGCGATATGCAAGTATTCCCACATGATCGACCAGAGATAGGCAAGTACCTTACTGTCGAATTCCTGCCAGCCCAGAAACAGGATGCCGCTTAAAAGAATCAGGGTCATCCCCAGGTACTGATTGGCCGGGCTGCGGAAGAAGGGAATCCGTAAAATGGCCAACCCGACGAACAAGCCCTGCAGGATGCTCGCAATAACGAAAAGGTCGGTTAAAGTGACGGTCATGGGCGGTGGAGGGAAGCCTGGATGGGAATCCCCAAAGGTATAACAAGGTGTATACCTATAACCCGCTCCATGCAAGTGAAGTGACTTCGGTGGCTGGCTCCGTCTTTTTTCGCCAGCCACCGAAATCAGGTTGTATACAGGGAATATTAGAGCACCGGAATCGTCCGCGCCCCCGCTACTTCTTTTGAAAGCTGCAGCGTGATCCGCCGTTCCCGCCCTTCCCGGTTCTCCACGTGGAGTTGCTCATTCGGCCCTAGGTTAATGTTGACCTTGCCGTATTTGCCAAGCCCAAAGCCCTGCGTCTGGTCGCCGGTTGCCTTGTCCCGGACGCTGACCGTGATGTCCTTCCCTCCGTAATTGATGAGCTTGGCGGAGTAGCCGGTAACGGAGCTTTCGCCCACGACGAATTCGTAGCCGCCGGGAATCTGAACGTCGTGTTTGTCCGTAGCCGCCCGCGTACTCTTAGCTTCGAACAGGGCGCGGTCATTGATGGCGTTGGCGGAAGCCATGGCCGTCGGGGGGAGTTCGTCGCCATCCAGGTCCAGCATGCGCATACCTTCAACGGTCTTGTTCATGTTGATGAAGATGCTCGATTCGCGATCGCCAAAGTTGTAGAGCCGGGTTTCTTCGGTGGGCGGCACGCTCAGTTCAGCCTTCTCCCCAACGGCAAGTTCAACCCGCTGCCGTTCGGCCTTGGTTTGCTTATCGACCGTGGTGATGAGGATGGCTTCCGGGCCATCGTTACGCATGGAGGCGGTGTAGGGCGTTTCCATGTATTCGCCTAACAAGAATTGTTGCTGGCCCGCCAGCTGGAGGCCCGCCGTGCTGCGCGAGCAACTATTATTAGTGAGGAGAGCAGCAAAGAGAAAAAGGAAAAGTAGCTTACGCATGGTGGTTTGTTTTTGGTGAGCCACAAAAGTGGTGGCCGGCCCCCACCGCTGCGCTTCAAATCAGGTTTTGGGACGGCCCAGATCATGATCTGCCCCCTTTTTAGTGGCTTCCGCCGGGCTCATGCCCGCGTATTTCCGAAAGGCCCGGTTGAAGGTCGACTTTGAGTTGAACCCGCAATCGAGGGCCAGGCTCAGTAAAGTGTGGCGCTCGTGGTCGCCCCGGCGGACGCGCTCCAGGAAGGCTTCGCAGCGTAGCGCATTGATGTAATCGTTAAAGTTCTTACCCGCCTCCCGGTTGATGGCCTTGGAAAGGAGGGAGGAATTGGTCCCCAGTTTTTCGGCGAGATCGCCGAGGCGGAGGTTGGGGTCCAGATAGTCGTGTCCGGTGCTTAGCTGTTCGGCGAGTTGGGCGGCCAGCGGGGCAAAGTCCGGAGCGTCAGGAGAGGAATCTACCAGTGGGCTGGCGGCGGTATCCATTTCGTCTACTTCCGGAACGGGCCGTTCGAAGCGGAGGCCGGTCGTCAGTTGCGGCGTTAGCCCGTAGAATTGGAGGCCCGCCACGAAGAGCAGGACGGACATGGAGAGGTACTTGGGCCAGGCGGCTACGTAGGTGGCTTCGCCGAAAAGTTCCGCCGACGTATCGAGCAAAATCGTCATGCTCATCCCGATGAGAAATAGGTAGACCAAATTCCGCAAGCCCCGCATTTCCAGGGGGGCGGTGTTGGTCATCTCCCGTTGCAGGAAGGCCCGGAAAGAGCGGTAGGTCTTCAGTGTCAGGATAAGGTAAACGATCACCTGGATGCGGAAAAAGATGTTCTCGACCTCGCTGATAATATCTCCGCCACTATTCTCCCACTCGGCGGCGGGGCCGCGGGTATCGTAGAAGTCGGTGAAGCTTTCGCCGGCAATCCCCAGCCAGTAGATCCAGTCGTAGGTAATCACGAATAGTTTTGGCATCAGGAAGAGGGCCGCGGGCAGCAAGTGCCACCAATACCGCCGTTTCCACGTAAAATCCGTGTTCACCAATGCCCGGAAATAGAACCAGATCAGGGGGCCGATGGCGGTCAGGTTGGCCCACTTTACGTAGAACATCAGGGTCGTCCGCCAGTCATGGGAATCGTACCAGTTGCCAAAGCCGAGCATCCACTGAGCGACGTAAAAGGCACCACACAGCAGGATGCCCGCCGCTAGCGTATCGGCCAGCCGTCCTTCGCGCCGGGCCCGTAGCAATAGTAACACGGCCACCACGATGGCCTGGGTAAAGCCGATGAGTAAGAGCCCGGAATAAAGGTTGATGTACATGGCGGACCGTTTGCGCCTCCGAAGAACCGAAGGTACTCATCCAGCCATTCATCTGGTCGCTGCCGCGGGTGCCAGGCAAAGGGCGAATAAGGATGGCCCCCAAAAAGAGTTGGGAGCCAAGTAGTAGTATCACACCTTCAGCATGAGAACTGACCATAGCGAATGGGGAAAAACAAGGGCCGGCCGGAAAACTCCGCACCGGCCCCCGCAAAAAAATCAACTACCTCTGGAATGCGTTCAATGTGTTGTTTTCAATTTCGTGTCGTCCACTATAGGAGTGCACGTCCTTTCTTCAATAGGTGTATCGGTAAACAAAAGGCACCCCGCCCCTGGGAAGGGTAGGGGTGCTAATCACTTCAATCATGCTAGTCGCTCTATCTAATTCAGTAGTCTTTGGGTGATTCAACGGAGTTGATGCCTTCCTCAAATCGCCACCGAAATGGCGACCATGATCATCAAAAAGAGAAGGGTGACGAAATTTTTCATGGTAGGAAGGGCCTGCGCCCGTTGGTTACGTAGGAGTATCGGAAGACCTGAATTTATCTTACCCCTACGTGCTAAAAAAATTCCCAAACCACCTCGTTCAGGTATAATAAAGTCAGCAACGGACCAGGCACTTTGCCTACATTAGGATTACATTATCACCGCTATGAAAATCACCGCTCAGACCTACTTATTACTGTTGCTGACCTTTCTACTGGGGGCCTGCCAGACCTCCAACGATGTTGCCGAGCAACCAGAACCACCGTCCGTAACGGAGGATTCCGGGCTCGCCATTTCCGAAACTCCTTTCGGTAGTACCCCCGCAGGCCCCGTCACCAAATACACTCTGCGGAATCGCAACGGGATGGAGGTGAGCGTCATCAACCGGGGCGGCATCATCACCAACATCATCGTTCCGGACCAGGCCGGGGAGCTGGGGGACGTCGTCCTTGGTTTCGACGAGTTGGATGGCTATTTGGGCGTCTACCCCTACTTCGGGGCCCTGGTCGGCCGCTACGGTAACCGGATTGCGAAGGGGCAATTCACCATCGACGGGAAGACCTACCAGATCCCGACCAATAACAAGGAGAATACCCTCCACGGAGGCGAGGTCGGTTTTGATAAGCGCTACTACGCGGGCGAAACGGTCCGCACCGACTCCACCGTAGGGGTGACGATGCGGGGCACCAGCCCGGACGGCGACCAGGGCTACCCGGGGAATCTTTCCGTAGCCGTTACCTATACCCTCAACAACGACAACGAATTAATGCTGAGCTACCGGGCGGAAACGGATGCCCCCACGCACGTCAACCTAACCAACCACACCTACTTCAACCTGAAGGGTGGGGGGGAGATCCTCGACCACGTCCTCACCCTCAATGCCAGCACCTTCACCCCGGTGGATGGCGGGCTCATCCCCACCGGCGAACTTCGCCCAGTTACCGGGACACCCTTCGACTTCACGGAGGGCAAGCCCATCGGGCGGGATATTATGGCGGAGAACGAACAACTCAAACTCGGGCTGGGCTACGACCATAATTTCGTTCTTGATCGCAACGGGGACGGCATGGCTCCGGCGGCCACCCTCTACGAAGCCACGACCGGCCGTACCGTAGAGGTGGAGACCACCGAGCCGGCCATCCAATTCTACAGTGGCAACTTCCTGGACGGGACCGACATCGGTAAAGGCGGAAAGGCCTATGCGTACCGCACCGGCCTCTGTCTGGAGACTCAGCACTACCCGGACTCCCCCAACCAGCCGGATTTTCCCTCTACGCTCCTCCGGCCAGGGGAGGTTTACCAGTCGCAGACCATTTATCGGTTTGGGGTACGGGAGTAAGCTTTGTTGGAAGAGATCGGTCAACCAAGCTGGCTGACGTTGCATCTCCCGTTAACCCTACGGGTACTGGATACTAGCCTATCATATCCTGCGTTAAAAAACTGGCGAAGCGAATCCTGATGGGCTACCATTCGGCTAAAACTCCTACGGAGCGAAAGTCATGGCCTAGCCCTTACCTTTGCCCGCCCTTTCCCATTGCTTGGCACCCGCGGCAGCGCCCACGGGCTTAAGCACCGAAAGGTCTCGATCCCAACGACAATAGCTACTCCGTTATACCCCTCCAATTTGATGGTCTCTAAGCTTACCCGATTTCTCTTCCTGGCCGTCCTCGGCGCTTTCGTGCTGACGGCCTGCGCCTCCCAGAAACGCAAGGACGAACAGAGCGCCCTGGGCAAGCTCTGGCACAACATGAACTCCCACTACAACGGCTACTTCAACGCCCGGGAGTTGATGGATGAATCCCTCCTCACCCTGGAGGAGCAGCACGTGGACAACTACACCCAGCGGTTGGACATGTTTCCCTTCCTGGAAGTCGCTAACCCAACGATCGTGGGAGACGATATGGATGTGGCCATCGAAAAGGTCGCCATTGTCGTGAAGAAACACCCCTATAGCAACTGGGTGGACGATAGCTACCTCCTCGTCGGCCAGGCTCAACTCATCAAGCAGGATTACGAGAGCGCGGAGAAAACCCTGCGCTTCCTCACCACCGAGTTCCGCCCCCGCCCCAAGCGCAAAAAGGCCAAACGAAAGAAGGGAAAAGACGGCGAAGAAGACGAGGGTGACGAAGACGAATTCGTCAGCCGCCGCGAAGTAGACGAAGACCCCAACCGCGCCCGCCAAAACCGGATCCGCGCCCGCAAGGAGGCCCAGAAGGAGCGCAAGAAGCTGCAGAAGGAACGGGAAAAAGAAAACAAGGCGAAATCCAAAGAGCGCGAGCGCCAACGCAAGGCCCGCATCAAAGCCCGGAAGAAGGGCATCAAACTGGCGCCCATCCAGCGCGATACCAGCGCCAACCAGGGCCTCGAAAATGAGCCGGAGGAGGTGCCGGAGGAAGAACAGGACCTCGGCCCGGTGGGCATGATCTCCATCTTTGGCGGTCCTAATTCCGAATCCGATAAGGCCGAAGGTTACGGAGAAAAGTCCGGGAGCTACGTCGTCAAGCACCGCCCCGCCTACCAGGAAGGCCGCCTCTGGTTAGCCTGGACGCTCATCAAACGCGATAACTTCGAACGCGCTCAGGTGATCCTCGAAGACCTGCGGGCCGACCGCGGAACTTACCCCGACGTGCGCCGCAAAGCGATGGCCGTCCAAGCCTTCAACTACCTGGAGCAGGAACGCCTCGAAGAAGCCATCCCCTTCCTCGAAGAAGCCGCCGAAGTAGCGAAGGACCGGAACGAACGCGCCCGCTACTACTACATCGTAGGGCAACTCTACCAGGAGTTACAGAACCCCGGCCCGGCCGTGAACGCCTTCGAGCAGGCCATCGCCGCCCGCCCGAGTTACGACCTCGAACTCGGAGCCCGGCTCAACCTCGCCCAGAATAGTTTCCTGAGTGGCAGCGGTTCCGCAGCGGACGCCATCGCCAAGCTCGAAAAAATGGCCAAGGAAGAGAAGAACCTCGAATACGAAAGCCAGATCTACTTCTCGGCCGCTACCGTGGCGTTGCGGGACGGCAATAAGGCCCTCGGCAGTAAGTACCTGCGCAAAGCCCTGGATAGCCCTTCGGCCGGCGTAAACCAACGGCTGGAATCCTACAATCTCTTAGGTGACCTCGCTTTCGACGAATCGGACTACCTCGGCGCCAAACTGGCTTATGATACGACGCTGATGTCCATGCCCCGCAGCGACGAGCGCTACGTCGGTGTCTCCGGCCGCCGCGACCAACTCGCCGGCGTTGCCGATAACCTGACCCAGATCTACGAGCGGGACTCCCTGCTGCGGATCGGTACTATGCCAGAGGCGGAACGGACCAAGTTTGCGCAGGATCTTTTCCAATCTCAGCGCGCCGCCATCGCCGCGGCCAACACCGGCCCCGGCCCCGGAAGCGCAACTGCCGGCCGGAACAATACCATTCAGACGGACAGTAAATTCTTCGCCTACAACAGCGCCAACCTCAAGCGGAGCCGCCGTGATTTCGAGCGCCGCTGGGGAGACCGCCCGCTGACGGACAACTGGCGCGTCGCCTCCCGCGGTGGGCCGAGCATCGACTTTGGTGATGGCGATGCCAACCAGTCCTTCGCCGCCAGTAACGAACCCGTAATGGCTACCCAGGATGAGATCGACGCCATGCTGAAGGACGTACCGGTATCCGAACAGGACCAAACCCGGGTCCGTCTCCAACTCTCCGAGAATTACTTCAACTTGGCCCGTGAATACCGGGAAAAGCTGGACGATAACGAAAAGGCCCTAGAAGCCTTTGGTAAACTCGAAAGCCAGTTCCCCGGCTCCAATTTTGAAGCGGAGGCCTGGTATTACCAGTACCTCATCAACACAGAAATGGGCCGCACCGGCCAGGCCGCTGAATACGCCGGTAAGCTCAAGAAGAAGTATTACAACTCCAAGTTCGAGAAGCTGGCCAACGACCCAACTTACGCAGCCAAATTGCTTAACGCGGACAACGAGTTGAACCGCACCTACGAAGCGGCCCTGGCTGCATTCGAGGCGGGTAACTACAAGCAGGCCCACACCCAGGCGAAGGCGGGTCGGGATGCGCTGACCGCAAAGCACCCCCTCCGGGCCCGTTACGCGTTGCTGCTGGCGATGACCTCGGGCAACGTCGAAGGCAAGGAAGCCTACATCAGTAACCTCCAGCAGGTGGTGGCCCAGTTCCCCGGCACGGACGAAGAGAAGCGGGCTAAGGAGATCCTGCGCCTCCTCGGTGCTTCTGGTGCTCGCCGCCCGGGGCAAGCGACGTCCGCCGCCGGTTCCCGTGGTTTCAAGGAAAGCTTCAAGGAGTTACACTACGTGCTGATCCTTTTTGACAAGTCCGACACGGACCTCAACAAGGCCAAGATCAGCGTGGCGGAATACAACAGCAAGTACCATAAGTTGGACCGCATCCGCATCACCAACGTCTACCTGGGTGGGGAAAACAAGCTGCCCGTTCTGATTCTGCGCCGCTTCAAGAATGGCGAAGAGGCCATGAAATTCATCGAGGCCGCCAAGAGTAAGGAGCAAGAGTTCCTCAACGCCGGTAAGTTCAGCTACGATTTGTACTCCGTTTCCCAGAGCAACTACCGTGAGGTCCTCAAGCAGCGTTCCTCCGAAGAATACCGGGAGTGGTACAAGGAAAACTACTAGGGCTTGCGGACCTTGGTTTGCGTCCTGGACTGGGGGCTTGGCCACGCCAGCCGTTCCCTCGCTTTGCTGGATCACTCACTGCTGGCCGGTGACGAAGTTTTCCTGGCGTCCAGCGGCCCAGCGGCCCAGTTTTTGCGCCGGGAGCGACCCGACCTTCCCCTTTTCGAATTGCCCGCTTACGCCGTGCGTTACCCAACCGGTAATATGCCCCTCAACGTGGCGCTACAGTTTCCGCGTTGGTGGTGGACGGCCCGGCGGGAAGGGCAAGCTACCCGGCGGCTCGTCCGTGAACACCGTATCAACCGCATCGTCTCGGATAATCGCTTCGGTTGCCACGTAGCGGGCGTTCCTTCGGTATTTCTTACCCACCAATTGCACCCCATCACCCACTCCCGGCCGGTGAGTTGGCTCTACCGGCACTACCTGAAAAAGTTCGGTGAATTCTGGGTGCCAGATACCCGTGATCAACAACTGAGTGGTGAACTATCCGCACCAACCGGGTACGAGAACGTTCGTTACATCGGCCCGCTGAGTCGGCTGGAATCGGTGGCCGCCGAGGGTGATCGGCTCCGCACGCTATCCATTTTAAGTGGTCCGGAACCCATGCGTAGCCGGTTGGAGCAGGCGCTGCTTACCCAATTATCCAGGCTACCCGGGCGGCACCATCTGGTACGGGGCGTGCCCGGTACGACGGACCCTCCAAAGCGCGAGGGCATTGACATCACTTCATTCGCTGACCGCACCACGTTGTCCAAATTGATTGCCCGCGCCGACACTATCATCTGCCGTTCCGGCTACAGTACGTTGATGGATCTGGCGGCGGTGCAGTACGGCGGGAAGCTGGTCCTCATCCCCACACCCGGGCAGACGGAACAGGAATATCTGGCGCTGGCGCAGGTGGAAAGCAAGGGGAATCGGACCAAAACCCTGGCGCAGGATCGGATTACAGAGTTGCCGGAAGTACTCAAAAATTGGGACTAAACCGTTGGACTACAATTCCCGCAGGGCGGCCCGCACACGTTTGATCTTCGCCCGCTTTTCGACGATGACGGGCGGCGCGGCGCGGACTTCACAGTCCGTGATTTCACAACGCTCACAGGTTGTATTTACGATCCTAGGGGAGATGCTTGGGTCCGTAGCCCAGGCGATTGTTTCCTTCAGTTCGTCGGTAACCAGCAGCCCGAGAGTTACGCTCACGTTGCGGTCAGGGCTGGGGTAGCCGGTGCGTGCAAGGGTAAGGCAGAGGTACTGGTCCGGCGTCTCGAAGTACTGGCTGACCTGGGCTTCCACCCGCAGTTCGCTCCCGTCCGCGTCCGACATCTGCAGGAGCAGGTTAGTACTGACCCAGCGGCGACAGTAGTGCTCGAAGAGTCCGTTCTCGTGGGGGTGGTGGCGGCGCTCCAGGTGGAGTTCCTTATCGATGGTGAACTCATCCGTCTTCGGGTCGTGCAGGAAGCGCAGGAAGAAGAGCTCCCGCAAACCGAAGAACTTGGGGAGGACGTTCGTCAGCCGGTGAAAGAACATCTCCGGCGTGGCGTTGAAGCGTTGCATCAGGCCGAGGAAAGCGTTACTGTCCCACTTGGGGAGGGCAAAGAATTCGCCGACGGCCTTTACGAAGGGATCCAATGGAATGTGGAGGGCAACGCTGAAGTAGGTTGCCTTGCTGTGGTTCAGTACCTCCTCGAAGACGCGGCTGCGCAGGATGCTGCTCGTGTTGGCCCGCTCCGCCAGTTTAAGGTAGTTGAAGGCCAACTCCTTACCGAACTGAAAGCCTCGTTGGTTGGGGGTAAGTTCTCCGTTCAGCAGGAGCCGCTTTTTCTCCGGTTGGTAGACGGAGCGGAGCATGGAGAGATCCGGGTGGTCTTCCAGGCCAGTGGCGATGGTGTATTTGTATTCCTTTTCCAAAAGTTCCCGGAGTAGCCGGGGTGGGATAGGCCGGATGCTGGGAAGTTGATTCTTTTTGGTGAAGGCATTGACGGCTTCTTCCAGGTCCGGAAAGAAGTTTTCGTTGAGCTCCAGGTAGGAGCGTAATGCCGCAAAGTAGAAGCTCTCCTCCCGCAGCGCGTAGGACCGGCTGATCTCCAGTAAGGTGGAGATGAAGGCACCCACCTGAACGGGCGCCTGGGCGATAATCTCGGCCACCTTACTCAGCTCAATGCCGAAAAGCTCCAGCGGCAGCTCGTTGAGGAAGTTGGACTGTAGCAACTGGGTGACCGGTGCGAGGTTACGCCCGAGGTCGTCGTTCGTAAGCTCCTCTACCGTCGTGCCGAGGGCGCGGGCTAGGTTTTGCACCTTATCTGCCTTGGGGAATTTCTTCCCCTTCTCAATCTCGTTGATGTAAGAGAGGGACATCCCCGCCGTCTTTGATAGTTCTGCAAAGGAAAGGCCCTGCGCCGTGCGGAGCTGTTTCACCTTCAGACCAAAAATGATCTTTTCGTTTGCGGATTTTACCTTCATGGGGACGGCAAAATACGGCAGATTTTGCGAATTTTCGCTACATCTCTTCTAATAGCCGCTGCCCTTCATCCGTTAGGAATCGGCAAACCATTAACTTGAGCGAAGCGTACCGTTCCGTCTTAGTTAGTGGTATGACCACCCTTGCTACGGGGTTGGTCAACCAGAAAATGGGTCACCTCCTGCTTCGGAAGTGACCCATTTATCCTTTTTCACCGCACCTGCGGCAGCGCCAATTTAAGTCTATAGTCTGTAGTCTATAGTCTGGTTAGTGTGACTACAGACTAAAAACTACAGACTAAAAACTACATCCGCGCCTCCGCCACCAAGTCCAAGCAAGTCTTAGCCAACTCCTGCATCGCTTTGAAGTCGTTGTTGGCTATCAGGTCGCTACGTAGTAGGCCGGAACCCATCCCAACGGCAACGGCGCCTTCCTTGAACCAACGGCTCAGGTTCTCCGCATTGGGGGCGACGCCGCCCGTTACCATGACGTTGGTCTTAGGGGAGGGGGCAAGCAGGGATTTGATAAAACCTTTCGCCACGGCGTTACCGGGGAAGATCTTTACGATTTCTGCGCCCAGGCTCTCTGCGGTGCCGATTTCAGTGGGGGTGAAGCAACCGGGCATCCAAGCCACTTTGCGGCGGTTACACAGTGGGGCCAACTCCTCAACGAGCATAGGGCTCACCATGAAGTCAGCGCCAAGCGCAATGTAAAGGGCTGCCGTGGGGGCGTCAACGACGGAGCCTACACCAAGAGCGAGGTCCGCATAATTCTCGCGGCAGTGCTCAGCTACGGCGTCAAAAACTTTGTGGGCGCCAATGCCCCGGTTGGTGAATTCAAAACTGCGGACGCCACCAGCGTACACCGCGTCAATTACCTTTTTAGCTTTATCAATATCCGCCAGGTAAGCTAGGGGGACCAAGCCCTGATCCATTACCGTGCGGTAAACGTCTAATCTATTCATTGTTCTCTTTTTTGCTTTGTTTAAATGCTCCAAGCACCTAACACGAAGTAATGAGGTCCTTGGAGCGTGCGCAGCTCCTCCAAGCGTCCGGTAATAAGGCAGCAAACGAATAGCTCACGGAAGTTTTTTCGTCTGAACGGACGCTTGGAGGACGCCATCTCTTCCGCTGCGCTTCAGAGCTGGCGACGCTCCAAGGACCTAGCCAGGTAGTAGCAATCAGTCAATTCAACGGCTAACCCGCCCAGAACCGTCGCCACCCATGAGGCTCATGACTTCGTCGACGGTCGCCAGGTTGGCGTCCCCAAAGATGGAGTGCTTGAGCGCGGAAGCGGCGACGGCAAACCGAAGGGCTTTATCGTCATCGTCCGGCCAGGTCTGAAGGCTGTAAATGAGGCCACCCATGAAGCTGTCGCCACCGCCAACGCGGTCTACGATGTGGCTGAGTTGGTAGGTTGGGGCGGTGTACATCTTTTCGCCGTCCCACATGACGCCGGACCAGGTATTGTGGCTGGCGGAGATAGAACCGCGGAGGGTAGTGATGACCTTTTTGGCTTTGGGGAAGCGCTTCATCAGCGCCTTACAGACGGGGAGGTAGGCTTCCGGGTCCATCGTATCTCCCTTGGTCACGTCGACGGATTCGGGGTGAATGTCGAAGTGCTTCTCCGCGTCTTCTTCGTTGCCGAGGATGACGTCGCAAAGTTCCACGAGCGCGGGCATTACCTCTTGGGGGGATTTGCCGTAATTCCACAGTTTCTTGCGGTAGTTGAGGTCGGTGGAGATGGTCACCCCCTTCGCGCTGGCCACTTTACAGGCTTCGAGACAGGCGTCGGCGGCGGACTGGCTGAGGGCGGGGGTAATGCCCGTCCAGTGGAACCAATCGACGTCGGTGAAGACGGCATCCCAGTCAATTTCTCCGGGTACGATGGTGGCCATGCCGGAATGGTCACGGTCGTAGACCACCTTGGAGCCGCGCTGCATGGCACCGGTTTCAAGAAAGTAAATACCCAGGCGGTCGCCGCCGCGCACGACGAAGTCCGTATCCACCCCGCGCCCGCGGAGGGAATTGAGGGCACAGTCACCCAAGTCGTTCTTGGGGAGGCGAGTGACGAAGCGGCTGTCCATTCCGTAATTCGCCAGGGAGACGGCTACGTTAGATTCGCCGCCGCCGTAAATGACTTCGAAGGAGCTGGCTTGGGAAAAGCGTTTCCAGCCGGGAGGGCTGAGGCGAAGCATGATCTCGCCGAAGGTTACGATGCGTGGCATAGTGGTGATTTTTTACAGTAGTTTTTAGTGATGATGAAAGCTTGGAGCGCTAGTTCATATGCTCTTCGAGCTTGGTATCGTCGATCCGGTAGAGTTCCGGGCCGCCCTTGACGCCGGGTTTCTTTTCTTCCGTATTGATGAGAAAGTCGTAGGAAAGGATCTTGCGCCGGAAGTTGCGGCGGTCCAGTTCTTCACCGAGGATGCTTTCGTACACTTCCTGCGCCTCCTTAAGGGTAAAGTTGGCCGGTAGTAAGTGGAAGGCGAGGGGCTGAGCCCGGAGTTCTGTTTTGAGTGCTTCGTGAGCGTCGTCCAGAATTTCGCGGTGATCAAAGCCTAGGGTGGGTAGCTCGTCGAGCTTGCACCACATTACTTTATCGAGGTAGTTCAATGCAATGGGTTCGTGGCTTTCCGGGCTGACGAGCGCAAAGAATGAACAGGTAATGACCCGGCGGACGGGGTGGCGGCCCACCTGACTGTAGGTGGCCACTTGTTGCATGGGGACGTTCTCCACGTTGACGAGATCCCGGAGAACGCGGTTAGCCGTTTCTTCCAGGGTTTCCTTCGCCTGCATTGCCCCACCCGGTAATACCCACTCGCCACTAAAGGGCTCCACGGCACGGCGGACGAGCAGTACCCGTAAGTCGCCTTCGGAGAAACCGAAAATGGCGCAGTCTGCCGTGATGGCGAAGGCCTGGCTTTTGGTGGTGACCAGGGTAGTGGGCTTGATATTCACGCGTTGTAGTTTTTTAATCGGGTAGTCGGGTAGTCGGGTAGTCGGGATTGCTTTGGATTATCTGTCTCCGTTAACGGCCCATCCAGCCACCGTCTACCAGGAGGACGGCGCCGCTTACGTAATTGGCTGCGCTACTGGCCAGGAATACGGTTGGGCCTTTGAAATCTTCCGGTTGCCCCCAGCGCCCGGTCGGGATGCGGCCGAGGATGGCGGAGCTGCGTTCTTGGTTGTCTTGCAGCGCCTGGGTATTATCGGTAGCGATGTAGCCCGGCGCGATGGCGTTGACCTGGACGCCCTTACCGGCCCATTCGTTGGAGAGTGCCATGGTGAGTTGCCCAATCGCCCCCTTGGAAGCGGCGTAGCCAGGGACGGTGATGCCACCCTGAAAGGTCAGCAGGGAAGCGGTGAAAATCACCTTGCCACTGCCGCGCTCAATCATGTCGCGGCCAAACTCGCGGGCGAGGACGAACTGTGCGGTCTGGTTTACCTCGATCACCTTATCCCAGTATTCATCCGGGTGGGTAGCGGCCGGCTCCCGCAGGATGGTGCCAGCGTTATTGACCAGTATGTCTGGCGTGCCGTAGTCCGACTTTACGCGCTCGATGAAGGCGTAGAGGGCCTTCCGGTCGCTGAAGTCACACTGGTAAGCTGTGAACTGGCGGCCCAGCTCTTCCACGGCCTCAGCAATCTTGGAGCCACTCGCCTCGAGGCTGGCGGAGACACCGATGACGTCCGCGCCCGCTTCCGCGAGACCGACGGCCATGGCAAAACCAATGCCGCGCTTGCAGCCAGTAACGAGTGCCGTCTTGCCGGAAAGGTCAAATTGGTCAAGGATCATAGCTGGGGGGAGTTAACCTTATAAGAGATAAGAGGAAAGGGCTTAGCGCACTTCACTCAGCGGCGCAGCGTCCATATCCGTAAAGGCCTGGTTTTCTCCGGCCATGCCCCAGACGAAGCGGTAGGCACTCGTCCCCGCTCCACTGTGGATGCTCCACGGTGGGGAGATGACGGCCTCAAAGTTGCGGACGGCCAGGTGGCGCGTCTCGTCGGGCTTGCCCATGAAGTGCATGACGAGTTCTTCGCCGGGGATGTCGAAGTAGAGGTAGACCTCCATCCGCCGCTCGTGGGTGTGGGGCGGGAAGGTGTTCCAGATGTTGCCGGGGAGGAGTTCCGTCCAACCCATCACCAGTTGGCAGCTCTGAATACCGCCCTCGTGGATGTACTGGAAGAGGACGCGGTTGTTAGCGTGGGCGTCGTCACCCAGCTCCACTTTATTGGCTTCCGCCTGGGTAGCTTTGGTAGTGGGATATTCCTTGTGCGCGGGTGCGGAGTTGAGGTAGAATTTGGCGGGTTCGCCGGCGGCATCACTACTGAAGGTAACGGACTTACTGCCGCGGCCAACGTAAAGGCAGTCGAACCGGGCAAGATCGTAGGTCGTGCCGTCGACGACTACTTTACCGGCTCCACCGAGGTTGAGGACGCCCAGTTCGCGGCGCTCCAAAAAGTATTCGGCCCGCAGGTCGTCATCGTTGGGGAGCTCCAGCGCGCTGGAGGTGGGTACCGCACCACCGAAGATGAAGCGATCGTAGTGGGAGTAAACGAGCTCAATCTTACCGTCCTGCATCACGCCTTCCGCCAGGAATTCATCACGGGTTTGGTCGGTAGTGAAGGTCTTAAAGTGGTCGAAATGGACTCCGTAGCGCGTGATCATGGGGGCTCTTTTTATTTGTGTCAAATGTACACGGTAAAAGAGGTGCCTGCAAATTGGTGAACCAATTTATGTGGCGATTACCCAATTATTATCCGGTCGCTTAGACCGTGACCAACCTTCGCTCCTCCGGGAGCTTTCCGAATAACAAGGTGAATGCTAGGCGCAGTGAAAAAACCGGACGCTATTCATCGAGGGGCAGTAACGCTCGGGAGGCTAACCGCCAAAGGCGTAACGGATGGATAGACCAACGGCATTCGCATCAATATCCGGCCCATTACCATTGTCACCACGGTACTTGAGGAGGGTATAGGATAAGCCAATGTACTTCCAGCCCGCTTCAATGCGGATACCCAGGTTACTTTCAAAGTCGATCTTCCCTTCCGGCAAAATGCCACCGCCTTCGCTGATCTTAAGGTTGCTCCCCAAATGTTTCGTGAAGCCACTCGCGATGAATCCGCCAAAATCTGCTTCGTAGCGCAGCATTCCCTGCAGGGGAAAGCGTAAAAATCGGAAGTCTACGTTCTCAACCGGCGTCGTCACGTACTTGATACCCAGGGAGCCATCGAAGGATAAACCATCCAGTAGGTCTACCCGTGCGCCGGCGAAGAGGGATCCTCCCTGCCCGGCATTCGTTTCTGAGGTGCTCCCATCCTCTAATTCCAATTCGATGATGGATTCTCCCCCAAATTCTGCGTTGAGGCCAAGGAGAAAGTGGACCCGGGGCGTACGTTCGTCCTCTAGTAAAGTGTAGGTAGTGTCACTCTGAGCGAGGAGGGCAGTGCCCGAGATAAAAAACAGAAAAAGGGCGTGAAGTAACTGTTTCACCGTAGTAAGTTTAGCTAGTGCTCTAATGAAGCCGCGAAGATAAATGGTTCGCCAATAATGATTAATCAGCCAACAAAACTTTAGTCACGAAAAAGCCCATCCACCTAGCGACGTAGATGGATGGGCTTCGAGCGCGAACCACTCTGCATCATTACTTCATCTTCAGCACCTCACTTCCCGCCATCAAAAAGGCGCCGGTGCCGAAGTTCTGCCAGCTCTCCGCGGAGGCTGGTTTGGGGTCGTAACCAATATTCTGTACCCAGGTTACTTTACCGTCGGCCTGCTGGATCTCCTCCAGCGCTTTCCAGGCTTTGCGTACGGCCGGGCCGTACTTCGCCTTATCCAGCACGCCGTTATTGACGCCCCAGGCTAGAGCAAAAGTGTAGAACCCGGTGCCGCTGGTTTCGCCGTGGTCCCAGGCCTCGGGTTCGAGAAGGCTGACGCGCCACATGCCGTCGGCGGGTTGGATCTCGACGAGCCGCGCGGACATTTCCTTAAACAGATCTTCGTACCAACCGTAATGCTCCCAGTCCCGGGGCATTTCCTCGAGCATGAGGGCGAGGCCGCCCATTACCCAGCCGTTGCCGCGGCTCCAGAAGATCTTCTTGCCGTTGCCGCCCTTGCGGTCCTCGGGGGAGCCCGTCCAGACGAAGCGGGTATCACGGGCGAAGAGTTTTTCTTCCTGGTCGTAAAGCAGGTCGTAGGTCTCCACGAAGTACTTGTGCATGTCTTCCAGGTACTGGCGGTCGTTCTTCAGGTTGGACCATTTCACCAGTACCGGTGGGGCCATAAAGAGGGCGTCGCACCACCACCACAGGATGGATTTTTCCGGCTTGGGGTCGGTGTTAGATTTCCAGGCGTTGTCCTCGTACAGGTGCTTTTCGATCCAGTCTGCCGTTGGCTCCTTATCCATGATGCCGGGGCGGTATTCATCCGCAACGAGGTAGGAATAGCTGATGGCGACGTCGTCCGCGTGGTAGGGGCGGTTCCAAGTTTCCCAGTTGGTTCGGTTGGCCATATCCTCGATGGCATCCAGGAAAATGGGATTCTTGGTGGCTTCGTACGCGCGGGCTACGCCGGTGTAGTAGGCACCGTTCGTCCAGTCCGTCGGGTCCTTCGAAAAGATCGGGTTGGCTTCCTGCCATTCTAGGGCGGCAACCATTTTAGTTTCGACCTTTTTCGGGCTAGCCATTTTCGGGGCGCTGCCGCAGGTGCAAAGGAAGATGGGAAGGAGGGTGGCTAGCAAGTAAGAGGCGTAACGCATAATCGGGATTGAAATAGTCGGTGAATATCGACCCGTAAGGGGGCGAGAAGATACGGACTAATTTGAAAGTGTGTCTTTTTTACGCAGATGAGTGATTTCTCCGCGAGTTCTTTGTCCAAATTCCACCACCGTTTACTTGATCTGACGGGGTGCTGCCCATTAACAATAGGTAGGTGAAGAAGCTAAAGAACTGGGTAGAAGATCCTCCTATTGCTTGCTACTTTTGGATGGGCTGCGTGCAGCAACTATCTTGGAGGGCCCCGGTTAACACTGCCCCCTAATGATCAGCATCCCCGAAACTCCTCAGGAGAACAAGCTTGAGTTTCTGCAACGCCAGAGTTGGCAACTCGAATTGATCATCACCGGCTTCGCCCTGGCGAGCATGATTTCGGGGGCGGATAGGTTCCACGACGTAATACTCGTGCTTAGTGATCTCCTGCGGCAGTACGAATACATCGGCTTGCCAGCCGCCGTCATCCTCTGGGGAATCAACCTGACTTACTTCGTTACCATCTTCCACTTCTTTATGAACGTGGTGCTGCGATGCCTCTGGATCGGTAGCCTCGCACTGCGCGGCATGATGAATCAGGAAACCTACCTGAACGATGATTTTGCGCCTAAATACGCTAACTTTCTTCAGCGTAGGCACGGGAACTTTGATCAGTACATCAACCGGTTAGACAAGGCGGCAAGCCTGGTGTTCGCATTTACCTTTCTCCTGGTAGCCATTCTGTTCGGCGTGATTTTCTACCTTTTGGTCTACGCAGGTATTTTCGTGACCTTGGCCGAATTATTCGGTAATAATGGTGCGGGTATTGGAGCCCTGCTGTTTTTTGTATACCTATTCTTAGGAATAGTGTACCTAGCAGATTTCCTCACTACGGGGGCTTTCAAAAGGGGCGGCGATGCCTTTTACTACCGCATCTACCGCTTAATGGGATGGCTGACGCTGGCCCGGCTCTACCGTCCGCTGTACTACGCCGTCATTAGCAACCGGTGGGGAAAACGGCTCATCCTGGCCATCGTACCCTACATACTACTCATCGTGCTCATCCCCCGCTTCACGATGGATCCCATCCCTTACATCGACCGGGAAGATTTTTTGAGTAACGAAAAAATGAAGTCCGTCCAAAAAGATTGGCACTACGCAGATTCGGAAGGGTTTCGGCGGACTGCCGTCGGTATCTACCTCGAATCCGACCTGATCACGGATAACGTCCTCCGCGTTCACCTTCCCCTGAGTAGTTACTACGCGGAAGAACTCGACCGCATGATCGAATTGGAAAACACCGTAAAGGTCAAAGCGAAATCTGCGGCACCCTCAAGCAGGCTCAACGCACGCCCGGAGCAGGACACGACTTCAGGCACTGATTCCGTCCCCGCAGTAGAGCTTACCAATGAAGAGCGGATAGCCAATTACCGTTCCCGCAATAATAAGCAGGGGGAAAACCTGGGCCGGTGGCTATCGGGCCAATTACCAAAATCTAACCTACCGCCGAACGCTGACAGCCTACTGGTGGCCCGCTTTTTACGCGTGATGGACTTAAGTCTAGACAGCACCAGCGTCGACCCGGCCAACGTGCTCCTCTCCGTCGAGTACGAAGGCAGCCCTCAGCCCGAATTGGTTGCCTACTTCCCGCTGTACGACCTGGAGCCGGGTATGCACCGCGTTGCCTTTCGAGAATTCAAGTTAGCAACCAAAGGTGACGAAAAGGGCCACATCAACCTACGCCGCACCCACTGGGTACCCTTCTTCTACGCGCCAAACTAGCAAAAGAAGATGCAGAACGGGTTAAGAGGCCTGATCGGTCTACTCCACCTCCAGGCGAAATTCAATAGTCTCACCTGCTACCGAAGAAGTGCCTAGCAGCACGGTATAATCTCCCGTCTCTAGCCCCTTGGTCATGTCAAGCCGGGTAAATTCTAGCATGGATGGGTCAATAGCGAAAGTAACCGTCCGCGTTTCACCGGGCTGGAGCAGGATCTTTTCAAAACCTTTCAACTCTTTCGCCGGGCGGGTGACGCTGCCAATCTGATCAGTCAGGTACAGCTGAATAACCTCCTTTCCGGCGACTTTACCGGTGTTCGTCACGTCCACACTAACGGAGAAAGATTCGGATGGAGTCATCACCGTTCCATTAGCCCTTGCGTTTGAGTACACGAAGTTGGCGTAACTCAAGCCGTGGCCGAAGGGATACAGTGGTCCGTTCTCCATGAATAAGTACCCCTTCTTTTCATTGATCTTTTTGCCCGAATAGTGAAAGGGAAGCTGACCAATAGTGCGCGGCACGGTAGCGGGGCATTTTCCGCTGGGGACGGCCAGGCCAAAGATCATCTTCGCCATCGCTTCGTCACCAAACTCACTGAGGTCCCACCCGTCCAGGATGGCATCCGCGTGCTCGTCAAATTCGTTGATGGAAAGCGTCCGCCGGTGGGTATAGACTACGATGGTCGGCTTCCCGAGGGCTTTCACGCGGCGGAGCAATTCTCCCTGCGGGCCCACGGGGTCAATACTGGCCCGGTCCCCCAACGCATTTCTGAAGAAACCTTCCTTAGCGGTATGTTCGTCACCCCCCAGAAAGAGAATATTGACGTCGGCACCGCGCGCCAGGCTGAGGAGTTTCCGCGTGCCTAATTCCGTATCCTGGTTAATCTTTGGCACTGCCCGCTGCTCATCCGTAAGCGGGAACCCTTGCTCGGCGACGAAATCAACCCCGGGCATGATGCGCTCAAATTGCTCCAGGGTGGTTTCCCGGAGAATGGGGCCCAGCAAGGCTACCCGGCCACGAAAGTTAGCGGCTAATGGCAGGGCCTTATCCTCATTCTTCAACAGTACGATCGACGCCTCATCAGCCTCCCGGGCCAGAGCAAGGCTGGAGGCCTGGCGCACTCGGCGCTCGGTTTCCGCCACGTCGACGTACGGGTTGTCAAAGAGACCAAGGATGAACTTCGTACGCAATACGCGCCCGGCGGACCGGTCCAGGAATGCCTCCAACTCCGGATTGGCGGTAACCAGTTCCGGTAGCAAAGCGTAAGCGTCGTCCGCGTAAAGGTCTACGTCCATCCCCGCCTTCAGCGCCAGGAGGGCGGCGTCTTCCGGTGTTTCGGCCACGCCCATGAAGTAGTGGAGCCGGCCGATGTCGTTAGCATCCGAAACGGTATAGCCGGTAAATCCCCACTCGTCGCGCAGCACTTCGGTGAGGAGCCAGGGGTTGGCGTGGCTGGCCACCCCGTTCAGGTCGCCGTGGCTGGCCATCACGCCGAGGGTACGGGCCTCCCGCACGGCGGCTTCGAAGGGCGGAAAGATCTCGTCGATCAAGGTCCGGGGGCTGATCTCAATAGCCGCAAAATTCGTCCCACCCAGTACCTGCCCGTATCCGGCAAAATGCTTGGCAACCGCACCGATGTGGGTTCCTTCCCCCAGGCCAACGTAGTCGCCCTGCACGCCCTTGATCGCGGCCACTACGTTTTGGGTCACCAGGTAGGTGTCCTCACCGAAGGCTTCACTCATCCGGCCAAACCGGGGGTCGCGGACGACGTCGGCCTCCGGGCTGTGGCACATGTGCATCCCCCGCAACCGGGCTTCGTTGCCCACCACGGACCACTGCCGCCGAGTCAGTTCGGGGTCCCAACTCGCCGCCGAGGTGATCGGCCGGCCAAATTTCGTGCATCCCGCCGCATCGACGCCATTATAACTCTCCGTGATGAACAGCGCGGGTATCCCCAAGCGGTTATGCTCAATAATGTAGCGTTGCAGGGCATTATTCCCCTTCGCCGCAGCCACCGGATCATTGTGTTCTCCCGGGTTTTTAATGCCGGCAATCCCCAGGCGGAGGCGCTCTTCCGTATCGCCCTCCAAGCTTAATTGGCCGGCGCTATCAATTTTAATTCCCTTATTAGCGTGGAAGATGCGCATCTGAGCCACCTTCTCCTCCACGGTCATTCTGGCGAGCAAATCACTGACCCGATCCTCCACTTCCAGCTCGGGGTTGCGGTAGGCCGGGGTGTCATCCGCCATTGAATCGCCCTCCCCACAGGCAGCAAGCAGCGATATCAGAATAAATAATAAATAAGGCTTCATGCTAATTGGTTTGCCTGCGACGTCCATCGGTAATATGCTGGAGGGCTATTTATCTGATATATTAATTAGTGTCCAAAATACCGTCAATTCATTCGGGCGCTGCCGCAGGTGCAATGATTCGTTCCTGATACGGAATGATGCGTACCGGACCCTTTAGTCCGGACGGAACGAGCGGGTCATTGGCATCGTAAAAGTCGGCGGTAGTGAAGGTGGTTCGGGGGCCGGGTGGCACCGGTTCGTTGTCGACGTACCACCGGGGCATTTTGATCTTGGGGTGGTAACTGGCCATGCGGTAGCCACCATCCTGTTTGGGGTAACGCTCCTCCCCGATAAGGCGGTTACTCCACAAATTGGTCACCTCGATCACTAATTCGTTCTCTCCGGGGCGCAGGGCCTGGCTAATGTCTACGCGGAAAGGCTTCATCCACTGCACCCCCAGGTCCTGACCGTTGAGGCGGATACGCGCTACGTTGTCCACCTCACCCAGGTCGAGCTCCCAGGCCGTGGCGGGTTCGGCGGCAAGGGAGAAAGTTGTCCGGTAAGTAGCCGTGCCGGAGTAATACCGGACGCGTTCGTCCGGGTGGTCCTTCCAGTCGGTAAGCTCCGCGAAGGGGAGCGTCGACCCAAAGCCATCCTCTTCCCGGAAGGTGACCTCCCAGGGTCTGGTCAGGGTCCGCACCGGAACGATCCCCGCCGCGCCGAGGGCCACGCGCTGACCGTCGTTGAGTTCAATCTCGTAGATCTTGTTCGCCGTCATTTTGGCCGCAATTTTCCCGTTCTTCGGGTTGCGTAAAAAGGCTTCAATGCCTGGTTCCGTCAGCTGATCCGGGCTGATGACCGGCCCGGCGACGGGGGCATCTCGAAACACGAGGAAGATGGATTCCTCACCATCCAGGTCCAGCCGGAGGTCCGTCGTGGTGGGGTTGTGCCGGTAGCGGGCGACGCCACTGATCTTTCCGGTCATCGGGTCCCAGCGCTCCGGTTGCTTGCCTATGGTACGGGTAGTGAGGGCGTAGCTGACGGAATCCTTACTGGTATTGACTAAGAAGTAGATCTCCGTATCTCCCACCCGGCGGTGTTCGTAGATCAGGCTATCGGCGGAAGTGAGTTTTAAATCGGGTTGGAGGTTGCGGCTAGTCATCAGGCCTTCCCAATCGCGGGCGGGTTGGAGATGCCGTTCGAGCTGATCGGCCAGGTCGCGGAACGCTTCGTAATCCTCCTCTTTGTGCCCGTATCCAGCCAGGTCGGTTGGCTTTTCGCCAATGACCGTCACCCCGCTTTCCGCGATCTCCACGAGCCGCCGCAGGGTCGCCAGGCTGAGGTGGTCACAATTCTTGAGGGCGAGGAGGGGGTAGCGCCCACCTTCGGGGAGGGTGATGGCGCCGTCCTCCAACCCAGTTCGGTTCAGGAGTACGTCGGCGTTCACGTTATCGTAGTTGAGCCATTTGGGGATGGCCGGGTCGAAGTCGTCCCAGTCGAAATAGGAATTAGGGGTACCGTCCCCAACGAAGATCATCAGGTCGGCGACGGGGTGGCCCTGGCGGAGGAGGTAACTCCCCCGGGCGATGTACCGAAACCAGTCCGCACCGGCGTTGGTCCACCAGGTCTGGGTACGGTCGAAGTGGAAGCCCCAGCGGTTCATCGTCATCCCCGGCGTGACGTGCGGGTTGGCCTGGTGGGCGAAGCGGTGGAACATAAATTCGTTAATGCCCCTCGCCCAGGCCTTATCCCCACTGACCTTCGCCATGGCGGGGTTCCCCTTCCAGTTGATCTCTGGCCGGGAAGTGAAAGATTCCGCTGAAACAATTGGCTTACCGTAGATGTGAGCGGCGGAGACGGCACTTTCAACCATCGTCATTTCCCGGTTCATCCAGAACTCACCCATCGGGAGGTCGCAGGTCCCGCCAATATCCAGGTCGTTGAGTGGCCCGAAGCCGTAGGGTTCCACGTAAGTTCGGAGACCGTCGGCGTGGCAGAGTTCGGTAAAGTACTCGTAGTAGTTTTCGGTGATGAGATTGGTCACTACCTCACGGAAGTCGTAGAGGACGGCGGCTGCCACGTTTTGCTTGCCCCTCACCTTGGCACCCGCGTCAGCGCCCATGAACCGACCCGCTAAGAGGGGGAGGAAAGGAATAAGATCGTAGCCTTTACGCGCCCGGAAGATGGAATCAAAACCGGTCGTCCAGTTCTGGCCACCGGCTTCGTAACTGTCGATTTCGACGTACTGCAAGGCGTTTGGCGCGACGGGCCCGCTATTATCAACGACCTGGCGGATGAAGGCGTCGTAGTGGGTCTTGAAGGCGGGGCGGCTCATTTTATCGACCTCCAGCCCGCGGCCCTCCCAACTGGCGGGGTTGTTGAAGGCGCCGGTGCTGGTCTGCCCGAAACGGAGCACCGTCCAATGGCCGGGAGGGAAATTGTAAGTGAGCAATCCGTTCGAATCCATACGGTCCGTAAGGTCGACTACGGTAGCGGGATCTATTTTTGTTATCGCCGCAGGGTTCCCGATGGGGTTAAATTTTGCGTCCTCCGTGCGCGCCATGGCGGTGCGGCCGAGGGGATTATCGACAAGATAATTGCGGTAAAGCGATGCTTCCCGAAGACGTACACTTTCACTGAACTGCATCCGGAAATAGCGCGACTCGATGACGTCGAAGTGATCGTTCACCGCCCATTCTCCCTTTCCGGTCCGGACTTTCTGTAATTCCCGTTGGTCTTGCCAGGTCCGCCCTTCGTCCCAGGACGCCTGAAGCGTTACCGTTACCTTGCGGTCGGTAAAAGTGGCCGCAGCCGACCGAATGCGAGCTGGTTTTTTGAAATAGAATTGCAACCACGGCGTGGCGCCCTTCTCGCCCAAGCGATGATCCGCGTCAATCCGGCCGTCGCTTATCAATTCAACGGGATAGCTGGCGTCCGAAGCGGTGATGGTAGGCTTACGGGTAAAATCTTCTACTTCACTACCCAGGCTTGGGTAGGCAACAACGGCGATGTCTTCGTAGTAATTTTCGCGGGTAGTCGGCTGGCTGAGCGATACGGTATCAGTATCGGCGTAGCTGATCACCGTTTCACTGTACACCAGCATTTTCATTGATTGCTCCGGCGTCACCCACGGCCCACCGCTGCTGCTCCAGCCATCACAGTTGTGGACGCCAAAGGTCAGCCCCAGCCGCTCGGATTCGGCCGCGGCGTGGGCCAGCATTTCGTGGTGCTCCCCGGAGTTGTACACCACGTCACCCACCGGGATGCCCTGGCTGACGTTGAAGAGCAACAGGCCACCGATGCCGACTTCGGCGAGGCTTTCAAGGTCCTTCGTCAGGCCTTCCTTGCTCATATTGCCCGACATGGCGTGGAACCAGGTCTTGGGCTTGGCGGAGGCGGGTGGAGATTGGAAATTTTGGGCGAGTTCTTCCCCCGATGGCGCTTCCGGCCGCGCTATATTTATAGTCTCGCCTCCCGTGCACGAGGGTAACGTCAGCAAGCAAAGAAAAAGGGCAACAATGAGGAAGAAATACTTCAAAGGAGCTGAGGTTTTAGATTTAGGAGTCATTGCGCTGTACCTCAATTTGGTGTTCACCCGGTTGTAACTGGATCACCCCAAATGCCGAGGGCACCAGCTTCCCATTGTGGGTGTAGGAAGCTGCGTTCCAGTTATCCAAGCCAAACTCCGCCACCATATTCCCCGGCACCGTGATCGTGTACACCTGCCGCCGCGGCGAATACCACCGATACTCTCCCAGGATCGGCCCCCGCAACGTCGGCACCTTGATGGTCGTCGACTTCAGGTCACCCAACTGGGGGTGGATGGTTGCCACGCCGTAGCCCGGCGTTTTTGGCTGAATGCCCCATAATTGGCGGGGGATGATGTTCGCCGGGGTGCCGCCCCAGGCGTGGTTCCAATCCAGGTTGGGTTTGAACTGGTAGCCCCAGGCTTCCATCGTGACGGTGGAGCCCTCCCTCAGCATATTGTACCAATTGCGTTTGCCGGTGGTGTCGGCCATGAGATCCAGGGCGTAATCGTCCATCCCCGCCTGGTAGAGGGCCTCCAGGAGGTACTGGGAGCCGTAGACGGAACAGGCCATGCCCCGGCTTTTGATGTAGGCCCCGACGGATTCCCGGTAGGCCTCCGGCACCATCCCGAATGCGAGGGGGAACATGTTGGCGTGGACGGAAGCGTGGTCCGTCCCTTCCCCGTCCACGTAGCGGCCCCGTTCGCGGTCGAGCAGGGTATTGTTGACGGCCTGTTTGACCTTCAGGGCACGGATCTTGAATTCCAGGGCCTCGTCCGTCTTCCCGAGCAGGTCGGCGAATTCGGACATGATCAGCATGTTCTTGTAAAAGAGGGCGTTGATCACCGTGTTATTATCCATGAAGACAAAACCATCCCGTTCGCCGGGGACGTCCGGGTTCCCCTGCCAGTTGGGTGGGGGCCAATCGACGATGTCCTTCAACTTATCCTTCCGGTCGCCGAAGCCCAGCTTTTTCATGAAGGCCGGGGTGACGCGGGTAGAACTCACCAGGTCGTCCTCCCCGACGAGTTCAAGGAGGGCCTTGTGCTTCAGGTCGTCGTAATACTTTTCAATCAGCTCGGTATCGCCCGTGTACATATAGTCGGCGTGGAACATGAGCGGGACGTGTTGCTGCCACTCCGTCGGCCAGGTTGGGTACTCCATGAAGTATTCAATGGTGCGTCGGCCGATGGCGTACTCCCGGTCGGTCGAATAATGGCTGAGTTGCTGGAGGTAGGCATCCGCTTCGTAGGGAATCCGCTCCCGGTCACCGTCCACGTAGAGGTTGGCGAAGGAGGTGGCCTTCATGCTGTAACGGCAGAGTTCCCATACCTGATTTAGTACCGAATTATCCGAAGTGAAATAGCTGGCGTCCTCATCCCAAAAGCTGGTGTAAACTAGTTGGGTAAAGTCCGTTTTACTCAGTCCTTGCCCGGCACCCGCGACCGCGCAATAGCGGAAGGGCATCAGGACGGGAATGCTGTCGGGCAGGTGGACGGCCAGCGGTTTCGTATTCCGTTCGTCGGGGACGATCGGTAAGGTGTACGTGTGGGTACCCTTGCGGACGGGCAGTTGCATCTTCTGGTAACGAATGTGCCCCCCGGGTTCCGGATCGAGCTTGCCGTTCTTTAGCTTCTCGCCGATCTCAATGGTTAACTCCCCGTCGCGGCGGGCGGTGTGGGTGAGCTCCATGTTGGCGAATCCGTGCTTACCGAAGTCGACGAAAGTAACGTCGCCCCGCTGCTCGACCAGCACTGGTTGCACGCGGTGGAGTTGGAAGATGTTTTCGCTGGTGAGGTAGCGGCCACCGGCGTCGCCCTTCGTGGCCGCGCCGTCGCTGGAGAGCGCAATGAGGTTGTCCGTCACGGGGTCCGGACCGTTAAATTGTTGGGCCTGCGCGTAGCGACTGAGGCGGTTTGCACCGTCCCACACGCGAACCTTCCACCAGTATTGTCTGCCTTTTTGAAGGGCCGGGCCTGCGTATTCAATCCCGACGTTTTGGTTGGACCGGACCTTTTTACTGTCCCAGACGTCGCCGCGGTTGTTCTCCAGATTGGTGGAAGAGGAGGCGACGAGGATCTGGTAGGCCGTTTGCATCCCGGTTCCGTGGGGCACCACCCAGGCGAACTCAGGTTCGGGGTCGCGAAGAACGACGGTAGCCGGATCGCGGATGAATTCCAGGGAAAGATTCTGTGGCGCGGCGGAATAGTCATCGCTGTAGCGGTCGATCAATTCGTTGCATTGCCTGCGGAGCATAGTGACGAGCCCCCGGTGTTTAGGTTCGTCCACCAGGTTATTAGATTCCAGAGGGTCTTTCTTCAGATGGTACAGTTCTTCCCGGCGGTGATCATCCACGTAGCGGAGGTATTTCCAGTCTTTGGTGCGTACGCCTTCACTCGGGGGGATGTCATCGAAATCCCAGAGGTGTTCGATCAGGACGACCTCCCGGTCGCTCAGTTGTTCCGCTTGCCCGCGCACGACCGGTAGTAAGGTCTGCCCCTGGTAGGAGGGGGGTGGCGCGACCCCGGCCAGGTCCAGGATGGTAGCTGGCACGTCAATATTTAGCGCCATTTCGTCGCTCTCCACGTGCTGGCCGGCGCGCGGGTCGTGAATGATGAGGGGCACCCGCACGGAGTTATCGTACATCAGCCACTTGCCGGCCAGTTGACGTTCCCCGAGGAAGTAGCCATTGTCGCCCATGAGGATGATAACGGTATTGTCGGCGATGCCTTTTTCTTCCAGTTTGGCCCGCAGTTTACCGATCTCCAGGTCGATGCCAGAGAGCATCCGGTAGTAGCCCTTCACGCTGTGCTGATACTTCTCGGGGGTATCGTAGCGCCACGTCCAACGCTTACGGTTGAAGCCTTTGCGGACGGGTTCTGGCAGCAGGTCGAAGTATTTTTGGGCGCTCAACGCAGGTGCGGGGATATTGGTCGAAGCCAACAAAGGGGCAGTGATTTCCTGCCAGAAATATTGTTCCTCGGCCCGGTCGTGCGCGTGGGGTGCCGAAAAGGAAAGCTGGAGGCAGAAGGGTTTGGGCCCACCCGCATTCTTCTCCACGAAGTCGAGCCCCTGCTGACCAGTGTAACGGGTAAGGTGGACGGTATCGCCACCCAACGTCTTGTAGTAGTAGCCCCGGCGGTCGTTGTAGGCATTGTTGCGGTCGTAGGTCTCGTACTCGTCGAACATCCGGTCCTGGTGGGGGTAGCGGACGCCGTACTTCCCGTAAAAGCCCGTGTGGTAGCCATTTTCCCGCAGCACGGTAGGGTAGGCCGGCCCCAGGTAATCGTCCTGAATGTCCCCGGTCTGGAAATTGAAGCGGTGCGACCGTTCGTAGACGCCCGAAAGGATGCTGGCCCGGCTGGCCGCGCAGATCGGCGTCGTCACCATCGCGTGGCTGAAGTAGGTGCCCTCCTCCGCCAAACGATCCATTTCCGGGGTGTGGATGAGTTCGTTGCCGGCGTAACCCAGCGCGTCGAACCGCTGATCGTCCGTCAGGATGAAGATCACGTTGGGCCGCTCCGCCCCCGTGGATTGCGCCATCAGGGAGCTAAAAGCCCCAATGATGGCCAGGATACAGAAAAGGTAGCGTCGAGTCAGGTACATGGGTAGTGCGTCTAAAGTACACAGTATATATTTGCGTAAGATAGGACGGTGGAGGAAGAACTACTTACTCAAGCTGTCCGCTCCTCCGTTGATCTTCACTTCCTAGTGAGGGTATTTCACCAGCAGCCACAATTTGATCCAGCCTCTGGAACCCGGGCTATAGACCAGTTGATTTGCATGAAATACCTTTTACAGTTACCCAAAATTCGCCGCCCTATGCGTTCATTAATCTTCGTTTTACTGCTGGCCGGCCCCTTCCTCGCCGCTCAGGAAGTGTTTCTTGAGCGCGACGGTATCGTCCGCGTTGATTTGGAATCAACCGCGTGTGACCTGGGCCAGTGGGAGGTCCACGATACGCTACCAGGCGCCATCGGGGGGAGTTACCTGGAGTTTCGGGGGCCCAACTTCTTCAATACCCCGGGCAATTCTACCCTGAACTACAAGGTCCGGATCACGACCGTTGGGACCTACCTTTTCCGCTGGCACAGCCGCATCACCGAGCCGGGGGAAACGACGGACTTTAATGACTCCTGGTTACGCTGCCCGGACGCGGACGATTTCTTTGCCCGCGTAGGCAACCGCACGGTCTACCCCCGGGGTACCGGCCGTACGCCCAACCCCGAAGGCTCCAGCAGCAACGGTTGGTTCAAAGCCTACCAAAACCGGGCGGATGCCTGGAACTGGCGGGTATCCACGAGCGATAATGACCCCCACGATATTTTTATGACCTTCAATACCCCGGGCGATTACACCGTGCAGATCTCCGGCCGCTCATTTGGCCACGCCATCGACCGTTTCGTCCTCGTTCATTCTTCCGCTTCGGTCGCGACGGCCACTTCGCTTTCCGCACCGGAGTCCGAACGGGCTACGGTTTCCCTGAATACGATCGATACCGGTCAGTTACGGGTCTTCCCCGTTCCGGTGCGGGACTACCTGAACGTAGAATTACCCACCGCGCTAGCTGCGGGTAATTATGAGTTGGAGGTGCGGGACGTTACGGGCCGGTCAGTTACGTTGCGGGAGGTACGTCTGGAGGCAAATCAACCGTTCCGTTTGGCCACTGATAATTACGCATCCGGCACTTACCTCGTCATCCTGCGGGCGCCAGGGTGGGTGTTTACGGCACCGTTTACCAAGTAGCTGTCCCGGGTAAGGCTATGCGCTTGGGTCCCCAATTTGTGCACCCTATCCTTAGTTGGTACCTGCGGCAGCGCCTACTACTCGACGGCCCGGAGCGCTTTCGCTTTAATTCTTGCTTCGGTCGGGCGCTGACGGGCGGCGCACGGACTTTTGCCCTACCTTTTGCTATCCTTTTATTCACCACCTGCTAGCTTTTGCAACAGCGTTTTCCTCTTTTGCCGGCCCTGCTGATCCGCTCTTTCCTGTGCGGTTGGCTACTATTTTGCCTGGCGGTATTGCCGGCGCAGGATCAGGCTTCGGCGTCCTTCCGGCACCTGGGGAAGCGGGATGGTTTGGCGCAGTCCAGCGTCTTCGCCGTTGCGCAGGATAGCACGGGCTTCCTCTGGTTTGCCACCCGTGATGGGCTGAGTAGGTACGATGGGTACCGATTCATCACCCACCGGCCGGATACCGTGGCGGGGCCGGCGGGAAACGACGTGCGTTCCCTTTACGTGGACCCCGTCACGCACGATCTCTGGGCGGGCACCCTGGCTGGCCTGAGCCATTACGACGCCACGACCAATACGTTCAAGAGCTACCATAATGACGCTGACGATCCGCACAGCCTTACTGCCGCCACCGTGCGGACGATGCTACGGGATAGCCACGGCAACTTTTGGGTCGGTTCTTCCCGCGGCCTCAACCGCTACCGGCCGCAGACGGACGACTTCGAACGCTTTTACCCCGGCGCTCCGGAGGTAGACCTGCCCGCAAACAACATTTCCTTTCTGATCGAGGACGAGGATGGCAGCCTACTGGTGGGTACGCGTGCCGGTTTGTACCGTTTGGGCGCTGCCGCAGGTGCCGGGTTAAGTAGGGTAGACGCCATCGGGCAACGGCGGTTGACCTCCATTGCCCGGGGCGATGCCGGCAAATTCTGGATTGGAACCTACGAGGATGGTTTGTTGGAGTGGGATGCCCGCACGGGTACGGTCACCACATTGGCCCACGACGAAAACGACCCGAATTCCTTGTCGCACAACAACGTTCGGACGCTCGTGCGGGCACCAAACGGTGAACTGTGGGTAGGCACTTTTGCGGGACTGAACCGGCTGCGAGCCGCAGAAGGCGCTTTCGTCCGCTACCTCAGCGTATCGGGTCAACCGGGATCCTTACGGGACAATTCGATCCGCTCATTGCTCGTCAGCCGGGCGGGGAGCCTGTGGGTGGGGACCTACTACGCCGGCGTGCACCAATTGAACGAGCGGTATAACTACTTTACGAATTACCGCCACGATGCTTACCGAAATTCACTGAGTGGCAAAGTCGTCAGTTCCTTCGCCGCCACTCCGGAGGGTAACCTCTGGATCGGCACCGAGGGTGGGGGGTTGAACTACCTGGACCGGTCCACCGGCGCGTTTCGCCACTACCAGGAAGCCGCTGCGGGAGAGAATGGCCTGAGTGGTAACAACGTCAAACAACTACTGCTCGACGGGGAAGATCTGTGGATCGGAACCTACCGCCGCGGCCTCAACCGTTTGAACGTCAAGACGGGGAAGTTCACCCACTTCCGCCACCGGCCGGAAGATGCCAACTCCCTGGCGTCTGATAATGTGTACGGCATCCACCGGGAGGGCGATCTGCTCTGGGTCCTCACCTTTGGTGGTGGATTGGACATTCTAAACCTGCGGGACGGCACCATCACCCACCACCGCGCCGGTAACCGTAGGGGCCGCCTTTGTTCGGATCTGACGCGGGCCATCTTACCCTCCGGCGACGGGGGGATGTGGATTGGCACCGAAGAAGGGCTCAGTTTTGCGGAGACCGGGCCCGACGGCTACCCCATCAATTTCCGTACCGAGTTACGCGACGAAAAGATCTACGCCCTCCACGGTGCCGCAAATGGTGACTTCTGGGTGGGTACTTTTAGCAATGGTCTCTACCGCCGCGCTCCGGGTACCAATGATTTTCAGCATTACGATGAGTCGGACGGTCTGGCGGGCAATACGGTATTTGGCATCCTTGAAGCGGAAGGGGGCATCCTGTGGGTGAGTACCGATAATGGCCTTTCCCGTTTCGATCCCGCACGGGGGAACTTCACCAATTTCGACGCTTCACACGGCCTCGCCAACCTGGAGTACAACTTTAATGCCGCCTTCCGGATGGCGGACGGGGAGATGCTGTTCGGTGGCCTGAATGGGTTTACCCGCTTTTCTCCCGAGGGCTTAACACCCAATAATTACATCCCACCGGTAGTCATCACCCGGCTGCTGCGGAATAACGACGAAGAGGTAGTCGATCCGGAGGGCATCCTCCCGCAGAGTATTGACCGCACGACCTCCATCACCTTTCCGTACGACGACGCGGCCTTCGTGCTAGAATTTGCCGCGCTGGATTACTTCAGCCCGGAGAATAACCGTTACGCCTACCGAATGGAGGGTCTTGACCGTGGCTGGAACTATGCCACCGGTGCCGGCCGCGCGAGCTACACCATCCAGCGCGAGGGTGACTATACCTTTCAGCTCCGGGGTGCCAATAGCGACGGTGTGTGGAATGACGAGGTGCGGGAACTAAAAATCACGGTGCTGCCCCCCGCCTGGCGAACTTGGTGGGCCTACTTATCCTACCTACTGCTGGCCGGCGCCTTACTGTTTGCGTTGATCAACTTCCTGCGGATGCGGCACAAAATCCAGTTGCAACAGATCGCCGAACAACAGCAGCAGGAACTGGTGGAAACCAAACTGCGATTCTTTACCAACATCACCCACGAGTTCAGGACGCCGCTGACACTGATCCTGGCGCCACTGAAGCAACTGGTGCAAGATGGTAGCCATTCGCCGGACGTCAGCCGCCAACTTTCCCTCATCAATCGCAACGCCCAGCGTTTGCTGGACCTCGTCAACCAGGTCCTTACTTTCCGTAAGCTGGTGACGGACCACGAACCGGTGACGGTTACCGAGAACGACGCCGCGACGTTCCTGGAGGATGTATACGATTCCTTCCGCGAAACGGCCCGCCTGCGGAACATTGAATACCGCCTGGAAAATCGCGCTGGGGAAACGACCGTTTGGTTGGACCGGGATAAAATGGATAAGGTCCTTTTCAACCTGATTTCCAACGCCTTCAAGTTTACGCCGGATGGTGGAAAGATTTTGGTATTACTGGAGGAGACCGACGACAGGATCACCGTACGGGTGAGGGACAGTGGCCCCGGGGTGGCTGCCGACATTCGGGAAGACATCTTCAAACGCTTCTACGAGAAATCGGCGGGGCAATTTTCCACGATCAAGAGTTCCGGCATTGGCCTGGCTATCTCCCGGCAGATGGTGGGACTTCACCACGGGAAAATTTATGTAGCTGAGCCTACGGAACAAGGCGGTGCGGAGTTCGTCGTGGAGCTACGCCGCGGCCACCAGCACTTTACTGCGGATGAGAAGGAAGCGCGGAAGCAGATCCTGGAGGGCCTCTCCCAATTAGACCGGCGGGACGCCGACGTTAAAGTTCCGCTGGCCACCGAGCCTGTGGTAAACACGCAAGACTTACCGGAGGCAGACCCCGTCACCCTGCTCGTGGTGGAGGACAACCCTGAAATACGCGAGTACGTCACGAGCATTTTCTCCAGCCGTTATCGGGTGCTCACGGCGGAGAACGGACGCACGGGGCTGGCTGCGGCTAAATCGTTTGCACCGGACATTATCCTCAGCGACGTGATGATGCCCGAGATGGACGGCCTCGAGTTTTGCCACGCGGTGAAGACTGACCTATCCATCAGTCACATTCCAGTGGTACTGCTCACGGCGCGCACCGCGGAACCCTTCCGGATCGAGGGCTTGCGGACGGGGGCGGATGATTACATCACCAAGCCTTTCCACCCGGAGGAGTTGCAATTGCGGCTGCAGAATATTGTACGGTCCAGGCGGCAGGCCCGTGATAAGTTTGCTCGTGTACTTTCCCTGGACCCCAAAGCGGTTACCATTACGAACCTAGATGAAGACTTCCTGCAACAGGCCATGGAGGTCGTCGAGGCAGAAATGGAGAACCCCAATTTCAAGGTGGATGACTTCGCCGGGAAGCTGGCCGTGAGCCGCTCCCTGCTCTTCACGAAGATCAAAGCGCTGACGGGGCAGACCCCGAATAACTTCGTCAAGACCGTCCGGTTAAAGCGCGCCGCCCAGTTGTTGACGGACGGGCAGTTGAACGTCTCCCAGGCCGCCTATGCGGTTGGGTTTAAGGACCCGAAGTACTTCCGCCGTTGCTTCAAGGCGCAATTCAATGAATTGCCTTCGACCTACGGAAAGGCGGAAAAAACGTAGGTGGAATGCGGGGTTGGACGTTTGTCCCCCCAATTGTGGACGATCGTACCTAAGTAGATGAGTAGGTTTGCAACCGGTTGCATTTGTAGCGGCCGGCCTGTCAGTTCTTTTCTCTTTTTGTCGATCAATCAACATGCAACACACCTTACTCCGCGTATTCCCGCTCGTCCTCAGTTTACTCATTTTGGGTGGAGGTGCCCTGTTCGCGCAGACGGGTTCCGTTAGTGGAACCGTCTTCGATAGCGATGGGTCTACCACGCTGCCGGGTGCGAGTGTCTACCTAAAGAATAACCCTTCGGTAGGGGCGGCAACGGATATTGATGGCGCCTACCTCCTGAACAAGGTGCCCGTCGGTACGCAGGTGATTACGGTTTCCTACACTGGTTACGCGAATTACGACCTGACCGTAGAGGTCAAGGCCGATGCAAATACGGAGGCCAACGCCACCTTATCGTCAGCAGTCTATTCGGGGGAAACCGTCATCGTTACCGCCCAGGCATTAGGGCAGGCCAAGGCCATCAACCAGCAGTTGAATTCCGACGCTATTGCCAACTTCGTATCTGCGGATAAGATCAAAGAGTTACCGGACGTCAATGCGGCGGAAGCCATCTCTCGCTTGCCGGGGGTAGCCATCAACCGGAGTGGTGGTGAAGGTTCGACGGTGGTAGTGCGGGGTTTGGACCCCAAGTTCACGGCCATCTCCATCAACGGGGTGCGCTTACCTTCTACTTCCGGTACGGACCGTTCGGTCAACCTTTCCCTGATCTCTCCGGAATTGCTGTCGGGTATCGAACTGTTCAAGTCCCCCACGGCGGATATGGACGGTGATGCGATTGGTGGCTCCATCAACCTTAATATCATCAAGGCGCCGAAAGAGCGGAAGGCATCCATCAAGGTGCTGGGTGGGTACAACGACATTACTGGTACGGCACAAGATTATAAGGCCACGGCTTCCCTCTCGCAGCGGGTGCTCAAGGGTAAGCTGGGCATCACGGCTACGGCGAACGTGGAGCGTTTTAACCGAAGTGGTGAGCGCATCAACCAAAGCTGGGGGGATGACCTGGTCGATAACCTCGACCCTGTCAATAACGTCTTTGCTCAGCGGGGAAACAATTTGCGCTTCCGGGAGATCGAGGAGATTCGGAAACGCCAAAATGGTAGCCTGGGGCTGGACTTTGAGTTGGGTAGCAAGACGGACGTTACCGTGCTCGGTATTTTCTCCAGGACTTCCCGCGACCGTTTTGAGCAGGAGGAGACTTACGACCCTAATAATAACCGCCTTCAATTTACTGGTGACCTGCAGGAGAGTTCAATCGACCTTTTTTCCGGTTCCGTATCTACCCGCCACAAGCTGAATGGTTTCAACGTGGAGTGGGGTGCGGCTTATTCAAAAGTGACGGGTGAAACGCCCAACCGCTACCAATTGCTCTTCCGCAACGAAGTGCAACCGGCATTTGACCCAGGTATTCGGGATCGCCGGGACTTCCCCGAGGAGTTTTACGACTTTGCTCAGCCTAACCCGGAAGGTTCTTATTTGCAGCAGGCAACTTCCAGCGTGAGTGGTAATAGCGAGGGAATTGCCAGTGCTTTCGTCAACGTGGAGATTCCCCTCCAATTGGGTGAGAATGTGCGGGCTACCATCAAAACGGGTGGCAAAGTGACTTCCATTGAAAAAGACCGGAACTTCCAGGAACGCTTCGGCCGCCTTTACTACCTGATTGAGAACACCGTCTTCGAGCAGTGTTTGGATACCAACGCCCCGGCCATCGCCGTGGACCCGACGGGTAATTTCTACTACGGGATGTCCAACTTTGAGCGGGACGAGAGCCTGGAGTTCACCCGCGAGAACGGTCAGACGATCTCCCAGTTTTCTAACCTTGACCCGGAGCGGATCCGTCAGTTTCAGGACCGTTGCGGGGAGAACCTCACACAATCCAGCCGCTTTGGTTCCGATAATAACTACGGGTTAACGGAGAACGTCTACGCTACTTTCTTGCAGGTTAAGCTGAAAGTAGGGGACAAATTCACCGCCATCCCGGGTTTCCGTTACGAGTACTCCGACAACAACTACCGGGGAACCCGGGCCATTCTCTCCGGCGCCTTCGGGGAGGGCGGCTCCGTTACCCCCGAAGAGCGCGACGTTAACTACGGTATTCCGCTGCCGCACCTCCACCTGAAATATAAGCCGGCGGCTTGGTTGGATTTCCGCGCATCGTACTCTACGACGCTAGCGCGCCCGGACTACAATTACATCGTCCCCGCAACGGAAGTCAACCTGAACGGAGACATTACGATCAGCCGGGGTAACCCCAATCTGGACCCATCGGTATCCACCAACTACGATTTCTTCGTGACGGCCTTTAACGGTAAGTGGGGGCTGCTTTCCGGTGGCGTTTTTTACAAGGACATCAAGGATGCCTTCTACCCCATCTTTCTGGAGATCACTTCCCCCGAAGATGCGGAGCGCTTTGACGTACAGGACATCAATAACATCGATGGTGCGCTGCTGACGACCTACGATAACTCTCCTGCATCGAGCGTCCAGGGTTTTGAGGTAGAGCTGCAGAGTAACCTGAACTTTTTACCCGAGCCTTTCAACGGGTTTGTAGCGAATCTGAACTATACCCGTCTGAACTCGGAGACGACGATCAATTCGCGGGCCATTACCAATAGCTTTGACCCCATCCTCTTCATCCCCATCCGGGAGGTACGTACGGACCAACGGGAAGTATCCCTGGTGGGGCAGGCGCGGGACATTTTCAACGCTTCCCTTGGGTATGACTGGAAGCGTTCACTTTCCTTGCGGGTCTCCGCTTCTTACCAGGGGGATAAGATCTCGGGCTACAGCCAGGGCTTCACGAAGGACCGCTCCAACCGGGGGTTCTGGCGCTTTGACGCGGCGGTAAAAAAGAAGTTCAAGAATGGCGTCAACCTCTTCCTGAATCTCAATAATATCTCCGACCAGCGGGACATCAACTTCTTCACTTCGCTGGACCGGGAGACGCTGGAGACACGGGACTTCGTCACTTCCGTTACGCGCTACGGCCCGACGGCCACTTTCGGCGTGGAGTACAAATTTCAATAAACCGGCTGGTGTCTTCATCAGCTACCTAACCCGGTGGGTCCAGTACGAATCCGTTAGTGGGCCCTCCAATACTTTTCGATCATTTAACTCAATACACTATCGCTACCATGAAGAAACTATACTTTTTACTCCTCTGTGCTTGCTGCTTTGCGGCCAGCCTTTCTGCCCAACGCATCGAGGTCCCGGCTAACCTGGACCCCCTCGCGCCAACGGTACCCGCCACCAACTTGAGCAACTTCGTTGACGCCAACCCCACCAACACGGTATTCGTACTGGAACGCGGTGGCCTTTACTACTTCGACTCCAAGAAGGAATGGGAATTTGACGTCGCTTTCGTCGCCGAATCCGCCCCGACCAGTTTGACGGACCCGATGATGCCACTCATCCAGCGTTTCAACGCTGGTGCGACTAACCTGGCCCCGATGTACGAGGGAACGGGCAACTTCACGATTGATGGCTGCCACGTCATCATGGGTGAGGAATCACCTACCGCCGGTAACTTCGAAAACTCTTCCATCCGCCCCCGCGGTATCGACAAGCGTTACATCTTCCGTAATTGCTGGATCGAAAAGAGCCGCCAGGCAATTGCGCGGATTGAAGGGGATGGCTCCAAGTCCTACGTCGAAAATTGCTTCATCCAAAACATGGGTGATTACCAGCGCTTCCAGGGTAACGGCCGTCTGATCGACGTTCGTAGCACGGCAGCGGACTCGGTGGTTATCCGCAACAGCGTCATTGGCAACATCCTGGACCGTCTCTACATTGGTTTCCGCCAGCGGAGCAACAACTACTTCGAGTTCTCCAGCAACACGGTGTACAACCACGTTGGCCGCCACGGCTTGATCCAGTTGAGTAACACCCGCGAAGCCGTGATCAACAACAACCTCTTCAGCAACCCGAAAATGATGGGTACCACGCCTTCCATCTCCGATGAGCAGTTGGGCTCCAAGGGAGTGGTTACCTACCTCTTCACCTCTGATTCTATCCCCGAGGGTGGTTCCATCGAGATGAAGAACAATAACATCTTCTACACGGACGACGTCCTGGATTACTTCAACAGTACGGATACAGTGGACCGTTGCCCGGTCTTTGGCCCAAACTTCCTCGCCGTACTCGGTGACTCCTCCGAAGCTTACTTCACTGAAGTGGTGGACCTGGGTAACGTACCCGGCCGCGAGCGGGTACTGAACTACACCAAGCAGGCCATTAACGACCGTTCCAGCACGGATCTATTGGACATGATGGTGGAACCCATCAGCCGGTCCGGCTCCCCGTTTGACAATGGTTACCTGTTCGACTTCAGCACTTTTGACCCCTGCTACAGCGACGATGCTGCTTCCGCAACTGCTGCTACTGACGGTGGCCGCGTAGGTGCCCGCACTGCTTGTGGCGCTGAGCCCGTAAGCCTGCGTAATCCACTGAACTACAATGCTGCCCTGGCGCTGAAGGCTTACCCGAACCCCATGGCTACGGAAGTTACCATTACTTACAACCTTACAGAAACCGGCCCGGTCAGCGTAATGCTGTACGACGCGACCGGTAAGCAGGTAGCTACCCTCTACACGGGTACGCAACTGGCTGGTGAGCAATCCATCACCGTGGACGCGATGACCAACATGCCCGCCGGTATGTACTTCGCAAACCTGTTCACGCCGGAAGGCCACATGTACACGCGGATCGTAAAGCGCTAATCCCGCTCACTGATTTTGGGAGTGGGGCCCGTTAGAAAACGGGTTCCACTCCCAAATTTTGCTACGTACAAAGATTAAGTTTTTCCCTGTCTTTACTGAGCAGACGTTCTCAGGCTAAGGGCTACTACGACAAACCATCCCTTCCTAAGCTGAGTATTCAACACTGAACAGCAAAAAGCTACGCTCCGAAGACCCTTCAATTTTGGAGTGGTTCAATCCGTATACGGTACCCAATTACGTGTAGGGGCAGCTCCGCCCCCCATCACCCGGCACCTGCGGCCGCGCCCTACCTTCCGATGCATATAAGGTTAGCCCCGCGCACTTAATAAAACCTACGATGAAGTTATTAGCCACCATTGGTTTAGGAATTGCTTGCCTGGTGTTGCAGGCCACAGAAAGTAACCGCCTGGCTGCGTTGGAAGGGCCACTGGTGAGAACGATGATCAACCTGAATGAGGGTTGGCAATATTCGGAAAACAATACGGCCGACCTGGCCGCTATCAACCAGGAAACACACTGGGAGGCCATTGATCTTCCCCACACCTGGAACCAGTGGGACGCCATGGATGCCGCCCCCGGCTACCGGCGCGACGCCAGTTGGTACCAAAAAGATATTACCGTCCCCGAAGCGGCGGACGGCGCGCGTTACCACCTCTACTTTGAGGGCGCTAACATCACCACCGACGTTTACGTAAACGGCACGCGTGCGGGCGGCCACGTTGGTGGCTACGTCGGGTTTGAAGTGGACATCACGGACCAGGTGAAGCCCGCCGAAAAGAACACCGTCACCATTCGGGTGGATAACAGTTATAACCCGAACGTCATTCCTTCCCAGAAGGCAGACTTCTTTATTTACGGAGGCATTACCCGTGACTTGTGGCTGAAAGTCCTCCCGGTTACCCACATCGCGCACGTAGCCGTTGCCACCCCCGAAGTTTCCGCTGACCGCGCTACGACGGAAGTACGCGTGCAACTCAACCAGAAAAACGGGAGGGGTAAGAAAGCCAAGGTCCGCTGCCAATTGATGGACGCTTCCGGCCGCGTCGTGGCAGAAGAGCAAATGCGGGTACGGAAACTACCCGAAGATGGGCTGATCACACTACCCGCCATTACGCAACCCGCTTTGTGGTCTCCAGATTCCCCAAATCTCTACACCCTTAAGACTCAACTTCTGGAAGGTGAGCAAGTGGTTGACGAACAAGTCAGCACCGTCGGTTACCGATGGTTCCGTTTTGAACCCTACGGCGCTTTTTACCTCAACGGCGAGCGCCTGCTGCTGCGGGGTACCCACCGCCACGAAGAGCACGCGGGCTACGGCGCGGCCATGCCGAACGCGCTGCACGTAGCGGACATCCGACTGATGAAGGAGATGGGCGTCAATTTCCTCCGTCTGGGCCATTACCCTCAGGACCCGGAAGTGTACCGCGCCTGTAACGAAATGGGCATCATTGTCTGGGACGAACTCCCCTGGTGCCGCGGTGGGCTCGGCGAAGCAGAATGGCAAGCCAATACCGAGCGCTTACTGCGCGAGCAGATCAACCAAAACATCAACCACCCCAGTATCCTGTTCTGGTCGCTGGGTAACGAGATCTACTGGCTGCCGGACTTTGAGGGCGGCGACGATGAGTCCGCTATGAACGCCTACCTCACCAAACTGAATACCATCGCGCATACGATGGACCCCTACCGGCAGACGGCCATCCGTAAGTACTACGCGGGCGCCGATCTGGTGGACGTTTTTTCCCCTTCCATCTGGTCGGGTTGGTACGCCGGGGTGTACACCAATTACGGAAATACGCTAAAGAAGAACCAGCAGAAGTACAAGCAGTTCCTGCACATGGAATACGGGGGCTCCAGCCACGTAGGCCGCCACACGGAGAACCCCATCACCGGGACGGGTTCCGTCAACGAAGATGACTGGGCGGAAGTGGCTAACCAAGTCAACGTCAAAAACATCGCCAAAGGGGGGGACTGGACGGAGACCTACATCGTAGATCTGTTTGATTACCACCTCTCCGTAAGTGAGACCCTACCGGGTTTTGCCGGCAACGCCCAGTGGGCTTTTAAAGACTTTGGTACCCCACTGCGCCCGCAAAATGCCATACCCTACGTGAACCAAAAAGGTTTGGTGGATCGGGCCGGTAAGCCGAAAGATGCCTTTTACGTCTACAAGAGCTACTGGGGTAAGGAACCGTTTGCCTACATCGAATCCCACACCTGGACCCACCGCCGGGGGCCAAAAGGGAAGTTGAGAAATATCGCAGTGTTCAGCAACTGCGACGAGGTAGAACTGCTCCACGACGGAAAAGCGTTGGGCCGCAAGACGCGGGACATCACCCAAGCGCCTGCATGTGGCCTGAACTGGGACGTCAACTTCAAGGAGGGCGCCAATAAACTGGTGGCCCGGGCTTATAAAGACGGCAATTTGATCGCTACGGACGAGATGACCGTCAGCTACGATTACCAGCAACCGGGGGACCCGGACCGCGTCCACCTGGAGCACAAATCATTGGACAATGGCAACCTGCTGGTAGAAGCCACCATGCGGGATAAGAACGGGCTGCGCGTGTACGATTACGAGCAGGAACTCTACTTTACCCTGGATGGGCAAGGAGAATTACTCAAGCACTACGGAACGCCGACGCGCAGTAACATCATCCAGATGGCCAATGGCTACGCCGCCATTGAGCTTACGCCGGCGGAATTCGGGCGGGCCATCATTGAAGCGCGTAACCAAGACTTCAAAGGCAGCTACCTTGTCATTGATTTTAGTACCGCCCGTAAGTAACTACCGCTCTAATGACCATTCGACTCCAATCTATATTCTTCGTATTTCTCTGCGGCGTAGCCATGGCCTGCCAACCTACGTCGCCGACGGATGGGCAGTCTGCGGATGAATCAGTTTCGGAAGTGCGTTCATCACCGACCACGCAGGCGCTGTTGCTCACGCAGCCGGTTGCCTTTGACGCTTCGGACGCAAACCGGGTTGAGGGCGCCTACGTCTCGCAAGAGAAACTGACCGTACCATCCGACCTCAGCCCCCAGAACAAGTGGATCATGTTCGAGGGCCCGGTGCTGGAGAACGATCGGGTCGCCTTTCGATATTACGCGGACAGCCGCCACCGCTTTGATATCTACGGTAAATCCGTAAGCGACCTCGTCATGGATACGGTCAGCTGGAATTACCACGACATTATGGATTGGGGTTCCGATATCCTCAAGGTGGGCAACAGCCTTGGCCTCGGTAGCCCGGCCATCTACACCGGGGGTGAGGTGTACGCCCTGTCTGATTGCGAAGTGAAGACGATCGAGGTGGTGGAGAGTGGGGGAGATCTTTCCCTTATCCGGACCACCTTCAAAGGCCTAAAAGTAGAAGGAGAACAATTTGACCTGGTCCAGGACTGGAGCATTGCGCCCGGCGATTATTACTCCACCATCGAATTGTACCTGCCCAGCGGAGAGGAACTTCCCGAAGGGATGCAGTTTGCGACGGGTATCGTCAGCCATCTCCCCGAAGCTACGTTTGGGCAGGCCGGTGACTACAGTTACCTGATGAACTGGGGTAAGCAGAGCTACCACAAGGAACAACTTGGCATGGCCATAGTGGCTGATACGGATTACGCTCCTAAACAGGTAACGGACCCGCTTAGCCACCTGATGGTTTTCGAAAATGCACCGCAACGCGTCAGCTACCGCCTGATTGCCGTGTGGGAGCGCGACCAGAGTGGCACTAAGGATGAGGCTGGGTTTTTAAATCAGGTCCGAATCGCTGCCAACTAAATAATCACATCGATATGCGGATACTGCCGCTTGTTTTTTTACTGATGATCATTCAGACCTGTTCGAGCCCGGACGGCCAGGATGACAGCAGTCCGGAGATGGTCAACTCCCTAAATCTGGACCATCAGGCCATTCTCGCCGAGGCGGATGCGATGTTGGAGGAGGAGATCGTTACCATTACCGATTTTGTAGCGGAGCGCAGTGCGGGTGGCCTCCACGATTATTACTCCGAAGGGCTTTACTGGTGGCCGGACGTAGACAACCCGGGTGGCCCCTACATCCGCAGAGATGGCCGGCCCAACCCTGAAAACTTTAGGGGGCATAAGAACGCGCTGGCCCGGTTTTCTGAACTGGTGACTACACTTTCCGCAGCTTACGCAATCACCGGTGACGAGAAGTACGCCGACCGGGCCATTGCCCACGTGAGGGCGTGGTTCGTAACTCCCGAAACCCTGATGAACCCCAATCTGCTTTACGGGCAGGCCATTCGGGGCATCACCACGGGCCGGGGGATTGGCATTATCGATACCCTGCGGCTGATCAACGTAGCGCTCAGTGTTGAGCTACTACGCGCAAAAGGGCTCCTCAAGGGCACTGATCTGACGGCTACCGAGGAATGGTTCTCTCAGTTCGGTACCTGGCTCACCACCCACCCCTACGGAGAAGACGAAAAGACCAATAACAACAACCACAGCACCTGGTGGGGTGCACAGGTTGCCGCTTTCGCCAGAGTCGCTAAGCGAGCGGATTTGACGGAGATTGCTGAGGCCCAATTTCGCGAGCAACTACCCATCCAGATTGCGGTGGATGGCAGCCAGCCCGATGAGTTGGGACGGACAAAACCCTTCCACTACATCAACTATAACCTCCGTGCCTGGGCGACCTACGCCGAATTGCTGAGTGACGAGAAGGAAAACTTCTGGACCTACGAAACGGAAACCACCCTGCCGGCTTTCTCAAAGGAGACGGGCGCAGATAAGGAAGGCTCCACTACCGGTAAGACCGTCAGCCTAGCCGACGCAATGGCCTACGCCCTTCCTTATTTGAACGACCCGGCGGCCTGGCCCTACCTTACGGAATTGGAAACGGAGATCCACCCCCACCAAAATGATTTCCTGGTTTTTGCCGCCTGGGGCCTGGGCGACGATCGCTACCTGGAAACCTGGCAAAGCCTGGACGCGGGAAAGGATGACCACCACGCGAACCTGGTCATCTGGCAAAAACTGAAAGCACATGAGTAAATATTTTCCATCACTACTCATCGTGCTCCTGCTCTGCTGTTCCTACTCCTGCGGACCGGCTGAATCCACCCCTGCTGCGGACACCACGGAGGTCTTTGCTTTAACGGAGGACGACCTTTCGGGCACGAACGTAATTGCTCGCGCGGATGATTTCCTGGAGCAGGCCCCCGTGCCCATCACCAGCGCGACGAGCGAACGCAGTGAGGGTGGCCCCCACGATTTCTACTCCGAAGGCGACTACTGGTGGCCGAACCCGGAAGATCCAGATGGACCTTACGTCCGCAGGGATGGAAAGACCAACCCCGACAATTTCGTTGCCCACCGGCAAATCATGCGGCAGCTTAACGAAGTTGTCTCCACCCTTGTGGCTGCCTACCAAATGACGGGGGAGCAGAAGTACGCGGACCACGCCATCACCCATCTACAAGCCTTTTTTCTGGATGAGGAGACGAAGATGAACCCAAGCCTGCTCTACGCCCAGGCCATCAAGGGGAAGGTCAGTGGCCGGGGGATCGGCATCATCGATACGATCCACCTCATCGAGGTTGCCCGGGCCATTGAGATCCTGGCCGAAAAAGGCGCACTGCAAGGTGAAAGGTTACTGGGCCTGAAGGATTGGTTCGATACCTACGCAACGTGGATGAATACCCACGAATACGGCCTCAAGGAAAAAGACCACGGTAATAACCACAGTACCTGGTGGGCCGCGCAACTGGCTGCCTTCGCTCACCTCACGAGTAACGATGAGCTGATGGAAGTCGCCCGGTCCCAGTTCAAAAAACTGCTTTCCGCGCAGCTGGCACCCGACGGTGGCTTCCCCGACGAATTGGAACGGACCAAACCTTACAACTACACCCTTTTCAACCTGGAAGGCTACTCCGTGCTCGCCGAACTGGCCTCCACGCCAAGCGATAACCTCTGGACCTACGAAGGAAAGAACGGTAGCCTGCAAAAAGCGTGGGCGTTCATGCTTCCCTTCATTCAGGACAAGGCTAGCTGGACCTACCCACCAGACGTTCAGTACTTCGACCAAATCCCCATCCAAACGACCGGCCTGCTCCTGGCGGCCCGAGCTTACGACGATGCTGACATGATGAGCGTCTGGCGTAAGCTTAGCCCGGAACGAAAGGCGGAAGAGATCAACCGTAACTTCCCCGTGCGGGAACCCTCCCTCTGGGTAACTTCCGAATAGTACCACCACCACTTTTTACTTGCTTTAAGATCGATCCCAAATGCGTTACCTAGTCTTTCTATCCCTATTTCTTTTGGGTGCCTGTCCCTTATTTGCTCAGGTAACCTCCACGGCTTCCGGTGATAGCGGAAGCGGCTACCCGGCACTGATCAGCAGTGGTTTCCAGATTGAGGACCCGGACTGTGTACACACGGATTTTGGCCCCCACGTTACCCAGCAGTATGACGCAGAGTTAGATCGCAACGTATTCGTCTTTCACAGCCACATTGAAGAGGATAACGACCGTTGCCAGGTCTTTGATCGGGTCCGAATGGAGATCAAAGGAAGCGCGAATACGATTCCTGAACTACGTCACGGGCTAGGCACTACCTCCTGGTATCGCTGGAAGTTCCGGCTAGACGAGAACTTCATTGGTGCCTCCTCCTTCACTCACCTGTTTCAAAACAAGGTCGTCGGAGGAGCCGATTCGGGATTCCCCGTACTCACCATCACCGCACGGGCGGACCGGGTGGAGCTAAAGCACGACGGTGGAGACACCGGTGCAGACTTAGGGTCCGTCGCCCGGGCACCCATCGAAGAATTTCGTGGCCGCTGGGTAGAGGTGTACATGCGCCAAGTGCACGGTGAAAACGGTGAGTTGGAAATGAACATCAAGGACATGCAAACCGGCCGCACCATCATGGAGTACCAGAACGACGACATCGATCTCTGGCGCACGGGCGCAACGCTGAGCCGCCCCAAATTCGGGGTTTACCGTAGTAAGAATTCCGTACTGCGCGACGAGCAGGTCCTGTTCGCCAATTTCTGTGTCTCCGAATCCGCCGAATCCTTTTGCCCCGGCGAAGCCATCGTACAGCCCGATACCGAAGCGCCTTCCGCCCCCTCCGGCCTGACGGTTACGGGCACCAGTTTCACTACGATTGACCTAGAATGGGAAGCCTCCACCGATGATTTTGGCGTAACTGCCTACCAGCTGTTCCAGGATGATGCGCTCGTAGCTACCGTAACCGGCTTGGATACGACCGTGGCCAATTTAGCGAGCGGAACTTCCTTTGATTTTTACGTCCGAGCCATCGACGCTGCTGGGAACGCCTCCGCCATCAGCAACACGGTCACTGCCGCGACGGACGATGTAAATGCGTTGCCCGGAGTAGCCACCAACCCAACACCCGCGGATGGCGCTACAGAAGTCAACCCCCGGTTCGGCCTGGCCTGGACGGCTGGCAACAATACTGACGAATTCGAAGTATTTCTCGGTACAACCACGGACCCTCCGAGTATTGGTACCCAAACTGGAGGTAGCGCTCAACCCGAATTAACGGAGAGCACCACTTACTACTGGAGAGTAGACGCCACCAACTCTAATGGTACTACCAGTAGCCCGCTGTGGTCCTTCACGACGGGGTCCAGTAACGCGGATTTTCCCTGGGATGTATTTCGGGGTAACGCTCGGCCGGAGGTAGAGACCAGTTTCTGGTCCCTCAACACGGCACCCGCGGCAGCGCCCGTTGACGAAGTGGTGGCCGACCCGAGTATGCCCAGCAATAATTTTTACGGCTTCCGGAGCACGGAGAACGATAATTTCAAGTGGCGTTACGACCTGAGCGCGCAGGATACCACCGTCACGATCGTGGCGCGGATCCGTGGCGTACGGGCCGATGTTTCGAGTCTGATGCACATTGAAGTACGGATGGCCGGGGTGCGGCAAAAAGTGCGCATCAACAAGTCTAACGTAAAGCTGGAGCGGTCTTCCCCCGCCGTTGACCGCGACGTGCCCTTCAACTGGAATGATGATTTTCACCTGGTGCGGATCGTCGTCGAAAACAAATTCATGTCCGTGTACCTCGACGAAGAGGATGCGCCTTTCCTGACGGCCTCAACGGCGGAGGGAACTGACCGCGCGTACGTAGAATTCGGTAAATCCGGTGGCGCGGATTATGGTAGCATGGTGGATTGGTTCATCGTGCAGCGGGGTGTCGCTCAAGCTCCGGGCGAGGGCGCGGCGCTGCCTGCTGATCTGTTGCTCGGCGACTTCGTGAATACGTTCAGCCCCGCCCTCCAGAGCGCCCTGCAGTTGTTCCCGAACCCGGCCAACGAAAGCTTTACGCTCCTGACGCCACCGGGTGCCCACCGGGTACGCATTTTCAGCGCGGATGGCCGGGTAGCCTCTCCCTTACTGACCGTAAGCGAGCGCGGCCAGGTTGACGTCAGTAAGCTCACGAAAGGTCTGTACTTCGTCCTCGTGCGGTCCGCCGAAGGAAGCGTGGCGCGTATGAAATTAATTAAGCAGTAAAAGGTGCGGTATATGAATTTAATTCAATGTCGCTGCCTGGGTAAATAGATTAAGATGAATAATAAAGTAGCCGTCATTACCGGTGGTAACGGTACGCTGGGTAATGCTTTCGTAAGGGCGTTGGCCCAAGAAGGGGCCCGCGTATTTATCCTCGGCCGCAATGAAGAAAAATCTACGGCCGTCGTGCGCGATTTCGCTAAGGAAGGCCTGATGATTGAAGCCATTAAATGCGACGTTCTGGACGAGGGCGCTGTCGCGGGTGCGGTGGAAAAGGTACTGGCAGCCGCCGGCCGGGTGGATATCCTCGTAAATGGGGCCGGTGGTAACCGTCCGGGCGCTACGGTAGGCCCGCAGAGCAGCATCTTCGACCTGGGGATCGATGACTTTAAAAAAGTGAACGACCTGAATTTATTGGGGACGGTCATCCCCAGTATTGCTTTCGCTAAACCGATGGTGGAGCAGGGGAGTGGTTGTATCGTTAATATCTCCTCAATGGCCGCGCTGTTACCCATCACGCGGGTAGTTGGCTATTCCGCCGCCAAAGCCGCCGTCGATAATTTCACCCGCTGGCTGGCCGTGGAGTTGGCCCAGAAGTACGGGGAAGGCATCCGCGTCAACGCCATTGCGCCGGGCTTTTTCATCGCTGACCAGAACCGCAGTCTCCTCCTAAATGAAGACGGTAGCCTGACCCAGCGGGGGGAGACGATCATCAGCCAAACCCCCGTCAAGCGTTTCGGGGAGCCGGAGGAACTGATGAGTACCCTGCTGTGGCTTTGCGACGATGCGTCCAAATTCGTGAACGGCATTGTCGTTCCCGTGGACGGTGGGTTCAGTGCTTTTTGCGGCGTTTAATTTTTTCTGAGTTCCCCGCTGGAACCGCCACCACCTACGAAAATTGAGTATGAAAAGATTGGAACAAACCTGGCGCTGGTACGGCCCCAACGACCCCGTCAGCCTCGCCGATATCCGCCAGGCGGGGGCCACCGGCGTGGTAACGGCCCTCCACCAAATCCCGAACGGGGAAGTGTGGACAGAAGCAGCTATTCAGGAACGGATCGACCTCGTCGAAGCGGCCGGACTCACCTGGTCCGTCGTGGAAAGCGTCCCCGTGCACGAGGACATCAAACGGGCGTCGGGGGACTACCGCCGCTACATCGATAACTACAAGACCTGCATCCGCAACCTGGCCGCCCGCGGCGTACGGGTAGTGACCTACAACTTTATGCCGGTCATGGACTGGACGCGGACGGAGCTGGAGTACAAGATGCCCGATGGATCCGAGGCGCTGCTCTTCGATAAGGGAGCCTTTACGGCTTTCGACCTGCACATCCTGAAACGGCCGGGCGCCGCAGCGGATTACACCCCCGCCGAACGGGAGGCCGCCGCCAGCTACTTCACCAACATGACGGACCTAGCCATTGAGCGGTTAACCACCTTCGTCATTGCCGGCTTACCCGGTGGGACGACCGAGGCTAAGCCGACGTTGGCCTCCTTCCAGGCTTCGTTGGATACTTACCGGGGAATCGACGCCGAACAGTTAAGGACAAACCTGATCAACTTCCTGAAGGAGATCGCCCCCGTCGCCCAGGAAGTCGGCGTGAAGCTGGCGATTCACCCGGATGACCCGCCCTTCCCGTTGCTGGGGCTACCCCGCGTGCTGAGTACCGCCGCGGACGCTCAGCACCTCCTCGATGCGGTGGATCTACCGGCCAACGGATTGTGCTTCTGTACGGGGTCCTACGGAGCTCGCCCGGACAATGACTTACCCGCAATGGCCCGCGACTTTGGTGAGCGGATCCATTTTGCTCACTTGCGGTCCACCAAACGCAACGCGGCGGGAGATTTTTACGAAGCCGACCACCTGGCCGGTGACGTGGATATGTACGCCGTGATGAAAGAATTATTGCTGGCCGCCGGGAAACAGGACGTCAGTATTCCCCTGCGGCCGGACCACGGACACCGGATGCTCGACGACCTGCGGAAATGGGCCAATCCGGGATACTCCGCCATCGGCCGGCTGCGTGGTTTGGCGGAACTGCGGGGCTTGGAAGAGGGGATTATTCGCTCTCATTCGGCGTAATCCAGCCTTCATTCTCCCCTAATTGATGCTTACCTTATCCTGATGAAGCCATTTCTTGACCAAGACTTTCTACTGCAGACTGCGACGGCGCAGCGGCTGTACCACGATTACGCCGCGGACCTGCCGATCATTGATTACCACAACCACCTCGACCCGGAGCAGGTGGCGGCGGACCATCAGTTTGCTAATATTACGGAAGCCTGGCTGGCCGGAGACCATTACAAGTGGCGGGCGATGCGGGCGAGTGCCGTCAACGAGCGCAACATTACCGGTGATGCTCCGGCGGAGGAGAAGTTCCGGAGTTGGGCGGAAACCGTCCCGAAGACCCTGCGGAATCCGCTTTACCACTGGACGCACCTGGAGTTGCAGCGCTACTTCGGTGTGACTGATTTACTATCCGGAAAGAACGCGGATGACATGTTTGCTCTTACTTCGGCGCAGCTCTCCCAACCCTCCCACTCTTGTTTAGGCTTACTTCACCAGCAACGGGTGGAGGTCATTTGTACGACGGACCACCCAACGGATTCGTTAGCCGCGCATACCCAACACCGCACCCGCGGCAGCGCCCAGGATAGCGTGCTGATGTTGCCGACCTTCCGGCCCGATAAATTCCTGACGATTGGCGGGGACGACCACCTGGACTTCCTCGAAAAGCTCGAAGAGATCATCGGTAGCGACATCCGCACCTTCGCCGATCTGGTGGATGCTTTGAAACAAAGAATTGAGTTTTTCCATGACCTGGGTTGTCGCTTGTCGGACCACGGTCTGCCCCAACTCTACGCAGTAGAAGATACCGTCGGGAATTTGGACGATATGATGCAACGCCGGCGCGATGGCACCCTGATCCTACCGGCGGAGCGAGCCCAATGGCAGATGACGCTGCTGCGCGAACTGGCCAAAGAATACCACGCGCGCGGCTGGACGATGCAGCTGCACCTCGGCCCGCTGCGAAATAATAACTCCCGCCTGCTCCGGACCATCGGTGCCGACGTGGGCTGCGATAGCATCGGCGACCGCCCCCAGGCCGAAGGCCTCGCCTACCTGCTGGATGGCCTGGATAACCTGGATAAGCTATCTAAGACCATCCTCTACAACCTGAACCCACGGGATAATGAGCTCTTCGCCACGATGGCCGGGAACTTTAACGACGGGAGTATGGCCGGAAAAATTCAGTGGGGCTCCGCGTGGTGGTTCCTCGACCAAAAGGACGGAATGGAGAAGCAGATCGACGCGCTCTCCAATATGGGGCTGCTGAGTCAATTCGTGGGGATGTTGACGGATAGCCGTAGTTTCCTCAGCTTCCCGCGGCACGAATATTTCCGACGAATCTTATGTAATAAAATCGGCCAGGACGTCCACGAAGGCTTACTGCCAAACGACCTCGAGTTACTCGGTGGCCTCGTCGGTGACGTATGCTACCGCAACGCGCGGAACTACTTTAAATTCCACGAACAAACGGTGACCGCATGAAGACTACGCTGACCAACTTGCTGGGTGTTTTGCTGACTGCCAGCGTGCTGCTCTTGGGATTGAACTCCTGCCAGGAGCTGGGTGGTGGAAAGGTGATCTACCTGGCCCACACCCTGCCGACGTCCCACCCCGTGCACCAGGGGATGGAGGTCTTTGCCGAAGAGATCCGCGAAAGCTCCGGGGGCCAACTCGACGTGAAGATCTTCCCCGACGGGCAACTGGGTTCCGAACGCGAAGTGCTCGAACTACTGCAAATCGGCAGCATCGCCATGACGAAAGTGAGCGCGGCGACGATGGCCAATTTCGCGCCGGAATACAAAGTGCTCGGCGTGCCCTACCTCTTCCGCGGTAAGGACCACATGTTCAACGTGCTGGAAGGACCAACGGGAAAGGAAATTCTGGAGGCCGGTAGCGATTACCTTTTGAAGGGGCTCTGCTTCTACGATGCCGGTAGCCGTAGTTTCTATACGGTCGAAAAACCGGTAAAAACGCCGGAGGACCTGGCGGGCATGAAGATCCGGGTGATGAGCCACCAGATGTCAGTGGATATGGTTAACGCCATGGGCGGCTCGGCTACTCCGATGGCCTACGGCGAGCTGTATTCCGCCCTCGAGCAGGGTGTGGTGGACGGGGCGGAAAACAACCCTCCGAGCTTCGTGACCAGCCGCCACTACGAAATTGCCAAGTATTACACCCTAGATGAGCACAGCTCGGTACCGGACGTCCTGGTAATGGGAACGGGCTACTGGGCGTCGCTCACTGAACAGGAACAGGATTGGGTGATGGCGGCCGCCAAGCGCTCCGCCGATGCGCAAAAGCAATTTTGGAAGGATAACGTGGAGCTGAGCATGAAGACACTAAGGGAAGCCGGCGTGGAGATCTTTAAGCCGGAAAAATCCCTCTTCGCCGAAAGTTCCAAATCGGTGGTAGCGGAGTTCAGTCGGGACGAAACTATGCGGCGCTTGGTGGAGAGTATTCAGGGGCAGTAGTATATGAAAGTTGCTACCGCTGGTTAAGTGAAAGGGGGCACACGTAAAAAGAGAAAATGAAAAAGCTATATACTTCAATAAACAGGATCATTGAGATTTTTCTCATTGTGATCTTTGCGCTGTTGGTGGTGGACGTGCTGGGGCAAGTCCTCAGCAGGAAGGTATTCGGGCAGTCTTTCACCTTTACGGAAGAGCTGGCACGGTACGCCTTGATCTGGCTTACCATTCTGGGTGCCGCCTACCTCAATGGCCAACGGGACCACTTGGCCATGGATTTTTGGCTAAATAAATTACCGCCCGAGAAAAAGGTGCAACGGCTGCGTATTATTGAGTTGGTGATGGCTGCCTTTGCTTTGGTCGTCATGGTAATTGGTGGGGGGAACCTAGTATACACGACGCTGCGGCTAGGCCAGTTATCGGCGGCGATGAGTATTCCCCTCGGATTTATTTACGCCATCGTGCCCTTCAGCGGCCTGCTGGTGATCTTTTACAGCTACTACAATTATTCGCGCCATGAGTATTGAGATGATCAGCATCCTGTTGCTCTTCGCGAGCTTCTTTGGTCTGCTGTGGTACGGCGTGCCGGTTGCGTATAGCATTGGTATTTCGACTACGCTCACCATTTTATTGAATATCGCTTTCCTGCCGGGCATCACCACCGTTTCGCAGCGGATGACGACCGGCATCGATAGCTTCCCTTTGCTGGCCATCCCTTTTTTCGTGCTAGCTGGCGAGTTGATGAATCGGGGTGGGGTAGCGAACCGCTTGATCAACCTGGCCAAATCCCTGGTGGGGAGCCTGCCGGGTGGGTTAGCCTACGTCAATACGCTCGCGGCGATGCTCTTCGGAGCCATTTCCGGATCGGCGGTGGCGGCGGCCTCGGCCATCGGTAGCGTCATGACGGACCGGATGGAGGAAGAAGGCTACCCGCGCCCCTTCAGCGCCGCCCTCAACATTACGGCGAGTACGACGGGCCTGTTGATTCCCCCGAGTAACGTACTCATCATTTATGCACTGGCGAGTGGTGGCGCGGCCTCCGTGGAAGCGCTGTTCATTGCCGGCTACATCCCCGGTATCCTGGTGGGTCTGGCGCTGATGGCCGTGGCGGCGGTGATTGCCTTTCGTAGGAAGTTCCGCCGCGGCGAACGGGTGGCCCTGAGCCAGATTTGGGAAGACTTCCGCAAGGCTTTCTTCAGTCTGTTGATGCTGGTCGTAGTAGTAGGCGGTATTATCTACGGTTTCTTCACCGCTACGGAGGCAGCCGCAGTGGCGGTAGCTTACGCACTGGCACTGGGAGCTGCCTACGGTACGATCACCTTTAAAGAACTACCCTCCGTGATCCTGAACAGCGCGAAAACGACGGCGGTCGTCATGTTCCTGATCTGCACGAGTATGGCGATGTCGTGGCTCTTCTCCTTCGAATCCATCCCACAACTGATGACGGACTTTTTGCTGAATACCGTCAGCAGCCCCATCCTGATCTTCCTGTTGATCAACATCACCCTACTGGTGGTCGGTACCTTTATGGATATGACTCCGGCGGTGCTCATCTTCACCCCCATCTTCCTCCCCGTAGTCGTTAGCCTGGGCATGGACCCGGTCCACTTTGGCATCGTGATGGTCCTGAATCTCTGTATCGGCCTCTGTACGCCGCCGGTGGGGACGATCCTATTTGTTGGTGCCGGCATCGCGAAGATCTCGGTGGGGGAGGTGATCAAACCCTTGTTGCCCTTCCTGGGTGCGATGATCGCGGTGTTACTGGCGATTACGTTTTTTGAGGATATTGTGTTGTGGCTGCCGCGGTTGTTTGGGTTGTAGGGTATGGACCTCACTACGGGGGGGACCGTTGGGGTGATTTATGAAGCTCCACTCGTGCATGAAAAAATATGGAAATCGAAACCCATTAAATTCACGAAAACCCAGGGTCGCGTCGGCTCCGCCTCCTTGACCCTGGGCTAGGGGGGACCCCTTTAGGGTCCTTCGCATCCGGGAGAATCTTTAATCAGTAGTAAAGACCTCGGTTTCTCTCCCTCCTCCTCTTACTCCCCTGAAACCGCCGGAGGCACTCCAAACCCGCCGGAGGCACCTCCCTATAGCGCAAACAACACCGCCCCCCGGCCACCGTACCCCACCCGCCGGCTAATGACGGTCGTCGTATCCCCATTTCGAATGATGTCGTTAAACCCCAGCAAATACCGCCCTTCCGCTTGGATGGTTAACCGGCCCAGTTGGAGGTTAAAACCCAGGCCCGCCTGCGCCCCGTAATTGAGGCGAAAGGGAATATCGTATTCGTAGCGCGAAATGATGTCCGTATCGGGGAGGACGAACCCCTCCGGCGTCATCTCCGTATCACCCAGTGGGAAGGCGAGATAAGGCCCTGCCTGCAACATCGGTTGGAAGGCACCGCGTCCGACACTGAACTGGGTAAGGATCAACACTTCTGCGTAATTGGTCGCCCGCTCGTAGAGGCTGGTAAAATCTTCCTCAAAATCCTCCCGCCAGCCGGCTTCGACGTAGGAAAGCTCCGCTTGGATACCCACCAAATGGTGGTCAAAATACCGCAGCGTCAGGCCGTAGGTGTTGCCCCGGAAGTTTTCTTCGTTGGCGTTCGGGGTGAAGTCCACGGTATGCTCCATAATACCGAAGTGAGCACCTACTTCCAGGCGATTGATCGCTCGCGTTGTGTCCGATTGAGCACTGAGGGCCGCGGAACAACAAATCAGCAGGGCAAGGAGATAGCGCATAAAACGGAGTTGATCAAAAACCAAAGGTAAGGGTACACCGTAGGGATACGGTGGAGCGTTCCATTAGTCGCCCGCCCCGGGTAGTATTTTTACCGACGAGGAGGGTGGTCAATCTAACTTACAACTGCCCTTATCCGCTAGCTCAACCCAACCACGTCATGCGTATCATCCCGTTCGTACTGCTACTGGCGCTCGCCACCTGCTCGGCTCCCCGGGTGGCCCCCGCCCAGGTTCGGACGGTGCAGCCCATCGACTTCTGGCTCAGCCCCTCCGGTAACGAGTATTTTTTGCTTTCCGATAGCCGCTTCGTCACCCGCAATAATCTGGGGAAGACCGTCAACGAGTTCTACGATTCCAGCCTGGGGTTACCGACTACGGTGGACGTCACGAACCCCTTCTCCATCCTCCTTTACTACCAGGATTTCGGCCGCGTGGTGGTCCTCGACCGGACGCTGAGCGAACTCACGCGCATCGATCTCTTCGCCACCGCCGGCCTCCAGCAACCGGGCGCCTTCGCGCGGGCGAACGACAACCAGATCTGGGTTTATGACTCCTGGGATTATAAACTCAAGTTACTCGATAACCAGGGCGCTGTCGTACGCGCCACCAACGACCTCCGCCTCGAACTCCAGGCCACTGATGCGCCCGACGAGATCTTCGTGGACCGCGGCACCGTCGCACTCCTTTTCCAACAAAAGGGCAGATTGGCCGTCCTTACCAACTACGGTCGCTTCCAGTATTGGGTCGATTTACCCCCCGCCGAACGCCTCTCCTGGAACACTCCCTACCTCACCGGTTACGACACCAAAACCAGTTGGCGCTGGACGGCCGGCGCTAAACAAACCAAGACCTGGGCGCTGCCGCAGGTGCCAGCAAATGGGGAATTACAAAGGCGCCCCCGCCAAACGGGGTACGTAAGCTTATCGGCGGATGGGATTACCACAATAGTAAAAACCGAGTAAATCAATGGGGAGAAGTGCCGATGCTCATTCCTGATAGGCCAGCATTTGTAGTGGTTGATGGAGACTCCGTTGTTGGAATTCCATAGCCAGCACATGAATTCAAACAAAAACTAACTTTAACAAACAAAAAGTTTGTTTGTGTTCTGTTTGCCCCCTATCTTTGTTTCACTGATACAAGCGGATAGATAGACTTTAGAAATTAGATCTTAGAAGTTAGAAAGGCGCGATTCTAAAATCTAAGATCCATCTTCTAAAGTCCAAGAAAACCGTTTTTAAAAACCACAATCAAGGTGAGTCTAGCCACCGGAAGAGTAGTTCTTCCACTGGTGCCGCTTACCCCTCACTCAAGCGAAAAATTTTGAAGATTTCTAGTGTATTTGGTGGGTTGCTCCCCGGTGCGTTCTAGTTCGTTGCTTCCACTTTGGGGAGTCAGCCTACCGGAATACCACTTCGGTATTGGCTCACCCCAAATGGTTGCAAAATGAAAAGTGTATTAATTGGACTGCCCGGCTTCCTCGGGCGTAACTGGTTGCGGGTAATTATCATTGGCGTCACGCTGGTCGTCATAAACCGTAAACAGGTAAACTTCAACGTTAGCTTCGGTGCCCCCGGTGGGCAGGAAGTGACACCGGCTTCGTCATCCGGTGGCGAATCTTCACCCTCCGTCTTTACCGCCCCGCCACCGGAGCAACAGACCTTGAACGGGGCAACAAAATCTGGACCCACCCCTGCGCAAACCTCGGTGGTGCCCGAAGCTTCGGCGCTGTCCATGATCTCTGGGTTATTCAGCGGCCCAAAGGAAAAGGTAGCCGTTCAAGGTGAAGCTACCCCTGCGCCAGGAAGTACGGAGCAGCCTGCTGCGGCCCCCGGTTTCCTGGAAAGAATTGGACTGGCCGGCGCCACCTCTCCCTTCCAGCCAAAGTTGGTGGATGATCTTATCAGCACCGACGAGGGTACCGTGGCTGCCTACATCCGCCGCTTCTCCCACGTAGCCCAGTCCGAGCAGAAACGGTTTGGCATCCCCGCCAGCATCACCTTAGCGAATGGACTCCTCCACACTTTGGCCGGCACCCGCGGCAGCGCCCAACAGCTGAATAACTATTTCGCCATCCCCTGCCCTGGTGTTTGGGATGGCCCCTGCCGAAACCTGGAGAACCAGAACCTGCGGCAGTACGAAACCGCGTGGCTCTCCTTCCGCAACCACAGCCTGTACGTAACGACTGGTCGTTTTGCGCCCCTCCAGCAATTCGGACCGCGCGACTACCAAAAGTGGGCCGCCGGGCTGGAAGAGCTGGGCTACAACGGTACCCCCGATCTGCGGAAGCAGCTGGTGACGACCATTGAGCAGTACGAATTGTACCGTTTCGATTAGGAGTAGGCTACCTGAATAGGGAGTTCTTACGGGATCTTTCCCCTAACGGCCGGCCCGAACGTACGTGTAAAGAAAATGCGTACCTTCGGCCAGCCGTTTTCGGCAGCGTTGGAGTCATTAGGACAACCTTTTATTCGCCTTCGGGGCGGATGGTTCTCCCCACTTTCAACGCCATACCCAAGAAACCCGTGAGCCAGGGAGCATGAGGCTTGCGACTAAACAAGCCTTACATGTCTACCCCCAACCACGATCCGGAAACCCCGGAAACACCCGAAGAAGAAGTTGTTTATTTCGACGAGCTCGACATCTCCGACGAGCTGCTCGATGCCCTCGACGCGATGAACTTCGAGAAAGCCACCCCCATTCAAGCCCAGGCCATCCCGCCGGCTTTGGAAGGGCGGGACGTCCTCGCCGTTGCCCAAACCGGTACCGGAAAGACGGCAGCCTTCCTCCTGCCGATCCTCGATAAACTGAGCCGCGAAAAGCCGAAGGGCATCAATACTATCATCCTCGAACCGACGCGGGAACTCGCCCAGCAGGTTGATCGCCAGCTACAGGGCTACACTTACTTCATGCCCGAGGCCAGCTCGATGCCCATCTACGGTGGTCGCGACGGCCACAGCATGGCCCAGGAGCAAAAGGCGCTGAAGACCGGCGCCCCCATCATCGTGGCCACCCCCGGCCGCCTGATGGCCCACCTCGATATGGGGTACGCTGACCTGAGTACCGTCCGTCACATCGTCCTCGACGAAGCCGACCGGATGCTTGACATGGGTTTCGTGAACGACATGATCAAGATCATCGACATGCTGCCCAAGGAGACGTTGCAAACGCTCTTCTTCTCGGCCACCATGCCTCCCAAGATCCGCAAATTCTCGCGGGATATCCTGAAAGACCCGGTCGAGATCAGTATCGCCATCTCCAAGCCCGCGGAAAAGATCAAGCAGAAGGCCTACGACGTTCCCGATTGGGCGAAGAACGCCCTCATCGAAGAGATCCTGCAGGAGAAGTGTAAGACGATGGACCGCATCCTCATCTTCTGTGGCCGGAAAAAAACGGTCCGCGAACTCACCCGCCGCCTCGCCCGCAAGAACCCGAAGGTGAAAGACGTTTCCTCCGATCTCGAGCAAAACGAACGCGAGGAACGCCTGCGGGAATTCCGTTCCGGCGCCATCCAGGTGGTCGTCGCGACCGACGTACTCAGCCGGGGTATCCACATCGACGGGATTGACCTGGTCATCAATTTCGACGTCCCCGGTGACGCCGAAGACTACGTACACCGGATCGGCCGGACGGCCCGCGCCGCCGCCGAAGGGGAAGCAATTACCCTCATCAACGGTGACGACCGCCGGAAATTCAAGGCCATCGAGCAACTTATGGAAATGAAGGTCGAGCGGCTGGAAACGCCCGAACGCTACAAAGAATCCCGCGACGATCGCGGCGGCCGTGGTCGTGGAAGAGGCGGTGACCGTCGCTCCGGTGGTGGTGGCGGAGGCCGTGGTCGCGGCCGCAACGGTGGCAATAAGCGCCGTCGGGATGGTGGTGGCAACCGGTCCTCCGAACCCCGCGGTGAAGGCAAGCACAATGAGTCCGGCGATTCTAAAGACGGTGAAAATCGCGGTGGTGGCGAAAACCGTGGCGGCAGTAACCGCCGCCGGGGCAAGGGCAAAAAAGGTGGTGGTGGCCGCCGCCCCGCCAGCCAGCGCAACAACGATGGCGGTGCGAAGCCGGACGACAAATAGCCGCTGGAAGTAGCTTCGGTTTATATAGTAAGAAGGGTAATCACCCGAAATATCGCGAGTCTCCCCGGCTCGCGATATTTTTTTGCCTACGGCTCAACCTTATTCTGTAACGACCGTTACTGTGTCCAAATCCATAACCGTAACGATCGTTACAAAACCAAAATACCATCAACCATGGCAGACTTAACAGGAAAAATCGCACTCGTAACTGGTGGCAGCAACGGCATCGGCCTCGCTTCCGCGAAGGCACTTAAAGCCGCTGGCGCTACCGTAGTAACCGCCGGCCGCCACGACAAACGCGCTCAGGAAATTCGTGACGCTAACGGAGATACCTTTGATAAGGTGTACACCGCCGATGCCGGCAACGTAGCCCAAACCGAAGCTTTCGTCAAGGCAGTAGGGGAGGAGTACGGCAAAATCGACATCATCTTCGCCAACGCCGGTTTCGGTGAGCCCGCGCCCCTCGGCCACATTACCGAGGAGAACTTTGATAAGCAGTTCAACGTGAACGTGAAGGGCGTCGTTTTCCTCGTGCAGGCCGCTCTGCCGTACCTGGGCGAAGGTGCGAGTATCATCCTCATCTCCAGTATCGCTAACCAGTTGGGCTTCGCCAACTTTACCAACTACGCGGCTACGAAGGGTGCCATCAAAACCATCGGTAAGATCATGGCGGCGGAACTCGTTGGCAAAGGCATCCGGGTCAATACCGTCAGCCCCGGCCCCATCGAAACGGGCTTCTTCCAGGCGACTGGCATGAGCGATGAGCAGATTCAGCAGACCGGTGAATATATCCAAACGCAGGTACCCATGGGCCGCTTCGGTAAGGCCGAGGAAATTGCCAGTTACGTAGTCTTTTTGGCTTCTGATGGCAGTACGTTCATGACCGGTACGGAAGTCGAGATCGACGGTGGCATGGCCACTCTCTAAGCCATACCTTTACCCATCTTCGGCGGCAGCCGGTCGGAGGAATTCGGCCGGCTGTTCGCCATTTTATCACCAACTTCAATCCCATGGCACGTACCCGCGCATTCGATGAGCAAACGGTCCTCGCAAAGGCCCGCGACCTGTTCTGGGAACGGGGCTTCACGGCCACGTCCATCGGTGATCTGGAGAAGGCGCTGGGCATCAGCCGTAGCAGTCTGTACCAAACTTTCGGCGGCAAACGCGCGCTGTACGATGCTACGTTGGCAGCTTATCAGCACGAAAACCTGACCCGCCTGCGCCAGCAACTTCAGCAGCCTAACCTACCCTTACGGGAGGCGCTGACTAACCTTTTTACCTACGCCGCCTCGGCCTACGACGCTAAGTGCGGCTCCACGGCCCGCGGCTGCTACGTCGTCAACGCTACCACGGAGATGGCCAATTCCTGCGCCGATGCGCTCAATTTTGTCAGTAGCAACCGCGAGCAGTTCATCACAATTCTTCAAGAAGCACTGGCGCTGTCGCAGGTGCGGGGTGAATTGGATAAAACGGTGGACGCCGGTTCGTGGGCGAACTACCTGTTCGTGATGTACAACGGTTTGCAAGTGGTCGTCCAGACTAAAATTGAACGGGAAACGCTGCGGGAAGCAGTGGTGCGTGCGGTGGATGCGTTGCCCTGGGTGGGGTAAAAATTAATAGCGTGAATAGCTAGTTGAATGGGTTAGCGCATTAAGACGACTTCCCCCGAAGCCTTGCCTTCCGTCCCGTCAATCTTGACGAAGCGGAGATTGTAGATGTAGACGCCCGTTTGGTAAAGTTCTCCGTCGGGTGCGGAGCCATCCCAACCAAAATCCTCGTTACCGGGTGGAAATTCAGGATAACTGGCCACGCGGTTTCCCCAACGATCAAAAATCTGCAGATCCAGTACGGTAGCGACGTCATCACCCGCAAAAACCGTGAGTCGATCATTTACGCCGTCTCCATTGGGGCTAAAGGCCGTTGGAACGTATACGCTGACCCGCTCGTCCACGAAAATGGTAATTTGGCTTTGGGCCACGCAGCCTGCTTCGCTGGCGATGGTCACCCGGTAGTCCGCGGTGCGCAGAGGTCGCACGTAGACGGAGCGGCACTCAGGATCAAGGCAACGTACTGGCTGGGACCATTCAATGGTATCAACGCTGACGTTGGTGGTCGCTTGCAGTAAAGTACTATCACCCAGTCCGATTCGATCTACCCCCGCGATGGACAGGGTAGGGATAATAGTTTCCGGCACGGTCAATTCAGTAACGGCAGTACAGCCGCGGTCATCTTCCGTCGACAGTTGATAGGTGCCCGAGCAGAGACTCGCAAAGGATACCTCGTTACTTAAGGCGGCACCGTCCAGGCCGTATAAATTGGTGGCTCCTGGATTCAGGACGGTGATGGAACCGGAGCAGGCCTCCTCGCAATCAGGCGCGGCTACGGTTCCCGCTACGCTCGTTGAAGATAGCCTTATTACTACGTCAACGGCTTCTCCCGGGCAGTCGATACCGTCCGGGGCTTGGTACCTGAAGGTATATTCGCCACTCGGTTGATTGGTTGGCGTAAAGGTGCCGGCGGCGGCGTTGAAGCCTGCGTTCCCAATGGCATTCGTCGAGATGGCCGTCCAGCTTCCGCCGGCCGTAGCGTCGGATAGTTCCGCAGCTAAGTCGATCACCTCCGCCGTCTCGGAGCAGCGATCCTCCACAAATTGCTGTATCCCGGCCACCGGTGGGTCGGTGATTTCAATTATTGCTCGATAATCAACGAGGCAGGCCAGATCCGCCCCTTCGGGCGTGAATTGGAGGGTGTAGGTACCCGCCGCGCAGCCTTCCGTGCGCAGTGCCGTCCCTTCTACTGCCGGCAGGCCGTTTACGTCTGGGTTACTGACCGACCAGGATCCCTGCGGACCTCCGTTGGGGAGAAATTCCGCCAGGTCCGTCAGGTTTTCGTTGCCGTTGCAAGTAAGGGCCGGGGGAGCAAATTCTATTACCTGGCAACCACAGTTGATGAGTTCACTGAAGGTGGTCTCACAAGCATTTTCATCGCTAACGGAGATAGTGAAAGGCGTTCCGGACGGGATGCCCGCAGAATCTACCCTGGTTGCTACGGGGTTGCCATTTAGGAGGTAGCCGGGGCTGCCGCCGGAAATTTCTACGCTGATGGCGTAATCCACGTTGTCTGGTGCGCAATCGGTGGAGATGAGATTCACAACGGGCAAATCGTTGACGACAACGGTAACCGACGCGGAATCCGTGCACCCATTTTCACTCGCGGTGATGGAGTAAGTAGTCGTCGCGGTAGGGCTTACGCGGCGGTTGGTGGGGAAGGAACCATCCTCCCAATTAAGTGCCGCGGAGCCGGTACTGGCCAGTAGCGAAACAGAATCTCCCCGGCAGATGGCCTGGTCCTCCCCCAGAGATGCTTCCACGGCTGGAAATAAGCCTACGGTGACGGTAGCGCTGTCCGCGCAATTGCCCGAGCCGGCGCGCACGAGATAGGTCGTGGGTTCAATCGGACGTACGTTTAGTGAAGGGCCAGCAAAACCAGTATCCCAACTAAAGGGTTCGTCTCCGGAAGCTTCGAGTAGGATGGAGTCGCCGGGGCAGATGGTCTGGTCTTCGGTCACGGTTACGGTTGCCCGGGGCCGTACGACGACCTCTATCTCCTCACTAACGGAGCAGCCTGCGGTGAAACCCGTAACGCCGTAGCTGGTGGTTTCGGACGGCGCCCTCCGGATGCTGGAGCTTTCTTCCCCGCTTGACCAGCGGTAGGTCTCCGCTGCCGAGGCCATTAGCGTCAGGGAGTCACCGGGGCAGATAGCCGGTACCGGTGCCAACTCTAGTTGGGGGGCAATGACGGTGATCCGTAAGCTATCCGTGGCGGTACACCCCTCCGCCGTGGTGCCAGTGACTTCGTAAGTCGTATCCTCATCTGGCGCCACGGCGATTGATGGCGACGACTCTCCGGTACTCCAGTTGAATGTGCTACTATTTCCAACCGGAATTAAGGTAGTATCAGACCCAAGGCAAATGGAAAAATCATTCCCCAAATCCAGGCTAGCTGTAGGATTAATGGATACCAAAACGGAATCGGTCACGGCACAATTACCACTGCCGATGGTGGCGAAGAAGAAGGTATTCTCGGTGGGCGCAACGTCCAGTTCCGCTCCGGTCACGCCGGTACTCCAAGTCACCAGAGCGGTGGACTGCGCCCTGAGTTGGGTCGATTCTCCGGGGCAGATGCTGATGTCTTCGCCGGCGTCAATAATTAGCGATTCGGCGAGGTCAATACGTAAGGTATCGCGGGCGGGGCAGCCGGCAATCGTCGCTTCCACACTCACTTCCTGGCTGGCCGTTGGTATAATCAATACGGATTGTTCCGTACTGCCGTTATTCCAGAGGTAGCTATCCGCGGACGGTATCTCCAGTGATACGGAATCTCCTGGGCACACCGTGCGGTCGGAGCCCAAATCAATCCGGGGCGCGCTGACGAATACGCTGATGGTGTCGCTGGCCGTGCAGTCCCCCCGGGTAACGGTAAGGAAAATTGACGTGTCTACTGCGGCGGTGATTGAAACCGTTGGTTCAGTAGAGCCGGTACTCCAGGAGTAGTCATCTTCGGTAGCGATATTCTCCAGCGTGATTTCATCCGTAATACAGACCGTTCTGTCGTTCCCGAGATCGGCTACCGGGAGGGGATCTACGTCCACCCGCACTTCTTCGGTAATAGCGCAATCTCCCGCGCCGGCGGTGACGGTATAGGCTTGTAGCCCGTCCGGGCTTACCTGAATCGTGGGGCCAACCTCACCCGTGCTCCACCGGAAGGGGCCGGTGCCGGCTGCGCTTAATACTGCCTGGCCACCAGCACAGATGGCGGTATCCGCGCTGGCCAATAGTTCAACTTCCGGAATTATGGCAATGGTTACTTGGTCGGATGCCGAGCAAGTTCCAATCGTGGCGGTTGCGGTATAGGTGACCGTGCCGGCATCCTGGAGATCAATGGTGGCGGTGTTTGCTCCGGTACTCCACTGAATGGCGTCGAATTCACCTAAGGCAGTAAGGGTGGTTGGGCCATCGGCGCAATAGCTGGCGTCCGGCCCGAGGTCCACGGTAGGTTGCTCGAAAACGGTAACGGTCACCTCATCGGATGCCGCACAGGCACCACTACCGACGTTTACCGTGTACGTAGTTGTCTCGGACGGTGATACGGTGATGGTTGCCCCGGTTTGTCCGTCGGACCAGGTGAAGGGGCCAGTACCGGTGGCCTCCAGGATGATGAATTCACCACTGCAGATGGTTCTGTCAGCGGGGGCGGTCACGGCAGCATCGGGTAGCACGTTGATGGTAATCTCGTCCGATACGGAGCAGTTTCCCTGCGTCGCCGTGGCGGTATAGGTAGTTGTGACCGAGGGGGTGACCAGGATAAAATCCGCGATCTCACCCGTGCTCCAGGTAAAAGGACCGGGGCCCGTAGGGGTAAGGGAAAGAAGCTCTCCACCACAAATTGTACGGTCCTCTCCTAGTGCGACGGCGGTAGGAAAGGCCTCCACCAAAATTTCGTCCGTCAGCGTGCAGGTTCCTTCGGTTAAGGTGACGGAATAGGTGGCGCTGGTGGTCGGGTTAAAGGTGATGGAAGGAGTGGCTTCTCCGGTACTCCACTGATAGGTAGCCGTTGAAGACCCTCCCGCTGCAGTGAGCGTAACGGGCTCGCCCACGCACTGCCCATTAGTGCTTGCGGACAAATCGAGTGAAATGGGTTGAACGGTGACCTCGAAGGGCTCACTAGTATTGCACGCCCCAGTACCGTTGCTGACTGTGTAACTGGTCGTTTCCGTGGGATATACCGTGATGGAAGGGCCCGATGCGCCATTGCTCCAGTTGAAGGGTCCTTCCCCCACGGCGGTAAGTTCCACACTCTCTCCATCACTACTACAGAGGAAGGCTTCCCCATCGATACCTGGTGTTTCCGTTGGGGTGATGGTGAGGTCCACCTCCAACTCGCACTGCTCCGCCGTTACGGTCACGGCGTAGGTGGTAGGTTCAGTGGGGGAGACGGTAATGGTAGGCGTTGCCTCTCCGGTTGACCAAACATAGGTGGCATCAGCCGGAACTTCACCGACAACGGACAGGTCTACTTCCTCCCCCGCGCAGATGTTGGGTTTGCTCGCCTGTAGCTCACCGGTCAATACGACGTCCGAAACGAAAAACTCTATTTCCCAGTCGATGATCTCACCAACGTCCACTGCGACGTAATCATTAACGTAGAGTTGCCACACGCCGTCGGCATCCTCTCCTTCGAAGGTATTGGCCAGGGTGAAGGTGGCCAGGTCTGGTCCATTATCGAAAAAAGGTTCAAGTGCTTGTTGTCGCCCTTCCGGCTGGAAGGTACCCGTGTAGGGTGGGTTACCATTGACGATATTAATGGTAGCATCGTCCCTAAAAGTGGTGTTGCGCCAGTTATCCCTGAATCCACCGTTGCCGGAAGTAAGCTCCAGGACCGTACCCGCCGGGCTAATGACGAAGATGGCCACGTCGCCCACGTAGGTATGATCGATATTGATGAATACCCGCTCCAGTACGCTACACTTGCTCAGCGTTCCAATGCCGGTAACGGTAACTTCTGAGATCGTTACACCCCGTGTTTCATCGGGCGCGCCGGGGGGAATTACCTGCCCGGAAGGGCCCACGAAAACCTGTGCAATCAACCCCACCGGAAAGGCGAGAAAGACCGCTATAGTGAGGAGTTTTCTACTTAAGAGTCGTGACGTGCGGCGGGCCGGGTATTGCATCTGACGGGTGTGTGGGCCTGCTTGCGCAACGTGATTTTAAAATTTATGTTTATCATTCACGGGGTCATATCGCTTTCGTCGGAACGCTTACCTTTTGGACTAAGGCCTGCAGATCGAATTTACTTTACGGGTAAATATTGTTGATATCGAGGCGCTGTTTGTGAGTGACGGGATCAATCAAATTATATGCCAAGTCCTTTAATAAATGTGGCCAGCTGACCGACTGAAAGGTACTGCTTCAGGATTTTAATCAAATTACCTTGGATCACGCCTCACTCCCTCCAAACACTAAATTCAAATGCTCCCGCTTCGGCACCCGATCAGCCGTGAGTTTGCTGACGACGACGTACGTCAAACTTGACAGCAGAAACGCAGGAATGATCTCGTGGATGTCCTGCAGGCCGGCGTAATCAAAGCGAAAGAATACCCGCCACACTACGTTGATGACCATCCCCGCGACCATGCTGGCCAGGGCGCCGGCGTCCGTTCCCCAGCGCAGGTAGAGGCCGCCGAAAATGCCAGGGAAGAAACTCGCCGCGAATACCGCCCCCGCGAAGGCCGTCAACTCCACAATGCCACCAATGGGGTAGATGGACAGGACCCACACCAGGCCGAAGGTGAACAGGCAGTAGGCAAACATGGCCCACTTTGTCCGGGGCACTAACTTCTCTTCGGGCATGGGCTTGAGCAAGTGCCAGATGTCCTTGACGATGGCCGTCCCAATAATGATGATCACGGAGGCCAGGGAGGACATCCCCGCCGCAAACAGCCCCGCTACGCAGACGCCACTCACGATCTTGTTATCAAACTTATCGAGCATGAAACCGACCACTTTGTCGGTGTCCTGGATGAGGTAGCTCGCTTCCGCCGGGGTAGCCATGCCGTGCACCAGGGCACCCAGGCCCATAACGCAAACCAATGATATCCCAAGGAAGACGGGCGTCCAGATCATGGCGAAACGCATGGATTTGGCGTTGTCTACGGAATAAAAGCGGATCAGGTTTTTGGGCTCCGAAATCTGCTTCATGCCGATACTCAAGCCAATGCCCAGGATGTAAATGAAGGAGACCAGATTGCCAAAGGTCACCAGGCCGTTGCCCATTGGTTCACCGGCCTTGGTGACGTGATCCGTCTGACCAATGGCGTCGAATAGGGGTTCAACGCCGCCTACGAAGAAGAAGGGTAGGCAGAGCATCAAAATGGCCACCCCGAACATGATGATGCCCTGGATGGCGTCCGTCCACAATACCGAGTACATCCCACCCCATATCGTGTAGGCACAGGTGATGAAGAGAATCCCCGCCGCCCCGTAGAGATAGGGGACTTCGAGAACGGTTTCCAGGACGACGGCGCAACCCTTGGCAATCCCTACCATGTACCACACCGTTGCAAAAAGGATGATGAAAGCGGAGAGTAACCGGATGTACTTCGCCAGATTACTTTGGTAGCGCAGGTGGAAGTAATCCGGGATCGTGAAGGACTGCAAACGGGCGGTCTGTACGCGCATCCGTGGCCCCAGCAGTTGCCAGGAGATGATACAGAAGACCGTCCAAATCAAGCCCATCCAAGCCCAACTTAAACCGTACTGGAACGACTTCCCCGCCTGACCGATGTAGGTATTAGTGCTGGCCGAGGTGGAGAAAAAAGCCAGGGAAATGACCCAGCCAGGAATCTTCCGTTTGGCGACGTAGTAATCCGCAGCCGAAGCGGCGGCCTGCTTTTTGAAGTACCAACCTACGTAGAGGCACCCTCCAACGTAGATGAGCGTGAGCAGGATCGTAAAGAAATGTTCTTGCAGGTAGTCCATCAGTGGTGGGGGTCTTCGCCGGCGCGGTCCTCCACCTCAATGTCGCGGCGGATGACGAGCCAGGCGTTGAAGGCGATGAGCACCAGCATGGCCAGGTAGGGGAAGGCAGTCCAGAAGTCCATGCTAGAAAAGGGTTTTCAATTCGTTCTTCGTCACCTTCCCAATGGTGTTGCGGGGGAGTTCATCCAGTTTCAGCCACCGCCGGGGCAGTCGGTAGCCGGGGATGCGTTCCTTCAGCCAGGCGGTGATGGCCTTCCAGTCCGGATTTTCCTCACGCGTAACGACGGCAGCGGCTACTACTTCCCCCCATTCTTGGTCCGGGAGGCCAACCACGGCGCACTGATCTACGGCGGGGTGGGCCAACAGAACGGCTTCGATCTCGAGGGCGGAGATCTTGTAGCCGCCGGATTTGATGATGTCCACCGAATTGCGGCCAAGGATGCGGTAGAGGCCGTCGTTCAACTCCGCTACGTCGCCGGTGAGGAACCAGCCGTCCGCGGTAAAGCTTTTGGCGGTGGCCTCCGGTTTGTTCCAGTATTCGAGGAAGACGCTGGGGCCTTTGATCTGGATCTGCCCCGGCACGTGCTCCCGGTGGATGGTTTCCTGGTTTTCGTCCGCCAGTCGCATTTCCACGCCGGGGAGGGGCAGGCCGACGTGGCCGGGCCGCCGTTCGCCGCGGTAGCTATTGGACAGCCCCATGCCGATCTCCGTCATGCCGTAGCGTTCCAGGAGGGTTTGGCCGGTGATTTCCCGCCATCGCTCTAATGTCGGGACGGGTAGGGCCGCAGAGCCGGAGATCATCAGGTTGAGGGTAGCGGCGCCGGCGCTGAGGCGGGTTTGGTCGCTTTCGCCCAGTTTCTCCCAGTAGGAGATGAGTTTATAGTAGATGGTGGGAACGGCCATGAAGCGGGTGATTTCGTTGGCGGCCATCTTCTCCCAGACTTCGTTCGCCCGGAAACCTTGTTCGGGAAATTCGCAGCGGGCACCACTCCAGAGCGCGCAGCTCAGTACGTTAATGATGCCGTGGACGTGGTGCAGCGGCAGGATGTTGAGGATACGATCGTCCTCGCTCCATTCCCAGGCGTCCACGAGGGTGGTGATTTGCTGGCGGATGTTGGCGTGGGTGGTGACGACGCCCTTCGGTAGGCTCGTCGTCCCACTCGTGTAGAGGATCTGAGCGCGACGTTCGGGGGCCACTTTGGGTAGGGGAGTATCCTCCCCTTGGCCGTCGGCCCCGTTTGCTTGCCCATCTCCTGGCACCTGCGACAGCGCCCAGGTTGTACCGATTAGCGTGGATGGCAGTGCCAGTAGTTGCAGACCTAATTCGGAAGTGGTGGCCCGCATTTTTTCGGTGAAATCCGGATGGATGATGAGGGTCTGCGCGGCGGTGTCTTCGAGGACGTAGCGGAGGGCGGGGACGGGGTGGTCGACGCAGAGGGGAACGGCGATGCCACCGGCCCGCCAGATGGCCCACTGGCAAACCACGTAGGCGTAGGAGGGTGAGACGAGAAAGGCGATGCGGGCTTCCTTCAGGTCATCTCGGCCATCTAGTAATTGCCGGGCGACCCGTGCAGAATCGGTGAGTAGCTTAGCGTAAGTGTAAACTTGATCGCCCTGTTTGATGGCCTCGCGGTCGCCGAAGTTCCGGGCGCGAAAAATGAGTTCTTGCATGGGTGAGCAAGATACTCGACGAACGTGCCGAAACAAAAAGCCCCCGCCGGTTAGGACCGACGGGGGCTTTAATGACCTAGCCTGATTTTACTCGGTAGGTTGCGCCTGCTGCTGCGTTTCCGGCGCAATGAACAGGTAGTTGCCGAGGATCTGCTCGACGCTGGCCTGGAGCTCCGGGTTGTTCTGCTGGCGCGATTGGCGTAGCAGCGTAGAGATGATCGACTCCGTCAACTGGTAATCGCGGGAGTAGCTGGAGGCGACGATGTCTTCGTCGAGGCTTGTGTAGTAATCCATCCGGTCGGCGGCGTTGCGGGCGAGTTGCTCGATGACGGGCTGGATGCGGCCGGCCTCCTGCGCGAGCATGTAGGGCTGGATCATCTGCAGCGTCTGGTAAAAGAAGGGGAAGTTCATGTCCGGGAAGGACGCGAAGTACTTCTCTCCCACTTCAAAGGCTTTCTCCTGCTGGCCGGCCTCGACGAGGGCGTCCATCGTGCGGAGGGTGACGAGCTGCATGGACTGCACGGCGGGGGCGTAGGAAGTATTGATGTGGGTATCCTCGGTGTCGAAGTTGCCGTAGAGCCACTTGTTGAGGACGAGGTCCGCCGTCTTCTCTTCGTTGATGCCGCCGCTGCCGATGATGCCGTACTTGCGGTTCTCATTCTTGTTCGCCGTGGCGGTGAGCTTGAGGCCTAAGCCTTCAAGCTCGAGGAAGCGCTCCAGACCCATCAGTTTGCTCTGCTGGCAAGTCACCGCCCAGTATATGGGCCGCTCGTAGAGGTTGGAGTTAATGATGTCGAGGATGGCGATTTCGTCCTTAAGCAGGCGCGTGTTGCTGATGCGAATCGGCAGGCGCTGCTGGGGGGCTTCGCCGTTGGGCGTCAACCAGGGCGCCTGAGTGAGCTTGTTCGGGTCGATGCGAATGCCGACGTTACAGCTATTGTATTGGGCCACGAGGGAGCCACCGTTCTGCAGGGGTAGCGGGTTGTTGGTGGCGATCTGCTGCATGAAGCGGTCCAGGGAAATGGGCGCATCGCGTGAGCAGTCCCGCTCCTGGTTCCGGGTATTGTAGTAGGGCACCTGGTTGCGTTTGCTGCCCCGGATCATATCGCGGGTCAGCCCCAGTTTAATGGGGTCCGAGTCGTTCATCTTGTACCGCAGCAGGTCGATATACCAGTCAACGGCGATGAGGCTGAGGTTGACGACGCGGACATCCGTGCGGATGCCCTCCACCTCCTGGGCGTACCAGAGTGGGTAGGTATCATTATCGCCGTAGGTGAAGATGATGGCGTTTTCGTCGACCGAATTGAGGAAATTGGCCGCGTAGTCGCGCGCTCCGGTGTGGTTGGCGCGGCTGTGGTCATCCCAGTTCTGGAAGCCCATCAGCAGGGGCGCGACGAGGACGATGGCGGCAATGCCACCCGCCACGCCGAAGCCCTTGGCATTGAATTTCTCCCGTGCCATCTCGTAGAGGGCCGGCACGGCCATGCCCATCCAGATACAGAAAGTAAAGAAGGAACCGACGAGTACGTAATCCCGCTCCCGCGGCTCATTCGGCGGCTGGTTGGTATACACAATAATGCCGATGCCGGTAATGACGAAAAGGCCGAGCAGGGCGATGAATTCCTTCTTACTCTTCCGGGCGTGCCAGAAAAGACCGATCAAACCGAAGAGGAAGGGGAGGGCGAAGTAGGTGTTCCGCGCCGGGTCTTCCTTGGCGTATTCCGGGAGTTCATCGAGGTTGCCGAGGCGCATCTCGTCGAGGAATTTGATGCCGGTGATCCAGTTGCCGTCGCTCTCGTCCCAGTCCGTGTAGCCTTGGGTGCCGTTCTGGCGGCCGGAGAAGTTCCACATGAAGTAGCGCCAGTACATCCAGCCGATCTGGTAGCGGACGAAGAATTTGATGTTGTCGCCCATGGTGGGGCGGCCGCGGGGCAGGGCTTCGTCGGGGTTGAGGCCCATCCACTGTTTATAGAGGCGGACGCGGCCCTGGCTGGAATCCCACATCCGGCTGAAGAGCATCTTCTTGTCGTAGTCGGGCGTGATCTTCTGGTTGACGCCTTCGACATATTCGCCGTCCACGAGCCCGTAGCGCTGGGTCACGTCAGTCTTGTTGACGCGGGCGGTAAAGGTCTGGCCGAAGATCAGGCTCCGTTCCCCGTACTGCTCCCGGTTGAGGTAGGGCAGGAGGCTGGTGACGTTGTCCGGGTTGTTCATGTTAACCGGCGTCTTGGCCTCGGCGCGGAGGACGACGACGCCGACCGTACTGAAGGCCGTGATCATCAGCGCGAATCCGACCAGCAATTGCTGGAGGCCTGCCCGCTGCTTTTTGTGGGCGAATTTCAGACCGAAGTAGAGCACGGCACCGAGTAGTGCCATGGTGGGGATGATCCCCGAGTGCACCGGCAGCCCGATGCTGTTGACCATCGGGATCTCAAAGAACTGCCAGATGGTGGGGATGCCCACAATCACGAAAGCCTGGATAAAGATGATGACGGCCACCCCGGCGATGAGGTGCCCCACGAGGCCCAGGAAGTTCGGAGTCTTCGTCTTCTTGTAGTAGTAAAAGATGGCCATGGCCGGGATCGTCAGGATCGAGAGGAGGTGAACCCCGATCGAAAGTCCCGCAGAAAATAGGGCAAACAGTAGCCAGCGGTCCGTCTCCGGTGAATCCGGGCGGCAGTACCACTTCACGACGGCCCAGGCGGTCAGACAGGTAAAGAACAGCGACATGGCGTACACCTCGCCCTCCACGGCGGAGAACCAAATGGAAGTGCTGAAGGCCGTTGCCAGGCCGGCCACGAGGCCACTGGCGGCGACGGCGATGTTCTGTCCGCTACCGAGTTCCAGCTTCACTTCTTCCTCCCGCCCCAGGATGGTGTAGCGGCTGAGGTGCATTGTCATCCAGGCCACGAAAGCCGCGGCGAAGGCCGTACAGATACCGGAAACGAGGTTCACGGCGTAGGCCACCATGGCCTGGTTCTCCCCGCCGAGCACGTCCCCCACGGCGGCGAACATGCGGCCAATGATGAGGAACAACGGTGCCCCCGGTGGGTGCACGACCTGGAGCTTGTGGGCGCCGAGGATGAACTCCCCCACGTCCCAGAGCGACCCCGTCCTTTCGGCACTGAGGATGTAGACGATGGCGGCGACGGCGAAGACGAGCCAGCCCGTGATCTTGTGTAAACGGTTCAGTTTTCCCATAAAGGCATAGATGGTAGCCGACCCGCCGGTTGCGGAGGCTGCATTTTTTAGCACGGCAAAGTTACCAATTTTAGGTGGCCGGGAGGTTAGGTGGGGTTAATGTTGGTTAATCATGCGAGTTGCCAGTTGCCAGTTGCGAGTGGCGAGTTGCAAGTAGCGAGTGGTGAGTCTTGCAACTCGATACTCGCAACTCAACAATCCGTAACACTTCACCTCCTCCATTCATCAAGGGCAAAACGACCTTCCCCATGCGCCCTTTGTTATTCGTCCTTACCGTTTTAGTTTCCTTGTTGTCCTTCTCCGGCTGTAAACCCCTCGCCGAAGGGCTGGCCGCGCTCGCCGAACGCCAGAAGCAAGCGCCGGGCTTGGACTGGAAGAGTAACCGCGACCTAACCAGTGAGCGCTACGGGGAACTCTTCAAGATCTACTCCGACCAGGGCTACCGTATCATTGATGTGGACGCTTATTCCGTCGGGTTCGGGCGCATCCGCTACGCCATGGTGTGGGTCAAAAACACCGACGGCCGCGGCTGGGCCCAGTACCGCGACATGACGAGCGACCAGTACCACGCCGAATGGAACAAGCAGAAGGACAAAGGCTACCGGCCCATCGACGTCGAAGTCTACAAGAAGGGCGGTAAGTGGCGGTACGCCGGCATCTGGATTGAGAACAAGGAAGGCCTCGATTGGAAAAGTAACCGCAACATGACCAGCACCGAGTACGGCAATACCTTCCAGGAGCGCCGCGCCGCCGGCTACCGCCTCATCGACGTGGAGGTTGTTGACACCGACAACGGTGGCCGCTATTCCGGCATCTGGGTAGAGAACCGGGAGAACTGGCCCTGGGCCCAACTTCGTAACATGAGCCGAACGGAGTACCAGACGGCCATCGACGAAAAAGCCGCCGCCGGCTTCCGGGTAATAGATTTTGAATCCTACCAGCTCAACGGCCAGCAGAAGTACGCCGCCATCTGGCTTAAAGACGATAAGAAACAGGCTTCCGCCGTACGGTCCGGGCGCACCGAAGTGCAGTTCGCCAACTACTGGCGGCAGTACCGCGACGAAGGGTACCGCCTCATCGATTTCGAGCGTTACCCCACCAGCAACGGTACGCGCTACGCCGGCGTCTGGGTAGAAAACGAACAACGGTTGCGATGGGAGCACGCCTCGGACGTCAATACCATCGTCGAGAATTACCGTAGCCAAAATCAACTCAAAGGCATCTCGCTCGTCATCATGGAAGGCAGCAAACTCCAGTACCAGCGCGGCTTCGGTTGGGCGGATGAGGACGAAAAGCAGACCGCTCACGGCGAAAGCGTTTATAACATTGCCAGTGTATCGAAGGTCGTCGGGTCCACCCTCGCCGCCAAGTTAGCCGACGAGGGGAGGCTGAAGGACGGCACCCGCGTAAATCTCGATCTCACTAAACAAACCCGGGATTACATCGAATTACCCGGCACCGGCCACACGCATACTATCGAGCAACTCACCGCTCACCTCGGCTGCGTACGCCACTACAATATGGGCTTCAATTCGCCCACCGGTTACCACGCTACCGCGTTGGAGGCTTCGGAGAAGATCAATAACCAGGGCATCCGCGCGGGTTGTACGGTGGGCACGAATTATGGCTACTCCACCCACGCTTACACCCACCTGGGGGCGGTGTTGGAAGAAGTCACCGACCGCCCCGTAGCCCAACTGGTCGAGGAAGAGATCGCCGATCGGTACCGCCTCCCCAGCCTCCGGGCTATGTACCGCTTCCGCAGTCTGCGGCCGGATTACGAGCGCGTCCGCCCCTACAGCCCCGGCGGCAACGAGATCAATTACTCCGACAATAGCTGGAAGGTCCTCGGCGGTGGGCTGGAATCTAATATGGTTGATCTGGCCAAATTTGCCCGCCTGGTGCAAACCGGCACGATCGTCAGCCAGGATACCCGCGATTACCTCTGGACGCGGCTGGACGCCACTTCTTCCTCCACCTATGGCATCGGGTGGGACACCAACGCAGCCAACAATTTCGTCGAGCACGGCGGCGATGGCACCGGTACGCGCACCTACCTCCGCGTCTACACCGACAACCAGACCCAGTGGATCATTGCGGTAGCGGCGACGGCGAAAACGGCCGGCCTTAATCTGCCGGCGTTGACTGATCAGATTGTAACGGAGTTGAATAATTAGGGCGCTGCCGCGGGTGCGGAGTTGGGTGGGTTGAAGGGACTTTCAATGTGGTAGTCGAACAGTGTTTACGGAATGGGTCGCCTGACGACTGATGGGTGGATCATATGAAGATTGTAGAGTGTAGTAGGCCACCTGCCCATTGTAGAGTGGGCCACCTACCGGTGTGCCACCGCTACCCAAGCGGGCCCTTCGGGGCCGGTAGTCTTGAGCGTCGCGCTTCCAACGACGGTAGCGCCGCAGGCCTCTCCTTCTCTCCAACCTCTTGAACTCCTGCGAAAAAGCCCGACCAGAGGTCGCGCCTCCAATAGTAGAGTGGGCCACCAGACGGTGTGCCACCGCTACCCAAGCGGGCCCTCCGGGGCCGGTAGTCTTGAGCGTCGCGCCTCCAACGACGGTAGCGTCGCAGGCCTCTCCTTCTCTCCAACCTCTTCAACTCCTGCGAAAAAGCCCGACCAGAGGTCGCGCCTCCAATAGCCTGCCAAGACACGACCGGAATTTATCGATCCCCCCGGGCATATCCTCAGTTTCTCCACCTCCTCCGCTTACTCCCTGGCAACCGCCGGAGGCACCACCGCCAAAGCGTAATTACCGCAGTACCACCCGCGATCCCCAAACCGCACCCTCCGCCGAGTAAGCCCGCAGAAAGTAAACTCCATCCCTTAAACCGAGAGAAGAGAGATCAAAACGACGCATCCCCGGCTGACCATCAGTGGCACTTACCAATTGCCCGGAAGAGTTATATAGTTCCAACCTGTTGATTGGTAGCGCGCCCTCGACATTAAAATTGAAAATACCTCGGGCGTTTGGGTTGGGAAAAACGGTTAACGCCTGAATTTGCCGACCTGGGCTGGAGGTCGACGTAAGGATCGGCAAAGCGTCGCACCACCTCAATGGGTAAAGATTGAGGGAGTCCCCGCCAGACCGGTGGATGTTGTTGGCGTAGTAGAATTCGCAAAGGCCATTTTCAGTATTGCACGCGAAAGGAACGAAGGGGTGATTGATATCACCAAAGCCTTCGACCCAAACACTTTCGTATTCTATGCGCGGTTCGCCACTTGCGGATGTTTCGGTAATGTGGATGAACATTCGTTTCACGGAATCAAGACCGTAACAGGATATTCTATCCGTGCTATCTATTTCGTAGACCACCAACTCATCCCCCGGGAAGTGAGCAATATTTAAGCCACTGAAGGTATCTCCAGCGGACAAACTGTAATCATAGATCAACGCCTTGGGGGTAAATTGATCGTCCCCCGAATGAATCTGGTAATACACTTTTTGGCCTTCCTGCCGGTAGCGGCCTTTCAGGAAAGGGCCACTAGTGCGCTGGCTGGAAACGGAGTAGCTGCTTAGGTACACGGAGTGCCAAGCAACGGAGCCCACCATCGTCGGTACCGAATCGACGTAAATGGAATCAATCGCATTGCCTTCCAGCCCCTCGAGCAGGATATGATTGGATAGGTAAGCGGATGCTGGAAGGGTATCTTGCGCTACCAATACGGTACTGGAAAGTAAGGTGAGCGATAAGATGAGGTGTTTGAGGAAGGTGGGCATTTTAATTGTAATAAGTGCGATAAATGAAATCTATTAAATGGCTCTATTCGAATAATTACCGGGTGTTAGGTAGTGCGAAACAATTAGAATTAAACCCAAGTCGTCAACCCAATCGCGTTTGCTGTTGACTGGCTTAAATGGTTTTGTAACAACTTGCTTACGCGCCGTGTTCGGGGAGTGATTTGCCCTGGCAGTATTGATGGGTGATTTTGGAAGCCCATTTACTTCGCTCGTTCCCCAATTCCCCCGCACCTGCGGCAGCGCCCGAAAAGGAATTAGAATTTATCTGCACGCTAGTGTAAAACCCTTCAAGTAGAGTGGGCCACCTGACGATTGTAGAGTGGGCCACCTAACGGCGTGCCACCGCTACCCAAGCGGGCCCTTCGGGGCCGGTAGTCTGAGGTCGCGCCTCCAACGACAGTAGCGCCGCAGGCCTCTCCGTTTCTCCATGCTCTTGAACTCCTGCGAAACAGCCCGACCGGAGGTCGCGCCTCCAATAATAGAGTCGGCCACCTGACGGTATGCCACCGCTGCCCAAGCGGGCCCTTCGGGGCCGTTAGTTTTGAGCGTCGCGCCGCCAACGATGGTAGCGCCGCAGGCCTCTCCGTTTCTCCAACCTCTTGAACTCCTGCGAAACTTATCATACCAAAAAGCCCGACCGGAGGTCGCGCCTCCAACGCCAGCCAAAAAAGGCCGCCCCCACAAACTGCAGAGGCGGCCCCAAAAAGCGTGTAATAACCCCGAACGGCGTTACCGGATACTTACTTTCCGAACTAGGTTCAGAGTGCCATCCGCGGCGATTACCCGAAAGAGATAGATGCCCTGCGGCAGGTTGCGTTCCCGCAAATCCACCCGCAGTTGGTTGGTGCCGGCGAAGAGGTCGATCCGGCTTGTTTCTACCGTGCGCCCCGTTAGATCAATGACCTGGAGGTCAACGCCCGCACGGTCCGCTGGGGTGGTGACCGTGACGTTGAAGACGCCGGAATTTGGGTTAGGGTAAAGGGATAGCCCCACATCCTCCGTAGCAAACCCTTCGGCACCCGCGCTGACGGACTGCTCCACCGTGCCCCGGTTGCTGGAGGTATTGTATACCAGCCGGACGTCATCCAACCACAGAGTATTGCCCGCCGGTACTTGCCAGACCATGCGCTTGATCCAGTCGGTGCCCAGGCTTGATTTGGGGATGGAGTAGGCCTTCCAAGCCGGCGTCACGTTGAAGTTCGTCCGGCCACCGCCACTGGAATCGTTCCACCGGGCCTGGAACTTGCCCGTGAAGTTGGTATCCCAACTCCGCGCCCAGAACTTCACGGAGTTTAGGTTGGTCGCATCCTTGCCATTGTTGTGGCGCATGGAAGCCGCCCCACCTCCGTTGGTGTAGTACTTAAAGGCGTGGGTGCCTCGCTTCTTGATGCCGCTATCCCGGACAGTGACGTTGCCGCCCCAGGACCAGTTGGCCCAACCACTCGTGAAGTTGTCGCGGTACACCCAGGTGTTGGTCGTTGCCGGGGGCGCCGCCGAAACGCAGTCGAGGTTGTTCTTCCGCTGGGTTGCCTTGCGGGTACTGTAGTTACCCCCGCGAGCGGCGATGAAGATGTTGACCTGGTAAGCATCGTTACGGATGGGTGTATTGGCCCGCGGCTTTAGGTCAAAAGTGAGGGAACCTGTACCCGCCGAGACCTGCTTGCGGACTTCCGGCGCGATCCAGGCCCAGTTAGGGTCACCATCATACTGGAGTACGGCGACGACGTCGTGGTTACCGTCGGATTCGTAGTTGATCGTCGCCCGGTAGTTGCCACCGGGGTTGAAACTGTTGGGGGCGGAAAGGTTGCTCAGCTTGTTCTCGTAAACGGGTGGGGGAGGTGTGGAGCCGGTCTCCTGTACCATCTGTGCGGCGACGAGAGCCAACGTAGCGTTGTTGCCCAGTGCGGGCTCGGTGAATTCGTGCTCGCTCCGGGTATTATTGAAGTAGTCGTCGGCACCACGCGGGCCCATCAGTAGGGCACCGAGCAGGAGGTGGGTGTCGTTCGTCGGGTCACCGTCGATCTGACCGCCGTTGGGGCCGTGAGCAGATCGGTGGTGCGCTCGCCGCGCGTGGTTGTTTCCAAACCCAAGGACGTAAGATTTCCCGTTCGGGTTACTTCCCAGAGCGTAGTTGACCTGGCCGAAGGCGTAGTTCCGCGTCCGGTTGTAGTCGGGGTCGTTCGGGCCCACGAGCTCCGCGTAACGGTAGCACATGAAGGCCGTACCCAGCGAGAGGGGCAGGGAAAAACCAGCGTAACCGCGGCCGTCGGGGTAGTACATTCCGCCGGGGGAGCGCTGTCCTTCACTACCGTCCGCCAGGGCGACGCAGTAGCGCTTCAGGACGTTCTTGTACTGGGCCTTGCCCGTCACTTTGGCGAGTTGGTAGATGGCCTCGAAGTCGTCGTTACCCCAACCGGGTGCCCAGCCACCGATCCAGGTGATGCTGGAGGCGGCGTTTTCCGCTTTGGTGAGGTACTGCTGCTCACCCGTAGCGCGGTAGAGAGAGATGGCACCGATGGCTAGCGACGGCGCGTAGCCCTTGCCCTTATTGGATTGATAAAAGGCGCGTTCTGCGGCGGGGATGTGATCACTGTACCAACCTCGGTAGTTATCGCCGAAAGCGTAAAGGTCGCGAGCGTGCTGGATCAACTCGTCGCGGTAGTTATTGTCCACCCCGTCGAAGGCACTTGCCAGCACGGCCATACTCGCGGCGATGGAGCAGGCGAGGTCCGTCCCCGGCTTATTGGTATTGATTCGGTAAACGTCGCGCCGGTAACTGTTCACTTCCGGCCGTTCCCAGTAGCGGTGGTCCTCGACCCCCTGCGCTACCTGAATGACGAAAGAGTTCGGGCTATCGTGGCACTTAATGAGGTAGTCACCCACGTACCGCAATTGCTTTAGCAGCAGTGCGCGGTTTCCAGTGTTGTTGACCTCGGCGCGGTGGTCCACGTAGAGGGAAGCCAGGGTGTACACGACGGAAGCCATCGGGTAGTTGAACTTGACGTGGTCGCCCGCGTCGTGCCACCCACCACTGTAGTCCTTCCCGACTACGGAGCCGTCATTCTCGTGGCAATCCCCCCGCCAGGAGAAGTTGCTACTGTGGCTCCCGGCGTCCGGCCCACAGGCCTGCGCTTCGAAGAATTTGATGGATTTCGTCAGCAGATCCGCGTAATCCCGGTTCGCTAACTGCTGGGCTTGCGCGGTCGTAACGCAACCCAGTAAAAGGAGAAGTAGGGGCAAAATCCGCCCCGGCCCCCCGGTGGGGAGCTTGGGTAAAAAGTTGTACATGATCGAATAGTAAAGCGTGTGAAAAAATTCCGTCGCTGAAGTTGCAAACAAACTCAGGGCCAAATGACCCCCAGCCTGACCTTCACCGTCGGGTTGGTATAAAATCGTAGCCGCAATCTAAGAATACTATTCGCCCGTGCACTTGTCCAGGCGTTTTTTGGGCGTGTCTCACCGTGTTTGGCAGTATTTTGTAAGGAATACTCCACGTAAGGGACGCATGCTAGCGGAACCCGGCAGGGTTCACCATGATAGCCCGTGATCAGACTTGACCGAAGGTCAAGACAGATCACGGCCATATTTTAAACCGTACAAATCCGAATCCCCTCCGCCAACGAGCTGATCTTATCCTCATACGTCGGCAAAAACTCCTGCGCCACAAACCCCTCAAAGCCCGTTTCGTGGATCGCCTTGATGATGGCCGGGTAGTTCAGTTCCTGGCTATCGTTGATCTCGTTCCGGCCCGGCACGCCCCCCGTGTGGTAGTGGCCGATGTAGGGGTGGTGGCGCTTGATCGTATCGATGATGTCCCCCTCCATGATCTGCATATGGTAGATATCGTAGAGCAGTTTGAAGCGGTCAGAGTTGATCATCTCCGCCAGCCCGACGCCCCACTCGGTGTGGTCACACATGTAGTCCGGGTGGTTCACCTTGCTGTTGAGGAGTTCCATTTGCAGCGTCACACCCATCTCTTCGGCCAGTTTGACCATGGGCCGCAGCCCGATGGCGCAGTTCACCATCCCCTGGTAATCCGTCAGCCGGCGGCGGTTACCGCTCATCACGATCACGTTCTCGATCTCGTGGTCGGCGGCGTCGCGGATGACCTTCCGGTACTGATCCTGTAACATTGCGTGGTTCGCCGGGTCATTCCAACCCACCTCGATGCTGAAGTCCTTGTGCGTACCCATCGCGCAGGTCATCCCATATTTTTTGAGGGTGGGCCAGTCGTCCACCGTCGTTAGTTCGATACTTTGCAATCCGATATCCTGTCCCCTTTCGCACAGTTCTTCCAGTGGGATATCGCCGTAGCACCACTTGCAGGTGCTGTGGTTCGTTTTATAATTCGCCCCGGCCAGCCGGTCGGCGGCTTCCGTAGCTTTGATGGCGTTTCCAACGGAGAGGGCCCCCAGGGTCAGGGCGGCGGATTTCATGGCTTTGCGGCGGTTCATCGGGTAGTCAGTTTAGTCAGGCAAGGTAAATAATTTAGTGGCAATATATGCTGGGCGCTGCCGCAGGTGCCGGGGGAGGTGGGCAAGTAACGATCGGCCACCTAACAACGAAAGGGTAACGCTAACAAAAGACTTCCAAGTGCGAACGTAATCTGGCGAACATCACCGCAAGGAATAAGCCCCTAAGTTTGTGATTGACCCTGGCAAATGCAACACCTCCTACCCACCCTCCTCATCCTGTTCTCCCTAAGCTCTCTCTCCGCCCAAACCATCCTGCGGGGGACGGTGAAGGACGGCGCAACCCAGGAGCCCGTCCCCTTCGCCACCGTTTATATCGACGGGACGACAATCGGCACCAACACCGATAACGACGGTGCTTTTTCGCTGGACGTCTCCAAAGTTTCCCTCCCCGCCAACCTCGTGGTGACTCATTTGAATTACCAGCGCTTCGTCACCGAAGTGAAAACGACCGACCGGCCCTACGCCCTCCTCCTTGCCCCCCAGGCCGCCATCGCCGCCGTTATCGAAGTAGGGGACGACAGACAGCGGGAGAAAAACATCGAAGAGTTCACCAAGCGCTTCCTCGGGGTGGATGCCTGGGGCAAAGCCGCCTCCATCACCGACACGGACCCCCTCTACTTCGAACGCAACTTCGAACGCCAGGAAATCGCCAAAATCACCCGCCAAACTGCGGATATGCTCATGAACAAGGAACTGCGCGACGCTAAGTGGAACGCCGCCGGCGATGCCGTATCCTTCGATTCCCCCGTGGATTTTACCGCCAGGTCCACCAGCCCTCTAAAATTGGACCTCCCCCACACCGGCTACACCGTCTTTGTCGACCTCCAACAGTTCTACCTCCACTACGCGCAGGGATTGCGGAACTACTACGGGACCTTTTACTTCGTACCCGCCGAAGCCGAAGGCCAAGCCCCCAAACGCCGCCACTGGCGCAACCGGAAATTGGCCTACTACAACTCCCGCCAACACTTCCTCCGCTCCCTCTTCGCCGACGACCTGGACGCTCAGGGTTTCGTCACCCTCATCCGGGAAGAAGATGACCGAATCGATACCCTGGACCTTCCCTACTACCTGGAGGGAACAACCGACAAGGAAACAACCCTTACCAATCTCGAGGAGTGCGACATCACCATTCTCTACTACCCGCGTACCGACGGCTCCCCCGCCGCGCCCGACCAGCGCCGTAACCGCACGCCTGTTTCCTCGAGCCTTTTTGTCCGTGATTCGGAAATCGTCATCCGCCGCGATGGTACGACCGGCCCCGCCCAACTCTATTTCGGTGGGCGGATGGGCTCCCGCGCCGCCGCCTGGCTACTGCCCGCGGATTACCAACCCCCGCAAAAGTGAGCGTGTCAATGCTTTTTACCATTCTGGTTTAGCTGCGCTGCTCCTACGGGGTCGCAAAGAGGAGTAAGAAGAGCGAGACGAAAGAGAAGAATGCCTCCGCTGGCCACTCTTCTTAAACCTCTCTACCGCCTTAATCCCCTTTGCGAAAAAAAGCGGAGCCTCTAACTGTCGGAACTACCGAAACAACTTAGAAGAATGGTTCCGTGCGGCTCTAGTTTAGCTACGCTGCTCCTACGGGGTCGCAAAGAAGTGGAAGATGATTAAGGCGAAAGAGAAGAATGCCACTACGGATATCTCCTCTTAATCCTCTCTACCGCATTAATCTCCTTTGCGAAATAAACTTCCCCCTAACCCACAAAGTGATCCACCGCCCGCGCCGTCAACGCCATGTAGGTAAGGCTGGGGTTCGTACACCCCGCACTCGTCATCGCCGCCCCGTCGGTGACGTAGAGATTGCGGCAATTCCATACCTGGTTGTGTTTATTCAGGACGGAGGTCTTCGGGTCCCGGCCCATCCGTGCGGTACCCATTTCGTGGATGCCGAAACCCGGGTGGACTTCCTCCTTGTACTGTCTGATCTTTTTACCACCGGCAGCCTCCATCATCTCGGCGGCGTAGTCGCGCATATCCTCCCGCATCAGGCGTTCGTTTTCGCCGAAGCCGGCGTCGAGGGTGATCGTGGGTAGCCCGTCTTTATCGAGGACGTCTTCGTTCAGGGTCATCCGATTATCGGGGTGGGGGAGGGTCTCCCCGAAGCCGGTGATGCCCATCCGCCAGCCACCGGGGGTGGCGAGTTGCTCTTTAAATCCAGGCCCTATGCTGAGTTCCTTCACGAGACCTTTCCAGTTGCCCCGGCTGGCTCCGCCCTGGTAGCCAAAGCCCCGGAGGTAGTCCCGCTTGGACGCCCGGTCCAGGTTAACGAAGCGGGGCACGTATACCCCGTTCGCCTTTCTTCCCTTAAAGTAACCGTCACGGTGGTCGTCAAAGCTGGCGGAGGCGCCGACGCGGTGGTGATGGTCCATAATGTTGCGGCCTACCTGGTCGCTGTCGTTGCCCAAGCCATTGGGTTGGGCGTCAGACTTGCTGGCCAGCAGAATGGCGGCGGAGTTCAGCGCCGAAGCGCAGAGGAAGATGGCACCATTCGTAAAGAATTCCGTCTCCTCTCCCTTTTCCGTCAGCTTCACCCGGACGCCCTTCGCGCGTTGCCCGTCCGCATCGTAGATAATCTCCCGCACGGCGGCGTGGTTCACCAACGTCATGTTCCCGGTAGCTTCGGCGACGACGAGCGGCCCCGAATTGCTGCTGTAATAACCGCCGTAGGGGCAGCCGCGCCGGCACCGGTCGCGGTACTGGCAGTTCCCCCGCGTACCCAAATTTACCGCAGGGTCGTACTGCGTCAGGTGGGCCACCCGCCCTTCCGTGACGCGGCGGCCGGGAAGTTTTGCCTGCACGCGGTCCCGAAACTGGGCCTCAATGCAGTTCAACTCCATGGGCGGCTGAAAGGGACCGTCCGGCAAGTGGGGGATGTTCTCCTTTCGCCCCGAGATGCCAATGAATTTGGTCACGTAGGTGTACCAGGGTTTCAGATCTCTTGCCCGGATGGGCCAATCCACCCCGATGCCCTCGCGGGCGTTGGCTTCGAAATCGAGGTCACTCAATTCGTAACACTGCCGGCCCCAAATGAGGGAACGGCCTCCGGTCTGGTAGCCACGGATCCAGTCAAAGCGGCGTTTTTCGGAGTAGGGGTACTCACTATCCTTATTAAAAAAGTGGATGCCGCCTTCTTCGACGATGTAGCTTTTACGGATCAACTTTGGGTAGTCCTTCGCAATCACGTCGGCGGGGATCTTGCCCTGGTGCTCAAAATCCCACGTGTCCATATTGGCCGTCGGGTAATCACCGTGCTTAACCGGGCGGCCCCGTTCCAGGACGAGCGTCTTCAGCCCCTTGCGGCAGAGTTCCATGGCGGCGATGCCACCACTAATACCGGTACCGATCACGATGGCGTCGTAACGGTTCGGGTCCGAATTGTTGAGATTTGGCGCTTGCATGCCGTAAGATAAAAATTACGGCGCAGGGAACCTTCTAGCCGCTTCGGTACGTGACCTTTTGAGCTCCCGGCTCCCGGCCTCCAGGCCGGGTTCTTACTTTGCAGAGTGTCTCAAATCTTGGTAAATAGTCTTTGAACTACTTCAAGCCTAGGTCTCACACCATCGTCGAGTTCCAAACCAACCAACCCGACGTGGACTTCGGGAGCCAGAGATGCAGAGCTTTTAAACCGCCGCCCCAACCGAAGCAATCAGCCCCGCAAATACCGCGTGGCCGTCCGTGTTTCCGAGGATCTCCTCCGCCGCCCGCTCGGGGTGGGGCATCATGCCGAAGACGTTGCGGCCCTTGTTGCAGATGCCGGCAATCGCCTGGGTGCTGCCGTTGATGTTGGCCGTGTCGGTCAGTTCTCCGGTCGGTTCGGCGTAGTGGAAGAGTACCTGTTCGTTGGCGATCAGGTCCACGATCGTTTCCTGGTCCGCGTAGTAACGGCCCTCAGCGTGGGCTACAGGAATCTTCAGCACCTGCCCGGCCTCCAGTTTGCTGGTGATGGCGGACTTATTGGTCTCCACCCGCAGGAAAACGTTCCGGGCGATGAATTTTTGTTCCTGGTTCCGCAGCAGCGCACCGGGTAGGAGGCCCGCTTCGCAGAGGATCTGGAAGCCATTACAGATGCCGAATACGTACCCACCCTTAGCCGCAAATTCTTGCACAGCCTCCATGATGGGGCTGAAGCGCGCCACCGCCCCGGCCCGCACGTAATCACCGTAGCTGAAGCCGCCGGGCACGACGATGCAATCATCCGTCGTAAAGCCCGAGAGGTCCTTATCCTTATGCCAGAGTTTGACGGTTTCGCAGCCCATCACGTCGCGCAGGACGTGGACCATATCATCATCACAGTTACTGCCGGGGAATTGAATGACGCCAAACTTCATAAGGGTGGGGTTTTGTAAGGCGCAAAAGTACGCAAGTTCGTGCACTAGCGGGCTAGTTATTGGCCACCTTCCTGGGGTTCTTCCGTTCCGTCACGCTTCAAGAAATGCCGCAGCGCTCCCAGGAAGATCACATTGATGATACCGTACATGAGGCTTGTGTTGATGGCCTCATTCCGCGGTACTTCCGGCCAGAATAGGCGGTACACCAAGAAGTAGATGGGTACCAGCACGAGGAACAGGATGCCACAGTACTTCAGCGTCCCCTTCAATTTTTCACTCATGTTATTTCGTCTTGATGTTCAGGTATTCCCGCAGCGCCAGGATCTGCGGCTGGCTCCCCACCACGATGAAACTTTCCCCTTCCTTTAGCGTCGCTTCAGGCCCGGGGTTGACGGCGTAGCGCCCGTTGCCCTTCCGGTGGCCAATGATGTTGACGCCGCTTTCCCGCCGCAAATTCAAATCTTTAATTGGGCGCTGCCGCAGGTGCCGGGGAAGTTGGTCGAACAGGATCTCCTCGAAACCAATGTCGCTATCCAATTCATTGGTGACGTAACTGAAGAACTCGACCGCACCCGGCTTGGAGATGAGGGTGGCCATGTAAAACCCACCGATCTGTTCGGGCATAATGACGTGGCTGGCTCCCGCCTTGATGAGCTTCTCACGGCTCCGGGCTTGTTGGGCCCGGCTTACTAAGCGGGCATCAGGATTAAGATCCCGCGCCGAAAGGACGATGAAGAGGTTGTCCGAATCATCATCCAGCGCCGTAATGAGGCTCGATGCGCGGTCGATACCAGCTTCCAGCAATACCTCGTCGTGGGTGGCATCCCCAATGATGTAGATCAGGTCGTACTGCTCGAATTCCGGGTCGAGGACCTTCTTCTCTTTTTCGTCGATGACCACGAAGTCCTGCCCGTGCTCGATCAGGTGGCGGGTGATCTCCTTGCCGTACCGGCCGAAACCACAGACGATCGTGTGACCCTTGAGGGCGTTGATACGGGCCTGGCGGCGGTTGTAATCCATTTGCTCAAATAATTTTCCTTCAATGACGTAATAGGAGAAGGCAGCCAGGGCGTAGGCGACGATCCCGACGTTGAACACAATAATAACGGATAGAAATAAACGCCCGGCCTGGCTCAGCGTGCCCACCTCCCCGAAACCCACGGTGGAAAGCGTGATCGCCGTCATGTAAAAGGCATCCACGAACCCGTAGCCTTCGATCAGCATCAGGCCCACCGTCGTTACGATGGCGCTGCCGATCACCAACTGCACGGCCAAGCCCAGATCCAACGAAGTGGAGCGGATGTTTAGGTAAGCCAGTAAGCGGGAAATAAGTCCGTGCCGCATGGCCGTAAAGGTAACTTGGCCATCCCGGATCAAACCATTGCGGGATGGCCATAGATATCGGGTTGGCGCGGATAACAAGATACTTGCTGAGGTAGTGGTCCGGTACCACTTTCGTCCGGCGATAAACATTATCCCGCCGCTTGTTTTACACCAAGCATGAAACCTAAAGTGACCATCTTCTGGCACCGCCGCGACCTCAGATTTGAAGACAACGCCGGGCTGTACCGTGCCCTCAAGGCGGGAGGCCCCGTCCTCCCCATTTTCATCTTCGACCGCAACATCCTCGATAAGCTACCCGAGCAGCACGATGCCCGGGTGATGTTCATCCGTGATAACGTTGCTGCCCTCGCAGACACCTACCGCAGTATGGGGGGTGACCTGCGTGCGTTCTATGGGAAACCACTGGATATCTGGAAGCAACTGCAAGCCAATTACGACGTCCAGGCCGTGTACACCAACCGGGACTACGAGCCCTACGCCATCGCCCGGGATAAGGCCGTGGAGGACCTGCTCAACGAACGCGGAATCCCATTTCACCACTTCAAGGACCACGTCATCTTTGAAAGCGACGAGGTACAGAAGAAGGCCGGCGGCCCCTACACCGTTTTCACGCCCTACTACCGGATGTGGCGTAACAACCTCAATGACCGGTTGAGTAATTACGAGGGTAAGGAGATCTCTTACTACCTCAAACCCTACCCCAACGAGAAGTACGCCGCCAACCTCTGGCAGACGGATACCCACCAAGCCGTCCCGACCCTTTCCGAAATGGGTTTCGCTCCCGCGGATGTCCCCATACCCGGCACCCGCGTCAGCGCCCAAATTATTAAGACCTACGACCAGACGCGAAACATCCCCGGCATCGAAGGCACCTCCCGGCTTAGCGTACACTTCCGCCACGGGACGGTCTCGATCCGCCAGAAAGCGCTGCGGGCCATGAGCCTGAACGAAACGTTTTTAAAGGAACTGGTCTGGCGCGATTTCTACTCCAATATCCTGCAGGAATTCCCCCGCGTGGTGGACGCCCCCTTCCGCGCCGAATACGCGGACATCCCCTGGCGTAATGACGAATCGGAATTCAAACGCTGGTGCGATGGCACGACCGGCGTACCAATTGTGGATGCAGGAATGCGCCAACTAAACGAATCCGGCTGGATGCACAACCGCGTTCGGATGATCGTGGCCAGCTACCTGACCAAGCACCTGCTCATCGACTGGCGCTGGGGCGAAGGCTACTTTGCCGATAAATTACTGGATTACGAACTGGCGAGTAACAACGGTGGTTGGCAGTGGGCCGCCGGCTGCGGGACGGACGCCCAGCCCTACTTCCGCATCTTCAACTACGACAGCCAGCAGAAGAAATTCGACCCGAAATATGAGTACGTAAAGCAGTGGGTGCCCGAATACGGCACGCCGGAGTACCCCGCCGAACCCATGGTGGAACACAAGTTCGGGCGGGAGCGAGCCCTGGAAGTGTACAAAAGCGCCCTGGCAAAAGCGAGAAGTTGATCGCACATCAGTGGGCAGATGAGTGTTCCGATAAGCGCCCGTCTTCTTATTGTTAGGATTCCGTTAACGCGATTGGGCTCCGGTTGTGGCCGCAGTCCCCCAAATGATGGGGTGGCGAATGGCTTCGGGCTGGACCTAGCTTTGCGGCCTCTCCCCAGCCGAATATTGTATGCCCAGCTTTACACCCCCCAACTTCTACCGGCTCGCCAGCCTGATGCTGCTACTCATTTGTTGCAGCCACCTCAGCGGCCAACGCCGGCTCAACCTCTTCATCGACTGCGAGTGTAACCGTAACTTCCTCAAACAGGAGTTGAGCTACGTTAACCACACCGTGGATCCAGTTAGTGCTGAAGTCAACCTCTTCATCGTGACCAACTACCTCAGCAATGGTGGGCGGGTATACAATCTGGACTTTAAAGGGCAGGAGGAATTGGCGGGGAACCAACTCAGTTTTAAAGTCTCCACCACGGCGGTGATGACTAGCGTAGAGCGGGATGAACTACTGGGGCAGCGCATTAAACTGGGGCTGGCCGGCTTCCTGGCCGGAACGGCCTACGGCGACCTCGCCGAGCTGAACGTCGATGCCATCCCGGAAGCTACCGTAGACTCCCTCGCGGCTAGCGACGACGGAGCGGCTACCCAGGACAACTGGAACAACTGGCTCTTCGAAATCCAGGCCCGTTTCTCCACCAGCAAGGAAAGCCAGCGAGGAACGAGCACCCTGCGCGCCGGAATCGATATTGACCGGACGACGCCGGAACTGCGGGTCCGCATTAGCCCCAATATCTTTTACCGGACCCAATCCGTTACCCAGTCCGACGGCACGGTACTGAACTCAATCCGCCAGGATCTGTGGTTCAACGCCTCCGTCGTAAGGAGTATTAGCGACCACTGGTCGGTAGGGCTCTTTAACTCTCAGACCTCCTCTACCTTTAGAAATATCGACTACGGATTGTGGGTAGCTCCGGCGATCGAGTACAACATCTTCGATTACGACGAGGTCCCTTTCAAGGAGTTTACCATTGCCTACCGCCTGGGTTGGAACCGGAACTACTATACGGAAGAGACCATCTTCTTCAAGCTGGAAGAGAGTATGATCCGTCAGGTACTGGATATTGATCTGCGGATTCGCCAGCGGTGGGGCCAGGTGTTTGCCGGTATCTCCGGTGGTAATTTTCTGAACGACCTCTCCAAAAACCGCCTCAGCCTGAATGGCCGGGCCAACGTCCGTCTCATTAAAGGCCTATCGTTTACGGCCGGGGGGAGCTACCAGATCATCAACGACCAGATCAGCCTGCGGCGGGGGGAAGCCTCGGTGGAGGACGTCCTGCTGGGCCAATCCCAACTGGCCACCAACTTCGAGGCGGAACTGAGCTTTGGGCTGAGTTACACCTTTGGCAGCCTTTACAACAACGTCATAAATACAAGACTGTAACCGGCTTTCGCCAATTACAGTCTTAATGGTTCTTCCATAGGAGGAAGCGCCAGTGGGTTGCCAACCTTGTGGTTGGGTCTATTATGTTTTAAGGTGGAGGGCAGAGGTAGAGACTTTCCGAATTAGACGAATCCGAAACTCACGCTCACCTAAGTCTTAGGGTTGACTCCCTAGAGGCCACCGGCAGCACCAGCTCCCTGAGCGCCAACGGCCAATGCCGTTACGATGCAGAGGATGAAGAGGGCGGCGGCGAGGCCCCAGGTGATCTTTTCAATCACGTCCGTAGAGCGGCTGGCACCAATTACCTGGTTGGCCTGCGTGCCACCGAAAGTGGAGTCGATACCACCACCCTTGGGGTTTTGGATCAGCACTACGAGCATGAGGAGAAGGCAGATAACACCGGTCAGGATAGTAAGAAGATTGACCATGGGGGATTATAATTTATCGTAACGGGGCGCGGAGCGAATGGCGCCGGCGCCGGCAGTGGTAAGGGTAAGACTATTCATCCGGGCCGTTGCGCTGCTTCAGGTCCTGAATGAGGGCCGCAAATATCGGGCTTTTTTCCGGGTTCGCCAAAGCGAGCTGCTCGTAGATCCGAATGGCGTGGTGATATTGCCCCTGCTGAATAAATACCTCCGCTAGAGTAGGGCTAATAATGCCCTCGGAGGCAATCAGGCTACGACGGGCAATTTTTTTGATGGATTTTTTCTGTTCCTTAGCCCGAGCAACCTGGCGGTCACGGATGCTTTGCAGCCGTTTGCGTAACTCTTCCTTCGTGCTGATGGGCGCGCGCACGCTGAAGTCAGCCGGGTCTTGCGGAATGGCTGTAGGTGAAAAATCACTGGGGGTGGGCTCCGCTTCCCGTTCGCTCAGGTCACTGGAAGTAATGGTGGCGGGTGGAGTAACTGCCATGGTTTCCACCGTGCGGACCGCATGATCGGCGGCGGGCAGGGGAGATCGCTCCGGTGGAGGAGGGGGCATTTCTTCCTCGATGGATGCACCACTGGTGGGGTAGGAAGAGTTCGAAGTACCAGTCTCCATATCGTCGTCAAAGCCAGGTACGTTGGTAGGACTTGGCTCTATCGGGAGAGGGGCTTCCGCACTGAGTTGGGTGCCAGCGTTGAGAACTGTGGGAGCTCCGTAGTCCTCCTCTTCGTCCAGCAGCAACGCTTCGGGGGCCATTAGGTCTTCGAGGGAAAAGGTGGGTTCTTCTTCCGTAAACTCCTCCGCCGCACTGGCTTCTCCGTTCAGCAGCGCGTACAGCGTATCGAATAATTGCTCCCGATCAAAGGTCTGGGTAGCGGCACGCTGTAGGTAAGTCTGGCTTTCCGGGTGCCCGTTCAGTTCCGCGGCCAGGGCAAGCAAAAGTTGTGCGTTAGCGGAGTAGGGATAGCGAGCGGTAAGTTGGCCGATTGAGTCAATATCTACTCCGATCAAAGAGGAGGGGTCGCGCAAGTAGCTGAGAAAAGTTGCGTTAGTCATACCGGAAACTAGAGGGGCCGACAAAGGTCGGTGCTGCTGCGCTGGATTCCCAACGGCAGCGGCAAGATCACAAATTGTGAAGGGATCACGTGAGTGGAATGCTTGCTTTTATACTTGTAAGCTGACTATTGTTTAAACAACGGACGCAGGTAATCCGATAAAATGTACTAACTTTATAGAGTTACACTGTCCCCCTTAAGCTACGGTTACCCAATTTTCTTTTGTTAACCGTAACGTTTTTTGAGCTAAGCCCATATTTAGAACGACACATGACCCGCCACACCAAACCTATGTCCGAAAACAAAAAAGACGAGATCATCCTCCGCAATGAGGGTGAAGAAGTTCGCATCAACTTCGACGAGTTGCGTGCGGCCGTCCTTGTATTTCGGGCCATCAATCACGACCTGCGCAAACAGATCATCGGACTGCTCGAAAACACACCCGAGATGACGGTGACCGATATCTACGTTGCCCTGCGCGTTGAGCAATCCATCGCCTCCCAGCACTTGGGCATCCTGCGTAAGGCGGGCGTCGTCAAGACTCGACGGGATGGGAAGTTCATCTATTACTCCATCCAAACGGAACGCATGGCTTACCTAGCCGGGGTGATTGAGACGCTGAGTAATTAGTTGGGAGTAGCGAGTTGCAAGTGGCGAGTTGCAAGTAGCGAGTTGGGAGTATCGAGTTGCAAGTATCGAGTTGCAAGTGATATATAGCACTTTGCTGCTATGTAAGGCCAATTTCGTGCCGTAACGGACCGCCGTTGCGAAATACGCTGATTTTCCGTCGGGAGCTAAGTGGAACTTTGCGGGAGTAACGCTTTAGCCATGATCTACCTGTCAGAAAACAAAGTCACCCACATCAATCAGGAACAGCTGGACCTCGTAACGGACCTGCTGCGCGCCATCACCCACCCCGTCCGGCTAGCCATCCTGGATATCCTGGATCGGGAGCATGGCGCGAGTGTTAGCTACCTGGCCGGTGCGCTACGGCTGGATCAGAGCACGGTATCCCTCCATCTCCGTTATCTCCGGGAGGCTAAAGTCGTCACTCGCGAGCGGAAGGATGGCTTCATCTATTACTACAACCACCCGGACCGGTTGTCCACCATTGCGAAGGCCCTTAAGGGCTTTCGGTAGATCATCCGGATGATAGCTTGGTCCTATTCCTCTTCCCTGGCACCTGCGGCAGCGCCCGTATGCCCTGTTGAGGAGTGGCCAGCGGAACTGGCGGAAACGGATTGCGCTTCCTGGTTGGCCACTTTATTGGCCGCCTCGATCCGCGAACTGGAAAAGTAGTAGCTGAGTAGCAGAAAAACCCCAACGGCAATGGCTACGTCAGCGATGTTGAAGACGGGGCGGAAAAAGAGAAAGGCCTGCCCACCCACGAATGGGAACCAAGCCGGGTAGTTACCGTAAAGCAGGGGGAAATACAGCATGTCTACCACCCGGCCGTACAGCAGCGGGGCGTATCCGCCGCCTTCGGGAAACAGCGTAGCCACACCGCCGTGAAAGGAACTTTCCGAAAAAATGACCCCGTAAAAGACGCTGTCGATGATGTTCCCCAGTGCGCCCGCCTGGATGAGGGCAAAACCAACCAGTAGGCGCCGCGGTGCCAGCGTTTTCAACAGCCGGCCGAGGTAAAAGAACAGAAAGGTAACGGCCGTAACGCGGAATAGGGTAAGGAGCAACTTACCGTAACTACCCCCCAGCGAGAGGCCGAAGGCCATCCCATTATTTTCCACGAAGTGGATGAGGGCGCGGTCCATACCCAGTAACTGGATCTCTTCACCGTAGGCCATGTGGGTTTTGACCCAGATCTTCAGCGCCTGATCGGCCAGCAGCACCAGGAAGAGGGTTAGGTAGACGAGGCGGCGGCGGCGCATAGGTTGGTGCTGGCGAGTAGGAGGCGTAAAAAGACAACGGCCCCACCACAGAAGTGGAAGGGCCGCAAATTACATAATCGACGTAGATCTTGTTAACGCGCCTGTTTGGCGGCAATGCTTAAAGTAGTGTGGGGGACGAGCCGCAGCCGCTCCTTGCTAATCAATTTTCCGGTGACGCGGCAAATGCCGTAGACCTTGTTTTCAATGCGCATGCCGGCGTACTCCAGGTGTTGGACGAGCTTGCGCTGGCGGTTGGCCTGGTTTTGTAGGTCGTCCGCCATTGAAGCGTGGTTGCCGTTGTCAATGCCACGCTTCTTGCCATCCTCGCTGTTGGTTTGTTCCGACAGTTGATTGAGGTAAAAGGCCAGTTGCTTGCGGGCCTCAGTGAGTTTCTCATCGATGATGAGCTTGAACTCAGCTAAGTCGGCGTCGCTGTAGCGAGACTGTTCAGCGGCATTCATAGGCAGGAGGGTTAATATTTCGGAAGGCGAAGATAATATAGGCGTACAATCAACCAAACAATTTTCGTCCTGCCAAAAGATTGGTCGGCGTATGAAAAAGAAGCGGAGAGTATGATAAGAGGAATATCCGGTGCAAAAATTGGCCAGTGCCAGAATTAATGAGAAGTTGCTTGGCTACTAGTCCGCCTTCGCCGAAGAAATTTTGGCGAACTGCTTAGCCCGTAATTAATTCGAAAGAGGCGAATTTTCTTGGCAAGCATCCATTCGTAAGGAGAAAATCACCGTTTATCATCAACTACAAACCTTTAGTGGCATTTGCGCTTCTACTGCAAAACCGAACTGATGACGCCCCGCCGCCTGGAATTCAAATCAACCGTCCCCCGCTCCCTGGAAGAAACCTGGAACTTCTTCAGCCGGCCCGAAAACCTGGAAAAGCTGACGCCCGATGACGTGAGTTTTGACATCAAAAGCCCGGTCAAAGGTGTGGAAATGTACGAAGGCATGGTGATCCAATACCGTGTCAGCCCCTTCCCTGGTTTCAGTACGGATTGGGTAACGGAAATTACCCAGATCAAGCACCACGAACACTTCATTGATGACCAGCGGGTTGGCCCATTTGCTCTCTGGCACCACCAACACCACTTTCGGGAGTTGCCCAAAGGCGAAGGCACTGAAATGACGGACATCCTCCACTATCAAGCCCCCCTCGGTATTCTGGGGACGATCGCGGACAAACTGTTCGTCCACCGCCAGGTGCAGGGGATTTTTGAAGCTCGGGAGGAGGCGATTAAGCGGTTATTTCCGAAGTAGTTTATAGTCTGTAGTCTATAGTCTGCAGTCTGTAGCCCGCGACTCTCGGACTACAGACTATAGACTACAGACTATCTTTGCCAGAGTGCGCCACTTGCTTCAATCTGTACTCCCTGCCTTTGTCCTCATCGCTACCCTAAACGGTTTCATGGCCGCGCAGGGAACGCCACTTGGCGTAGTCGGCACCAGTGAAATTTCCCTCGAAAACTGCCGGGCGATCAACTCCCCCGACGTGGATTTTGGCCCCGTACGCTACCAGCAATCTCTGGTCTACTTAACCCGGCCGCGCCGCGGAAGCCTGGATGCACGCACCAAAGAGACCTATTTCCGACTGCACGTAGCGCGCCTGGACAGTCGGAACCTTCCCGGCCGCGGCCGCCGTTTCTCTACGGCTTTGTCTGACAACTTTAATGAGGGGCCCGTCAGTTTCACCCAGGATGAGCAGGTGATCTACTTCACCCGCACCCTGCAACGGGCCGGTGGCACCGTAGAGAGTGAAGAAGGGGAAGCCAACCTTGGCCTCTTCTCCGCCTACCACGATGGGTACGATTGGACGGCCATTCGCCCCCTGCCGCACAATGACCCCAACTTCACGAACCAGCACCCCAGTGTGACCGCTGACGGGCGGCGGATCTTCTTCGCCAGCAATCGCCCCGGCGGCTTCGGTGGCTACGATCTGTACTTTGCGGATTACCGCGACGGCGCCTGGGGTAAAGCCATCAACCTGGGGCCGGAAATCAATACGGGGGGCAACGAAGCCTTTCCCTTTATCCACCCAAGTGGTCGGCTGTTCTTTTCTTCTAACGGGCACCCCGGAATGGGGGGGCAGGATCTGTTCATGATTGACCTCAGCAATCGGGTTTGGGGGCGGCTCGTGAACTTGCCGGAACCCATTAATTCTCCCGATGACGACATCAGTTTAAGCCTCGGCGTGTCTGGTACCACCGGCTACCTCAGCAGTAATCGCCCCGGCGGATCGGGCGAGGATGATATTTACCGGCTTACCCTGCGGCAAGGTCTCATCAGTTTAGAAGGGGCCGGTGCGGTTTCGACGACCTTCAGCGTCTACGACGAACAATCCAGCAAGCGCATCGCGGGCGCCAGCGTCTGGGTGGAAGAACTGACCCCCGCCGGGCGCCTTCCCGCCGGAAATGGATCCTTCGCCTTGGAGGAGACGCGCGATAGCAAAACGATCGTCCAGCGCGGTCGGCCGATCGGTCTCTTCGCGGAAGCCCCCGCGGGCGAAACGGACCGCAATGGAAATTTCAACTACGCCTTCCACCCGGATAGAAAATACTTTGTGACCCTGGCTAAACCTGGCTACGGGGCCAGCCGCTTCGCGTACAGCAATGGCGCGGCAACACCGCTCACCACGCGGGATCAGGGGCTAAAACCCCAAAACTGCATCAACGTTGCGGGCCGCTTGGTCGATCAGTTGGGCCAGGGGGTGTCCGGCACTTCCATAACCTATTATGCGGGGCCTGGAGCGGGGTCTCGAATCGCCGAGGCCAAGACCGGTCCAGGCGGTTACTACGAAGTTTGCCTTCCTCCCGGTGAGGAGTTCGTGGCCAGGGTGGCGGCCGGCGCGCTTACTGATACCGACCGTACGCTTAGCACCCTACCTACGGGAACTGCGCCACTTCCGCGCCACGAGCTGACCCTCGCGCAAAAGCTCCCCAAGACTGGCTTTACGGAAAAGTTCGCCGACGCTATTCTACCGCTGCCCGAGATTGAGTACCCTTATCTCTCCGCTAACCCTTTACCGAATCGGTCACCCGATCTCCTCGTTCTCCGCAACTTCCTGCGCGAGTACCCGACCCTCAAAGTCATCCTGATCGTCCATGCGGATGGCCCTGAACTCCAGGCCCAACTACAGCGCCTTACCGAAGAGCGGGCCATTCGCCTCCGCGCGTACCTGGAGCGGGAGGGCATCGATCCGGCCCGCGTCCGTACCGTCGCCTACGGCAATACCCAACCCCTGGTCTTTTGTGGAGAATGCACCGAGGAAGAGTTCCGCACCAATACCCGTATCGAAGCTAAGGTGATTGATTGGTAGGCTAAAGACTATAGACTACAGACTGTAGACTCAAAAACCCGGCCGCTCCAGGAACCACCTATTGTCGCTGCGCTCGGATAGGTGGCCACCTAGAGAGCCTTATCCCTGCAGACTGCAGACTACAGACTATAGACTGAATACTACCCTAAAAGGGAAAAAGCAAACAAAATAACTCTGTCCAATTCTTAGGTTCAACAATCTGTTTGCTCTAACTTTGAGGCAAGGAAAAATTGTAGTCAAATGGCCTAGCGGAAACGCTGGCCTAGCCCCGGAAGAATTGTCCGGTGGCAAAAGGGTAGAGTCGGCTACTAAACCGACACCATTGAATAAGTACATCACGCCCGATCTGGAGATGCGGATGCAGGATATGGGCCTCGACGAACGCCCCCGCGAACGGATGCGCCGCCACGGTGCCCGTTCCCTCTCCGACGCCGAATTGCTCGCCGTAATCCTTGGCAACGGTAAGCGGGGCGTCTCCGCCCTCGCCCTCAGCCGACAAATCCTCCGTGGTGCTAACCATAACCTGCACGAGCTGGCGCGGGGCGACGTCGCCACCTTCTGCGCCTACGCCGGGGTAGGGGAGGTGAAGGCCCTCCGCCTCATGGCCAGCCTCGAGTTGGGGCGCCGCCGGGAAGCCGCCCTCGCTTTGGTCAAACCCAATTTTGATAACGGGGCGGACTGCGCCCGCTACCTCCGGACCCACCTCGGCGACCTGGACCACGAAGAATTCCACATCCTCTGCCTTAACCGTGCCAACCGGTTGCTGGGCCACCACCGCGTAAGTGAAGGCGGCGTAACCGGCACGGTAGCTGATGCTAAACGCATCTTCCGGTTGACGCTGCAACACCCCAGCGTCACGTCGCTCATTCTGGCCCATAACCACCCCAGTGGCCAGGCCTTCCCCAGCCAGGCCGACCGGGCCCTGACGCATAAACTGGCCGCCGCCGCCCGGCATTTGGACCTGGTGGTGCTGGACCACGTCATCATCGCCGGCCGCCGCCATTACAGCTTTGCGGCCAACAAAGAGATCAACCCAGAGCAAGCGCCAGCAACGCCAGCGGTAAAATAAACATAGACCCTTCCTGCGTGTGCTTACTGTTGTTGTGGGAGTTGGTGAATTGGCCCGGATTGGTGTTATCTTGGCCCCCCGTTAAACATCAGCCTTTCTTTACGGCTTACAGCAGTGGCCGATAGCAAACGGGACTTTCTAACCAAAACTAACCAAATGGCTACCACCTCGGATATCAAGAACGGCTTTACGTTCAAGCACAATAATGACATCGTTTCCATCACGGAATTCCAGCACGTCAAGCCCGGCAAAGGCCCCGCTTTCGTACGGACGAAGTTCAAGAGCCTCTCCACCGGTCGTGTACTGAGTGAGACCTTCCCCTCCGGCCACAAGGTTCAGGAGGTACGCGTCGAGCGCCACAAAATGCAGTTCCTCTACAAGGACGACATGGGGTACCACTTCATGAACAACGAGACCTACGAACAAGCCATGATCGCCGACGCCATGATCGAAAACCCCGGCATGCTGCGGGAAGGCGATACCGTCGAAGTCCTGTACAACACCGAAGACGATACGCCCCTTACCGTAGATCTCCCCCAGTACATCGAAATGGAGATCACCTACACCGAGCCCGGCGTAAAGGGAGATACGGCAACAAATACCCTTAAGCCAGCTACGGTAGAGACGGGGGCCGAAGTACGCGTACCACTTTTCATCAATATCGGTGACCGGATCAAGATTGATACCCGTAGCAACTCTTACGTCGAACGCGCCAAAAGCTAAGCACTACCTAACTATGAGCATTGAAGAAATCCAGGAACTCATCCGCATCATTTCTAAGCGGGAAATCTCCGAGTTCAAATACTCCAACGGTGATGTAAAACTGCACATCCGCGGAAAATCCTACCTCAGCGGTAACGTGAATACGCCCGCTGCCGGTGGCCCTTCCATCATCAACGTACCGGCCGCCCCCGCCTACGCTGCTGCACCCACAGCTGCTCCGGCTCCGGCTCCCGCCGCTGCGCCAGCCGCCGCCGCTCCCCAAAAGGAAGAAGCTGGTGGAAGTAAGGTGGATGAAAGCCACTACGTGCAGATCAAGTCACCCATGATCGGTACCTTCTACCGGTCCTCTTCTCCGGATAAGGACGCCTACGTTAAGGTGGGAGACACCGTCGCCAAAGGCGATACCGTCTGCATCGTAGAAGCGATGAAGCTTTTCAACGAAATTGAGAGTGAAGTGAGCGGTACGATCGTCAAGGTGCTCGTTGAGGACGCCTCGCCGATCGAATACGATATGCCCCTCTTCCTCGTCGACCCTTCCTAAAAGTACGTCCTGCTTTCGTCCTTTCGGGTTAGCCAGGTGCATCCCGACCGGGACGGAAACTGAACGATTACCAGACCACAATTATGGCTGAAAAATTCAAGAAGATCCTCATCGCCAACCGCGGTGAGATTGCGCTGCGCGTGATCCGTACTTGCCGCGAAATGGGCATCAAAACGGTAGCTATTTATTCTACCGCCGACCGCGACAGTCTCCACGTACGGTTCGCCGATGAGGCCGTTTGTATTGGCCCCGCCGCATCCTCGGAAAGCTACCTCAGCATCCCCAAGATCATGGCCGCAGTGGAAATCACCAACGCGGATGCCATCCACCCGGGCTACGGTTTCCTTTCCGAGAATGCGGATTTCGCCGAGGTATGCGCCGACTACGGTATCAAATTCATCGGCCCCGACCCCAAGCAGATCCGCCGCATGGGGGATAAGATTACCGCAAAGGATACGATGATCAAGGCCAAGGTGCCCGTCGTTCCCGGTGATGGCGAGCTGCTTAAATCCGCCGACGATGGCCGCGCCCAAGCCAAGAAAATGGGCTACCCCGTCATGCTCAAAGCGACCGCCGGTGGTGGTGGCAAGGGGATGCGTATCGTCAACGCCGAGGAGGAGTTCCAGAAAGCCTGGGAAAGCGCCCGCACGGAAGCCAAGGCTGCCTTCGGCAATGACGGCATGTACATGGAGAAGTACATCACCAAGCCGCGGCACATCGAGATCCAGGTGATTGGTGACCAGTACGGTAACGTGATCCACCTTTCCGAGCGGGACTGCTCCATTCAGCGCCGCCACCAGAAATTGGTTGAGGAATGCCCCAGCCCCTTCATGACGGATAAGCTCCGCGAAGACATGGGTCAGGCAGCCATCGAAGCGGCCAAGGCTATCAACTACGAAGGCGTCGGTACCGTAGAATTCCTGGTGGATTCGGACCGTAACTTCTACTTCATGGAAATGAACACCCGCATCCAGGTCGAGCACCCGGTAACGGAAGAAGTGATCGACCACGACCTCATCAAGGAACAGATCCGCGTCGCTTACGGTGAGAAGCTTTCCGGGGAAAACTACTATCCCAAAGCCCACGCCATCGAATGCCGCATCAACGCCGAGGACCCCTGGAATAACTTCCGCCCCAGCCCCGGTAAGATCTCCAGCTTCCACAGTTCTAAAGGCCAGGGCGTGCGGGTAGATACCCACGTTTACGCCGGCTACACGATCCCCCCTTACTACGACTCCATGATCGCCAAACTGATCGTGCGTGCCCCGACGCGTAAGGAAGCCATCACCAAAATGGAACGCGCCCTCGACGAATTCATCATCGAAGGCGTCAAGACCACCGTGCCTTTCCACCAGTGGCTCATGAAGCAGGAAGACTTCCGCCAGGGTAATTTCGATACCGGCTGGTTAGGTAAGCAGGAACTGCCGGAGTAGCCAGCACGCTACCAGTATCCTACACGTGAAAAGCCACCGAAGATGGAAGTCTTCGGTGGCTTTTCAGTAGGTGCCAGATGAATAAGGGCGAGTTGGTTACTACGCGCCTCGTTAACCCTTATCCCAAACGACCGCCAAATTGCTGGAGGACCTCAATGGTTTTTTTGATGCCTTCCTTCTCGGTCAGTCCGTTGCCTTCGTACTCAATCCCGATCCAGCCTTTGTACCCGGCGTCCTGGACGATCTTCATCATCTTCGCATAATTGGTTTCCGTGACGAGGCCCGCTGCGTCAAAGTCGTAAGCCTTGGCGGATACGGCTTTGGCGAAGGGCATGAGTTCCTCAACCCCCCTGTAGCGATCGTACTCCGTTTTGCAGCCATCCTCCCACTTTTCGGGGTTGTTCCGTTCTACACAGAAGTTGCCAAAATCGGGCAACGTGCCGCAGTTGTCCATCCCCGTTCCTTTGATGACGCCCGCTAGCCATTGCCCATCAGAACTGTACCCGCCGTGGTTTTCTACGATAACGTTGATGTCCCGTTCCTTACCGTATTCACTCAGGGTCGCCAGGCCTTCGGTTGCGGCCTTAGCGACCTCTTCCCGGCTGCCCTCTCCCGCCGCGTTGACGCGGATACTGTGGCAGCCCAGGTATTTTGCGGCGTCGATCCACTTGTAGTGGTTTTCTACGGCCTGCATTCGTGCCTTCTTGTCTGTATCCCCAAGGTCGCCTTCCCGATCGATCATAATGAGCAGGGATTTCACGTCAGCGTCCATCGCCCGCTTTTGCATCTCCTTCAGGTAGTCCGAATCGGTCGCCTTGTCCTTGAAGAATTGATTGACGTACTCAATCCCCCCCACGCCAAAGGTGTTGCGGGCCATCCCGGCGAAGTCCAGATTGTCCATTTCGCCACCTCGGAGCATCTTATGTAGAGACCACTGCGCCAAGCTGATGTCAAACCATTTGGCTACTTCTCCCGACAGCATATCTTCGGTACTAGCAACTTCTGTGGCGCTGTCGCCGGTGCCGGGTTCATTGGCACAGGCTGCCGCCAAGCCGAGGAGGGATAGTCCAAGAGCGGATTTACCGGTAGTATGGAGGAATTTTCTTCTTTGCATGAGGTGGGTGGTTTGTGGATCGAAATATAGGCAAAAGGCTGGGACCTCCAACCGAAATTAGAAAGGGCTTCCGGTCTGGCACTCCTAATAGAAGTACGTGACCGAAAGCCCTTCGTAAGCATTACTAGTAGGATCAGCCTATCGCGCTAACCCATTCCCTACGGCTTCAATCCAGTCGATCCAACCTACGTCGCCGGGGCGGTGGTGGCCCATATCGTCGGCTACGACGCCACCTTCGCCCTTCCACACAAAGTAGAGATCGCCCATCTCCAGGTCGGCCGCTGATGCAGGTAGCTCCAGGGTAAGCTCGTCCACCCCGTCCCAGGGTTGAGTGGGGCTGACGGTCGTTTGAGCCAGTAATTGCCCGTCTGGGCCGCCGTAGCGAAGTTCTAGTTCCCCGTTCGCGTCACCGTGGAGGCCCAGGCGGAAGCCGGCCAGGCCCTTCAGGTCGATGTTATCCATCTTCAGCCATCCTCCGGGGCGGAAGGCCACTACGCGGAAGGCGAAGTTCTGTCCGCTACCGGGGACGGCCGCGCGGTATAGCCCGTCGTTGCCCGTCTCCACTTCCACGCGGGGTGACCGTAGTACGATCGCTTGCTGGCCAACGAGTGGTGGTGTCTGTTTACCCCCATTGTCCCGGTAGCTGGCGGCGATCACGTAGCTCCCGCTGCCCGTTCCTGGTTTGGCTTTGCCTTCCAGTGGGAGGCCACCGTTATTGAGGCTGAGGATGTACCCCACCATTGTTTCCGCGTCTTCCGTTTTGAGGGCGGGGTGGCCGGACATCAGCCGTTCCCCCCAATTCCCGTTACCGCCTTTGATCACTTTGGTGGCGAGCATCTTGATATTAGCCGGTGTGTCCTCGTAACGCTCGGCTACGGCGAGGTAGGATGGTCCCACGTTTTCGCGGCGCTCGGCGTGGCAGGTGTAGCAATCGGAGCCCTCGATCAGCCCGGCCCCGGCGGCGAAGGCGAGATCTCCACTGGGAAGCTGGTCCGTTCCGCGGCGGAGCCCGTTGGCCAATTTCTCGTCCGCTACCCAGGTAGCGTTGACGAGTACCTTTTTCGGATCTAACCGGCCGTTGACCCTGTCTTCGGCATCATCAACCGTGGCGCGGTAGGCCAGCTCGGATTGCCCGGGAAGGAGGAAACTGCGGTTGTTTTCCATCTCCAATGCAAGGACGGGTCGGGCGTTACCCGCCGCCACGGTCAGGGATTGCTCGGCGGTAGCGCCGGCGGCATCCTCCACCTCCAGGCGAATGATGTGTTCCCCCGCCGCCGTGATGGACGGTTTAAAGTCCATTTCCGTGCTCTCCAATATCCCGTCGATGTACCAGCGGTAGGTGAGGGAATCCTCCGGGTCGGGGTCGCGTGAGTCAGCGGCGGAAAGGGTAGGGCGGAAGGGTAAACCTCCCGCTACCTCACTGGCGTAAAGATCCGCTACCGGAGGCCGGTTGCGGGCGGAGTAGCTCACGCGGATCAGGCGGGCGTCGGGGTTATTCGCGAAATAGTCGTTGCCGTATTCCAGCAGGTACATCGAGCCGTCGCGGCCAATCTTGAAGTCGATCGGCTTGGAGATGGGCAGATTCGGTAGGAAGTCCTCAATCTGAACGATCTGCTGGCGGGCGCTATCCAAGGTCACGGCCTTGATCCAGCTGCGGCCCCATTCGTAGATGAACCACTTGCCGTGGTAGTACTCCGGCAGGGCGGAGTTAGTAATGGGTACCAGGGATTCCGCGTCGTAGAAGGGGCCGGCCATCGCCGACCGGCTACCCGTTCCGAGGATGGGAAATTCCTCGCTCGGCCCGTAGGGGTACCAGATCAGGGCGGGGCGGGCGGGCGGCAATTCCCGGGCACCGGTGTTGTTGGGGCTATCGTTGATGGGGCGTTCGGGATTGAATAGCTCTCCAACGGAATCATCCGTAAAGTCCCGGTCCGGGTAGGCAAAGTTATTTCCTACAAAGTAGGGCCAGCCATAGTTGCCGGCCGTTGCGGCCTGGTTCCACTCATCAAAGCTTTCGGGGCCAAACTTGCCGGCTTCGCCCACGTCCGGGCCGACGTCGCCCCAGTAGAGGTAGTGCGTCCACGGGTCGAGCGCAATCCGAAAGGGGTTGCGGGCGCCCATCACGTAGATCTCCGGCTTGCCGCCCTCTCCGTTCGGGAAGAGATTGCCTTCGGGGATCGTGTACCCACCTTCCGCCGTAGGCGTAATCCGCAGGATCTTGCCCCGTAGGTCGTTAGTGTTGCCACTGGATTTCTGACTGTCGTAGGGTCCGCGGCCAGGGCGTTCATCCAGCGGGCTGTAGCCATTACTTTCCTTAGAGCTCGTGTTATCCCCCGTAGAGAGGTAGAGGTTGCCCAGCCGGTCGAATTCCACCGAGCCGCCGCTGTGGCAGCAACTCTTGCGCTGCACGGGCACCCGTAGGACGACAATCTCGCTGGTCGTATCCAATACCCCGTTTTTGAATTCGAAGCGGCTGAGGAACTGGTCCGTAGAGTCGCAGGGCGCGGGGCTGTAGTAGACGTAAATGTGGTGGTTCGTCTTACCGTAACCAGGGGCCAGGGCAACACCGTGGAGGCCATCTTCGTAGTTGCCTTCAATACAGACGTCGAAATCGTGCACCAGGCTAGTCACGCCACCGCGGTTGATCTTCATTTTACCGCGCCGCTCCAGGAAGAGCACGCTACCGTCGGGCAGCACCTCCATTTCCATGGGTTCGTAAATGGCATCATCCAGTACCTGTACCTGAAAACGGTCTTCTTTTGGTGCAGTCAGTGGGAGCTCATGCGCTGCCGCGGGTGCGGAGTTGGGGGCGGAGGTAAAAAACCCTGCGCTGATGGCGCCACCGTCAGCTAAAGCCGTCATCCCTTTGCCGACGGACCGGGGGCTGGAGGATTTGCCCGTACGTTGCTGTTCGTACCAGGCCCAGCGGTAAGGTTCGGCCGGCCGTGGATCGTCGATGGCCAAACGGCCACCGGCAGCCACGAAGCGCTCGACGGAAGTCCTCCGGTGCGCCGTCAGGCTATCGTGGAGGGGGGAGAGCAGTACGAGGTAGCGGTAATTAAACAGTGAATCTTCCTCCAGCATTCGGTAACCGGCTACGGCGGAAGGTTTCCCGAGCCCTTGCTTGAGCTTATCGAGTATGCCGCCATCCGTTTCCCCGACGATGAGCACCGGGCCGTCCGCGGGGAGGTTAACGTAAGTAGTGGCCTTGTCGTCGCCACAGGCCCACAGTAGGGGCAGCAGCAAAAAGAGTAAGAGCCGTGAGTTGATTGTTTTCGGGGATAGTAACATGATCGTAGGTATCAAATGAATGGGGGCGGAACGGCTTGCCTGTGCTAACCAATATATCCCACCTCCATTTCAGGAAGCACTATTGATAACCAAGATAACACCGTCCACAGGATGTTGGTGCAGGCCATCCTGAACCAATCGATTGTTGGTCCGGTATATTCCTATATTTATACAAGTTCCTGACGGAGGGTGCCTCACCCATTACCCGGCACCTGCGGCAGCGCCCTACTTTCGCTACTTATCAACCACTCACCATGCGCGTAACTAAATTGCTGCGGGACCAAACGGAAAAAATCCCGTTCCTGAAACGAACTACCGGCGCGCCTCCGGGGACGATGGTCTACACCGGCCGCAAGGAGATGGAGGAAGTGCACGTCCACCTTACCCAATTTGGGGCCCAGCAAGAGGATTACTCCCACGAAATGACGGTGGATCAACTCCCCGTCGTCCGCCCCACCGATGGCGTGACTTGGTACGACGTGCGCGGCCTCCATAACGTGAACCTCATTGAAGAATTGGGCCAGCGCTACGCCGTCCACCCCCTCGCGCTGGAAGACATCGTGGACGTGATGACGCGCCCCAAAATGGAGGCGTATCCCGAAGGGATCTTACTGCAGCTAAAGGCTTTTGCCTTCGACGAAACCACCCGCCAACTGAGCGTGGAACAGGTTTCCATCTACCTGCACGATCGTACCGTACTGAGCTTCCAGGAGGACGCTGGCGATTTGCTGGCCTCCGTGCGCAAACGGCTGGAGACGAAGTCCGGCCGCATCCGTACCCGCCCGGCGGATTACCTCGCCTACGCACTGGTGGACAATATTGTGGACCGCTATTTTACCGTCCTGGATAAGGTAGAAGCCGCGCTGGATGAACTGGAAAACCAGATTCTGAAGCGGCCGGAAGTGAAGACCAAAAGCGAGATCCACGACCTTAAACTGAGCTTACTGACGATGCGCAAAAGTATCAGCCCCCTACGAGAGATGGTGAGCACCTTTGGGGATTCGGAACATCACCTCATCTCCGAGGATACCCAGTTGTTCGTGCGGGATTTGAAGGACCACGTCATCCAGGTCACCGACCTCGTAGAGACTTACCGGGACGTAACGAACGGGCTCTATGACCTCTACGTGAGTGAAATCACTTTTCGGACCAATTCGGTGGTGCAGACGCTCACGATCGTGTCCACCATATTCATGCCGCTGAGCTTTCTGGCTGGGATCTACGGAATGAATTTTGAGTATATCCCCGAATTAAAAAATCCGAACGGCTACTTTATTCTGCTCGGTGTGATGTTTACCATCGTCGTGCTGATGTTCGGTTGGTTCTGGCGCCGGGGTTGGCTAAATGGGGGGGATGCTTAGGCAGAGGTAAGAATCGGGACGAAGATTTCAACCCGTTCTTCCATTAATATCGCACGTTCATAGATAAGTTAACCTACCGCGGCCCGGAGTGGCTAGCTTTGCCCACCACATATCTTACCCATGCGCACATTTACTCTCTTCGTACTTGCCCTCTGTTTTACCCAGGGACTTTCCGCTCAGAACGGTGGAGCGTGGACGCTCGAAAAGGCCGTGGAATACGCCTTTGAGAACAACTTGCAGGTCCGGCGGCTCGGGAATATTTCGGAGATCAGCCGTATCCAACAGCAGCAGGCCAAGAACGCGCGGCTTCCGACGGTGAACGGCTCTACCAATATTGGCCTACAGCTCGGCCGGACGATCGACCCCACTACCAATACGTTCGACCAGCAGACGATTGGTTTTCAAGGCTACCAGATCCAGGGTAACGTGCTGCTTTACGCTGGCGGGCAGATCAAAAATGGCCTGCGGCAAGCCGACCTCAACCTTGCGGCCGCGGAAACGGATGCCATCGTGACCCGTAACACCATAGGACTCCAGGTAGCTAACTCTTACCTGACGATTGTGCTGCTCAACGAACAGCTGAACAACGCACAAGCGCAACTGGCCCTCGTCGAGAACCAGCTGTCCAATACGGATCGTTTGATCCAGGCGGGCTCCGTACCCCGCGCCCAGCGCTTCGACCTTGTAGCCCAGGTGGCCAACGCCGAGCGGTCCATCGTGGAGTTGGAAAATCAGGTGGCCATCAGCAAATTGACCCTCCAACTGCTGTTGGAACTCGACCCCGACGAAGCTTTCGACATCGCTACCCCGGAGTTGAACCCTACCGAAGAGCAACTCTTCCAGGATTACGACTTGGCCACCGTGTTACAAGCTGCGCAATCTACTCAACCTACCATCCGGGCAGCGCAACTCCGCCAGGAAGCGGCGGCGGTCGGAACGGACTTGGCAAAGAGTGGTTTACGCCCTACCGTCAGCCTCTTCGGTAGCCTGAGTACGAACTACTCCAGTGTTTCCAAGGACTTCAACAATCCGGACGTGTCCAACGTCGAAGTGGTGCAGGGACCGGACGTACCCGTCATTATCAACGGAATGCCGGGAACGATCTCTAACTTCAACACAACTGGATTGGTCTTCCCGAACCTGGGCTACTTCGACCAACTGGACCGCAACTTCGGCCAGTCGGTAGGTGCCGCGCTGCAGGTACCGATCTACAGCCAGGGGCGGAACAAACTCAACGTACAGGTGGCGGAGGTCCAGCGGCTCAATGCCGGCCTGGACATTGAACAGGCCCGGAACCAATTGCGCAACGACGTACAGTTGGCGCTGGCCGATCTACGGGCCGCCCGGCAATCCTACCGCGCCGCTCAGGTCAGCTTCGAGGCTTCGGAGGACGCCTTCAATAATACGGACCGTCTCTTCCGGGCCGGCGTTGCCAACAGCCTTGACGTAGTGACGGCCACCAATCGTCTCGATCAGGCCCGGACGGAACTCACCAGATCTAAATTTCAACTCATTTTTAACCGCCAGGTAATTGAATTCTACCTAGGGCAAGGACTAACTCTAGAGTAGTCTATAGTCTGTAGTCTATAGTAAATAGACTACGGACTGCAGACTATAGACTACAGACTAAAGACTAAATAATGGCACGCAAAATTGTAATCGGCGTATTCCTACTCATCGTACTCGGCATCGTCGGTGCCCTCATCTTTGGGGACCAGGGGCCGAAGGGCATCCGCGTTTATACTTCGGAAGCTAAGGCAAGGGATATCCAGGAGATCGTCAGCGCCAGTGGCAAGATCTTTCCCCAGACGGAGGTGAAGATCTCTTCCGACGTATCGGGTGAGGTCGTCGAACTTTACGTGGAAGAAGGAGACAGCGTTAAGGCAGGTCAACTACTAGCCAAGATCGACGCCGATGCTTACCAAAGCCAGGTGGCCCGTGGAGTCGCCGGCGTTAACAGTAGCAAGGCGCAGGCCTCCAATGCGAAAGCGCAAATCAGCAGCTTACAGGCCCAGAAAGCGCAGATCGAAGCGCAACTGACCAACGCTCAGGAAATTTATAACCGGAACAAGAGCCTAGCGGCGGATGGTGTAGTCAGCCAGGCCGAATTGGAAGCGAGCGCCGCCAACCTGCGGGGCCTCGAAGCTAACCTACGGGCAGCGGACAGTAATATCAACGCCGCTAAAGAATCCGCCCGCGCCGCTCAGTACGGCGTCGAATCCGCTCAGGCCACCCTCAGTGAACTGCGTACTTCCCTGCGCCGGACGACGATCTACGCTCCCATGGGCGGCGTCGTCTCTCTCCTCAACGTAGAACAGGGCGAACGGGTGGTCGGTACCATCCAAATGACGGGTACCGAACTCATGCGCATCGCCAACCTGAACGCCATGGAAGTACGGGTGGAGGTGTCCGAAAACGACGTCCCCTCCGTCAAGATCGGCAACAAGGCCGAAGTGGAAGTGGACGCCTACATCAACCGGAAGTTCAGCGGCGTCGTCACCCAGATCGCCAACTCCAGCACGACGGCAGGCATCGCCGACAACGTCCTGAATTCAGATCAGGTGACCAACTTCGAAGTTCGTATCAGCATCGAACCGGAAAGCTACGCGGACCTCGTTCGCGAAGGCAACACTTACCCCTTCCGCCCGGGCATGTCCGCTGGCGTGGATATCCTGACTAAGGCCGCAAAGGGCGTAGTGTCCATCCCCGTCGAAGCCGTCACTACCCGCCAAAAGGAAACGGAGGACGAAGACGTAGTTGCCCTAGATGATCTGGACGAAGTCGTGTTTGTAGTGACCGGCGATACCCTACGCAAAGCCATCGTTACTACTGGCCTACAGAACAGTTCCGTCATTGAAGTAACGGGTGGATTGAACAACGGTGACCAGGTTGTCTCCGGCCCCTACAGCGAGTTGCGGAACCTGAAGGAAGGCAAGAAAGTCAACGTTGTAGACAAGGAAGATTTCTACAAGGAGGACGCTAAGTAACGCTATCCCCAGGTCAGAAAGCGAGCATCAGGCGCTACGCCTCATTGTAACCTGACGAGCACCTTAGCGAAAGGGAAACGGCATTTGTAGTGGCCCGTCCAACTCCACCTTCCTGAAGTTCATCTCGATCATTGCTCGGCCGGATTCCGTCGAATTGACGCGGACAGTGCGGCCGTAAGCAAATTCTTGTTTCGCTGCTTCGACGGTGCGGAAGTCCTTGTTCAGGATAGTGATCTTCCGGTCGGAGCCCGACTCTCGCAGGTCCATTTGCTGTAGTTTGAAACTGGCGCCGTCCACCAGGTAAGACGTAGCGTAGCGACTGTCCTCACCGGAAAGCTCGTAGACATCGCCGTTCTGTGTGAGTTCCAGATCGCGGGTAAAGAAGACGGCGTTACCGAGGATGATTTTCTGCAGCAGGTTGAAATCCGCGGGGATCTGGTATTTCCGCTCCACGTAGCTCAGTGGCTCGGCGGTATAGTCACCGTTTAGCCGGTTAAGGACGAAGAAAGAATCGGGGCGAATCAGTACGCGGGCGCCCTCGAAGCCGAATTTCTTGACGCTCATCCAGATGGCCTTATCGCGCTCGAGCCGGATCGTGCCCGTCCCACCGATATTTAGTTTTTCACTTTCGAGATCGATGCGGGCGCTACCTTCCAGGTAATCGGTTTCGAACGCATTGGCTTCCATTCCCTTCACTACTTTGGAGGCTTTGGTCGTCCGCGTAAGCCCGTCTTTGCCAGGCTTCCCGCCCACTTTGCTGCCGCATCCAGTCGCAAGAATCGTGACCGTACAAAGGAGAAATAGAAGCGCGCGCATAGGTAGAGATTGAGTGCCGAAAATGTTGGTAGAGTTGCCCAGGAAGGAGGTTCGGTTCTAGGAAGCTAGGCAATTGCCGGATTGTTCGGCGAACGACCTAGGTGAGTTGCCGGGAGGGTTTAACTACCCAGCTTACTCATTTTGCGAGGTAGTTCTTTAGACTTACTGCCCGCTGCTTTAGCCCGTGCGTAGGCTGCCGTAGCGGTAGCTTTATCACCCGCTTCCGCCGCTGCGTCTCCGAGTAATTCCAGGTAGAGGGCATTGGTATTGCCCGGTACGTCGTAACCTTTGAGGGCGTCCAACTCCGTAGCGTTAGTCAGTAAAAAGGCCAGGGGACCATTCGGACCGCCGGGTAGCATTTCCGCTTTGACGGCGCTGCCGCTGGATGCCGAGTTCAGGACTGAGAAAGCCGTCGCCAACTCGTCGAGCGCGCGAGTAGCTTCGGCCTGGGTGCTTACCATGAGCCGGGCTTCGGAGAGCAGACTTTCCGCTTCGCCGAAGTTGGAACGCAGGGCTTCTCCAATGGCGTAATGCACGTAGACGGAAGGTCGGTTGGGGTAGAGGTCCAGCGCTTCCTCGGCGTACTTCCGCAACTCGACGGTCCGGTTCGACAGGTAAAGGGTGCCGAGCAATTGCTCCCAGACAGGATAAACGTTATCGTCCAGTTCGAGGGTAGCGATGTAGGCGTCCGCTGCTTCATTCAGTTGGCCGGACTGGAAGTAGATGTCGCCCAGCAACGCAGCGGCCTTGGCTTCGTCCGGATGTACGCGGCGCAATTCCTTGGCTAAGTGCACGGCCCGGGTGATCTCGGCCCGGTCCATTCCGGTCCCCGACCTGGCATCCTGCGACCGCGCCAGACCCTGTACGAGCGGCAGCAACTTGCCGATCTTGAGGTCCAGGTCCACGTCGGATCGGCCAAGTAGTGCTAGTAGTTGATCATCGCTGCCCGTATCACCCGGTTTGGCGGGGGCGCCGGCATTTTGGAGGGCCAACTGTGCGCGTACGTCCGCCGGCTCTAACTTGAGGATGGCCTTGTAAACCTGATTGGCCGCTTTGGCATTCCCCTGCGCCACGTAAAATCCAGCCAGTAAGTGGCGGTTTTCCAGATTGCGGGGTTGGGCGTCGACAAGGGCCGTGAGTTCCTTTTCGGCGCGTTTGGCATCACCCGTGCCGAGGTAGAGCGCGTGTTTGAGGCGTGCCAGCTCGGCGTTGACGCCGATTCGGCTCTCCAACTGGTTGTACACACCGATCGCTCCCTTGATATCCTGGGCTCGCACCAGGGCGGCAGCTTCTTCCAGGTAGTAATCTTCGTCGCTTGGGTCTTGTTTGCGCAGGGAGGTGTACAGCGCCGCACCCTCCTTGTGGCGGCCGGTTTCCCGAAAAAGATCCGCCAGATATGCGGCGTAGATTGGGTTGGGGCGGGCGGCGTAAGCCTTTTGCATTTGGTCGATGGCGGGGTCGAACAGCTCCTTGGCCTTGAAGAGGCGGGCGAGTTCAAAGTAGGTCGCATCGTTTGCCGGATCTTCCGCGGCGAGGGCCTCAAACTGGGCGATGGCCGCGTCCGTCTTGCCAAGCAAAGCGTCCCGTTTAGCTTCAATGAACTTACTCTGCCGGCCGATCTCGGCGACGGTGAGCTCCCCCTGCGCGTAAACGAAGGCGGAAGACAAGAGGAATAAAACGGGTAACAGGAAACGCATGTCGGGGATAGTTCTGGTCGCCAGCGAGCTGTAAAAGCGGGCCGGAAGTATGTAAACGTACGAAACCCGGCCACGTTGCGTACGGGGCCGGGTTTTGTGGAGGCGGGGGAGGGCGGGAAGCCCTAATCCACCAGCGTGATCTTCATCATGTTCGTCCGCAGCTGCTTCTCGAGGGGCATGGAGCCGGTATTGACAAGCAGGTCGCCGGAAGCCACGTAACCACCATCCTTAAGGATTTTGGTGACATCCGTTACCGTCTGGTCCGTACTCGTATTATTGTCGTAGTGGAAGCAACGCACGCCCCAACACAGGTTGAGGGTGTTGAGCATGTGGTGCAAATCACTAAAGACGTAGATCTTGGCGTTCGGACGGAAGCTCGACAACTTGAAGGCCGTGTAACCGGACCGCGTCATCCCGACGATACCGCGGGCGCCAACATTCTGGGCGGCCCAGGCGGCGGCGGAACAAACCACGTCGCTGATGAACGTACCGGATTTGTCGTTGGCTTTGGGGCGCTTCATACCGATCTCGTAGATCTTTTCCGCCTCGTGAATGATGGCGTTCATGGCTTTGACGACGAGCGCCGGGTGGCGGCCCACGGAAGTCTCACCGGAAAGCATCACGGCGTCCGTACCGTCGAGGACGGCATTGGCTACGTCCGTCACCTCCGCCCGGGTGGGGCCGGGGTTGTTGATCATGGAATCCATCATCTGGGTGGCCACGATGACGGGGCGGGCCCGTTGGATACACTTGCGGATGATCTCCTTCTGGATGATCGGCAGCCGCTCCATGGGGACTTCGATACCGAGATCTCCCCGCGCCACCATGATGGCGTTGGAGTGCTTGATGATCTTGTCCAGGTTTTCGATGGCCTCGGGCTTCTCGATCTTGGAAATGATCTTGGCGGGGTGGCCTTTAGCTTCAATGCGCTTGCGCAAATCCTTCAAATCCTTGGCGTAGCGGACGAAGCTCAGCGCAATCCAGTTCACCGGCTGGGTGAGGATGTATTCGAGGTCGGTCAGGTCCTTTTCCGTCAGGGAAGGGAGGCTGATCTTCGTGTTGGGGAGGTTGACCCCCTTGTTGGACTTCAACACGCCACCGAAGAGGGTCTTCAGTTTTACGGTATCCGTCCCGTTAGTCTCCACCACTTCAAAAACTAGGGTGCCGTCATCCACGAGGACGCGCTCGCCGACGGTTACGTCCTGGGCGAACTGCGGGTAACTCATGTAGACGCGTTCGGCGTTGCCGACGCATTCCGTATTGGTGAAGGTGACGATCTGGCCTTCCTCAACGGGTAGCCCTTCACCTTCCATTTTGCCGACCCGGAGTTTCGGGCCTTGGAGGTCCGCCAGGATACTGACGTGGGTATTGAGTTCCTTATTGAGCTTGAGGATTTTCTGGATCGTCCCGCCGTGCACGTCGTGGGAGCCGTGGCTAAAATTTAGGCGAAAAACATCTACCCCGGCCAGGATGAGGCTCTTCAAACCGTCCTCCGAACTACAGGCTGGGCCGACGGTGGCCACGATTTTTGTGTTTTGGTGATCCGTAATCTGCATACTCATTGGGGGGAGTTAGTGTAAAAACTACAATAATACCCCAAAGGTAGCGGTTGGCGCACTTATTTGCTCGCCGCATTACAATCTAGAAAAGTTTTCCCCCGTAAAATTCCACCCCGGTACGGTAACTTTTGGCGGGTTGGCTACCTTTGTGGAACTGAGAGTTACGAGTAGCAAGTTGCAAGTACTAGTAGGCTTGCAACTTGCTACTCGCAACTTAAAACAGGGCCTATAGCTCAGCGGTTAGAGCGCCGGACTCATAATCCGTCGGTCCCAGGTTCAAATCCTGGTGGGCCCACCTTTTAGTCTGTAGTCTATAGTCTTTAGTCTGTAGCCACCCTGCTAGGCAGGGACTACTATAGACTCCAGACTATAGACTACAGACTTTTTAGAACCCTGGAATATCCTGAATCTGAATATTCCCCGTATCGAACAGTTGGGTATTGATATTCCCTTCGCCCACCTTCACGTTTTTGTAGGTCATCTCGTAGCGGTTGCCTTTTTTATCGGTGGAGGTGGTGAAGATGGGGAAGCCTTCCACGGGCGCATTTTCACCGGGCGTTAGGGTTTGGCCGCCGATGAAGGCGCTCATGGCGGAGGCCATTGCGGTGGGGTCAATTTCAATGTCGGTGGTGATCCAGGATTCGGTTACGGTGCCTTCGCGGGTGTCCGTCATGACGTACTTGGTGGTGTTGTAGCCCTCAATGATGCGGGTTTCGCCGGTGTTTTCGTAGGTGATGCCGTCGAGGTAGTCCTGGGCGGCGTCGGGTTTGATGAGGTTCCTCAGGTTGGGGCTCTTCATCCGCATGCCGGTAGTTTCGCCCTTGCTAGTTGTGATTAGCGTGACCTTGCCGGTTTGGGTATCGAAGATGGACCAACTATTGCCCTTTTCGCCCTTGTCTTCAAAGTTGACTTTCTGCGCAACCTGAGTGCGGCCTACGGCCATCGAGATGGTGGATTCCTCGGTCTTTCCGTTGCGTTTGATGCTTTTGACGTGCATGTCCATACTGAAGGCTACGTCGTTCGTGTAGGGTTCAAAATCGCCGCCGCCCCCAAATAAATTGGAGAGGGCATTGCCCACTTCTTCGTCGTCCGCGTATTCGTTGCCGTCGTTGGGTACGAGACCGCCATCGTCGACGGTTTGTTCGTAGTCAGCATCTCCTTTTTGGGGTGCCGTGCCCGTCCGTTGGGTTGCCGTTTGATTGGCGGCTGGCTCGCCGTTTTTATTTTTCTTTTTCTTCTTTTTGAATAGCCCTTCGATGGCCTTAAAGGTCTCGTCCACGGCCTGGTCTACCTTTTGGTCGACCTTGTTATTGGCTTTGCGTTCGGCCCGGTCGGCGGCGCGGTTTTTGGCCTTGTCCGGCAGATTTTGGGCGCTGACGCAGGTGCAGAGGAAGAGGGCAAGTAACAGAGAAGAGATGCGAAGAAGCATGATGTGCTGTTGAAGTGTGAGTAGGAAGTTCTACTAAGCTGAATGGGACAGCGAGTAGGTTTGACCCTCTATGCACCCTCGTGGCAATCCGTTACACCTTAACTATCGGAAGACCGAACACGAGTAAAAAATATGGGGTTATAGTTGGACCGGCAACTAAGCAATTGCCATTTACCCCAAACCAGTTAACCTATCAATTCACGTACCATGGAGTTCCGTCAAAACATTGGCCGTACTGCCTTCCTGTTAACCCTGTTACTGATCATCGTCGTTCTCTTCAACCTACCGACGATCGCGGCGCTGGTCTAATCCCAGCACCTTTCTATCTAAACTTGAGTTTAAGCCTTACCTCTACTGATTAGCCGGGTGAAACGACAGGATCGTTTCCCGCAAAAAGTCCGTATCCAAATGGGTATAGATTTCGGTAGTGAGGATGGACTCGTGACCTAACATTTCCTGTACGGCTCGTAGATCGGCGCCCCCTTCAATCAAATGGGTGGCAAAGGAATGGCGAAATGTGTGGGGGCTGACCCGCTTTTGAATGCCAGCCGCCGCCGCGTACTTCTTCACCGCCGTAAACACGGATACCCGACTTAGTTGTCCGCCCCTTCGGTTCAGGAATACCACATTCTCCACCTCCGGTTTGATGGTAGGTAGGTGCACCCGTACGTAGTGGAGGTAGAACTCCAATTGTTTGATGGCTTCGCCGCCGATGGGCACAATCCTTTCTTTATTTCCTTTGCCCGTGATGCGGAGGTAGCCCTGATTAAGGTAGAGATTGGTCAGTTTAAGACTGGTCGCTTCGCTCACCCGAAGACCACAGGCGTATAGGGTTTCCAGGATGGCGCGGTCCCGGATGCCGTGGTCCGTACTCAGGTCAATGGCACCGAGTAGCTCCCGGATCTCGTGGTAGGTCAGTACTTCGGGAATTTTCCGCCCCAATTTCGGTGCCTTGAGAAGTTCGGTGGGGTCCGCCAGAATCAGGTTCTCGTCCAGCAAATAGGCGAAGAAGGTCTTGAGGGCGGAGATCAACCGGGCTTGCGAACGGGCACCTAAACCGAGCTCGGCCAGGTAAACGATGAATCCATCCAGGTGAAAGGCCTCAATGTGGGTAGGAGAGAGCGCCCAGCCCCGCAGCTCCAGGTAGGCGGGGAACTTACTCACGTCCGATTGATAAGCCGTCAGCGTATGGTCGCTGTAGCCCCGGTTTAATTTGAGGTAGCCGGAGAAGCTTCGGAGTGCCTGGTCCCAGTCGGTAGTATTCACTTCCGCAAGTTACGGCGGGGGTAGCCCATCCAACTTCTTTGGTAGGTCCGGAAGTTTATATTTGACCTTGGAAGCTGGAGGAAAACCGTCCGAATAACTTGATCCCGGATAGTCCTTTACTATAGGACTCCATTTACGCCTTCCGGGAACCACTCTTTTTTCGGCTTGGCCCATCCCTATTTCATCGCACCCGCGGCAGCGCCACGCAGTAAAACTCGTACTCAGTTGGAGCGGCCCATCGTTGGAGGCCGGAAAGCAGCGAAAACCGAACCGGTAATGGGAGAAAAGTGTAAATAAGCTACCTTTATTGAAGACCGTTCCCGCCATGATCCCACTTACTATTGTTAGCGTCCTTTTAATTGTTGGTTTGCTGCTCCTTTTTCGGATGTGGTCCGGCAACCGGATGCCCGGTAAGAGTAAGCGCGACCAAGCCGTCGCCGAGCTAAAATCTGAAATGGATGGCTGGACGGCCGACCTGGTACCCTTAAATAAGGAAGAACTGGATCTTTTCAGCCTGGCGCAGGACAAACAGGTGGTGAAGACCGGCGCCGGCATGACGGCGAAAGGCACCTTTACGACGATCTTCCACGAGCCCGTGGTGAGCTACTCCTACCGCCGCTACCTCGGTAAAAAAGTGAATGAACTCCTCTACGCCCGCACGGCGGAACACGATTACGTGTACTGGACGGAGGATGGCAAGACCTCTCTACAGATCGACGGGCAGACCGTAGGTAGCCTGGATGGTAATACCCTGCTCGGCGCCCGCAGCGGACAACCGATCGCGCGGATTGCGGGAGAGCAGAAAGAAAACTACCTGCCCATCAGCGTTGGAAACCGCGAGGTTGGCGCCATCACCGCCGGTAAAAACGACGCTGCCGACCCCCTCGGGCAGCGCGCCTTTGAATTCATCCCGCAGGACTTGAACGAAAAGGAAGAACAGTTGCTCCTGAGCCTGGCTACGCGTGAATTGGTGAAGCGAAGTTTGCCCGCAAACTAGCTATTGCTTAGACCAGGTCTAAATAATATGGCGTCCGGAACATGCTAATCCCTTCCTGGATTAGTACTTGACTATGTTGTAACTTTGCGCAACTTTTCCAGGCCTTCCGAAGCTTCGGCGGGCAATTTGGGTGAGCTGCATTTCGCTCGCCGCTTCAAACCGCTTTTCAAACGCACCCAGGCGCATGAAATTAACCAGGAAATCACTACAGTTACTCCCGCTGTTGCTGTTGGCTTTTACCAGTCTTCAGTCTCAAGCTTCTGCCAGTGGCAATAATCTACTGATCTACGGCCTCGCCGCGGGTGCTCTCCTCCTTCTTTTCTTCATCATCATCAGTGTTGCTGACAACTTCATGGTGCTGGATCTGCAGGATAAAAACATCGATAACGACAAGGTCAATATGGGTCTCTACCCACGGGTGAGCGAGCTCTTCGGAAAGCGCCGCCCCGAGCACCTGGAGGGTAAGAACTACCACAAACTGACGAAGGGTTACGACATTCCCCTGGAAGGAAAACCCGCGGGAACCATCGACGAATCCATCAAGGCTAGCCGCTTTGCGATCATGCCGCCGGATTTCAACGGCCTGATGCCCATCCCCAAAGTAACCGTTGAGGTTGGTGACAGCGTAAAGGCTGGTGACGTTGTCTTTTACGACAAGAAAAAGGAGCGTATCAAGTTCGCCGCCCCCGTAAGTGGTGAGATCCTGGAAGTGAAGCGCGGCCTCAAGCGCGCCATTGCCAGCATCATCATCCTGGCCGATAAGGACCAGGTGAGCCGCAGCTACGATTTGCCCTCCGAGCACGCGGACCGTTCCGTACTGGTGGACTTCCTACTGGAAAGCGGTGTTTGGCCCGTCATTCAGGAACGACCCTACAACGTGGTGGCCGATCCGGACCGCACGCCCCGCGACATTTTCGTGTCCACTTTCTCCACGGCGCCACTCGCTGCGGATAGTAAACTTGCCATTGCTGGCCGGGAGGACCAATTTCAAAAGGGTATCGACGTACTGAACCGCCTTACGGACGGATTCGTCTACCTCGGTTTGGACGGCCGCGAGGCTGCACCCACCGCCTACGACCGCGTCCAGAACGCTAAGCTGCATTACTTTGACGGAGCGCACCCGGCGGGCAACGTTGGTATCCAGGCCCACCACATCCACCCCATCGGGAACGGTGATGACACTTGTTGGACGCTGGACGTCAACGGCGTACTCCTGCTCGGTAATCTCTTCCTGAACGGCACGTACGATACGAGCCGGGTGGTCGCCCTTACCGGCGCCCCACTGCAGGCCCCAACTCACGTTCGCACTCACGCTGGTGCCAGCCTCGGTGAGTTGCTGTCCGGAGAGAACTTCGTCAACGTCCGCACCATTAGCGGCGACGTGCTGACGGGGGATAACGTCGGTACTGAAGGTTTCCTAGGCTTCTTCGACGACCAGGTTACCGTAATTGAGGAAGGGGATGAGCCGGAGATCTTCGGTTGGTTGCTACCCATCAAACCGCGGGCTTCCATTTCTCCAACGATCCCCACTTTCGGAACCTTTGAGGCTACAACGAATAGCCACGGTGAGCGCCGGGCCTTCGTGGTGAACAACGACTACGAACGGGTGCTCCCCATGGATCTGTACCTGCAGCAACTGATGAAGTCCATCATGATTTCGGACTTCGAGCAGATGGAAGGCCTCGGTATCTACGAATTGGTAGAGGAGGACGTGGCGCTCGCTGAGTTTGCCTGTGTTTCCAAGCAACCGCTTCAGTATATTCTCCGTGACGGTCTCAACTTGATGCAGGCCCAGGGATAATTCAAGAAAATTCGAGCGTTCCCCTCATTCTTTGGCGGGTCTGCTCTCAGCTACAATAGCCATATGAAAGCATTACACAGTTTCGTCAAGAAGTTCGAGCCCGCGAAGGAGAATAAGTTCGCGCACACGACCTACGACGCTTTCTATACTTTCCTCTTCCAGCCGGATGCCGTGACCGTTGACGGTGCACACATCAAGGACGGCATGGACCTTAAGCGCCTCATGGTGCAGGTCGTGCTCGTGCTGCAACTGCTGTACGTATTCGGTACGTGGAACATTGGCCACCAGCACTTCGTAGCGCTTGGCCAGCACACCGGTCTGCTCGAAGGCTTTTTGCTGAAGGTGGTCTACGGTTTGATCCAGATCCTGCCGATCTTCATCGTAACCCACGTGGTGGGCCTCGGTATCGAGTTCTTCTACGCCGCCAAGAATGGCCACTCCGTTGAGGAAGGGTTTCTGGTTTCGGGCGCGTTGATCCCCCTCATTATGCCACCGGATATCCCCCTGCTGTGGCTCGCCGTTGCGATTGCTTTTGCCGTTGTACTTGGTAAGGAAGCCTTTGGCGGAACGGGGATGAACATCTGGAACGTCGCGCTGCTGGCTAGGGTCTTTATCTTCTTTGCTTACCCGACGACCATCTCCGGTGATGAGGTATGGGTGTCCGGCATTGAGAAGGTGGCCATTGATGGCGTTCCTACCTACGTAGCGGCTGAGTACAACTGGGCCCACGGCGCTTTTGACTGGCTCTTTAATCTAGTTGGATACTCCCAATTCGGTGAGGGCGGTATGGCCGTCGTCGATGGTTGGACGGGTGCTACTCCTCTCGGTATTGCCGCTAAGGAAGGTTGGGCCGGCGTCGAAGCCGTCTACACGGAAAGTCAGATCTTTTGGGGTACGATCCCCGGATCCATTGGTGAATCCAGCGTTCCACTCATCGTCATCGGTATGATCTTCCTGATCGTAACCCGCATCGCCAGCTACCGCGTCATCTTCGGTGGCCTGATTGGCTTCATGGTAGCCGCATTGATGATGAACGCCATTGCTCCCAGCCCAGATCAGCTGACGGCTGATGTGGACGGTATTTTTAAGTTCATGGCCATCCACCCACTACGCCAGATGGCGATGGGTAGCTTCCTCTTTGCCATCACCTTTATGGCGACGGACCCCGTATCCAGTGCCGATACCCCCGCCGGTAAGTGGATTTACGGCTTCCTCATCGCCTTTATTGGTTTGATCATCCGCGTTATGAACCCGGCTTACCCCGAAGGCTGGATGCTTTCCATCCTATTGATGAACACCTTTGCGCCACTCATCGACCACTACGTCTACGAAGCCAACATGAAGCGCCGCGCTAAGCGGACGCACAAGATGGCCGAGCAGCGTAATGAATTGATTACCCGCCGCGGCGAAATGGAAATCTTCGACGAAGAATCCGAGTACACCGCCGTCGGTAACACGAGTGGCCAGTAATTCAACCATCCGGTTGGGTGAATTGCCCGGCCAGACCCCCGAATCTCAATAAGCATGAGTACTAATAAAGTAATCTTCTTCGTCCTCGGTATGACCGTCCTGGTCGCTCTCCTGCTCGCAGGTTTCAAAACGGCTACGCAAGACATTGCCGCCAAGAATGAGGACATCTTCAACAAGCGTCAGATCCTGTTGGCTATTGCGAACCCACTCGAAGCTGCGGGTAAGCCACTGGCTAGCCTCTCCGATGAGGAAGTATTGGCCATCTTCGAAGAGCAGGTCGATCAAACCATCGTGGATGCCGACGGCGACCCCATGGATATGCCTGGTATGAAGGCCGTTAATATCGACATGGCCAAGGAGCTTAAGAAAGAACCCGAAGAACGGATGTACCCCGTTTATAAAGTTAACTTGGACAGCGACGCCTACTACATCTTCAGCGTACGCGGCAGTGGGCTGTGGGATGCTATCTGGGGCAACGTCGCCCTCGAGTCGGACCTCAATACCATCGCCGGGGTAAGTTTTGACCACGCCGGTGAGACGCCCGGTCTAGGTGCCGAGATCAAGGATAACGCCACTTGGCGCGCTCAATTCGTGGGTAAGAAGATCTACGATGGCGACAAGTACGTATCCATTTACGTCCGTAAGGGTGGTGCCCTCGACCAGGAGCACGAAGTGGACGGCCTCAGTGGCGCAACCATCACGGCTGATGGTGTAACAGACATGCTCTACAGCGGGCTGAAGGCTTACGAACCCTACATGGAGGAGGCAAATGCTTCCACCAGCATGAACCTCAAGTAAAAACTACCCCGCAATCGCGGACTAAACATCAATTACATGGCTACTGCTACCGATACGCAGAAAACCGAAGTTGCCGAGAAAGAACCCTGGTTTGGTTCCAAGGAACGGGAACTGATGGTGGACCCCTTGCTGGACAATAACCCCATCACCATTCAGGTGCTGGGTGTATGTTCCGCACTTGCCGTTACTTCCCTCGTTTATCCATCGATCGTGATGGCCGTTGCGGTGGTCTTTGTTTGTGGGATGGCTAACCTGACCACCTCACTCCTCCGGAACTCAATCCCCAAAGCGGTGCGTCTGATCGTCCAGCTGGTCATCATCGCTACGCTGGTGACCCTGGTAAACGAATCGCTCAAGGCGCTGAACTACCCGGTCTACAAGCAACTCTCCGTATACATTGGGCTGATCATCACCAACTGTATCGTGATGGGCCGCCTCGAAGCCTTCGCCATGGCGAACCGCCCCTGGCGTTCCTTCGTCGATGGAATCGGTAACGGCCTCGGTTATGGTTTGATCCTGATCGTCGTTGGTTTCATTCGTGAGCTCTTTGGTAAGGGATCGCTCTTCGCTGGTAGCGGACTGGAGATGAAGATCATTGGCGCCGGTTCCACTTACGCCATCGACACCACTACTCCCGGCCAGTGGGGAAATACCTTCTTCGGTTGGTACGCCAACAACGGCCTCATGGTGATGTCCGTTGCGGCCATGTTCATCATCGCGGTACTGATCTGGATCCAACGCGCCCAGAACCCGAAACTTGTTGATGTAAGCTAAGGCAATAACTTATCCTAGCGTTACAGCAAGCTACCACCACTGACTAACAACTAAAGACTATAGACTCACCATGGGCGACTTAGTTAACATCTTTATCAAATCGGCTTTCATTGAGAACATGATCCTGGCGTATTTCCTGGGTATGTGTTCTTTCCTGGCCGTTTCCAAATCACTCTCCACGGCTTTCGGCCTTGGTCTTGCGGTGATCTTCGTACTGGGCATCACGATGCCAATCAACTGGTTGATCAATGAGTACCTGCTGCTCAACTTTGAACTGGAGTTTCTTCGCTTCATCATCTTCATCGCGGTCATCGCCTCGATGGTTCAGTTGGTGGAAATGGTGGTGGAAAAATTCAGCCCGGGGCTCTACGCGGCGCTCGGTATCTTCCTCCCCCTCATCACGGTAAACTGTGCCATCCTCGGTGGTAGCCTCTTTATGGTTAGCCGGGACTACAACCTGTCCGAGTCCGTTGCCTTCGGCCTTGGTGGTGGTTTTGGTTGGTTCCTGGCCATCATTGCCATTGCGGCCATCCGGGAACGGATCCGTTACAGCAAAGTGCCACCGGCCCTGCGCGGTTTGGGTATGGCCTTCCTCCTGACGGGTTTGATGGGTCTGGCTTTCCTCAGCCTTTCCGGTCTGGACCCCGCCGTGTTTGGTGGTTGGACACCCGGAGAGTAAACCAATCCGGTACACAGCGGACTAAGTATCCGCTACTACCAACAAATGACATTGATCCCTAAACAGTAGGTATGAAATCCTGCTTGTAATGGGGTGACAACAATAACGGAGCTTCCCTTTTGGTGGCTTCGAAACTTTAAAACCGAATAAGATGCTTACGATTCTTTGGGCGGTTATCATTTTCTCAGCAGTAGTACTGGCGCTGACCGCCATCCTGCTCTACGCACGCAAACAACTCGTACCCCAGGGTGAGGTTAAGATTGTCGTCAACGGCGACAGCGAAAACCCACTCATGGTGCAGCCCGGTAGCTCCCTGCTTACCGTGCTGTCCGACAAGAACGTCTTCCTCCCATCCGCCTGTGGTGGAGGTGGTACTTGCGCCATGTGTGAATGTCACATTACTGCCGGTGGTGGTGACGTACTTCCTACCGAGCTTAACCACCTTACCCGCCGGGAAGTCGCCGAGCACAAGCGTCTGGCTTGTCAGGTGAAGGTCCGTGGTGACATGGAGGTACAGATCCCGGAAGAGATCTTTGGTATCAAGAAATTTGACTGTACCGTCAAGTCTAACTACAATGTAGCCTCCTTTATCAAGGAGTTCGTAGTGCAACTGCCGCAAGGTGAAACGATGGATTTTGAATCCGGCGGCTACATCCAGATCGACGTACCCAAGGTAACCGTTGACTACAAGAACATCGACATCACCGCTCACCCCGAGCACCACGGTGACGACCCGAACAAGTTCCAGAGCGAATGGGACAATTTCAAGCTGTGGGACCTCAAGATGGTCAACAGCGAAGAGCAGTTCCGCGCCTACTCCATGGCTAACCACCCGGCGGAAGGTGACATCATCATGCTCAACATCCGGATCGCTACGCCACCGTTCGACCGCAAGAAGGGCGGATGGATGGACGTCAACCCCGGTGTCTGTTCCAGCTACGTCTTCGACCAGAAGCCCGGTGACAAAGTCGTCATCAGCGGCCCTTACGGTGAGTTCTTCATCAAGCCGACTCAGAAGGAAATGGTTTACATTGGTGGTGGCGCCGGTATGGCCCCTCTCCGTAGCCACTTGTTCCACCTCTTCCACACCCTGAAGACCAAGGACCGCAAAGTATCCTACTGGTACGGTGGGCGTACGAAGCGGGAGCTGTTCTACATCGAGCAGTTCCGTGAGATCGAGAAGGAGTTCCCCAACTTCAAATTCTACGTGGCCCTCGATAACCCACTGGAAGAGGACAACTGGAAGGTCAAGGAAGACATCGACGCTCCCGGCGACGGCTTCAAAGGGTACATCATGCCCGTCGTGATGGAGCAGTACCTCAACAAGCACCCCGAGCCCGAAGAGATCGAGTACTACTTCTGTGGCCCCCCGATGATGAACAAAACCGTTATCGACGGGCTTGATTCCCTCGGCGTTCCTCAAGAGAACATTGCTTTTGATGATTTTGGTGGGTAATTCCTGCTTGATTATCAATCAGAAAAATCCCCAGTCACTACCAGTGACCGGGGATTTTTTGGTTTTATTCGGAATGAAGTACTCCACAATTTCAGACTGTAAATCACTTTATCAGAGATTGGACTAGTCTGGCCCTCACTCCTCCTCCACCAAATACTCCACTTCACTCCGCCAACGCGGCTGCAGGTACTCCCGAATCACCTCATTGACGTCCTCCACCGTCAGGGCGCGGTACATGGCGGCTTCGGTATTGACGAGATCCATCCGGTCGATGGAAGCGTAAAAGGCAAGGTCGTTAGCGCGGCTGGCTACGGAAAGCGACTTGAAGTGATTGGTCGTTTCCATCCGGTTAACGGTCTTCTCCAGTTGGCTTTGGCTGACGCCCTCCTTGACGAACTCCTCGATGGCGGCATCAAGCGCGGCGCGGGCAGTTGCGTAATCCACGTCTTCCGCAGGGCGGGCTTCTACCAACAAGCCAGCGTAGTCGTAGGTATCACTCATGCCGGCGGATACCTCGGCGAAGAGGTCCGTATCTCGGATCAATTTGCGGTAGAGGTAGGAGGAGCGGCCACCACCCAGTAGGAATGCAGCCACATCCAGCGCCACGTAAATGTCGTACAGCCTGCCGGGCGTCCGGTAATACTGGTAGATGACGGGGCTGGGGACGTCCGCAGTCACCACCCTGCTGCGGGGGGCGGTTTGTTCAGCTTCCACTTCAGGAGTTGAGCGTGCGGTGCCGTCGGCCGCAGGGGGGATGTCTCCGAAGTAGTGCTCGATCCGTTCGCGGATAGTTGCCGCGTCAAAGCCACCGGCGACCACCAGGATGGCGTTGTCCGGCCGGTAGTGGCGGTAGAAGAAGGATTTGACGTCCTCCAGCGTCGCCTGCTCGATGTCCTCAAAGTTGAGGCCGATCACCGGCCAGCGGTAGGGGTGGGTTTCGTACACCAAATCGCTGAGATGGTGGAAAAGATCACCGTAGGGTTCTTCGAGGCAGGTTTCCTTGAACTCTTCCACGACCACCTTTTTCTGGGTGGCGAGGGATTTTTCGCTGAAGCTCAGCCCCCGCATCCGGTCGCTCTCCAAATAGAGGGCGGTTTCGATGTTGGCGGCGGGGAGGATGTCGTAGTACACCGTCGTATCCGCGCCGGTCATGGCGTTGTTTTCGCCACCGGCCATCTGGAGTACGTCGTCGAAATTGTCCACGTTGGTGCTGCCCTCGAACATCAGGTGCTCGAAGAGGTGGGCGAAACCCGTCCGCCCCGGCGGGTCGTTGCGGCTGCCTACTTTATAGAGAACGTTGACGACGGCCACCGTCCGTTTCGGGTCGTGGTGCAGGACAACGGTGAGGCCATTGGGTAATACGTAATGCTCGTAGTCGATCAAGCGCGGGGTGGTTTTTCGTGAGCGGCGGGAAGTACCGTCCGGCTCCGTCTCAATAACCCGTTCGCCTGGGGATAGTTTGAGGTAATAGGATGTCGCCAACGGTGAGAGGTTGTAGGCAGAAATCCTCCCGTTCGTAGCGCCAATCAGGTGAGCGCCCGTGTCGCCCGCCCACCAAAAATTGCGGGATCTGCATCGTAGTTGATACAAGGTCCTGCCGCTACTCCCCGCTCATGATCCGCGCCCTGTTTCTTCTCGTCCTCTTTTCCTGTAATGGCCCGGGCCAATCCCTCCCGGTTGATGCCCTCGATTACACCGAGATCGAAAGCCCCACGGGTTGGCGCCTGCGCGTCTACGGCGACGGGGGTGGCAGCATCAGCCACGAGCAATTGCCCACTTATCATCTGCACTATCCTTGCCAGACCTTCCCCGCACCGCACCTGCGGCAGCGCCCAAAAACTTGTGCCAGCGCTCCCGAATCCACTGCGTGTAACCGTGCTACCTATTACTCCGCGCTGCGCGATTCTTCCTTTTCCTGCGCTTGCGCGGGTGCCGGGTGGACGAACGAGCTAATGGTACTGGCCATCGACCGCATGGACGAAGCCGTGGAGGCCGGTGGCAGCGAAAAAAGCTGTAGGATGCTCCGCCGGAGGTGGCTGGGGAAGTAGCGAAAACTACGGATGGATTAGGCATGCCGGACCGGGCAACTATCTTCGCCGCGTGCACCAACAATTCTCCATCCTCCTGGTCAGTGACCAAGCAAATTCCCTGCGGACCACCAGCCCGCTCGGCCGGATGTGCCTGAGCCTGGTGCAGAACTACGGGCAGCAGGTAACGGTATTGACGGAACTGGGGAATGACGAGGATTGGCCCGAAATTGAAGGCCTGCGGCGAGTGGGAAATTCCACCAAAAAGCATGACCAAAAGCAACTAGTAGGCGCCATCAGTGCGGAACTGAAGGGTGGAGACTACGATCTCCTCCACCTGATTGGCCGCGGTGTCTTTGCTGCTGGAATTAAGGCGGCCAAGGGGTGGCCGGGAAAGGTCATTACCCACTTCAATGGGGAGCCAGCCACCCGCTGGTGGACTGGCCGCGCCTACTTTGAACACCTCCACCCCCGGGTGGATGCAATATTCTCCCACCGCCACGAACAGATACGGCTGATATCCGCCGCGCCCTTTAGCTCCCGAAGCCAGACTTCGGTGGTAGCATTCGGCCACGACCCGAGTTGGTACGAAAACGTTACGGCGAGTAACCTGGAAGGCACCTACGGGATTCCGGACGATCGAATCACCGTACTCATTCGCGCGAGTGGAAGCGAGGGCCTGGATTACCTCGGCGAAGCCATCCGCCGCCTCCCGGCTGATCTGGGCTTGCACTTCCTCATTTTGGGGAAAGGCTTGCAGACTCCCGAATTCGAATCGTTTCTGACGGATAGTTACTACGCCCACCAGTACACGTTTGTGGAAGAAGTGGACAATGAGGTGGCATTGCTGTCAGCAGTGGATGCCGTCGTCTTTCCCCATCTGAACGCCCGGGCATCGCTTCAACCCCTTTATGCAGCGCTATTCGCGGGCTTACCGGTCCTCCACGTCGGAGGCCCAATGCAGCAGTTAAATGAAGACCTGATCCTGATCGTCCCGCCAAAGGATGAGGATGCCCTGCGGGATGCCCTTCAGTCCCTGGCCGAAAGCCCCGCCCTCCGCAACCGATTGGGAGATGCCGCCGGGCAGTTCGCCCGCGATTACCTGAACGCCGAGAAAACTACGGGCCGCCTTTTGGATGCTTATACCGTACTCGTGAAGGGGCCCGGCCACACGCTTTATCGGTAGGATTTCAGCTTGATTGAAACAACCGCCGGCTTCGCCAAAAATGGTGGGGATATTGGGGCGGACGTGCCGTGATCGGGGACTAATCTATTATATTACGCCTCCCAAAGTCGATCAGTATGTTCAAAAAGTGCTTGTTGTTTGTCCTTCCATTTGCCATCCTCGTAGCCTGCGGGGAGACTGCACCGCCAGCGGATGCGGACACCACGAGTGCTAACGCGAAGGCCGAGGAGATGACCACCAATGACGACTGGAAGCCCCTCTTCAACGGCCAGGACCTCTCCGGCTGGCACAAGTACGGCGGCGGCGAACCCGGTGCGGCCTGGGTGATCGACGAAGGTGCCATTCACCTCAAAGTTGGGGATAAAGAAGGCTGGCAGGCAAGCGACGGCGGCGACATCATCACCGACGAAGCCTACGGCAACTACGAACTGGAATTGGAATGGAAGATCGGTGAATGCGGCAACAGCGGCATCATCTACAACGTCCAGGAGACCGACGAATACGAGTACCCCTGGAAGACCGGCCCCGAAATGCAGGTCTTGGACAACACCTGCCACCCCGACGCTGAGATCGAGACCCACCGGGCCGGTGATCTTTACGACATGGTGTCCGTCCGCAACGAAAACGTGAAGCCCGCCGGGGAATGGAACGTGGCTAAACTCATCGTCTCCGACGGTAAGGTAGAGCACTGGCTCAACGGCGAGCAGCAAGTCGTCTACAGCAACACCGGTGAGGATTGGAAAGAAATGATCGCGGCCTCCAAGTTTAAGGACATGCCCAACTGGGGGATGTTCACCGAGGGCAAGATCAGCCTGCAGGACCACGGGGACCCGGTTTGGTTCCGCAACATCCGGATCCGCGAAATCAGTAAATAATACACTACACCATCTTACCGGCCGCCGCGACTTACGCGCCCCCGGATTTTTGAAATTTAATTTAGATCATGGCAACAATCATTGACAGTACTAATCTTGGGGCAGTCCCCGGCGGTGTCCCCGAAAATCGGGACCGCCTTTTCCTGGCCAGCTGTGTGGCCCTCATCGTTACCTCGATGACCTTTGCGCTCCGGGCGGGCATTCTTGGCGACCTCGCCGCGGACTTTGGCCTGAGCGACGCTCAACTCGGTTGGGTGAATTCGATGAACTTCTTTGGCTTCCCCGTCGCGATGATGGTGGGTGGCGCGATCTACAATAAGGTCGGCCCCAAGAACCTACTCTGGTTAGCCTTCGCTTCCCACCTCTTGGGTTTGATCCTTACGATCACGGCTGGAGGTTTTTACGGTCTGCTGATCTCAACCTTCCTCGTTGGTTTCGCCAATGGTTCCGTGGAAGCGGCCTGTAATCCACTCATCGCGGATATGTACCCCGATAAGCAGGGGGAGATGCTCAACAAATTTCACGTATGGTTCCCCGGCGGTATCGTTATTGGTTCCGTGCTGGCCTTCGCGCTGGGCGACGCCGTCTCCTGGCAGGTACTGATCGGTATCATCCTGATTCCTACGGCTATCTACGGTTTCTTGATGCTGGGCCAGGCCTTCCCCCGCTCGGTCAACATCAGTGCCGACACGGGCGAGAACGTGAAGGGAGTCTTCACCCCACTTTTCCTCGTCATTGCCCTGTTGATGACCATGACGGCTACGACGGAGTTTGGCGCCACGCAGTGGGTCGAGCGTATCCTCGGTAGCGCGGGTGCCAATCCGATGATACTCCTGGCCATGACGGCTGGTATTATGGCGGCGGGGCGCTACTTCGCCGGTCCGCTCATCAATAGCCTCGATACGACGGGAGTACTCCTTGGCAGTGCCATTCTGGCTTGTGCTGGTCTGTTCATTCTCTCGAGCGTGACGGGTGGCATGGTCTACGTCGGTACGGCCGTATTCGCCCTGGGTATTTGTTACTTCTGGCCCAATATGCTGGCCTTTACGGCGGAGAACCTGAGTTCAACGGGTGCTCTCGGGATGTCCCTCATCGGCGGCGCGGGCATGCTTGGCGCGGGCATCTGGAACCCCATCATCGGTGGCTGGATCGATAGCGGCCGCCAGGAGGCCCTCGCAGCGGGTCTCAGCGGTGAGGCGGCGGAATTGGCTACGGGCCAGGCGGCGCTGGGTAACATTGCCCTCTTCCCCCTCGTCCTGATCGGCGCTTTTGCCATCCTCTACTTCTTCATGAAGCGGCGGCGGAAAGCGACGGAAGCAGAGGTCCTCAGCGTGCCGGGTTCGGCGATGTAAGCCTGCGGCAACCCAATTGGAAAAGCCAGATCGCGATCGCCGTGGTCTGGCTTTTTCAATTTAGGTAGATCGCCGCGATTGAGGATGGGACTTACTGCCTTGCGCCCCGACTGAGTACGGGACTTACTGCGTGGCGCTGCCGCGGGTGCGGTGGATTTGGGCGAGGAGCAACCAAAGGTCGGCCATCCCCGTTTTCATCCCGCCCATGACGCTAAAGGAAAAACTAAACCACTACCACGACCAGTACAACCAGCCGGACTTCGTGCCGGACGACCCCATCGGCCTCGTCCACGCCTTCGAGACCAAACAGGACCGGGAGATCATTGGCTTCTGGATCTCCATTTTGGCGTGGGGCCGCCGCCAAACCATCATTGATAAGGGGACGCAACTCGTAGAATTGATGGACGGCCGCCCCTACCAATTCATCCTCAACCACACCGAAGAGGACTACGCCCGATTTGCGGATTGGAAGCACCGCACCTTTAACTTCGAGGACACCCGCTACTTCCTGCGCTGGCTACAGTGGTACTACCGGCAACACGACAGCCTGGAAGACGCCTTCGCCCGCTACCTCAAACCCGAAGATGACACCATCGAGCCGGCCTTAATTGGGTTCCACGACTTGTTCTTTAGCCTCCTCGACGCGCCGCAGCGTACCCGGAAACACGTGGCCACCCCGGCCCGCAAGTCTCGCTGCAAACGCCTGTGCATGTTCCTCCGCTGGATGGTCCGCGACGATGACCGGGGCGTAGATTTCGGATACTGGACCAACATCAAACCCAGCCAACTCTGCCTTCCGGTAGATGTCCACGTAGAGCGCGTCGCCCGCGAGTGGGGCCTCCTGAAACGGAAGCAAACCGATTGGGCCGCCGTCCTCGAACTCACGGGTAACCTGAAGCGGTACGATGCGGAAGACCCGTGCAGGTTTGATTTTGCGTTGTTTGGGGCGGGGGTTAATGAGTAGCGAGTAGCAAGTTGCGAGTAAAGAGTATCAAGTAGCAAGTCGCAACTCGATACTTGTTACTCGCAACTCGACACTTGCAACTCGCAACTCCCTACTTACTACCTTCGCCCCATGACCACCCAAACCCCCATCGTCATCCTCGGAGCGGGACCCGCCGGAGCTGCTACTGCCCTCAAGCTATCCTACCTCGGGGTGCCCAGCGTACTGATTGACAAATCGGATTTCCCACGCGACAAGGTGTGTGGGGATGCGCTCAGCGGGAAGGTGCCCACGCTGCTCAACCGCCTGGACCCGGCCATCATGAACCGACTGCGCAAGCGCTTCGACCCGGTGGACGTTTGGGGTATCCGCTTCTACAGTCCCTCCAACAAACTGATCGAGCTGCCCTTCAACATTGGCTACGAACGAGTACCCGACCAGGCGCCGGGCTACGTCAGCAAACGGATGGATTTTGACGGCTTCCTCATCGACGAGGTGAAACGGCGCGACAACATCGACCTCCACCTCAACACGGAGGTGACGAAATGGGCGAAAACCGCCGCTGGCTACGAAGTCACTACAAAGGATGGTAGCCAGACCTGGTCCTGCAATCTGCTCATCGATGGTACCGGGTCTCACTCCCGCTTTAGCCGTAAGGAAGCGGGGCAGGAGGTGGAGCATAAACACCACGCCGCCGCGGTCCGCGCTTACTTTAAGGGCGTCACCGGCTTTCACGAGGATAACTTCATTGAGCTTCACTTTCTGGAGGAGTTGACGCCGGGTTATTTCTGGATCTTCCCCCTGCCCAACGGCGAGGCTAACGTCGGGCTCGGCCTGCGGTCGGACATCGTGAAGAAGCGGAAAATGAACCTGCGCAAGACTTTCGACAAGATCATCGCTTCTCCCCAATTCGCCGAGCGTTTCGCTGGGGCCGAGCAGATCACGCCTACGGCTGGCTACGGTTTGCCGCTGGGCTCGAAGGAACGGACGCTCTCCGGAGATAATTACCTACTCATCGGTGACGCTGGCCACCTGATCGACCCCCTTACCGGGGAGGGGATCGGCAACGGCATCTATTCCGGCTTCATTGCCGCGGAACTGGCCGCCCGTTGTCTCGAGGAGCAGCGTTTCGACGCGGCTTTTCTGGCGGATTACGACGTCCGCATTGCGCGCGTTTTGCGTTCCGAGTTGCGCCTCAGTTACCGCTTTCAGCAGATCGTCGGCAAGAAATGGCTGGCAAACGCAATTACTTCCATCGTGGTAGCCAACCCTCGCGTCATGGAGCTACTCTCTAGAATGTACACGGACCTGGAACTGCGGGGAAATCTCGTCAAACCGATGTTCTGGTGGAAGCTTTTTCGCGGCAAAACGACCGTCGCGGCGCCCACCGGAGCTACCCCCTCCGGCAAGTAACTTCGTGGTTGACAAAACATTATGAAATTAATTTGTCGCCACAAATAACAAAACCCGATTTCTTCGGGTTAAAGATGCAGTTGATTAAGTTTCATATACTAGTGAGTGTAAAACGAGCCTCCGACCCTCTATGACGGGTACGGGGGTTCTTTTTTTCGGTCCCCATCCATCAACTTTATTCATTCCGCCACCGGGCCCCCGTTCCTGGGCGATCGGGGTAAATAGCCAGCCCGGTCCGGGGGTCGAAGGTCACGCCTTCGCCTGGGTCCTTGGCCAGCAACATGGCCCCGTCCATATCCGCATAGTCCAGTTCCGGCAGGAGTTGGGCGATGGCGCTGATACCGAAGCTGGATTCGGTCATACACCCCGCCATTACTTGCAGTTTCCGTTCTCGGGCCATTTGGATCATCCGGCGAGCGGGCAGGAGGCCACCGCACTTTACGATCTTGATGTTGATGCCGTCGAAAAGTTCGGCGCACTTCGCCACATCGGCCTCCGTTTGGCAGCTTTCGTCGGCGATGATGGGGAGGGGGCTGGCGGCCTTTACGCGTGCCTGCCCCGCTTCGTCCGCTACCAGGAGGGGCTGTTCGATGAGGAGGACGCCCATTGCTTGCAGTTCGGGTGCGTAGTCGATGGTTTGCTGCGCGGTCCAGCCGGTATTGGCATCCACGTAGAAGGGGGCGTCCGTCACGTTGCGGAGGGCGCGAATAATGTCCAGGTCATCCCCATCACCACCGAGTTTAATTTTGTAGAGCGGCCAGGGGAAGGCTTTGACTTTAGCCACCATTTCGGGGATGCTGCCCATCCCGATCGTGTAGCAGGTAGGGGTCCGGCGGGCGGGTTGGTCCCAGAGTTCTCCGATTCTCTTGTTTTGGTGCTTGCCTTCCAGGTCGTGTGCGGCGACGTCTAATGCGCAGCGGAGGAAGGGGTGGAGGGTAGGGGCTTCGCGGTCCAGGAAGTCATGCAGTGCTGCGGGGCTCAACGATTTTCTGAGCGCTAACGCAGGTGCGAGGTTTTGTAGGGCGCTAGCGCATTCCGCCGAGTCAAGACTATAATACCGCGTCATGGCGGCTTCCCCGAATCCGGACCGGCCGGTGGCGTCCACCAATTCCACGATGAGGGTGGGTTGCTCCGTCCGGGACTCGTGGGCAATGCGGAAGGGATTGGCCAGGGGAAGAACTTTAGGGTGGACGATGATCTGCATGGGGGAAATTTACCACAAAACTTAGCGTCGTTTGAGGTTTGGCCCCTCCGTAGTCCGCTACTTCTTTTGGTTTGGGGCGGAGGTCTGTCGGCCCGGCGCATTACCCATTTGCACCGCACCCGCGGCAGCGCCACATAGTAAATAGCGTGCTCCCTCGGGGCGCATAACTGACAAAAACCGTCAGCATTCAACCGGCCTGACAGTCAGCCATTAAGGTTATCTTTGCGGCCCGTAAATGAGCCGGCCCCCGCATTCTTAAAAGGATTTTGGGGGCTAGCCAGTAAAACTGACTAAAATGATCACCTACGTTACCGGGCCGATTGCGCACAAGAATCCGAGCTTCGTTGTCATCGAAGCCGGGGGGCTAGGGTACCACATCAATATCAGTTTGTTTACCTACACCAAGATCGAGAGCGCCACCAAGGCTAAGTTGCTGACCCACTTCCACGTGAAGGAAGACCAGCAGACCCTGTTTGGTTTTTACGACGAGACGGAACGTAACCTGTTTCGCCTGCTGATCAGCGTGAGCGGGGTAGGCCCATCTACGGCCCTGATCGTGCTTTCGAGCATGAATCCGGACGAGGTACGGCAGGCGATTTTGGGAGAAGACGTAGCCAGTATCCGCAAGGTGAAGGGCATCGGCCCGAAAACGGCGCAGCGCATCATTTTGGACCTGAAGGACAAATTGATGAAAGATTCCTTCGCGGCCCCGACAATGCTCTCCCCACAAAGCAATACCGAGCGGGCGGAGGCGTTATCTGCCTTGGTAAACCTGGGCTTCGCCCGGCCCGCCGTGCAACGCGCGCTTAACAAAGTGTTGGCGAAAGAAACCGGCGCCGGAACGGAGAAGATGATCAAACTCGCACTGCGGGAGCTTTCGTCTTAGTCGGAACCTGATTTATCCCCCCAATCGGGCTGCCTTCCTGAGCCCGTGCTTTCTATTAAAATCAACCAGCGGTACAGTTTTCGCAACTATCTGCCGTTTCTGGTGGGCGCCCACATAATCCCGGGCCTTTATTCGGACTTTCTATGAATAAGATTTTACTCGCCGTAGGTTCTGCTTTACTCTCACTTAGTTTCACTTACGCCCCTTACACAACCGACGCCCCGGAAGGCCAGGCACCCGATGTGGTGCGGGAGCTCTTCGAGGCCGTCACCTTTCAGTATTCGAACGTCGAGTATGGTACAGCGAGTGGCGACCACGCAACGCGCAACCCGCAACTCGATCTACCCACCTCCACAATCGATACCCTCCCGCCCCTCCGCGACCGCCAGGGTAACTTCATCGACGACCCGAACCGCAACGTAATTGACCTGAAGGACCCCGCCAGCGTAACGCGGGAAGTAGAATACGACCCCGAAACGGGCACCTACATCGTCCGGGAAAAGATGGGCCAGTTTGACTTCCGGCCACCAACCTACCTGACTTTTGACGAGTACCTCCAGTACCAGCAGGAGCAGCAAAAGAACAAGTACTTCCAGAACCTGGCCGGCGTCGGTAACCCCGATGATGCCGTCAATATTGGCGACCCGTTGGCCGATATTGAGCTGGACCCGGACGTGATCAGCAACCTCTTCGGGGGGACGGAGATCAGCATCCAGCCGCAGGGTGGGGTGGACCTCAGCTTCGGGGTGAATTACCAGTTTCAGGATAACCCCTTCATCGTTGAGCAATTTCGCCGCAATACGATCTTCGATTTCGACATGGACATCAACATGAACGTGGTGGGCCAGATCGGGGATAAGCTCAAACTGAATACCAATTACAACACCGGAACGACCTTCAACTTTGATAACCAGATCAAGCTGGACTACAACTCCGAGGCCTTCTCGGAAGATGACATCCTCCGCAAGATCGAAGCGGGTGACGTCAGCCTTCCCCTCCGCGGTACCCTGATCGAAGGAGCGCAGTCCCTCTTCGGCCTTAAAACCGAACTACAGTTTGGCCACCTGAAACTGACGGCCATCGCTTCCCAGCAGCGGAGCCAACGCGAGAAGCTGACCATCGAAGGTGGCAGCCAGCTCGCTGAGTTCGAGGTCTACGCCGATAGCTACGACGAAAACCGCCACTTCTTCCTCAGCCACTACAACCGCGACGTCTACGAGGATGCCCTGGAGAATCTCCCCCAGATCAATAGCCTCTTTCACGCCGAAAACATTGAGGTTTGGATTACGAATGACCGGAACGAGGTCTTTGAAGTCCGGGACATTATTGCCCTTGCCGACCTTTCCGAGCCCAACGAAAGGAACCTGACCAACCCCGGCGCCGTCGACGTTAATGCCACCGACGATCGCTACAGCCAGATATGCCCCAGCGACGTCCGCCTGCCGGATAACGGTGCTAACGACCTCTACGGAAGGATCGTCAACGCTGGAGAATCCGTCCGGAATATCGACCAGGCGGTTTCTACACTCCAATCGGCTCGCTTCGGCCTCCAGCAGATCCGTGACTTCGAGAAGGTGTCTGCCCGTAAACTCCAGCCCCGGGAATACACGGTGCACCCGGAACTGGGCTTCATCTCCCTGAACATCAACGTGCAGCCCGACCAGGTCGTGGCCGTTTCTTACCGCTACAAGTACAACGGAAATATCTTCCGGGTAGGTGAGCTTTCCGTGAATACCGATAACAGTACCGGTCAATTGGCCAATACGACCAACCCCAACCGGCCGATGCGGGATACGAGCACCTTCGCTACCCAGGTACTCTTCACCAAAATGCTGAAGTCCTCCACCCAACGGGTAGGGGAGCCTACCTGGGATCTGATGATGAAGAACGTCTACTCCCTCGGTGCCTACCAGGTGAATGAGGAAGACTTCCGTCTCGACATCCAGTACGAAGACCCAGGAGAGGGTTTCAAGCGCTTCCTTCCCGTACCCTTATCAGCTGAGCCAAACGGACCGCAGGTACAGGGCTTACCGTTGATTCGTGCCTTCAACCTGGACCGTCTCAATACCCAGCTGGACCCCGCCCCCGATGGTGTCTTTGACTTCGTACCGGGCATCACCATCAACCCGACGACCGGCCGGATCTACTTCCCTACGCTGGAGCCCTTCGGTAGCGACCTTTCCGCCCGCCTTGCGCCGGAGGACCGCGACCGTTTCGTCTACCAGGAACTTTACGACTCGACGATCTTCCAAGCGCGGGAGTTCCCCGAAAAGAACCGCTTTGCGATCCGGGGCTCCTATAAGTCGAGCGTGCAATCTGAGATCAGTCTCGGTGCCTTCAACATTCCCCCGGGGTCCGTACGCGTGACGGCGGGTGGCGCCCTGCTGCAGGAAGGCCGGGATTATTCGGTGGACTACTCCACCGGCCGCGTAAGGATCCTTAATGATGCCATCCTGAGTTCCGGGGTGCCGATCAATGTCTCCTTTGAGGACAATACCATTTTTAGCCTCCAGACCAAAACGATGCTGGGGCTACGGGCGGACTACGAGATCAACGACAATTTCAGCGTCGGGGGTACCTACATGAAACTCTTTGAGCGGCCCTTTACCCAGAAGGTTAACCTGGGCGAAGACCCCATCAATAACACGATCTACGGGTTGGACGCTACCTACCAGCGGGAGTCCGGCTTCATCACCCGGATGGTCGATAAGCTACCGTTTTACAGCACCGCGGCGCCGTCCAACGTCAGCCTGACGGCGGAGACGGCCTGGTTACGCCCGGGCCACAGTAATGCGATCAACATCAGCCGGGACGATAAGGACGGATTGGTTTACCTCGATGACTTCGAGGGGACGGCCAGCCCGATCGACCTGATGGTGCCCGTGCAGCGGTGGTTCATGTCCTCCATTCCGCAGAATGATGCGGCGAACAATAACCCGCTCTTCCCCGAAGCTACCCGGACGAATGATCTTGTCTCCGGTGCCAACCGAGCCATGCTGAACTGGTTCCGGGCCGAACCGAATGCCCGTAATCTGACGAACGATGAGGACAACGTTTACGCCAGTTTCGTGCCCCAGCAGGAGGTGTTCCCCAACGTCGATATTCCGCCCAGCCAGCGACAGCGGAACCCGTTCACCACTTTCGATATGGTGTTCTACCCCAACATTCGGGGGCCCTATAACTTTGATACCCGCGCTGGTACGCCGGGCCTGACCCGTGGTGTACAGGTGGAGAATGACCCCATCGCTCCGGTAAAACTGAATGCTCCGGAAACCCGCTGGGCGGGTATCATGCGGGAAATGACGACGCCGGATTTCCAGTCCGCCAATATCGAATTCGTTGAATTCTGGATGCTTTCTCCCTTCCTGGACGGCATGAACCCCCAGTCGCCGGCCATTGACGCCGACCAAAAGCAGGGTACGCTCTACCTGAACCTGGGTAACATCTCGGAAGACATTCTGAAGGACAGCCGTAAGTTTTTCGAAAATGGATTGCCTGGCCCCGCCAACCCGAACCGCCCCGTTGATGAAACCAACTGGTCTCGCGTACCCGTAGCCCAACAGATCACCCGTGGCTTCGACAACGACCCCGAAACGCGGGAACTGCAGGACGTTGGCCTCGATGGCTCCAACGACGAAATGGAACGCGCCAAGTTTGCGGAATACATTGAAGACGTGGGGAGCGCCAACACCGCCGCCCGCCAGCTTATTGAAGAGGACCCCGCAAATGACAACTTCTTCTTCTACAATAATGACCGCTATCCCGACGGGACGGATTTCCTTACCCGCTTCATCGGTTGGAACGGCGTCCAGGGTAACAGCCGGGCCAACAGTAACACCCGGGGCAACACCCGTGAGAGTACGACTAACATTCCCGATGCGGAGGACATCAACCAGGACAACACCCTGAACGAAGCCGAAAGCTACTTCCAGTACGAGATCCCCTTCGTGCAGAGTGCAACCCGCCCACGGGAATTTGACCAGGAGCAAACGCCCTACATCACCGACCGGATTGAGGCGGCGAATGGCCGGGTCTGGTTCCGTTTCCGCGTCCCCCTGAACGACGAGCAGCGCGTTGCCGTAGGTGGCATCCAGGATTTCCGTTCCATTCGTTTCATGCGGATGTACATGACGGGCTTCGAGGCACCCACGGTACTCCGTTTCGCTGAATTTGAACTGGTACGTAACTCCTGGCGCCGTTACAACCGGGAATTCCGCGACGCTCCACCGGTGATTGGTGGTGAGGCCGCCGCAGAGTTTAACATTGACGCCGTCAACATTGAGGAGAACAGTTCACGGCAACCCTTTAACTACGTGCTACCTACGGGTATCCGCCGGGAGCAGAACATTGGGGTGGTGAACACACTGCAGAACGAGCAATCGCTGGTCCTGAAGGTCCAGAACCTCAAGCCCAGTGAACGCAAGGCCGTCTTCAAGTACACCGATACGGACCTGCGGCTGTACGACGAAATGAAGATGTTCGTCCACGCCGAAGCCCTCGGTGAAAGCCGCTTCAACCGGCCAGAGGATGGGGAACTCAAACTCTTCCTACGGATGGGTTCCGACTTCGAACAGAACTATTACGAATACGAGGTGCCGCTGCGAATGTCCGACACCACCGGATTCGCCGCAGCTCTGGGGGAAAACTCCAACTTTACCAACACCCGATCCTACGCTGATTCGGTCTGGCTGGCGGAAAACGAGGTGGATCTGCCCCTGGACCTCCTGCGCGAGCTTAAACTGGAACGTAACGAAACGGGAATCCCGATCACCCAGGAATACTCCACCACCTTCCAGCCAAAGGCCAGCTCTGACGTGGAGAAGCTGCGAAACATCACCCACACCATTCGCGTGAAGGGTAACCCGAACCTCGGCTTCGTCAAGGTGTTCATGATCGGTCTCAAGAACGAAGAGGACCTGAACAACAATAGCCTGAGCGCGGAAGTCTGGGTGAACGAACTTCGCCTGGAAGGCCTCGACGAACGCGGCGGGGTAGCCGGCCTTGCCCGGGCGGACATCCAGCTTGCGGACCTTGGTTCCATTACGGCCGCGGCCAATTATAGCAGTATCGGCTTCGGTGGTCTCGATAATTCCGTAACCGAGAGAAACCGGGAGGCCACTTCCGGGTACGATTTGGCGGCGAATATTTCCGTGGACCGTTTTTTCCCGCAGAAGTGGGGGCTACAGTTACCGGTTTACCTCCAACACAGCCGCAACGTAAGTACGCCGGAATACGACCCCTACGATCTGGATATCCGCGTGAAGGAAAAGACCGATCTGGCGGACACCCGGGAGGCAAGAGATTCCATTCGGGAACAGGCGCAAGAGATCAATAAGATCACCGCCATCAACGTAAATAACGTCCGTATTGCACCGGCCGGGGCTACGGGTAACAGCCCCTTCAGTCCGGCTAACCTGAGCCTGAGCTACGGGTACACCAAAACGCAGCGATCGGATCCCTTCATCGAAGCGGAAGAGATCAATGACTACACCGGTGCCCTGGATTATACCTACTCGCGTGGCAGGGGTGGCTCCCTCGAACCCTTCAAGGGGGTGAAGAGTAAGTACCTCAAATTACTGAGTGAGATCAATGTCAATCCGTTACCTAACTCTTTCTCGTTTACGAACGTGCTTGACCGGAGTTTCGCCACTACTAAGTACCGCTTCGCCGGGGTAGATGAGCAATTCAACACCTTTTATAACAAACGATTTACCTGGGTCCGGGCCTATAACTTGAATTGGGACCTGACGCGCTCCCTCAAGTTGGGATACAACGCCAACATGGCGACGACCATTGACGAACCCCGGGAAACAGAACTGTTAGGGAACCCCGATGCGGACCAAATCCGCCGCGATGCCATCTGGGATGGACTACAGAATGGTGGCCGACCCAAACTCTACACCCAGGGCATTAACGCCAGCTACCAATTGCCGCTCCGGTATATCCCCTTCCTGGATTTCCTGGACGTCCGCGCCAACTACCTCGGCAATTTCTCCTGGAACGCCGCACCGTTGAGTTTGCAGGACGAAGGTTTGGGTAACCTCATTCAAAACAGCCAGACGCGCCAGCTTACGGCTAACCTCAACTTCGAGAAATTCTACGATCAGTTCGACTTTCTCCGCAAGATCAATCGCCCCCAGCGACAGGGCCGGACCCGCCCGCAGACAACGTCCCGTGACGACGATAATAAAGATGGGGAAGACGACGATAAAAAGCGCAAGAAGAAGAAAAATGATGGCCCGAGTGGGGCGACGCGAGCGATTGTCCGTCCGTTCCTGGCCCTGCGTAGCGTCCGTGGTAATTTCTCTGAGGACTTCCGTACGGTCATCCCCGGTTACCTGCCGGAGCCGAGCTTCTTCGGATTGGCGGACGGTTTTGATTCCCCCGGTTGGGGATTCGTCGGTGGTCTCCAACCTACTATCCGTGAACTGGACGTGGCCGATCGCCGCGGCGACAATGATTTCCTCTTTGACATGGCCTCCGCCGGCGTTCTCTCGTCCAATCCGCTCTTGAGCCAGGACGTCGTTCAGAATTATACCCGTGATTGGGACGTAGCTGCCACCATCGAACCCTTCCGCGACTTCCGCCTGGAACTGACGATGGATCGGTCCTTTTCCGAAAACTATACGGAGACGTTCAAGGTGACTTCTAAGACCGACCCTAACGCCCAGTTTGAGCACCTCATTCCCGTGCGGGATGGAGCTCTTTCCTTTTCGAACGGTGGCGCGAGCGCCCTCTTCAATCAGGATACCATGGCGCTGGACGCCCTGTTTGAGACTTTTGACGAGAACCGATTGGTCGTTTCCCAACGCCTCGGGGGTAATACGCCCCACCAGGATCCGGAACTGGCCGAGCAAGGGTATGCTTTTGGCTACGGACCAAACCAACAGGACGTCCTCCTGCCCGCCTTCCTTGCTGCCTACCGTGGTGAAGACGCGGCTACCTCCGACCTCAATCCGTTTAACCTGCAGGCCAGCCCGAACTGGCGACTCACCTACAACGGGCTCGATAAGGTGGGCAATCTAAGTAATGTCTTCCGCAGAATTAATATCACCCACGGCTACCAATCGGCATTCACCATCAGCAGCTACGGCACGAGTTTGGATTACCTGGCTTCGTTGGAAGAAAGCACTAACCCGGCGCTAAACGGGTACGATACGGTAAGCCTGAACTTCTTCCCGCGAATCGAAATCCCCAACATTACGGAATCTAAGAGTTTCGCACCGCTGATTTCAATCGAGGCGGAGATGCAGAACGGCTTAAGCTTCAACTTCGCTTACCAGAGCACGAATAACCGGAGCATCAACATCGTCAGCAAGCTCCTCAGCGAGCAGGTGGGTACGGAAGTTGTCGGTGGTTTCGGTATCGTCCTCCAGGGAGTGGAGATCGGTTTCCTCCAGGGGGGCAAGAACAAGCGTAGACGACGCGACGGAGATGCCGGCGACAACGTCGGCCAAACCGGCGCCAACCGCAACAATAGCCGCTCCGGTGGCCGCCTGAACGTAAGCGATATGGACATCCAGTTCAACTTCAGCTTACGGGACGGGAAGACCTACGCTACGCGCCTCAACCCACAGATCAGGGAGATCACCGAAGGTAGCCGCGTACTGAGTTTCGCGCCATCGGTGGAATATCAGGTCAATAATCTCCTGGGTCTCCGAGCCTTCTTCGATTACCGTAAAACGACCCCGTTCAATCCGCTCGGCTTCCCGCAGACGGCGGCGAGTGGGGGTATCGTGGTGAGGTTCCAACTTAATTAGTAGGGTAGTTTTTAGTCGGGTAGTCGGGTAGTCGAGTAGTGCGTGCATGACACACGTGCACTACCCGACTACCCGACTAAACACCCTTCTTGTCAAAAAACAGTAACCAATCCACTCCGGAGAGGGTAGGGGAAGGAAATGCCCCCGATAGTTCCGACATTCGCCTGCCTAACCGCCTTCCTGCATGAGCCAGCCCACGTTTTACGACCTCACCATTGCCAGCATCACTACGGAAACGGACCAGGCCGTTACGGTAGCCTTCGACGTACCCACTGACTTGGCGGACGAATTTGCGTACGAGGCCGGTCAGTACCTCACCCTAAAGTTCGTCATCAACGGTAAGGAGGAGCGCCGGGCCTACAGTATGTGTTCCGCGCCCCACGAGGAAAAGATCGCCGTTACCGTCAAGCGGGTGAAGGGCGGCGTCATCAGCAACCACATTCCGGATCGGCTAGCCGCCGGCGATACGGTAGCCGTCATGCCTCCCGAAGGGCGCTTTAAGCTAAAGCCGGACCACGCTCGCCGCCGTGAGTACTTTCTCTTCGGCGCGGGAAGTGGCATCACGCCGCTGATGTCCATCCTGCAGTCGGTATTGGAGGCCGAGCCCCAATCTAAGGTCCACCTGTTTTACGGTAACCGCGACGAGAACTCCATCATCTTTGAGGAGCAGCTTAAGCAGTTGCAAAAGCGCTATGAGGGCCAGTTGGAGGTAGAGCACACGCTCTCCCGGCCCAAGAAATTCAAGGCGAGTGGCCTGAAGGGCTTCTTCAGCCGGAGCAAGCCCCAGTGGCGGGGAGCCACTGGTCGCATCGGCATCAAGGCGGTTCAGGAATTCATGCAGCGCCACCCAGCAATGGTGGAGGACCGCCAGTATTTCATTTGCGGCCCCGGCAAGATGATCGATGACGTGGAGCAGGCACTCCTCGGCCTCGGCGTCCTCAAAAAGCACATCCACACCGAGCGCTTTGTCTCGGCTAATAGTGTCCGTAGCGATAAGCCCGTCTCCGGTGAAGTGGACCAGGCGAAGGTCACGGCTACCATCAGCGGGAAGTCCCACAGCGTTCAGTTGGAACCCGGCCAGACGGTACTCGACGGCTTGCTGGCGGCCGGCGCTCAGCCTCCCTACAGTTGTCTGGCGGGGGCTTGTTCTACCTGCATGGCCAAAGTCGTCAAGGGCGGCGCAAAGATGGAAGTCTGCTTTGCCCTCGACGATGAGGAAGTAGCCAATGGTTTTATCCTTACCTGCCAGGCGCACGCCACCACCCCGGAAATTGAAGTGGATTTTGACGCCGGGTAAGTAGCCTCCGGAAACGGAAAGGCAACCACATATAGCGGTGAATCGTTATCTTAAGGCAGCGCCGGCGTTGACCAAACCCGCCCGCCCGCGTCTCAAGGCCAAAGCGATCACTGTGAAAAATCTATTCTGGGTCTCTCTTTCCCTCCTGATGTTGCTCACTTGCAGCCCTAGTGCACTGTTCGCCCAACGCGACGCAGCGGTGATTGGAAGCGGCAAGACCGTCGAAATTCAACCTGTACTAAACCCCGCCGCAACCGAACTCTACTTCGTCCGGCCGGACTTTAAAAATAACCAGGGCCGCGATAAAGCCGCCGATATTTGGATGCGCACCCGCAACGCCAATGGTAGTTGGAACCGGGCCGTGAACGTTGGGGCACCCATCAATACGGCGCGCGCCGACCGCCCCTTAGGTTTCAGCGCCGACGGAAACCGCCTCGCCGTGCTTCGGGGCGATGGCCCCTTTCATTTGGCTATTCTCCAGCGAGATGGCCGTGGTTGGAAGAGCAGGGCGCTGGCGCAGGTGCCAAGTGACGTGGCAAGCAAAGAAGACGTAGCCTACAACCTCGCGACCGGCGAATTGATTTACGCCCGCAGCGAAGGCACGGCAGGAAAGGATTTCTACCGAAGTGTTTTGAGTAGGGATGGAAGCTGGTCCAACCCAGAACCGGCAACGGAGCTGAATGGCGCAACGGATGAATCCAAACCCTTCTTCGCTGCGGACGGCCGCACTCTCTACTTCTTCCGCTCCGGGCAGGGTTGGTTCCGCCAACCCGAACGGGGGCAGGAGCCCCTGCTGACCGCCATCCCAATCTCCGTGAAGGGATTTTCCCTGGGGCTCACGGATGATGCCAGAAACAGCATGGCGGTAGTCGCCATTAACCCCTCCCTCAATGCCGGGGAGTTGCGGGGCATGATGGTCAACCCAAAAGATTACCCCGCTCCCGGCCGGGTAGTGGACGCCTCCACGCAGACGGGTGTCCTCAATCTGACGAGTGGCGCTACTCTCCGCCAAATCGTTGAATTGGGAGATCGCACGTCTGTCTTCTTGCGCACCGATGAACGCATCGTCGACGGAAATGAGTTAAGTGATATCGACGAAGTAGGCATCCCGGTTGGTGGATTGTACACCGATAGCCAAATCACTGGCCGTACCCAAACGACCAAAGTGCGTAAACTGACCGAGCAAATAAAAGCTTACGAGGCCAGTCTGAACGAATTAAGCTACCAACGGCAAGCAGTGCTGGACCAGGCTGACTACGACCGGGTCCTTCAACTAGAGGCCCAAATCCTACGGGATACGCAACCCCGTTCCTCATTGGAGCAGGCACGCCTGGATGAGCAACTCCGGGAGATCGAAGCCATGAAGGCCAAGTTCAACCGCCAGCAAAGCGAACGCCAGCGCATCAGTGACGGCGGGTCACGCTACCGCCGGCCGACGGAAAGTCGGGCGGGAGACCCAACGGGAAGGAACCGTTCTTCGGATCCACTCACAACAACAAGGCAGCAGGAAGCGCTTCCAACTACTCGAGTTAATAATACCAGCCAGGCTGCCTCCAGTGAACTGGCCGAGATCCGGGAACGGCAGCGCCGGGATAGCCTCAACCGCTCAACCGCAAAGGGAACACCTACCCCCTCCTTTTACGGCGACAACCAAACGATCACCCAGCGGTGGGAATACGACCTACAACGGACGCTCCCCAAAAACCCAACCGCCATCGCCGAGGCCACCCGGATCGATGAACAGTACCAAAGGGAGCAGACGGAACTGGAAGCCTTAAGGGAGGAACTGGCACGTTTACGTGGCCAGCAGTACGTAAACCAGTCCGTACCGGCCTATACTCCGCCTCCCGCTCAGTACACAACTCCTCGCTACGAACCCGCCCGACCCAGCAGCTATGAGACACCGGCTGGTAATACCTGGGAAGCCAGAGGAGGGGGCTACGCACCACCAGTTGAGTATAGAAGTACTACGCAGACACGGCGCTCATCTCGTACCGACGACGTTCGGACTCGCACTTACGCACCCCGCTCTACGGAGCCCGGGCAGTTGATTGACATCAGCTTCGTACCCAACACCGCCTACATTAGTGGAGAAGGTTACGGCGGGGTGGAACAATTGTACCGCATCATTCAGGAAGCGCGTGGCGTCGTTGAAGTACGCGTCCACACCCCGCTTGATATGGACCGACGGGCCGCTCAATTACTGAGTGAAGAGCGCGCTCGTACCCTTCAACTGGAATTGGTGGACCTCGGCATTGCGGAGCGCCACTTCAAGATCTTCGGTTTCGGAAATAACGAAACCGGAAAGGGAGGTGAGCGGGTAGAAGTACGGTACTAAATGGGTAAAGACCTCATCATTCAGGCTTCGGCACGAGCGGACGGAGATACCTTCCGCGTAGTGGAACATCTAGCCGCTAAGAGCAGGGCCACGACCATTGACCTGCTCGATTTCAAGATCTACCCCTTTCGATACGATCAGGACTACCCCGAGGATGACCAGTTCCTGGGTGTTTTCCGGTACTATATTTTAGGAGCGGATGAGATCACGCTGGCCACCCCGATCTACTGGTACACCATGTCGGGGCTCCTCAAGAATTTCCTGGACCGGTTCAGTGACCTGTTGATTACCCACAAAGAATTGGGAAGGCAGCTACGGGGCAAGGAACTCGTAGTGGTCTCGGTGGGTCAGGACAAAAAGGTGCCACCCAGCTTTTACGACCCTTTTTTCAGGACGGCTGAGTACCTGGGAATGGATTTCTTCCACAACTACCACGCCTACCTTGAAGACGAAATGGTAGTCATCGAAAAGCAATTACCGTTCTAACGGATTACGCAACCCTTCAATTTCAGGCGCCGTCCTTGCACCGAGGTCATTCTTCAAAGTTCACGTAATTTTATCCCACTTCCCCTGCACCCGCGGCAGCGCCCCTAAACCTATTGACGCTTAACTCACCCTACCATGATTGCCAGACTGATTCTTTTGACCGCGCTCTGTGGTCTCTTTGCCTGTAATGCCGGAAATAGCGGCAGCGAGGTGAAAAGCGACTTCTCCGTACCCTTCGAAAAATTTGAGCTGGAAAACGGACTGGACGTGGTGATGCACGTAGATACCTCCGACCCGGTCGTCGCCGTAGCTCTGACGGCACACGTTGGGAGCGCGCGGGAGAAGGAAGGCCGTACCGGTTTCGCCCACCTCTTTGAGCACTTGCTCTTCCTGGAATCAGAAAACCTCGGGAAAGGTGGCCTGGATGCCATGAGCGCCAGAATCGGCGGCTCCGGCGCAAACGGCTCTACGAACCGGGACCGGACGAATTATTTCCAAACCGTACCCAATGATGCGCTGGAAAAAATGATCTGGGCCGAAGCGGATAAGCTCGGCTACTTCATCAACACCGTGACCGATCCGGTACTGGCCAAGGAAAAGCAAGTCGTCAAAAACGAAAAGCGACAGAGCGTGGACAACCGCCCCTACGGCCACACCCAGTACGTGATCGATAAGGCCATGTTCCCCGCAGGCCACCCCTATAATTGGCAAGTGATCGGCTCACTGGAGGACCTGGACGCCGCCACGGTGGCCGACGTGCAGGAATTCTTTCGCCGCTGGTACGTACCGAACAACGTTACCCTGACCATCTCCGGCAACTTCAAGCCAGCCCAGGCTAAAGAATGGGTAGAAAAATACTTCGGCGAGATCCCCCGCGGCCAAGACGTAGAAAACATGCCCAAGGCTCCCGCTACGCTGACCGCAACGAAAAAACTTTACCACGAGGATAACTTCGCCCGCCTCCCCGAACTGACCTTAGCTTTCCCCAGCGTAGAAAATTACCACCCCGACGCTTACGCCCTCGACGTACTTACCGAGTACCTGGCCTACGGAAAGAAAGCTCCCCTGAACCAGGTGATCGTAGAAGAGCGTGAACTGGCGGCAGACGTGGACATGTACCAGTACGGCTCCGAACTAGCCGGTGCGACCTACGTATCCGTCCGTGCCTTCTCCGGTACCCCACTGGATACGGTGATGGCCGCCATCGAGGCCGGTTTTGCCCGCTTTGCGGAAGAGGGCATCTCCGAAGCGGACCTGGCGCGGATCAAGGCGGGGCAGGAAACGAGTTTCTACAACGGGCTTTCCAGCGTACTCGGGAAGGGATTTAATCTGGCTCAGTACAATATGTTTGCGGGTGACCCCGGCTTCGTAGAGAAAGACATCGAGAACATCCTGGGCGTGACGACGGCGGACGTAATGCGCGTCTACCAGAAGTACATCGCCGGCAAAGCCCACGTGGCCACCAGTTTTGTACCGAAGGGAGCCACGGACCTGGTCCTGACCGGCAGCACCAAAGCGGACGTCGTTGAGGAACCCATCACGCAGGGCGCCGAGGAAGAGTTTGATGCAAGTATTGCCGCCGAATACGAACGGACGCCTTCCTCCTTCGACCGCGCTACCGAACCGGAGTACGGCGCTGAGATCACCACCGTGCCGCCGACAGTCTGGGAAACCACCCTGGAGAATGGTCTCAAGGTATACGGGATCGAAAATAGTGAAGTCCCCCTCGTCAATTTTGAAATGGCCATCGCCGGCGGTCAACTTCGGGAAACCCTGAAGAAGGCTGGCACCGCCAACCTCCTGGCTACCCTGATGACGAAGGGCACCGCCAATAAAACCACCGAAGAACTGGAGAGCGCCATCCAGCAACTGGGCGCCCGCATCAATGTCTATTGCTCGGGTAACGACATTCGCGTATCGGGGAATACCCTGGCCCGGAACTACGACGCGACGATGGACCTGGTTTCCGAAATCCTCCTCCAACCCCGCTGGGATGAGGAAGAACTAGAGATCGCCCGGCGCGCCGCACTAAGCCGCATTGAGCAAAGCCAGGCTTCCCCCAACGCCATCGCCCGGAAGGCCTTTGACGAACTACTCTACGGAAAGGAAAACATCCGCGCCCTGCCAATCGTCGGAACGGCCGAAAGCGTCGCCGCCATTGAGATGGACGACCTGAAGGCTTACTACCGGGAATTCATCTCTCCATCCGTAGCGAAACTCCACGTAGTGGGAGATCTGGATAAAGAAACCGTCCTCAACTCTCTAAGCAACCTGAAGGAGAAATGGGCCGCTAAACAATTGGATGATCCGAACTGGCCCCTCGCCCGGGAGGTGGACAAGGCTAAAGTGTACTTCTACGACGTCCCCGGAGCAAAGCAATCCGTCCTCACCATCGGGAACCCATCCGTAGCGGTGACGGACCGCGATTACTACCCAGCCACCGTAATGAACTACATCCTCGGCGGCGGGGGATTCGCTTCCCGCTTGACGCAGGAGCTACGCGAAGGAAAGGGTTACACCTACGGCATTCGCTCCGGCTTCAGCGGCGACGCGGAGGAAGGCACCTTCCGCATCTCAACGGGCGTACGGAGCAACGTGACGCTGGAATCCCTGCAGGAAATCAAGCGCATCCTCGAAGAATACCCCGAGACTTTCACCGAAGCTGACCTGGAAACCACCCGCAGCTTCCTGACTAAGAGTAACGCCCGCGCCTTCGAAACGGCCGGCGCAAAACTCAACCTCCTCAACAACATGAGCGAATACGGTTGGTCATCCGATTACGTGAAGGAGCGGGAGGACATCGTCCGCGCTACCGAAGTGGACGACATCAAACGGACGGCCAATCAGTACCTCAAACCACGGGAAATGATCTGGCTGGTAGTGGGCGACGCCGCTACGCAGTTGCCACGGATGCGGAAGCTGGGATACGGAGAGCCGGTGTTGCTGAATTGATTGAAAGATGAAGCAATGGTGCTCTTCCTGGTAGGCAATTGATACCGCATAGTTGAGCCTCAAATTCGTTGACGCGTCAGTCTTCGTAGTACTTACGGAAACTGGGCCACAATGAGTAGGAACCGTAGTGCACGTTTTCTTCAAAGTACCGGGCCAGGGCTTCGATCTGTTCCCGGTGGGTGTCCAGAAAGACTTCCCGTTCGGCGAACTGTAGCCCTTCTTCATAGGCTTTGACGGCGGCTACGATAAACGATTCGTTAGTGATGCCGTAGTGGGCGATCGCTTCGGCCATCAACTCAGCGCGGTAGAAGATGAGTTCTAACAAATCCCGATCGTGAATGGAGATGGCCGCAAAGGCCTTTATGACCTTTTTAGATTCGCTGCGGGCCCGGCGGCTGACGCGGCGGCGCGCGGCAAAAAAGGTCCGGCGTAAATCCTTTTTGTACTTATCGAGTACGGGCTGGGTAGAAGCGCCGAGCTCCATTTTGTAGTACTCTTTCAGGATGGGAAAGCGGTCGTAGAGCATTCGTAGCTCATCGCGTAATTCATCCTCGTCGAGTTCTTTGACGAGGCGGTTGAAATCCTTCTTCATTGCATTTCCAGTCTGGCGGTGGGGTAGTAGGCGACGTAGAGATCGCGCTTTCCGTAGCCGTCCTTGCGGTTACTCGTGAGGAAAGCAGTAAACGAATCCGGGGCCAATCGAAAGTGCGTATCGTCGCCAGCCGAGTTGATGGGGAGGCCGACGTTGACCGGTAAAGTGTACTGCCCCTCCGCACCCTTTACGCGAAAGGTGCGGACGATGTCAAAACCCCCAATACTAAAGTCCGGGTCGTTAGTACTGAAGTAGATCGTCCGGCCATCGTTGGCCACGAAGGGGCTAATCTCATCGTACGGGCTATTTACGGTGGGGCCCAGGTTTTCGGCGGGGCCGTAGCCACCCTCGGGTAGTCTCGCTTTGCGGTAGAGATCGAGCCCACCGTAACCGTCTGGCCGGTCGCTGGCGAAGTAAACGGCATCATCCGCAGCGTAGAAGGGCGTCACGTCAAGGGTTCGAATAGAAAGGTTTACTTCGGGTGCAATGGTGATGAGTTCCGTCGGCGCATCAGCCCGGAAAGTGTCAACTAGGTATTCCCCTTCCCGTTCACTGGCTCCCCGGAAGTAATAGATTCGATTGCCGGAAGGGCTGATGTCCACCACCGTTTCGTTTGATAGGGTGTTGAGCAGCGGGTTGAAGGCTTCGCGGGGTGCCCAGGCCGTACCGAAAGCTTCCGTAACGAGGATATCCGTATGGCCCGCCGTCCCCCGAATCCCGGGTTGCAAGGCGGTAAAGTATACCCGGCCGGAACCGGACTGGCTGGGAATTGCCCCGAACTCATCATTAGGTGTGTTGACCTTGGGTCCCAGGTTGTCGACTAAAACGGATTCTCCGCCACTCGCCATTCGAATCCCGTTCGCGACATTCCGCAGGAGGGCCGTTACGGCCAGCCAGGCTTCCCCTTCCTGATCGAGAGTGCGAGCGTATTCTTTGTAGGCTTCCGCGGCTTCGGGGAAGAGATTCTGGGCGTGGTAGACCCGGCCCAGATAAAAGCGGGCTACCGGAAAGGCATCCCCTCGGTTGCTGACCAGTTCGTCCAGTTCTGCCTTGGCGGCGGGGAGGTCATTAGTATGGAAAAGACTTACGGCGAGTAGGAGCCGGGCTTCGGGGTCATTTCGCGTCAGCCTTTTACTGTTGCGGAGCGTACGGATCGTAGCTGGGTAGTCACCCGAAGTGTACTCAGCTCTGGCGCGACTCATCGTTCCCTTTTCCTGGCCCAGAGCGAGGGCGGGAAGGAAGAGTACGAGCAATAGGAGTCTGATGGCCATGGGAGCAAAGATAAACGCCGTAGGCTATCAGTTTACTAATCAAGGAATGGCCCTAAACGTCCGAACGGTTCACGTCGAAAGCTTCGAGGTAGTCCCCAACGCGGCGGAGGAAGCTGCCACCCAGGAACCCATCCACCACGCGGTGGTCGTAGCTGAGGGACATGAACATCATTTGGCGCACGGCAATCACATCGCCGTATTCCGTTTCGATTACGGCGGGCTTCTTACGGATGGCACCTACTGCAAGAATAGCGACTTGTGGCTGGTTGATGATCGGGGTGCCCATTACGTTGCCGAAGGTGCCTACGTTCGTCAGCGTAAAGGTGCCGCCCTGGATTTCGTCGGGTTTGAGCTTGTTCTCCCGTGCGCGGCCGGCCAGATCGTTAACGGCCTTCGCCACGCCGAGCAGGTTGAGTTGGTCGGCATTTTTGATGACTGGTACGATGAGGTTGCCCGTCGGAAGCGCGGCGGCCATCCCGATGTTGATGTTGGCCTTCTTGATGATGTTGTCCCCATCCACGCTTACGTTGATAAGGGGGAAGTCCTTAATGGCTTTCGCTACGGCCTCAATGAAAATCGGCGTAAAGGTGATCTTCTGCCCGTGTTTTTGCTGGAATCCGTTTTTCACGCGGTTGCGCCAGTTCACGATGTCCGTCACGTCCACCTCGATGAAACTGGTTACGTGGGGGCTGGTCGCCTTGCTCATCACCATGTGGTCGGCGATGAGTTTGCGCATCCGGCCCATGGCGATCACTTCGTCCGCGCCACTTACGCTCGTGGCGGGGGTAGCTACCGGCGCTTTGGTAGCCGTCTTCCCGAGGGTGCCCGCGAATTGTTGGGCGCCGGTTCCGTTGACGAAGGAATTGTCGCGGCGTTTCAGGTAGGCAATCATGTCGGCCTTGTTCACCCGTCCCTTGGCGCCCGTTCCGGGGATGCTGTCCAGTTCCGCCTGGCCGATATTTTCCTTGGCGGCCATCGTCCGGACTAAGGGGCTGTAAAAACGCCCGGATCCGGTCTTGCCTACTTGCTCATTGCTGGGCACCTGCGGCAGCGCCTCCTGTTTTTGGGCGGGCTGAGATAAGGAAGCACTGGGCGCTGCCGCGGGTGCCGGGGAGGTGGGGGAGGGCGCGGATGGGGGCGCGTGGTCACCGGTATCGGAAACCGTCTGCCCGGTGGCCGGGCTGGAAGCGACCGTCGCTGCGGCGTCCGTTTCAATGAGGGCGATAACGTCACCAACGGCCACTACGTCGTCCACTTTGAAGAGGATTTTGGCAATCTTCCCGTCGACTGGAGAGGGGACCTCGCTGTCCACCTTGTCTGTGGCAATTTCGAGGATGGTTTCATCGACCTCCACCTCGTCGCCTACCTCTTTCACCCAATTGAGGATGGTGGCCTCGATGATGGATTCACCCATTTTGGGCATGATGAGCTCTACTTGTGCCATGTTGTGGTGGATATAACGGTTAAACTAAAAAGCGCCTGGTTAGGGCAAAGGGCTTGGGCGAAAATACGACAGGAAAGGGGGTTGGTTCGTTGGTATTTTGGTGCTTTGAGCTGCCGCTGTCTCATGCGGCAGCCCAAAGCACCAAAATACCAAAGCACTATTTCACCAACCCGTCCAATACCCGCCGCAACAAATCCAAACCCTGATGTGCCGTGAAGGTTATGTTTCGCTTCCGGTCCTTGCCAGCGCGGAGAAGCTTAGTGTACGTGCCTTCCGGCCCGGCGACGGCCAGCCAAATGGTACCGACGGGTTTATCATCCGTCCCACCACCGGGGCCGGCGATGCCGGAGGCGGCGATGACGTAGTCCGCACCGAGCTTTTTCCGTCCCCCTTCGGCCATCTCCCTTACGGTTGCTTCACTGACGGCACCATGCTTTTTGATTGTGCCCAAACGAACGCCGAGCATGGCCTTCTTGAGGGCATTTGAGTAGGTGACCGCCCCGCCGAGGAAGTAGGCGCTACTGCCCGCATTGCCAGTGAACAGACTGGCGATGGTCCCTCCCGTACAGGATTCAGCGGTAGCGACCGTAGCCCCTTTTTCGATCAATCGTCTCCCAATGGCGCCGGCAAGATTCTCCCGGCCGTAGCCATAAACGTACTGCCCGATGAGCTCTTCAATCTGCTGTTTGTTGTCTTCCAACTCGGCCTGCATGCGCTCTTCGTCATCCCCACGCGTGGTGATGCGGAGGCGCACGGTACCAAGATTGGGCAGGTAGGCCAGGGACATGTGCTCCGGTAAACTATCCTCAACGGGCTCGATAAGTTCCGCAATCGTGCTTTCGCCGGCTCCCGCCGTGAGGATGGTGAGGGAGCGGACCTTATCATCAACCGGGTATTCCTCCCGTAAGCGGGGCATGACCTCATTGTTTATGAGGTAACGCATCTCGTAGGGGACGCCCGGCATGGAAACGAGGACGCGGCCATCTTTCTCCATCCAGATGCCGGGGGCGGTGCCCCTTTCGTTGGTCAGGATCTCCGCATCGCGGGGGAGGGCACACTGCATCCGGTGGGCCTCGGTGGGTTCCTTGCCGAAACGGTGGTAAAGGCGGAGCAGGCGGTCAAATGTCGTCTGGTGAAAGATGAGTTCGGTATCGAAATAGTCCGCCAGGACCTTTTTCGTAATGTCGTCCTTCGTGGGCCCGAGGCCGCCGGTGATGAGGACGATATCGGCGGATTGCATCGCGTGGTCGATACCGCGCATGATCCCGGCGCGAGTGTCCGACACGGAGAGGTGCTCGACAACTTCGTAACCCTCCTCACTCAGGGCGGTGGCCATGTAGGTAGCGTTCGTATCGGTAACCTGGCCGATGAGGATTTCGTCCCCAATGGTTAGAATGTATGCTTTCAATTTGTGTGCTGGATTTAGCCTGTGGGTTGGCAACAAGTAAAGATGAAAAGCAGCTAAAAAAGTATGGGGTCAGGGCCGCTCAATTGTAAAGGGGTGCAAAGGTAACGGTTCTTCGCTGGCTCAACTTGCGTGTCCGCCGTCCCCTCCATTTGGTGAAGGGTCAGTTATGGGTAACTCTATCGCTCTAACAGAAGTAGTTCGGTCTTTTGATTACCGGGACACTTTCTACCCGCCACCATCACGGCAGGCGCTCGTAAAGAATTAATCTTTAGCGGGGGAGCCTGGCCTCCGCGAAATCTCTCATTAGGCTGGTGCGGCGGAGCTTTCCTCCCAGGGTGCCCGCCGGGCCCAGGTCGCGGAAGTATTCCGTGAGGCCAATTCCCTGAGCGTAAATCTCGTAGCCGGAGAACTGCGGGCTGATGTCACCCTCCTCCGGGTCGCGCAGACTGACCTCGCCGAGGAGATCGAATACGAGCGCATCGTGGGTTCCCCCGAAGACTTCTACGGTGGTATCCCCACGAAAACGCCGTTCCAGAGAAATGTAGGTGATGGCCTCCGAGGCTGGGTCCAGCTGCCCACGCATCCGGTAACCGTATACGTCCGGCTCCTCCTCCAGGTAAAAGGGGAAGGAACGGTCGAAAAGGATATCCATTTTAGTGGGGATGGCCACCCCGGCCGTATCCTGACCGAAGACGTCCAGTTTGCGGAGGCGGATACCGTCATTAGTTACTTCCTCCCGGGCCAGTTGCTGGGGGGAAAGATCCGGACCGTAGCGGGTCACGGAGAGGTAGAGGGCGGTGTCCAAATCCACGCCGAGGTAGTACCAGCAAATACTGTCTGGCCCGGCCATCGTACCGGTGTTTTCGTAGACGTAAACCTTGCCGTCGGTATTTACGAGTTCGCGGGCGGGGAAGTAATAATCCCGAATGTCACGGCGACCGTCACAGGCGGTGGCCAGGATGAGGAAGGGGAGGAGATAGAGTAGCTGTTTCATGGGGGATGGCGTCGGGGTAGCGTTCCACGGTAATGTGGAGAAAACGGACTTGCTTATCAATCAGGTCACTAATTGAAAGAAGGGTTGTTGGCCACCTAACGTTCGTAGCCAAAGCGCTTGAGCATGCCCTCGTCGTCCCGCCAGTCCTCTTTGATCTTGACGTGAAGCTCAAGGTAGACGCGCCGCTGCAGAAAGTCTTCCATCCGTTTACGGGCGTTCATACCCAGTTGTTTGATGGCCTTGCCGCCCTTTCCGATCAGGATGGGTTTCTGGGTCTTGCGCGAGACGTAGATGAGGGCGGAGATCCGGGCCAGTTCCTTTCCGTCCTTGGTCTCGGTTTCTTCGAAGGATTCGATGTCGATCTCGACGGAATAAGGGATCTCCTGGTGGTACTGAGTTAGGATTTGTTCCCGGATGATCTCGGAAACGAAGAAGCGTTCGCTCCGGTCCGTCAGTTGGTCGTCGGGGAAGTACTTCGGGCCTTCGGGGAGGGTTTCGACGATGGCGTCGAGCAAGTCCTGCACCCCTTCACCGTTGAGAGCGGAGATCTCGAAGATCTTGGTGGGTTTGATCCACTGCTTGAAGAGCTTCCGCTGTCGGTTCAGGGTTTTGTTGTCCACCAAATCGACCTTATTGAATACGAGGTAGAGGGGGAAGTCCGCCCGGCGGAGTTTGCTGACGAGCATATCGTCCTCAGCGTATTCTTCGAGAGGATCGACGAGGTAAAGCATCAGGTCGGCGTCCTCAAAACTGGAGTTGACGTACCGATTCATCATCTCCTGCATCTTGTAGTTCGGGTCCTCGATGGCCCCGGGCGTATCGGAAAAGACGATCTGAAAGTCCTCTCCGGAGACGATGCCGAAGATGCGGTGGCGCGTCGTTTGGGGCTTCGCCGTGATGATGCTCATGCGCTCCCCGACGAGGCCGTTCATGAGGGTGGACTTACCCGCGTTGGGCCGCCCAATGATATTTACGAATCCGCTTCTGTGCATGGGGGCAAAGGTAAGGGGCGGTAGCTTGGTGGGCGGACGTTATTGCTCTCCCGGAATAAGCCTAAATTTGTACCAGCATTACTATCCGTCGATCAAACATTATTCATGTACCGCGATCTAAAGTACCTCATTGCTTATTTGCTCCCACTAGCCGGTTACCTCGGTATTTACTTTGGGGGAATCTGGTCCTTCGGCAGCATCTACGTGGCGTTTTTGCTGCTGCCGCTGCTGGAATTCGTCCTCCCCACTCGGACGGATACCCACCCGCCCGAAGCGGAGCACGAACGGTCCCGGATGCGCATTTTTGATTACCTGCTGTATCTGAACCTTCCCCTCCTGGCGGGTGCCGTCATCTACCTCCTGGTGACAGTCGACGGCCGCAGCCTGGAAACCTACGAGTTGGTGGGGATGATCTGCAACGTTGGCCTCATGATTGGTACGATGGGCATCAACGTGGGCCACGAACTGGGCCACCGCTCCGACAAATTTGAGCAGCGGATCGCCCAAACCCTGCTGCTGTTTGGCCTCTACATGCACTTCTTCATCGAGCACAATCGCGGCCACCACCGCCACGTGGCTACGCCGCTCGATCCGGCCACGAGCCGCAAGAACCAATCCATTTACACCTTTTGGATCCGCAGTGTCGCCCTCAGCTGGTGGCACGCCTGGGAGTTAGAAGCGGAACGGTTGGAGAAGGAGGGCAAGCCCGTCGTCAGCTACCACAACCAGATGTTGGTCTTTCAGCTGATTCAGCTCGGTTACCTGGCGGTCGTCAGTATTTTCTTTGGGGCGACCGGGCTCTGGGTGGCCATTGCCGCCGCCGTGTTTGGCTTCCTGATGCTGGAGACCGTCAACTACATTGAGCACTACGGCCTCTTACGCCGGCAGAAAGAGAATGGACGTTACGAACAGGTGCTCCCCATCCACAGCTGGAACTCCAACCACGAACTGGGGCGGATCTTCCTCTACGAACTCACCCGCCACAGCGACCACCACTACCGGGCCAGCCGGAAGTACCAGATCCTACGGGTCTTTGAAGAGAGCCCCCAATTACCTGCGGGGTACCCGGCCTGTATGATCCTTTCCCTCTTCCCGCCCGCCTGGTTTGCGTTGATGAATCCCCGGGTAGAGGCGTTCCGCCAGAAGATTGAGGCGGCGGCATAACTGAAAAGGTTTGCGCCCGCGGCACCTACTTCCCCTGCACCTGCGGCAGCGCCCCTTGAACTGTGCGTCTGAATTACACCTTAGCGAATTTTCGCTAACTTCGCAAAAAGTCCCCTAGCCATGCAATTTACCCTGAACGAAGAACAGATCGCCGTGCGCGATGCCGCCCGCGAATTTGCCCAGAACGTCCTGAAACCGGGCGTGATCGAGCGCGATTCGAAGATGATCTACCCCACCGACGAAGTGCGGCAAATGGGCGAACTCGGCTTCATGGGTATGACCGTGAGCCCGGAATACGGAGGGAGCGGCATGGATTACCTAAGCTACATCCTGGCGCTCGAGGAAATTTCGAAAGTGGACAATAGCTGCTCCGTCATCATGTCGGTCAACAACAGCCTCGTGTGCTACGGGATTGAGACCTACGGCACCGAAGAACAGAAGCAAAAGTACCTGCCAAAACTGGCCAGCGGCGAGTGGATCGGCTCCTTCTGCCTCAGCGAACCGGAGGCCGGCTCCGACGCTACCCACCAGCGCACCACCGCCGTAGATATGGGCGACCATTACCTCCTGAACGGTACCAAAAACTGGATCACCAACGGCGGAACAAGTAGCCTCCACCTGGTCATCGCTCAGAGTAACCCGGAGGCTGGCCACCGCGGTATTAACTGTCTCATCGTAGAAGCCGATTCCCCGGGCGTGGAGATCGGTGCCAAAGAGGACAAGCTGGGCATCCGCAGCTCGGATACCCACACGATTATGTACAGCGACGTGAAGGTGCCCAAGGAAAACCGCCTCGGCGAAGAGGGGTCCGGCTTCAAATTCGCCATGAAAACGCTGGCGGGTGGCCGGATCGGTATCGCCGCCCAGGCTCTCGGCATTGCGGGAGGTGCCTACGAGCTGTCCGTTGATTACGCCAAGGAGCGGGAAGCCTTCGGCAAACCCATCGCCAACCACCAGGCCATCGCCTTCAAGCTGGCCCAGATGGCCACCGACATTGAGGCGGCCAAAATGCTCGTCTACCGCGCCGGCTCCCTCAAGGATGCGGGGATGGATTACAATCAGGCGGGCGCGATGGCCAAACTCTTTGCCAGCTCCGTGGCCATGAAACACAGCGTGGAAGCCGTCCAGATCCACGGCGGTTACGGCTTCGTGAAGGAGTACCACGTCGAGCGCCTCATGCGCGACGCGAAGATCACCCAGATCTACGAAGGCACGAGCGAGGTACAGCAAATTGTCATTTCCCGTGGCCTGCTGAAAGGGCAGCTCTACGTGCCGGTCGAGGAGCAATAGCGAGCAAAAACCGGCCGCGGGTCTTGTTAAAATCTTGCTACCTTGCGTTCCGTGTTACAAGAGCAGGAGACATACGCGGGGTTAACGATCGTCCAGTGGGTGATGGTGGCCGGGGCGCTGTTGTTGTACTGTGGGGTGGTGCAGTTTGAGTTCTTTTTTGGTGAATCGTTGCAGTCGGCGTATTTAGTAAAAGAATTGTCTGCTCCTCGGAGCCTGCAAATGATTGATAATCAACCGATTGGTGTGCGTGCGCTTTTGGGTTCGGTTCCAATTCAAGCCTCCTCCGATGTAGTGTTCAGTGCGATTGCATTTCTGCAAAGTGCCGTCACTTTGGTGTTCGCTACGCTCTTTTTTTCGCGCTCGTTGCGCCCCGAAGTTTCCGTAGCTGGAGGTATTTTACTGACGCATTATACCTGGGCGGGCCCCTTCGCTTTGTTGCCATTTTCGTGGGTCGGGCCTTTGTTCGCCCTGTTCTGCTACGCACTGGTAAAGCCTAAAAATCCCTGGATCTTGGCGCTGTCGCAGGTGCTGAGTGGATTGGTTTGCCCCCCTTTATTACTGTTGACCATTCCAATTCTGATTTGTTGGTTCCTCGGAGAGGCAATTGGCCGCGCAAACCGACCGAAATTGGTCCGCTCTACCCTTAATATCGGTCCTGTACTTCGATGGAAGCCGTGGGCGATCATTGGGGTGAGTCTGCTGATTGCAAGCGCCATTAGCGTAGGCACTTTAAATCCGATAGGCTTGAATTGGACCGGTCTCCTTCCCCCACTTTTCGACCCCCAGACGCCGTGGGTGACGTATACTGGAAATTATACCGGAGCCAATCGTATGATCAAAATGATCCTCGCTTTTCCCTTGGCGATCTACGTGTTGGTGCTTGGAGGAGTTGCACTGGGTTTAATCCAAAAAGCAGGCTTGACCAGGATCGCCTTTTTTCTGCTGGCCGTCTTCATTGGTCTCGGAGTCTACAGTTTCAGCCTGAATGGATACCGCGAGGAGGCCCTGGTTGGCTACGCGGCGGAAGCTTATGGCATCATGACTTTCTTACCCATTTGCGTAGCGCTGGTGGTAGGGTTTGCGGACTTCTATTTCTCAAAGTGGTACGTTTCCGTTGCCGCCGTGATCTTTTTGCTGCTGTGGATACCCGCCTACAGCCCCGTTTACTTAACTTAGTTTAACAAGTAAGCTAAGAACCATATTCCCACCTCCGCGTTATCTTAGCCAACCACAAAAGACCTGTATATGTCCGTCGATATCCACCTTGCAAACGAAGAATTGGCCAAATTGGGCTACCTCGACGTTGACGTCGACCCCACGCTCGACCTCGTCGAGGCCATCAACCAGTTGAAAAAGGAGAAGAACGCCGTGATCCTGGCCCACTACTACCAGGAATCGGAGATCCAAGACATCGCCGATTACGTAGGTGACAGCCTCGGATTAAGCCAACAGGCAGCCTCTACGGATGCGGATATCATCGTTTTTGCCGGCGTCCACTTCATGGCGGAGACGGCCAAAATGCTGAGCCCCCAGAAGAAAGTACTCCTCCCCGATTTGAAGGCGGGTTGCTCCCTGGCGGATTCCTGCCCGGCGCCGGTCTTCCGTAAGTTCAAGGAAAAGTATCCTGACCACAAAGTCGTCAGCTACATCAACTGTACGGCCGAGCTGAAAACGCTTACGGACGTCTGCTGCACCAGTACCAACGCCAAACACATCATCGATTCCTTCCCGAAGGATCAACCCTTGATCTTTGCGCCCGACGTCAATCTTGGCCGCTGGCTCGTCAAGGAAACCGGCCGCGACATGGTACTGTGGAATGGTTCCTGTATGGTCCACGAAATCTTTAGTGCGGAGAAGATCACCAAACTGAAAATTAAGCACCCGAACGCGGCCTTCATCGCCCACCCCGAGTGTGAATCCCACATTCTGGACGTGGCCGATCACGTCGGTTCTACCTCCAGCCTCCTTCGCTTCACCCGCGAGAGTGAATACCAGGAATTTATCGTGGCTACGGAGTCCGGTATCCTCCACCAAATGATTAAGGAAAGCCCGAATAAAACCTTTATTCCCGCTCCCCCCAATAATGCCTGCGCGTGTAACGATTGTCCCCACATGAAGCGCAATACCATGGAGAAATTATATACCTGCATGAAGTACGAATTGCCCGAAATTCACCTCGAAGACTGGGTAATTGAAAAAGGCGTTGCCAGCATCGACCGCATGCTGGAAATATCTGCAAAAGCCGGCCTCTAATAATCCCGAAGGGATGGCTCAACTTAGCGTAGGATGGAATAGGCCGCGAGGCCATGGAATCCTACGTTTTCGTTCATTCCCGCCGGCCATGGAATCCTACGTTTTCGTTCATTCCCGCCGGCCATGGATACCTACGTTTTCGTTCATTTCCGCCGGCCATGGAACCCTACGTATCCGTTTATTGCCGACGGCCACGGATCCTACATTTTCGTTTATTCCCGCCGGCCATGCAACCCTGCGTGTTCGGTATGTTTCGCTGGCCCTTGGAATCCCCCCATTTTCGTTATGTTTCACCACCGCGATACCCCCGCTATTCCCATACGTACCGATATCAATTTAATTGAATGACATAATCCAATTAAATACTCCTGATAAACCTTAAAGCCTCCCCCAGCGGCCCCGCCAAATCCTCCGACATAATACCCGAACCCAAGAAGTGCGTCCCGGGCTTCGGTAATGATTTTAATTCATTAAACATGGTATCCGTTGCCATTGCGATGTGTATTTTTGGATATACATCTACCTCTACCCGTTCATCCTCGTTGAAGCTGTCTTTATAGTAATAAAGCGTTAGGATCGGGCATTTAATTTTATTAAAGGTGGCCTCAGCCGTCATGGTCGATTTTACCAGTACTTGCAGATCTACCAGTGCGCTGGCGACGAAGGAAGTGTCAAAAAATTGGTCCGCTCGCGGCTCCTCATAATCCACCTTGCGCTGGCCATCGAACCCACCAATTAGGGTCGCAATCTCCTCTCCCCACGGGGTGCCGAGTAACCAGGCGCCGGGCATGTCGTCCTTTACGTTGGGGGAGAAATTGACTAAGGCATAAACGTCATCCGGAAACTCCGCGGCCAGTTTCATCGCCAGTGTTCCACCGGTAGATGTACTGAGAATGATCACCTTATCACCCAGCGCTTTTCCAATGGCGAGTGCCTCCTTAGCCTCCGCCCAGGCGGACTCTGCGGTGAAGCCCACAAGGGAGTGGGGCGGCTTCAGCCCGTGGTCTCCCCATCTGGCCGCAAACAGATTGGCCTTCAGGCTGTCCGCCAATTGGTAATTGACCGGGTAGGCATCCCGGTAACTCGCGCCGAAACCGTGGAGGTACACGACAGCATACTTGGTCCGCTCCGGCATCTTGTTGTAGAACCGTACGTGCGCGGCGTTTCCCTCCCTGACCGGAAGATCAGCCTCACGAGCAACAATCTGGTCCGCAATTGCTTGCACATTTCCGGGCACCTGCGGCAGCGCCGTATCGTAAATAGGTTCCGGAACGCGGGGCCCCAGCAAATAAGCGCCGCCCACGATCAACAGCAGGATCAAAAACAGCCAGTATCGCTTCTTCATGGCTGGTAGTACCCGGTTTGGGAGCTAGATGTTCCTGCAAAGACCGGTTGTAAGACTCCTTACTTCACATCAAAGTACTTGAAGCTCATACCATCTTCAATCTTCAGAAGAGTTTCGTAGATGAGGTTAATAACGCCCTCGACGTCTTCCTTGGCAGCCATTTCTACCGTCGTGTGCATGTAGCGAAGCGGAAGTGATATAAGAGCCGAGGGTACGCCTTCGTTGGAGTAGGCGAAAGCATCCGTATCGGTGCCCGTAGCCCGGCTACTCGCTTCGCGCTGGATATCAATTTCCTTCTCTGCCGCCGTATCGATGATGAGCTTGAGCAACTTGTTGTGTACGGCGGGTGCGTAGGTCACGCTCGGGCCGCCGCCGGCCTTGACGTCGCCTAATTTCTTCTTGTTGAGTAGTGGCGTGCCGGTGTCGTGGGTTACGTCCGTGATGATGGCCACGTGAGGTTTGATCTTCTCGGCGATCATCTGCGCGCCCCGCAAACCGATCTCTTCCTGCACGCTGTTGACGATGTAGAGCGAGTAGGGGAGGTCAATTTTGTTTTCGCGAATTATGCGGGCCACTTCGGCAATGCAAAACCCGCCCATCCGGTTATCCAGCGCGCGACCGCAGTAGTAGCGATCGTTGAGTACTTCCAGCTCATCGGGATAAGTGATCACGCTGCCGACGTGGATACCCATTTCTAGGACTTCGGCCTTGTTTTTAGCTCCTACGTCGATGAAAATATTGTCCAGTTTGGTTTGCAGCTTGGCGTCGTCACCGCGGCGGGTATGGATAGCTGGCCAGCCAAATACACCGCGGACGATTCCGTTGTCACCGTGAATGTTCACGCGTTTTGAAGGCGCAATCATGTGGTCACTTCCTCCATTACGGATCACGCTGATGAATCCGTTCTCGCTGATGTAGTGGACGAACCAACTGATCTCGTCCGCGTGCCCTTCAATAACGACCCGGTAGTCCTTACCAGGGTTGATGATGCCGTATGCCGTGCCGTAATTGTCGAGCCCAACCTCATCTACGTAGGGCCGAATGTATTCCAGCCATAGTTTCTGCCCGGGCGCTTCGAAGCCAGTGGGAGAAGCATTATTCAGGTAGCGATGGAGGAAGTCTTCGGATTGTTGGTTCAGTACGGCCATGAAGTCAATATATAAGGTTGTGTAAGTAGATTGTTTCGCAACGCCGAGCGAGTACTCATCAAAAGATCAGTTGCTGGGCGCTGCCGCAGGTGCCGGGCAATGGGCGAGTAAAGGGTGAGGCAAGGTACTGGACAATTACTGGGCAACGAAGGCCTCACTCCAGGCTTTTGGATCTTGCCTCCAAGTAGATAGGGTCTCAATGGCTTCCGGGGCGATAACGCCACTGGAGGCTGCTGCTTCTACTAAGGCTCCGTAGCCGCTAATAGTGGCTAAGGGCACATTTGCAGATTCAAAAGCATCGCTTGCCTTCTGAAACTCGTAGGTGAAGATGGCAACGGCGCCTGCGATTTGGCCACCTGCTTCCCGCAGTGCCTCAATAGCTTTTAGGGAGGACCCACCGGTAGAAACGAGATCTTCTACGACGAGGTAGCGGGCACCCGCTTCAATCCGGCCTTCGATTTGATTCTGGCGGCCGTGTTCTTTAGCTTTTGAACGGATGTAAATGAAGGGTAAGCCCAGTCGATCCGCAAGTAATGCACCGTGGGGAATGCCTGCCGTTGCTACTCCCGCAATCCCTTCTACCTGGTTAAACTGTTTCGCTAGTTGGACAAAGCCTTCGATCACTTCGCCGCGGATTTCCGGAAAGGATAGCAGTACCCGGTTGTCACAATAGATTGGGGACCGCAAACCACTGGCCCAGGTAAAGGGGTTGTCCGGTTGTAGCTTAACGGCTTTGGCCTCCAGTAAGCGGTGGGCAATTTTAGTCGCGGTTTCCATTCTTTTCGAGATAGTTTGATCAACTAAGTGGGGAGATGCTGTAATATGCGCGCCGGCAATATATGCTCCACCAGCCCCGAGTTTCGGGGTTCCTAATTCGCGCAAATGTACGTAATCTACATCAACGACCGACCGCTACGCCTCCTGGCAAAACCCTTTTCAAAAAGTGATGAGGCTCCCGCAGGAACTCACCTGACGGCACGTTACAACGGAAAGGCACGGACGCTCCTCAATTACGTTGACATGTTGGAGAAAGGAAGCCCCAAAGTGCTGTCCGTTGATATCGTGCATTCGGATCTTGAGCAATTGTGGTCTCACTTTCGAAGCCACTTCGAATGGGTCCCCGCTGCGGGGGGCATCGTGCAGCTGAAAGGGACCGAAAAAGTCTTGTTCATCCTCCGTAGAGGTTTCTGGGATCTGCCAAAGGGCAAGATTGATCCGGGGGAATCCAATGCGCAAGCTGCTGTCCGGGAGGTAGAAGAGGAAACGGGGCTGCGCGAAATCACGCTGGGCCAGGCGCTGCAGACAACCTATCATACCTACCGGAAGAAGAAGGGAGCGCGCGTGCTGAAGCCTACCTATTGGTTCGCCATGCAGGCCGGCCAGCAAGACCTCACGCCCCAGGTTGAAGAGGACATTGAGCGGGCGGAATGGATACGGCCCGAAGATGTGCTTGGGGACGGCTTGCCGATCTATCGGAGCCTGGCTGCTATCCTATGAGTTTAGCTAGCCACAAAACCGTTGTAAAATGTTGTGTTTCGCTACTTTTAGGAGGAAATCTGGCAAACTCAAAAAAGGCTTGCCGGGCCTTCTCTAGATGCAGAATCGTGTTATATTTGTTCTGTGGTGGACCGCCGAATTGGCGGCTTACTATGCCTTGATTTGTTTGTTCGAACGTTTGTAATCATAATCTTATTTCACAGGACCTATACATTTTTATAAGCTGTCAGCAATGCAATTGCCTGTAAGCCAAGTATTTACATCCTGTACGATTTTTGAATGTGTTCTTTACAGATTTTCAGACTGTCTCATCAAAACGCGACCTTTTTAGTATTCCCCTTATGAAAAACGGACGACCTCCAGCCAGCGGCTGCGCCCATCAAGACGGACTTAATTCCCAAACTTTTCTTTCTCGCGAAGAAAAATATAGCCGACCTGCGCCCCCCGCGGAGAGGCATTTTGCAGTTTATGAACTTTCCAATCTCATGAAACTAATTAATCACAACGGCCGGTCCCAAGCCAGCTTGATATGCAAATCTCACAGCATGCAAACAGCTTTACCAAGATTTACTTCGCTCTTCCAGGGCGCTCTGCTAGCCCTCGTGCTAGTGTTCTGTTGTACCACCGGGCTATCCGCTCAGATGGGGCCAGACGAGATTAATACTACCGCTCGCGCTAGTTGTGATGACGACACTGGTGCGCAGGTTGCGGAAAACACCTACTTCATTATAGTAGATACTGTTGCCAGCATGGACCCCGGTCCTTTTACAGTAACGGTAGCAGGTGTCTCCGAAACTTTTGACCCGGCGGCAATGATGCCGGTCTTCTTCGGACCTTTCACTCATTCCGGTAGCGGCGGCGCTACGCAAGTGGTTACGATCACTAGCGACAATGATCCCGACCTTTCTACTTTCGTAGAGGTGCCGGAAGTGCTCTGTGGCGTAACTCCCGATGGAGGCCAGGCATCGGGTGGCTTCTGTATGCCGACTACTGATCCTACGGAACCAACCGGCGCGATCCTTGCACAGAGTGCTCCGGGTTCCTTCACGGCTGGTGGTACCAGCGGTCAGGAACAAGTTTATGTTCTGGTCAACGATGCGGGAATCATCGTACAGGCGAATATGACGGGCCTCTTCACTGGTCTTCCAAGTGATACCTTCTCCGTATTCGCGGTCAACTACCGCGATACTGAGCCACTACCTGATTTCCTTATCCCAGGTGAAAGCTTCGATCCAGTTTTGGATGGCATCAATGAAGATGATACGGACAGCCCCCTTGATGGTGCGTGTTACACCGTTTGTGATACGGACCCAGTCATTATGGTCCCAGTTAACTGTCTGAGCATCGGTTCAACGGTCTTTACCGATAACGACGACGATGCAATGTTCGATCCCGCTGCGGGAGAGATGGGTATCGCAGGCGTCGACCTAAACCTGTTCGCGGAGAGCATGCCTGGTTCAGGTGTATTCGATAGCCTGGTCGCAACGACAACTACGGACGCTGACGGTAACTACTTCTTCGGAGGTCTTGATGAAGGCGATTACCGCGTTTCTATCCCAACTACTCCGGAAGGCTTCCCCCTAAGTTCTACCGACGCAGCTGAACCAACTGACGCTACTGGTGAAAACACCGACAGCGGTATTCAGGAGATGGCCGGTGATTCTGTAGTCAGCCCAACGATCAGCCTCATGGCGCAGATGGAATCTGAGAACGACGTGGAAGTTGGCCCCGGTGGAGACCTTGATGATGATGTTACTTCTTTCGGCAGCACCAGCGATGATGATGCCAACGGTGACATGACGGTCGACTTCGGCTTCGTACCAACTGTCAGCCTCGGTTCAACCGTCTTCGCTGACGATAACGATAACGCAACGCAAGATCCTGGTGAGATGGGAATTGCGGGTGCTACCGTTAACCTATATACTACTTCAGCATCCGGCATGGTTGATAGCCTCGTGGCCACCACGACCACTGGCCCAATGGGTGAGTACCTGTTTGATATGCTTCTCCCTGGCGATTACGTCGTAGGAGTAGTACCAACGGATGAATTCCCCGTATCCTCCACCGGTGGGTCTACTGATCCAGAAGACGGCACGGATGGTGATGACAACGGTGCTTTCGCTGACCTCATGATGACAGCCCTCATGGGCGTCGATGCAGGAGCGGAAGTTTTCTCCGGTGTCGTTATGCTGATGCCCGGCATGGAACCAACGGCTGCCGACGGCGAAACCGCCCCCGGTAGTGATCAAGACGGTATGGATGACAGCCCCGCTGATGCCAACGGTAACATGACCGTTGACTTTGGTTTCGTCCCTGGCGTCTCCATCGGTTCTACCGTATTCTTTGATAACGATAACGACGGTGTCTTTGAAGCTAGTGATGGCGAGGACGGTATCCCCGGTGTACAGGTATTCCTTTACGCTGCTGACGGAGTGACCGTACTCGACTCTACGGTGACGGATTCTGAGGGTAACTACTTCTTCGGTGGTCTTGCCGAGGGTGTATACCAGGTCGGTATCCCAGAAAGCAGCTTCGCAGCGGGCCAGCCCCTTGCTGACGCTCCGGCCAGCTCAACCACCACCGATTTCGAAGGCGATAACCAGTCTGATAATAACGACAACGGTATCCAAGCCGGTGGCGCTGGAACTGCGGTGCTTTCCGGCCCAATCGATCTAATGATCGGTGGCGAGCCAACGGCCGCAGGCGACAATGGCGCTGACCCAGAATTGGGTCAGGGTAGCGAATTGGACGATGCTATGGATGCTAATGGCGACATGACCGTCGATTTCGGTTTCTTCCCAACAGTCTCTGTTGCTAGCCAGGTCTTCTACGACGTCGACAACAGTGGTGACAACAATGGCGGTACCGAAGAAGGAATCGACGGTGTCGAGGTACTTCTTTTCGCTGATGTGGATGGTGACAATATGTACACCCCCGGAGTTGATACACTAGTGGATATGACCGTCACTATGGATGGTGGCCTCTACGAGTTTGATACCCTTGCCCCGGGTGACTACATCGTAGCTGTTGTCCCACCAGACACTGCTAACCTAAGCTCTAACGGACCAGCCGAGAACACTGCTGACGACCAGTCAGACAATAACGATAACGGTATTCAGGCGATGGCCGGTGATACGATCTTTTCTTCAGCAATCAACCTTGCTGTGGGTGAGGAGCCTGTCGGCGAACCTGGCCCCGGTGGTGATTTGGATGATATGGCCGATGAGGACGATGATGGAGATATGACCATTGACTTTGGTCTTCTTCCCAGTGTTTCTGTAGGATCTACCGTATTCCAAGATTCAAATGGCGACGGTGTTCGTGATGACGTAGCCGACGAGCCTGGCATTGAAGGCATTATCGTTACCCTGCTAGATGATATGGGTAACGTTGTCGCCATGGATACTACCGATGAAAACGGCGAGTACTTCTTCGATGGCCTGACGCCCGGAGACTACGAGTTAGTCATCAACATGGTCCCCGATAGCCTTCCTAACTCTTCGGACTTCCCCGCCGGTGAGGGTGATGATGGCGTTGATGGCAACGATAACGGTATTCAGGATGGCCCCGGTCAGCCAATCTCTTCCGGCATCTTTACGCTTACGCCTAATGAGGAGCCAACTGATGAAGACGGCGCAAGCAGCGACCTCGATGATGCTAATGAAGACGACGGCGACCTGAGTATTGACTTTGGTCTCGTACCGAACTACAGCCTTGGTTCAACCATCTTCGCTGATCTTGACAATGATGCCATGCAGGGGCCCGATGAAGAGGGTGTCGAAGGTGTCGAAGTAAACCTTTACCTGGATACGGATATGGACGGTATGATTACCTCCGCCGATAGTATCGTTGCTACAACGACTACGGATATGGATGGTAACTACTTCTTCGATAACCTTGCTCCCGGCGAATACGGTGTAGGTATTGTGCCAACTGAAGATCTTCCTTTCTCTTCCGATGATGATGCTGATGAAGACGACGCTAATAGCGATGTTGATGGCGACGACAATGGTTCACAGCCTGGCATGATGGCCGGTGATTCTATCTTCTCCGGTGTAGTAAGCCTCGGTACCGATGGAATGGACGAGCCTACCGGCGCCGATGAAGGCGAGCAGGGTGGCGACCAGGATGATGCTTCTGACCTTGAAGACGCTTCCGGTAACCAAACACTTGACCTTGGTTTGTTCCCTGGTGTAAGCCTTGGTTCTACGGTCTTTGCTGATGTTGACAATAGCGGATCGCAGGATGCTGACGAAGATGGCATCGCTGGTGTTGCGGTAATTCTCTACAGCGATGAGGACGGTGATGGATTTACTCCCGGAGTCGATACAATTGTAGCCGAGACTGTGACAGATGCCGATGGCAACTACCTCTTCGAGATGCTTCCCGAAGGAAATTACGTCGTAGCAGTCGCTCCAAGTGATGACTTCCCAATCTCCTCTACCGGTGATGACGAAGAAGATGACGCTAACGCTGACGTGGATGGTAACGACAACGGTATCAGCAACAGCATGGGCATGGACCCCGCTGCTTTTGATACGATATTCTCCGGTACAGTTGAATTGACCGCAGGTGGTGAGCCAACTGCTGCGGACGGTGAAGATGGCCAGGGTAGCGATCAAGACGGTGACGATGACAGCCCAGCCGATGCAAACGGTAATATGACCGTCGACTTCGGTTTCTTCCCCGGTTTGAGCATCGGTTCTACCGTATTCTTTGATAACGATAATGATGGTTCTTACGAGCCAAGTGACGGCGAAACTGGAATTGCTGGAGTGCAGGTCTTCCTCTACGCTGATGATGGTGTGACGGTTCTCGACTCCACCACTACGGATAGCGACGGTAACTACCTCTTTGAAAACCTCGACGCAGGTGATTACATCGTAGGAATTCCTGAAAGCAGCTTTGCAATGGGCCAGCCCCTCGACAGCGCACCAAGTAGTTCTACGACGGATGAAGTTGATCCTAACGATGATGTTGACCAAAATGATAATGGTCTCCAGCCAGGCGGAGCCGGTACTATTGTACAATCAGGCATCGTAACCCTGGAAATCGACATGGAGCCAACCGCCGCTGACGGTGAGATTGGTGAAGGCGCTGAACTAGATGACGCCAATGATAGCAACGGAAATATGACCGTTGACTTCGGCTTCTTCCCCACAGTATCCATTGGTAGCCAAGTATTCTACGACGTAGACAACAGTGGTGACAACAACGGTGGTACTGAAGAAGGTATCGACGGCGTCGAAGTACTCCTTTTCGCTGACGTTGATGGTGACAACATGTACACTCCTGGTGTAGACACACTCGTAGACATGACCGTCACAATGGACGGTGGCCTCTACGAATTCGATACACTGGCCCCCGGCGATTACATCGTTGCGGTCGTGCCACCAGATACAGCTAACCTCAGCTCAAACGGGCCGGGTGAAAGCACGGCTGATGATCAGTCTGACAATAATGATAATGGTATTCAGGAGATGGCGGGCGATACCGTATTCTCCGCAGCAATTAACCTCACTGTAGGCGAAGAGCCCACCGGTGAAGCAGGGCCTGGCGGTGATCAGGACTCCGATGATGACCAGGATGACGACGGTGACATGACCGTTGACTTCGGTCTCCTTCCAAGTGTCTCCGTTGGTTCAACGGTCTTCCAGGATTCTAATGGAGATGGCGTTCGTGATGACGTAGCCGACGAGCCAGGTATCGAAGGTATCATCGTGACACTTCTGGATGACATGGGCAATGTAGTTGCCATGGATACCACTGATGAAAATGGTGAGTACTTCTTTGACGGGCTTACCCCGGGTGACTATGAGTTGGTGATCAACATGGTTCCTGACAGCCTGCCTAATTCTTCCGACTTCCCCGCTGGTGAAGGCGATGATGGAGTTGATGGTAACGACAATGGTATTCAGGATGGCCCAGGCCAGCCAATCTCCTCCGGCATCTTTACGCTTACACCTAACGAGGAACCAACTGATGAGGATGGTTCCAGCAGCGATCTGGATGATGCAAATGAAGATGATGGTGACTTGAGCATTGACTTTGGTCTCGTACCAAACTACAGCCTCGGTTCTACGATCTTCGCTGACCTTGACAATGACGCCATGCAGGGCCCCGATGAAGAGGGCGTAGCTGGCGTAGAAGTCAACCTCTACCTTGACTCCGATATGGACGGTATGATTACCTCTGCTGATAGCATCGTGGCTACCACGACGACTGATGCAGATGGTAACTACTTCTTTGATAACCTACAACCAGGTGAATACGGTGTTGGCATCGTACCAACTGATGACCTTCCCTTCTCTTCTGATGATGACGCTGACGAAGACGACGCAAACAGCGACGTAGATGGTGACGACAATGGTTCACAGCCTGGCATGATGGCAGGTGATTCTATCTTCTCCGGTGTGCTCAGCTTGGGTACTGACGGTATGGATGAACCAATCGAAGATGCTGAAGACGGACAGGGTGGCGATCAGGATGATGCTTCTGCATTAGAAGATGCCTCCGGTAACCAGACACTTGACCTTGGTTTGTTCCCAGGTGTAAGTCTCGGTTCCACTGTTTTTGCTGACGTCGACAACAGCGGTACGCAGGACGACGACGAAGACGGAATCGCTGGCGTTGCTGTAATCCTTTATAGTGATGAAGACGGTGACGGGTTCACTCCGGGTGTAGACACAATCGTGGCCGAAACCACTACGGATGCAGATGGTAACTACCTCTTCGAAATGCTTCCTGAAGGCAATTACGTAGTGGCTGTAGCCCCAAGTGATGACTTCCCCATTTCCTCTACGGGAGACGGAGAAGAAGACGACGCCAACGCAGATGTTGACGGCAACGATAACGGTATTTCAAATAGCATGGGAATGGATCCCGCCGCATTCGATACCATCTTCTCAGGTACGGTTGAACTCACCGCAGGTGACGAGCCAACTGCCGCAGATGGTGAAGATGGTGAAGGCAGCGACCAGGATGGAGACGATGACAGCCCCGAAGATGCCAACGGTAACATGACCGTTGACTTCGGTTTCTTCCCAGGTCTGAGCATTGGTTCTACCGTATTCTTCGATAATGATAATGACGGTCTCTACGAGCCAAGTGACGCTGAAACTGGCATCGCTGGTGTACAGGTCTTCCTGTATGCTGATGACGGTGTGACCGTTCTTGACTCAACCGTAACTGACGGAGACGGAAATTACCTCTTCGAAAACCTCGACGCTGGAGACTACATCGTAGGAATTCCTGAGAGCAGCTTCGCTCCGGGCCAGCCTCTCGATAGCGCTCCAAGTAGCTCTACTACGGATGAAGAAGATCCTAACGATGATGTTGACCAAAATGATAACGGACTTCAGCCCGGCGGCGCTGGTACCATCGTTCAGTCTGGTATTGTAACTCTTGAAATTGACATGGAGCCTACGTTCGCCGATGGCGAAATCGGCGAAGGAGCTGACCAAGACGATGCCAACGATGCCAACGGTAACATGACCGTTGACTTCGGCTTCTTCCCAACTGTTTCTATCGGTAGCCAGGTATTCCTGGACATCGATAACAGTGGCGATGACAATGGAGGTACCGAAGAAGGTATCGACGATGTAGAGGTCCTCCTCTTTGCAGACGTTGACGGTGACAACATGTACACCCCGGGTGTTGATACGCTGGTGGCCATGACTACTACAATGGACGGCGGCCTTTACGAATTCGATACACTCGCTCCCGGCGACTACATCGTTGCCGTAATCCCACCACTGGACAACAACCTAAGCTCCAACGGTGCTGGCGAAAGCACTGAAGACGACCAGGTAGACGGTAACGACAATGGTATTCAGGAGATGGCCGGTGATACGGTCTTCTCGGCAGCCATCAACCTCACGGTTGGCGATGAGCCCGAAGGTGAGTCTGGCCCCGGCGGTGACCAGGATGATGATGATGACCAGGATGACGATGGCGATATGACTGTTGACTTCGGTCTCTTGCCAAGCGTATCCGTAGGATCAACGGTGTTCCAAGACAGCGACAACAGCGGTGTTCAGGACGCGGGTGAGCCTGGTGTAGAAGGTATCGTAGTAACCCTACTCGACGACATGGGTAACGTAGTTGCTATGGATACCACTGATGAGAACGGCGACTACTTCTTCGATGGCCTTACGCCAGGAGATTACCAGATTGCTGTAAACATGGTTCCCGATAGCCTTCCGAACTCCTCAACGATGGATAACGTCGGTGGCGTAGAAGGAACTGATCTTAATGACAATGGCCTTCAGCCTGATGGCCCAGGTACCCCAATCCTTTCCGAAGTATTTACTCTCGAGCCTAATAACATGATTGTTGAGGCAGGTGATACTGGTGGCATGCAGGATGATGACAACGATGATGATGGTGATATGACCATCGATATTGGTCTGGTACCGAACTACAGCCTCGGTTCTACCATCTTCGCTGACCTCGATAACAGCGGTACACAAGATGATGGCGAAGAAGGTGTTGAAGGTGTCGAAGTAACACTTTACGTGGATTCCGACATGGATGGAATGATTACTTCCGCTGACAGCGTAGTCGCAACAACTACTACGGATGCTGATGGTAATTACTTCTTCGACAACCTCCTTCCAGGCGAATACGGTGTTGGCATCGTTCCGACGGAAGACTTGCCCTTCTCCTCTAACGATGACGACGATGAAGACGACGCTAATAGCGATGTCGATGGCGACGATAATGGATCACAGCCCGGTATGATGGCTGGCGACTCCATCTTCTCCGGCGTACTCAGTCTTGGTACTGATGGAATGGACGAGCCTACGGGCGACGACGAGGATGGCCAGGGTGGCGATCAGGATGATGCTTCCGATCTGGAAGATGCTTCCGGTAACCAAACCCTTGACCTCGGTCTCTTCCCAGGTGTAAGCCTCGGTTCTACTGTCTTCGCTGACCTCGACAACGACGGTCGCCAAGGAGATGATGAAGACGGAATTGCCGGCCTTCCAGTACTCCTTTACGAAGACGTTGATATGGACGGTGTCTACGACCCCGCCGTTGATACGCTCGTAGCAGAAACTACAACGGACGCTGACGGTAACTACTTCTTCGATATGCTGCCGGAAGGCGACTACTTCGTAGGTGTGGTACCATCGCCTGAGTTCCCCGTATCTTCTATGGAAGGTGAGGAAACTGATCCGGACGATGACGGCGACAATAACGACAACGGTATTCAAAACACGGCTGGCATGACGCCAATGTCTGGCGATACGATCCTATCCGGCGCTATTACCCTCTCCGGAGGCGACGAGCCTGAAGGTGACGACGAAGACGCTCAGGGCGGTGACCAGGATGATGACAACGATAGTAGCGGTAACATGACCGTTGACTTTGCCTTCAACCCTGGTGTAAGCATCGGTTCTACGGTCTTCTACGATCTTGACAACGACGGCATGTTCGAAACCACCGACGGTGAGAACGGCATCGAAGGCGTACAGGTCTTCCTCTACGCTGACGACGGTGTAACCGTCCTCGATTCCACGTTGACGGACGAAAACGGTAACTACTTCTTTGGAGGTCTTGATGAGGGTGACTACATCGTAGGTATCCCCGAAAGTGCCTTTGCCGTAGGTAACCCGCTCGAAAGTGCTCCGAATAGCTCAACGCCTACCGATGGTGAAGCTGATGACCGAGTAGACAACAACGACAACGGTGCTCAGCCAGGTGGCGCGGGTACGATCGTACAGTCCGGTATCATCAACCTGATGATCGGTGAAGAGCCTACGTTCGCTGACGGTGAAACCGGTCAGGGTGGCCAGCAGGACGACGCAGCGGACGCTAACGGCGATATGACCGTTGACTTCGGCTTCTTCCCAACCATGAGCATTGGTAGCCAGGTCTTCCTTGACATCGACAACAGTGGCGACAACAACGGCGGTACCGAAGCTGGTATCGACGGCGTTGAAGTGCTCCTCTTTGCTGACGTTGACGGTGACAATATGTACACCCCGGGTGTTGATACCCTGGTGGACATGACGGTAACCATGGACGGTGGCCTCTACGAGTTCGACACCTTGGTGCCTGGTGACTACATCGTCGCCGTTGTACCGCCAGTCGACAACGACTTGAGCTCTAACGGACCGGGTGAAAACACGGCCGACGATCAGTCTGACAATAACGATAACGGTATCCAGGCCATGGCCGGTGATACGGTATTCTCCACGGCCATCAACCTGACCGTAGGCGAAGAGCCTACCGGTGAGCCCGGCCCCGGTGGTGAACTGGACGACGATGACGACCAGGACGATGATGGTGATATGACCATCGACTTCGGTCTTCTCCCAAGTGTATCCGTTGGTTCATCTGTATTCCAGGATACTAACGGTGATGGTGAGCAAGGTGACGTAGGCGATGAGCCTGGTGTAGAAGGTATCATCGTAACACTTCTCGACGACGAAGGCAACGTAGTTGCCATGGACACGACGGACGAGAACGGTGCGTACTTCTTCGACGGTCTTACGCCTGGCGATTACGAACTGGTGATCAACATGGTACCGGACAGCCTGCCGAACTCTTCAGACTTCCCTGCGGGTGAAGGTGATGACGGCGTTGACGGTAACGACAACGGTATCCAGGACGGTCCTGGTCAGCCAATCTCTTCCGGCATCTTCACGCTGACTCCGAATATGGAGCCTACTGACGAGATGGGCACGAACAGCGATCTGGATGATGAGAATGACGACGACGGTGACGTAAGTATCGACTTCGGTTTGGTACCGAACTACAGCCTCGGTTCTACCATCTTCGCTGACCTTGATAACAGTGGTACACAAGATGATAACGAAGAAGGTGTCGAAGGTGTCGAAGTAACCCTCTACATCGACTCTGATATGGATGGAATGATTACTTCTGCTGACAGCGTAGTTGCAACAACTACTACGGACGCTGATGGTAACTACTTCTTTGACAACCTATTCCCAGGAGAGTACGGCGTGGGCATCGTTCCAACTGACGACCTGCCCTTCTCTTCTGACGACGACAATGATAGCGACGATGCTAACGACGACGTTGATGGAGACGACAATGGATCACAGCCCGGCATGATGGCTGGTGACTCCATCTTCTCCGGTGTCGTAAGTCTTGGTACTGACGGAATGGACGAGCCTATGGGCGACGACGAGGATGGCCAGGGTGGCGATCAGGACGATGCTTCCGATCTGGAAGATGCTTCCGGTAACCAAACCCTTGACCTCGGTCTCTTCCCAGGTGTAAGCCTCGGTTCTACGGTATTCGCTGACCTCGACAACGACGGAATGCAGGGAGACGACGAAGACGGCATTGCTGGTCTTCCAGTACTGCTGTACGAAGACGTTGATATGGACGGTGTCTACGACCCCGCCGTTGATACCCTAGTAGCTGAAACCACGACTGACGCTGACGGTAACTACTTCTTCGATATGCTGCCGGAAGGCGACTACTTCGTAGGTGTGGTACCATCGCCTGAGTTCCCCGTATCTTCTATGGAAGGTGAGGAAACTGATCCGGACGATGATGGCGACAATAACGACAACGGTATTCAGAACACGGCTGGCATGACGCCAATGTCTGGTGATACGATCCTATCCGGCGCTATTACCCTCTCCGGGGGCGATGAGCCTGAAGGTGACGACGAAGGCGCTCAGGGCGGTGACCAGGACGATGACAACGATAGTAGCGGTAACATGACCGTTGACTTTGCCTTCAACCCTGGTGTAAGCATCGGTTCTACGGTCTTCTACGATCTTGACAACGACGGCATGTTCGAAACCACCGACGGTGAGAACGGCATCGAAGGCGTACAGGTCTTCCTCTACGCTGACGACGGTGTAACCGTCCTCGATTCCACGCTAACGGACGAAAACGGTAACTACTTCTTCGGAGGTCTTGATGAAGGTGACTACATCGTAGGTATCCCAGAAAGCGCCTTCGCCGTAGGTAACCCACTCGAAAGTGCTCCGAACAGTTCAACTGTGACGGATGGTGAAGCTGATGACCAAGTGGACAACAACGACAATGGTGCTCAGCCAGGTGGCGCGGGTACGATCGTACAGTCCGGTATCATCAACCTGATGATCGGTGAAGAGCCTACGTTCGCTGACGGTGAAACCGGTCAGGGTGGCCAGCAGGACGACGCAGCGGACGCTAACGGCGATATGACCGTTGACTTCGGCTTCTTCCCAACCATGAGCATTGGTAGCCAGGTCTTCCTGGATATCGACAACAGTGGCGACAACAACGGCGGTACCGAAGCTGGTATCGACGGCGTTGAAGTGCTCCTCTTTGCTGACGTTGACGGTGACAATATGTACACTCCGGGTGTTGATACCCTGGTGGACATGACGGTAACCATGGACGGTGGCCTCTACGAGTTCGACACTTTGGTACCCGGTGACTACATCGTCGCCGTTGTACCTCCTGTCGACAACGACTTGAGCTCTAACGGACCGGGTGAAAACACGGCCGACGATCAGTCTGACAATAACGATAACGGTATCCAGGCCATGGCCGGTGATACGGTATTCTCTACGGCCATCAACCTGACCGTAGGCGAAGAGCCTACTGGTGAGCCAGGCCCCGGTGGTGAACTGGACGACGATGACGACCAGGACGACGATGGTGATATGACCATCGACTTCGGTCTTCTCCCAAGTGTATCCGTTGGTTCATCTGTATTCCAGGATACTGATGGTGACGGTGTACAGGGCGATCCCGGCGATGAGCCTGGTGTAGAAGGTATCATCGTAACGCTTCTCGACGACGAAGGCAACGTAGTTGCCATGGACACGACGGACGAGAACGGTGCCTACTTCTTCGACGGTCTTACGCCTGGTGATTACGAACTGGTAATCAACATGGTACCGGACAGCCTACCGAACTCTTCAGACTTCCCTGCGGGTGAAGGTGATGACGGCGTTGACGGTAACGACAACGGTATCCAGGACGGTCCTGGTCAGCCAATCTCTTCAGGCATCTTCACGCTGACTCCAAACATGGAGCCTACGGACGAGATGGGCACGAACAGCGATCTGGATGATGAGAATGACGACGACGGTGACGTGAGTATCGACTTCGGTTTGGTACCGAACTACAGCCTCGGTTCTACCATCTTCGCTGACCTCGATAACAATGCTATGCAGGATGATGACGAAGTCGGTATTCCCGGTGTAGTTGTTAACCTCTACGTAGACTCTGATATGGACGGTATCATCACCTCCGCTGATAGCATCATTGCTACCACGACTACGGATGCTGATGGTAACTACTTCTTTGAAAATCTCTTCCCCGGTGATTATGGTGTGAGTGTCGTACCTACGGGTGACTTCCCACTGTCTTCTGACGATGATGTCGATAGCGACGATGCTAACGATGACGTCGACGGTGACGACAATGGCTTCCAGGCAATGTCTGGTGATACCATCTTCTCCTCAGTGGTAACACTGGGTGACGGTGAACCTACCGGTGACGACGAAGGTGGTCAGGGTGGTGACCAGGATGACGACTCCGATCTGGAGGACGCATCCGGTAACATGACGCTTGATTTCGGTCTCTTCCCAGGTATGAGTGTTGGTTCAACGGTATTCGCTGATACCAACAATGATGGTATTAACGGCCCTGATGAGTCCGGCCTCTCCGGCATCCTCGTAGTTCTCTACGACAACGAGACGATGATGGCGATTGACTCTGTGTTGACTGATGATGATGGTAACTACATCTTCACTGGTCTGCCAGAAGGTGACTACTACATCGAAATCCCGGGTGATCAACTCGTGGGTGGAAATGGTCTCTTCGACATGGATGCTTCTTCATCTACCCCGGACAATGACGCCGACGCCGATATTGATAACAATGATGACGGTAGCCAGGTAGGTGGTCCCGGTACTACGATTACTTCTGGTGTCTTCACACTATCTGCGGGTGATGAGCCTGTGAATGGAATTGGTGGAGAGCAAAACGGTGGTTCAACACTAGATGATGCATTCGATCCCTTCGGTAATATGACGGTGGACTTCGGTCTCTTCATCCCGATGTTTGACCTTGCGCTCATCAAGGAACTCGCTCCTGGTCAGTCTCCAAACGTTAACCCAGGTGATACGGTAGCCTTCCAGATTACGGTACTGAACCAGGGTAACCTAGCCGCTGATAGCATTGTAGTCTCTGATTACGTGCCCACTCAGACGGATGGCTTTACGTTCGACCCAACGCTGAATCCTGACTGGACGGTAGAGTCTACAATCAATGACACTACTCGTCTCCAGACGGTACTTACTGAGTTTGACGGTGCCGATACTCTTGCAATGGGTGCATCTACTACAGTAGACATCTTCTTGGTAGTCAACCCGGCAATGGAGGCAGTAATGCCACTGACCAACCTGGCAGAAATTTCTGATGCAACCGGCCCGAACGGCGAAGACGTAGTGGACATCGATTCTCCGATGGATACTATTCCTGGCAATGACAACTTCTTCGAAGACAATGAAATCGACGGTAATGGTCTTGCCGGTGGTGACGAGGATAACTCTGACCCCGCAACTGTACTCGTTGGTGGATTTGACCTCGCACTCGTGAAAACGCTTTCTGCTGGACAATCCAGCACGGTTAGCCCGGGTGATGAAGTGTCCTTCGACATCACGACGATTAACCAGGGTGCAATCATCGCTGACAACATTGAACTGGTAGACTACGTACCTGCCGGATTCCTGTTCGACCCTGCATTGAACCCTGGCTGGATGCTGAACGCTGATGGCAACCCGACCACTACGCTTAGCGTGGCTGATGGTACGCTTGCTGAGGATGGCCTTGAGCCAGGTGAATCCACCACTACTCAAATTATTCTGACGGTTGCTCCGCCAATGTTCCCCGACTATGTTGACGGAACCGGTATGAACCCAGATGGTGTTGAATCTGGTCAGCCACTCGTTAACGAAGCTGAGATTGCGGGTGCTACCGACGAGAACGGTGATGAAGTCACTGATATCGACTCTAACAGCGATAGCACCCAGGGCAACGACGGTGAGGCTGACGACGATGAAGTAAACGGAGGTGGCGACACCAACGGTGACGGAACCGTTGACGACGACGAGGATGACAATGACATTGCCATCGTAACCGTCGAGTGTTACCAGGACCCGGGTGTGGACAATGAGATTCAGGTATGTCTTGGCTGTGATGAAGCAGTCGTGACCATCAACCTGTTCGAATCCCTTGGCGGTCTGCCTAATATTGGCGGTGTCTTCGCGGAAGGTTCACTCATCTTCATGGATGAGGATGGTAACCCAATCGCAGTTGACCTCTCCGATCCTGAGAACGTAGTTATCCCAGGTACGCTTGACCGCTCACGTGATTACAGTGTGACCTACACCATTCCTGCGGTAAATGACTGTCCGGAAGAAACTGCAACGATTACAATTGACATCTTCGATATTCAGAACCTGTCTTGTACCGGATTCCAGAATATCTCACTTGGTGAAGATTGTAATGCAGAGATCACACCGGAACTTATCCTACAAGGCAACCTCTTCTGTGCTAGCTCACTTGAAGTGGTACTAATGACGACCGACGGTGATACACTCCGTGATGAAAATGGACTGCCAACGGCATTCGTTGGAAACGACGAAGTGAACGAGACCTTACTCGTAAGCCTCGTAGATCCAATGTGTGATAACAGCTGTTGGGGACAGATTTTGGTAGAGGACAAGAAGCGTCCTACTATCGAATGTCCCGCTGATATCGCAGGATTGAACGGTGTTGACTTTATCTGTACGGATATCGATAGCATCCTCAACCTCGAAAGCAGCTTCGCCTTCACTGGTGCTCCGGTGATCGATGATAACTGTACGCCTACTGATGAGCTGGAACTTGAGTTCTACGATCTTCTTCTCCCGAATGATGATCCAATGTGTACTCCTTCCACCATCCTCCGTACGTTCACGGTGACTGACGAAAGTGGCAACTCTGCAACTTGTGTTCAAGAGATCACGGTGCGCCCTGCTACACTGGCTGATGTAACCATTCCTACTGAGAACTTCTTCTCCGTAGAATGTAGCGACAACCTGGAAACGCTTCCATCTGGAAACCCACTTCCTTCCGCAACGCCTCAGCCATTCGTAACGACAGCTTTGGGTACTTACCCACTGAATGCAAGCAGCACTTACTGCTCACTGGCTTCACAGTTCTCTGACTCGCAAGCCATTCCGAAGTGTGAGAACGCTTTCGAGTTCACGCGTACTTACACGCTCTTCGATTGGTGTGAGCCAACCAATGCACCAGTGACCTTTACTCAGATTATTACGGTAGAGGATCGTACTGCTCCGGAATTCACCAGCACGCAGGAGAACTTCGAATTCGAAGTGAATACTTCAGAGTGTGCGGCGATCTTCCGCCTCGATGATCCAGGCATCCGCCTGATCGATAACTGTTCTTCCACCATTACTGCCTCTGCAGTGATTTACCCGAATGGTGATACCCTTGGTGCTCCGATCGGAACATTCTTCCTCGACTTCTTCAACGGAGAGCAGGAACTATCTACTGAGATCCCACTGGGTGACCACATTATCCGCTACACTTACGCTGATGGTTGTGGAAATGAAGCATCTACCGATGTACCATTCTCCGTAGTCGATCGCACTGGTCCTTCTATCATCTGTGAAGATGGTATTAACGTAGGCCTGAGCATGGACGGTCCTAACGGAGTTGGAACTGCATCACTCACGCCTGACATTATCCTCAGCGAGGCTACTGACGCCTGTGGAGAGATTGTGAGCATCACCATTGGCCGCGTAGGCGCTGACGGCGATTTGGAAGCGGTTGACTACTCTGAAGAAGTCCTTCTTGGATGTGCAGACGTCGGTACACTGACGGTAGCCATCCGCGTAGAAGATGAAAGCGGGAACGTCAACTACTGTGACTCTGAGATTCTCGTAGAGATGAAGGCTGGTGCCGCACCAACCTGTATCGCACCAAGTGCTGTGACCATGACTTGTGAAGAGTTCTCCGGAATGATCTTCTCCGACATCATGGAGAGCACGCAGGAAGAGCGCGACAATGCGTTTGGAACTGCAACTGCAGTTGGCATGTGTCAGACAGAAGTAACGGATGAAATTACCGTATCCAACCTCAATGAGTGTGGTGTCGGCTCCTTCGTACGTTCCTTCACCGTCACGCAAACTGTTGGTGATCAAACTTCCGTTAGCACTACCATCTGTACGCAGGTAGTAACTGTAGTCGGTACTTACGATTACCAGTTCGTTCTGCCAGGTGACGCAACGGTTAGCTGTACGGATGAAATCGATGTCGATTCTCTCGAAGTAGCCGTAGGCGGTGGATGTGACTTGGTCACCATCACTGAAACGGTTGAGATGGTAGAGAACACACCAGGTGATGAGTGTCGCCAGATGCGGATTACCTACGATGTGATCAATACTTGTGAGTACGACCCCGCCCTCGGTGGTGTGACTGTCCTCTCTCGCGATGGAAACGGAGTACGGACTTCCGCTGAAGATGTCCTCTACTTCAATGTAGTGGCCAACAGCGCTCAGATGACTACAGACGACGTAGCCTTCTACAGCAGCACGGATGACCGCTTCTTCCAGAACGAAGCCACTACGGTTGATAGCGAATTGGTAGGATACGCGAATAGCAATAGCCGCGGACGCTTCCAGTACACGCAGATTATCAACATCATCGACCGCAATAGCCCAGTACTTACGGTTACTGCTCCAACTGAGTGTGTAGCTGCGGGTGGTGGTTCTTGCCTCGCTGACGTAGAACTTGAGTTCTCCGCTACTGACGAGTGCTCTGACCTCGCCGTCACCTACGAACTGGATGCCAACTACGTTGCTGCATCTGGCTTCGAAGCAGACGATGCAAGTGCGCTGGGTATCGTTATCACGGACGTAGCTGATGAGGATGGAAACGTTTCCTTCTCTGCCTTCGATGTCCCTGCTGGTAATCACGCACTGCGGATTACCGCTACTGATGATTGTGGCAATGCCACTACCTCACTGGTTGAGTTCTGTGTAAGCAGTGATCTCGTTCCTGCACCGTTGTGTCTCCAGACGCTTGTCGCTCCGCTAGGTATGACAACTGATGGTGATGCACTCGCTCAGGTATGGGCAAGTGACTTTGTGACCAGCCCAGTAATTGCTTGTAATGGTGAGGAAATCACATCTTACAGCATCTACACTGACGAAGAGGCTAACAACGGCGTAGCCGTCGAAGAAGGCCGGACCGGTATTGACGTAACCTGTGCTGATGAAGGATTCGTACCCGTACGAGTCTACGCGTTCAGCAACGGTAATGCCAGCAGCTTCTGTCAGGCAATGATTGAAGTACAGGATCCCGACGGCATTTGTCCTGACGGCACGGTAGCCAACATCTCTGGTATTATTGTCACTGAGCAAATGAGCCCAGTTGAGAATGCAGAGGTTGATCTCTCCGGTCCTTCTGATATGTCTATGACGATGACTACCGCAGCTGACGGTGCCTTCATGTTCTCTGAAGTACCAATGGGTGCTGACTACACGGTCACTCCAACGCACTTCACTGACTACCTGAATGGTGTTCGTACTTCGGATATCGTAGCGATCACGCGCCACATCCTTGGTGTAGATATGCTCGATAGCCCGTACAAGCTGATCGCTGCTGATGTCGACGGAACTGCTGAGATCAACATCGGTGATGTTATTTCAATCCGCCGCCTCATCCTCGGTCTGAGCGATACTTACCCCAACGGTATGCCTAGCTGGTCATTCGTACCTGCTGACTACGAGTTTGGAAACTTGAATGACCCGTGGGCAACTGCCTTCCCGGAACTGATCAACACGAATGACCTTGCAGCCAACATCGTTGATGCAGACTTCGTAGGTGTCAAACTGGGTGATGTAAATGGCTCTGCTCGTGCTAACAGCCTGATGCAAGCCGCTCAGCGTAACGTTCGCGGTTCACTGGAACTTGAGATGCGTGAGTTGGACCTTAAGCAGGGTCAAACCTACCGCATCCCGGTAACGGCTCCGAAGCTTACTGAAGTTGATGGTTACCAGTTCACGCTGGAGTTTGACCGTACTGCAGTAGAGATCGAAGGTATTGAGCCCGGACTCGTAGCTGCAGGGAACTTCGGCTGGCGTTTTGCTGACCAGGGCATCATCACCACCAGCTGGAACTGGGCTACTGAAGAGGTACCCTCAAATTGGACGGCTGATGAAGTACTCTTTACCCTCATCGTAAAGGCTGAAGCTAACGTGAGCATCAGCGACGCTATCGAAGCCGGTAGCCGCTACACGGAAGCAGAAGCTTACGAACGCGGTGGCAATGGTTTACGGAATCTCGACCTGATCTTCAACGAAGATGTGGTAGAGGTAGCTGGATATGCTCTCTTGCAGAACATTCCTAACCCCGTGAACCAGGAGACAACGATTGGTTTCGAGCTGCCACAGGCGCACGACAAGGTTACGATCTCCATCACCGATGCTGCTGGACGTCTCGTCAGAGAATTCACTCAGGAAGGTTACGTAGGCTACAATAGCCTTAAGGTGACTAAGCGTCAGCTTGGCCAGACTTCCGGTGTGTACAGTTACACAGTATCCGCTGGAGATTGGATTGCAACTAAGCGTATGATCGTTATCGAATAACCAACCCTACATACCCGGAGGCGAAAGCTTTCGGTGAGAACAAAGAGCCCAAGTCCTGATAGGATTTGGGCTCTTTTACTTGTGAAAGGTGTCAGCACTCCTATTGTAGATCTCTACTCAAGCTTCTACTACGACTGTGGCTACCAATCGGCATTAGCAGATTTCATTCTCAAAGGAATTGTCCTCCTTACTCGCCTTTTATTAAGCACCTGCGGCAGCGCCCTTTTGGCCTGTCCATGCTATTGGATGCAAGATTGTAGGAGGTATACGGTTGTGCTTAGTGTAGTTTTTACGTAAAGCAACCGGAAGGGGCACTCGCGTTGTTATCTTTGTGGTCAATCCACGACACTATGTACAACTTAATTCTATTTGGCCCTCCTGGATCAGGCAAAGGCACTCAGGCGGGAAAGCTGGTCGAGAAGCATGGTTTCCTTCACATCAGTACGGGGGATATGTTCCGCGAGGAACTGAGCAAGAACACACCCCTTGGCCAGGAAGCCAGAAGTTTTATGGATCGTGGCCACCTAGTCCCGGATGAAGTGACCATTGCCATGTTGCGGAAGCGAGTGGAGGCTAACCCAGACGTTGAAGGGATCATTTTTGATGGCTTTCCACGGACGGACCCTCAAGCTGTTGCCCTCAATGAACTCATGGAGGAGTTGAATAGCCAGATTGATGCCCTCATTCTCCTGGACGTCAATAAGGATGAAGTCGTGAAGAGAATTCTTGGCCGTGGAGCTACAAGTGGGCGGGCGGACGATCTCAAGGTAGATACTATCACTACGCGCTACGATAATTTCGTTGCTTATACGACGCCGGTCTACCATTACTACGATGAGCTTGGCTTAGCGCATAAAGTTGACGGCATGGGGAGCATTGATGAGGTTGCCGCGGCCGTTGAAGCGATCGTTTCTCCGGAACTTCACTAAGTTCCATTATTAAATTACGGTATTGAAGGATCAGGCGAACTACGCGGCTGCCCTTGGCGATTAAAGATTGACCCGGTGAGCATCATTGTGGGCAAAGCTTTCTAAAAGACAACCAAGCAATGGCAAACGGTAACTTCGTTGACTACGTTAAGATATACCTTCGTTCCGGAGATGGGGGGGCGGGCTCTGCTCACTTCTACCGGGCAAAAGGTATCCTGAAGGGTGGGCCTGATGGCGGCGATGGCGGACGGGGAGGACACATCATATTAAAGGGGAACCGAAATCTCTGGACACTACTAGGCTTCAAATACCGTAAGCATACCAAAGCACCACACGGTGGAGGAGGTAGCGAAAATAATCGCCACGGGTCCGATGGGGATGACGTAATTCTGGAAGTTCCGCTCGGTACACTGGTCCGCGACCCAGAGACGGGAGAGGTACTTTTTGAAATATCGGAGCACGATAAGGAAACAATCATCGTACCCGGTGGCCGTGGAGGGAAGGGAAACACGTTCTTCAAGTCTTCCACCCACCAGACCCCTCGCTATGCGCAGCCCGGCGAAGATGGCGAAGAAGTGTGGCGCATTCTGGAGCTTAAGCTTTTAGCTGACGTTGGTTTAGTCGGTCTTCCTAACGTCGGTAAATCCACTTTACTAAGTGTAATGTCAGCGGCTAAACCAGAGATCGCTAACTATGAGTTCACGACGCTAGTCCCCAATCTGGGGATGGTCCAATACCGTGATGGCCGGTCATTTGCCATGGCGGATATCCCCGGAATTATCAAGGGCGCTCATACGGGCAAAGGGCTGGGGCATCGCTTCCTACGCCACATCGAACGGAACGCTACGCTGCTTTTCTGTATCCCCGCCGATGCGGATGACATCCGGGGCCAGTATCAGATACTACTCAACGAACTAAAGCAGTACAATCCGGAACTGCTGGATAAGCCCCGCATCCTGGCGCTAACCCGGGCCGATATGGTAGATGATGAACTGAAGGAAATGAGGGCGGATGAGATTCCAACGGACCTACAGCACATTTACATATCCGCCATTACGGGAGAGGGCATCCAAGAATTAAAGGACTTGCTGTACCAAAAAGTGATCGCTCAGCGGGAGGATTACGACGGGCCGCAGTTAGCCATGGAAGAAGAATAGAGCAGTTGTGATTGCCCCCCCATCGATCTTGATGAGTAGTCCTACAAAAATCTATTCAACTCTGCCCCGACGAGATTTTGCATCATCGCGATCGCCAGGTCTCTAGCTTCAACATCCGTAAATCCAGCATCTGAATAGTGTTGCTCCAAACGCGATTGAGTTTGGTGGTAACTTACTTTCAACGCGGTGATGACGTGAGAGTGGAACGGGTCTTCACTAGCCCAGTCATTTAGGTTCTCCCATAAGCTGGCGGCCCAATCTTTAGTACGGCTGCTGGCCACTGCACTCAGCGTCGTTTTAGTCGTATACAGTGCCTTACGCTGCTGTTTTAGAAACTTGGCCCGCTTTTGGTCGGTAGTGCCAGCCGCTAATTCGTCCGCAACGGTGAGCAGCAGCTGGGTTTCCGGCCAGGAGGTAGCCGGAATGTCACCCGTAACTAAACTTCGGGGAGAATGGCTGGCGTATTGCTTATACAAAACGAGTGCGGGTAGTTCACGGACGGCTCGCTCGTAGGCTTGCTGCGTACCCGGCCCGTAAAGGCCATCAATGCCAGAAGTGTAGAAACCACGCTGCGTAAGTATAGTCTGTAACTCAGCCGTACTGTGCCGTTTCGTACTACCATCTAGGTTAGGCGGTTTTACGAGTGCTGTCGAAGTAGGGGGGACTGCTTCTGATGCGGGAAGTACTTCCTTTTCATCTCTGATGGTACTGCTTGGCGCATTGTTGGAATTGGTAGGTACAACTACCGTCGATCCCATTGGGGTAGGGGAGGGAGCGTCGCGTGTCACCTCCTTATTAGGAGTCTTAGCGGAGTTGCCGGCGCGAGGAATGACGGTTCCCGTATCTTCAGAAACATCTTCTCCCACATTGGTGACTTTTGCGCGGGGGGCAGTAGTCGGTTGGCTTAAGTTCTGATCAGCAGTATCCGCAATAGCCGGCCGGGGTGGTAGCACGATGGGAATCAGGGGTTGTTTCACGCCAGTCTCAAACACGTCAATAGGTATGAGCTGAAGTGAAGGAACAATTTTGACGAAGGCATCCGCATAGCCCGCCGCCTTAATCTGTTTAATGGCAGTTTTCGCGGCTTCGGTCGAAGGATAAGGACCAGTAAAAACCTTGAGGGTGCCGTCCAAAGAGCTAGCGTGCAGTGGGCCCAACTTGAGGTATTCCTTCCACTTGATTGGCCTATCGGTTCCGTGCAGGGCAAACTGAACCATAATTTCCGGCGTACCCGCAGTACTTGGAATAGTGACCAGGCGCGCATTCTGAAACCCGCGGTCGTTCAACTGTTGAAGGATACCGGTGGCCTTATTCTTACTGGTATATTGCCCCACCATTACCTCGACTTCTTTGTCACTGGCCGGTAGACTGTACACATAACCCAGATCTCCGATTATCTTGAAGTCCTGACCACGAACGTCACGGAAGATGCCTGCGTGCACGGCGTAAATATCCTGCGCTTTCAGGGGGAAGCAGGCCAATAGCGTAAACAGGAACAGCGTAGCTTTACTGGTGAGTGAGGGTGTCATGGTATGCAGAAAGTGTAATCAGTAAGTGGGCTCACTGGCCCCTGCATTAACGTAACCACGCTGAATAAATTACACAGTAACGATCACCGCTACAGCGCATGACCTAACAGAAAACACCCAAAAAAGTGGCTGCGCATATTTTTGAAAACAATTTGTTTTGTTAGGGGCAACTTTTATTAAGTTCAACCGTATCCACAGTAAACCTGCTACCAACTGGCACGAAGATTGCCAGTAGTCGTAAGCCGCCAAACAAATACCTTGGGAGCCCGCAATTTTTACGAAGGCCGCCGAGTTGACAAATCGTATGAGCAAAAGAAATGAGCAGCGCCGTTTAGCCCTCAAGAAGTTAGTGGCGGACTTCGAAGAGAGCATTCGCAGAGATGAGCCCCTTTTCCTCGGCCAGGAAGAATTTGAGGATATTCTTGGCTTCTACTTTGAGGCTGGAGATTTCGACCAAACCCTATTAGTAGCCGATGTTGCCCTGGCGCAGCACAGCTATACTCCGGAGTTTTACCGTTGGAAAGCATTGATTCACAAAATCAATTTTCAGGAGGAGGAAGCGTTGGACACACTTAACCGCTTAGCTGTTTACGCTCCAAACGACGAAGAATCTCTCATGCTGAAGCTGGAGATACTGATCCATTTCAACAAGGTAGAGGAGGCGCAAGAGGTGCTCAGTACCCTATTCGCCCGCATCCAGGAAGACAAAAAACTTAGCCTACTCCACTTCTTTGAGGGCTTAATTCATCTTCACACGGAAGAAGTGGCCTCCGCTTGGTCTTCCCTCATTAAAGCTATCCAACTCGACCCTTACCAGGAACCTGCAATCGACGAAGCTCTCAACGCTGCTGAATTTGCTTTTTACCAAAAGGAACTTTCCAACGTGCTGGAGAGGATTTTGGATAAAGACCCCTTCAACCACCTCGCCTGGTTCTACCTCGGCTTGTGGTACGAGGACCACGGGGAGGACTTCAAATCGCTGGACGCCTTTAGTAGTGCCCGCTCTTTATTTGATAAGGACGCCCGCTACGAATTATCCTATGCGGACAAACTCTTTGACCTCGAACGGTACAGTACCGCCCTGGTAGTCTACCGTAGCTACTTCTCGATGCCCAATGCAGAAAGCAACTACGAGACGTTCATGCGGATGGGGCGCTCCTACCAAATGCTTGAGGACTTAGGCCGGGCTAAAGCAGCCTACTTCAAGGCGGTAGAAGCAGATCCTCGCATGTTTGATGCTTACCAATATCTGGGTGAGTGCTTTGCGGCGGAGGGTAAATGGGGCGTCGCTGCGCATAACTACGGCCGAGCCGTTGAGCAGACCGGTCATTCCGCAGACTGCTGGTTGGGGCTCGCCCTTTGCCAGAGTGCCCTCAACGAAACGGAAGAAGCTGATGCTGCTTTCCGTAAAGCCATTACCCACCAGCAGCAGTATAGCGATGCGATCGTGGCTTACGCTATTTTTCTGGTTGACCTGGGAGAAGAGAGCAAGGCCAGATTTCTGCTCGAGGATTCTTTGTCCCGCTACGAAGACGCTACGCTGCTCTACGGAATGGTTGCCGTCTGTTACGTCACCAAGCGGCGTGTTCAGGCACTAGAATTACTCAACGACGCCCTTTCTAACTACTACGATGATCGGGAACTACTCCTGAATTGGTACCCTGATCTGCTGGAGGATGACCAGTTCCGCGCCATTTACGCGCTTTACGAAAATCGGTAAGTGAGTTTGAGCGCGCATCGGGACAGTTACTGTCCTGATCACTTGAATTATACTTGACTATTGAAGCTGCCCGAGCAATGCGTATACGGCCGCGCCAATAGCTACGGATACGTTCAGGCTTGTGTTTTGTCCGTGCATCGGTAGGTGTACGGCGGCATCTACCTGCGCAAGTAACTCGGGGGCAACCCCAGCAGCTTCCGCACCGGGAAGCAGTACTACTTCCCGATGTCCGTCGCGGACGTCTTGGGGTAGCTCGTAGCTTAATACGGAGCTGCTGCTATCCGTCAATTCCAGGGCCAGTAAGTGAGCCCCTTCCTGTCTTTTGGACATCAGAAAATCCATCCCGTTAACTACCGTTTGGTAGGGGACGGACCTGACCGTTGAGCGTGCCGTTTTGTTGATCTTACTATTCGGCGGGGTAGGTGTGGTGCCCGCCAGTACGATTTTGGCTCCGGTAGCATCGGCAATTCGGAAGGCAGACCCAACGTTGAGGGGGTCGCGCAGATCCACCAGTAGCAAGGTTAGTGCGTGCCGCCGCCCGGAGGTCTCCACTTCGTGGTGGTCGAGTTGTCGGATTACTGGGTGAAGCTTACCAGTTCAATCTCAAACACCAGGGGGGTGTTGGGGCAAATACTGCCGGGTACGCCACGGGTGCCGTAGGCTACTTCCGGAGGTAAGAAGAGTTGAATTCTACCACCGGCACCAACTAGCGGAATACCCAATTGCCAACCTCTGATCAAACCGGAAAGGCTAAACGTCCGCGGGTTGCCAGTCGTTTGGTCGAAGATATCACCGTTGGTTTTCATGCCAACGTAGTTGACGGTCACCATAGAATTTGGCTGCGGGCGCTCCCCATCCCCCGCCTCGAGGATCAGGTAGCTAAAGCTATTGTCCGCGCCGGGCGTCACGTTCAGCATATTCGTATCAATGTACTCCTGCAGCGTGGGCAGCATCTCCTCCTCACAGAAACTCAGGTTATCGTTACTACCACAGGCAGAATAGAGGAAAACACCCAGGAGCAGAACACAGAGTAGATATTTCATCGAAGTTGGTTTTTAAGGGAACGCAAAAGTACGGTCTTTCGGCTACTCCGTTAGTTGATAATCATTGGGAGATTGTAACCTCCATTACGTTGAGCAACTCCCAATACGTGAAATCTTATTGTTAGGCCACAAATTTTCTATCGTTACCGAACCCACCGAATTTTGCCCCGGTTAGAAAGAACAGTTACAAGATTTATGATAAGGTGAGTGTATTTATGGCCCGTCGCGAAAACGCTGAACGGGCCTTTTTTATGTCTATCTGGGCGCTGCCGCGGGTGCAAAGTAAGTGGGGAGAATGGACTGATCTTCTCGGTTAGGCGCGAGACCTTTACCGGAAGGATGGAGCAAAATTGCTGAACGGATAAAAGGGAAGGGGTGGACCAAGTTCCCCCAAGCCAACCGCGCGTACCCGTACCTTTAGGGGGATGCGTTCCTACCAGCTAACTACCGTTGCCGTCACCCTGATCCTGCTATTGGTGGGTGGTGGCTGCAATGAGTCACCAACCCAATCACCATTGAGACCGACTCCGAAACCGACTACCATTCACACCGAGGCTGACTATCAGGACCTCTCAATCCCGGACTCCGTCCTATACGATAAAGTGTTGGGCAGCCTGGTCGGGTCAGCCATCGGTGATGCCATGGGCGCCCCCACCGAAATGTGGAACCAGTGGGCCATCAGCGAAGAGTATGGCCACGTCAAAGACCTGGATGTCGTCCTCCGCGAACCCAGTCCCGAAGGACCGTGGGATTTCAACCTACCCCCCGGCGCCGGGACGGACGATACCCGGTGGAAAGCCCTCACCACGGAATTTTTGATCCAGGAGCACCTACTGCGGGGAAGTAAACCACTGGACCTTAAGGCCGACCGCTTCGCTACTTTTGTCAATCAGGCTTATGAGCGATCCGTCAACGAACTGAGGGAAACCAAAGGCCTGGAACCTGAACCCCTGGAAGACGGTATGCGCCGCGTCACCTGGTTGCAGGAGTGGGCCAAGGTCAGCCGGGCCTACGTAAGTGGAGACATCGATGCTTACCGGAATGCGACGACGAAATTCTACGGAGGGGAGATGGCCTGCGCCGGCATGCTCTACGCTCCCACCATTGGAGCTGCCTTCCCCGGCCGCCCCGAAGCAGCCTACCGAGCGGCTTATGACTTGGGCATTTTCGACCTGGGTTACGCACGGGACATCACCGGCCTCACCGCCGCACTTACAGCCGCTGCCTTCAGTGACGGTCTTTCCCTGGATACCGTACGGAACGTGGCGCGGGACGTCGACCCGGAAGGGTTTTTCCGCTCCCGCCTATTAGGAAGGGTGAGCTACCAACAGTACCGCAGCGCCCGCGGCATCGTCCGCCAAGCCAGCCGAATCACCCGGGAGGAAGCCGCCGCAATGAAAATGACCTTTCCGGATGACTATCCCTACGATAGCCTGACCTACGCCCGAACCCTCAAAGCGTACGAGCTACTGAGGCAAGCTAGCCAGGATGCGCCTTTCCACGCCGGGGAAATTCATCTCATCAACCTTACCGCGCTGCTAATATCAGACTTGGACTTTTCCAAAGCAATGGAGTTCGTCACCAACTACGGGCGGGATAACGATACCGTTGCCGCCGTGACGGGAGCTATTCTGGGTGCCCTCCACGGATATAATGCCCTTCCCCCGGAGCAAAGGGAGCGGGTAGTGAAGATCAACCGGGACGTCCTCGACATCGATTTGGAAACCCTGGCTTGGGAGATGACGCAGGCCATCATATCTCGTCGTCCGGAAGTGTTCAAGTAGGCAATTATCCGTTGCGGTCAATACTGTCCTTCGGGGAATGGTCCCATTACCCCATTTTATTGCACCCGCGGCAGCGCCGAATTGGGTAGGCGGTAGCTAAGCACGAGTTGGCAGGATTAGCGCCGGGAGTAATTCGGTGCTTCCTTGGTGATCGTGATGTTGTGGGGGTGGCTCTCCGCCATGCCCGCACCGGAGATGCGCACGAACTCAGCGTCCAGGAGGCCATCGATAGTAGCGGCGCCACAGTAACCCATGCCGGCGCGGAGGCCACCGAGGTATTGGTTGACGACTTCGGCCAGGCTTCCCTTGTAAGGAATGCGACCCTCGATCCCTTCGGGGACGAGTTTCTTGACGTCGTCCTCAACGTCCTGGAAGTAACGATCCTTGCTGCCCTTATTCATAGCGCCGAGTGAGCCCATGCCGCGGTAGACCTTGAACTTACGCCCGTCATACAGGATGGTTTCACCCGGGCTTTCGTCGACACCCGCAAAAAGGCTACCCGCCATGATGGTGGACGCGCCAGCCGCAAGGGCCTTCACGATGTCGCCGGAGTAACGGATGCCACCGTCACCGATAATGGGGACGCCAGTGCCCTTCAACGCTTCGTAAGCATTGTGAATGGCGGAGAGTTGGGGTACACCTACACCCGCCACGATGCGCGTAGTACAGATTGAGCCAGGTCCTACGCCCACCTTCACACCATCCGCGCCAGCATTAGCGAGGGCCAGAGCAGCAGCACCGGTGGCCACGTTACCGCCAATGATTTGCAGATCGGGAAAGGCATCCTTGGTCTTGCGGACCGCATCCAGGACCCCCTTACTGTGGCCGTGGGCCGTATCGATGGTGATCACGTCAACGTTGACGTTGACGAGGGCTTGCACCCGCTCCAACATGTCGGCAGTGACGCCAATCGCGCCGCCAACGACGAGGCGACCGTAGGAATCCTTACAGGCGTTGGGGTAATCCTGGACCTTGATGATGTCCTTGTAGGTGATCAGCCCGGCGAGTTTACCGTGGTCATCGACGACGGGGAGCTTTTCAATTTTGTGGCTCTGGAGGATGTCCTTCGCCTGCTCCAGCGTAGTGCCCACCGGTGCGGTGACCAGGTTCTCGGTGGTCATGATCGTCCTGATCTCGCGGGACACTTCTTTTTCGAAGCGGAGATCCCGGTTGGTCAGGATGCCAACGAGCATTCCCTGATCGTCAACGATGGGAATTCCCCCGATGCGGTGGCGCTGCATCAGCGCGCGTGCGTCGCCAACCGTTGCGTTGATTTTCAAGGTTACGGGATCCACGATCATGCCCGATTCGGAACGCTTCACCATACGGATCTGCTCGGCCTGCTGGGCGATCGTCATGTTCTTGTGGACGATTCCAATACCTCCCTGCCGGGCGATGGCGATGGCCAGGCGACCGTCAGTAACCGTATCCATGGCGGCGGATACGATGGGCGCGTTCAGGCGAAGACCACGGGTAAGTTGGGAGGAGAGGTTGACCTCGCGGGGCAGAACCTCACTGTAAGCCGGAAGAAGGAGGACGTCGTCAAAGGTCAGTCCTTGCTGGGCAAACTTGGGGGGGTAGCTTTGGTTGGATTCCATGCGCAAAGGTATGTAAAGTTTGGAAAACTTTGAACGCTTCGGGCAACGGGCAAACTTATCGTTATTGGGTGAGGGCCAACGCGGCAACCCCAATGCGAGCGTCCGGGTAACGTTTGAGAATAGCCTGGCTACAGTAATCCAGCGTCGCTCCGGTAGTGATTACATCATCAATTAGTAGTACTGTCTTGTCGGAGAGATCGTGCCGCCCGATCACGAAAGTTTCCTCCACGTTAGCGATCCGGTCCAGCTTACCCAACTTAGTCTGTGACTGTTGGAAGCTGCGGCGGGCCAGCCCTTGAGCCAGTACCGGGATACCGAGCACTTCGCTCATACCGACGGCAATCCGTTCAGCCTGGTTGTAGCCTCTTTGCCGCTTACGTTTACCGTGGATGGGGACGGGAATCAGGTAGTCCACGTTACGGACGACGTCATTGTCGAGCAGTTCTTCCGCAAACATCGCGCCCAGCTCCACGCCTACTTCCGGCCGGTTGTGGTACTTGAGGGCGTGGATGAGGCTTTGTACCGCGCTATCATCTTTGAAGTCCATATACGCCGCGCCAAAGACGAGTGGAACCCGGCCGGCGAAGCGGTCCGTCAGCTCATTCTCCGGGTATTCCCAGTGTTTGGTGAAACTCAAACCGAGATAGCAAGAAAAGCAAAGGGCGGGTTTCTCGTTCGGCCGGATGGACCGCTGGCAATTGAGACAGAGGCTGGGGTAGAGGAAGGTACTCGTGCCGTGAGCAACGTCCCTGAGAAATGACCGAAGCGCGGACTTAATCAATGTAATCCCATTTGCGCAGAAAGCGGATGCCGACGGACAACTCAATGGTGAAGTTGCGAATCATTCGCGCCCCGATGGTACGAGTGTTGGCGGAGAATGGGTCGATGACGTTCTCGATTGGCCCCTGATTGTACTGGAAACTTAAGTCTGGGTGCGCAGTGAGTTCGATGAAAGCAGATGTAGTTTCGCCAAGCGGGAACACTGCCCCGCCCCCGAAACTGGCACCATAGACGACTTCGTTCACTGTGTCTGGACTATCGAAGGGAAAATTCAACCGGTAGTTTGGATCGATATTACTGTCTACATTATCATACTTGCTCAAGTTGTTACTGATACTGTACTCAATTCTCAGACCAAGAGAGTAGTAGAGATCAGCTACTTGAGTATAAGCGACGACTGATTTAGCTCCGGCCCCGAGCGAGATATTCTGAAAACGGAAATCGAACGATGGTAATGTGACTTGGTTGCCATCGAATCTAAACGCCCGCCGCCGGCTTATCCGGCTCCCCCGCGTATGATAGCCCAGCTGCCCGTAGAAGCTGAATCGTCCACCCGCTGGAATAGTCTCCAGGTAAAGGGCGCCGTGGTAGCCCAACAGAAATTCCGTTTCGAGGCCAGACCAATCCTGGTTGCCCGCACTGAGGCCACCCTTCACGCCGAATAGGTAGCCACCCCAATCAACGCCATATTCTCCGAACTGAGTGAAGTCCTGCGCGACTAGGGCCGGTGAGGTGCTGCAGTAGAAAAGGACAAATACCAGAGTGTAAGCGCGGGCCAGGGAGTTCAGCATAGAAGATTGGCGATTTGGTTCCGCTAAAGTAAGGAAAGCCCGTTCAGTTTTAGGTGGGCCTTGGCGTAGGGTGAGGGAGTCACCACCGGGCAAAAAATTAGCCACCCCGCCGGTAGCGGGGTGGCCATTCACCTTTTTTAGCTTCAAAACCTATAAATCAAAATTCTTAGCGCACCTTCAGTTGTTGACCAACGGAAATGTTGTTGGTGCTCAATCCATTCAGTTGCTTCAGGGCTGCCACCGTCAATCCGTAGCGGCGGCTGATGGCGTACAGCGTCTCGCCCGCCTTCACGGAGTGGAAACTGGAAGTAGACCCGGTATTCGTAGAAGTCGGGCGCGTAATCGTTGTGGGTGGGTTCGTCCGGGGCGTCGGGCGAACGGTAGGCCGGGGGGTGCGCGGCGCTACGACTTGCCCACGGGGTGGGGTAGATCCGTCATTCGTAGTGCTGGTCGTGGTCCCCGTATTAGTCGCTGCGGGGCGGCCACTTTCTACCTTGGGTGCCTTTTTGACCTTACTGCCCCGGAGTTTGATGCGTTGGCCGGTGGCGGGGTCGGAATCCTGCTCAAGTCGGTTCCGGCGGGCCAGGATTTTCAGGCGGAGGCCATACTTCTGGGCAATATCGTAGAGGTTTTCGCCCGGTTTAACGGTGTGGTAAGCCTCTCGGCCACGGTAAGCACGGCGCTTCTTCTTCAGGAAAACACGTTCGCCCGATCCTACCTGCTGGCCGTCCTTATTCAAACCTTCGTTGTAGGAAAGCAGGCGCTCAACGCTGAGGTCCACCTGCTTGGCAATTTCGTCTACAGACACTGGCGCTTCGCTGACGAAGTAGGTAACGTCATTCGTTCTCAGGATGCCGGTGACGGCGCGGCTGACTTCCTCACGGACGGGCTCGGTAACTTCTTCGGGGGTCGTCACGAAGGGCCGGTCGTACTGGGTCAAATTATACCGCTCAATCAGAGCAATTAGGATATCCGCGTACCGGGGGTCAGTCGCGTATCCGGAAGAGCGCAGACCTTTCGCCCAGGCGCGGTAGTCGCGTGGGTCCAACCGGAACAGGGCACCGTAGCGGTAAGCTTTGGCGGGGTTGCGTAGGAATTCGGAGTGCGCTACGTAGCTGGCCTCAGCGTTGCGGTACTTACGGAAACAGCTCTTAATGAGTTGGCCACGGCTATTGTAATCGTCGTCCTCACGGTAGTACTCTTCCCCCTTCCAATTTCCCCCGCATTTGATGCCGAAGTGGTTGTTAGCGGAGCGGGCCAGCACACTTTTGCCGGCGCCCGTTTCGTGCAGGCCTTGCGCCAATTTGATACTGGCGGGGATGCCCGCGCGTTGCATTTCGCGCATAGCAATGTCCTTGTACTTCGCAATGTAGGCGAGCTGGTTGGACGATTTGGCACTCGTCTCAGCTTGGGCAGTTGTACTGCATAGGCAAACGACCGCCAGCAGGGGGAGGATGAATTTCAGCATTGGGAAGATTTGAAGTTCTGTGGATGAGTGTCGTAAGAAAAAGCAAAACAAAACAAAAAGTAGGGGCACGTTGGCCAACGAAATTTATGGGTATCAGTCGGCGCCGTTCAATTCTGTCTTGAACGGGATAAACGCAAATGCTGACTGGTTTAGGACGAAGAAAGTGAACAATAAGGGAAAATTAAATTTTCCGACTACTGATTTTGCAAAATCTTTGGGCGGTATGACCGGATTGTAAGCAATATGCTAGTGCATTTCCGTAGGTGTCAACGAATTGAGGGTAGTTAACAGTAGGTAGCCCAACACGTATTACAATTATTTATCATTAACGGACCAGTGTTACTTCTCCACGCAGGACTGTCCTTTCACCGTTTAACAAAGTGGCTACGGCCGTGAAATGGTAGACGGCGGCTGGTGCTAGATCACCGTTTTCATAGCCTCCCCGCCACCCCCAAAACTGTTCCGAGGCGGGCACTGGGTCCGCTATTTCAAACACTTGCCCACCCCACCGATCAAAGATCAGGAGCTCATCAAATCGAGCAATTTGTTTGCTGGGGAAAAGCCGGAACACGTCGTTGATCCCGTCTCCATTCGGAGAGAATGCGGTGGGCGCGTAGACCGGCGCTGAGCGGTCCGTCACCAGTTGGAAGGTAGCGGTAGCCGGACAACCAATTTCGTTCGTTGCAGTGAATTGATAGATTGGTGTTCCAGTGGCCTGCAGCCAGACTTCATTGCCGAAGACCAGAGAATCCAGTGAAGGGGCCAGGAAAAAACTGTCCACGGGGAAGGCGGCGGCAACGCTTACCAACACGCTGTCTCCCAGTGGCACAACCGCACTGCCCGGCGTCAGACTGATTCGAGGGAGTTCCGCTGGGGCAAAATCAAAGGTCCGCACCGTCCGGCAACCCACTGCATCTTCTACGGTGAGTACCGATGTCCCCGCCCGTACCCTGAGAAGCGCCGGGAAGGAATCCACCATTCGGAAATTATCGTCATTCACGTCGTACAGGAAGGGGGGCACCCCACCGATGTTCCCGAAGATGGAGATGGTCGCAAAAGTGTCCAGGCAACTAGGGTCCGTCGTATTTACCACCAGGCTGAAAGCGGATCTGGATTGAATCGAATCCAAGGCCGTCGCTACGCACCCGTTGGCATCCGTCACCGTCAGGAAGTACCTGCCGGACGGGATGGCCGTTTGGATGGGGTCGGTACTTCCGTTGCTCCACAAAAAGTTATAGGGCGCCTGCCCTCCAGTAGGGTTCGCCGTCAGGACGCCAATGCTATCGAGGCCACATTCGGCGTCCGGGTCGGTCGTATTAGAAATCGCTAGGCTCAGGTCCGTCAGGGCAATGGTGACCTCGCCGGAGGGTACCGGAGCGCAGGCTGCCGTGCTGGTTACGGAGCTTAGCGAGACGGTTGTTCCCGGCGTTGCCGTTACGGGTACGGTCGTCGTCCCGTTCCCGATGGTCACGAGGCTCGTGGGGTCAGTTGAAAGCGCGAAGCTGGCCATTCCGGCGCCGTTGTAGGTCACCTCCAGGTTGGCCACGTTATCCGCACAAACCAATCCCGTTCCACCCAAAATCAGGGTAGCTTCCGGCCGCAAGCTGATGCTCAGAAGTACGGAACTGTCACAGCCTCCGGCGCCGGCACCGGGTAATTCAATCAGGGTGTCGGTCACCGCGCGGCTGTAGTCCACGCCCCCAACCGTTACGGTCTGGCAGGGAAACAGGATCGTATCGACCTCACCAACGGTGACCGGTGCAAAACGCAGGTCCACGGTAACGGTCGAGTCACAACCGTTCGCCGCCTGCCCGGCCAATCGTACCGTGCCGGAAGGCCGGTCAATGTCAAACACTTCACTTCCAACGGTAATGGACCCGGTCGCACACAAAGTCGGGCTTTGGGCGCTGAACGCAGGTGCCAGGTACTGGATATCGACCCTCACCGTAGAGTCACAACCGAGCGCACTGGCTCCGGGGAGGACCACCGTGCCGGAAGGGCGGCTCGGGGTGAATATTTCGTTGCCGATCACCACCGGCTCGGTACCACATACCTCCTGGCTGACGTCTCCTTCGGCTGGAGGAAGGAAGGAGAGGTCCACCATAATGATACTATCACATCCGGCGGCGGAAGGGGTTACGGAGGTGAACATTCCGGTAGGGTTGTCCTCCTGAAAGGTCCGCCCTTCAATAAATAAGGTATCTAAAGCACAGCGCGTACCGGTGTAGTTGGCCACGGCTGGCTCCCGGGTGGTGAAAGCCCTTAACTCATCCAACGTTGCGCTACATCCATTGGCATCCGTGATGCGGGTGAAACGGACCGTTGCCCCTTCAAAATTCTGGAGCCCAAAATCCGACGGACATAGCTCCTGCGAAAGCGCCAAACCCGGAACGGGAAGCTGTAGCGGGAACGGAGGCAACGAACCGCCGGTCACGAAGTCAACGGTAAACGGAGGCGTACCGGTAAAGGTGCCGGAAATGGTCGTACAACCCCCCTCACAAGCGGGCTCAAACGGTCCAATATTTGCCGTTGGCGCACCGGTGAACGGTACAATGTCCACGTCGTCAGAAACCGTACAGCCGCGCTCTTCGGTAGCTACTACCCGGTAGCTACCCGGAGCCAGACCCGAAACTGTAGCCGTAGTGGGGCCGTGGTCCCAAACGTAACTGACCGTACCCGTAGCTCCGGTCACGTCAGCCGTAGCCGAACCGGTATTGGTATCGCAATCTGGCTGGTTGGTAGTAATTGAAATCGCGATGGCCCCGCAGCCGCCCGCAGCAATGGTTGTTTCGCAACGCTGGGTGCAATTATTTCCGTCCGTGACGACGATCACGTAAGTATCCGGAGCCAGGTTACGGAAGGTGTCCTGAGCTGGCCGGCCCACGTCGTCGCCATTGATGGTAAAGGTGAATGGGGCTACGCCGCCAGTGAGCGTGAAACCCAGCTTGCCGTCATTATTACCGCTCTCCGTTTCGTTGACCCCCGCGCAAACCAGGCTGATGGGGGTGGGCTCCAGCACGTTGTACGCCATGGAAGTACCGATGCAGTTGTTGGCATCGGTCACCGTCACGAAGTAGGAACCGGTCGCGACGCCGGTGACGATGGGGTTGTCCGGAAAGGTATCCACGGACCAGGCGTAAGTGAGATCCCCAACGCCACCGCTCACGTTTGCGCGCAGTACGGCTGTGTTCTCTCCGCCACACAGAATTGGCGTGGTTTGATCCAGAAAGACATCTACGGCCGGTGGATCCGTCAGGTCGATAGAAAGGTTGACCGGCGGGCAGCCGCTGTCATCGGTGATCATCACGTTGTAGGTGCCAGCGGCCAGGCCGGTGGGGTTGATCTGCCCGTCGAGTGCATCGATTTCCCAATCAATGACGACGGACGCGCCTCCGCTCATGATATCCAACAGGATGGCTCCGTCGCTACCGCCCGCGCAGGTGGGGTCGGTAGTGGTAAACGTTGCCTGCAGATCGCAGGGTGCCGCAACGATCTCGAATGAGCAGGTTCCGGTACATCCCCCGAAGTTGAAGACGTTGACCGTATACATGCCTGGATCCAGCGAATTGACGGTGCGTGGGCTTGGCCCTTCCAGATCACCGGTGACGAATACGTCGCCGGGTTGGCTAAGTACGTCGTAGCCAAAATCAGAACCATCCGTCGCCGTGATGGTCACCGAACCCGTGCCGCCAAAGGTGATTGGCTGCGTTGCCTCACAGAAGATGGGAATGTCGCAGTCCGGCTGCAAAATTTGGCTGGTGCAGGTAGCGGGGCAACCCTGAGCGTCCACCAGGTTTAGCGTGTAGGTGCCGGATTGAAGCCCGGTAATGTCTTCTCCGTCAGCTACGGTAAGATCCGTTGCTCCGGGAATGGTATTGCCACCGCCATCCACACCCGAGTAGGTGAGCGAGAAGGGGGGCGTCCCGCCGGAAATAGCCAGCGTGATGAAGCCATCGTCATTGTCGTTCGCCGTCTCGTCGGTAGCCGTACAGGTGAGTTGGAGGAGACCCGGTGCGGAAATGACAATATCATCGGTAATGCTACAGCCGCGGTCGTCCGTCACCTCGTAGCTGTAGGTTCCGGCCATGAGATTTTCAATGCGCGGGGTAGTGGCACCGTTGACGCCAGGGCCCATCCATTCAATCTGGCTGTTTTCCCCACCGCTGATGTCCAGTTCGATGAGGCCGTCGCTTCCACCGTTACAACTAACATTGGTGGTTTGTACCGGCGTGATAATAATGTCCGAACAATCGGGTGGGTCAAATGTGAAGACGATGTCGATGGAGCAGTCGGGGCGGAACTGTTCGCGCAGGGTGAAAGTGTAGGTCCCAAATTCAAAGTCACTACCCGGCAATGTTACCCCGCTGTTGGGAATACCGCCGACGGGGGAGGTAGAATTGGTGGGGCCGGTCCAAGTCAACTCGAAGTTGGCCGAACCACCCGTTGGGTCGATGATGACGCTCTGGATACCATCCGGCCCGAGGGTGTAGTCGATGGTAAAGTTGACCAGGCAGGGCGCGGGTTCGACGGTCAGCATACACTCGCTGGTGCAACCGGTAGTGGCATCCGTGACGATGAGGGTGTAGGTGCCATCCGTCAGGTTAAATAGGGTATTGGTTCCGGCGGGTACGTTGTTGCGCGTCCCGGTGGCCGGGCCGGTGAACTGTACACTGAAGGGGCCGAGACCACTATTAATGGTATAGGCAGCCGTTCCGTTTTGCTGAAAGATGCTGCTGGGCGGCGTCGTCGCTCCACACACAATCTCTACCTGGGGCTGTTCGGGGACGGTGAAGGTGCGCGTCTGGGAGCAACCGTAAAAGTCGGTTACAACTGCCGTGTATTCTCCCGGGCCGATGCCGGTGATGTCGCGGGTCATTGCGGTAAAACCTCCCGGCCCCGTCCATTCGACGTCAAGGTCGGTACCGGAGGCATCCGAGCAGTAAAAACGGTTTTCGCTGAAGCCACGCAGACGCAGAGCGCCGTCGTTGCCAGCACAGGATACGGGGTCGATTCGGGCGTCGAAAGCATTGCCTACCGGCCCGGAACAGGTGGGGAAGAAAGTGTAGGTACACTCCGCGTAGCAGCCAATGATCTCTCCGGCGGCGTCCACGTCGGGGTTGCCGTCATCGTCGTTGTCAATAACGTCCCAGACCCGGACCGTCCAGGTGCCGGGGGCGAGGCAGGCATTGGTTCCGTTAGCGACGACGAGGTCGGCGGTGTAATTGCCATCCCCGTCGGGCTCGTAGGTGGCGTCGGAGGTGCCACCCCGCACGATGCGGAAGGTATCGAGCGTGACCGAATTGAATATCTGGCTGAAGTATAGGTTCTGGGAGCCGGTAGCCGTCCAAGTCATGCTGGCACCATCAGCGGCGTTGGAATTGGTGCTGTTGGCCGTTTCCCCGGAGCACATCGTGACCATAAGCGGGGAGGTGGCCGGGTCGCAGGGCATTTTCCGCAATCCATTGGTCACCGGCTGGCCCGCATCGCGTACTAACCGTGCCGGGAACTTGCTTTGCTCGGTGGATTGCCCGCAAATAATCAGGGGAAGGAACAAAAGTACCGTGAAAGCGATTCGTGAAAACATAACCTATTGATATTGGGGTACTTACGGGTGAAAGGTGGTGTGGCCCGCGCAGAAAACTAGCCCAATTTACCACGGGAATTCCGGAGTGCTTTCCCTAGTCGACTCATCTTTACCTATACTTACGCCGTTCTAATCTAAACCGCGGTGAAAATTCGCTGTACGCGGCGAATTTGTCTTAGTAGAGCTTTGTGCTTTTCTTTGCCCGTAAATCATTCATCAAACGCCAACTATACTATGGCTAGCATTAAAGAAAAAGTAACCCAGATCATCGTCGACAAACTTGGCGTCGACGAAGCAGAAGTTACCACCGAAGCAAGCTTCACCAACGACCTCGGCGCGGACTCGCTCGATACCGTTGAACTGATCATGGAATTCGAAAAGGAATTCGATATCAGCATCCCCGACGAGCAGGCTGAGAACATTCAAACCGTCGGCCAGGCCGTCACTTACCTGGAAAGCAGCGTCGAGAAGTAATTCTCCCCGTCTCTCCAAAAACCATCGCCGCCCGCTGTGCCCTTCAAACGGCCGCGGGCGGCGTTGTTATAAATAAAATACCCACCCATGAAAAGAGTAGTTGTAACCGGCATTGGCGCCCTCACAGCCATTGGCAATAACGTCGGGGAGTACCTCGAAGGCCTCAAGGCCGGTAAAAGCGGTGCCAAGCCCATCACTCAATTCAATGCGGAACAATTCAAAACTCAGTTCGCCTGCGAAGTCACGGACTGGGACGCCACGGATCGGCTCGACAAACGCGAGATCCGCCGCCTCGATCGTTACATCGTCATGGCACTCTACGCCGCCCAGGAAGCCATGCAAGACGCTGGATTTTACGGAGGAGAAGGAGAGTCGGTCTTTGAGCTCGACCCCGACCGCGCCGGCGCCATCGTCGCGAGTGGGATCGGAGGCCTGGGTACCCTCGAAAAAGAAATTACGGATTTTGCCAACGGCAGCGGAACGCCCCGTTACAATCCGTTCATGATCCCCAAGATGATCGCCAATATGGGGGCTGGCCACATCAGTATGGCCCACAACCTCCGCGGGCCCAGCTACGCCACGGTGAGTGCCTGTGCTTCCGCAGGACATGCTATCGCAGCGGCGGCCGATGATATTCGCCTGGACCGCGCCGACGTGATGGTCTGCGGTGGTGCCGAAGCCGTCGTCACCCAGGTAGGCATCGGTGGTTTTAACAGCATGAAGGCCCTCAGCACCCGCAATGACGACATGAAAACCGCCTCCCGCCCCTACGATGCGGAGCGTGATGGATTCGTCCTTGGGGAAGGCGCCGGTATTCTAATCCTGGAAAGTTTGGAACACGCCCAGGCGCGCGGTGCCAAGATCTACGCCGAAGTAGTGGGATACGCCGCCAGTTCCGACGCTTACCACATCTCCGCACCACATCCGGAAGGGCTGGGTGCTAAAATGGCCATGACCAACGCCCTGAAGTACGCCGGCCTCAAAGCGGAGGACGTGGACTACATCAACACCCACGGTACTTCCACCCCAATCGGGGATACGGCGGAGCTTAAAGCCATCCAACTGGCCTTCGGGGAAGCGGCGTATGGCCTCAACATCAGTTCCACAAAATCAATGACCGGCCACCTTTTGGGGGCCGCAGCAGCGATTGAAGCGATCGCCTGTATTCTGGCGATCAACCACAATTTCGTACCGCCGACGATCAACCACTTCAATGATGATCCGGACATTGACCCGAAACTGAACCTCACCTTCAACGAAGCGCAGGAAAGAACGGTGGATGTTGCATTAAGTAATACCTTTGGTTTTGGCGGGCACAATTCCGCTACCGTCTTCAAGCGGTTTAACGCATAAGCTCTGGTTTGATAAAGACCGTCCGACGATTCTATAATTATTTCCTCCATCCGGAACGTGAATTCGTCCGGCGGCTCCGGCGTTTGCTCGGATTTACGCCCGCGTACCTGAACGTGTTCAAGCTGGCGTTTCAGCACAAGAGCAACAACGGCGATACGGCAAAGGAAGACAAACCTTACGGCGGCCAGAATAACGAGCGCCTGGAATTCCTGGGGGATGCCGTCCTCGGTACCATCGTGGCGGAGTACCTCTACAAGAAGTACCCGCTGGGTGATGAGGGTTTCCTGACTAAGATGCGCTCCAAGATCGTCAAGCGGAACAGCCTGAATACGATTGGTGACAACATGGGGCTCGACGAATTGCTGAGCACCTACAACAACGTCCGCATCGCCAAGTCCATGCTCGGCAACGCCGTCGAAGCGCTCGTCGGGGCCATTTACGTGGAGCGGGGCTACAAGAAAACAACCCAGTTTGTCGTCCGCCAAATGCTGCGTAACTACGTGGACATCGAGCACCTGGAAACCTTCGACGATAACTACAAAAGCCAGTTGCTGGAGCACTGCCAGAAGAATGGCAGCAAGGTCGACTACTCCGTCGTTAAACGCTTCAAACAGGATAAGCGCGATCGCTTTAAGGTAGCCGTCAACGTTGACGGGCGCCGCGTGGCCGTGGGGGAAGACTTCAATAAAAAGAGTGCCGAACAGATCGCCAGCAAACGGGCCTTGGTTGATATGGGGATCAAAGTCAGCCGTTAGCTCTATCCCAACACTTGCCCTTTTCATGGCACCTGCGGCAGCGCCCAGCTATTCAGCATTGAGGGAAAACACTTTGGCTCAAGGATGGATACCGGCCGCCCTATTTTAGCGTTTCTAGCAGAGATCGTACCACCATGAGCCTTCTTAAAACCTCCACACGCTGGCCTTTGTACCTGGGGATTGCCGGGATGGTAGTGGTGTTGGTGTCGGTTTGGTACACGAATAATCTGGCAACCCAACTCTCCGAGATCGAGCACCGGCAACTGCGCATGGCGAATACCGCCACGGAACGCCTCAACCTGCTGACGCTGGATGACACGGGAGACGACGTCAGCATGGAACTCGACATTCTGGACGCCATGGAAACCGTACCTACCATCCTGGTGAGTATGGACGGCCACATCGACGCATTTTATAACATGGGGACGGTCGATACCGGCCGCGTAAAAGCGCAATTGAAGCAGTGGATTGATAACGGATCCGTCCCCATCCGGCAGGACGTGCAGCTGATCTACTACGGCGAAAGCCGGCTCCTGGTGCAGTTGCGGTACTTCCCGGTGGTGCTGCTGTTACTCGTCTCAACGTTCATTTTGCTGGGCTACATTGGCCTTAATCAGTCTCGCCGGGCCGAACAAAACCTCGTTTGGGTGGGGATGGCCAAGGAAACCGCTCACCAACTAGGTACGCCCATCAGCGCAATTCTAGGCTGGGTGGAGCACCTGAAAATGATGTACGGCGACAACGAGGATCTCATGGAAGTGAGTGACGAATTGGGCCGCGACGTCAATCGGCTATCCATGGTCGCCAACCGTTTCAGCAAGATTGGCGCCACCCCCGAACTCGTACCCACGAACATCTTCGAGGAGATGGACAAGTGCCGCGAGTACATGGAAAAGCGCGCGCCGCGTAAGGTAAAATTCAACTTCCCCGCGGCGGATGCTGGTAACCTGATGGTGGGAATCAACCCCCTACTTTTTGACTGGGTCATCGAAAATCTACTGCGCAACGCGCTAGACGCCATGGACGGTTCGGGTGAGATCTCCGCCCTCATCAGTGAGAATGGGGGGAAGGTATTTATTGACATCACCGATACCGGCAAGGGTATTGCGGCCAAGAATATTCGCAAGGTGTTTAACCCTGGATTCACGACCAAGCAAAGGGGGTGGGGCCTTGGTTTAAGCCTCGTGCGCCGCATCATCCACGAGTACCACAACGGTAAGATCCAGGTTAGCCGCTCGGCGCCCGGGGTTGGTACTACCTTCACGATCTCCCTACCCAAAGTCTGATGCAAGAACCCATCGTCGCCATTGCCACCCCGCCCGGAGAAGGGGCCATCGGGGTCGTCCGCCTGTCCGGAGCCGGCTGTATAGAGTTGGCGGATACGCTGTTTCCGGCGCTGTCGCTGGTGCGCAGCAAAGCCCGAAGAGCCATATTCGGGGGGCTGGCGGCGCCCGATGGTGAGCTGGTGGACGAGGTCGTGACGACCGTGTACCGCGCCCCGGCCAGCTATACGGGGGAGGACGCCGTAGAGATTAGTTGCCACGGAAGCCCTTACATCCTTAGCCGGATCGTCCAGCTTTGTATCGACGCAGGAGCAAGGATGGCCCAGCCAGGGGAGTTCAGCCAACGCGCCTTCCTGAACGGTAAGTTGGACTTGAGCCAGGCCGAAGCCGTCGCCGACCTTATCGCCAGTGAATCCGCCGCCGCCCACCGGATCGCCCTCGGCCAATTACGCGGTGGCGTAAGTAATGAGATTCAGGAACTCCGGACCAAACTCATAAATTTTGCCTCCCTGATTGAGCTGGAGCTGGACTTTGGCGAAGAGGACGTCGAGTTTGCTGACCGGGACGATCTGCGGGAGTTGGTAGAAAAGATCCGCCACCGCATCGAAGCGTTAACGACTTCTTTCCGATTGGGAAACACCATTAAACTGGGGGTGACAACCGTCATCGCCGGCCGGCCGAATGCGGGGAAATCCACCCTGCTTAACGCGCTGCTGAACGAGGAGCGGGCCATTGTATCCGATATCCCCGGAACGACGCGGGATACGATTGAAGAAACCATCAACATCGACGGGGTAACCTTCCGCCTGGTGGATACCGCGGGTATCCGGGAAGCGACGGACCAGATCGAGGCCATCGGTGTGGAGCGGGCGCTGGAGCGCGTGGCCTCCAGCCACGTTTTGGTTTACGTATTTGACGTCATCGAGACCGACCCCGTTACGCTGGCGTCGGACCTGGATCGGCTGTACCGGGAGGACATGGAACTGGTCGTCGTGGCCAACAAGATGGACCTCAACCCCTACACGAAGTACGAGCACTATTTTGGAGAATCCTACGGGGGGAAGTTTGCCGTTCCGGAAGACCGTTTCATTCCGATGGTGGCCAGGGATAAGAGCAATCTGGCTTATCTACAGGAGACATTGCTGAATGCTGCTACCGGTGGGGTAGGGCGCCTTGATCAGCAGCAGGTCATCCTTTCGAATGCCCGCCACTACGACGTGTTGAGCCGCGCGGATCAAGCCCTTGAACGCGTGCTAAGTGGATTGGGCTCCGGCATCAGCCAGGATTTCATTGCGATGGATATCCGTCAGGCACTCCGGGAACTAGGAGAGATCACCGGAGAGATCACGACGGATGACCTATTGGGGAATATCTTCTCTAATTTCTGCATCGGCAAGTAGCGTCGCCATGGAATCGAGGCGATCGTAGTGCAGTCAGAGACTGAACATTTATCGGAGCGGGCGTGGCGTTTGTCGAGTCTGGAGAAGAAAATGAGCGGTGGAAGAAACTTTCTTACGGAACCGTGACATTACTAGTATTCACTATTTGCGCTCACACCAAGCCTCGTTTTTCGCACGATTTCCCTGTTTTATTATTTTGCCCACGTTTCTGGGCGGCAGAGTGTAGCTTATTTGATTACGTTCTGTCTTTCCCTAGCTTTTGTTACTTACGTAGTATCGTCTGATTCAAGAACTTACGCTTAGATTCGTGTTCTTGCTAATACGCAAATGCCGCCGAGAATTCTCGATAGCGGCAGGAATTAAAGATGATCTAGTGACTAAGTTTTCAGACTACGGAACGCAAGCAGACTCCAGTTTACCCGGAATTCTACCTGCAGGAATAAATGCACAGCCGACCGGTGCACGTTTTGAAATGGCGACGAAAGAAGAGCGAGCCCACCGGGCCCACTTGGAAGATTGCAAAGTGATGGAAGAATTTGCCGAAGCGGCTTTTCACTTTGTTCTCAACTCACCAGATGACTTCTCAGACATATTTTAAGCCCTACCACCTTTACACCCTGTCCACTCCCCTTGGCCCGATCGGCCGTGTACTCGTGATTGCTGGCGATGATGCCTGCCGCGATAAGTACCAAAAATCCATCACCATTTTACCGGTTTACGATAACTCCCGCGACGAAGGGGCTTACATAAGTGTACCCATCCGAGCGCGAGTGCACGCTGAGGCGCCACCTTCTCAGGAGTCGGTCTTTATTGCAATTGCCGGTGCCTTCCCGATGCCACGGCGAAATGTGGAGATCAACTCTGCCACGCCAATTACCTTCAACGAAGAGCGGGCCATTAAACGTAAGTTGCGGGAGTATTTGGCCTTGTAGGGGGCCAACGTTGGTGAAGAGTTCCATCTATCTTTGGCCCCTGCCGCCAGCAGCATGCGTAACTTTCAGTAAAGCTTGGGCAAAGTTGAAACTGTTTATGCTGTAGCCTCCAAAGCTTCCTGTCTACAAACTAGAAGAAAAAAGCCCGCCCCCAATGTGAACGGGCTATACAACACTCAAAACGTCAAACCTATAATTCTTGATAGCTGCTTGGTCAGCAGCTTACTTATTTTAATAATGCACTCATTGGCTAGGCGCTGATGCGGTCGTACCGCCAGAGCTCCAAGTCTTCGATGAGACGGATCAATTTATCGCCGTACCGTGGGTCCGTAGCGTAGCCGGCCTTGCGCAGCCCGTGGGACCAACCTTTATAGTCGCGGTGACCCAAACGGAACAACGGCTTGTACCGGTTTTTTAACAGTACCTGACTGTGGGCCGCGAAGCTCTCAAATGGGTCGGAAAAATTGCGGAAGAAGTCCTTGTGGTGGTCATCACTATGGTTCGAGCAGTGGCCTTTTCTACACTTTTTACTGAAGCACTTGATCCCAAAGTGATTGTTGTTCCGGCGGGCTAGGGTAGACGTGCCGTGGCCACTTTCCAATAGCCCCTGCGCGAGCGTGATGCTGGCAGGGATTCCGTGGCGGCGGTACTCATCCAGTGCAGCGGAGCGGAAGTCCTTTACGTAGCTCAACTGAGCGAGTTGCTTTTTGGTCCAATTACGCCGCGCGCTCAATTTGTCGTCGATGGCCGCAACGGACTCAGCGCCCGAGGTTGAAGCTGCGATGGCCAACACTTGCGGGCCTTCCTCACTGTTGGTGAATACGGATTGCTCATTTACGCGCAGCAGGCTACCACCGTCAATATTTATGCTGAAGCTGATCTCCCGCTGCATGACAATAATTACCAATGCCGCCAGCACGACGAGCTTAGTGTAGGGACTCGTCACTTGAGCGTGAATCTTGTGATAGAGGCCCCGAAAGAGTAGTCGCAGGCCGGAAGGAATGCTGGGTATATTCTGTTTCATTAGTGTTGCTTGTGAAGCAAAGATAGACGCATTGTTTGAAATTAAAAACTAAAAACAACAATTCGTTTAATTATTCTTTAACCCTTTGGTAAGGCCCTATCGCGGGCTTGCCCTTTAGTTTTGCGCGCACAAGTTTTGTACTTATGATCTACCGTCTCGTCCTCATTACCGCTTTGTGCCTCGCATCAATGACTTCCGTTTCCGCCCAACAGAAACTGGCGCACGTGAATTTTGGAAACGTCCTGAGCGTCATGCCCGAAGTAAAGACGGCTGATGGTATCCTCGCCTCCCTGAATGACTCCCTTGGCACCGTCCTGGAAAAGCAGACCGAAGAATTTCGTACGCTGTACGAGAAAGTCAGAGCTGATGTGGAAAACCTCACCCCCATTCAACTACAGCAGGAACAAGCTAAGTTAAAGGGCATGCAGACCGAAATTGAGCAGCTGCAACAGCGTATCCCCCAAATGATCGAAGTTCGGCGGGGCCAACTCCTTGCTCCAGTAGTACAACGGGCAAAGGCAGCCATTGAAAAGATCGCCAGAGCTCGGGGCTACGATATCGTGATGGACTCTTCCATTTTCAATGCAGTGCTGTTCGTAGCCGAAGGGAATGATTTGACGGAAGCCGTACAAGCGGCGTTGAAATAACTCGTTAGCGGCGGCGATTGCCCTTCCCCAGCAGCTCCATGATGTCCTCGGTGAAGACGAAGCCCAGTATTCTTCCCCGATTGCCGTAGACGGCGGCGCCGTAGACGTTGGCTGCCACGATCTTCTCCGTTACTTCCAGCAGGTTGTCACCCGGCGCGGCGGTCACGAATTCGAATTCCGCTATGTCGAGGACGCTGCCTTCCGTGGCGGGGTCCTCATCCTCTAATGTTTCTCGGGAAACGAAGCCACGCAGCGCATTCCACCCATCGTAAACGGGCAGCACCGGCCAGTTGGTGACGCTAAATATTCGGTGAGCCTTAGTGGTAGCGTCGCCAGCGTATAAACGTGATTTGATCGGAAGGTCATCTATCGCTCTCACTACTGCACTAACGGTCTTCTTACTCAGTCTTCTCCGTTGCCATCCGCTGCGGTAGGTCACGGCGGACGTCCCCGCGATGAACAATGCACCGAAGGCTAAGAGCGGATCCTTCAGGTACCACGCGAGACCTAGTAAAGAGATGCCAATCAGCATCCCGAGCAGGGTAACCACCACTACCGCCGGGCGCTCACCGAGTGGCCGGCGCAGTAAAGCTCTTAGCATCCGCCCACCATCGAGGGGATAGGCTGGCAGCAGGTTTCCAATGGCCAGAATTAGGTTGACCGCCACGCTGACGCCCAGTAATTGGTCCATCCGGTCGGGCTGCACTACGTAATTACCAAAGGGGTCAACGAAACTCCGTAATAATAAATCACCGTCCGGCTGGAAATAGAGGAAGGGTAGGGCAATGGCCGCTAAAAGTAGGTTCGCTCCCGGCCCGGCTCCGTAGATCAGTAGCTCATCCACCACGGTTTTGGGAGGGTCGGGCAGGAAGGCGCCACCTCCGAGCGGAAAGAGAACAATTTTCTCCGCCGTTACGTCTCGGGCGCGAGCCATCAGTGCGTGCCCCAGCTCGTGTAGTAGTACGAACAGGAAGAGCAACACCCCGACCGAAAGGTACCAGGTCAACGCCTCCCGCACGATTCCTACCTCGGGCTGATAACTCAAATAAAGAATGCCCGGAACGACCAGCACGAAACTCCAGTGCAAGTCCACCGGGACGCCAAATAATCTGCCGGCACGCCAGGAGTAAGTAAGAATGATGAAAGGTTTTTCAGTAGATGATTGATCGCTCCCTTTTGTTGCGTAGGAGTTGTATTGGCAAATGGCTGCCCCTGCTTGGGCCCGTCGCCGCTGCCGCCAAAGTAACTACCTTCGCGGCGGATGAACCGTACCCTATTCATTGCCGCTCTTATCCTCCTTCCGGCCGCCCTGCTGATTCACCTCGGGGCCATGGTTTTTATCGATGATGAGGCAATCCGGGCGCTGGTCGCTCAGGAAATGATCTGGTCCGGGAACTACGTATCGCCCACGATGCACGGGGATGTGTACCTCAACAAACCACCCCTGTTTAACTGGATCCTGGCCATCAGTTTCTCCCTGTTTGGTGGGGCCGGCGAATTCGCTACTCGTTTCCCGACGGTACTGAGTGTACTGGGATTTGCCGCGACGACCTACTACTTCTCCCGCAAACACTTTTCCCGTTCCCTCGCTGGATTGCACGCCCTTACGGTGGTCACCTGTGGGCGGATGCTCTTTTGGGACAGCATGCTCGGCTTAATCGACGTCACCTTCAGCTGGGTGGTGTACGCACAGATCATGCTGCTTTACGAATACGGCAGCAAGGGGCAATGGTGGCGCGCCTTCGCCTGGAGTTATGGCCTCACGGCGGTCGGTTTCATGCTGAAGGGTTTGCCGGCCATCGTCTTTCAGGGGGTGACCATCTTTGCGTTGCTGACCTGGGTGAAGGCCTGGAAGCAGTTCATCCGTCCGGCTCACTTGCTATCCGGGGTGGCCTGCGTGGCCCTGCTCAGCCTATATTACTGGCAATACAGTCAGTACGTAGATCTGTCGTTGGTGGTGGATCGGCTCTTCCTGGAATCTGGCAAACGCACCGCGGCGGCACACTCCATTTGGGAAAACGTGGCGCACGTAGCGGGCTTCCCATTCGAAATGAGTTATCACTTTTTGCCGTGGACGCTCCTGCTGGCCTATCTCCTCCAGCGAGGTAGTTGGGCGCGGTTAAAAACCAATAATTTTGCCGCCTTCTGCCTGGTGGCGTTCCTGGCCAATTTGCCTATTTATTGGTTATCACCCAACGTTTACCCCCGGTACTTGCTCATGCTGTTTCCCCTTCTCTTCGGCAGCTGCCTCTACCTACACACCCAGCACCTGCGGCAGCGCACCCTGACCTACCGGAGCCTTCGTTATCTGCTGCTGGGCACGATGTCGGTTATTGCTATTGCACTGCCCTTCGTACCGCTCGTGCCGGAGACGGCAATCGTGAGCTACGCCTGGCTTAAAAGCATTCTCTTGGGCGCTGCCGCGGGTGCGGTGGTGTGGACCGGATGGAAGCGCCAACGCGGGTACCTCCTCCACGTGGCGGTGTTTCTGTTGATTGCCCGGGTGGCCTTCAACTTCTTCGTACTCCCCCCAAGGGCGGCGGGTGACGAACGCGGAATCGCCGTCCGCAAAACCGCCGTGGCTGCCATGGAAACGACTAAAGAGGACCAAGTAGCCATCTACGGCTATTCCCTAATTGAACCGGCCACGGGCTATTACCTGACGCAAGCCCGCGGTGCCATCATCCCGCGTATTTGGGAAGGATTTGACGATAAGACATTGTACCTGACCTCTCCCTGGCAGTACCCCGATATCAAAGTGGAAGCCGTCGACAGCGTCTACCTCCGCCACCACCGAAGTAGTTACCCTATCGGGCCCTTTGCAATCCCACCGACCGACCGCGCCCGGATGGGCTTGGGCGGCATGATGGACGGGATGGGCACCCTGAAGCCCGGCGACGAATAAAACGCGGTGGTACGCATCCACCTTGTTGGCGATTGATAACCGGCAAACTGGTAGCGGCGAATACCTTCTATCTTTGCGGCATGCAGTTGTCCGTAATCGTCACCGTCTACAATGAACGTGAGAATATTCGCCCCCTCGTGGAGCGGATCAACGCCGCGCTCGTGGGCCTCGACTACGAAATCATCTACGTGGACGACGGAAGTACGGACGGTACCGTTGCGGAACTGCGCAGCCTGGATGATCCGCGCCTCGTCATCGTAGAGTTTCGCAAAAACTACGGTCAATCCCTGGCCCTCATGGCCGGTATCGACGTCGCCCGCGGGACCTACATCGCCACCATGGATGGCGACCTGCAAAACGATCCGCTCGATCTCCCCGCCATGCTCCAACTCCTGGAAGCGGAGAATTGGGACCTCGTGGTCGGGGAACGCGTCAACCGTCAGGATGGCGCCCTCCTCCGGAAGATCCCCTCCCGCATCGCCAATTGGATCATCAGAAACCTGAGTGGCGTGCACTTGCGTGACTATGGTTGTGCGCTGAAGTTGTTCCGTTCCGAGATTGCCAAGGATATGGGCATTTACGGAGAACTCCACCGCTTTATCTCCGTCCTGGCCAGCCTAGAAGGCGCGCGGATCACCCAGATCCCGGTGCGCCACCACGCCCGGCAGTTTGGGGTAAGTAAGTATGGTCTCGGTCGTACTTTCAAAGTGGTGAGCGATCTGATGCTCATGCTCTTCTTCAAGAAGTATCTCCAGAAACCGATGCACTTGTTTGCTCAGTCGGGGATGGTTCTGTTCGTGCTCGGCGCCATCATCAACCTGTACTTGTTAGCCCTAAAGATCATGGGTCAGGACGTCTGGGGCCGGCCGATCCTCATTTTGGGGGCGGTGCTGATTTTGGGGGGGATCCAACTCATTACGGTGGGCATCATCGTTGAAGTACTGATGCGTACCTACTACGAAAGCCAGGATAAGCGGCCCTACCGTATCCGGGAAGTGTTTCGGGGAGAGCTCGTAACGACTCCGGAGCCAACTGAATCTAAGGTCGCCCGTAGTCGGATGGCCCTGCCACGGCAGTGAACCTAAGTTTGGGTTTCCCGCGAAGGCTAACCGCCAGATGATGGAAATACGGCATCCTGAGTACTGGTTGTTCAGTTGCTGACGGACAACCCCTTCGTTTCTTTGACGTTAATTGCCGTATGGTCCCCTCTCGCACACTACTTCTTGGTTTCTTCCTGCCTCTCGCTCTACTCCTCAGCGTCAGTCTGGCCGGGCAGAACGAGCGATTAGACGGAATTTGGGAAGGCACCATGATCGTAGGTGGGCTGGACGGAACCCAACGGCTACCCATGCAACTCTACCTGAAAACCATCGGCCGGACGGTGGAAGGGCGCAGCTACGTCCAACTCCCTAACGGTTCAACGCTGCGCATGGACCTGAAGGGCCGCCTGTATGGCGATGGCTCCATGGAGTTAAAAGAAGTCGCCTTCGCTGGCGACCCCACGAATGAGTTGATCCCGGAATTCAACCGACAGTACCAGATCGTTCTGAGCGATGATATTTGGAACCCCGTGCTCAATGGTTACTGGCAGGAGGTGACTGAGGAGGTCTTCAAGTCCGGCCGCCGCCTCGGGCGAATGCACCTCGAGCGGAGGGCACCGGATGATGCCTGATTAGTTTTCGGTATCTATTGACGGCCCTGAACTGACCCTTTTTACTTCCTTAGGTGGGAATAAATGAGCCCCGCATTGTAGGCTTTGAGTACGTGGCGGACGGTACTCGTCAGGTTGCGCGGTAACTCTTTGAGCGACCACCATTCCACGTTTTCAAATTTTTGGAGTTCCTTGCTTTCGGGGTTGCCCTCGTAGTGGTAGGCGCGGAAATACAGTACGATTCGGTGCTCCTTGGAGGACCGTTTGTGGAGTACGTGGACGAGTTCGAGGTCGTCCTCACTAAGTTCGATGCCGGCTTCCTCCCAGGATTCGCGGATGAGGGTTTGCATGGCGAATTCCTTGCGTTCGATCGTGCCCCCAACCAGAGAGTAATTCCCCCCGTTGGGTTTGGTTTGTTTGAGGAGCAGTAGTTTGCCCCGGTCCTGGAGTAACAAACGGGCTTTGAGGGAAACGGAGAACTTGGCCATAATGGGGTAGGGGAGGTCGGAGTAAAGTCAGCAACCCGACGGTTTTGGTTACTTTTGTGGCTGGTAAATATCGACTAATCCCGGATAAGCGGTGGTTGAATTTATCCAATTGGCCCGTGGGCGTTCGGAATGCTACCCGAACAGTGCCGAAACTGGTGACGTTCGATCGTTACGATGCGTCCTAAGGGCCACAACTGAACTCTACATTTTATGCGTTACGATAGTGTTATCCAAACCATTGGCCGGACGCCCCTCGTGGCGCTCGATAGAATCTGCGGAGACCGCATCCCCGCCAAGGTTTACGGCAAAGTGGAAGCGTATAACCCCGGCCAGTCCGCCAAGGACCGCGCCGCGATGTACATGATCGAGCAGGCCGAGCGTAAGGGTAGGATCCAGGCCGGCGCGACCATCATCGAAGCTACCTCGGGCAACACCGGCTACTCCATCGCCATGATCGCCGCCGTCAAGGGCTACAAGTGTATCCTGACGCTGACGGATAAGGCCGGCCCGGAGAAAATCGCCCTCTTAAAAGCTCTCGGCGCCAAAATCGTCCTCTGCCCGAAGGACGCTGCACCGGAAGACCCCGAAAGCTACTACTCCCGCGCGGAGGAACTGGCCGGCACGATCCCCAACAGCATCTACCTCCGGCAGAACTGGAACCTGGATAATTCCGGTGCACACTACCACTCCACCGGTCCCGAGATCTGGGAGGACACCGAAGGCAAGGTGACCCACTACGTTTGCTGTGCCGGCACCGGGGGCACCCTCTCCGGCACTGCCCGTTACCTGAAAGAAAAGAACCCGGACGTCACCGTCGTCGGGGTGGATGCCTACGGCTCCGTCCTGAAGAAGTACTGGCAAACGGGTGTGTTTGACACCAATGAGATCTTCAGCTGGAAGGTGGAAGGCCTCGGCAAAACGATCATACCCGATAACGTGGCTTTCGACCTCATCGATGAGTTCATTAAGGTTGGTGACCGCGCCGCCGCGCTCCGCGTACGGGAGATCGCCCGCCGGGAAGGCTTGCTACTCGGCTACAGCAGTGGTGCCGCCCTCGAAGCCGTGTTCGCCATCCGCAAACAGCTGACGAAGGATGATGTCGTCGTCGTCCTTTTCCCGGACCACGGAACCCGCTACCTCGGTAAGATATACAATGAGGAGTGGATGAAGGAGCAAGGCTTCCTCACCCCAACCGGCGAGCCGGCTTCCTATAGCGTCAAGCACTTACAACGCATGTACCGGGTGTACAAGCGGATGTACGGCCGCAAGATCAAGCAAAAGTTGAACCTGGTTTAATTTGGGTCCTCTGGTTAAGGGGATTTAGGTTAAAGATGCCCCGCTCAACCAACCAAAATGCCCTCCGGCGCGTACTGCAAATTGCTTACTCGGCCCGTTATTTAAAGCCACCCTTTTCGCATTAAGCATTCACCCAACATGGCTTCTACACAGAAATTTAAGTCCAATGGTGAGGCGCCACCGATGTTTGAGAATAAGTTTCTCAATCGCCTGACCCAAACCCACATTGCGACGCCGATCGTCATCTTTTTTGTCTATGCCATCGGCCTGCTATACTACACCGAGACTGCTACGGAAGTAAGCCCGGTAGCCGTGATTGGTCTATTCTTGTTGGGAACCCTCGGCTTTACTTTTGCGGAGTACTTCATCCACCGCTGGGTGTACCACCCGCCGCACGGAGCGAGTGAAGGGTACAAAGAAATGACCTACAACCTCCACGGTTTTCACCACGATTACCCAAAGGATAAGAAACGGCTCGCCATGCCTCCCATCGCGGCCATCGCTATTTCAACCTTGCTGCTCTTCCTCTTTGAATTCATCCTGGGTGATTACGCCTTCGCTTACCTGGCCGGTTTCGTGGTGGGCTACGCGATGTACCTGGTCGTGCACTACATGGTCCATATGTACCCGCCACCCAAAAATTTTCTGAAAGCACTCTGGATCAACCACGCGCTGCACCACTACAGTGAGGATGAGGTCCTCTTCGGCGTCTCCCAACCGCTGTGGGATTACGTTTTCGGTACCATGCACAAATCCGAACGGGATAAGCAGCAGGCGATTGAGATTGTGAGGTGAAAGCAGTTCAAAGTCTGTAGTCTATAGTCTGTAGTCTGTAGAGTCCAGACTGCAGACTATAGACTACAGACTAAAGACCTTTCCTTGCCAGCCCAATACATTCTAGACGTACACGACGTAGCCAGATCCATCCCCCGCGGGCGGGTGACGACCTACGGTGCCATTGCGAGCTTTCTTACCCTCGGCAGCGCCCGGATGGTAGGTTGGGCAATGAACAAGTGTATGCCGGGCGAAGACGTGCCGGCCCACCGCGTCCTCAACCGCAAGGGGGAGTTGAGCGGCCGCAACGCTTTCCCTACGCCCACCACCATGCAGGAACGGCTGGAGGAGGAAGGCATCTCCGTCACCGACGATAAAGTGGACAACTTTAAAGACCTATTCTGGGACCCGATCGAACTCCTTCCATGACTCAATTACTCCTGGAAACGGCGACGGACGTCTGCTCGGTCGCCATCGCGCAGGCCGGCGAGATCCTGGCGGAACATACGTCCGCGGATCCCTTTCAACACGCCTCTCACCTGACGCTGTTCATTCGCCAAGTGGCGGAACAAGCCGGTATTAACCTTCAGCAATTGCAAGAGGTTGTCCTCAGCGATGGGCCGGGGAGTTACACTTCGCTGCGCGTCGGGGCCGCTACGGCGAAGGGACTTTGCTTAGCCCTGCCCGGGCTTCAGTTGCGGGTGGTTCCTACGCTGAGTGCGTTGGCGCTCGCCACTGGCCACACTGGCTTGGTTCTGCCCACCATCAATTCCCGCAGGGGCCAGGTATACGGCCAGTTGTACGATCTCGGGGCGCTGCCGCAGGTGCCAGGTGATGGGGAATCGGATCGGTCCGCTGGCTACTGGGTAAACCCACAAAACATTATCCTGACCGAAGAGACGTGGTTGGAGGACCTCCTAGAAGTTGTTGGAGGGGCAGCAATTACGGTCACCGGCCCCGGCCAACAAAGAGTACAGGAAATGCTTCCCACTGGAGCTCCGGTCCAATTTTTGGCGCCCGATACTTGCCGCGCTACCTTTCTTCTGGCACCCGCGGCAGCGCCCGCTTATTCCCGGATCGTGGATAGCGCGACGTACGAGCCCGCTTACCTGAACCCTCCCTTCGTGACCAAATCGAAGAAAAAACCACTGGGCTGATGCGGTACGTACTCGAACTGGCCTACAATGGCACCAACTACGCCGGGTGGCAACGCCAGCCCAACGCCATGACCGTGGAGGAGCGCGTGGATACCGCCCTGAGCACCATCCTCGGCGAAAAGATCAAGATCATCGGTTGCGGGCGGACGGACGCCGGCGTGCACGCCAGCTATTACGTGGCCCACTTTGACTTTGACGGGGTGATCCCGCCCGCTTTTGAACGCCGGTACAATCGCTTCGTCGATGAGGATATCGCTCTCTTGGGACTGTACAAGGTAGCGGAAGATTTCCACGCCCGCTTCCAGGCTAATGATCGTGGTTATACCTACCGGATGACGCTGAAAAAGGACCCGTTCCGGCAGCACACCGTGACGAGCCTGCCGCAATTTGCCTCAGCGGACCAGGACAAAATGCAACGGGCCGCGGACCTCTTGTTGAGCTACTCTGCCTTTGCCCCTTTCTGCAAGACGAACTCTGATGCCTTCACGATGAATTGCGAAATACGCCGGGCCAACTGGGAATTTACCGATGAGGAGTGGACTTTTCGTATTGACGCCGACCGATTCCTCCGGGGAATGGTACGCCTGATCGTAGGAATGTGCTTGCGCGTTGGGACCGGGAAACTGTCATTAGCAGAGGTGGAACAGGCGCTTGATAACCAGCGCCCGCTTAAAAACCCCTGGAGCGCACCGGCGGCGGGGCTCTTTCTCAGCTCGGTGAAGTACGCTGACCGCGACGGCTGGGAACGGGTAAAGTCGTAAGTTTGTGGCAAATCCTGCATCCCGCTCGTGCAAGTAAGCCTCGAATACTTTTCCCAACTGGCCGGCTCCGCCGAAGTGACGTTTCTGCTCAGTTTCCTGATGCCACTTACGATGGTGTTGACGATGGCCCCGTCCATCATCAGGATCGGGGTCGAAAAACAAATCGTTTCCGGTGTTGTGGACCGCAGTAGCCACAAAGAGATCACTCCCTGCGTAGGTGGGATTGCCATCACCCTAGGTATCCTGTTCTCGATATTGGTGATGACGCCCTCGGAGGTGGTGGGTGAGTTACAGTACATCACCGCCGCCATCCTCATCGTATTTATGGTGGGTTTCATGGATGACCTGAAGGACCTCACCGCGAGTTATAAAGCAGCAGGGCAAATTCTCGCCCTCTCCATCGTGGTAATTATGGGGGTACGGCTGGAAAGCTTTTACGGTCTTTTCTACCAGTACTGGGAATTCCACAAATTCTTTTCAATCCTGCTATCTGGGTTCACCATTCTGGTCATTGTCAATGGTTTCAACCTGATTGACGGTATTAACGGGCTGGCTGGTACGGTGGGGACGATCGCCTGTTGCTCCTTTGGGGTCTGGTTCTACATCACGGATAATCTCGCCCTGAGTGTGTTGGCAATGTCCACGGCCGGTTCTCTGCTGGGCTATATGCGCTACAATATGGAGCCGGCGAAGACCTTCATGGGGGATTCCGGCTCTCTGGTCGTTGGCCTGGTACTGGGCGTGCTCGCGGTCGAATTCATCGATACGGCAAGTACGGCGGAACTCACCGAAAAGTACCGATTTACGAACCCCGTAGCGATCTGTATTGCCATCCTGATTGTGCCTTTATTTGATACCTTCCGCGTATTCAGCGTGCGCTTACTGCGCGGCCTCAGCCCAATGCAGGCGGACCGCCGCCACGTGCACCACCTCCTAGTAGATGCCGGGCTAACTCACCTGGAAGCTACGACCGCGCTCGGGCTATACAATCTCACGATCATCAGCTTGGCTTACTACCTGGACCCATTGCTGGACCTTCATTTCCTAATCTTGATTATCGTCGGCGTTACCACCTCAATCTCTACTGCGATCTACCTCAAGAATAAGCGGAACAAGCGAACGCGGGAGACCCTGGCCCTTAACCAAAAGGCCTAATGCCCTGGCTACTCGTATTCCTGGGGGGTGGGTTGGGCAGCCTCTGCCGGTACGCCATTTCCCGGCTACTGCCCCTGGCGGAACTCGCAGAAGGGGACATTCCCTGGGCAACCCTACTGGCCAACGCATTGGCGTGTTTACTTTTGGGAGTCCTTTTGGCGTTGCTGGCAAAGGAGCAATTACCAAAGGAGTTATCCTTCCTGCTGGTCACTGGTTTTTGCGGTGGTTTTTCGACGTTCTCCACCTTCAGCGCGGAGTTGTTAAGTCTGCTGGAGGCGGGGCACTACGGGGCTGCGCTCACTTACGCCGCCATCAGTTTGTTCACGGGCTTGGTCGCCATTTGGGTCACCCTACTCTGGCTCCGCTAGCTTTTCGAGATCATTGCTGTCTTTACGCTCCACTTGGTAGTTGCCCATGGCAATGATGAAGGCTAGATTGAGCAGGTACTGAGCGCCAATCTTATCCGTCTCCATCTGGTCGTTGATGATGTTGAAGGCATCTACAATGATTAGTGCCAGCAGGGCCGCCATGATGGCGTTGCGTGCATATGGGTCCCGTTGCCTGTAGTACATCCGGGCTCCGTACACCAGGGCACCCAGAATGTAGACCAGGAAAAGTACAAGCCCAGGGAAGCCCTGTTCCACCAGCGTCATCAGGTAGTAGCTGTGGATACCGGACCCGTCCTCATTATCACTCACGTAGGTGCGGAACATCTCTACGGTGTACCCTTTGTAATGTTGGAGGAAGGTGCCCGGCCCCCAGCCCGTCCACGGTTCGTAGGGCACCATATGGCCGGCAGCAACCCAGCGGTAGAGGCGCTCCATGGTGGAAATGTCCTCCAATTTGTAGGTTGCTGAGATCAGGTTGCCGAAATTATCGTGGCTAACGGTGGTGTTATAGTCCGGGGCATAGTCCAGGTATTTATTATCCTGAATGACGTAGGCTGACCCCAGCAGTAAGGCCACCACCGCGAGGGCCAAAACCGGCTTCAACAGTTTCCACTTGATGAGGAAGTACACCCCGCCGGCCATGACCAGCGCTACGAAGGCCGCCCGGGTGAAGGTGAAGTAAACGGCGATCATCCAAACGGGAAGGATCAGGTAGGTCCACCACCAGGTGGATTTGCCCTGCCGGCCCCGCCACCACCGGAGAAAGATCAGCCAGGGGGTAAATACCGAAAGGCACCCGGCGTAACTAACGTGCTCCGGCATGAAGGGGTACATGGTCAGGTGTTGTTCCGCAAAACTGAAGCCGTAGGCCGCGTGGCGCACCAACGTTTGGATGGCCACGAACAGGAGAGGCCAGAAAATACAGTTCAACGCAATCAGCAAACTCTTGCGCGATCGAATGAGCAGCAGGGGAACTAGAAAGTAGGCACCCACGTACCACAACTTCGCGGCGGAGAACTTCAGGCTAGTCGTCACCCCCGCGCTGAAGAAGGTGGTGAAGAGAATCCACCCCACGTGCAGGTAGAGCAGGCAGGCGATGGGGTGCAAAAAGCGCTCGGATGCATATTCGTGCCAGTGCCGCGCCAGGTGCAGCACGAACAAACCGGTAAGGCCAACGGCTAAGGGTTCCGTAGGAATATCCGTACTCAGCCCACCGGGTAGTTGGATGTCCGTACTCAGGGGGATGAACACCAGCATCAGGTAGAACAGCGGCCGGAAGTCAGTAAAGGACTGGGCCAGCACCCACATCACGGCCGGAAGACCAAGCAACAGGTAATTATCCGTGGCCAGCGCTACTACCATAGCCACCAGGGAAACCGCAGCGTACCCGTAGTAGAGCCGTTGCTGCGGTAGCGTGGGAGCCGTCGTGGTTAGCGGTGGGGGCATGGCAAAATTGCTGGCTGCCCTTCAGGTTTGCGTTTCCAGAGGGGCGAGGCGGGTTGCTTACTGAAAGATGCTTTTCCAGTCGTAGCGCCGCCCGCTTTCGAAGATCAGTACCCCGATGACGGCCGTGAGGAAACTGAAGATCAGACCACCGAGCACGATCAGGCTACGGACGGGTTTTGCCTTTACGACGGGCACGCGGGCCTCTTCCACCACTTCCAGGGCGCGTTGTTGCGTGGCCAACAGGCGCTCGTACTGCGTTAGGCGCAGCCGATCGTAGGAGACGGCGTTACTGAGGAGCGTCCGTCTTTCTTCGAGGGCGTTGATGGGGCCCAGGTTTTCGTTGAAGCGCGTCAGCTGAGTATCGAGCGTTATCCGGCTGCTGGTGAGGCTGGCCAGGGAGATCTCTAATTTGGCGATACTGTCCCGATCCGCGCGGCGGTTGCGCTGGCGGTAAGATTCGATCCGGCTTTCGGTGGTCGCAATGTCATTTTCCAGGGAAGAGGATAGGGTAGAGAGCACTTCCCCCTGCACTTCGGTATTGTAAACGCCGGAAGAGGAACGAATTTCTTTGAGGGAGGCATTGATGTCGGCCAGGCGTTGTTCGCGGGTCTTCACCTCATCACCCAGGCTATTGTAGATCCGGCGGTGGTTGGCGGTGATGATGTTGACGCTAATGTCACTGATCTTTTCGCGGGCCGATCTGGCCATTTCAGCCGCCCGTTCGGGGTCCTTATCCATTACCGAAAGCTCCAGGGTGTTGCGGGGGGTCTTGACCACTTGGTAGTTATTCAGCAGTTCCCGCCGCACGCTCATGGCGCTCTTCGTATTGGTGGAGTCAATCTCGTAGACGCCGTAAAGGTCAAAGGTTTCAACGAGGTGGCTCAGGAGTTCGTCGCTTTCCGCGATGGCCAGCAGCCGGTCAATGTCGTCGCGGCCGCCGTAGATGCCAATCCGGCCATTGGAGTTGCCAAAGATGTTATCGATCGTATTCAGGTCCGGGTTCACGGCCAGGAAGCTCGTCGTAGATTGGTAGTAGACGGGCAGGAGTAGACTCACAATCGCTGCCAGTAGCCCACCAACGAGGGTCGTAATTACGATGGGTTTCCGCCATTGCCAAAGGCTGCGGAGCACACCGGCCAGTAGGGGCGGGGGGGCGGTGCCATTATTTTTTAACTTCATCGGTGGTTATGGTAAACGGGGCGCAAAGGTAACGAAATGGCCGGCGTGGCTTAATATGAATGCTAAATGGAAATTCTTCCCAAGCAGGCAATGGGCGCTGCCGCAGGTGCCAGGAAATGGGAAGGCGGACGAGCCATCCAGGTTTTGGACGGAACTGCCAGTTAGGTATTTGACGCCCCATCAGTAAATTCCGTGGCCCCGGCTAATTCAAGACACTTCCAGCGGATACGCAGCACCACTTTTGGCAGGGAAGCCTCGTTTGCTTGCCACTTACCATTCAAAATCAGCCCACCATGAAAAACGTCACGCTCCTACTTGCATCGCTACCTATCTGGTTAATGGCGGTCCTGTATTTCAGTCCTGACCCGGCACCTGCGGCAGCGCCCGAAATGGTGTACGACACGACGCACGAGGCTTCCAAAGGCATTGCCGTACTGGAATTATTTACCAGCCAGGGCTGTAGTAGCTGCCCTTCGGCGGATCGTCTACTGGGAGAACTGGCCAGAGAGGAGGGAGTGCTGGCCCTTTCCTTTCACGTAGATTACTGGAACTACCTGGGTTGGGAAGACCCCTTCAGCAGTCCTTGGTACAGCGCCCGGCAGCGGGATTATACGGATCAGCTACGCTCCCGCACCTATACGCCCCAACTGGTGGTGAATGGGCGGAAGGAAACCGTAGGCAGCCGAGAAAAAGAAGTGCGGGCGCTCGTGGCCGCCGCAAAACAGGTACCCCTTCCACTAGCGTTCGGGACTACAAGTGTAGAACGACGGGGGGATGAGCTACGGGTGCAGTACCAATTGGCTACCGTTGGAGAAGACTTACGGGTGAGCGCCGCCCTGGTGCAAACCGAAGCTCATTCCTCCGTTAACCGCGGAGAAAACCGGGGGCGGGAGCTCAGCCACGTCAACGTCGTCCGGGCCCTCGAACACGAGCCGGCCAGGAAAGAAGGCACGATTGAATTATCCGTGCCAGAAGGTCTGAACACCGATGGATTGGAAGTGGTGCTGCTAGCGCAGCGGACGACGGACCAGCGGATCGTCGGAGCCGCCCGTGCGGGTGTTTTGGCGCGGTGATCGTTTCTTTGTGACGCGGCGGGCGGAGCGATCCTGGCCCGCTAACTCACCCGCCCCCGCTATGGCCATCTACTTTGCTAGTGATTTTCACCTGGGTGTTGACGCCCGCGTAAGCTCCCGGGAGCGGGAAAGGCAGATCGTAGCCTGGCTGGACCACTGTTGGCGGACGGACGCCGAGGCCTTCTACCTAGTGGGCGATCTCTTCGAATTCTGGTTTGAATGGAAAGAGGTTGTACCCAAGGGCTACGTCCGCTTCCTGGGAAAACTGGCGGAGATCGTTGATTCGGGTTGCCCGGTCCACGTGTTCACGGGCAACCACGATCTGTGGATGGTTGATTACCTGGAGCGGGAGGTAGGCGTAAAGCTGCACTTTTCTGCCCTCCGGGTTCAACTCAAGGGGTACGAAGTGCTCATCGCCCACGGTGATGGCCTGGGCCCGGGGGACCACGGCTATAAACGGATGAAGAAGGTGTTCACGGCCGGTTGGGCAAAGTGGTTATACGCCCGGCTGCACCCCAACTTTGCGATCCGGCTTGCCTTTTTTCTAAGCGGTAGAAGCCGCAGTAGCCAGCCAGCGGAAACTGAATTCTTAGGGCCCGACCAGGAATGGCTCGTCGCCTACTCCGAACGTAAGCTTGCGCAGGACGCTTCCCTGGATTTCTGCCTGTTCGGTCACCGGCATTTACCGATCGATCACACCCTGAGCAACGGGCGTAGCCGCTACCTGAATCTGGGGGAATGGCTTCACTACAACTCCTACTGCCGGCTCGATGAGGGAGGAGTTGAGCTACTTTATTGGAAATAATTTCCTGCGTAGATTGTATGGCTAGCACGTCAACAACTAGAGGATAATTCCGTTCCCGTCTACGAAGCCGAAGTGAGGTTTGGTGATTGGTAAATAATTTGCGGTCACGTAGAATTGAAACTGTCTTGTGCAACGTAGTCATTGTCAGTAACTTAGGCACGTTGTTTATCTTTGAGCTCGCTTAGCGACCACTTTTCATGCCGAGCTGCCGAGCAGCACCGTTCGTCTAATGAGACTGAACCCCTTAACCCACCGCGGTTCACCGTGGACTAAAATTTTGAGCATTGCCCTCGATAAATCCTGATCAGGCCACCATGGCTTCCAGGGATGAGGCTGACACCACCAGCCGCATTCTGTCCGATTACTATACGGCGCTGCTAAGCCGCCAGCTTAGTGCGGTGATCCGGCGGGATGTGCTGACCGGACGGGCTAAGTTCGGGGTGAGTGACGACGGTAAGGAACTTTACCAGCTCGCCATGGCCCGGGTCATTGAACCCGGAGATTGGCGCGCCGATTATTACCGTGGCCACACCTTGCTACTGGCTTTAGGCCTGGCAACGGTTGAGGACATTCTCGCTCAGCTCTACTCAGACGGCGAAAAGGACCCGTTCAGCCGTGGCCGGCAAATGGTTGGCCACCACGCTACGCCTACCATTGATGCGGAGGGTAATTGGTTGGACCACACCAAGACCTTCAACATCAGCAGTGCCACCTCCCCGACGGCCGGACAAATGGCCCGGGGCATGGGGCTAGCCTTCGCTTCAAAGATTTACCGGGAGGGTAAGGACCTCCCTACCGGTTTCTCCACCAACGGCAACGAAATTGCCTGGACGGAGATCGGTGACGCCTCCACTTCGGAGGGCGTTTTCTGGGAAACCCTGAACGCCGCGGGCGTCCTCAAAGTACCGATGGTGGCTACTGTGGTTGATGATGGTTACGGCATTTCCGTACCCGTAGAAAAGCAGACGACGAAGGGGAGCATCAGCCAGGCCACCGCTGGCCTGCAGGCCGGTAAGGATGGCCGGGGGATCGAAATCTACAATGTAAAGGGTTGGGATTACCCCGCACTTTTGACGACCTACCGCCAGGCTGCGAAAACGACGCGCGAAACCCATCGCGCTGCCCTCATCCACGTAGATGAGCTCACCCAGCCTAACGGGCACAGCACGAGCGGTAGCCACGAGCGTTACAAATCAGCCGAACGACTGGCCTGGGAAAAAGAGTGGGATTGTATCGCTCAGTTCCGCCACTGGATGATCGCGACCGGCGTAGCCGAAGCCAGCGAACTGGACGAGTTAGAAAAAAAGGCCAAGAAGGACGTGATGGCCGCCCGCCGCCGCGCCTGGGATGCCTACACTGAAAGATTGGGCGTAAAAAGGAATGAAGTACTGGCGCTGCTGCCCGCTACCGAGTTTTCCGAGGAACCCTTCACCGCATTCCGCCAACAAGTACAAAAGGAAGACCTGCCCATTGATTCCGTGCTCATTGATGCAGGCCGGAGACTGGCTTTTCAGGTTGGTGAGCAGGCCCTTCCGGCAGCCTTTCTGCGCTGGATGAAGGATTGCAAAGCCGAGTTACGCGAATACATCGGTGATAACTTGCTGAGTGAAACCACGAAATCCCCGTTACGAGTAGCGGAGGTTCCGCCCGTTTATGGAAGTGATAGCAAGTCTCACCCTGCTTATGAAGTGCTGCAACACTACTTCACGGCTAAATTTTCCGAGCTACCCGAACTCTATGCTTTCGGAGAAGACGTGGGCAAGATTGGTGACGTAAACCAGGGCTTCGCCGGCCTGCAGGAGAAGTTCACGGAGCACCGCGTATTCGACACGGGCATTCGGGAATGGACGATCATCGGGCAAGCGATGGGAATGGCCATGCGGGGGCTACGGCCGATTGCTGAAATTCAGTACCTGGACTACATCTACTACGCCCTCCCCATCCTGACGGACGACGTAGCCACCCTGCGTTGGCGGACGGCTGGCCAGCAATCCTGCCCCCTCATTATCCGAACGCGTGGGCACCGGTTGGAAGGGATCTGGCACAGTGGCAGCTACCTGGCGGCGCTGACGAGCAGTTTGCGGGGTATCCACCTGTGCGTCCCCCGCAATGCCGTGCAGGCTGCGGGTATGTACAACACCTTGTTGCTGGGGGACGACCCCGCCATCGTGATTGAAGTACTCAATGGTTACCGTCTGCACGAAGCGGAGCCGGATAACCTATCAAATTTCACCGTGCCGCTAGGCGTGCCCGAATGTTTGCGGCCCGGTACGGACGTAACGTTGGTGACCTACGGCGCATGCGTACGGGTTTCCCTGGAAGCTGCGGAGATGCTGGAAGAACGAGGCGTTTCCGTAGAGGTAATTGACGTGCAGACGCTATTGCCATTCGATCTGGAACACCGGATCGTGCGTCACCTCAGCAAGACTAACCGGCTGCTGATCGTAGACGAAGATTCACCCGGCGCGACCTCCGCTTACATTCGCCACCAGGTGCTGGAGGTGCAGGGTGGGTACTTCCATTTAGATGCGCCCATCAAATCGCTGACGGCTTCTGAGCACCGCCCGGCTTACGGTGATGACGGTAACTACGTGAGTAAGCCGCAAGTCATGGACGTAGTGGAAGCCGTCGTGGAATTGATGCAGGAGTAGTAGCTGCATGAGGCCGAAAAAATTAATCCGTTTCAGTTGGCGTTAAAAATAAATCGTCTGTATATTTGCGGCCGCTTAGGGCAACAGCCCGGTCTTTTTAGACCTATGGTGTAATTGGCAACACAACAGATTTTGGTTCTGTCGTTCAAGGTTCGAGTCCTTGTAGGTCTACTCTAAGCGAATTACAAGCCCCCATCCCGTTAAAAGGATGGGGGCTTTGTCGTTGGTGGGCATTGTGGTTACGAAGGTTGGGTGTGTTGACAAATTGAGCAACCGCCATTGGTAGCACGGGCGACACGACACTGTTATGGTCCGTTGCAAAACCTAGGAAGTAAAAATTGCTCTGCTTGCTTTCTTGCTATTTTTCTATCTTTGCAGACCCTAAACCCTGAATTAATAGTTCGCGCAAATCCCTCTTGGGAGAATAGTTACCTAGCCAGCCTTTTTGCTACTTGGGTTTCCTTACGCTCGGGCCAAAACAAAGTCTCACAATAGTTACCCGAAGATGGAGGCGATACTTCCATCCGGGTAATGATCACTAATCGACTCTTCAATTCAGTATAAAACCAATTTATTTTATGAAGCAATTACTACTCTTTGCTTGTTTGCTCCTCACAACGACCGGCCTGATGGCTCAGAAAGTCGTTTACGTGAACGGAGCGGCAACTGGTGCCGACAATGGCGACACCTGGGCTGATGCCTACACTGAGCTCGACTCAGCTCTACTTAACGCACCCGTCGGTGCATCCATCTGGATCGCTGCTGGTACTTACACGACACCTGCGGAGCGCAGTTTCGTGGCTATACGTGAAATGGAAATCCTCGGTGGTTTCGCTGGTACCGAATCTGACGCTACCGCTGCAGACCCCGCTACCAACGTGACTATTCTTAGTGGTGACGTTATGGGTAACGACGTAGCTGGTACTTACGACAGCCTTGCGTACCTCGACAACAACCGTATCCTGGCCGTAATCGACACTTCCGGTGGTACGTACACGACCAAGATCGACGGTATCACTTTCAGTAACGGTGGTATCGCCGCTGACGGTGGTAACCTTGACTTCGCCGGTGCAGGTCTTTACCTCCGTGGCCGCGCTGACGTTTCTCGCTGTGTCTTCATGAACAACCGTTCCACGTTCGGTTCCGCCCTCACCATCTTCGGTGCAGAGACCAGTGGTACCACGTTGGACAATATCACGTTCATGAACAACTTCGCTCAGAGCAGCTTCAACGCTTACATCGAGCGTCTGGACGATCTGACCATCACCAACTCTACCTTCATTGGTCTGGGTAAGACCAGTGACAACCAGGACGAGATGCTGCGTATCAGCGATGTCAACGGTGTCGTCGTTGACAACTGTACCTTCTCTAACATCAATGGCCGGGCCGTTCGTGGTGCCGGTATCAACTTCGTGGGTACGGACAACGTAATGCTGATGAACTCTACGTTCGACCAGATCGCCAGCACCCGTGGTGGTGTGTACGTTTCCGGTGCTCCCGGTCGCCCTGACGCTGATCCTACCAACGACATGGTGGTTACGAACTGTACGTTCTCCAACATTACCTCTTCTGACCGTTCTGCCCTTGGTGGCGGTGGTAACCAGAACTGGATAGTTAACAGCACCAACTTCACTAATAATGATGTTGATCTTGGTAGCAGTGGAACTGCAGGATTTTACACCTTCGGTGTTAACGCTACTCCCCTTCGTCACAGCGTAACGCTGAATGACTGTTCGTTTGACGGACACGTCGGTGGCCGCTTTGGTGGTGCCGTTACGATCCTTGAATTCGATTCTGCTTCGATTGACCTCACCCTCAACAACACGACCCTCAACAACAGCACCCTTTCTTCTACGGAAGCTGGTTTCGGTGGTACTATTTACGTACAGGGTGACGCAAACGACGCGGCCAACGCACTTACGCTTAACGATGTAACCATCAGCGGTGGCGTTTCTCGCTACGGTAGTGGTATCATGTTCAACTCCCCTTACGAGCTGAATGCGACCAACACTACTTTCGCCAACAACGGTACTTCTACGGATGCTTCCCAGGGCGCAGCCATCACCTTCTACTACGACCCCGGTACCGTTGGTGCTAACTTCGACGGCTGTACTTTCCGCGAAAACGTAATTGGTGAAAACCCCGTCAACGTTGTTTCTGGTGGTGGTGCTCTCTACGGCTTTGGCCCAGACGCTGGTACCGTGCCATTCTCCATCAAGAACTCTATTTTTCAGCGTAACTCCGCTGGTACGGCCGCTTCGGGTGCTGCACTGCACTTCCGGTCTGGTTTCGACGTAACGATCGAAGATTGTGACTTCCTTGAGAACTCTTCTACGGGTGACGGTGGAGCAATCAATGCCGTTCGTGGCCTGGTTTCTCGTGACACGCTGGAAACTGGTATCGACGTAGTATACGGTGACCTTGCCGTTGACGTGAAGAACTCTACCTTCATTGGTAACAGCTCTGGTTCACAGGGTGGTGCGATCTCTACGCAGCGCCTCGTGGTTGGCCTGGAAAACTCTATTTTCCTCCGCAACCTCGTTACTGACGGTAGCGGCGGTGCCTTTATTTTCAACGGTAACGCTCCTAGCTACAACACGAACGAAGGTAAGTGGGATAGCATCGGTTCCGTAGTGCTGGAAGCCAACATCGTCCACAACACTTTCTTCGAAAACCGTAAGGGTGAAGGCGAAACTGCCGTTGGTAACCAAATCGCGCTCTTCCAGGGTGGCGAGAACGTACTCAACGAAGTCAACTCCATGACGCTGAACTTCCTCAACAACGCTTTCATGAGCGAAGAGGCTACGGCTGAAGGCATCAACCAGATCGAAGTTGAACTTTACAACCCCGACGGCAACTTTGGCCCCGGCGATCTCGACCGTATTGGTGCCATCAACATCAACTCTCTTGGTGGTAACTTCTTCAACGGTGAAAACGGTGCCAACATCGAATTCGGTGATACCGACCGCGTTGTAGACGATGCTGAAGACGAAGATGCACTGCTCTCTATCTTCCTTGACCCCTTCAACGACGAAGACGACCTGTTCGACCTCGACCTCGTAATCGGTGATGACCTGGGTGTTTCTAACCCCCTCATCGACGGTGGTGTAGCAAACGCGCTCGTTCCCGAAAGAGACATCTTCGGTACGCTCCGTGGCCGTACGCCAGACATCGGTGCCATCGAAGCTGAGTGGGAACTCACTGGTGTTACCAGCATCGACGAAAGTGGCCTCGACATGGCGTTCTTCCCGAACCCAACCGTGGACGTAGTTACGATCCAGAACAACGACGCTGACATCAGCAAGTTCTACGTAACCGTATCCAGCCTCAGCGGCCAGGTAATCTCCGCCAACGTCTTCAACGGTGTTAACAGCCGTATCGACCTCAGCGAAGTACCCGCAGGTGTTTACAACCTGACAATCCTCGCCAACGGTGCTCTTTACAGCAAGCAGATCGTAAAGCAGTAAGCTAACCGATCCGATTGATCGAGTTTCCTTATTCACTAAATAAAGGAGCTCAAAAAGCCGGCCCCCTTTCACCATGCGTGGAAGGGGGCCGCTTTTTTATTTACGGTGCCTAATCCCACTCGCCCCGCACCTGCGGCAGCGCCAAATAGATGTTCGGTATTTCAAACGCCATAAATTGCGCTTACCTTTGGCCCATGACCCAGTCAGTAGATTTTCTCCGCACCGACCTCCGACGAAGGAGGATTAAGTAAGCTTCCCGCCCGCGTGGCCCGGAAGCGCCCGCAGCGTATCGTGGCTGAACGGGCAGTGCCGATTCTACTAGTTTCATCCGGCGGCCTTGTTCCGCTTCCCCCTTTATTTACAGTATGGATATTCAGATACTCGTCGCTCAGGCAGAGCACGCCGTGTACGCACAGGCCATTTGCGATTTGATCGAAGAATCAGCAAAGGCCCGCGGAACGGGCATCGCTAAACGGAAACCCGCTTACGTAGAAGAGAAGATCCGCAGCGGTAAAGCCATCGTGGCCATCGTGGACGGTGACATTGGTGGGTTCAGTTACATCGAAACCTGGGGCCACGGAGAATACGTGGCCAACTCTGGCCTGATCGTCAACCCCGCCTACCGGAGGCTGGGGTTAGCACGCAAGATCAAGGCAGCCGTCTTCAAGCTATCGCGGAAGAAGTACCCTTCGGCGAAGATCTTTGGGATCACGACGAGCCTGCCCGTCATGAAAATCAATAGCGACCTCGGTTACCGCCCGGTTACTTTTAGTGAACTGACGCAAGATGATGCCTTCTGGGCCGGCTGCCAGACCTGCCCCAACTTTGATATCCTCACCCGGAACGAGCGGCAGATGTGCCTTTGTACCGCGATGATGGCGCCGAGCGCGGAGGATGTCAAGCGCAAAAAATTAGAGAAACTCGACCGGAAACGGGAGAAACTGGAGCGCAAGCTCAAATAGATTTAGCACCAAACCCCAGAAATACCGACTATGAAAAAGATTGTACTCGCCTACAGCGGCGGGCTGGATACCAGCTATTGCATCAAATACCTGACGGCTGAAAAAGGCTACGAAGTACACGCGCTGAGCGTAGATACCGGTGGCTTCTCCGAGCAGGAGATCGCCGAAATGGAGCAACGCGCGAAATTCCTTGGCGCCGCCAGCTACAAAAGGGTGGACGTCACGGAAGCCTACTACCAGGAATGCATTCGTTTCCTCGTGTACGGTAACTGCTTGCGGTATCAGACTTACCCCATGAGCGTCAGCGCCGAACGGATGTTTCAGGCTATGAGCGTAGCGCGGTACGCCGTGGAAATCGATGCGGGCGGGGTGGCCCACGGCTCCACTGGAGCGGGAAATGACCAGGTAAGATTCGACCTGGCCTTTGAACTGAGTGGCAAGGAACTGGAGATCATTACCCCCATCCGCGATATGCAACTCAGCCGGCAGGAGGAAGTGGATTACCTCGCGAAGCATGGCCTGGACTGGCCCGCCAAAAAAGGCACTTACAGCATTAATGCTGGTCTGTGGGGCACCTCCGTGGGCGGCGCAGAAACGCTGACCAGCCATCAATCATTACCCGAAGATGCCTGGCCCATTCCGGTAACGGCTACTGAACCACTGAACATAGATCTGGACTTTGAGGAAGGGCAGTTCGTCGGCTTTAACGGCCAACGCTTTGCCTCCAACGTCAAGGCCATCGAAGCGCTGGAAGCCATTGCAGCGCCCTTCGGTGTTGGGCGGGATATCCACGTCGGGGACACCATCATTGGCATTAAGGGCCGGGTTGGTTTTGCGGCGGCCGCTGCCGTCCTCATCATTAAGGGTCACCACTTGCTGGAGAAACATACCCTGGCCAAGTGGCAACTCTTCTGGAAAGAACAACTCGCCAACTGGTACGGGATGATGCTCCACGAAGGGCAGTTCCTGGACCCGGTCATGCGCGACGTGGAGGCCTTCATGGAGTCTTCCCAATCCACCGTCAACGGTAGCGTTCACGTCACTCTGCATCCCCACCGCTACGTGCTCAACGGTATCACTTCACCCAACGATTTGCTGGGAGCCGGCTTCGGCGCCTACGGGGAGATGAATAAAGGCTGGTCCGGCGCAGATGTCCGAGGCTTCACCAAGATCCTCAGCGTACCGGGAAGAATCCGTAACGCCGTCAACAAATAAGGTGCCATGAAAACCGTAGGAATTATCGGGGGTGGAGGGTACACCGCGGGGGAGTTGATTCGCCTGTTGGTCCACCACCCTGGCGTAAGTATCAAGTTTGTGCAGAGCGCCAGCCAAGCCGGGAAACCGGTCCACGCAACGCATACCGACCTCGTCGGAGAAACCGATCTCACCTTTTCGGCTGAGGCGGGTGAGGCCGACATACTTTTCCTCTGCATGGGTCACGGCCGTTCCCGCACCTGGATGGAGGAGAATGATCCTCCGTCGTCCACGCTGGTGGTAGATCTCAGTACGGATTACCGGATGGCAGATGACTGGGTGTACGGACTGCCCGAAATCAATCGGGCGGTGACGCGCGGAGCCAAACGAGTAGCGAACCCCGGCTGTTTCGCTACGGCAATCCAGTTGGGCTTACTCCCCCTCGTCAAAGCCGGATTGGCCGACGGCGAGGTCCACGTAAACGGGATGACGGGTAGTACCGGGGCGGGCCAACAACCGATGGCGACAACTCACTTCAGCTGGAGGAATAACAACGTCAGCATCTACAAGGCCTTTTCCCACCAACACCTCAACGAAATTGGCCGCACCGTTACGCAGCTCGGCCGACCAACGACGGGGGGCATCAACTTCCTCCCCCACCGCGGACCGTTTGCGCGGGGGATCTTCGTTTCCACCTACGTCACCACGGAAGCTAGCCAGCGGGAGTTGGACGACATTTTCCAAAGCTTCTACGCGGACGCTGCCTTTACGCACGTCACCAGCGAAAATCCCAACCTCAAGCAGGTCGTGAATACCAACAAGGGTTTGGTACACGTGGAAAAGCACGGTGATAAGGCCCTCGTCATTTCCATGATCGATAATTTGCTCAAGGGCGCCAGCGGTCAGGCGGTTCAGAACATGAATCTGGCGCTGGGCTTAGATGAAAAGGCCGGCCTTCGCCTCAAAGCGAATTACTTTTAAAACCCACCCCCATGAATCTCTTTCCCGTTTACTCCCTCTACGACTTTGAACCCACCCACGCGCAAGGTGCCTACGTGTCCGACGATCAGGGCAAGACCGTACTGGATTTTTATGGAGGCCACGCGGTGATGTCCATTGGCCACGCCCACCCGCACTACGTCAAACTCATTCAGGAGCAGGTGGCCAAGATTGGGTTTTACTCCAACAGCGTAAAGAATCCGTTGCAGCAGGAACTGGCGGAGAAACTAGGCCGCCTTTCCGGGTTGGACGATTATGAATTATTTCTCGTCAGCAGCGGGGCCGAAGCTACGGAGAATGCCCTCAAATTGGCCAGTTTTGAGACCGGTCGTAATCGGATCCTGGCCTTCAGAGGAGCCTTCCACGGGCGTACCTCCGCCGCGGTTAACGTTACGGATAACGAGAAAATCAAGGCGCCCATCAATAAGAACTTCCCCGTCACCTTTTTGCCGATGAACGACCTCGAAGCGGTTCGTGCCGAACTGGAGAAAGGGGACGTCGCGGCGCTCATCATTGAAGGCGTGCAGGGCGTCCACGGCATTTACGTTCCGGAGCCCGAATTCCTGGAAGCCCTTCCCGACCTCTGCCACGCTCACGGTGCGAAGCTCATCCTGGACGAGGTCCAATCCGGGTACGGGCGGACCGGTAAATTTTTCGCCTTCCAGTACAGTAAGGTAAAGCCGGACATCATCGCCATGGCTAAAGGAATGGGGAATGGTTTCCCCATCGGCGGCGTCCTGATCCACGAAAGCTTCACCGCCAAGCCGGGTATGTTAGGTACCACTTACGGTGGTAGCCACCTCGCCTGCGCCGCCGGCATCGCCGTGCTGGACGTGATTGAGCAGGAAAACCTTCTTACCAACGCCACCAAAATGGGGGAGTATCTGGTCGATAAGCTGGCGGCTACCCAACTTTTCAAAGAGATCCGCGGCTACGGCCTCATGATTGGCCTGGAGCTGGAAACGCCCATCGCGCCGCTCCGCAAGCAGTTGTTGTTCGAGCACGACGTCTTCACCGGTTCTTCAAAGGACCCGAATACGATCCGGTTACTCCCACCACTTAACGTCACTCGGGAACAGTGCGACGTATTGATCGCCGCTTTCGTGAAAGCCCTCAGTTCAGCGAAGCAGCCGGTATGATCCTCGAGCATGTTTTGATCGAAATCGACCCCGCTCGCGTACCCGCCTATCTCGCAGCCTTTAAGCGGGCGCTGCCGCAGGTGCTGTGTCAGGACGGATGCCACGGCGCCCGCCTCCTACCAAAAGTCGGGGCGGAAGGTGAGTTTGTCCTCCTGATTGAATGGACGTCACTCGCCCACCATACGGAAGGGTTTCGCAACAGTGATGAGTACAAAACCTGGTCGGCCCTCCTCCACCCATTTTACGATACCTTCCCCACCGTTGATTATTACGAGCTATGAAACAGTTCCTTTCTGCTGACGATGTGACCAACATCAACACCCTCATTGCCAAAGCAAAGGCTTTCAAGCAAGATCCCTTCGGAAAACGAAGTGGTGAACGTAAGATGGTCATCAACCTCTTCTTCAATTCCTCCCTCCGCACGCGGATGAGTACCGAAAAGGCCGCCAGGCAACTTGGGGCGGACGTCATCACCTACGACGCCAGTGGCGGTTGGGGTATCGAATTTGAAGATGGTACGGTGATGAACGGTAACACCGCCGAACACGTCCGGGAAGCAGCCGGCGTACTGAGCCAGTACTGCGACGTACTGTGCGTTCGCTCCTTCCCCTCACTGGAGGACCGGGTGGCAGATTACGAAGACCGCATTATCAAGTCCTTCGTGAAGTACGCTTCGGTACCGGTCGTCAGCCTGGAATCGGCGACGTTGCACCCCCTGCAGAGTTTGACGGATTGTCTGACCATCGCGGAACACCGGCCGGTCCCCCGGCCGAAGGTGGTCCTTACCTGGGCGCCACACCCCCGTCGTTTACCCCAGTGTGTGTCCAATAGTTTTGTGCAGTGGATGCAGGCCTGGGGAGAGGTCGAACTGACGATCGCCAATCCCCCCGGTTTTAACCTCGCACCTGCGTTTGCGCCCAAAGAAATCGTCACCCACGACCAGCGCGCCGCCTTTGCGGATGCAGATTTCGTCTACGCCAAGAACTGGTCCGCCTACGACAACTACGGCGCTACGACTAATGAGTACGACGACTGGATCGTGGACGAAGAAAAGATGGCCCTAACCAACAATGCTTACTTCATGCATTGCCTACCGGTCCGCCGCGGCGTAGTGGTGACCGACGGCGTGATCAGTGGCGAACGCTCGCTCGTACTTCAGCAAGCAAACAACCGCACCTGGGCCGCCCAAGCCGTGCTGGATTCGCTCCTGTAAGCGCCAATTGAGTACCTTCGCGCCATGACCGATTACCTGAAACTCGCCGAAGAAGTTGGCGAAATTGCGCGCGCCGCGGGAGCTGAAATTCTCAAGATCTACGACACCGAGGACTTCGGGGTAGAAATGAAAAGCGACGATAGCCCGCTCACCAAAGCGGACAAAGCCGCCAACGCCGTCATCGAAGCCGGCCTGAAAAAATTGGCCTTCCAAGCTCCCATCGTTTCCGAGGAGGGAACCAAGGAAGAGATGAGCTACGCTACTCGCAGCCAACTCACCCGCTTCTGGCTGGTGGATCCACTGGATGGCACTAAGGAGTTCATCAAACGCAACGGTGACTTCACGGTAAACATCGCCCTGATCGAAAGTGGTAAACCCGTTCTCGGTGTCGTCTTCACCCCGGTGACGGACGAGCTGTTTTACTCCGCCGCCGGAAAGGGCGCCTTTGAGGTACTAAGCCCGGGGGCCAAACCGTCGCGCATTTTCGCGGCAGCCTTTACGATGAAGGACGTGAACCTGAAAGTAGTCGCCAGCCGCAGCCACCTCAACGAGGAAACCCAGAATTTCATCGACCGCTTTGACCGGCCGGAACTGGTTCAGCGTGGCAGCTCACTGAAGATCATGGAACTGGCCCGGGGTAATGCCCACGTTTACCCCCGTCTCGCTCCCACAATGGAATGGGATACCGGTGCCGCTCACGCCATTTTGCTGGAAGCTGGTGGTAAAATGGTGGACGATACTACGGGTAAAGAGCTTCGCTACAACAAGGAAATTTTGCGCAATAACCACTTCATCGCGTACGGGGAAGTGCGGGAGGAACTACTCGCGTGCTAATCCGTTATGCGCACGGACGCCGTTGCAGCATAACCTGAAGGCGGCTCGCCCCATCCTAACCGTTACAATCCCAGCCCTTGTCACTTCCCCAAACGATCATCATTGGTGCCGGCGCCGCCGGTTTGGTTGCGGCCTACGAACTGGAGCAGGCGGGCCACGCACCCATTCTGCTTGAGGCTGGTGACCGCGTGGGTGGGCGTTTACGAACGGACATCGTAGACGGTTTTCGTCTGGATCATGGTTTTCAAGTGTTGCTGACAGACTATCCGGAGGTCAATCGCTATCTCGATCTACAGGCGTTACGGGTGAAAGCGTTCCGCCCGGGAGGCCACGTCCATACCCGGCAGCAACGCTTTCGTTTTGCGGACCCCTTGCGGGAGCCGGCGCAAATTGTGCGGTCGGCCCTCTCTCCGGTGGGGACGCTTTCGGATAAGCTCAAGTTGGCCCAACTGGGCGTGAAACTCCGCGGTACTTCCCCGGAGGATTGCTTCAAGCCGAAGTACACGGACATGAAAACGATCGACTACCTCTGGTCGCTTGGCTTCAGCGAGCAGATCGTTGAACGTTTTTTCCGCCCATTTTTCGGGGGTATCTTTTTGGAGACAGAGTTAATCACTCCCGCGGCCATGTTCCGCTTCATCTTTAAGATGTTTGGGTCCGGCAAAGCCGTCCTCCCGGCCGAAGGGATTGAAGCGGTAGCCCAACAACTAGCCGGTAAGTTGAAGCAAACTGACGTCCGGCTAAATACCAAGGTGCGGGAAGTACGGGACGGAGAAGTCATTTTAGAAGGGGGCCTATCGGTTCCTGCGCCGGGCGGCATCATCGTGGCCTGCCCACCCGAAAAATTGCTTCCGCAGCTGGCGGGCGAAGCCCTGGAGTGGAAATCCACTTCGAATCTCTACTTCTACAGTTCCCGCCGATTAAAGGAAAACCGGCTCATCAACCTGGTGAGTGACCCCACCAGTCTGATCAATACGTTCACGGTGTTGGATGAGGTAGCGCCCACCTACAAGTTGGAAGACCAAGGGGGCTCGCTTATTTCCGTTACGCTGCGGAACCCCGTAGAGCGGGAAAGCCAGATCGGCCAGGCTGAACAGGATTTGCTGCGCCATTCCCGGTTGCCGAACGATAGCCTTAAGTTCTTGAAGCATTACGAAGTGAAAAAAGCACTGCCGGCACTTAAGCCGGTCGCTTTTACTTACGACCCCACGCACTGCCGCATTGTGAACCGCACCTTCCTGGCGGGTGACCACCAGTTGAACGGATCCCTGGATGCCGCCATGCGCAGTGGCCGCCTGGCCGCTCAGGGCCTGTTGCGGACGTAAATCAGCTGTCGGCCATGACCCATTTCCACGCCACGCCCTACGGGACCTTTAAACTCGTTGCTTCCGATACCGGATTGCGCGAGGTGAAGCTGGATAATGACCTGAGCCCCCACTTGGAGGCGCCTACGCACCCCATCCTCCTGAAAACCACGCGGCAATTGGATGCTTACTTTTCCGGTACCCTGCGGGAATTCAATCTTCCTTTCGACTGGTCGGGCGCTACCGACTTTCACCGGGCCGTTTGGCGGCAGTTGTTGGAGATCAAGTACGGCCGCACGGTCAGTTACCAGTTCATTGCTGATCGCTTAGGGGATCCCAAAGCTTGCCAGGCCGTGGGGCAGGCCAACCGTCGTAACCCCATCGCCATCATTGTGCCCTGCCACCGGGTCATCGCGAAAACGGGAGATCTACACGGCTACTTTTACGGATTGGACTTCAAACGCAGCTTACTCGGCCTGGAGAACCCCAAGAGTTTTGGGGTGCAGGGGAGCCTGTTTTAGGGCGCCTATACCTCACATTAGCGGTAGTACCTTGTGGGAAATTCCCCGATTATGCTTCGCGACCGTTTCCACCTTCCTCCGGATAAAATCTACCTCTGCGGCAACAGTCTTGGTCCTCAACCAAAGGCCGTAGCGGACCAATTAGATACTGAGTTAAGTACGTGGCGGGAACGCGCCGTTGAAGGTTGGTGGGGCGGCCCCGCAGGTGGGTGGTTGGGGTATTCCGCCCGCGCCCGGCATGGGTTGGCGAACATCGTTGGTGCCCACCCGGAGGAGGTCACGGTCGCCAACGCGCTCACGGTTAATCTGCATTTGTTGATGGTCTCCTTCTTCCGTCCCACCGGAAAACGCCGCAAGATTATTATGGAGGCTGGTGCCTTCCCTAGTGATCAGCACGCCATCATTAGCCAGTTGAAGTTCCACGGCCTGAATCCGGATGACTGCCTCATCGAGGTCGCCCCTCGCGCTGGTGAATGGACGATCCGTACCGAAGATATCGTCACTCAGATCGAGGGAGTGGGGGAGGAGCTGGCGCTCGTCCTCTGGAGTGGTATTCATTACTATACCGGTCAGTTTTTTGACATCCAGGCCATTGCGGATGCGGGCGCTGCCGCGGGTGCCAGGGTGGGGATTGATTTGGCTCACGCCGCCGGAAATGTTCCGTTGCACCTCCACGATTGGGGGGTGGACTTTGCCGTATGGTGTAACTATAAATACCTGAATGGTGGCCCGGGGGCTCCCGGTGGGCTTTTCGTCCACGAACGCCACGCCGAGGACGATTCCCTTCCCCGCTTTGCCGGTTGGTGGGGCCACCGGCAATCGGACCGTTTTCAAATGCGGCGGGAATTTCGGCCCGAGCGCGGTGCGGCGGGTTGGGAAGTATCAACCGTTCCCGTTTTGGGGATGGCGCCATTGTTGGCGTCGCTTCCCCTATTCGCGGAAGCTGGTGGGATGAGTGCCCTCCGCAAGCGCAGTGAATTACTCACGCAGCAACTATACGACGGTATTGCTGCCATTAATGGGTTGACGATCCTCACACCGGCCGACCCACAGGCACGGGGCGCCCAGCTTTCGGTTTACGTACCCGGCCACCGTCCGGATTTGGAGGAACAGTTGTCCGAAGCTGCTTTGGTAGTGGATTACCGAGAGGATAACCTTCGGGGGAGTGAAGGTGGCGTACTCCGCTTAGCTCCGGCCCCACTTTACGCCACCGAGGAGGAGGTAATACGTGCCGTTAGGATATTGGGAGACCAATTAGCGTGAGATCGCCGACGGACCAAACACGAGCGTTTTGCCCAGGGTTATAGCAATACCAAAAGCGCTAGAATTATGGTCATCTTCTCTCTGGGCCTCGTTGCACTAGTTCTCATCTACTTTGTAGGCGATAACTCTTTGACCGATTAATATTTATGGGCTGCTGTCTGTACCTATGCTGTTTAAATCTATCCTGCTCATTAAGTTTGGTTACTGCCCTATTTAACTTGCTGCACGTAGAGCAATGCATCATCCATTATTAAATCTGCCCGATGAGGTTCTGTAATTTAAACGCATACCGATCCGAACTCCGGTTATTTCTTCGGCTTTGTGCGCTGCCCCTTTTCCTATTGCTTAGCACCTGCGGCAGCGCCCCTAAACTCCCCGCGAACGGGTCATTTCCCGTGCCACCTCCACCAGAATATGCCTCACCAGCTAACTGGGCAGCTTTACCGACGACGGAAGATTATGCGGACCTGACTCCGGGTGACCAATTGCAAGATCAACAAGCGAATGCGCGGGCGGACGTATTCTTTCTGCACCCTACGCACTACCGTAATACCACCGAATCCAGCACGGATTGGAACGCGAACGTATACGATCTGGAAATCAACGAAGCGGTGGATGATGGATCCATTAAAAACCAGGCGAGTATTTTCAATGCTGCGGGCAAGATATACGCCCCGCGGTACCGGCAGGCGAATTTAAAAGTATATTATTCCGAAGGTAGAAAAATGGCCAAACGCGCGTTAGATATCGCTTACGATGATATTCTGCGGGCCTTTGATTATTACTTAAAAAATCATAATAACGGCCGGCCCATCATCATTGCCGGACATAGCCAAGGGACGACCCACGCTAAGCGATTGCTGCGGGACCGGTTTGATGGAAAGCCACTCCAGCAACAATTGGTGGCCGCTTACCTACCTGGTAGGTATGCCAGTCTCCGCTGATGCTTATGCTACCATCCCCGTTTGCCAGAACGCTACGCAGACTGGCTGCTTCGTGAGCTGGCGCACCTACCGGGAGGATTTCGAACCCAGGCCCGGCTACCGGGATACGGTAGAGAACATTGCTGTTGTTAATCCGCTGACTTGGACGACACGGCCCGAGGTAGCAGATGCCAGCCTGAATAAGGGAGGGGTATTACTGAATTTTAATAAAGGCCCTAAGCCCGATCTGGTATCGGCAGAAATTAGGGGCGCTGGACTATTTACGAGTAAGCCACGGTTTTTTGGAGATATCTTCTTCCGAACGAAGAATTACCACATCGGTGATTACAATCTCTTTTACGTGAATGTCCGAGAAAATGCGGTAGAGCGAGTCAATGCCTTTGTAAACGGTGATCAATAGCCGTGAACCAACAAGCTCAAGAATGAAGACCGTCGGGGTTCGTCGGCATCCTTTTGCCAGTACATATATTGCTCAATTTTAAAAGTCCAGGCCGAAGGCTACCTGCAACTTTGCGTCGCCCCGAATTCCGGTCTCTACTCCCCAGCCGTAATCCGCACGGATGAAGTATCCGAAAATGGAGGTGCGAGCACCTACCCCATAGCCGTAAATAATAGGGTCCCGGAAACGGCGAATCACTACCCGGACTGGCGGTTCCTCAATTGTCGATAGATTGACGGGATTATCCTCGTCAAACGGATCGTCGCCCGACCATGCCGTACCGATATCAAAGAAGGGTACCACCTGAAAGTCACGGAGGAATTTAGAGCGCAGGTTCCGGCTGAAGTAGGTGAAGATGGGAACCCGTAGTTCCGCATTGCCTAACACGTAAGTGCCCCCATTGCGAATATTGATATCGAAACCACGCAGTGGGTTAGCGAGATCCTGGAAGACAAAATTCCCCGTTGTCGGAGTAGGAATACCCTGGTTAAAATTTTGCCCAATGGCCCGGTCTACACCACCCAGGTAATAGAGTACTTTCTGTGAGCCAATATTGGTAGCACCCGCCAGCCGCAGCGCAAGGATGGTGCGCTTATCCAGTCGCTGATAGTGGCGCACGTCGGCGCCGACGATCCCCAAAAAGCCAGGCTCCAGGCTAGTGGTCTCGCCACCGCTGTTCAGGCTGATGTCGAAACCCTTATAGCTGTCCGCGTACACCTTGTACCGGGTGCCCATCCGGAGGTTGGTCGCCAGGTTAAGGGTGTTATCGAATACGTATTCCAAGCGCAAGCCTACTCTGGCCTGATTTTGGGGAGCCAGCTCCAGCGCAACCTGTTCGGTGGGTAGGGTCTGTACACGGTCCCGCCGAACGGTACCGGTCAGGCGGAGCGAACGGAAGACATCGAGTGGGTACCGAATGCCGTACTGGGCCAGCAGCGTGTTCTCTTCAATGACGGATGGCCGGATTTGAACTAGGGAGTTAGGGTAGAAGCCCCGCTCGTCCCGCCGGTTCCTGCGGTAGACGGAAAAGATGCGGTCCAGCCGTTTCTTCCGGTTTTCGTAGGTAAAGAAGTATTCACTACCGTTAAAACGGAAAGGAACGCGCAAGCCACCGGTGATCGAGTAGTCCTCAAAAATGTCGATTACATTACCCTTAAAGAGAATGCCAACCGGCTGCTGGGTGAAGCCCTGCGGGTTGCCCGCAAAACTATTTAGCCCCGCGAAGAGCGGTTCGTTGTCCGCTTCCGTCTTGAAGTAGTTCAGGCGGAAGGTGAGCCGCGATGGCGTAATGCGGCCGCGGATGAACTTGTACTGGCGGTTCAGAACTGGATCGGGTAGTTCTCCGCGGAATAGTTTGCGCTGCACCTTGGCCGGCAGCGGTTTACCATTCGGGGTAACGACGGTGAGGTTGGGTCGGGTACCCGTGGAATCGGTTCCTGCGGGGCGGGGGCGGTTCGCCGCCTCATCTCCCTGTGGTTCCTGTAGCAAAATGTTTTCTACCGGTGCGGGTTCCGGCGCTGGCGGTTTGACGAAATCATCGAAGCGGGTTTGGAAACGGTAGCCTTCCTCGTCCTGCGGAGCTTGGGGTTCCGCAGTGCTGGGTTGATTGGGGGAGATCAAACCACCATTGTCGGCATCCTGCCCGATGGGAGTACCCGGCCGGGTAAAGGTGGGAACGACCTGATTGCCTCCCAGGTAGGTGCTTCTGCGGAAAGCTGTAGGAGGGGGGGCGGTCTGGGCGAGGGTGTCGAAACTGAAGGTGCGTATTAACTGCCCGTTTTCTGCGGCAAACAATTCTACACCCTGGTTGACCTTCCCCGCAGCATCCTGCAGGGTAATGTTGGTGGCCAGGTTGGTTACAGCGGTAGTAACCCCTCTTTCTTTCATGACCGGGAACACCACCGTAGAATCAATCAAGGCCGTGTCCAGTCTCTCCAGAGTAGAATCGGCGTGAAGAATTATTTCCGAGCCATCCGTCAGGTAGATCGTGCGTTCGTAGTGGTCGATATATTCTTCAAGGTAGCCGCGGTAGCGATTCACGACGCCACTGGCATCACTCAGGTAGGAGAAATAGGTCCCGTTTATCGGGGTGGGTTGTGACTCATCGGCGAACTCGGTATCGGTGACCTGCACCAATTCCTTTGGACGGTTCTCTAAATCGTAATAGAAGATGTCAAAGTCACCAATTGGGAGAAGGGTGTCCAGCTTTTGTACCCCCAGCGCCGGGTCGGGCCGGTTGCTGCTGAAGAGGATGCCCTTACGGCCCTCAATGCGTACGGGAATGACGTCCAGGTCATCCCAAAAATCATTGGTGATCTTAACGGAAGTGCGGGTAGCGGGGAAGTAGGTATAGACGTCGGTCTGCCCGAAGGCTAAGGCGGAGAGCACCATCGTTCCCGGATCCAGATAGGCCATACTGAAGACTCGGTCGAGCGTTACGTCCAAGTCTTTGGTGACGTTCTTGCCGGTATTCAGATCATACTGTAGCAGACGGGGCCGGTCCCGGAATTCGTATAGGATGGCTAGTTCCTGATTGGTGGGGGAGAAGTCCAGCAGTGGATAGTTATAGTCGGTTGCCTGGAGCAAGTTACGCTGGCCGCCCTTGTTGATGAGTTCACGCTCCCCGGTTCTGACGTCCTGAAGATAGACCTTGTAGCGGCCGATCTCGTTGAGCACGTAAGCGACCTTCGTCCCGTCCGGGCTCATCTTTAGGTTCGTGATCGGGAGGTTGCGCTTATTCTTAATGGCAACTTCCTGGTGGTTGGGTGCGGCTCTTCCCTGTAAGTCAGCTTGGTGGCGGGTGGCGAAGAACTGTTGCCAGTTAAAGAGTGTCTGCTCGTAGTTACCGCCCAGAATGTAGAGGAAGCCGTTCTCTACGGACCGGTAATTACGGGTGAGGTAAAGGAGGTTGGATACATTAGGCTTACCGTAGTTCTCCGCTACGAAGTACCAGAAGCTGTGGCCGGCGAGGGTGGGGTAGTCCGCGGCCAAGTCTTCAAAATTTTCGTATTCCTCACTTTGCAGGAGCACCCGTAGTTGATCGTCCTTCTCGGCGTTCCAATCTTCCCCGAGGTAGCTAACGAGCCCGGGCTTGAACCAGGGCGGGAGGTTGAGCAGGACAGCGTTCTGGACGACCTCCTGCACGGAACTGCCGTAAAGCATCCGCTCCAGGTAGACGCTGGCGATCGCCTCCCGAATTTGGCGGCGTAAGTCCGTGTGGTCACCGTTGAAGTAAACAAAAGCCTTGTTGCCGAAAAACTTGGTTCGGGTCTGCTGAATATAGTTGGTACTGCGGCCAAGCGCCTGGTTGGAAGGCAAAGTGAATACTTCCTCGCTACCGATGTTACTTTGCTTGAGGTCGGTGACGTCCCGGTACACGATCAACTGTACTTTCTGGTTCATCCGGTGCTCGAGCATCTTTTGGATGTAGCCAAATTCGTGTTCCGCGATCTGCACTACGGCCTGCCCCAAGTTTCGCCCTTCCCCGTACCAATAGGTGACGAAGTTGTCCGATTCGTATTTCTCCCAGCTTTCAAAGTCCTGGTGGTACTGCACCCGGTTCTTACCAAACTCCACCTGGGAAGTTTGTGCGGTAAGGCTCAGGCCGGCCAACAGCAGAAAGAGAGATAAGGATAAACGCATACAACTTGGTTAAGGGCCAACGGTGACCTAAGCTACGGGTTTCGGAGTAAAAATCCCGGGATTTTGCTGCAGTGGTAACGGTGAAGTGGGCCTTAGGTTATACCAGGGATGCGCACTTTACTGACAATTCATAATAATGTTGCCCGGGCTACGGTTTTTACGTTGGTCTTCCGGCTTTTAGGATGGCAGTTCAGCGTTGGGCTATCCTCTTTATGAAGTCGAAAGTCAGCCCAGAGCGTTATTCGTAGATCAGATGGTGACAGCCTTCTGTAGACTAAATAATAAATACACGTAAGGCAGGTAGCTAACAAGAAACTCACCACCTTAATTCCTACCTTGCATCTTTACTATCAAGCCCTCTGTATTTTATGGCCACAATTATCAGTTTACTGAACCACAAAGGCGGCGTTGGCAAGACGACGTCGACCATCAACCTGGGTGCCGGACTCGTTGAACTTGGCAAACGGGTGCTCCTCGTTGACCTCGATCCGCAAGCAAACCTGAGCCTTTCGCTGGGCATCCCCCGGCAACCGGTTACCATTTACGAATCCATTATGGGTGAGAGCGACCTTTCCCCGTTTGAAGTGCGGGAGAACCTACACGTAGTGACTTCCAGCCTCGACCTTTCGAGCGCGGAGATGGAGCTCGTCAATGAAGCCGGGCGTGAATTTATCCTGCGCGAACTCTTCGCCGGGGTGGATGAAGATTACGACTTTATCATCATCGACTGCCCTCCCAGTCTGGGTTTGCTGACGCTGAACGCGCTTACCTCAAGCTCGCAGGTGATCATCCCGCTGCAAACACAGTTCCTGGCACTACAGGGTCTGGCCAAGATCAAGCAGGTGATCCAAAAAGTCAAGTTGCGCCTTAACAAGGAACTACACATTAGTGGTGTACTCGCTACGATGTACGATGCCCGGAAAGTCCTCAACCGCGACGTGATCGAGACCATCCAGAAGTACTTCGGCCCACTGCTCTTTGAGACCTACATCCGCGATAACGTATCATTGGCGGAAGCCCCCGCGGCCCGGGAAGATATCTTCAAGTACTCCCCGCGCTCCAACGGTGCGAAGGATTACCTGGCGGTTTCCAAGGAAATTATTGAACGGACGGATAATCCAATCCACACCCGCCCCCGTTCTAAGAAAACAGCACCCACTCAATAATAGCAGCTCATGGCCAAGAAACGCTTCACCGCGGACCTGAACGACCTTTTCGATAATCCGTACCCCGGTACGGACCTCAACTACGGTGGGGGTAGCGACGAGGTGGCCGGAGCCGACGCCAAGGACGAAGAGACGGTAGAAATTGAGGTGCCCGTCCGCTCCTCCAAGGCAAAGAAGAAACTCTCCAGCAAGAAGTTTACCGCCGACCTGGATGCCTTCATGTCATTAGATATGGACAGAGCTAGTGGGGGTACGTCTTCCACTGACAGCGCTCCCAAGTCCCGCCGCACTGCACCTGCGGCAGCGCCCCGCAGACGAAGGAAAACGGGGCTGGACCTACTTATTCGTTCTACCATCAGCAAAGAAGAGATGGCCGAACGGGAGAAACCACGCGCTCCCGATACCAAGCGGGTGACGTTGGTCTTCAATAAAGCGCACTTGGTAACGCTGAAAGAACAGGCAAAGGATCGAAAGATGTACCTGAAGGACGTAGTCCAGGAAATGGTCGCCAATTACCTGGCCGAGCAATAGGGATCCCGCCGAACAATGAATAGAAAAGCCGCTCTTCCAAATGGGAGAGCGGCTTTTTACGTAGTTATAATTTAGCGAGCAGGGAACTGGCCTCCGCGTAAGATTCGTGGCTCGCGTTAGAAGTGATCTTTCGCAGCAGCGTCCGCGCTTCCTCCTTGCGGTCGAGACCGACAAGTGCCAGCGCATGATAGTACTCACTTTCCTGCTGAAAGGGGCTCTCTGCTTCGGCGAGTGCGGCGTAAGTGGTAGCTGCCTCGCTAAATTTACTTTGAGCCAAGAGGGTTTGCCCGAGATAGAATGAACGGACTGGATTCGCATCAATCTTTTCGAAGCTGGACTGTGCGGCTGCAAAGTCACCTTTCTCGTAGGCGCGGTAGGCGCTGGCCTCGATGCTGTCGTCGCTCGTACCCCGCTCGAAGGTGTACGCGATGTTGTCGTAGGGCTCAAACTGGGCCATAGCGAGTTCTCCACCAGTAGCGAAGGCGGGTTGGCGCATAATGAACCAGCCTGCCGTGAGCAATAAAAGGAGGGAGGCAGCAATGGCCATCCACGTCCGGTTGCGGTTCCTGGAAGCCTTCATGGGGGCTACCATTCCACCGCCCTTGCTGGCAGTGAGGGAGGATTGTTGATTCGCATCAGGGGAAGCTAGGCCAGCCTCCAATTGCTGTAGCCGGGCCTTTAGCTGAGCGTCCGCATGAAGCTCGATGGCATCCATAGCGGCCTGAGTATCGGCCAATTGCTGGCGAAGATCGGCGTTCTGCTCGAGGAGCTGCTCGAACTCCGCCCGCTCTGCAGCGGAGCCCCTACCTAGCAGGTAGTCGTCGATTCGTTCTTGCTGTAATTCAGGGTTCATTTTCCCGGTTTAAGACTTGGGGCTTAGCAACGCTTTCAGTTTTTCCAGGCAACGCATTTTTTTGATGCGGACGGCGCCGGGCGAGCTAAGATCTAGGGTTGTTTGAATACTTTCGATGGGGTAGCGATGGTAGTAGAAGAGCGTGAGAATTTGCTGACAAGACCCTCCGAGTTGGGGTAGGGCCGCTGCCATCAACTGGCGGCGGTGGTCATCCTCAAAACGGTTCAGCAGGGAAAGGTCCAATTCCGTCGTGGGGTCGTTGCCGATCCCGCGCCCGGCGTCGTGGTCCGTAGGCACCTCTCGCTGCCGCTGCTTGTTGCGGCGGTAGACGAGGCGCTTCCCGATGCCAAAAAGGTAAGTACGCATGGTGCACGTAAGTTCCGTCATCCGGCCGCTCTGTACGTTCTTGTAGAAAGCGATGACGGCGTCCTGAAAGCAGTCCGCCGCATCCGTTTCGGTTGCGTAGAGCTGCCGTTGGGCGTAAATGATGAAAGCTTCGCGATGAGCCACGTAGAGTTCATCGAGTAGTTGGTACTTTCCCGCCTTGATCGCTGCGAACAGTGCCGCGTCGTCCCTTGGCTTGTCCATAATTCCGTGTCGTAAGAAAGGTGTGTGTCACCCAAAAGTACGTAAATAAGTACCACCCTTTCTGCTACCGGCTAGCAATACCGTTGTATTGATACCTGGTAATGCACTGAAATTTGGGTTCGTTACGCCAGGGCAGAAATTACGTGCATATACAAGCATTATTTCTATACTGGCAACTCAGCGGGCACGGTAGGGCACTTACGTGGTTTGCCCCAAAGAATGAACTTTAGATTGGCTCTTTCCATATAGAGTGGGACCTTTTTCTCCCCCTTAACTCGGTGTACCTTCGCCAGCCAAATAATCAACTACCCATGAGCAACACTCGCCAGGAAAAAGACAGTATCGGATTTGTAGACGTACCCACTGAACGGTACTGGGGCGCGCAGACCCAGCGTAGCTTTACAAACTTCGAGATCGGTACCCAGCAGATGCCACTGGAGATCGTACGCGCCTTCGCCATCCTAAAAAAGGCGGCCGCCCTTACTAATGCCGAACTCGGTGGTTTGGACCCCGCCAAAGCTGACCTGATTGGCCGAGTAGCCGACGAGATTCTGGCTGGTGACCTCGACGATGAGTTCCCCCTCGTCGTATGGCAAACGGGTTCCGGCACCCAGTCCAATATGAACGTCAACGAAGTGATCGCCAACCGTGGTCACGTGCTCAACGGCGGCGCGCTCACGGACAAGGACAAGGCCTTACACCCCAATGACGACGTTAATAAGAGCCAGTCCAGTAACGATACCTTTCCGACGGCGATGCACATCGCGGCCTACAAAATGCTCGTGGAGAGCACCATCCCCGGGATCACCCAACTACGGGACACCCTCCGGGCCAAGGCCGAGGAAATGAAGGATGTAGTTAAAATTGGCCGTACTCACTTTATGGACGCGACGCCCCTCACGCTAGGCCAGGAGTTCAGCGGTTACGTTAGCCAACTCGACCACGGGCTACGGGCCATCAACAATACGTTGGATCACCTTGCTGAACTCGCTCTCGGCGGCACCGCCGTTGGGACAGGCCTCAACACCCCTAAGGGCTACGCCGTCAACGTCGCCCAACAGATCGCTAAGTTGACCAATCTCCCTTTCCGCACGGCCGAAAACAAGTTTGAAGCCCTCGCCGCGCACGATGCCATCGTCGAAGCGCATGGCGCCCTCAAAACCGTTTCCGTCAGCCTGATGAAAATTGGCAACGACATTCGGATGCTCTCCAGCGGTCCCCGCTCCGGTATCGGCGAGATCGTCATCCCCGCCAACGAACCAGGAAGCTCCATCATGCCCGGAAAGGTGAACCCCACCCAGTCGGAAGCCCTCACCATGGCTATGGCGCAGGTAATGGGGAACGACGTCGCCATTAACATTGGTGGTTGCACCGGCCACTTTGAGCTTAACGTGTTCAAGCCAATGATGATCTACAACTTCCTCGTCTCGGCCCGCCTGATCGGTGATGCCTGCCGCAGCTTTGAAAAGAACTGCGCCGCCGGTATCCAGCCTAATAAAAAGAAGATCAAGGAACACCTCGACAACAGCCTCATGCTCGTAACCGCCCTCAATACGAAGATCGGTTACGATAAGGCCAGCGAGATCGCCAAGAAGGCGTACAAAGAAGACTCCACCCTGAAGGCCGCCGCCGTGGAATTGGGTTACGTCTCCGCGGAAGACTTTGACGCCTGGGTGCGCCCGGAATCGATGATTTAGTAGCGTAGTCGGGTAGTAGTGTAGTACGTACTACCCGACTACCCGACTAAGTACTCCCCGACTACTACACCCCATCTCCCCGCAAAGCCCTATACCGCTTCCGCGCTTCCACGGCCAGGATACTATTACTGTAGTCCACGAATAGTGTTTCGTAGATCTCTTGCGCCTTTGCCTTGTCGTCGAGTTGGTTCTCGTAGAGGTTGCCGAGTGCCCAGAGGCTGTTGTCCAGGCGAATGGATTCCGGGAAGCCATCGATGATACTTTGGTAGGCGGTGGCAGCTTCTTCGTAGCGGCGAAGTTTCAGGTAGATCTTGGCTTTGAGGTACACGATATCGTCCTCCAATTCATGGCCGGGGAAGGCCTTTTTGAGGTCGTCCAAGGTTTTGAAAGCGTCGTCGAATCGGTTCTGGAATACGAGGAGTTCCGCGTCCGCGTAGGTTTGGAGAGCGGTCGCGCTGGTGTCCAGCCCCAGGTTATCCATAATGAATACGGAGAGGTCGAGGGCGTCATTAGCGATGAGGCGGGAAGTGGAGGCTTTCAGTACGTCGAATTGAGACTGGGCCCACTCGAAATCTCCCCGGAAATAGGAGAGCCGGGCGTTGCGGAAGCGGGCTTCGTGGCCCAGTAGGTCCTCCTTGAATTTCTTATCCACTTGGGAGTAGAGTAGGGTGGACTCCCACACCTCATCCGTCATCAGGTAGTAATCGGCCAGGGCCAGTTTCGCATTGGCCTGGATGGCACCATCTACGCCGGGTGCGTCGATCACTTCTTTGAGGATGTCGATTCCTTTATCCAGGTCATTCAGGTACAAAGCTTCGAGTTCCGCTAGTTGGATGGCGATCCGCGCCGACGCGGGGTTGTAGCCGAATTCGGTAAGGAACTCTTCGTAGGCCGTTTCCAATATGCGGAGATCGGCCTCGGTGTAGTCGTAACCATCAGTGATGGCGCGGCGGCGCGTCAAAAGCCCTTCCCGTTTGGCTTCGAGGTAGATACCGGAAGCGGAACTTTTATTCTCCGTGATGTAGTCAAACGCAGCGATGGCGGACTCGTATTCCTTGGCGTTAGCGGCCATCCGCCCAATGCGGAGTACCCGTTCTCCGTTTTCGTCAAGGCGCTTATCGAGGGCCCGCGCCTGCCGTAGGGCGGCCTTGAAATCCTTCCGTTGAATGAAGACCCAGGCCAGCATTTCTGGGAAGGTAGTATCGTCTTCATCCGCCTCCTGGATGCGGGCGTAGAGTTGCTTCTGGGCTTCCAGCAGGTCTTCCTCACTCAGGTAGCGCTGGAAGTAGGTTTGGATCTGCCGGGCGCGTTTAGGCTGTTCGGCCACCACGTCCAGGTAGTTGGTGATCATCTTTGTGTATTCCCCCTTGCGGCGGTACAGATCACCCAGGTTGCTACTGAAATTCTTCTTCCCCTTCATCAATTCCGAGCCCCGCTCGTACACCTTGATGGCGTAGTCGTACTTAGTCTGTGAGATGAATGCGTTGCCAAGTTGGGTGATTCGGTATTGGTCCGCCGGCAGGTTCTCAATGGCTTTGTTGTACTGTTTGGTGGCGCCTTCCTCGTCAAATTGCTGCTCCCGTAACTGCCCAAACTTCACGTACAGCGCCACCTCCTGAGGTTGTTTTTTGAGCTGCTTTTTCAGCGCACTCTCCGCGTCATCGTAGCGTTCCAACTTGATCAGGCTCGTTACGTAACGGTCGAAATAGTAGCTATTCCCCGGCTTTGCTTTGCTTAGCTCCAGGAATAATTCCGCCGATTTTTCGTACTCTCCGTCGTTGTAATATTGCTGCGCGAGCTTATTGTTCTGAGCACTCAGGGCACCGGTCAAAAGCAGGGCCAGGGCAAATAGTAAAATACGCATCTAGTAAAATCTTGATAGTTCTGAGGGATCTAAGTTACTAACGTTTCCATGGATCATTTAGGTGTTGAATAGCTATCGCTTTTAGCGTAGCCCACCCACGTCCAAATGTTAGATGAGGGCGCTGCCGCAGGTGCCAGGTTAATTGGTGGTAATACGGTGGCAACCTTCAACACGAAGTACGGACTCATTACGTACCGACTACCCCACAAAACAGAAAAGCCGGTAACACCCAAAGGCATTACCGGCTTCTCTACGGATAAGTGAGCGATTATGCTTACTCAAGCTTGAACTTCACGGGGAGGTTGAACTGTACGCGAACGTTACGGCCACCCTGCTTTCCGGGGCTCCACTTCTTGCCCTGAGTATTCATCAACTCAACGACGCGAAGGGCTTCTTCACCGGTCTTGGCACCGGGGTTCCGGACGACTTTGGCGTCAGTCACCGTACCGTCTTTCTCGACGACGAAGGAAACAACGGCCATACCTTCTACTCCGTTCTCACGGGCAATGGCAGGGTACTTGATGTTACCGTAGATGAATTCGAGCATCTTCTTATCAGCACACTGCTTTTGCTCCGCGTAGCTACCCTGGCCTTCACAGCCGGGGAAGAGGGGCATCTGCTCTACCACCTTAAAGATCTCCTCTTCTTTGGGAGCTGGTGGTGGCGGTGGGGGTGGTGGCGGAGGTGGTGGGCCGGGATCTTCCTCAGCTACTTCTTCCTGTACCACTTCTTCCATGACGGTTTCTTCGTCGACGGACATATCTTCAAATGGTGGGGGATCTTCTTCGATCATTTCCTCCGGCAGCTCCTCGATAACGGGGGGCGGTGGCGGTGGAGGGGGTGGGGGCGGTTCGGCCGTCCGCGGTGGCTCCATTTCGATCTCCTCGTCGAGCTCAAGAGCGCCGGCGGGGATGATGACCTGCTTGGAGTACTGCGTCCAACCAAAAGCCAGGAGAGAAAGGCCGACGGCGAGCGCCAGACCGAAGTTGAGGAAAGTACCACTCAGGCCAAAAACGTCGAGGGCTTCGTACTTCGCGCGGTTGGCGATGTAGGATTGTTGGCCTTCTTCATTCTTGTATTCACCCTGGAGCGCCTTCTCGGTGCGCTTATTGTAGACTGACTTCATAAAGAAGATCATACCAATAAGGGCAGCAAAAATTAACACCAACGTAATTCCAAGCGTACCTCCGGTAATTGAGAGATCCATGACTATTGGGTTAAAAAAGTTATTCGTCAGGCCCGCCCCGGTGGGAAGGCCCATTTGTAAAGTTGGTGGATAAACAGAAACAGTAGACAGCCAATCAACGCACCAATACAATTGGCCGCGATGTCAATCAGGTCCGCCGATCTGCCCGTTCCCGAAACGCCCTGCAGTACCTCCATTAGCGCGCCAAAAAGAGCAGCGATCAGGAAAGCAAGGCAGGCGCCACGCAAACCACCACGAGGGTGGAATTCCACGGACAATAATAGCGCAAAAATGGCGTAAGCACCAAAGTGAGCCACCTTATCCGGTGAAAAGAGCGAACTCCAGTCCGGTATTTCCGGAAGTTGTCGGCTGGGCAGTAAGCTGACTAATGCCAGCAAGCTTCCGTAGAGTAATAGTACCAGCCGTTGCCAGCGCCATTTACGGGGGGAAGATGAGCTTCCGGATGGTTTGGGTGGGCGCAGGTGAAATTTATTTAGGAAATTAATTTCTTGTACTCCTCAGCACTCAGCAGGCCTTCCCGATCTTCCGGGTCAGTAACTTCTAATTTAATGATCCAGCCCTTGCCGTAGCAATCTTCATTGACGAGCGTAGGGTTATCCCCTTCATTTTCATCCAACTCGGAATTGAACTCGGTCACTTTGCCGGCCATCGGCAGGAAGAGTTCACTAGTCGTCTTAACGGCTTCGACTGATCCAAAGACTTCGTTTCGTTCCAGCGCTTCACCAACGGTATCGACCTCAACGTAAACGAGTTCGTCGAGGGCTTCCTGCGCGAAGTCCGTAATGCCGACGGTAGCGATGTTGCCTTCCAGCAACACCCATTCGTGCTCCTCGGTGTAAAGAAGATTTTCGGGTACGTTCATATCAGTACAATCTAGCGTGATTGAGCCCGGCCAAAACGCTCGGCCAGTCCGGCCCGCAAAGTAGGATTATTTCAACGGTTGCCAACCACCCGCCGAGGTTTATTTGGCCTGGGCCTTGATCCAGTCGGAGGTGACGGATTTGGGGCGTTCCAGCGGCATGCCGAGGGCACGGCTCCAAACACCGGCAGCCAGTACGCCAAGGGCGCGGCTTACACCGAAGAGCACCGTGTAGTAGCTGTACTCGGGGAAACCGTAGTGGACCAGGAGGGCACCGGAGTGGGCATCCACATTAGGCCAGGGATTTTTCACCTTGCCGAGGGCCTGCAGTTTCTCCGGAACCACGTCAAAGATCTTCCATACGGTAGTGATTAGATCGCTGTCCTTAATGTACTGCTCGGCGAAACGGCGTTGCGCCACGAAACGGGGGTCGGGCTCCCGCAGCACGGCGTGGCCGTAACCGGGGATGACCTTACCGGCATCCAGCGTCTTTTGCACGTACTCGCCGATCTGTTCTTTGGAGGGTGTCTTCGTACCGAGGTTCTCGATCATTTCGAAGATCCACTTGATGACCTCTTGGTTAGCCAGACCGTGAAGGGGGCCGGCCAGTGCATTCATCCCCGCAGCAAAGGACCGGTAGGGATCGGATAGGGTAGAGCCGACGAGGTGGACGGTGTGCGCCGAAGCGTTGCCACCTTCGTGATCCGCGTGGATTGTAAGGTAAAGGCGCATCAGACTGCGGAAGTCCTCATCGTCGTTACCCAGCATGTGGGCGTAGTTGGCGCTGTAATCAAGGCTGGTGTCCGGCTCAATGTGCTGGCCATCCTTAAAGGTGCGGCGGTAGATGTAGGCGGCGACCCGGGGGAGGCGGGCAATGAGGTTCATGCTGTCTTCGTAGACGGCGTCCCAGTACTCCGTCTTGGAAATACCTTCCGCGTACCGGTTGGCGAATACACTATCTCCCTGCATAGCCATGATCCCAATGGTGAGCTGGGTCATCGGATGGGTATCGGTGGGTAAGCTATCCAGCACGGTGAAGGCTTGGGCGGGGACGTCCGCACGGCGGTGCCACTCCGCGGTGAGTCCTTTTACTTCATCTTCCGTGGGTACTTCGCCGGTGAGCATCAGCCAGAAGAGGCCTTCCGGTTTGGGTTCACCCTGGGGGCCGCTGGGGAGGAGTTTTTTGATCTCGGGAATGGAGTAACCGCGGAAACGAATTCCTTCATTGGCGTCCAGCTCGCTGGTTTCCCATTGCATCATCTTTACGCCACGGGCACCTCCCATGATTTGACCGAGGGTGACCTCCGCTACCTTTTTGTCGCCGTTCGCTTTACTGATCGCGCGCATTTCTTTAAAGAGGGCAAGGGCCTTGTCGGCAAATTTCTGTTTGAGGGTGTCCATCGGCTGGGAAAATGTTTGGTTTGGGTAATTCGAGTTGTTCCACCGTTACGGTGAAGGTCCATTGTCCTGACAACGCTACGACTGGGAGGTAGTTCGCCCAAAAGGAGTGCATTCGGGCCAGGGGCGGCAAATAACGGGAATTATCCCCACCTCATCCCTTGATCCACCCAACAATGTTTGGGGAAGCCACGGTGGGCGTTAGCTAACTACTTAGTTCCAAGGCGGCCCGATCCAATTGCTCAGCACCCGCGGCAGCGCCCAAATGTGAGATGTGCGCATAGGAGGGGTCACTCAAAATCGGATCAATGGTAGACGGTGTTAACTCTCTAACTCCATGCCCCGGAGTTTGCGCCGGGTGCCGACGGATTCAATTTCCGCCAGTAACCGGTCGGCTTCGTTGATCTCGCGGAGGTTGTACGCATTGAGGCAAAAGGAAATGGTGAGCAGGAGCAAGGCGATCGTGTACAGGAAGAGATAGGTGACGGCCTGCAGCACCACGTTCATGTTGTCGATGGCCACGGAGTCCGCGTAGACGACCCAGTCCAGGAAAGAAAAGAGCATGGAGCCGACCACGGTATCGATCAGCATCATCCCCGGGACGACCATGAGGAGTACGAGCAAATGATTGGAAAGCAAACTCCCCAACCGGCGCACGCAGTAACCAACGGTTTCCTTCACTCCGCTAAGCCCGCTGTACCCAGCATAGGCAACCGTAAAGAGGATCGGCAACACGAAGGTGAGAGAGATGGCTGTGACGATGATGTTGACGCCCAGAGCAACCGCAACGGCCAACGCTACCAGCCCCAGGAATAATTCGGAACGCCATGTGGCTGGCAGTAAATCAATGTCCGTCGCCGACCAAAAGATGTAGAAGGCCAGGCGGAATAAGCCGTAGAAAAATAGCCCCACCAGTAGCAAATAAGTCAAGCTCCGTTCGCGCGCAAAGGTGACGAAGAGCTCGTAGAAATTCATGAACTCCGCCGTGAACCACTCGCCACTAAACGTATACCGGGCGAAGGCGCTCCCGCCAAAGAAAAAGAAGGACAGCGCGCAAAACCCCAACGCCAGCACGGCCGCCCCACCGAACACTGCGGCCGAGGACTGGCGCATGATAGAAAAGGACGCCTCCAAATTTTCACCCGCAGACCGGATCTGTTGCCGCAGTACAGTTTGGTCCTTCTCCTTGGCCTGGCGGGGGAGGGAGTATTTCTTTTCTGCAGGCGTGGAAGCTACCTTTTTCGGGTACCAGTAGTAGTACCAAACCACGTACAGGAAACAGAGCGCAATGAACAGCCCACGAATACCATCCGGCACCTCGGTGTGCCGCGTCAGGTAACTCTCTAGGATGCCCGCAATGATGAACAAGGGCACGGTGCCGAGCATGATCTTCAGGCCATCCCGGGCCGAAGCTTTAAAGGCCTCAAAGCGAGATAGCGTACCCGGAAAGAGCAAACCGGCCCCCATCGTGATCCCCGCCCCGCCAGCAATAACGATGCTGCTGATCTCCAACGCCCCGTGGATCCAGATGGTGAGGAAACTCTCCCAGAAGATGCCCTGATCGTAGAAAAAGTACTGGAATACCCCCAGCATGATACCATTCCGCAGTAGCTGGACCACCGCCCCAATGGCAAAAAATGCCCCGGATACGAAGGTGAGTAGCGCAACGAAGATGTTATTCACCGTGATGGCCAGCGTCATCTTATACGGAGACATTTCCTTGTACACCGCCATGGGGTCGCCCTTGGCAATGTTGGCGCGCGTCATGTCCATATAGGATTGGCCCATGATCGTTTCGGCGAAGCTCGGATCGATCCGGTAACTCACCACCCCGATGACCATGGCTAGTACGAAGATGATCAGGGAAACGAACAGGGCCTTATGGTTGCGTTCGATGACGCGTGGCAACTCGTCCGACCAAAAGGTGAAGAAACGCCCCGTCTCCCCCTTGCGGCCACGGTAGATCTGCAGAAAGGTCCGTTGTGCCAGGTTGTTGAGGTAGACCCGCACGCTCCGGTTGGGATAGTAGGTGCGGGAATAAGAAAGATCGTCCGTCGTATGGATGTAGAGCTCCGTGAGCAACTCCGGGTCCTGGTCATCGCTTTCCAAGGCCCGCTCGTAGCGCTTCCACTTTTCCTGGTTCTTGTCGATGAAGTCGGTCTCTCTCAATTATTGGGGCTTTGCACGGCGGTGCTACAAGGTAGTAAGTGGGCCGTAAACCATGGTCAGGCGGCGGATACTTAAACCGCCACGTCATGCTCTCGCAACGCCTGGTTGAGGCTCGTTTTCTTATCGGTCGATTCCTTCCGCTGCCCAATGATGAGGGCGCAGGAAACCTGGTAGTCTCCTGCGGGAAAGGACTTGGTGTAGCTGCCGGGAATTACCACGGAACGGGGAGGCACGAAACCCCGGTGGGTAACGGGTTCCGTCCCGGTTACGTCGATAATGCGGGTACTCTTCGTCAGGACGACATTCGCGCCCAGTACGGCTTCCTTACCAACGCGGACGCCCTCCACGACAATGGAGCGGGAACCAATAAATGCATCGTCCTCAATGATGGTAGGCGTTGCCTGCAGCGGCTCCAGTACGCCGCCAATGCCGACACCGCCAGAAAGGTGGACGTTACGGCCGATCTGTCCACAACTGCCGACGGTAGCCCAGGTGTCAACCATCGTTCCCGAACCCACCCAGGCGCCGATGTTGACGTAGCTCGGCATCATGATCACGCCCTTCTCCAGGTAAGCACCGTAGCGGGCCACGGCGTGGGGGACGACACGGACACCCTGGCTGGCGTAATCTTTCTTCAGCGCCATCTTATCGTGAAACTCGAAGGGGCCTACCTCGATGGTTTCCATCTTCCGGATGGGGAAGTAGAGTACGACGGCTTTCTTGATCCACTCGTTGGCCTGCCATTCACCGTCGCCGGTAGGTTCAGCCACGCGCAGACGGCCTTTGTCCAGTTCTTCAATTACGTAATCGATGGCTTCCCGTGTGGAGGCTTCCTTCAGGAGTTCGCGCTCGTTCCAGGCGGCTTCGATGATGTTTTGTACGTCTTGCATTTGGGTATTTTTATGGGGAAGGCCCTTTAGCTGGGGCGTTGCAAATATGGGAACCACGAAAGTAAGGAGGGCCCGGGTAGCGGCCAGAAAAAATGAAAATACCGACGGACGAAGACCAGCCGGCTCAACCAGCCCGTCTCCGTACCTTGCGATTTCTTCGGCAAAATCTTCTATGCGCACCAATTTTCTTGCTTCGTTGCTCTTCCTCTTACTTGCTCTTCCGGCTTCCGCGTGGAGCCAGGGTGAGCAGCGGCTGCAACAATTGGAGAATCAAGTCAGTGAGTTGAACCAGTCCGCTACACCGGATGAAGTCAAACTGGGCACCCTTCACCTGCAGCTCGCCCAGGCTTACCACCGGGCCGGGAAGGTGGGCCAGGCCAGGTTGAATGCGGATTTGGCCAAAGAAGCTTTTTCGGAAACTCGCCCCGAGTTCCTCCCCGTCGTAGAAAACCTGCGGGGTAGTTTGGCCCTCGCCGCGGGTGATCAATTCGAAGCCCTGGCTGCGTTCAACGAGGGGCTCAATTCTTTCTACTGGGGCATCCATCGGGGCCTGCCGCGGCCGCACCCGGATAGCATTCACGGGCGGCAATTCGCCGAGGCGACCATTCTACTCGGTAACCGAGCAACGTTGCTGGCAAATTCCAACCGCCCGCTGGAGGCTTTTCTCGATTACGAATTACTCTTCCTGCTCGAAGACCAGCGCCGCCAAAGCCTGAGTGCGGAAGAACTGGACGCTTACCCCGGCCAAAATATCCGCCAGTATTACGACGCCGCCGTTACGATGCTAGTCGACCAATCCCTGACTTCCGGCGACGCTTCTTTACTGTGGGATGCCTTCGCCCTCAGCGAGCGGGGGAAGATCTACGGCCACCGGGAAAATTTACGCCGGTCGCCCAGCGAGCGGGCTCACACCATTCGCCGGCTGGAGCAACGCATCACCGAGTTATCCGCGGGCGGGTCTGGTTCTGCCAGTGGTTTGGAGGCGGCCCGGGCGCAAGTCGAGCGCCTCCGGCACGGGCGGGAGAAGATGTCATTGCGCGAAGTCACACCTCCCCCCGGCCGATCCATTTTGCCCGCTTTGGAAACCGCTGATAAAACCCTGGTCTCCTTTCACGTTGGGGCGGATGCGAGCCACGTCTTCATCATCCATCCGAATGCGGATACGGTTGCCTACCGGCGCCTGCCTCCGGCCGAGAATCTGGGGAGGGCGGTAGCGGCCTTCCGCCGCACCCTTAGCGATCCGGGTTCGGGTTCCGCGGAAGAGTTGGCCCGGTTCCGGGACCTATCGACCAACCTCTACGGCCAACTTTTTGGGGACCTTATAGAAGGTACGGGTAATCTTCTCCTACTGCCCGACGGTCCGCTGCACGCGGTGCCCTTTTCGTGTCTGGTGAGCCCCGACGCACCGGCCGTGGCGGAGTTTGGGGACTTACCTTATCTGGGGGTGGGCCGTGCGTTGCAGCGGGCCCGTTCTTCCGCCATTTTGCTGGAGGAGCCACCGCAGCGGGAGGCTTACGATTACGACTTTCTACAGTTCACTCCGGCATCAACTCCGGCTGCTTCAACTGGTAGCTCCACTGCTTTCCGCACGGATGATAATTACCTGCGGGAGGAGTTCATCGCTATCGCCAGTAGTGCCCGGGTGGTCGAACTCGAGGTGAGCGGTGCGGAAGTTTTTGCGCCGTCCCAGTCCTACCTCAGTTTTGCGCCGTCGGCGGAGGAAACCAGCGTCGAGCAGGCGCTTTCCTTTGCGGATATCGCTGCACTTGACCTCATGAATGACCTCCTCGTCCTTCACGGTTTTTCGGCGGAGCTCAGTGACCCGCGGGTAGACGGAGAGCCGCTAGCCAACGCTTTTTTGGCGGCCGGCGTCAATTCCGTGATCGCAACTCAGTGGCCGGTTTCAGGTGAATCCCGGTCGGCCCTACTGGAGGCTTTTTATGCGAACTCAAAGGCGGGTCTTCCGCGGGATGCCGCGCTGAGTGCCGCCCGGGCGCAACTCCTCAATGGTAAATACCAACATCCACACTACTGGGCTACGGCGAGTTTTTCCGGAAGGGCGCTGCCGCAGGTGCCGGGTGAGGAGGGGGGATTTCAGCTCAGTATTTTTGGGGTCGTCGGAGGTTTATTTGGTGGCGTATTCGTTTGGTGGATGGGGCGTGGAAGCAAGAGGAAGGGATAGGGTAGCGGTGCCTAAGTTTAGTCGCTACCTATTATTTCGCAAAGAAGATTAAGGCGGAAGAGACGCTAGAGATGAGAGATACTTGCGGTAGCCTGAACGTCTTCTCTATCTTCTTAATCATCTTATACCTCTTTGCGAAACCTATCTCGCCTCAGAGTCGGCTATCGTTTCGCAAAGGAAATTATGGCGGAAGAGAGGATAGAGATGAGAGATACTTGCGGTAGCCTGAACGTCTTCTCTATCTTCTTAATCATCTTATACCTCTTTGCGAAACCTATCTCGCCTCAGAGTCGGCTATCGTTTCGCAAAGGAAATTATGGCGGAAGATGAGGATAGAGATGAGAGATACTTGCGGTAGCCTGAACGTCTTCTCTATCTTCTTAATCATCTTATGCTTCTTTGCGAAACCTAACTTGCCTCAGAGTTGGCTATCGTTTCGCAAAGGAGATTAAGGCGGAAGAGAGGCTAGAGTAGCGAGAAGCACGCGGTAGCCAACTTCTCTATCTTCTTAATCACCTTATACTTCTTTGCGAAACCTAAAAAGTAACGCGGTCATAGCCAACAAACTCCAGAAGCGAACTCCTATCCGCGAAGTTTTAGGGCATAACAATTCTGAGCCCAGAACAGAAGGTCCGTGCAGGTAGTTGGAGAAAGAAAACTCCAAGCATGGCCGACCAAAAGAACCAACCCTCCATCTCCTACTGGCACGTGTACACCGATGAAGACGGCGTCAGCAGACAGCGGAAGCGGGAACTGACCGGCTTCGAACTGGAGAGCATGGGCGGCGGCTCCGGGGAGCAGTGGAACAACAAGCTGATGAAGGGCGCCACCCAGGTCATCTTCAGCGAACTGCCGGCCGATTTTGATGGCGACTGGCACGAGAACCCGCAACCACAATGGGTCATCCCCCTCACCGGCGGCTGGTGGGTAGAAACGATGGATGGCCACCGGACCGAAATGCGCGTGGGAGAACTCTCCTTCGGCGCCGACCAACACTCCAACGACGAAAAGGGCCACCGCTCCGGTACGCTGGATGGCAAACCCTGCAAGATGATGATTGTCCAGTTCACCGACAACGAAAAACTGAAGGGCGGAAAGGTCGCGCCGGACGAATTGTAGACCCAGAAACCCCAATGGGTTGGCGGCTCAATGAGTGCACGGGGCGGCTAACAAATTAACGCCCCTTTCACATCCCCCACTGGCCGTAGTGCGTTACCTACCTTTACTCCCCGAACATCCGCGCTATGAAAAAGCTTCTCCTGATCTGCCTATTTGCTGCCCTCGCCACTCCGACGTTGATGGCGCAGCAAACCAATTTGTGGAAGACACTCTCGAAGATCACCTACGAGAAGAAATTCGACGATCTGCTGGGCTTCAAGGTGGACGTGCCGGTCTTCAGCGAAGGCATCAAGGAGCTGGACGGGGAGATGGTGGAAGTGAGTGGCTACATCGTGCCAGTGGAGGGTTACAAGAGCCATTCTGAATTTGTCTTCAGTGCCTATCCTTATAATATGTGTTTCTTCTGTGGCGGGGCCGGCCCCGAAACGGTCATGGAAGTCACCAGCCTGGAGCCAGTGAAGTACACGACGGATAAAGTCAGGCTCCGCGGAAAGCTGGCCCTCAACAATGAGGACATCAACCGACTGATGTACGTGCTCACGGATGCCAAACTCGTTAAGGATGGGGACGCCGGAAGCCGGTAATCGAGGCCTTTATCCATCCTGGTCGATTTATCTTTGCGTGTACAAATAATCCCATCTTGCCCTTTTCCTTTCTTTTGAGATTCGTCTCCGGCCTGGCGCTCGTCGTCCTCCTGTTTGCATGTGGATCCGATGCGGAAGTTCCCACCTCCTCTGCACCCGCGGCAGCGCCCAGAACAGATTTACCACCGGTGCCGGTACCTGCATTTGACGCCGACAGCGCCTACGCCTACGTAGCCAAACAGGTTGCCTTCGGGCCCCGCGTGATGAACACGGACGCCCACGAAGCCGCCAAGGAATGGATGGTGCAGAAACTGGCGAACTACGGAGCGAAAGTGATCGAGCAGAACTTCACCGCCACGGCTTACGACGGAACGAAACTGGAGAGCACCAACATCATCGCCCGCTTCAACCCGGAGATGGCCGACCGGATGCTACTGGCCGCCCACTACGATACCCGCCACGTAGCCGACAGCGAACTGGAGAACGACCCCGCCGCCGTAGTGAACGGCGCGGACGACGGCGCGAGTGGCGTCGGCGTTCTCCTGGAGATTGCCCGCCAACTCAGTGCTAGCGCACCGAATATTGGCGTCGATATCGTCCTCTTTGACGCGGAAGATTACGGGGAAGGTGGCGGCGGTGACCAGAATAGCTGGGGCCTCGGTGCGCAGCACTACAGTAGAAATTTGCCCCCCAATGTGCCTCGTTACGGCATTCTGTTAGACATGGTAGGAGCCAAAGACGCCCGTTTTGCCGTAGAAGGCGTGAGCGAGCGCTACGCTCCCGATATTGTGAATAAGGTGTGGGGACTGGCCAGCACGATGTCCAAATTCGCACCCTATTTTCCCCGGGAGCGCGGGAAGGCCGTAACGGATGACCACTACTTCGTCAATACGATCGCCCGCATTCCGATGATCGACATCATTAATTTCCGAAAGGACACCAAAACCGGTTTCGTGGCCCACTGGCACACTGGCGATGATGACTTGGATGTGATTGATAAGGAAACCCTTCGGGCCGTCGGCCAGGTCGTCACGGCCGTCGTTTACCGCGAGGGGAACGGAACGATTTAATTTCCGTTACCATTTAAGCTGAAGAATCAGCGAGCCGCATTACAAAACCTTCGTGCCATCCATTTACAGGACCTCAAACTGACGCAGTTCAAAAATTACGCTTCCCAACGGCTGGAGCTGGCGGCGGGGCTGAACTGTTTCGTAGGCCCCAACGGTGCGGGAAAAACTAACTTGCTGGAAGGGATCCACTTCCTCTGCATGGGTAAAAGCTTCAGCACCAACCCGGATGCCTACGGTATCCGCCACGGCGATGATGGCACCCGGATTGAAGGCCACTTCCACCACCCCGAATCAGGGGAGACGGATAAAATTGTCGTCAAGGTTCAGAAGCGTAAGCGGAAGGTCATCGAGCGCAATGGTGCCGCCTACGAACGAATGGCCGAACACGTTGGCCGCTACCCGGTGGTCGTCATTGCTCCGGACGATAGTAACCTCGTGCTGGAAGGCAGCGAGACCCGCCGCCGATTACTGGATAACAGCCTTTCGCAGTCGGACCCGACCTACCTGAGTGAACTCATTAAGTACAATAAGTTGCTGGCCAACCGCAATTCCCTCCTCAAAGAGTTGGAGGGTCGGCCGGACGTGACCGGACTCATCGCCATTTACAACGAACAGATGGCGGAGCCGGCGGCCTACATCCACGCCTGCCGGGCGGCCTTCGTGCGGCCATTCACCCAGTTGCTGACGGAAGCCTACGCGGTGATCTCCGGCCAGCAGGAAGAAGTGAACGTCACCTACAAAAGCCAACTCACCGATATCTCCTGGGCCGATTTAACCGCGGACCGGGCCGAAAAAGACCGGCTGCTGCAACGGACGACCGGTGGCATCCACAAGGACGATCTGGTCTTTACGCAGGAGGGCCACCCCCTCCGCCGGGTCGCCAGCCAGGGTCAGCTCAAGTCATTCGTACTGAGCCTGAAACTCGCCCAGTATCGCCTACTGGAAAAAGTGACCCAGCGCCTCCCCATCCTGCTGCTGGACGATATCTTTGACAAGCTGGACCGCGACCGCGTCAGCCAACTCCTCAACTACGTCCTGAGCGCCTCCTTCGGGCAGGTCTTCCTCTCCGATACGGACCCCGACCGGGTGACTGCCCTCATCGATGCGGCGGAGGGTAACCGGTGGAAGCGCTTTCTCGTTAAAGCCGGCCGGGTTACGGAAGCCAACGCTACGCCATGAGAAAAAAGAAGGACCCCCGTAATAAGGATACCGTTACCCTGAAGGATGCCTTCCTGCAGATGCTCCGTTCCACCAAGGAAAACGAAGCGGGCTACTTCCGCGCACGCACCAAGTTGGTCTGGGAAGAATTCTTCGGCAAACACGTGGCGGACAACACCAAAAACCTGATGGTCCGTAACCGTAAGCTGTACGTGTACGTCACTAATGCCCCGCTACGGGCACAGATGATTACCGTTCGCGCCGGCATCCGTGACCGGTTGAATAAGGAGTTTGGGGAAGATTATTTGGAGGAGGTGGTGATTAAGTAGGGTGGGCTGTGGTGCCTGTTTACCACAAACAACCCGCAAGCTACGAAGTAGAATGGGCCACCTGACGGTGTGCCATCGCTACGTAGGCCGGCCCTTCGGGACGGGGTGAAGCAAGCGCCGCAGGCCTCTCCCTCTTTCCAACCTCCCCGACTCCTGCGAAACAGAATTGTTCCCCTGCAGTAGTCGTTATTAACGGAAAAAACCTCAGTTTCTCTACCTCCTCCTCTTACTCCCTGGCAACCGCCGGAGACTATCAAGTAGAATGGGCCACCTAACGGTGTGCCATCGCTACGCAGGCCGGCCCTTCGGGACGGGGTGAAGCAAGCGCCGCAGGCCTCTCCTTCTTTCCAACCTCCCCGACTCCTGCGAAACAGAAATGCTCCTCTGCAGTGGTCATTATTAACGGAAAAAACCTCAGTTTCTCTACCTCCTCCGCTTACTCCCTGGCAACCGCCGGAGGCACTGTAGTTCAATTCAACAGTTAGAAGAACAACCACTCCACCGCCTTAGGAAACTCCTGCCCCCACCGTGCTTCATTATGTTGCCCGTGCTTGTCGATCTCCACCCGGAATTCTACCTGTGTGCTATTCGTCTGCTTCTCCAACTCTTTCCGGAAGCGTTTCATGTTAGAGACCATCGTGGCGCTTTCCGCTTCGCCGCCGTAGAGGTAAATCTTACCCCGGAACTTATGGGTGAGTTTCATCATCCGGAAAGGGATCCGAGGCGTGACCCAGAGGCTGGGGCTGAAGATCATTAGTCGGTCGTAGACCTGGGGGTAATAGATACCCGCGTAGATGCTGATCAGGCCACCGAGGGAACTGCCGCCGATGCCGGTGAATTCCGCCTCGGGGCGGGTACGGAAGTGTTCGTCGACGTAAGGTTTGAGGTGTTGGGCGAGGAAGTCCACGTACTGCCGCCCGTCTCCCCGGCCGAGGCGGGTATTGAAATTGGGGATGTACTCACTGATTCGTTGGGCTTCCGCGTGGTCGATGGCGATGACGATCAGGTCACCCATTCCTCGAGCAGTGAGGCTGGCCAATTGCTTATCGACCCCCCAACTACCGTAGGGTGCGTAATCATCGAAGAGGTTCTGCCCATCCTGTAGGTAAAGGACGGGGTAGCGTTTATCGGAGGTATGGTAATCGTGGGGCAATAAGGCCGCAACCCGGCGCGTCCGGATGAGGGTAGGGATTTCAAATTCTTCGTCGATCACCTCGATCTTGGGGAGGAGTTCCGGCCGGTAGTGGAGCCCGGCGTTGGCCCAAACTTTAACGTGGTCGGGGACGGTCCAATCTTCAGTAACGAAGCGGGTATGGTTCAGTACGCTTTGCCCTGAATCTCCCAACTCAACGGCTTCCCAGCCACCGCGGGTGTACTTGTACTCAATCCGGTTGGGTTCCGCAGGCAGGTCAAGTTCAACACTGTACTGATTGGGTAAGCCCGAAGGCGTCAGGCGGTGATTTTCCTGCGCTACCGTCCAGTTATTAAAGGTGCCGGCGACGTAGATCGGGCGGTCATCTTCGGCTTCGGTAAGTAGGTGTAAAGTCTTGCGGGGCATGGTCCGGCGAAGGTAGTATTTAGTAGCGTAGTCGGGTAGTAGCGTAGTCTGGTAGGCCGCACTACCCGACTACCCGACTATCAAACTACTCCAAGTTCCCTACTGCCTGTACCGACCACTCCAGCCGAGCATCGAGGGCTACGCTACTAAAATCTCCAGCGACAAGGATTAATTCTACGCGCATCCGTTCACCGAGGAAGATATCCTTCAAGTTGCGGAGGCCGGGGTTAAGATCGACGCGAACCTGACGGCGGCGGAAGAGATCGTCCACACTGAAGAGGAGGTCGAATTGGTCGCAGCCACCGGACTGGCCGACGGGGCAAACGCGGAGTTCCATACGTTCAAACTCGCTGAAATCGTCACCGGTCAGTGAGGTGACGCGGGCGCGGAGGCCGCCGACGAGGTCGATGTCGTCCGCAGTGACGCCGGCACGTTGCATTTCTTCCTGGAATCGCGTTGCCACGCTGGGGTCCGCCACTACGAATTGCTGGATGCGGCTCTGGCCGGCGGGGATGGGGAATTCGATGACGGGATATTGCACCTCGAAGAGGCGGTCTCCCAGATTATCCGAACCACAACCCGCACTCAGGAAGATGAGGGGGAGCAGGAGCAGGCTTAGCGCTTTGTACATAGTGAGTACGGTTTTCGGGTGTCAGGTAATCGTCCCTAATGACTAACGTCGATCCGGTGGCGAAGGTATGTCTTTTAGGCCCCTACTTACTCCGCACCCGCGGCAGCGCCAAAATGAGCAGTGGGTAGAAGTTGGTTGGCCATTGGGCTACTGCTACGGTACGAATCTTTTACCTTCGCGCCACAATCCCCCATAAATGGCCCTGAAGTACAAAAGAGTGATGCTGAAATTGAGTGGTGAGACCCTGATGGGTGACCAACAATACGGTATCGACCCGAAAATGCTGACCTACTACACGAAGCAAATCAAGGAATTGGTGACCATTGGTGTGGAGGTAGCCGTGGTGATTGGGGGCGGCAACATCTTCCGGGGCCTGAGCGCCGCGGAATCGGGCGTCGAACGGACCCAGGGTGATTACATGGGCATGCTCGCCACGGTCATCAACGGGATGGCGCTGCAAAGCATGATGGAAACCCACGGCGTGTTTACCCGCCTGATCTCCGCCATCAAAATGGAGCAGATTGCCGAGCCGTACATCCGCCGCCGTACGATGCGCCACCTGGAGAAGGGGAGGGTAGTGATCTTCAGCGCCGGCACCGGTAACCCTTACTTTACGACCGACTCCGCCGCCGCACTTCGCGCCAACGAGATCAAGGCCGACGTCATTTTGAAGGGGACACGCGTAGATGGTATTTACACGGCCGACCCGGAGAAAGACCCGACCGCGGAGAAATACGAGACGATCACCTTTAAGGAAGTGATGAACAAGAATCTTCGGATCATGGACCAGGCAGCTTTCGCCCTCTGCGCGGAGAACAACCTGCCAATCATTGTTTTTGATATCAACGAGCCTTCCAACTTGCGGAAGATCATGTTCGGAGAATCGGTGGGGACCCTCGTGACGAACTGATTTCAGCATAGACGTTATCGGGAAAAGCGTGACTGGCCAAGATGGCTAGCCACGCTTTTTTTACGGAGTGAGGCCACTTTTACGGGGTGAGAATTGTGCGCGAGGGACGATTCGAAAAATAAAGTTAGCAAGACAACATTTGCCACGCTATCTTTATTCTATCAGTACCAAAACGGACCGATCATGACCGCTACCCTCAGCCCTTACCAGGATTATGACGCTTATACCCCCGCCGACTACGCCGTTTGGAAAACCCTTACGGAGCGGCAACTAGAAGTGCTTGAAAAGTACGCTTGCGAAGAATACAACGCTTGCGTCCGGGCACTGCATCCCGTCATCTCCCCCACTCATCCACCACGTTTCGAAAATTTGAACGAGCAATTGAAGGCGGCGCATGGTTGGTCCATTAAGGTAGTCCCCGGATTTCTGCCGGTGGACGAATTTTTCGGTTTACTCTCCACCAAACGCTTCTGTTCCAGCACCTGGTTGCGGGGAGAAGACCAACTGGATTACCTCGAGGAGCCGGATATGTTTCACGACATCTTCGGGCATATCCCCCTATACCTCAATGCAGATTACGCCAGTTTCGCCCAGAAATTAGGGGCACTCGGCGTTAAGTACCACGCGAACGAAGAAAAGGTGACGCAGCTTCAACGCTTGTACTGGTTCACTATCGAATTCGGCGTCATCCGCCAAGCGGACGGTTTAAAAGTTTACGGCGCCGGTATCTGTAGTAGCTATTCCGAAGTGCTCCATGTGTTCAACGACTCCAAAGTAGAGATAGTGGATTTTGACCTGGATGCAGTCCTAGCTCAGGATTTCGTCATCTCGGAAGTACAGAATAAATACTTTGCCATCAACGATTTCTCCGAGCTATGGGCGGTGGTCGATAAGTTGGCGGTTCGGTGGAGTGAGTAGTAGCGAGTGGCGAGTTGCGAGTGTCAAGTAGTGAGTACTTGTACTCGAAACTCGATACTTGCAACTCAAAACTAGTAGCCTCCGAACTACCTTTGCCCCATGCTCAACTTTCTGCGCAACCTATTTGGGGCTCACCAGCCTACCGCAGCGGACAATACCCCTCCCGAGATGAAATTCCTGATTGTTGGCCTCGGTAACCCCGGTGCCAAGTACGAAGAGACGCGCCACAACATTGGATTTAAAGTGCTGGATGCTTTAGCGGAGGAATGGTCCGACGTCAGCCACGGCAAGATGGCGCGCATCAAGCACCGGGGCAAACAGGTACTACTGCTCAAGCCGGATACTTTTATGAACCTTAGTGGCAAGGCGGTTCGCTACTGGTTACAGAAAGAAAACATTCCCAAAGAGAACCTGCTCGTTGTTGTTGATGACTTACACCTGGACTTCGCCCAGCTCCGCTTGCGGGGAAAAGGAGCGGACGCCGGGCACAATGGTCTCAAATCCATTGACCAGCTTAACGGCGGCAACAATTACGCCCGGCTGCGCTGTGGGATTGGCCGCGACTTTCACCCCGGTGAGCAAGTCAAGTACGTCCTGGGTGAGTGGACGACGAAAGAACGGGAGGGCTTATCAGATTTGATCAAGACCGCGGGGGAAACCGTCCTCAGTTTTTGTGGCCACGGGCTGCAGAATACCATGAATAAATTCAACAACGGCGGGAAGAAAAAGAAAAAAGCCAAGCAAGCCCCTCCCGCTGGCTCTGAAGGCGGTCCGGATTGAAGGAACCTAAGCGGGAATGCGGCCAAGTCCGTCGCCCATTTGCCAAACCTGTTTGAACGTGTGTGGTTAGGAAGCAGCATAACCACCCCGCTTGAAGACTCAGATCACCATCGTAGGCGCCGGTTTTTCCGGCCTTTCCGCCGCCGCTTACTTGGCGCGCGAGGGCTACGCCGTACGCATCCTCGAAAAGAACGAAGGCCTCGGCGGCCGGGCCCGCACCTTCGCGGCAGAAGGCTTCCAATTCGATATGGGCCCCAGCTGGTACTGGATGCCCCAGGTCTTTGAAGATTTCTTCAACGACTTCGGCTCATCGGCCAGCGAGCACTACAACCTGGTGCGCTTAGACCCCAGCTACGAGATCTACTTTGGGAAGGGCGACCGGATGGATGTCCCCGCCAGCACGGAAGAACTGTACGCCTTGTTCGAGCGGTTAGAACCCGGTAGCTCCGCTAACCTGAAGCAATTCCTCAGTGAAGCAGAGTATAAGTACCGCGTAGGCTTGGGGGAATTCGTCCAGAAGCCAGGACACAGCATATTGGATTTTGCTGACTTCCGCGTCGTCAAGGCTGCCATGAAGTTGCAGATGCTGACGGACATGTCCAGCTACGTACGTAAGCTTTTTAAGCACCCTCAATTGAGGGAACTGCTTGAGTTTCCGGTCCTGTTTCTTGGGGCAACGCCCGCCAATACACCGGCACTGTACAGTCTCATGAATTACGCCGACCTTGAACTCGGCACCTGGTACCCGATGGGTGGGATGCATAAGATCATTGAAGGAATGGTCGCCGTCGTCAAGAACCTTGGCGTGGAGATCATTGCAGGTGCTGCGGTGGAATCCGTACGTACTTCTAATGGCACGGTGGAATCCGTGACCACCAGTGATGGGACCACCTTCGCCACCGGTGTACTCATCAATAGTGCGGACTACCACCATTTCGAGCAACAGGTGCTGGAACCGGCGGACCGCGTCTACTCAGAAAAATACTGGAGTAAGCGGGTTATGGCACCCTCCAGCCTGCTCTTCTACGTAGGTGTGAACCGGCGCATTCCTGATCTGCACCACCACACGTTGTTCTTCGACGCTGATTTCAACCAGCACGCCCACGAGATCTACACGGAGCCCGCCTGGCCCGAAGATCCTCTTTTCTACGTATGCGCGCCTTCGGTAACGGACGCCTCCGTTGCCCCTGCGGGTCACGAAAATCTGTTCTTCCTGCTGCCACTCGCCGCCGAAATTGAGGATACCGAAGAACAACGGGAGAAGTATTGGAACCTGATGTGCGACCGTTTCGCCGAACGTACCGGGGTGGACATCCGCCCACACGTTGTGTACAAACGCGCCTTTGCCCACAAAGAATTCAAGGAGGACTACAACGCTTACCGTGGTAATGCCTACGGCCTGGCCAATACCCTGACCCAGACGGCTTTCCTCAAGCCAAAGCTCCGCAGTAAAAAGTTGGACAACTTATGGTACACGGGGCAACTAACGACCCCCGGGCCGGGGATGCCACCCAGTATCATCTCCGGGGAAGTCGTCGCCCGCGATGTCCACCAGAGCCTGACCGGCGCTAAAGATATTTCCTCTAAACCTCAGCCCACACCGATCAATGCTTAGTCTTTACCAACAAACTTGCCGCGAGTGCGCATCGCTGATCACCCGCCGCTACAGCACCAGCTTTAGTCTGGGCATCCGGGTATTTGATAAACCCCTGCGCGCACCGATCTACGGCGTGTATGGGTTCGTCCGGTTTGCGGATGAGATCGTGGATACCTTTCACGGCCACGATAAGGCAAAGTTGTTGAATAAGTTCCGGGAAGATACCTATGCGGCCATTGAAGACGGTATAAGTCTGAACCCGGTACTGCAAGCCTTTCAGGAGGTGGCTAATCGCTACGGAATTGGTCGCGACCTGATCGATCCTTTCCTGGATAGTATGGCAATGGACCTGGAGTTCAGCCGCTACCACGATGGTCTGTACAAGACCTATATATATGGTAGTGCCGAAGTAGTGGGGTTAATGTGCCTCAAAGTATTCGTGGACGGTGACGATGCAGAGTACGAAAGACTAAAAGACGCAGCTTGCGCGCTGGGTTCCGCATTTCAGAAGATCAACTTCCTTCGCGACATCAAGAGTGATTACGAAGAGAGAGGCCGGGTCTACTTCCCCGGGGTGGATTTTAACCAGTTCACCAACGAGATCAAAACTGAAATCGAAGAAGATATCAAACTTGACTTCGACCACGGCTACGAGGGCATCAAGCAGTTGCCCAGTTCTGCCCGGCTGGGGGTTTACCTGGCCTACGTCTATTACACGAAGCTGTTCCAGAAGATCAAAAAATCTCCCGCTAAGCAGGTAGCGGACGAACGGATCCGGGTGCCGGATACACGCAAGGTCTACCTGCTGGCCAGTTCAGCGGTAAAGCACCAGTTCAACCTATTGTAAAGTAGGTATACGTGGATCAACCGAGCACTACCCGTCCAGCAGCCACTAAGGCTTCTGGATTCGAATTCTATCTGAAGGTATTTCTGATCTTTGCTTTTGCTTCCGGAACCCTAGCTCATTTGCTGCCAGCCGTACTACCGGTAACGCGCTACACTACTGATGGCCTGCTCCTGGTACTCAACGGGCTTTTGCTTTACGCGATTCAAAAAAGAAATCAGGATACCGCCCTGCTTTGGTGGCTGGTGGTGGCTTACGTTTTTACGTTCACGATGGAAGCGGTGGGTGTAGCTACGGGAGCCATCTTTGGCGAGTATACCTACGGCCCCACGATGTGGGCGCAATGGTTGGGCGTGCCCTTCGTCATTGCCCTGAACTGGTGTGCCCTTACGCTCGCCTGCAATGAAGTGGCCATTCGCTTGGTCGGTGTTCCTCGGCGCCAGGAACGCTCATTTTTAGTGCGATCCGTATTCGCCGCCCTGATAGCAGGCATCCTTACTGCACTGTATGATGTCGTGATCGAGCCAGTTGCCATCGAGTTGGATTACTGGTCCTGGGCAGCCGTGGAAATTCCACTACAAAACTACTTGGCCTGGGCGGCCATCGCCTTTGCGATTTCCCTGCCGCTCCACTTACTCGGCATTCGTTTTAGGAGCCCTTTGCTGTTGGTTTACTTTTTCGCCCAGCTGTTCTTCTTCGTTGTGCTAAATTTAATGCTGTGAATACCGATTTCGACATTGCAGTACTTGGGGGTGGGCTGGCCGGACTATCGCTACTGTACCACCTCATCGAAGCGGGTAAGTTGGCCGATAAGAAAGTGTTGCTGGTCGACCCGGCGGGGAGGAAAAATAAATACGACCGTACCTGGTCGTTTTGGGAAGCTGAGCCGGGCCCGTTTGAATCACTCGTTCACCACCGATGGGATACGGTTACCGTGCATGACAATGAGCGCGATCTAATTTGTGAGCTAGCGCCCTATCAGTATAAGTTGATCCGCAGTAGCGACTTCTACGCGCACGTCAATAAAGTTATTGATGCGGCAGGGGTGGTTACCCGTCTCACTGACCGCGCGGAGAACATCACCTCCGCCGAAGAATTTGTCCACTTTACGAGTGGGGGGCAATCGTACCGCGTTACCCACGCTTACTCGTCCTTACCCCTGCACCTGCGGCCGCGCCAGATCAAGCAACCTTACCTCGATCAACACTTCAAGGGGTGGATCATCAAAACGGAAGAGCCGGTGTTTGACCCGGCCGTTGCGGCACTAATGGACTTCAGGACACCACAGCACGATGAGACGAGGTTTCTGTACGTGCTGCCGACCAGCTCCACCGAGGCACTAGTGGAAGTAGCTATCTTCAGTAACAATCACTTGACATCAGAAGCTTACGACGAAATACTATCTCAGTACATAGCGGCGCACTGGACAGAAGGGGCCTATACAGTCAAACACGTTGAGCAGGGGAATATTCCCATGACGACCTATCCCTTTCCTACTTCCGAAGGCAACCTTACCTACATCGGTTTGCGGGGAGGAGCCGCCAGGCCCAGTACGGGCTATACCTTCTACGGTATGCAGCGGCAATTGGGAGCGCTTGCTAAATCCTTCCCCTCCCGGGCGCCAAAACCCTGGCGTCGGCGTGATCTTTATTATGATGCGACCATACTCGGTCTACTTCAGCATAACCGGCTGCGCGGCGATCAGATATTCCTGGACCTCTTTAGCGCCAACCCCACGCCGCGTTTACTCGCATTTCTAAATGGAGAGTCAGATTTTACGGAAGAATTGGCCATCATGTCTACGACCAATATCCGCGAATTTGGCAAGTCGTTCGTCCTGGAAGCACTGCGCTAGTGGTCTGTCAATGTTTAATTTCAGGTAGAATGATGATGGATTTTCGTTGCTAGTGAGGCACTCGAACCGGAGTTTAGCCGTAGCTAAATGAGGATTCGAGTAACGAAGCTAGCGGCGAAAAGACGCATCAGGTCACCTGAAAACTTAAGCTTGACAGACCACTAGAATAATTTTGCGCGGCCGCAGGTGCAAAGTAAGTAGGGAATACGGGGGCTCCAGCAGAAAGGAAGCTAGACAGTGTGTAGGCACCTTTATTACTAAGCCCAAACTACTTGCAAATATGCGGTGGAGCGACGTATCTTTGCTGTCCGCCCAGAGGGAAACGTCCCTTCAAATGAGTGTGGTGAAGCACCCGAACGTAACGTGAGGCAGCCAGTAAAAAAAGATGAATCTATTTTCATCTACACCTTGTGCAGGTCATCATCTTCACTGTATCTTTGCGGCCCGTTAGCGAGAAACGCCTCGCTGATAAGCTTGAAACCTTAGTTGTACGACCGCTCTAAGCGAGTTGTTCGATCTAACAATAAAACTTTCTTAAAAAGTACAATGTTGTTAGGAAAGCTAAAGGCGAAGACCTTATCTTTGCGGCCCCTTAACGAAGGGTGATGAGTTGAGAGTTTGCTTTGGTTTGCTTCGGCAAATTATTTTGAGAAACTTTCATATAAGTGTTGCACAGTAAAAGAAAGGGTTGTAATTTTGCACCCGCTTTGAAAGCAAGGCGAACGAAACAAGCTGCTTAAATAACCTTGACGGTTACAATTAGCAGGTCAGTCAAGCCCACTCACTTGGGTAGCGATAACATTCAACTAGTACGATTTTAAGCAGTCGTTACTTGACGGATTGGGATACAACTTGACGCAACGATCTTTGACATCAATGGTAGGCGAGGTTCAAACGCCGTATTTATAGAATTAGACAATCTGCTTTTGCTGCTCTTTGGGGTAGTAAAGGTTAAGATTTTGGAAACAATACAGGCCCTGACAATTAATTTAGTTTAATCAATAACAGCATTGAACTCTACTCGGTACGTTCGAAATAACAGGCTGCACCTTAGGGTGTAGTTATAAGAACTTTACTATGGAGAGTTTGATCCTGGCTCAGGATGAACGCTAGCGGGAGGCTTAATACATGCAAGTCGAGCGAGAAACCCCTTCGGGGGCGGACAGCGGC